>NZ_JAHRYQ010000001.1:0-1200000 GCF_020622065.1 Geothrix sp. | reverse complement strand
TCCCTGCGCCCTCCCCAGCCTGGCCCTGCCGCCCACCGAAGCCGAGCTCAAGGCCCTGCCCCAACTCGAGAAGAAGATCGCCCGCCGCGTGGGCGAGACCAATGCCGCCTACAAGCTCATCGAAGAGGGCGACCGCATCCTCGTGGCCGTCAGTGGCGGCAAGGATTCCTGGGCCCTGCTGGATGTCCTGGAGCGGCTGCGCAAGCGGGCCCCTGTGACCTTCCAGGTCGAGGCCGTCACCGTGGATCCAGGCTTCCCCCAGTTCAATCCCGATCCCATCGCCGAGACCTGTGAGCGCCTGGGGGTGCCCCACCACATCATCCCCGCCCCCATCGACAAGATGGTGCGCGCCAAGCCCGAAGAGCTGCCCTGCATCATCTGCTCGCGGCTGCGCCGCGGCGTGCTCTACTCCTTCGCCAAGCAGCATGGCTACTCGAAGATCGCCCTGGGCCACCACCTGGACGACCTGATCGAGACCCTGCTCATCAACCTGTTCTTCGAGGGCCGCCTGAGCACCATGCCCCTGCGCCTGGTGAGCGACGACGGCGCCAACACCGTCATCCGCCCGCTTGGCACCTGCGAGGAGAAGGACCTCCAGCGCTACGCCTGGCTGCGCGGCTTCCCCATCGTGCCCTGCGGCTGCCCCCTCTGCGGCTGCTCCAGCCTGGAGAGCCGCCGCAAGCAGGTGAAGGAGCTCATCGCCGCCATGGAGACGAGCATCCCCCGCCTGAAAGCCTCCATGCTCGGCGCCATGGGCAATGTGAAGCTGAGCCACCTGCTGGACCTGAACCTCGGCGCCCTGCACGCCAAGGGCGTGGACGAGGCCGTGGAGCGGCTGGGCTAGGAACTTCTGCCTGGGTTATTGCACTGGTCCTTCCATGCGAATCCTGCGGGTTCTCCTGCTGGGCCCCTGGCTTCCAGCACGGAATCGGCTGCCGAGCCCGGTCCAAAGACAGTGCCTCTGCCCCGGCGCCTCAAGCTCCAGGCGGTCCCGATGCGCCCCCTGGAGATGATGAGAGCCATGGCGGCCCTAGATCAGGCCCGGCGGAGGCAGCCAGGCGCGACCGTGGAAGTCATCGGTCATGACGATTCGGCTGCACTGAAACTCTTGAGCCTGGGCATGGCCGCAAATATCCGGCATGAGTACCGAGTCACCGACAAGGCGCAACACCGGGAGCTGCGGGCCTTCATGCAACAGGACCCGAGCAAGCCCTCGCCCATCCTCTTTGTGCCGAGGCTACCCGGCCCCTGACAACGACAAAAAGCAGGACACCGATCGGTGTCCTGCTTAACTCCTCGCCCCATTTCTTTAGTCCACGCTCAGCCACAGCCCCTTGAGGTAGAACCCTTCGGGATGGTTGAGCGAATAGGGATGGTCGCTGGGCTGGCCCAGATGGGCCAACACGCGGGCCTCGCGGCCGGCCTCCAGCAGGGCCGTCCACACGGCTTCCTGGAACCGCATCCGGTCCAGGTGCTGGCTGCAGGAGAAGCACCAGAGCATGCCACCGGGCGCGGTGGCCCGGGCGCCGAGGCGGAAGACATCCTTGTAGGCCTTGAAGGCCTTATCCACATCCTTGCGCTGCTTGGCGAAAGCAGGAGGATCCACGATGACGCGGTCCCAGGCCATGGGTTCCAGTTGCCGCATCAGCTCGAAGGCATCGCCCTCCATGCGGAGGTGCGCGGCGGGATCCAGGCCATTGGCGGCCCAATCACGCTCCGCCTGGTCCAGGGCCGCCGCGCTGATGTCGAGGGTGGCCACCTCCGCAGCACCGCCCAGACCCGCGTGGATGCTGAAGCCGCCGGTATAGCCGAAGGCGTTGAGGACACGCCGCCCCTGGGCCACCCGGCCCAGCTGGAGCCGGTGCTCCCGCTGATCCAGGAAGAAACCCGTCTTCTGTCCGCGCAGGAGATCCACGGTGAGACGCGCGCCCCCTTCCTGGACCGTGATGGGGCCGCTCAGGCTGCCTTTCAGCAGGCGGTTCACGGGATCGAGCCCTTCCTCCCGGCGGCCGGACTGGCTGCGCTCCACGAAGGCGGTCAGGCCCTCGCGCTTGCCGATCTCGAAGAGGATGGGCCACCAGATCTCGCGCAGGAGCTCCAACCCTGCCGTACCCACCTGGAGCACCAGGGCCTGGGCGTAGCGATCCACCACCAGCCCCGGCAGGCCGTCGCCTTCGCCGAAGATCCAGCGGCAGCCGCCTTCCGGATGCCACAGGCCCAGCTCCTTGCGCAGGGCCAGGGCTGATTCGAAGCGGGCACGGAAAAACGCCTCGTCGAGGGGCGCGTCCTCGAAGCGGAAGATCCGGGCCGCCAGAGGGTTCGCCGGGCTCGCCGTGCCGACGCCGAGCACCTGCCCGGAATCATCGGCCAGCCGCACGAGGTGGAATTCCGAAGGCCGCGCCACGGCCCCGGAGAAGACCCAGGGGTGGCGCTTGGACATCAGCCCCTCTTTGCCGGGCTTCAGTCGGAGCAGGGGGTAGGGCCAACGCGGCAGGTTCATGCATCCAGGTTAGCTTGATACCCTCATGGGATGCGCGTTTCCACCGTCCTTGCCGTCGCCTTCTCCGCCGCCCTGCAGGCCGCGCCGCCCGTGCTGATGCTCAGCGCGGATGGACTGGGCGCCAACCAGTTCAGCGCCCGCACCATGCCGGGACTCTGGGCGCTGTCGGAACAGGGCCGGCGCGGGGAGGGCCTGCCGCCCTTCCCCGCCACCACCTTCAACGGCCATGTGAGCCTGGCCACGGGCTGCTGGCCCGAGCATCACGGCGTTGTCGCCAACGGCTACCTGGACCCGGCCACGAAGGCCCTGGTCCCCACGGCTTCCCGCACCGAGGATGTCCAGCGGGAGCCGCTCTGGGTGGCCGCCACCCGCAGCGGCGTGCGCACAGCCGTCTTCCAGTGGGTGGGCGCCACGGGTCCCTGGGAGGGCGTCAGCCCCTGGCGCCTCGAGACCTTCCGCGCGGGGCGGCCGGATTCGGAGGCCCTCGCCTTCAGCGAAGCCGCCCTCAAGGACGGCGCCGGGCTCGTCATGACCTACCTTTCCGGCACCGACGAGGAGGGCCACCTCCAGGGCCCCCACAGTGCCGAGGCCGAGGCCAAGCTGAAGCGCATGGATGAAGAGCTGGCGCCCTGGCTCCGTCGCATGCAGGTCGAACATCCTGGCCTGCGCGTGATCGTCGCCGCGGACCACGGCATGGCGCCCATGCGCCGCCGGATCCACCTGCCCACGCTGCTGGACGGCATCGGCAGCGAGCTCATCACCCATGGGGGCAGCGCCTACATCTACCTGCAGAATCCCAAGGATGCGCCCCGGGCCTTGGCCCGCCTGCGCCGGGCCGGGCTCCAGGCCTGGACCCGGGACCGCGTGCCCACCCGGTACCACCTGTCGGGAAACCCCCGGGTGGGTGACCTGGTGGTGCTGGCCAAGGAGGGACAGTGGCTCTCCAAGGCCCGGTCCAGCCGCGAGGAGCAGGATGAGCGCCATGGCCGCCACGGCGCCCACGCCTATACCTCCGAGACCCCGGCCATGCACACCTGGCTCATCGTGCTCGGCGCCGGCCGCGGCTCCCTCGGTCCGGTGCCGCTCTGGGACCTCGCGCCCACCGTGGCCTCCTGGTTGGATATCCGCTGGGCCCGACGGCCGGACGGGAAGGCCGTGCCCAGCCTGGTGAAGTGAATCAGGGAATCAGCGCCAGCAGCACCTGGGCCAGGACGATCTTGAGGATCGTGGCCAGGGGATAGACCGTCGCAAAACCCACATTGGGCAGGTCGTTGCCCGTGTGATGGTTCGCGTAGCCCAGCACCACCGGCTGGGTGTGGGTGCCCGCCACGATGCCGAACATGATATTGAGCGGGATGCGGAACACCTTGTAGCCCAGCAGCATCGTCAGGGAATCCGCCACGAGGCAGACCAGGAAGGCCGCTCCCAGGAAGAGGGGGAGCACCGAGGCGTCCTTCGACATGATGGCCCGGAAGCCCTCGCCGGAGATCACGCCGATGCCCGCGGCGAACAGCACCAGGCCGAACTGCCGGATGGTGTGGTTGGCACTGTAGGGGAAATTCCAGACCAGGGGCCCGATGCGATGGAACCGGCCGAGGATCAGCGCCACGGCCAGGGGGCCGCCCGCGAATCCCAGCTTGAAGACGATGCCGTGGCCCAGGGGGATGGGCAGCTGGCCCAGGGCGAGACCGGCGGCCAGCCCCATGGCGAAGGTGAGGAAACTCACCTCGCTGAGGGCCCGGTAGCTGTCGCCAAAGAACTCCTCGATGGCCTCGATGTTGTCCCGGCGCGTGGTCACCCGCACGCGGTCACCCAGTTCCAGCACCGTGTCGCCATCCGGCACGAACCAGAGGTCGCCCCGGCGGACGCGGGTGATGATGGCCTGGTGCTTGTTCACGAGGTCGAGCTTCCCGAGGGGGACGCCCACCACATCCCAGCGCGACACGAACACCCGCGTGGCGTCGAGGGCGCTCTGGTCGCGGTCCAGCTCCACATGGCTGCGCTCGCCGATGAGGGCCTCCACCTGGACGAGGTCATCCGGCGATCCCACGACCGTCACCAGGTCATCCAGCTTCAGCCGGAATTCGGGCCCCGGCAGCAGCAACTCCGCTTTGCGCAGCACCCGGCCGAAGACCACATGGAAGCGGCCCGCCGCGCGAATCTCGCGCTTGGTCAGGGATTCGGCCTCGGGCTTCGTCACCCGCAGCGTCCAGACCTCCAGCTTCTGATGCCCGGTCTGGTAGTCCTTGAGGCCATCGGCCTCCTCCTGCAGATTTACGCGGAACACCTTTGAACTGATGAGGATGATCAGCATGGGCACCAGCACGCCGATGGGGTAGGCGATGGCGGAGGCCACAGTGGGCTGGGCGAGTTCCACGGGTCCCACGCCCGCCATGGTCTTCACGCGCTCGATGACGCCCGCCAGAGCCGGCATGTTGGTGAAGCTGCCCGTGAGCAGGCCCGCGGCGTAGCGGGCGTTGAAGCCCAGCAGACGGGCGAGCAGCACCACGAAGCCCGTGGAGGCCAGCATCACCAGGAAGACCACCGCGTTCTTCTTCATGCCTTCGCGGCTGAAGGCGGCCCAGAAGCTGTGGGAGATGGAGAGGCCCATGGCGTAGACGAACACCGCCAGACCCAGTTCGTAGACCAGCTTCATCTCCTTGGAGATGTCCTTCTTCAGCCCGGCATCCAGGCCTGGCGCCATCACCAGCGCGCCCAGGGCGATCCCCGCGAAGAGGATGCTGGCGATGCCGAAGGAGGCCCCGGCGATGCGGATCTTGCTGATGGGGTAGCCCAGCGCCACCACCGCGAACAGCATCAACAGCGGGTTGTGTGCGAAGAAGAAGAGAACCTGCTCGATCATGTCCGCTCCACGCCTGCTGGCTTTCTAGGGGCTCATGTCAACCGCTTGATGGCCGCCACCAGGGCTTCCACCTCGACGGGCTGCGCATCCGGGAGCATCGAAAAACGAAGCACCGATCGCGCGTCGTCCAAACTATACCCCAAGGTCGTGATTGCATGACTGGGCTTCACCGCCCCGCTGTGGCACGCGCTCCCGGTGCTGACGGCGAATCCCGCCAGGTCCAGGGTGGCCTGCAGGGCCTCCCCGTTCCAGCCCCGGAACAAGGCGCAGGTTGTATTTGGCAGGCGTGGAGAGCCCCCGCCGATGACCTCGATGTCCCGGTTCCAGGATGTGATTTCCGTCTCGAAGGCATCCCGCAGCGACTGCAGCTCTGCGTTCGCCCTTTGACGCTCCGTCAAGTGCCGCGCGGCGGCCGCCAATCCCAGGATGGCGGGCAGATCCTCCGTGCCCCCCCTGCGGCGGCGCTCCTGGGGGCCCTCCATCAGGGCCTCCCAAGGCAGGCCTGGCCGCATCCACAGCAGGGCCGCGCCGCGGGGGCCGCCCATCTTGTGGCCGCTGAACACCGCCGCGTCGCAGTCCGACAGATCCACAGCCACCTTCCCCCAGGCCTGGCAGCCGTCCTTGATGCGCACGGCATCCAGCACGGACGGCATCCCGTAGAGGATCCCCGTCTCGTTGTTGGCGGCCATCTGTACGACGGTGGCGCAATCCGCAGGCAACTCCGGCAGCCAGCTCACCCGCGACCAGTCCCGCAGGGGATTCAGGCAGGCGCTGTGCTCCCCCGGGAACACCGCCGCGGGTCGGTCCCCCAGGGCGGGCTGCAGCCCCCGGATGAGCAGGTGCAGGGCCTCCGTGGCGCTGGCGCAGAAGACCAGCTCCCCCGGCGCCACGCCCAGGGAGGCCGCGATCTCCCGCCGGGCCTCCTCGAGGCGGTGCCGGGCCCGCTGCCCCTCCCGGTGGGTGCTGGTGGGGTTCGCCCAGTCCTCGGCCATGGCCCGCCGCACGGCCTCCACCGCCTCCGGGTGGGGCGGCGCGCTGGCGTTGGCGTCGAAGTAGAGCCTGGGCATGACCTCAATGTACCCTGAGGCCATGCCCAAATCCCTGGAAGGCAAGCTCGTCGTCGCCATCTCCTCCCGCGCGCTGTTCGATTTCGAGGAGGAGAACCGGGTGTTCGAGGAATCGGACGACCGCGCCTACATGGAGCTCCAGCTGTCGCGGCTCGATGTGCCCGCCAAGCCCGGCGTGGCCTTCCCGCTGGTGAAGAAGCTCCTGGCCTTCAACACGGATGACGAAGGCCGCGTGGCCGTGGTGATCCTCTCCCGCAACGATCCTGTGAGCGGCCTGCGGGTCTTCCGCAGCGCCCAGGAGTCGAACCTCCAGTTGGAGCGCGGCGTCTTCACCCGGGGCCGGAACCCCTATCCCTACCTCACCTCCCTGGGCGCGAACCTGTTCCTCTCCGCCAAGGAGGACGATGTCCGCGCGGCCCTGAACGCGGGCTTCGCGGCCGCCCGGGTCTATCCCGATAGCGCCCTGGCCGCGGACCGCCACCCGGACGAGATCCGCATCGCCTTCGACGGCGACGCCGTGCTGTTCAGCGACGAGGCGGAGCGCGTCTACGCCCAGGGCGGCCTGGCGGCCTTTCAGGCCCACGAGATCGAACGGGCCGGCGTCCCCCTGCCCCCGGGCCCCTTCAAGCCCCTGCTGCAGGCCCTCCAGCCCCTTCAGGACATGGCCGCGGGCGCGCCCATGCGCATCCGGACCGCCCTGGTCACCGCCCGCAGCGCCCCCGCGCACGAGCGTGCCATCCGCACCCTCATGGCCTGGAACATCCAGGTGGACGAGGCCATGTTCCTGGGCGGCCTCGAGAAGGCGGACTTCCTGCGCGAGTTCGAGCCTGACTTCTTCTTCGACGACCAGACCGGTTACTGCGACACCGCTTCCCGCGTGGGGCCGACCGGCCATGTGGTGAGCGGCGTGAAGAACGAACTGGGCGAGTCGGGATCAGAGCCTCGGTAGGGCCCGGAAGGCGGTGCATCCCGGGGAAGGAAGCGCCTTTCCTTTAGCAAGTTGTCAACCATCCCCCAGAGCCCGGCCGCCCCGCGGCCCGCCTCTGGAGCCGCCACGGCTAGACTTGAACGAACGGAGGAATCATGTCCCGCAAGCTGGTGGAGTGCGTGCCGAACATCTCGGAAGGCCGGGATGCCGCAAAGATCAAGCAGGTGACGGATGCCATCGCCGCGGTGCCGGGGGTCCGGATCCTCGATGTGGATCCGGGCGCGGACACCCACCGCACGGTCATCACCTTCGTGGGCCAGCCCGAGGCCGTGCTGGCCGGCGCCTTCGCCTGCATTGCAGAGGCCGCCAAGGTCATCGACATGCGCCAGCACCACGGCGCCCATCCCCGCATGGGCGCCACGGATGTGGTGCCCTTCGTGCCCGTCGAAGGGGTGACCATGGAGGACTGCGCCGAGCTGGCCCGCCGCCTGGGCGCCCGGGTGGCCAAGGACCTCGCCATTCCCGTCTACCTGTACGAGGCCGCCGCCTCCCGGCCCGAGCGCCGCAACCTCGCCGAGGTCCGCCGGGGCGAATACGAGGGCCTGGAGAAGAAGCTGCAGGATCCGGCGTGGGAGCCCGACTTCGCGGCGCCCTACCACGCCGGCGCTGGCGCCACCATCATCGGGGCCCGGGAATTCCTCGTGGCCTACAATGTCACGCTCAATTCCGGCGACAAGGCCCACGCCACGGACATCGCCTTCGAACTCCGTGAGAAGGGCCGCGTGGCCCGGCGTGGGCGCATCAAGCCCTACTACCAGGCCGGGGAGCTGATCTTCTACGCCGAGGGCAGCTTCCCCTGCGGCAACTGCGACTTCACGGGCGCCTCGTTCCAGGAGACCGTGGACCACTGCGCCTCGGCCCACGGCTACGACCTGCCCGCCCTCATGCGCCTGAACGATGTGGATCCGGCGAATCCCGTGGGCCAGAAGGTGCGCCGCCGGGGCACCTTCAGCCACTGCAAGGCCATCGGCTGGTATGTGGACTCCTACCGCCGCGCCCAGATCAGCGTGAACCTCACGGACTACAAGCAGACCGCGCCCCACACCGTGCTGGAGGAGGCGCGCCGCCTGGCCGCGGAACGGGGCCTCGTGGTCACGGGCAGCGAGATCGTGGGCCTGGTGCCCTTCCAATGCCTGCAGGCCTCGGGCCGCCACTACCTGAAGGCCATGGGCAAATCCACCGGCGTGCCCACCTCGGATCTCCTGCAGGCGGCCGTGTTCTCCATGGGCCTGGGCGATGTCGCCCCCTTCGAGGTCGAAAAGAAGGTGCTGGGCCTGCCCTCCTACGATCCGAAGGCCCTGGTGTCCATGCCCGTCCATGCCTTCACGGACGAGGTCAGCCGCGACACGCCGGCCCCCGGCGGCGGCTCCATCGCGGCCCTGGCGGGCAGCCTGGGCGCGGCGCTGGCCAGCATGGTGGCCAACCTGGCCCAGGGCGGCCCTGATGCCGACAAGGACGCCAAGCTCATCGCCCTGGCCGAGCGGGCGCAGGCCCTGAAGGACCGCCTGATGGTGGCTGTGGACGCCGACACCAACGCCTTCAACGCCTTCATGGACGCCCGCCGCCTGCCGGATGCCACGCCCGAGCAGAAGGCGGCCCGCCACGAGGCCATGCAGGCCGGCCTCAAGGTGGCCATCGAGGTCCCCCTGGACACGGCCCAGACCAGCTTGGCGGCCCTGGAGCTGGCCGGCGAGGCCGCCCGCCTGGGCAAAGTGGCCTCCATCACAGACGCGGCCGTGGGGGCCCAGATGGCCCATGCAGGCGTCCGCGGTGGCATCTGGAATGTGGTCATCAACCTCAAGGACATCACGGATCCGGGGTATGTGACCGACATGCAGGCCCAGTGCGCGGACCTGCTGGAGAAGTCCACGGCAAAACTGGGGGAGATCACGGCGTTCGTGGACCAGAAGCTCCTGGACCGCCTGAACAAGGCCAAGAAATAGCGGCTACTCGGCCATCCAGAAAAACAGCGCCGTCATGCGCTTGGTCGCGAGGTCGTGGCCGAAGTAGCCCGTGGCCGAGTGCACCAGGTCCGCCCGGTAGAGCAGCAGCCGGTTGAAGACATTGGGCACGGCGACATCGGGGTGCCAGGCCTGCAGCGGCAGGCCCGTGACCCCCAGCGCCTCTCGCAGGTTGGCGTGGGGCGGCGGGCAGAGGTTTCCGCTGAGGGTGCCGTTGGGGTAGCGCAGGCGATAGAAGGTGGTGCCCGCGGCCGAAGGCGCCCGGGGCGTGAGATAGATCACAGCCGCGTAGCGGCACAGCTTCCGCGAATCCGTATGCGGTCGCGGGCCGGATTCCTTCGCGCCCACCACTTGCACGACATTGTGGTTGAGGTAGGCACCGTCCGGGGCGACCTCGGACCAAAGGCGCCTCGATCCAGTCAACTCCCGCACCCTGGCCTCCAGCGGCGCCAGTTCCTCGGGGCGCAGGGCGTTCCGGGACCGCATGCCGGGCCAGGTCTCAGGCGCGTGGGGAAAGCCCAGCTCCCACTCCTCCAGAGCCCGGAAGCGCCCGGCCACGGCCTCCGCATCCGGCAGGATCCCATCCACGATCCAGTAGTCCCGACCCTCCTGGGGCTTCCGGTAGGGCAGCGAAGGCGGCCGCGGGGGAGCAGATCCGGGCAGGGGCATGGAACCTCTCCAAAAGGGGGTGGATCCAGCCTACACCGGGCATGACGAGGGGGCCTCGCGGCCCCCCGGTCGAGCCCTCGAAACCGCACCTACTCGTAGATGCCGGCGCCGATGACCATGCCGTTCACGAGCTCCACCCACGAGGCCTTCTTCATGACCTTGTTGCCCTGGGCAGGGTTCAATTCCTTGTATTCGATCCAGCCGCTGCCCTTCTCCTTGACCATCTTGGTCCAGTCCTGGATCCAGGGCTTGCCGTCGGGATCCTTGGCGGCCCAGCGGTTGATGCCCACCAGTTCGCGCCGCACGCCATGCGCAAGGACCTTGCCTTCCTGGTCGTAAACGAAGATGTAGAGGTCATGGTTCTGCCCCTTGACGAAGTGGAACTGGCCCTTGGGCCCGCTCACCTCCTCCAGGAACTTCTCCCTGGGGTTCTTCTTGGCGAAGTCCACGGCCTGCTTCACGAAGGCCTTGGCCTGGTCGCGAGTCTGGGCGGCGAGGGGGAACGCCATCGTGACCGCCATGGCCAGGATTGCCCATGTCTTGCGCATGTTTCCTCCATTTGAACCCCGACGGGGGTTCCTTCCCTAACGGTCTCCTTCGACCGGATCTTGAAAAAGCAACCCACCCGCAGGTCAAGATGGCCCCGATTCAACTCCCCCCCGCAAATGGCCGAAATAGAATATCTGACAAGAATCAATGGAATGCCAAGGAGTCGCAGGCGATGAACCGGAGTGGCCTTGCCCTGAAATTCTTCCTGCCCGTCGCCCTCTCCCTGGCGGCGCTCCTGGGGCTGGCGATCTGGGGGGTGAGCGCCTACCAGACGGGCCGGGCGGAAAAGGCCTTCGAGGAGCACCTGACCTCCCTGGCCGTGGCCTCCCGGTCCATGTTCCATGCCGATGCGGAGGATTATTGCCGGAGCCGGGGCATGACCTTCCACCGGATCCTGGAGGGCCGCCGCTCCGAGGATCCTGCCTCGGCGGCCTTCGAGCGCGAGTCCATGGATGCCTTCGCGGCCAGTCCCTCCCTTGAGCAGCGGGTCGGGCACCTTCAGGACGCGAACGGAGTCCCTCGCCTCTATGTCTTGAGCCCGGGCCGCTTGAAGGATTCGTGCATCCACTGCCACGGCGCCTTCGGCATCGACACCTTCAAGGATCGCAAGGCAGGCGAGCTGGTGGCCTCCTTTGGAGTCTCCATGTCCACGGCGGAGCTGTACCGGAGCGAGCGGAACACCCGCATCCTCTCGGCATCGGCGGGATTCGCCCTCCTCGTTCTCATCAGCCTCATCATCGTCCGGCAGGTGCGGGTCTCCATCCTCCGACCCCTTGATGACCTGTCCGGGGCCATCGGCCAGGTGGCCGCAGGCGACATGACCGTGAAGGCCGCCGTGGGAAGCCGGGACGAGATCGGCCAGCTGGCAGGGACTTTCAACGGGATGGTGACCGATCTGAACCAGGCCCTCGGAAACATGGGGGAGGCCTCTGAACGGGTGGCTTCAGGCAGCACGGAATTGGCGGCCAGCGCCGAGCAGATGAGCGCCACCGTCCAGGAGACCGCCCGGGTCGGCGAGGATCTGCGCCAGGCAGGCCGCGAGGTCCAGGAAGCGCTTCGCAGGCTGGACGCGAATGTGGAGGCCATGGCCGAGCACACCCGGCGCACCGGGGCGAAGGCCGAAGAAGCCGTGGACGACACGGACCGCGGGGCCAGGACCGGCCGCGGCACCGCCGAGGGCATGGAGGCCATCCAGCAGGCCACCTCGCGCATCGTCGAGGCGGTCCAGGCCATCCAGGGCATCGCCCGGCAGACCAACCTGCTCTCGCTCAACGCCGCCATCGAGGCCGCCAAGGCGGGCACCATGGGCAAGGGCTTCGCCGTGGTCGCCGAGGAGGTCCGCATCCTGGCGGAGCGCAGCGGGCAGTCGGCGAAGGAGATCGAGGAGATCATCCAGGCCATGCAGTCGGCGGTGTCCGATGGCGTGGGCAGCGTCGAGGTGACCCTCCAGCACCTGGAGGCCATCCGGGATCGCATCTCCCAGGTGTCCGGCAGCATCCACGAGATCGGGAACCTCAGCAGCGGCCAGGCGCGGACCAGCCAGGATGTGGGACGGATGATGAACCAGACCGCCGCCCGGCTGGATCAGAACGCCGCCGCCACCCAGCAGCTGGCCGCCACCGTGCAGCAGATCTCGAACACCGCCGATGACTTGTCCAAGGTGGCCGAGGGCCTGCGGGAAACCGTGCAGCGCTTCAAGCTGTGATGATGGAGCCCCCGGCCGGCCCGGAGGCTTCAGGAGACGGGATGGCGCGGAAGAACCAGGGGGTCGTCCACTGGGAGCTGATTGGCCCCAGAGGCGCCGGCCTCTCCCTCCTGGCCCACCTCTCGGCCCGGTATCCCATCGCCTCCCCGGCAGACTGGCTGGAGCGGATCCTGGGTGGCCAGGTGCGGCTCGACGACGACGAGCACCCTTCGCCGGAAGCCCTTCTGCGCCTGGGCCAGCGGGTCGCCTGGGCCCGCCCCCCCTGGATCGAACCCGAGGTGCCCCTGGCCACGGCCATCCTCTTTGAGGATGAGGATCTGCTCGCCGTGGCCAAACCCAGCGGCCTGCCCACCCTGCCCGGCGGAGGCCAGTTCCAGGAGCACACCCTCCTGACCCTGGTGCGGCGGCGAGCCCCCGAGGCCAGCCCCATGCATCGCCTGGGGCGGGGCACCTCGGGCCTCGTGCTGTTCGCACGGACGACGGCCGCGCGGAAGCCCCTCCAGGCCGCGTTCCAGGATCACCGCACCCGCAAGATCTACCGGGCCCTCTGCCAGGGCCACCCCGCCCTCGACGCCTTCGAGGTGGCCGCCCCCATCGGGGAAGTTCCCTACGGTCCCCTCGGTGCCCTGCACGCCGCCCATGCGGGAGGGCGGGCCTCCCTCAGCCGGGTGACGGTCCTGGAGCGACGGGCAGAGGCCACCCTCGTGGATGTGGAGATCACCACGGGCCGCCCCCACCAGATCCGCATCCACCTGGCCTGGGCGGGCCATCCGCTGATGGGGGACCCCCTCTATGGGCCGGGTGGCCTCCCGCTGCCAGAGACCCAGGCCCTGCCTGGCGACCCGGGCTACCTGCTGCATGCCCATCGGCTGGAGCTGGAGCACCCCCGCACCGGGGCGTGGCTCACCCTCGAATGCCAGCCGCCGCCAGCGCTCCGATCAACCTAGTTGTGCACGCCCGGGGCCTCGCGGCCCATGCGCTCGACATATTCCGCGTAGGAACCGCCGAACACCACGGGACCCTCGTGTTCCTCCCCACCCAGTTCCAGCACCCGGTTCGCCAGGCCGCGCAGGAAGGTGCGGTCGTGGGAGACAAAGAGCATGGTGCCCTCGAAGTCCTTCAGGGCTTCGATGAGCATCTCCTTGGTGGCCAGGTCCAGGTGGTTGGTGGGCTCGTCGAGCACCAGGAAATTCGGGGGATTGAAGAGCATCCGGGCCATGACCAGCCGGGATTTCTCGCCGCCTGAGAGGGCGCGCACCCGCTTGTCCACATCGTCGCCGGAGAACTGGAAGGCGCCCAGCAGGTTGCGCAGCACGCCCAACCCCTCCATGGGGAAATCCTTCTGCATCTGCTCGATGACCGTGAGCTCAGGGTCGAGGAGGTCCAGGGCCTGCTGGGAGAAATACCCGAGGCTCAGGCTCGCGCCCAGCTTCACATTGCCGGCGTCCGGCTGGATGGCGCCGGCCACCATCTTCAGCAGGGTGGACTTGCCGGCGCCGTTCTTGCCCATGACGCACCAGCGTTCGCCGCGGCGGATGTGGAAGGCGAACTGGTCGTAGATGCGGCGCTGGCCATAGGCCTTGCTCACGCCCTCCATCATGACCACATCGTCACCGGAGCGGCCGGGGCTGCGGAAGTCCCACTTCACCACGCGCCGCTGCTTCGGCGGCTCGATGCGCTCGATCTTGTCCAGCGCCTTCACCCGGCTCTGCACCTGGGCGGCCTTGGCGGCATGGGCCGAGAACCGCTCGATGAATCGCCGTTCCTTGGCCAGCTTGGCCTGCTGGCGGGCATAGGCGGCCTCCTGATTGGCGTCACGCTGTTCCCGCTCCTTCACATAGAAATCGTAGTTTCCGGAGTAGGTGACGATGTCGCCGCCGTCGATTTCCAGCACCTTGGTGACCACGCGGTTCATGAAGTCGCGATCGTGGCTCGTCATCAGCAGGGTGGCGGGCACGGCCTTGAGGAAGTTCTCCAGCCAGAGGATGGACTCGATGTCCAGATGGTTGGTGGGCTCGTCCATGAGCAGCACATCGAAGTTGCCCAGCAGCACCTTCGCCATGGAGACGCGCATCTTCCAGCCGCCGGACAGGGCGCCCACATCGCCATCGATCTGCGCGTCCTCGAAGCCGAGGCCGTGCAGGCAGGCCCGGGCCCGGGCCTCCAGTTCGTAGCCGCCCAGGTGCTGGTATTCCTCCTGGACATGGCCGAAGCGCTCGAGGATGGCCTCCAGCTCATCGCCGCGCTCCGGGTCGGACATGGCGTGCTCGAGGTCGATCAACTCGTGGTGCAGGTCGCCCAGGCGCCCGCTGCCCGCGATGGCCTCGTCCAGCACCGGGCGGCCCGCCATCTCGTCCACCTCCTGCCGGAAGTAGCCGAGGGTGAGCTTCTTCGGCAGGGTGACGGAGCCGTCATCCGGCGATTCCTCGCCCATGATCATGCGGAACAGGGTGGACTTCCCCGCCCCGTTGGGGCCCACCAGCCCCACCTTCTCGCCGGGATTGAGCTGGAAATCCGCCTCGATGAACAGGATCTGCTTGCCGTACTGCTTGCTTACATTGGAAAACGAAATCATCAAGCCTCGACTTTCACATCAGGTTCGCCGGCTTCCCCGCGGGGGCCGTGCATCAGTTCCACCACGGCCTGGTTCAGGCGCAGGCGGGCCTCATGGCGCGCCGAGGCCTGCGTCAGGTAGCGGGCGCGGATCTCGATGCCATTGGCTGTCGGCACCACATTGAGATCCGGGACCACCGAGAAGCCGCGCACCCGGTAACGGGCCGCGACCCGGTTCAAGTCCTTCTCGGCCAGCCGGGCGTTGCCCTCCGTCTGTTCCTCCACCAGCCTCTGCACCCGGTCGATGATGGGATAGGGATCCTGGCCGGTCGGAATCATCACGCGCAGTTCGTCCCACATCCACTGGCCCGAGGTGGTGAAGTTGAAGAAGTGCCCCTCGATGGCAAAGCTGTTCACGAAGGCCACGCGCCGCCCGGTGGGATGCCCGGCGTCGCTCCAGCTGCCAGTTTCGAGCAGCACGGTACGGAGGAGGCCGATCTCCACCACCTCGCCGCCCACGCCCCGGATTTCCACCCAGTCGCCCACGCGGATGCCATTGCGGCCCATCAGGATGAACCACCCGAAGAAGGCCACGATGAAGTCCTTGAGCGCCACCGTCAGGCCCGCGCCGGCCAGGCCGAGGACCGTCGTGGTCTGGGCCGGCATGCCGAAGATCACGAAGCCGATGGCCAGGACGCACAGCACCTGGACCACCAGCTTCACGACGGTCCGCAAGGTGCCGGCGCCCTTCTTGTCGCCGGCGGCGGCCCGGTGGAAGAGGTGGTCGATGAGCAGGCCCGCGAGGTAGGCGCCCAAGACCAGGCCCAGCACCCACAGGAGGCGGGCGAGGAGCCCATGCAGGGCCGCATTCCGGTTGCCGTCCACCAGCCCCATCCAGCTCCCATAGACTTCCGCCAGCTCCTGCTGATCCTGGATGCGGCGGCCCATGTCCGAAAGCCTGCGCTGGACATCGCCGTACTTCCGGAGGTAGGAGACGGCCTCCTGGGCCTGCTCCCGGCCGGGGCCGCCGCCCGCCGCGGCGGACCCCTGCACCAGGTTGTTCGCCCAGTACTTCGCGGCCTCCCGGTCGTCCTTCTCCTGTTTCGCCCGGGCCTCGATGGTCTCCCGGCGCTTGGTGAGCACCTGCACCTTGCCCAGGGCATCCAGCCGGGCCTGGTCCAGGCGCCGGTACTTCGTGCGCTGGGCCGTCCACTCACCCAGCCGGGCCAGCAGGCTCCCCTGCTGGAAGGCCGAGGCCGGCCGGGGGGCGGCCATGACCTGGGAGGATTCCTTGTCCGCCGCCTCGTGAGCCTCCTTCAGGCGCCGGATCCGGGCCTGGGGATCACCGCCGACCCTTGCCAGGTCCTCTGAGGCAGCCTCCAGTTCGTCCTTGTCCAGCTCCGCCTGGGCCTTGGCGACATCCAGCTGGTCCTCCAGGGCCCCCTTCTGGGACTCCCGGGCTGAGGCGAGCTCCTTCGTCAGGCGCGCGATCAGCTGCTGGTCGGCCTCCACGGTCGCCTGGGCCTTGGCCTTGAGCTCAGCCAGCTCCTTGACCTCCGGAGTCTTGGGCGCCTGGGCGCTCGACGCCCTCCGCAGGGCGTCGGTGAAAGCCAGGTCCACCTCATGGTTGGCCAGCCGTTCGGCCTGCCGGGCCAGCTGCTGTTCTTCGAGGGTGACCGCCAGGGGCACCAGGCTGCGGGCGGTCAGCAGCGGCGTCTGGTCCACCAGCCGCTCCCGGACCGGCGCGGCCCGGCGGAGCCCACCCTGCTTCTTGACGGGGGTTCCGCCATCCTGGGCTTGGGTCTGGGCCGCGGGAAGCGGATCCCGGGTCCACACCCACCCCGCCGTGGTCGCAGCGGTCAGAAGCAGCAGGGCAGCGGCGGGAATCCAGGCGCGGACATTCATTCTTCCAGACAATCACGAATGACGGCGGAACGCAAAAGCCCCGGAGACAGGCTCCGGGGCTTTTCACGGGCCTCCCTGAGAAGGCGGGGAGGTCAGCTCTTCTTGGGAGCTTCCTTCTTCTTGCCGCAGTCCGGGCAATCCTTGCAGGACGCGACCTTGTTCTTCTCGCAGCAGGCCATGCCACAAGCCGGCTTCTTCTTGGCTTCAGGCTTCTTCTCTTCGGCGGCGAAGGCCACCAGCGCGAAGGAGCTCACCAAGGCAAGCGCCAGGATCTTCTTCATGAAACCCTCCATCCAGGTGGGGCACGGGGCCCACTGGAAGCACCTTAGCCACATCCAGGGGCTTTCCCAACCCCTAAATCCAACCTGGGAATCCTTGGGAAATTAACGACCGAACAAATTCTTGATCACCATGGCGGCCATGGCGGGATTGGCCCCCAGGCGGCGCTTCATGTAGTGCACGGCGTACTTCCAGTCCTCGGCGAAGGGGACATAGAGCCGCATGACCTGACCACGCTTCACGATCTCCTGCTGGAGCTCCATGCGGGGCACGCCCAGCAGCATCTGGAATTCGTAGGCATCCTTCGCCACGCCGCGCTGGTCCAGATAGGCCATGCACCGGCGGACCGTGGGCTCATCGTGGGTGGCGATCTCGGGATAGTGCCCGTGCTCGAGCAGGAGCTGCACGCACTCGAAGAGCTTCTCCTTCATGTCCCGCTTGTCCTGGAGGGCGACCTCCGCCGGCTCCTTGTAGATGCCGATGCAGATGCGGACCTTGCACGGCTTGGTGTGGAGAGCCTTGATGTCTTCCGGGGTGCGGAAGAGGCGGCTCTGCAGCACGATCCCGAAGTTGTCGAACTCATTCCGGATGGCCTTGAACATCCGCAGGGTGACATCGGTGAAGTGGCGGTCCTCCATGTCCAGGGTGATGTGGATCTTGTGCTCCGCAGCCGCCGCCACGATGCGGCGGAGGTTCTCCTGGCAGTAGGCCTCGCTCTCGTTGATGCCCAGCTGCGTGGGCTTGAGGCTGATGGTGGCGAAGGGGCGGTCCTTCACGGCCTCGATCATCCGGAAGTAGACCTGGACCGTGGCTTCCACATCCTCGCGCTTGAACACCTCTTCGCCCAGGAGATCCAGGGTGGTGGAGAGGCCCAGCTTGCTGTGGATCTCATCGGCTTTCGCCACGCCACTCGAGATGCCCTTGCCCGCACAGTAGGGGGCGGCGAAGGTGCGGACCAGCATGTCCGGCATGAGGTCAAGGATCGTGCGTTTCAAATCCACGGTATTCCTCCCGTCGTTCCTGCGTTTCCCGCCCCTTCCATCAGGATCGGGCGGACCATCAAATATAGCTCCACGGCCCCTTCCATTGACGATGGAGAGGGTGGAATGTGACCGACAGGGGTCTGCAAAGGCGCACCGGTCTGTGGTCTGGGCGCTTCCCGGCCCCTTGCCCAGCAGCGGATCAGGCCCCGGATGGGCGGAAGGTCACAGCCGCGCTTTCAGGTAGCCCCGGATGGCCTCCTCGGTTTCCGGCACGGCCAGCCCCGCCCGGCGCGAGGCCACCAGGACTTCTTCCATGGGCAGGTGCTGATCGAGGATGAGCCAGGGGCAGATCGCTGCCGCGGCGCGATTGCCGTTGCTGCAGGTGATCACGATCCGTGCGTCCTTGGGGAACCCCTTGAGCAGGGTCCGGAGGAAATCGAGATCCCCGGCGGGGGGGACCCGGCTCGTCGCGTACCGCATGTAGTGCACCTTCATTTCCTGAAGGGTCGTCACCACGAAGGCCGACTGCGGGGTTATTTCCCCATCTTTTCTCAGATCAACGACATGGGTGATGTGCTGCTGCTTCAGGGCGGAGTAGATCGCCGGCGTGGCGCCGCCCTTCAGGATGTAGATCCCCGGCCGCATCTCCACGGCTTCGGGGATGGGACTGGTCGAGGCCGCAAGCACCAGACCCGACAGAATGGGGAGCAGGCCTCGCAGCACAAGCGCCTCCAAGTCTCCGCCTCCAAGGGTACTGGGCCCTGGGACCCGGGCCAGGATTGGTTGTATGAACAGCGTCACATTCTGCGGAAGGGTCCCGGCCGGGCGAGAGGCGATCTCTGGGACCGGACGCCAAAAAGCCCGGCATCGCCGGGCTTTTCCAGGAAGATACCCCGTCATTTCACGGAACGGACCTGAATGGTGGCCATCCCCTCCCTCCCGAGGATCAGGCTCGACTTCTGGGTGATCATGCTCCGCTCGGGAAGGTGCACCTCGATGGTGCCGATCAGCCGGTCGTTCACCAGGACCTGGCCTTCGGTCCCCTCCCCCACGCTGAACACGGCGCCCTGCTTCAAGGCGATGGGAGTGGTGGCCACCGTCGGGATGCCCATGGTCGCCAGCCGCTTGATGACGACGGTGGAGGCGTAGACTCCGTCGTGATAGAGCAGGTCCTGGGGCATCACCACGAGGTAGTCCACCTTCTGATTTCCGAGCACGGCGGCCACGCCAACGGGGTTGAGGTCGCTCCGCGCATCCACCACCGTGATGAAGCTGTCCACGCCCGCAGCCTTGGCGAGATCCCACACGGCATCCAGGTTCTTCTGGTAATTGCAGATCACCCCGATGTGCCGCTTTTCGGGCCAAGTGGTTCGGGTGGTACCCATCAGGGTCTGGAAATCCTCCGCGAACAGGCTTCCACCGAGGAGCCCGGCCGCGATCAGACCAGCGGTTTTCACGATGCGATTCATGTTGCCTCCTGCATGGATGGCCCGCCGGGTCCGGTCCGGGCGGGGATGGAAAGAGAAGAAGTCCTGTCATCACGACAGGGCGCATGTCCAGGTGGGCGTTCCCACCCGGCCCAATGTCAGCCCGACCTCCGAGGTCCCCAGATCCGGTTTGAAAATGGGAGACCCACCGGTACCAGCACTCGATTTTTAACCACCCACGGGTGGATTGATCAGAGGTCCTCGCCCCCCATCGACGGCTACGCCTCGTGGATCCTCGACCGGAATCGAAGCCTCCGCCAGCCGGCACGCTGCGTCCGGCCCCAAAAACAAAAACCCCGCAGGCTCAGCGACTGCGGGGGTCTTGAGTGGTGGTCCCTCCCGGACTCGAACCGGGGACCCTCTGATTAAGAGTCAGATGCTCTAACCAGCTGAGCTAAGGGACCACGAGAAGGAAATCTTACCAGGGCCGGGCCGGAACGCAAGAGCCCGTTGTGGCCCCCCTCTCAGATGTTCGGCATCTTCATGGCGCCGCGCACATCCGCCATGGTTTCCACCGCCACGGCGCGGGCCCGGGCGCTGCCGTCACGCAGCACTTCCTGCAGGTCGTCCGGCCGGGCCAGGTAGCCTTCGATCTTCTCGCGCACGGGCTCGACGCGGCGGATGATGGCCTCGGCCACGCGCTTCTTGCAGTCGAAGCAGCCGATGCCCGCCCGGCGGCACTCCGTGTTCACCAGCTGGACCGTCGCGTCATCGCTGAAGAGCTTGTGGAACTCGAAGACGGGACAGATGTCGGGGTTGCCGGGATCGGTCTTGCGCACGCGGGCGGGGTCGGAGGCCATCTGCCGGGTGCACTTCTCCAGGATGTCGGCGTTGCTGTCCCGCAGGTAGATGCAGTTCCCGTAGCTCTTCGACATCTTCCGGCCGTCCAGGCCCGGCACCTTGGGCGTCTTGGTGAGCACGGCCTCGGGCTCGGGGAACACCTCTCGCTGGTAGAGGAAGTTGAAGCGGCGGAGCACCTCCCGGGCGAGCTCGACATGGAAGAGCTGATCCTCGCCCACGGGCACCTTGTGGGCCTTGTAGATGATGATGTCCGCGGTCATCAGCAGGGGATAGCCGAGGAAACCGTAGCTGCCCAGATCGGCCACGGCGTTCTGCATCTTCTCCTTGTAGGTGGGCACCCGCTCCAACCAGGAGAGCGGCGTGACCATGGACAGCAGCAGGTGCAGCTCGGCGTGCTCCTTCACCAGGCTCTGCACGAAGATCGTGGCCTGATTCGGATCCAGACCCGCCGCCAGGTAGGTGGCGGTGAGCTCCAGCGTGGCGGGCCAGATCTCCCCGACGGATTCGTACTTCGAGGTGAGCGCGTGCCAGTCCGCGATCATGTAGAAGGCCTCGCCCTTCCCCTGGAGGTGGGTGAAGTTGTCGAGGGCGCCCACCAGGTGGCCGATGTGCTGAGAACCCGAAGGCTGGATGCCGGACAGGATGCGGTGCATGGGAATGGGACTCCGAGAGAAGAGGGATCAAGCCCCGAGAAAGAGGCGGGCGATGGCTTCGACGCCCATCAGGATCACGCCGAAGACGGGCCCGATGACATAGCCCAGCAGGCCCGTGAGGGCGAGGACGATCAGGGCCCCGCCCATCCAGGGCTGGACGCGGTCGTACTTCGGCAGCCAGCGCCAGGGCAGCATGCCGCGGAGGATGCCGGAGCCGTCGAGCGGTCCCAGGGGCAGCAGGTTGAAGAGCGCCAGGCCGAGATTGATGAGCACCAGCCGGCCCGTCAGGGCCAGGCCCAGGGTCAGCGCCGATCCCAGTTCCAGGGCCTGCAGGCTCTCGACCTTGCGGGCGAACAGGGCATACGCGAAGAGCTTCATCTCCAGGGCCTGGGGCGGGGCCGCCACCTTCACCAGGATGACCAGGATCCCCAGGAAGAGGGCCGCCAGCGCCACATTGGAGGCGGGCCCGGCCGCCGAGACGATCGCCACGCCGCCCCGCTGGGTGAAGCGGCGGGTGAGGTTCCGGGGATCCACCGGCACGGGCTTGGCCCAGCCGATGAAGGGGAAGCCCGTGGCCATCCCCAGCAGCGGAAACACGAAGGTGCCCAGCAGGTCCATGTGCGCCAGGGGATTCAGGGTCATCCGGCCCAGCCGCGCCGCCGTGTCGTCCTCCAGCCAGTAGGCCGCGGTGGCATGGCTGGCCTCGTGCACGCTCAGGCTGAAGAGCAGGGCCACATAGCTGACGAGGATGGTGGGGATGGAGATGCTGTCGAACACCCGGGCTCCGGCAATCTCCCAGTCTAGCGGGTGTGGGAGGGGCCGGCAGCCGCGTTATGCTTACGGGTTACGCCAGGAGTCAGGCATGTACCTCAAGCCCAACGCTCCCGCCGCCGCCAGCGCCGGGAAGTCCGTGATCGGCTTCAACCTCATCAACGGCCGCGAGGTTGAGGGCGATCTGGGCATGATCGAGTCCCGGTCCGCCGTGGATCGGCGCGACCTGGTGGGCATGTTCCCCGACAGCGGCGAGAAGGATGTGGCTCGGGCCGCCAAGGCCGCCGCGGATGCCTTCAAGTCCTGGTCCACCACGCCCGTCGCCGCGCGCGGGGCCGTGATCCAGCGCGCCGGGGAGATCCTCGCCGCCCACCGGGAGCGGCTGGCCCGCATCATCACCCGCGAAGTCGGCATGACCCCCGGGGAGGCCCTGGCCGAAGTGCAGGAGGCCATCGACGCCTGCGCGTTCTTCACCTCGGAAGCCATGCACCTCCAGAGCCGGAAGCTCGCCTCGGGCGCGGCGGCCCACCGCCGGCCCGTCGGAGTCTGCGGCATCCTCGCCACCGGCAGCTCCCCCCTGGCGGCGCCCTGGCGAAAGATCCTGCCGGCCATCCTCTGCGGCAACGCCGTGGCCTGGAAACCCAGCGACAACGCCCCGACCGCGGCCTACCTCCTGTTGCGGGCCCTGATGGAAGCGGGCCTCCCGCCCGGCGTGGTGAACACCGTCAATGGCCGCGGCCGGGCCGGCTGCGGGAAGCACTTCCTCGCGGGCATCGACAAGGGGCACTACCAGTCCTTCAGCTTCGTGGGCTCCGCCGCCCTGGGGCGGACCGTGGGCGAGATGTGCGGCCGCAACCTGATCCTTCCCAGCCTGGACCTCGTCGGCAAGGGCGCCATGGTCGTCATGCCGGACGCCGACACCGATCTCGCCATCCAGGACGCGCTCCGTGCCGCCTTCGGCCACGCCGGCCAGCGCCCCATCGGCCTGGTCAACATCCTCCTGCACGAAGCCTGTGCGGCCCGCTTCACCCAGCAGTTCATGGATAAGGTGGCCAGTCTCGAAGTGGGCAACCCCATGACGGATCCCGGCGTGGCCTACGGCCCCATGATCAATGCCCGATCGGCCGCCACCTTCCGTGAGCACTGGGACCTGGGCCGGGCCGAAGGCGCCACCCTGCTCTCCGGCGGTGACCAGTGGACCGAGGCCAACCGCACGCCCCAGGTGAAGGGCAACATCGGGCACGGCGCCTACATGCAGCCCTGCGTGTGGGAAGGAGTCACGCCCGGCATGGGTCTCTTCCGGAACCAGGTCCTGGGCCCCACCGTGAACCTCTCCAGGTTTGCGGACTTCGACGAGGCCCTGGCCGGGGTCAACGCCAGCCCGTGCGGCCCCGCCATCAGCCTCTACACCCAGGACCGCGCCTGGACCGAGCGGTTCAAGCGCGAGACTCGGGCGGACATCACCAACCTCAACACCACGGCCGATGATCCGGGGACCCGCCTGCCCTTCGCCGGCTACGGCACCCACCCCGGCAGCCAGGTGGCCCTCGACGGGTTCACGCGCTGGCAGGCCGTGAGCGATGGCGTGGTGGATGACCCCTCCCAGGGGACCCCGCTCGCCCCCGCCAGCCCCCTGCAAACCGACTGGGCGAGTCTCTAGCCTTAGAGCCCCAGTCCTTCCAGCGCAGCGCCGAGACTTCCGGGCTCCGCCCCCAGGCCCAGCCGCAGCAGGAACTCGCTGTTCCCTTCCCCGCCCTTGATGGGGCTGAGGGCGAGATCCAGGGGCCGCAGGTCCGTCCCCGCGAAGAACGCCCAGGTATCCACAAGCACCCGGCGGTGGACGGCGGGATCGCGCACGATGCCCCCGGCGCCCACATCCTCGCGCCCCGCCTCGAACTGGGGCTTCACCAGCAGCACGGCTTCCGCCCCCGGCAGGAGACTGGGCAGCACAGGCGGGATGGCCAGCCGCAGCGAGATGAAGCTCAGGTCCGCCACCAGCAGGCTGCACCGCTCGGAGATGGCGGCCGCCTCCCAGGTGCGGAGGTTCACCTGCTCCATGGAGATCACCCGCGGATCGCTCCGCAGCTTCCAGTGGAGCTGGTTGGTGCCCACATCCACGGCGTAGACCTTCGCCGCGCCCCGCTGCAGCAGGCAGTCGGTGAAGCCGCCGGTGCTGGAGCCCGCGTCAAAACAGACGAGGCCGGTGGGGTCGATCCCCCAGCGATCCAGGGCCCCGGCCAGCTTCAGCCCGCCCCGGCTCACGAACGGCAGGGGCTCGCCCCGAAGGCGGATGAGTGCGTCCTCGGCAACGGCGGTGCCCGCCTTGGTGACGGGCCGGTCCTCCACCAGCACTTCCCCCGCCAGGATCCGCGCCTGGGCCTTGGCGCGCGTCTCGCACAGGCCGCGCTGCACGAGAAGCTGGTCCAGGCGCACCTTAGCCACGGGCGATCCGCCTCTGCCGGGCGATTTCCTTGCGGTAGGCGCCGACATTCCGGTTGTGGTCCTTCAGGCTGGGCGCGAAGCTGTGGCCGCCCCGGCCGGTGGCTACAAAGTAGAGATCCCGGCCCATCTCCGGCGCCTTCGCCGCCTCCAGGGCCGAGGCGCTGGGCACGGCGATGGGCGTGGGGGGGAGTCCGGCCGTGGTGTAGGTGTTGAACGGATGGACGCGACGGATGTCCTCCGGCAGCGGGGCGGTGAAGCGCAGGTCGCCGGTGAGCCACCGGGCGTAGAGGCTGGTGGGATCGCACTGCAGCCGCATGCCGATGTCGAGGCGCTTCTTGTAGACGCCCGCCACCTTCGGCTGCTCCTCGGGGAGCCGGGTCTCCTTTTCCACCAGGCTCGCCAGGATCAGGGTCTCGTAGGGGGGCAGGACGCCGCCTTCGAGCCTGGGGCGGATCTGGTCGCGAAAGGCCTCCACCAGCATGAGCATCACCTCTTCGGGCTCCATGGCATGGTGCAGCTTGTAGGTGGCCGGGGCTACGAGGCCCTCCAGGCTCTCGGCCTGCTCGAATCCCGCTGTCTTCGCCAGGCGGGGGCTCTTCCAGAGGGTCCAGAAGACCTCTTCGGGCACGAAGCCCTTGAGGCGCTTCTGCACGGACCAGGCGTGGGCCCCCTCGGGAATGGACACCGCGGTGTAGTGGATCTCCGCCCGCCGGAGTTTGCCCGCCACATCCGAGAGGCTGGCCCTGGGATTGAAGGTGTACTCGCCGCGGATCAGCTGGAGCTTGCGGGCCCGGGCCCAGAGCTTGAACAGGGAGGCGGAACGGATGACGCCATCCCGCTCCAGCTGATCGGCCACCTGGTTGAGGTTCGCGCCCTTCCTCACCAGCACCGTGGCCTCCTGCCGGAGGGGGCCCTGCCCCTTCCAGGCCCACCAGCCGCCGACGGCGGGGGCCACGGCCAGCAGGACCGTGGCCACGAGGAAGCGGAGGGACATCGAGGAGCGTGCCATGCCTCCAGAATGCCGTGGTAGCGTGGATCCATCCACCCGAGGCTCCATGAATGCACCTGGCTACCGGCGCCATGTCGGTCTGTTCTCGGCCACCATGCTGATCGCTGGCTCCATGATCGGCAGTGGCGTCTTCTCGGCATCGCCTGCGGCGATACGCGAGGCAGGGGCAGCCCACCACCGCCAGCCCCTGCCGCTGGAGCCGGCATGAGCCAAGGTTATCGCCGCCATGTCGGTCTGTTCTCGGCCACCATGCTGATCGCTGGCTCCATGATCGGCAGTGGCGTCTTCATCGTCGCCGCCGACATGGTGCGCACGGGCCGCTCGGGTGGCTTCCTCCTGGCGGCCTGGGGCCTCACGGCGGCACTCACGCTCTTCGCCGCCCTCAGCTATGGCGAATTGGCAGGGATGTTCCCCAGGGCCGGAGGCCAGTACACCTACCTTCGCGAGACCTACGGCCCGGCCGCGGGGTTCCTGTACGGCTGGACCTTCTTCGTGGTCATCGAGTGCGGCACCATCGCCGCAGTGGCCGTGGGCTTCGGGAAATACCTGGGCAGCTTCTTCCCCTCCATCACCGATGCGGCCTGGCTCGGCCCCCACCTGGATGTGCCCCTCATCAGGGTCACCGAGGCGATCTCCGTGGGGCCCTACCACCTGGGGCTCACGCCTTCGCGGCTGTCGGGCATCGTCGTGGTGCTGCTGCTCAGCGCCGTGAACCTCTACGGGGTGAAGCTGGGGACCCGCATCCAGGATCTGTTCACCGTGACCAAGATCGGCGGCCTCGCGGCCCTCATCCTGCTGGGCCTGCTGCTCCGCCCCCCCGCGGCCCCCTCTCCGGCCCCGTTCGTTCCGCTGGATGGTGCCGCGGCCCTGCCCTTCCTCACGGCCCTGCTGGTGGTCCAGACCGGCAGCATGTTCTCGGCCGATGCCTGGAACGCCATCACTTTCATCGCCGGGGAGGTGAAGGATCCGGAGCACACCATCCCCCGTTCCCTGTTCATCGGCACCACCCTCGTCTGCGGCCTCTATGTCCTGGCCAACGCAGCCTACCTGAAGGTGCTCGGCCCCGCGGGCATCGCCACCGCCCCCCAGGACCGCGTGGGCAGCGCGGCCCTCCAGGCTCTGCTGGGTTCCGGCGGCGGGCTCATCATGGCGGGCAGCATCCTCATCTCCATGTTCGGCTGCCTGAACGGGCTGGTGCTGTCCGGAGCCCGGGTTTATCAGCGCATGGCCGAAGACGGCCTCTTCTACCCCCAGGCCGCCACGCTCAATGCCCACGGCGTGCCGGGATTCGGCCTCTGGATCCAGGCCCTCTGGACCTGCCTCCTCACCCTCACGGGCACCTATGGCCAGTTGCTGGACTTCGTGATGCTGCCCACGATCCTCTTCTATGTCCTCACCGTGGGCGGAGTCTTCCTGCTGCGCTGGCGGCGGCCGGACTTTCCGCGCCCCGTGCGGGTCTGGGGCTATCCCTTCGTCCCCGGCCTCTACCTCGCCGGCGCCCTGGCCATCATCGGCGCCCTCTTCATCCACCGGCCCAGCTATTCCTGGCCGGGCCTCCTCCTGGTGGCCTTGGGCTGGCCCGTCTATCTTGTGGTGAAGCCCCGCATCACCACCTGAGCTGCAAGGAGTCCGCCGTGACCCACATCGTCATCCTCGGAGCAGGCCGCGTCGGCGGCGCCATGGCCAGGGACCTGGCCCCCGACTTCAAGGTCACCGTGGCGGACCGCTCCGAAGCCGCCCTGGCCCGCATGGGCGATGCGGGGATCGCCACACGACCCGCGGACCTCGCCGCCGCCGCCGCCGTGAAGGCCGCCGTGACCGATGCGGACATCGTCGTGGGCGCCGTACCCGGATTCATGGGGTTCGCCACGGCCCGGGCCGTCCTGGAGGCCGGCAAACCGCTCGTGGACATCTCCTTCTTCGATGAGGATTGCTTCGAGCTGGACGCGCTGGCCCAGCGTCAGAACTTGACCGCCATCGTGGACTGCGGCGTGGCGCCGGGCTGCGGCAACCTCATCCTGGGCGACCTCTCCCGCCAGTGGGACCGCATCCACGCCTTCGAGTGCCTGGTGGGCGGGCTCCCCGTGGTCCGCACCTGGCCCTATGAATACAAGGCGGGCTTCAGCCCCATTGATGTCATCGAGGAGTACACCCGTCCGGCCCGCTATGTGAAGGACGGCCACACGGTGACGCTGCCCGCGCTGTCCGAGCCGGAGCTGCTGGATTTCGATGGCCTCGGCACCCTGGAATCCTTCAATACGGACGGCCTCCGCAGCATCATCAGGACCTTTCCCCAGGTGCCCGATATGAAGGAGAAGACCCTCCGCTACCCCGGCCACATCGAGAAGATGCGGATCCTGCGCGAGACCGGCTTCTTCGGCAAGAGCCCCATCCCCCTGGGCAGCGGCGAGGTCGTCCCCCTCGATCTCGCCACCGCCCTGCTCTTCCCGCTCTGGCAGATGGGGGAGGGCGACGAGGACTTCACGGTCATGCGCGTCACCGTGGAAGGCGAAAAGGCCGGTCAGCGGCTGCGCAAGGAGTGGAACCTCCTGGATCGCTACGATCGGGCCACGAAGACCACCTCCATGGCCCGGACCACCGGCTACACCTGCACCGCCGCCGTGCGCCTGCTCGCCCAGGGGGGGTACCGCCGAAAGGGCATCAGCCCGCCGGAATTCGTGGGCCAGGAACCCGGTGCCTGGGACTTCATCCGCGAAGAACTGGCCAAGCGCGGCGTGGTGTTCGTCGAGGCCTGATCAGCCTTCCAGCTCTCGGTGGCGGATGACCAGGGTCGCCACCTCCCGCTTGAGGCGCTGCCCGAGCATCTCCACCAGCGCCACGGAGCGATGCTGCCCTCCGGTGCAGCCGATGGCGAGGGTGTGGTAGGCCCGCCCCTCCTGCTGGACCAGGGGCAGGGACCACCGCAGCCAGGATTCAGCCCGATCGAGGAATTCCCTGAACTCAGGGGACTCCAGCAGGTATTCCTGCACGGCCCAGTCCCGGCCCGTCAGCGGCTTCAGGGCCTCGACATAGTAGGGATTGGGCAGGAACCGGGCGTCCAGGATCACATCTGCATCGGCCGGAACCCCCCGTTTGAACCCGAAGCTGAGCAGCCGCACGGCGGTGTTCCGCGTGGGTAGGGCCGGTATCAGGGACGCGACTCGCTGGCGCAGCTCCGACAGGTTCAGGTGACTGGTGTCGAGGATGGTGGTGGCCATGGCCCGGATGGGGGCAAGCAGTTCCCGCTCCCGGCGGATGCCCTCGCCGGCGGACCCGAGGAGGGCCAGGTGGTGGGGCCGGCGGGTCTCGGAGTACCGGCGCAGCAATGCCTCGTCATCCGCCTCCAGGAAGACCACCTGCACAGGGATGTTTTCGGCCTGGAGACGCTCCAGCAGCGGTCCGAACTCCGCCGCGAAATCGGGGTGGCGGCTGTCCATTCCCACCACCAGCCGATCGCGGCCGGGTTGCAGCTTGGATTCCAGCTCGAGCAGCGGCTCCAGCAGGCGGGGTGGCACATTGTCCAGGGCCGTGCAGCCGGTGTCTTCCAGCGCGCCGAGCACCGCATGGCGTCCTGCCCCCGAAAGCCCCGTGACCACGATGAGTTCCATACGAGCACCCTAGCAGGGCCCAAGGCCCCGCCTCTAGCAAAACGCGGGGGCAAAGACCCCCGCGTTTTGCGAACAGGAAGAGCTGAAAAGCTCAGTCCTCCAGGCCCCCAGCCGTGAACCGGAGGACGCGCTGGATGCCTTCCGAGGCGTTGCCCTGCTCGTCGGGCCCGAGCTCGATGGTCTCGGAGGGGCCGCGGAAGAAGTCCTCATCCGGCACATAGGCGGGCTGAGGTTCCACGCGGAAGAGGTACGAGATGATCTCGTCCTCGTAGCCGAAGCGCATCTGCTCGAAGTATTCGTAGCTTTCCCGCTTGTATTCCACCAGGGGATCCTTCTGGCCGTAGCCGCGGAAACCGATGGCCTCCTTCAGGTGGTCCATGACCAGCAGGTGGCGCTTCCAGGCCGCGTCGATGATCTGGAGGATGGACCAGCGCTCGTAGCTGCGCATGCCGTCGCCGCCCAGCCGCTCATCCTTGCCCTCGTAGATGCGCTGCACCAGGCTGGTCAGGGCCACGGTGGCCTGGGCCTGGGGCAGCTGACCCACCGCATCCACCTCTTCCCCTGAAATGGCGAAGAGCTGCTCCACACGCTCGCGGAATCCGGCGAGGTCGCGCTCGCCCTTGTCGGGCAGGAAGTCGTTGGAGATGCCTTCGGCGATCTCGCCAGCGACCTGCAGGACATAGTCCTTGGTATTGCCCTTGAGGATCTCCGTGCGCAGCCCGTAGAAGAAGATGCGCTGCTTGTTCATCACATCGTCGTACTCGAGCAGGTGCTTGCGGATCTCGAAGTGGTGGGTCTCCACCCGCTTCTGGCTGCGCTCGATGGCGCGGGTGACCATGCCGGCCTCGATGGGCTCGTCATCGTTCATGCCCATGGCGCCCATGAGATTCTTGATGCGGTCGCCGCCGAAGATCCGCATCAGGTCGTCCTCGAGGGACAGGTAGAAGCGGCTGCTGCCAGGGTCGCCCTGGCGGCCGGCGCGGCCGCGGAGCTGGTTGTCGATACGGCGGCTCTCATGGCGTTCTGTGCCCAGGATATGCAGGCCCCCCAGGCCGACCACTTCCTCATGCTCCGCCGCGGTCTGCTCGCGCATCTGCTCCACGAGGGCCGAGAACTCAGCCGTTTCGAAGCCCTCTTCGTCGTAGAGCGCGATGTCCTTCTTCTTCGCTTCGAGCCGGGCCAGGCCCTCGGGATTGCCACCCAGGATGATGTCCGTGCCGCGACCAGCCATGTTGGTGGCGATGGTGACAGCCCCCTTCCGGCCGGCCTGGGCCACGATCTCGGCTTCCCGCTCGTGGTGCTTCGCATTCAGCACCACATGGGGGATGCGGGCCGCCTTGAGGGCGTCCGCCAGGTCCTCGCTGCTCTCGATGCTGGCGGTGCCCACCAGGACGGGCTGCCCCTTGGTGTGCAGTTCCTTGATCTCCTCGACGATGGCCTTCTTCTTCCCGGCGCGGGTCGAATAGACCGTATCCGCGAAGTCCTTGCGGATCATGGGCATGTTCGTGGGGATGATGATCACATCGAGCTTGTAGATGGAGTGCAGTTCCGTGGCCTCGGTCTCGGCCGTGCCGGTCATGCCCGCCAGCTTGCTGTACATGCGGAAGAAGTTCTGGAAGGTCACGGTGGCGAGGGTCTGGTTCTCGGCGTTGACCTCCACGCCCTCCTTGGCCTCGATGGCCTGGTGCAGGCCGTTGGACCAGCGGCGGCCCGGCATGAGGCGACCCGTGAACTCGTCCACGATGACCACTTCCATGCCCTTGCCGTCTTCCTTCGGGCGGACCATGTAGTCCACATCCAGGCGATAGAGGTTGTGCGCCAGCAGGGCCTGGTTGAGGCCGTGGAGGGTCTCGATGCTGGTCGGATCGTAGAGGTTCGCCACCCCCAGCAGCTGCTCAGCGTAGTGGATGCCCTCGTCGGTGAGCATCACCTGACGGTCCTTCTCGTCCACCTTGTAATGGACTTCCGCCTTGAGCTTCGGCACCACCGCATCGATGCGGAAGTACTTGGAGGTGTCCTCTTCGCTGCTGCCCGCGATGATGAGCGGGGTGCGGGCCTCATCGATGAGGATGCTGTCCACTTCGTCGACGATGGCGTAGCTAAAGCCGCGCTGGGTGAATTCCTCCAGGTCCCACTTCATGTTGTCGCGGAGGTAGTCGAAACCCAGTTCGTTGTTGGTCGCGTAGGTGATGTCGCAGGCGTAGGCGTCGCGACGCTGCTGGTCCTCCAGGCCGTGCTGGATGATGCCGATGCTGAGGCCGAGCCAGGTGTAGAGGCGCCCCATCCACTCGGCGTCGCGGCGGGCCAGGTAGTCGTTCACGGTGACGAGGTGGGCGCCCTTGCCGGCCAGAGCATTCAGGTAGAGCGGCAGCGTGGCGGTGAGGGTCTTGCCTTCACCCGTCCGCATCTCGGCCACTTTGCCCTCGTGCAGGGCCATGCCGCCCACCAGCTGCACATCGAAGTGACGCATCTTCAGGACGCGCTTGCTGGCTTCGCGGCAGACGGCGAAGGCCTCGGGCAGGATGTCCTCCAAGGTGGCGCCGTTGGCCAGCTTCTCCTTGAGGTAGGGCGTCTTGGCCTTCAGCGCATCATCGCTGAGGGCCGAAATCTCCGGTTCCAGGACATTGATGGCCTGGACTCGGGCCCACAGCCGCTTCAGCTCCCGGTCGTTCTTGGAGCCGATGAGTTTCTTGAGGAAGTTGTCGAGCATGGATCCGTCCAGTCGCGTAAACCATCGATTGTAGCGCGGCGGATCCCCATTTCCCAGCGTTGGAGGCCAGCTCCAAGCCCCCGCGGTTGCCGAAGTTACCCACCCAAGGCACACTGATCGTTTGGATTCTGGAGGAATCATGGCCTTAGAGCGCACCTTTGCCATCGTCAAGCCCGATGCCGTCAAGGACGGTCACATCGGCGAAATCATCGCCGCCATCGAGCAGAGCGGCCTGAAGATCGTGGGCCTCAAGCTGACCCAGCTTACCCGCGCCATTTGCCAGGGCTTCTACCACGAGCATGTGGGCAAGGGGTTCTATCCGGAACTGGAAGCCTTCATGACCGAGGGCCCTGTGGCCATCATGGTGCTCGAGGGCGAGAACGCCATCCTGCGCTGGCGTGACCTCATGGGCGCCACCAACCCCGCCAACGCCGCCGAGGGCACCCTCCGCAAGCGCTTCGGCGCCAGCATCGGCCGCAACGCCACCCATGGCAGCGACAAGCCCGAGAGCGCCAAATTCGAAGTGAGCTACTTCTTCAACGCCTTCGAGCAGATGTAATTTTTAGGCGAGGTCCCTGCAAAAATCGGCGCCAGTGGCGCCGATTTTTGTTTGAACGGGGCGAAGAATGGAGACTCACCCTTCCGCCACCGCCTGGAGGGCGGCCTGGCAGAGTCGGCGGACGCCCGGCAGGAGATCGACGCTCTGGAGCGCCTTGTCGCTGAACCACTGGCCGCCGGGAGGCGGCGTGGGCAGCTCATCCTCCGGAGCCTTGGTGCGGAGCAGGTGGCTGAGGTAGAGCCGCTGCTGGCCTTCGAGTCCTTCCAGCCGCAGCAGCCAGGGGGTCGGCAGTCGGCTGGTGCGCTCGTCGAACACCACGGGCAGCACGGAATGATCCACGAAGCGGAAGGGCATGCCCCAGGCGGCCTCGATCTGGGCATTCAGCAGGGCCGTCGGCAGGAAGCCCGGCGACCAGGGGATCTGGGCCGGCATGAGCAGGCCGCGATGGGGGCTGTGGGGCGAGGGCACCAGCAGGACGAAGGGGGTCTGCGTCCCGTGGACCAGCACGCCTTCGATGAAGGTGGTGAGGTGGACCCGGCCCTCGGCCATCAGCGCCCTCCTGCGGTTTCCAGTTCCTGCATGATGCGGTCGCGGGCGGCGGACACCTCGGCCACGGCGGCCTCCGGCTTGAGCTTGACGACCTCCTTGGTGCGGCGGTCGCGCAATTCCACGAGGCCCTCCTTCAGCCCCTTGGCCCCCACGGTGAGGCGCAGGGGGAAGCCGAGCAGGTCCGCATCCTTGAACTTGGCACCGGGGCTCAGGCCCTCACGGTCGTCGTGCAGCACCTCGAAGCCGGCGGCTTCCAGGTCCTTCTCCACCATGGAGGCCACGCCCGCGACTTCTTCGCTGCCGGGATCCAGGCAGACCACCTGCACCTGGTAGGGCGCGATGGGCCAGGGCCAGATGATGCCGTCGGCGTCGAAGTTCTGTTCGATGGCCGCAGCCACCGTGCGGGTGATGCCGATGCCGTAACAGCCCATCACCATGGGATTTTCCTTGCCCTGCTCATCCAGGAAGGTGCAGGACATGGACTTCGAGTACTTGAGGCCCAGCTTGAAGACCTGGCCCACCTCGATGCCACGGAAGGCTTGGTACTGGCCTTTCCCGCAGCGGGTGCAGGCGTCGTGCTCGGCGGCCATGCGCAGGTCCGCGAAGGTGCAGCCCGGCAGGTCGCGGGCCGGATCCAATCCGAAGTGGTGGTAGTCCGTCCGGTTCGCGCCGCAGGTGAGGTTCACCGCCCCTTCGAGGCTGCGATCCACCAGCATCTTCACACCCTGCAGACCCACGGGTCCCATGAAGCCCGTCTTGGCGCCGGTGAAGGCCTCGGCCTCCTCCAGGGGCATCAGCTCCATCTCGGCCGCGCCGAGGAAGTTCTTCACCTTCACGGGATTCACCTCGTGGTCGCCGCGCAGTACGGCACCAGCCAGCTGCGTGGTGCCATCCGCGAAAGTGACCCGGTAGAGGAAGAACTTGCTGGTCTGGGTGAGAGGCATGCCCTGGGGATGGTCCGCATCGATCATGCCTGCCGCCTGCTCCACCTGTCCCACGACGCCCGGCGTGCGGAAGTGGTCCCGCTTCAGCCCGAAGGCCTTGCCGTGGTCTCCGATGGGCAACACCGGGGCCTCCGTCTTCTCGATGTTGGAGGTGTAGTCGCAGGCGTTGCAGCTGAGGATCGCGTCCTCGCCGCTGCCGGCCAGCACATGGAACTCGTGGGTGAAGCTGCCGCCGATGGCACCGCTGTCGGCCTCCACGGGCCGGAATTTCACGCCCAGGCGCGAGAAGATGCGCTTGTAGGCATTGAACATGGCCCAGTATTCGCGGTCGGCGCAGGCGTCATCCGCATGAAAGGAGTAGCCGTCCTTCATGGTGAACTCGCGCCCCCGCATGAGGCCGAAGCGCGGGCGCCGCTCATCCCGGAACTTGGTCTGGATCTGGAAGAGGTTCATGGGCAACTGCTTGTAGCTGCGCACATTCTTCCGGACGACATCGGTGATCACTTCTTCGTGGGTGGGGCCGAGGCAGAAATTGTAGAAGTCGCGCTCGTCCGGCTTCTCGCCCTTCTGTCGGCGTTCGGCCATGTCGGCCTTGGCCTTGCGGTCGCAGAACCGGAGCAGTTCGTCGCCATAGAACTTCCAGCGGCCGCTTTCCTGCCAGAGTTCGGCGGGCAGCACCGCGGGCATGAGCAGCTCCTGGCAGCCGTCCTTGGCCAGCTCCTCGCGGACGATCTCCTCGAACTTGCGGATGCTCCGGAAGGCCAGAGGCAGGTAGCTGTAGATGCCCGCGGCCACTTTCTGGATCATGCCGGCGCGCATCATGAGCTGCTGGCTCACCACATCGGCATCGCGCGGCGTCTCGCGCAGGGTCTGGATCAGGAGCTTCGACTGCTTCATGGGGGCCTCGAACCTTCAAGTCTATACGAGGAAGGGGGGACCGCCTGCTCGCTTCGCTCGCGATGTCCCCCCTTCAACGCTCACGCATCTAGCATGGCCGCGGCTCTCGTGGCGTCAGGCCAGGAGGCCCTGCACCAGGGCACTGGCGGCCTTGCCGTCGAAGGCGCCGCCGTGGGCTGCCTGGAGGGCCTTCATCACCAGACCCATGTCCTTCTTGGCCGTGGCCCCGGTCTGGGCGATGGCCGCCCGAACGGCGGCCTCCAGGGCCGGCCCCTCGAGCATGGCCGGCAGGTAGGGCTTCAGCAGTTCGATCTCCGCCCGCTCCTGGGCGGCCCGATCCGTCTGGCCCACCTTCTCGAACTGGGCGACGCTGTCCTCCCGCGACTTCACCAGGCGCTTGAGCACCGCCAGGGCGTCGGCTTCGGCCAAGGTTCCCTGTGGGCCGAGCCCCTTGGCCACGGCTTCGTTCTTGTAGGCGGCCAGGGCCATGCGCAATACCTGGGTCCGCGGCGCATCCCGCGCCAGCATGGCGGTTTTCAGATCGGCCTGCAGGCGATTGAGCATGGGACTCTCCGGGGCGGAAGGTCCATGGTGACGCGGGCGCCCATTCCCCTCAATGCCAGAAATCATGCCGGAGAATTCCCTGGTCGAAACAAGGGGAATCAGACATTCGGCCGGGGTCCCATGAACGTCGCCTTCATCAATCCATTCATCGAAGCCACCCTTCGCAGCCTCGAAATGATGGCCAACATCTCGGCCGAGAAGATCGGCCTGTCCGTCAAAGAGGACTTGATCACCACCTATGACATCTCCGCCATCATCGGCATCACCGGAGACACTTCCGGATCCATCATCCTCAGCTTCCCCGTGGGCCTGGCCTGCCGCATCGCCGGCAACATGCTCATGGAGGAGATCGCCGACCTGAACCAGTCGGTGGAGGATGCCATCGGCGAGATCGGCAACATCGTGGTGGGCGACGCCCGGCGCCTGCTCATCCAGGACGGGTTCAGCCTCTCCATCTCGGTGCCCACCGTGGTGGTCGGCAAAGGCCACAAGATCAGCCGCAGCGGCGATGTCCCCTGCATCGCCATCCCCTTCACGACCCCCTTCGGGGAGTTCGAAGTGAATGTGGGGCTGAAGGATTGAAGGATTAGTCCTTGATCAATGCAGAACGGGCGCCCTGGGGCGCCCGTTCTGCACGGAAACGGCTTCGCCGTTTCAGCCTTAAGCCTTCTCGAACTTGATGACTTCCACGGGGCAGCCGGCGGCGGCGGCCTCGATGCTGGCCTCCAGGTCCGTGCCGAAGCTGCCGGCCAGGGCGCTCATTTCCTCACGGTTCTCGGAATCCACGCCGTCCTCGCGCACGGAGCCATTGATGTTGCAGCTGGTGTCCGTGACATGGAAGACATCGGGGCACTCGGCTTCGCAGGCATTGCACACGATGCAGCCTTCTTCGATCCAGACTTTGGTGATGGCCATGGTCGTCTCCTAGAGATCCAGTGGGGGCCCGGCGATGGGCGAACTCAATCAACCTAGCATCGCCGTGGCCCCGGACCAAGCTTCGCCTCGCCTTCGGAGGCGTGGGAGACTGGACTTGTGACGGAGGTCCGCCCATGAGCCTGCAGGAGACGGGAATTCTTGCCCAGATCCGGACCCTGCTGCCCGGAGGCGAGAGCCTGGTGGACGACTGCGGCGCCCTGCCCCCCACCCCGGCCGGCCACCGCCTTCTGGTGACCACGGACCTCATGGAATCCGGCCAGCACTTCCGCCTCGACTGGCATCCGCCGGACCTCTTGGCCCGCAAGCTCCTGGCCGTGAACCTGTCGGACCTGGACGCCTCCGGTGCCCGCCCCTTCGGCTACACCCTCACCCTGGCGCTGGGGCCGGAGATCCACGGCCCCTGGCTGGCGGCCTTCCTGGCGGGCCTGGCCGGGGCCTCCCGGGAGGCCGATGTCCAGGTTCTGGGCGGGGATACGGTGGGCCGGCCTGCGGGTCTGGGCCTGGGCCTCACGGCTTTCGGGTTCGCGGCCCGCTGGCTGCGGCGCGATGGTCTGCGGCCCGGCGATCGGATCTTCGTGGACCAGCGCCCCGGCGCCAGCCTCCGGGGCCTGCGGAAGCTCCAGGCGGGGCAGCGCTGGGATCCCGCCCATCCCGATGCGGATCTGGAGGCCCACCTGGCCCCGCGCCCGCGGCTGGGCCTCGGCCTCCGGCTGGCGGAGATCCCCGAGGTCCATGCCTGCCTGGATTTGTCCGATGGCCTGAGCCGGGATCTCCGCAACCTGGCCGAGGCCTCGGGTCTCAGCATCGTGCTGGACCCGGCCCTGGACGAGGATGCCCGGAAGGGCGGCGAGGACTATGCCCGCTGCTTCGGCACTTCTCTGCCCCAAGCGGATCTGGAATCGCGGCTGGGCCTGCCCCTCCTTCCGGTCGGCACGGCCATGCCCTGCGGGGTGGCCCCCCTCCTGGCCTATGATGGGGATTCGCTGCTCCCCCTGCCCGACCTCAGCTTCGATCACTTCGGATCTTCATGACGCATCACGACAAATCGCACCTCTGGGCCCGCACCAAGCGGTTTCTGGCCGATCCGGGACTGGAGCCGCACCATCTGGCCTGGAGCTTTGCCCTGGGGCTCTCCATCGCCTGGAACCCCCTGCTGGGAACGCACACGGGGCTGGTGCTGATCGCCTGCGCCTTGACGCGGAAGCTGCATCGCCCGCTCACCTTTCTGGGCGCTTTCACGAACAATCCCTGGACCATGGTGCCCATCGCCACGGCTTCGACCTTCTTCGGCAACCTGCTGCTGGGGCGCGGCCTGCACCTGGATCTCAGCGGCGTGGATTGGAAGAGCATCGGCTGGCAGAGCTTCACCTCCCGCGAGGGCTTCCAGGCCGCGGCCGCCATGCTCAAGCCCATCCTCGCGCCCTACCTGCTGGGTGGCTTCGCGCTGAGCGCGGTGGCCATACCTGTGGGATATTTTCTGATGCTGCGGCTGGCCCACCGGCTGCGCTCCCCCAGGCCCACGCCCACCCCCCTTCCTGGAGACTGACATGGACATGCGCTTCCTGATGAAACAGGCCCAGCAGATGCAGGCGAAGCTCGCCGAGGCTCAGGCCAATCTGCGCGTGGAGGGCACCGCCGGCGGCGAGCTCGTGAAGGTCACCCTCAACGGTTCCAAGGAGCTGAAGGGCATCTCCATCGCCAAGGACGCCATGGATCCCGAAGATCCCTCCATGCTCGAAGACCTGCTGGTAGCCGCCTTCCACGATGCCGCCGCCAAGGCCGACGAGGCCATGAAGAAGCAGATGGGCGGCATGGGCGCGGGCCTCAACCTGCCTGGCCTGGGACTATGAGGGCTGGGGCTCGCCCATGAAGCTGCCGCCGCCGCTCGAGGCCGTGGTGGAGAGCCTCCAGAAGCTCCCGGGCGTGGGCGCGAAGTCCGCCCAGCGGATGGCCCTCCACCTGCTGAAAGAGGGCCCGGAAGGCATGGCCCACCTGGCCCACCAGCTGCAGCAGGCCGCCGAGAGGGTGGGCTTCTGCCAGGTCTGCGGCGCCTTCACGGACCAGCCCACCTGCCCCATCTGCCTCGATCCCCGGCGGGATGCCACCAGCCTCGTCATCGTGGCGGAAGCCTCCAATGTGCTGAGCTTCGAGCGCAGCGGCCACTTCCGGGGCCGCTACCATGTGCTGGGAGGCCTGATCTCCCCCCTGCGCGGCGTAGGCCCCGACCAGCTGCGCATCCGCGAGCTGCTGAAGCGGCTGGAGGATCACGCCATCCAGGAAGTCATCCTGGCCACCAACCCCACGGTGGATGGCGAGGCCACCGCCAGCTGGCTGGCCCGCATCCTGGAACCCATCGGCGTCCGCACCACCCGCATCGGCCTGGGCCTCCCCATCGGCAGCGACCTCGAATACGCCGACGAACTCACGCTGGATCGCGCCATGGAAGGGCGGAGACCCGTCGGATAGCCGATGGGGCCGGTGGGCTAGGCGGAGGCTAGTACTTCACGCTCACATCGCCCTTCGCCCAGGTCTGGCAGGCGAGGCGCTGGTCGGCCCCGGCCTTGAGCACGCCCAGCACCCGGGTTTCGATGGCCCCCTTCTCGCTCAGGTGCTCAGCACCCTCCACCACGGTCACGAGACAGGTCCCGCAGCGCGCATGGCCGCCGCAGCGGTGGGGCAGCGGCACGCCCGCCCGGGTGCTGGCCGCCAGGAGGGCGGTCTCCTGCTCGCAGTCCGCGGTTCCGGGTTTCTTGCCGTCGAATCGGATGGTGTGCATGGAATACCCGTAAGTAAATAAAGCAATCAAGATAAGGGACCATGAGCCCCCCCCACTGTATCAGGGTGCCTGGCGTCCCAGGTGCGCTTTCGCCGCCGCGAGGAACCGCTGCCGGGCCCAGGCGTGATCCACGATCGGCTCGGGGTAGTCCAACCTTCCGCGGAGCGCCGCGGGGGCCCTCCAGGGTTCATGGACGAGGCCCGGGGGCAGCGCAGCCAATTCAGGCAGCCAGCGCTTCACATAGACGCCATCCGGATCGAACTTCAGGCCCTGGGAGGTGGGGTTGAAGATGCGGAACCAGGGCTGGGCGTCGCAGCCGCAGCCCGCGCTCCACTGCCAGCCGGCATTGTTCGCGGCCCAATCGCCATCGGCGAGCCAGGTCAGGTAATGGGCTTCGCCGCGCCGGTAGTCCAGCAGCAGGTGCTTGGCCAGGAAGCTGGCGGCCACCATCCGGGCCCGGTTGTGGACGAACCCCTCGGCCCTCAGCTGCCGGGCGGCGGCATCGACCACGGGATACCCTGTGAGGCCTGCCGTCCAGGCCCTCCAGGCGGCCTCATCCTCCCGCCAGGGAAAGGCCTGGAACTCCGCGCGGAAGGGGCGTTCCAGCAGCTCCGGCCATTCCCACAGCAGGTGGTGGCTGAACTCACGCCAAAGCAGCTCGTTGAGGTAGCGCCGCGCGGATTCGCCCTGGCCGCTCGCCGCCACCGCCCGCCAGACGGACCGCACGGAGAGGGTGCCGAACTTCAGATCGGCGCTGAGCCGCGAGGTTCCGGGGCGGTCCATGCGGTCCCGATCCGTGCCGTAGCTCGCCAGAGGCCCGGCCAGGAAGGCCCGCAGGCGCTCCCGGGCGGCCTCCTCACCTCCCCGCAGAAGCCCCGGGTTCGCGTCGATCCCCAGGTCGGCCAGGGCCGGGATGGGAACCTCGTCAGCGGAAATACCCTCAGGAAGTGGTGGAAGTTTTGGATGCAAACATTGAACCAACGGTAGATCTATCCGAGCCATGCTGGCTTTCCCGAAGGGCGTGAACACCCGGAATGGACCCCCCTGCCCATTCCGAACAGACCCCGGCGGCAGCAGGGTCTCCCCCTCGAACAGGCGGAACCCGGTGCCCTGGTGCGCCAGGGCTTCGCCCACCCGGCGATCCCGCTCCCGGCCGAAGGGCTCCACCCAGCGGTGAGCCAAGACGCGATCCACCCGCCATTGGGCCGCCAGCCGCGGCACCACCTCCACGCTGCGCCCTGGCACCACCAGCAGGCGCGAGCCCATCTGCGCGAGGCTGGCCTCGAGCGCCTTCAGCGATTCCAGCAGGAACTGCATCCGGTGGGGCAGTTCCCGGGCCCGCTCCGGCGCGAAAAAGAAGGGATCCAGCACGAACAGCGGGATCACCTCGCCCGAAGCCGCAGCCTCCGCCAGCGGACCGTGATCCGCCACGCGCAGGTCCTTGCCCCGGAACCACACGATGCTCCGCATCCTGCGAGCCTAGCGGAGATCCGGGCATCCAGGTCCCACCGGAACCTGGACGATCCTCGCCTCCGCCTTCAGATGGCCTGGCCGCCCCGCTCGCCGGTGCGGATGCGGATGCACTCCTTCAGGTCCTGGACGAAGATCTTCCCGTCCCCCACCTCGCCCGCGCCATGGCGGGCCGTGCGGATGATGGTGTCCACGGTGATGCCCTCGAAGTCGTCGTTGCAGGCGATGGTGATCTGGATCTTGGGGATCAGGTTCGGCACGACCTTCTTGCCCCGCTGGACCACGATCTCCTGCTGGCGCCCGTGGCCGCTCACCCGGGAGACGGTGATCCGTTCGATCTCCGCTTCGATCAGGGCCTCGCGAACCTCGTCGAGCTTCTCTTCAGGGATGATGGCGGTGATGAGCTTCATCGGATCCTCCTGATTCAGCCTGGTTCGGCCTAATTGAGATTGTTCAGCCCGTAGGCGCGTTCCCCGTGGATCTCGTGGTCGAGGCCGGTCTTCTCCACCGACTCGGCCACGCGGAAACCGACGACCTTTTCCACCAGCCAGGCGATGAGGAGCGTCATGACGACGGAGAACACGATGGTGGCGCCCACCGCGAAGGCCTGGACCTTCAGTTGGGCCAGCACCCCCCAGCCGGGCGACTTGGCTGCGGCTTCGGCCCACCAGGAATCCCGGATGAAGAAGGTGAGGCCCAGGGCCCCGACGATGCCGCCGGTCCCGTGGATCCCGAAGGCATCCAGGGAGTCGTCGTAGCCCAGCCGATTCTTCAACAGGATCATGCCGTAGCAGGTGCAGGCGGCGATGGCCCCGAGGGCGAGGGCCCCGCCCACCTGGACCACGCCGGCCGCGGGCGTGATGACCACCAGGCCCGCGAGGATGCCCGAGGCCATGCCCAGGCTGGTGGGCTTGTCCTCGCGGATGGTCTCGATCAATACCCAGGTGAGGGCGCCCGCGGCCGCCGCCACTTGCGTGACCGTGAGGGCCCGGGCGGTCTCCAGATTCGAGGCGATGGACGAGCCCGCGTTGAAGCCGAACCAGCCCACCCACAGCAGGCCCGCGCCGATGAGGGTGAAGGTCAGGTTGTTCGGGGCCATGGCGGTCTTCGGATAGCCGTGGCGGGCCCCCAGGAACAGGGCCAGGGCCAGGCCGGCCACGCCCGAGGAGATGTGCACCACCGTGCCGCCGGCGAAGTCGATGGCCCCCTTGGCCCCGAGGTTGAAGAAGTAGCCATCCGAGGCCCACACCCAGTGGCAGAGCGGGCAGTACACGAAGAGCACCCAGAGCGTGATGAAGGCCACCCAGCCCCGGAACGAGATCCGCTCCGCCACGGCCCCGGCGATCAGGGCGGGCGTGATGATGGCGAACTTGCCCTGGAACATGGCGAAGGCGTACTCGGGCACGCCCGCAGGAAGGATCGTGTGGTCGATGCTGCGGAGGAGGACCAGCCCGCGGCTCCAGCCGATGAGGCCGCCCAGGGCGTTGGGCCCGAAGCTGAGGGCGTAGCCCACCACCGTCCAGAGGACGCCCACCACGGCCATGGCCGAGAACGAATGCATCATGGTGCCGAGGACATTCTTGGTGCGGACCAGCCCGCCGTAGAACATGGCCAGCCCCGGCACCATCAGCAGCACCAGGGTGGTGGAGGTCAGCATCCACGCCGTGGTGCCCGTATCGTTCACCGGACCGGCGGTCCCGGCGGCCAGGGGAAGCCCCGCACCCAGGATGGCGGCGAGCGAAAGGGATCGCTTCCAGGTCATCGGTTCCTCCGAAAAAGCGTGCGGATCCAACCCATGCAATAAAGTCCTGGATTCTAAATCAATTTAATAAGCCATCCACCCGACATAAAAAATATTGATACAGGCATAACCCAGCCGCACAGGCCCCGAGCCGCTCGCCAAGCTGGAGGAGGAGCTCCCTTCAGGTCACCCGCTGGTCTCGCTGCCCAACGCCACCTGCCAGAGCCCGGTGGGATCGGGATGCAGCAGCCACTCGGACACCACGGGGCGGCGGGTCCAGGCTCCGAGCTCAAGCTCCTGATCCAGCTGGCCGGCGCTCCAGCCGGCGTAGCCCAGGAACAGGCGGTACCGGGCCGTGGGATCTCCCAGGAGGGCTTCCAGCAGATCCTTGCGATGGCTCACGAAGTGCGTGAGGTCCACCACGGTGTCCTCTTCTTCGGGCAACCCGCCCTGCACCAGGAGGATGCCCCGCTGGGGATCCACGGGACCGCCCCGCCAGGCCGTGGCTTCGGCGGAACCCTCATAGGCCATGCCGCCCTCCTCGCAGACCTGGGCCAGGGACAGCGGCAGGGGACGGTTCAGCACCAGCCCCAGGGCGCCTTCCTCGTCGTGCTCCACGATGAGCACCACCGCATGGAGGAAATTGGGATCCAACAGCGCGGGGCTGGCCACCAGGAGACAAGGAGCTTCGGGCGTCATGATGCCGATGATGATAGCCCACCGCCCCAGTCCGGGAGCCCGGATAGCCTGGAAGGATGCGTACGCCCCTACCATCCCACCTCGGCGCCCTTCGCGAAGGGGTGGCCCTCCTCCTCCGCCATCCCTGGCTCGCCTTCAGCCTGGTCCTGCTGGCCATGGTGCTGGCCCAGTTGGGCCCCGCACTGGAACTGGCGGCCGGCGCGACGCCCAGCCTGCTGACCCAGCCCATCTTCGGCTTCGCGGGTCTCCTTCCCCTGGAGATGTACTTCGTGCCGAAGCTACAGGCCCGGCTGGACGCCGAGACCTTGGACACCCCCGGCAACCCGGTCGCCGCCTGGCGGGAAGGCTTTGATCGACGCTGGGCCCTGGCCTTCCTCGTCCGCCTCGGACTCAGCGTGATCATCGGACTCGGGCTGCTGCTCTTCCTCGTGCCGGGCATCGTGATCCTCACCCTGTTCGGCTGGGCGCCGATGCGCATGCTGCTCCGCGGAGAGGCGCCGCTGACCGCCCTCCGCTGGAGCCAGGCCTCGATGGTCCGCCACTGGCCGCGGATCGTGCAGGCGGTGCTGGCCATGATGCTGGTGGCTCTGGTCTACCAGGTCGCCGCGGGCTGGAGCCTGGAACGGCTGCTCCCCACGGCGGATCCCGACCTGGGGCCCAGCGCCCTGCTGCGGCTGAAGCATCCCGCCTTCTGGCTCTTCAACCTGCTGGGAGGCGTCATGAACCTCTGGCTCAGCTGCTCCCTGCTGGCCCTGTACCACCGGCTGGAGGCCGCCGTCCTGCGGCCCTAGCTAGCAGCCGCAGTCCCGGACTTTTTCCCCGCCCTGGATGCAGACCTCGCAGACACGGATGGCCTGTCCGATTCCGATCAGCTCGACCTCCGGGCTGAGAAATCCCGGTTTGAGGGGTTCGGCCTTCATCAGGTCGGTGGAGAGGTATTTCTTGTTGCTGTCGCTGAAGACCGTCACGACCACCGCCTCCGGGCCGAGCCGGTCCTGGGCCTCAAGGGCCGCCAGGAAGTTGGCCCCGCTGCTGATGCCCACGCCCAGGCCCCGATCCGCCAGCTTCTGGGCCATGAGGATGGCGTCGCCATCGTCCACGGACAGGATGTCGTCCATCTGATCCAACTTCACGATGCTGGGAATGAATTCATCGGAGATGCCCTGGATGCGGTGCTTCCCCGTCTTGTGGCCCGTGTGCAGGGTGGGGGAGTTGGAGGGCTCCACGGGATGGATCCGGATGCCGGGATCCATGCCCTTGAGGAAACGGCCGACGCCCATCACCGTGCCGCCCGTCCCCACGCCGGCCACGAAGGCATCCGGCCTCAGCCCCTTCGAGGCGAGCTGGGCCCAGATCTCCGGGCCCGTGGTGGTGGCGTGGGCCTCCACATTGACCTCGTTGGCGAACTGGCAGGGCAGGTAGGCGTCCGGCGTCTCCGCCGCCCAGACCTCGCTGAGCCGGATGGACCCCAGGAACCCGCCCTCGACCGCGCTCACCAGGCGGATCTGCGCGCCGAAGGAGCGGATCAGGTCCTTCCGTTCCTGACTCATCCAGTCCGGCATGAAGATGGTCACGGGGTGCCCCAGAGCCCGGCCCAGGGCCGAGAAGGAAATGCCGGTGTTTCCGCTGGTGGCCTCGGCGATGGGCGCCCCGGGCTTGAGGGCGCCGCTCTCATGAGCCCTCCGGAGGACATGCAGGGCCATCCGGTCCTTGATGCTGCCCGTGAAGTTGAAGCTCTCGGCCTTGGCGTAGATCCGACGCGCCTGACCGCGAAACCGGACATCCACCGCCAGCAGGGGCGTACAGCCCACCAGGCGGCTCAGGGTTCGGAGGGTCTGCTGAATCTCGATCATTCCGGGGGCCTCACCATAAGGAGGCCTTCACCATCGCACGGCGGGATCCTTTGTTCATCCAGAAGCGAACGGGCTAATCTTCGTCGAGAAAATACCCCGGGTCCTCGATCTCCACCAGCTCCCCCGCCCCCATTCTCCGGCGCTGATCGGGGCTCAGGGCCACTTCGATCCAGCGCGGATCCGTGCGGCCATTGAGGAAGTGGGCCGAGGGCTCGGCGGCGTCGAAGGCCTCGCGGGTGCGCCAGAGGTGCACCCAGCCCACATGGTTGATGCGCACCCAGACCTTCATGATCGCCCCGCCCCCTTCAAGCCCGTCTGGTTCAAGTGCAGGGCCCCCCCGCTTCGCCTTCCTTGCGGAGCACCGACACCGCATGGAGGAGCAGCGGCCAAGCCAGCTGGATCTGCTCCAGCGCCGCAGCCGGACGGCCGGAAAGGTTCAGGATCACCGAACGCGATGCGATGCCGCAAACCGCCCGGCTGGCGAAAGCCAGCGGATGGCCGCCCTTGGCGCGGATGAGTTCGCAAATGCCGGGAGCCTCCCGCTCGATGACGCGGCGCGTGGCCTCGGGCGTCGTGTCCCGGGGGCCGAATCCCGTCCCCCCGCAGGTGAGGATCAGGGGCACCTGCTCGGCCACGGCCCGGCGCAGATCCACCTCCAGGACCGCCGGATCATCCGGCATGAGCGAGGCGGTGACCCCCGCCACGCCCTGTCCCTTCAGCCAACTGGTCAGCAAGGGGGTGGACTGGTCCTGGTACTCGCCCTTGGAGGCCCGGTCCGAGAGGGTGACGAGGTGCACGCGATCCATGCGGAGTCCTCCCTGAGTTGGCATCGGTTGGGCATGTCCCATCTGAGGATGCCACAATGGGCCATGGCCGACGCATCCCTGTCCAGATCCATCCGTCCCGGGGCCGCCCTGGGCCTGCTCGGCGGGGGCCAGCTGGGCCGCATGTTCACCCTGGCGGCCCGCAACCTGGGCTTCCGCGTCCACGCCCTGGATCCTGGCCACGACTGCCCCGCGGGCCAGGTGGCCGATCTCGAGATCCGCGCCGCCTACAACGATGTCTACGCCGCCCAGGCTCTGGCCCGGGGCGTGGATGTGGTGACCGTCGAGTTTGAGAACATTCCGGCGGAAACCCTCGAGGCCGTGGCCACGATCCGGCCCATGCACCCCGGGGCCCATGTGCTGCACACCGTCCAGCACCGGCTCCGCGAGAAGCGGTTCCTGGCCGAGCACGCTTTTCCCGTAACGCCCTTCCGCGAGATCAACACCGAGGCCGAGCTCCATGAGGCGACCTCCGCGCTGGGGTTCCCCTCGGTGCTCAAGACCGCCAGCTTCGGCTATGACGGGAAGGGGCAGAAGAAGCTGATGGGCGCCGCCGACATCGGCCCGGCCTTCGCCGCCTTGGGCGGCCAGCAGGGCATCCTCGAAGCCTGGGTGCCCTTCGAGCTGGAATGCAGCGTGATCTGTGCCCAGTCCGCCACCGGCGAGACCAGCGTCTGGCCCGTGGCCGAGAATGCCCACCAGAATCACATCCTCGACACGACCGTCTTCCCCGCCCGCATCCCTGCCGCCGCCGCCGCGCGGGCCCAGGCCATGGCCCTGGAGATCGCCAAGGCCCTGGGCGTGGTGGGCATGCTGACCGTGGAGTTCTTCCTCAAGCCCGGAGGCGAGCTGCTGGTGAACGAGCTGGCGCCTCGACCCCACAACAGCGGCCACGCCACCATCGACGCCTGCGTCACGAGCCAGTTCGAGCAGCAGGTGCGCGCCGTCTGCGGCCTGCCCCTGGGGGACACCACCCTGCTCCGCCCCGCCGCCATGGCCAACCTGCTGGGCGACCTGTGGCCGGCAGACGGCGAGCCCGCCTGGGAACGCCTCCTCGCCCATCGCGAGGTGAAGCTGCATCTCTACGGCAAGACCGACGCCCGCCCCGGCCGGAAAATGGGCCACCTCACCGCCCTGGCCGACACGCCGGAGGAAGCCCTGGCGAAGGTCCTCGCCGCCCGGGAAGCCCTGCGGGGATGATGCGCCTTGAGCCGCCGGGCCATCCCGGGCCACACTCGTTCTGACCGGAGGAGGGCGGTGGTGGACAGCGACCCGCAGGAGCCCAGGCCGGACTCCCGCCAGGACGAGGCGGATCCCGGGTCCTCCGGTGCCGCCTCGGTTTCCACCTCCGGCGGCGATCAAGCGACAGCCCTGGTCCGCTTCGCCGAAACCGACGACACGCTGACGCCAGACTCCCGGCCCCACTTGTGCGGGAAGCCTCGGGTTCCCCGCGTGTCCGGAGAGAGCTCCGAAATCGCGCCCCACCTCCGGGCCCCGGGAGAGGATCCCTGGGACAGCCTTCCCGCCCCCGAAAGCGAGCCCGGCTCCAGCGGGCGCCAGGTGCTCCGGGTGTTGACCCTGCCCGCCTGGAAGCACTACCGGAACCTGCGCTTCTTGGCCCAGGGCGGCATGGGGCGAGTGTTCAAAGCCTACGACCCCACCCTGAAACGCACCGTGGCCCTCAAGTTCCTCCGACGCGACGAACCGGACCTCGTGGCGCGGTTCTCCCTCGAGGCCCAGCACCAGGCCCGGATCGACCATCCGAACATCTGCCGCGTCTACGAGGTGGGCGAGTGGCAGGGCCAGAGCTACATCGCCATGCAGTTCTTGGAGGGCGAGACCCTCGATGTCGCCCGCCTGAACCTCACGCGGCCTGAGATTATCCAGATCATGGAGACCGTGGCAGAGGCCATCCATGCGGCCCACCGCACGGGACTCATCCACCGCGACCTCAAGCCCGCCAACATCATGGTGCAGCGCGGAGAGGCAGGGCTGACGCCCGCCATCCTGGACTTCGGCCTCGCCCGGGGGCACGAGAACCAGCAGCTCACCCAGCAGGGGCTGGCGGTGGGGACGCTCCACTACATGGCCCCCGAGCAGGCCCAGAGCGACCACGCGAGAATCGACCGGAGGACCGATGTCTACGGCCTGGGCGCCACCCTGCACAAGGCCCTGACAGGCGAACCCCCCTTTGCCGCCTTCGACGGGATGGAGGTCCTGCGCCGGACCCTCGAGGTGGAAGTGCCGCCGCTCCGCCGCCTCGTCCCGAACCTGCCGGAGGACCTGGACACCATCACCCGCAAATGCCTGGAGAAGGATCCCGCTCGGCGGTATCCGAGCGCCCTCGCCCTGGCCGAGGACCTGCGGCGCTGGCGCGAGGGAGAACCCATCCTGGCCCGGAAGCCCTCGCTCGCCTATCTCGTGCGCGTTTGGATCCGGAGACACCGGCTGGTGACGGCGGTGGCGGGGACCGCCCTGGTGGCGATCCTGGCCCTGGCAGGCGTGGCCATGGCCACGGCGGCTTCCGCGCAGGCCCGGGCCCGTCATGCCCAGCATTTCGGCCAGGAGGCGGAGCGCATCGAGGCCGTGCTGCGCTATGCCCACCTGCTCCCGCCCCATGATGTGCGGCCTGAGCTGGCCCAGGCCCGGGCCCGCATGGCCGCACTGGAAGTCGAGGCCCGCCGCGTGGGTCCCCTGGCCGCGGGTCCTGCGGCCTACGCCCTGGGGCGCGGCCATCTGGCCCTGGGCGAGGTGGAGCCCGCCCGGCAGCTCCTGGAGCAGGCCTGGGACAGCGGATTGAAAGGCCCTGAGGTCTCGCTGGCCCTGGGTCGCGCCTTGGCCGCCAGCTACCAGCGGGCGCTGGATCTCGCCCGGGCCCTGCCCTCCCGCGAACTGCGCGAGGCGCGGGAAAAGGAGCTGGCCCGCGACCTGCGCGCCCTCGCCCTCACGCGGCTGCGGGAAGGCGCTTCTGCGGCCCTGGAAGCCCCGGCCTACCACGAAGCCCTGGTGGCCTTCATGGGTGGACAGTGGGACCAGGCCCAGGTCCGGGCCCGGGCGGCCCTGGCTGCCACGCCCTGGCTCTTCGAAGCCAAGCGCCTGGAGGGTGAGGCCCTCCTGGAATCCGCCAAGGCCCTGCCCAGCCCCGTGGAGGCGTTCCTGCTGCTGCAGCAGGCCGAAGCCACACTAGCCGATGCCCGGCGTCTGGGTCCCAGCGACCCCGCCACGGCCCTGGCCGAAGTTCGCGTCCTGGCCGAGCAGGTCGTCCAGCGCCTCGCTTCGGGGGGCCAGGCCGATGCCCTTCTCCTCCGATGCCGGGAGGCCGTTCGGCGATCACGCGCCCTTCAGCCCGATGGCGGCCAGGCCCCCGCGAATCTGGCCCGGGCCCTCATCCGCTGGGCCGAGCTGCGGCCCCCGAACGCTCCGGAGACCCGGGCCGCCCTCCAGGAAGCCGCCGCCCTGTCCGCCGAGGCCTTGCAGCTTTCTCCGGAGGACCCCGCCATCCTGGCCACCCGCATCCCCGTGCTCCTGGTCATCGGCATCCGCGATCACCGGGCCCGCCGGATGGACCCTCTGCCCCTCTACCAGGAGGCCCAGGAGCTGGCCCGGAAGGCCCGCCTGCGCCATCCGCAGGAGCCCCTCTTCCCCGCCCTGCTCGCCAGCGCCTGCATGCGGCGCATGACCTGGGAGATCAACACCGGCACCCCCCCCTGGGCCACCTTCGAGGAGGGGCTGACCCAGGCGCTGGCCCTGCGCGACCGGTTTCCCGACTTCATCGGCGGATACCAGGGCCTGGCCAGCCTCTGGGTGGAGCGGGCGGAGTACGAGCGGCGCCATGGCCTGGACCCCCGTCCCTCCGTAGCCGCCGCCCTGGAGGCCCTGAGCGCCGCCGCGCGCCGGGGGCTCCGACTCCGCCATGCGGGTTGGAGCGAAGGCGACGCCCATCTGATCCGGGCTCAGTATCTCCTCGCCACCCAGGGCGGCGGGGAAGAGGACTTTCGACGGGCCACCGAGGAATACCAGCGCGTCCTGACGGACAACCCCAACCTCCTCCAAGCCCACAACGCCCTGGCCGAGGCGGCACTGGGGCGGGCCCAGAGCCGGCTGGAGCTGGGCCAGGATCCCCGGCCGATGCTGGCGGAAGCGGCGGATCACTTCGAGCGGCTTGGCCACCGATCCTCGGTGCCCGACCAGACTGAATACCTCAAAGGCCAACTCGCCCTCCTGCGCGGCCGCCTCCGCCTGGCCTCCGAGGGCACCCCCGACCCGGACTGGGCTCAGGCCATGGCCGCCTTCCGCCGGGCGGTGGCCCAGGGCGGCCTGGCCAAGTCCCAGCTTGGTTTGGCGGAGGTCCTGGCCCGGGTCTATCGCCACCGGGGCCGGGCCCAGGACCGGATCCAGGCCCTGGCCGCCGCCCGGAAGGCCCTGGAACTGGATCCCCTCCATGCCGAAGCCTGGCTCTGGATCGCCGTGACCGAACAGGAGGCCGCCCGGCGCGGCGACGAGCGCGCCGCGGCCCGTGCCGGGGAGGCCTGGAACCGGGCCCTCAGCCTGGACGCCAATCTGCGCCGGACCGCCCTCAGCCTCGGGATGCCCTGAGCCTCACGGCCATTCGGAGGGCAGACAGTCGGGGGTCTTCAGCGCGATGAGGGCCGTGCCCCCGGCTTCAGGAGCCGTGGCCGCATCCTTCGGCTTCGCCTTGGGGCAGGCGCGGTCCCGCACCTCCTTGGCCATGGCGGGATCGTGCTTCACCTGGTCGTAGTAATCCGCCAGCACACTCCAACCCGCATCGCCCCAGACCAGGAGGCAGTTCTGGTCGAGATCCACCGGGAAGGTCTGGGGACCGCCGTCAGTCTCGACCGTCACGACGATGGAAGTGAGCCGGTTCATGGAAGCTCCTTGATGCGCTGCCGACAGGCTACCGGATCAGCCGCGCTGAACCTGCTCCAACACGAAGAGGCCGCCCTCACCACCGCGTCCATCCCAGCACCCACAGCACGCCCAGCACGGCCAGGGCGTCGCGGTCACCGGGATCCATGCGCTCGTTGCGGCGGGCGAGCTCTTCGGGGCCGGGGCCGCGCATGACGACGCGGTGGGTGTCCTGGGCCGGGTCCTCCAACAGCACCCAGTCCGGGGCCGTACGACCCACCACGGCGGCGCCCAGGCGCAGAGTGCCCGGCTTCCAGCGGACCTCCAGGGGTTCCCACTCGCCGGCGTTCATCAGCCGCCAGGGGCCTTCAGCGGGCGCGGCACCCAGATCCAGCACCGCATCCCGATCCAGGAACCGCACGATGAGCCGGGCCTGGGGCGGGGTCGTCGATTCGGGATGCCGGCAGCCGAGGCCCGTCAGCAGAAGCAGGGTGAGGAACAGGAACCGCATCGGGCCTCCCTGCTGAATGGCGGGCCGAGCTACCCGACCCGGGCCGGAACCTCGCCGTAGATGTTGTCCCGCTGCCAGGGCTCGTAGCCGGCGGCGCGGATCATGCGGGTCATCTCGTCCTTGTTCACGCTGTAGCAGGTGCCCGCGGCGCTGACGACATTCTCCTCGAGCATGAGGCTGCCCATGTCGTCGCAGCCGTAGTGCAGGGCCAGCTGGCCGGTCTTGCGGCCCATGGTGACCCAGCTGCTCTGGATGTGCGCGAAGTTGTCGAGGAAGATGCGCGCCACGGCGATGGTGCGGAGATACTCCACATCCGTGGGCTTGGGCACCTTGCCTTCCCAGGGCGTGTGGCCGCTCTGGAAGGGCCAGGCCGCAAAGGCCGTGTAGCCGCCGCCATTGTTCCGGGCCAGGGCGCGGTCCTGCTGGTCGCGCAGGGCCTCCAGATGCTCGATGCGCTCGGCCAGGGTCTCCGTGATGCCGAACATCATGGTGCCCGTGGTCTTCACGCCCTCTTCATGGGCGGCTTCCATCACTTCGAGCCACTTGTCGCGGCCACCCTTCAGGGGAGCGATCTTCTTGCGGATGCGGTCCACCAGGATCTCGGCGCCGCCACCGGGGATGGAACCGAGGCCCGCCTCGCGCAGATCCGCGATGGTCTTGCCCAATGTCTGGCCGCTCAGCTTGGCCATCATCTGGATCTCCACCGGCGAGAAGCCGTGGACCCAGATGCCGAGATCGTGGTGGAGGTAGCGAACCAGATCCAGGTAGTAGTCCCAGGGCAAATCCGGGTTCACGCCGCCCTGGAGCAGGAAGCCCGTGCCGCCGATGGCCTGGGTTTCCTCGGCCTTCTGCTTCAGCTGCTCCTTCGTCAGCACATAGCCGCGCGTGTCGCCGGGCTTGTGGTAGAAGGCGCAGAAGGTGCAGTAGACATTGCAGATATCGGTGTAATTGACATTGCGATCGATGACATAGCTGACGCGCCGCGGATCGGCATGGCGGTCCCGGACCACGGTGGCGGCGACGGCGAGGTCGGGCAGCTCGGCCTGCTCGAGAAGCACCAGGGCTTCCGCGGCAGAGATTCGGCGCCCCTGGAGCACGCCCTCCAGGATGGCTTCGGGCGAGGTGACGCTCTTGAGCATGTCTAGACCTTGTACCCCATCACCTGGAGGCAGCGGCGGCAGACGCAGTCCTGCCCCTCGATCCCGTGCTGGAAGTGATCCAGCGTGTAGGGATTCCGGCACTTCTCGCAGATCTGGGTGGGCTCGGTGGTGGTCTTGGGGGCGTAGAGGTGGGTGGGATCGGGCATGGCGGACTCCGGATCTTCAAGGATACCAAAGGCGGCCCCGCGGGGCCGCCTTTGGTCGGAAAAGCCAGGGACGCCTACTCTTCGACGGCGCCGGCCTTGGCACTTTCGTGGGGGCGGGTGTTGCGCTTGTCCTGCAGCTTGTGGGCCTGCACATCCAGCTTCTCGACAGCCTGGGTGATGCTGGCGTACATGTCGTCCGTGGTGGCGGAGGCGACGAAGGCGCTCGCGCGGGTCTTCAGCGTGATCTCGGCCGCGTGGCGATGCTTCTCCACACTCAGGATCACATGGACATCGATGATGTCGTCCAGGTAGGTGGCCATCTTGTCCAGCCGCTCCTTCGTGAACTGCTTCAGGGGCTCGGTGAGCTCCATGTGGCGGCCGGTGTAGTTGACCTTCATGGGACACTCCTGAAAAGGGCCGGGTGGCCCGTGGATCGTGGATCCGGCCCTGTTATCGGCGCCGGCGCTGGGAAGCTGGTGGAATCTTCAGTTCCTCCCGGTACTTGTTCACCGTGCGGCGCGCCACCTTGATGCCATCCCGTTCCAGCAGCCCGGCGATCGCCTCGTCGGAGAGCGGCTTGGCCGGATCCTCGGCCTGCACGAAGGCCTTGATCCTGTGTTTCACCACGGTGGCGGAGATGTCGGATTCCTTGGGCCGGGCCGAGAAGAAGTAATTCAGGTCGTAGAGGCCCTGCGGGGTGTGGATGGTCTTGGCCTTCACCACGCGGCTGATGGTGCTTTCGTGGAAGCCCGTCGCCTCGGCCACATCGCGCAGCACCATGGGGCGCAGGCGCTCGATGCCGTGTTCGATGAATTCCTTCTGCAGTTCCACGATCTGGGCCGACACGCGGAGCACGGTGCGGTTGCGGTCCTCCACGCCTCGAATGAAGTCCCGGGCGCTGCGGAACCGCTCGCGGATGAAATCCTTGTCGCACTTGGCTTCGCTGGAAGCCATGAAACGCGGATATTCGCCGTTCACCCGCAGCCGCGGAAGCCCTTCATCGTTGAGGTAGACCTTCCAGTTGCCGTCCTCGCCCCGGAGCACCACCACATCCGGCTTCACCACCCGCTCGCCCTCGGGGTCAAAGGCCCGGCCCGGGGAGGGGTTGAGGTGCTTGAGCTGTTCCATGGCCAGGCAGAGCTCTTCCTCCGTGCAGCCCAGGGCCTTGCGGAGCTTGCCACTGTCGCGCTGGGACAGCTGCTCTGAATGATCCTGGATGATGCGGACGGCCAGATCGTCGGGTTCCGCGCCCGCGTGGCGGAGCTGAAGCAGCAGGCTTTCCTGCACCGTGAAGCAGCCCACACCGGAGGGATCGAACTCCTGGAGCACATCCAGCGCCGCGCGAAGCTCTTCCTCGGTGACGCCGAAATCCGCCGCCAATGCCGCAGGGCTGACCTCCACGGAAGGCTGGTCGGGATCCAGGCGGATGAAGCCCTTGGGGTCCATCCGGTCGATGAGCCGCTCCACCAGGGGCGCCCGGGGGTCCTCGTGCTCCAGGGTCTCGTAGAGCTGGCCCACCAGATGATCCTGCAGCGACTCAAAGGCGCTGAGCCGGTCCTCCCAGGAGAGGCGATCCTCCTCCGGCAGGTTGCTGGTGCGGGGAAGATCCTGGTCCCAGCTGTTCTCTGCGCCCAGTTCGGTTTCCTGGACCTGGGCCACGCCCTCTTCCGTGAACCGCTCCAGATCGTTTTCGGGATTCATTTCACCCGCCGCGTCCAGCATCGGTCCCAGATCGACGGTGTCCACCCCCTCGGGCAGTTCGACGCCATCGGAGGCCTGATCACCCGTGCCTTCCGTCACATCCGAATCGCGGCCTTCTTCGATGGCTTCGAGGGTGGGTACCTCATCGCTGTCATCGGCCAGCTCCAGCAGGGGGTTGTCCTCGAGTTCCCGCTCGATGGTCTGCGACAGTTCCTGCAGGTTCATCTGCCACAGCTTGAGCTTCAGCTGCATGGCTGGCGTGAGCGCGAGGGTCTGGCTCTGGGCCAGGCGCTGGGAGAGGAAGGGACCGGCTGCCATCAGTCCAGCCTGAACCGGTCGCCCAAGTAGACCCGGCGAATGTCCGGATCCTCTGCGATCTCACTGGGCAAGCCGTGTTTCATGATCATCCCGTCCGCCAAGATATAGGCGCGGTCGGCGATCTGCAAGGTCTCGCGGACATTGTGGTCGGTGATGAGCACGCCGATGCCTCGCGCCTTGAGGTCGGCGATGAGGCCCTGGATCTCCAGCACGGACTTGGGATCCACGCCGGCAAAGGGCTCGTCCAGAAGCATGATGCGGGGCTCGGTCACCAGGGCCCGCGCCAGTTCACAGCGCCGTCGCTCGCCGCCCGACAGGCTCATGCCCAGCGTGTCGCGCACCTTGTCCAGGTGGAAGTCGGCCAGAAGCCGTTCACAGCGGTCCTTCTGCTCCGCCTTCGGGACCGGCTGCAATTCCGCCAGCGCCATGAGATTCTCCCACACCGTCAAACCCCGGAACACGCTGGACTCCTGGGCCAGGTAGCCGATGCCCAGTCGTGCCCGCCGATGCATGGGCAGGGCTGTGACATCCTGCCCCAGCCAGCGGATGCTGCCGCGATCCGGGGCCTCCACACCCACCACCATGTAGAAAGTCGTGGTCTTGCCGGCCCCGTTGGGCCCCAGCAGCCCCACCACTTCGCCCGTGCCCACGCAGAGACTCACATCCCGCACCACGGTGCGGTCGCCATAGCGTTTCTGGAGGTTCACGGCCTCAAGGCAGGGAGTCTGCTCGGTCATGGCTCTATCAGAACATACTGGCTGCCCGATCGCGCCGGGGCCGCGCGCCTGGTCGGCGCGCGGCGGGAAATCCCCTAGCGGGAAGTGCGCCCGGGCGTGTAAGGGGCCTTGGCGGCCTCCAGGGCGTCTTCCAGCCCCTTCAGCAGCCCCGAGGCGGCGTCGAATCGGCCCTGGAAGGTCTTGAGCCCCTCCTCGGCCCAGGCCAGGTTCTGGCGCTGGGTGCCCGTGGGCAGCTGAGTGGTGGCCCAGACGCTGCCCGTGACCTCGCCAACGCGGCCCAGGATGCCCGGGACCGTGGGCTCCTGACGGGAGGCCACGGTGGCATCGCCACTGAGCAGGCTGCGGAGGTCCTTCAGGTCGACATGCAGCGTGCGGGCCCGGGCCAGCAGGGCCGGATCCGCCGCCGGCGCTTCCAAGAGGGCCTTCCGCACATGGTCGAGCCGGTTCTGGGCTTCGGTCAGGCGCTCCGAAGCGGCCATGGCCGCGCGCTGAGCCTCGCCCATGCGGGCACAGAACGCGCTGTACTCCGTCCACTGGGCCGGCGAGAGGCGGTCGGCATCCAGGGGCTTCACCTCGAAGGCGACGGGGCCGGCCACGGGCTTCAGCACCCCATCCACCTGGAAGGCGAGCGTGGCCTGGTAGCGGCCCGGCGCGGCCAGGGCCCCGTGGGCCCCGTAATCCCAGGGATCTCGCTCACCCGGAACCTTCAGGCGGATGGGCGCGGGATTCGGGAAGCGCAGATCCCACGCCACCCGGTGGAGGCCCTTCTCGGGTTTCCCCGTGATGCGGCGCACCACCTGGCCGTCAGCCGCGGTGATGGTCAGCACGGCCGCGGGCGGGAGCTCACGGTCTTCTGCGCGCAGCGCATCCCAGGAGGGGATCACGGGATCCTGCCCGGCCTTCGCGGCCTCCTTCTCCTGAGCCTGGCGCTGCTTCTTCAGCGTCTTCGGTTCCGTCTTCACATGGTAGGTGAACACCGCACCGAACGGCGGGTTGGGCGCCAGGAAGAGGGCCTCCCCCTGGAAGGATTTCCCAGGCCCTCCAAAAGGTACCGCGGGCACATAGGCGAGGGCGGGCCGGAGGCCGAACAGGTGGGCCTCCTGCTCCAAATGCTCGGCGCGGGCTTCGCGAAGGGCGGTCAGGTCATCCAGGACATAGAACCCCCGCCCGAAGGTAGCCACGACCAGATCACCCTCCCGGGCCTGGATGGCCAGGTCCTTCACGGCGATGGTGGGCAGGTCCGTGAACTTCGACCAGGACTTGCCGGCATCAAGGCTGAAGAACAGGCCGAACTCCGTGCCGCAGTAGAGAAGCCCCTCCCGGGCCGGATCCTCGCGCACGGTATGGACGCTGCCCCGCTCGGGCAGGCCTCCGGCGAGCGCTTCCCAGCTGCGTCCGCGATCCCGCGAGCGCATCAGGTAGGGCTTGAAGTCACCGGTCTTGTGGTTGTTGAAGGCGGCGTACACCGTGCCGGCCTGATGCGGGCTCGCGCTGAGGCAGGCCACATAGGTGAGGTCGGGCACGCCCGGGAAGCGCTCGACCTTCCGCCAGGTCTTGCCGCCATCCTCGCTGATCTGGATGAGGCCATCGTCGGTGCCGGCATAGAGCAGGCCTTCCACCTTGGGGCTCTCGGTGAAGGCCACGATGTTGCCGAAGAAGCTGGTGGAGGCGTTGCGGGCCACCGCATCCACGCTCTGGACCTTGTCCATGATCTTCAGGCGGCTGCGGTCGATCTTCCGCGTCAAATCAGGGCTCACGGCCGTCCAGTTGTTTCCGCGATCATCGCTGCGGAAGAGTTTCTGCGCGGCGAAGTAGAGGCGCTTCGAGTTGTGCGGGCTCAGCAGCAGCGGCGCGTCCCAGTTCCAGCGGTAGGGCTCTTCACCGGGCGCCGGCTGGGGCTGGAGCTCCACCCGCTCGCCCGTGCGGCGGTCGAAGCGGGCCAGTCCGCCGTACTGGCTTTCCGAATACACCGTGTCGGGATCCTCGGGGTCCGCCTGACTGTAGAAGCCATCGCCCCCCTGCGTCACGAACCAGTCGTAGTTCGTGGCTCCGTGCAGGTTGCGGGTGCGGCTGGGGCCGCCCATGGAGTAGTTGTCCTGGGTGCCGCCGTAGATGGTGTAGAAGGGTCGGGCATTGTCCACGGCCACGCGGTAGTACTGGATGATCGGCAGGTTGGCCTTGAACTCCCAGGTGGCGCCGCGGTCGCGGCTCTCGTAGACGCCGCCGTCGCAGCCGGAGATCAGGTGGTCCGTGTTCGCGGGATCGATCCAGAGGGCGTGGTTGTCGACATGCTTGTGGGTCTCGCCCACGCGGCGCCAGGTCTTGCCGCCGTCGTCGGTCACCTGCATCCAGGTGTCCATGGAGTAGACGCGCTTCGCATCCTTGGGATCGCAGAAGAGCTCCTGGTAATACTGAGCGCTCCCCGACACCATTTCGTTGCGGCGCTCCCAGTTCCGCCCCCCGTCGGTGCTGCGGAAGAAGCCGCCCGCCTTGTTGGCGGCTTCGATGGTGGCGTAGACCGTGTCCGGTTCGCTCTCGGGGATGGCCAGGCCGATGCGCCCCATGTCCTCCTTGGGCAGGCCCTCCTTCAGGCGGGTCCAGGTCAGCCCGCCGTCCAGGCTCTTGTGGATGCCCGCGCCGGGGCCGCCGTCGACCATGCCCCACACATGGCGCCGGCGCTGGTACGAGGCTGCGTACATCACATCCGGGTTGCGGGGGTCCATGAGTACATCCGTCACGCCGGTATGGGCGTCCACGGTGAGCACGGCCTTCCAGGTCTTCCCTGCATCCGTGGACTTGTAGAGCCCGCGCTCCCCGCCTTCCTTCCACAACGGGCCCTGGGAGGCCACGAACACCACCCGGCTGTCCCGGGGATCCACGAGGATCTTCGCGATGTGCTCGCTGGTCTTCAGGCCCATGTTCTCCCAGGTCTTCCCGCCGTCGAGGCTGCGGTACACGCCATCGCCGTAGGCCACGGAGCGCTGCGAGTTGTTCTCGCCCGTGCCCACCCAGATCGTGAGGGGATCGCGGGGGTCGATCGTGATGCAGCCGATGGAGAAGGAGCCTTCCTTGTCGAAGATGGGCGACCAGGTGGTGCCCCCATTGAGGGTCTTCCACACACCGCCGGAGGCTGCCGCCACATACCAGGTGTCCGGTTTCCGGGCATCGATGGCGATGTCACCCACCCGGCCCGAGGTGACGGCGGGGCCGATGTTCCGGAAGGGCATCGCCGCCAGGGGTGATTCTTTGGCGGCCGCGACCTCCGATTTGACGGCGGGCTTGGGCGCGGCCAGGACCGGTGCGGCCACCAGGATGAAGGCCAGGGGCGCGAGGGAACGGAATCGGGGCATGGTGCCTCCTAATACGAGGTTTGCCCCATCATGCCCGAAAAGCGCCTGGCGTCACCAGCCGGAGCCTGCCCCCTTGCCGCGTACCCGGCCCTGCCACCGCACTGTCTGGGGCCCGGGCTCCAGCTCCAGCGCTTCGCCCTGGCCTTCTCCGAGGCGCCCGCGCAAGGTCACGGTCCCCTCTGCCTGGATGAGCCGCACGGTGCGGTCGGACCCGACCGTGACGGTCACCGTGTCCGCCGCCAGCCGCCAGCCTTGGCCCTGGCACTCCACACCGCCGCCGAGGGTGATCTTCTGGGCCTCGCTCTGGCCCCGCTCCGCCCGCAAGAACAGGTCCCCGTCCGCCGCCGCCAGGGTTCCGCTCAGACCTTCCGGAAAACTCACCACCTCACCTCGGCGGACGATGCGCGGCCCGGAGAGTCGCTCCCGCAGCCGACTCCAGGTGGCGGGACGGCCCGTCAGCGTCCAGAGCGCATCCTCCCAGACCAGCTTCGCCCCCCGCAGGCTCCCGCCGGAAAACAGATTCAGCTGCACGGGACCTTCAATGGTCCAGGACCTGGGATCGCCCTGCCCCGCCCCGCCGGTGAAGGTGCCCTCCTCGCCCCGGCCCAGGACCGGTGCCTGGAGCTTCCAGCGGCGCGTGGCTCGCTCCACCAGGATGCGCGGCGACGAGAGGCTGCGCCGCCCCCAGGTGAGCAGGGCCTGGCCTTCCGCCGCGGCATGCCCGATCGGCAGGGCGGCTGGCAGATCCTGGCCGGGCGCTTCCCGCATGAAGACCCGGGGGGCCTTCAGCGTGAGGCGTTGGCCATCCAGGGGCTGATCCCAGACCACGCTCCCTTCGAGGCGCAGTCCCGCCGGGGTCCAGCGCGCCCCCTCCGTGGACAGGTGCTCCTCCCCGCCGGCCACGGCCCGACGCGCCCGGAAGCCCCTCAGCTCCACCTGCTGGAAGCGGGCCCCCGGGGCGGGACGGGGGGCCACTCCCCCCTTGGCTTCGCCCCGCCAGCCATCGGCCCGCTCGAAGGCCAGGGGCCCCGGCCAGATCACCGTGTCCGGCGTGAGGTCGGCCACCGAGGCCTGGAGCGAGCCTTCCGCCAGGCTCGCCCTCACCCCTTCCAGGTGGCCCGACAGGAAGCCCGGCGTGGCCCAGAGCCGGTCCGCGTCCATGGCCTTGAGCGTGGCGGGGGCCGTGCCGTCCGTCGGGGCCAGCCAGCGCACGGGGCCCCGCTCCACGCGGAAGCGGCCGTCGCCTTCCCGGCGCCAGCCCACCGGCAGGTTCCAGGTGCCCCGGGTGGAGCCCTCCAGGGATTCCCACCGCAGGGGGGCCAGGCCCTCCCATTCCCCGCCGGTCCAGCGGAGGGCCGGGCCCTCGCTCTCGATGCGGCCCTTGCCGAGCGGGGTGGTGGTCCCGGGCTGGGCCACGCCCAGGTCCATGGGGCCCTGCAGGGTCCAGACCCCGGCCTGGCGGCGGGCCTTGGGCGAGAGCAGGCGCCACTTCCCGGCCGGCTCGTCCAGGGAGCCCCTCACCTGGTCCAGGCGCAGATCCTCCTCGGAACCTTCGATGGTCTTGTAGGCCAGCACCATGCGGTTCTGGCCCAGCTGCTCCGTGAGGGTGCCCACGCTGCCCTTGGTGCCTTCGCCGAACAGCGGATCGCCACCCACCGTGCGGCCCGGCATGCCGCCACCGCCCACCAGGAGGAAGCGCAGCGTCAGCCCCAGGGTGCCCGCAGCCAGGCCCCAGCCCAGGCCCCGCCAGAGCGGGTGCCGCGCGGGGGGGAGGCTCTGGAGCAGGGAGGCCATCATGGGGCGGCCCCTTCAAGGGCCATGTCCACCAGCCAGGAGCGGCCCCAGCGGGCGCTGCCCTGGGGGGCGGCCGCCACGCAGATCCGCTCCCCGGCGCGGGGCTGAGCCGGCCGTTCGTGGTTGGAGAACCAGGTGAGGGGATCGGAAAGCCCGGCCACCCGCAGCTTCCAGTGATCCGCCCCGAAGACTGCGGAGGAGGTCAGCGTGCCCTCCACCCGCGCCAGCGGGGGGGCGAAGCCCTGGCCAAAGGGCTCCAGGCGGGCCAGATCCGCATCGTCCGGCAGCTCCCCAGGAGCGCCGTCCAGCAGGAGGGGCGGCAGCTCGCGGCCCTCGGCCTGCATCGCGGCCCCCCGCTGGAGGGCCTGGCGGACGAAGGTCAGGCGGGACGCCTCGAAGCTGAGGCCCGCGGCGGCGCGGTGGCCGCCGCCGCTCAGGATAAAGGGCTGGGCCAGAACCAGGAGCTCGCCCAGGTCATAGCCCTCCGGCGCGCGCAGGCTGCAGTGGGCCACGCCGTCGATGACGGTGCAGACGCCCGCCGGGCGCCCCGTGGCGCGCATGCGCTGGCCCGCCACGATGCCGATGACGCCCTTGTGGGCCGCCGGGTCCAGCACCAGGTCGAAGGCCGCGCCGTCCGGCGGCGGCAGGCTGGCTGTCAGCTCCTGCTGGATGGCGCGGCGTTCCTGGTTCAGAGCCTCCACCCGCACCATGAGGGCCTCGGCCTCGGTGGCCTCCCTCGTGAGCAGCAGGCGGACGGCATCTTCCGCGCCGCCCATGCGGCCCACCGCGTTGAGGCGCGGGGCCAGTCCGAAGGCGATGTCCTGGCCGCCCAGGGCGCCCTCCTTCTTCGCGGCGCGAAGCAGAGCCGCGAGGCCCGGGCCGTTCTTCCCGCCGAGGGAATCCAGCCCCCGGCGCACCAGCAGGGCGTTCTCGTCCACCAGGGGCATCATGTCCGCCACGGTGCCGATGGCCACGAGCTTGAGCATGCCGTCCAGAAAGGCCGCGTCGGCGCCCGTGGGATGGGGCACGGCACCCATCAGGGCCTGGGCCAGCTTGAAGGCCACGCCCACGCCCGCCAGGAAGCGGTTCGGGTAGCCGTCCAGATGGGGGTGCACCACGGCGCAGGCGGGGGGCAATTCCGGGCCCAGGGCGTGATGATCCGTGATCACCCAATCCATGCCCAGCTCAGCGCTGGCCTTCACCTCATCCACGCTGCGCACGCCGCAATCCACGGACAGGAGCAGGCCCGGGTCGCGCGTGGCCTTCAGCTCCCGAATGCAATCCAGATGCAGGCCGTAGCCATCCGAGAAGCGGTTGGGGATGAAGAAGGAGACTTCGGCGCCGAGGCGCTCCAGGGCCCGCACCAGCAGGGCCGTGGCGGTGACGCCATCCACATCGTAGTCACCGTAGACCACGATGCGCTCCCGGGCCCCGATGGCCTGACGGATGCGCGCCACGGATGGATCCACACCCGGCAGCAGGTGGGGATCGGTGCTGCGCGTCCAGCTGGGATCCAGGCGCCAGGCCAGGTCCTCGGGCTGGTCGGCGCCCCGCAACCAGGCCAGTCGCGCCAGCCGGGGCTCCAGGTTCCAGGCCGCGGCCAGGGCCCGCCAGGGCGCCGGTCCCGCCGGGATCTCCCGGCGGAGGCGCCAAGTCTTGGCCTCCATGTCAGCCCACGCTGCCCATGCGGGCGAACTTCTGGTACCGCTCCTCCACCAGCTGCTCAGCCGTCAGCTCGGAGAGCTCGGAGAAGGCCTCGATGATGGCCTCCTTCAGCGCGGCGGCAGCGGCGTCGAAATCCGCGTGGGCCCCTCCCAGAGGCTCCTTCACGATCCCGTCGATGATGCCCAGCTCCAGCAGGTGGGGCGCCGTGAGCTTCAGGGCTTCGGCGGCCTTGGGAGCCTGCGTGGCGTCCTTCCACAGGATTGACGCGCAACCTTCCGGTGAGATCACCGAGTAGATGGCGTTCTCCATCATCAGGACGCGGTCCGCCACGCCCAGGGCCAGGGCCCCGCCGCTCCCCCCCTCGCCGATGACCACGGCCACCACGGGTACTTCGAGTTTGGCCATCTCCAGCAGGTTCCGGGCGATGGCTTCGGCCTGGCCGCGCTCCTCCGCATCCACGCCCGGATAGGCCCCAGGCGTGTCGATGAGGCAGAGGATGGGCCGCTGGAATTTCTCGGCGAGCTTCATGAGGCGCAGGGCCTTGCGGTAGCCCTCGGGCTTGGGCATGCCGAAGTTGCGCAGGATCTTCTGCTTGGTGTCCCGGCCCTTCTGCTGGCCGATGATCATCACCGGATTGCCCTCGATCCAGCCCATGCCGGCCACGATGGCCGCGTCGTCGCCGAAGCGGCGGTCGCCGTGCAGCTCCTCGAAGCGCTCGCAGATGCGCTCCAGGTAATCCATCGTGTAGGGACGCTTGGGGTGGCGCGCCAGCTGGGCCCGCTGCCAGTCCGTCAGGTGGGAGAAGAGTTCCGCCTTCAGCTTGTCGAGCTTCTTCTGCAGCTTCTCCCGCTCCTTGGCCTGGGAAGGATCCATCTCCATGGCCCGGATCTGGGCCTCCAGCTCAAGCACCGGCTTCTCCAGCTGGGACAGATCCATGGTCTGTTCGGGGGTAGCGTCTTTCATGTGACCTCGGGTCAAGAAGAGGAACGGTCCAGTGTAGCCGAGAGGCTGGAATCAGGCTCTGTGCACCTTAGAGCCCGGTTGGGAGCAGAATCAGGGCCGGAGTTCCCCATGCACGGTTCGCCCTTCCCCATCCTCGGCCTCAGCGGCGGCATCGCGGCGGGGAAGAGCTTCGTGGCGGGGAAGCTGGCGGCCCGGGGGTGGGCCGTGGTGGATGCGGATGGCCTCGCACGGGAGGCGGTGCTCCCGGGCAGCGAGGGCCTTTCGGCCCTCGTGGCGGCCTTCGGCCCCAGCTGCCTCCGGCCCGACGGGGCCCTGGACCGCGCCTGGCTGGCGGCCCATGTGTTCTCCGATGACGCCGCCCGGGCCCGTCTCAATGCGATCCTCCACCCGCGCATCGAGGCCCTGCTCGCGGGCCGCCTCGCCGGGTTGCCGGCCGATACCCGCGGCGCGGTGCTGGACGCCGCCCTGTGGGTGGAGCGCGGCAAGGCCCACCACTTCGACGCCTTCTGGACCGTGGACGCACCGGAGGCCCTTCGGCTCCAGCGGCTCCAGGCTCGGGATGGGATCTCCCGGGAGGCCGCCCTGGCCCGACTCCGGGCGCAGGCCACGCCCCCGGAGCGGGCCCTCCATGCGGATCTCGTGATCCCCAATGACGGGCGGGATCTGGCTGGAATCCTGGCGGGAGCCGAGGCGGCCCTTCTGGCAAACTGGAAGGTCCGCCGTGCGCGGACCTGGAGAACCCCGATGCCCGCACCCTTCAGCGCCGACCAGCTGCGCGATGTCCTGGCCACCCTGCTCAGCCGGGGCGGCGACTACGGCGAGGCCTTCGTGGAGCGCCGCCGGGCCCATGCCCTGGGCATGGACGACGGCCGCATGGAGGATGTGCTCGCCTCAGAGACTTTCGGTGCGAGCCTGCGCCTGGTGGATGGCGAGACCACCCGCTTCGCCGACCTCATCGCCCCCACCTTTGAAGAGTTGACCGACGCCGCCCGCACCCTGGCCGCCCCCGGCACCGGCGCCGCCGCTGAGGTCCCGGCCCTGGTGCTGAAGACCCACCCCACCCCCAGCCCAGTGGAACGCGATCCGGGCCGCGTGGCCCTGAGCGAGAAAGTCGCCCTGGTGCGCCGCGCCGAGGCCCTGGCCCGGACCGAGGCCGAGGCGCTGCGCCCCGGCGCGCTGAAGCAGGTCTCCGTCGGCTACGGCGACAGCACCCAGCGGGTGTGGATCGCCGCCGCCGAATCCCGGGATGGCGCCTGGTCGGGCGCCCTCACGGAGGACCACCGCACCCAGGTGGTGCTCCGCGCGAATGTCACCGCCGGTGACGGTACCCAGCTCCAGACCGGCTACCAGGCCCTGGGCGAAACCCGCGGGTTCGAGCTCTTCACCGATGAGGCCGTGGCGCACACCGTGCGCGAAGCCGCCCGTCTGGCCGTGCAGGCCCTGGACGCGCAACCCGCCCCCGCCGGCACCTTCCCCGTGGTGCTCTGCAGCAGCGCCGGCGGCACCATGATCCACGAGGCCTGCGGGCACGGCCTGGAGGCCGACCTCGCGCTCGCGGGCATGAGCGCCTTCGCGGGCAAGCTGGGCCAGAAAGTGGCGGCCGAGGGCGTGACGATCATCGATGACGGCACCCTGCCCCACAAGCGCGGCAGCCAAGCCATCGACGACGAGGGCAACCCCGTGAGCCGCGTGGTGCTCATCGAGAACGGCGTGCTGAAGGCCTACCTCCAATCGCGGAAGACCTCGCGCAAGATGAATGCGGAACCCACCGGGAACGGCCGCCGCGAAAGCTACCGCCACCTGCCCATCCCCCGCATGCGGAACACCTTCCTGGCTGCTGGGGGCGAGGCTCCCGAAGCCATCCTTCGCGACCTGGACCGCGGGCTGCTGGTCAAGCGCATGGGCGGTGGCCAGGTGGACACGGTCACCGGCAACTTCGTGTTCCAGGTGACCGAGGGCTACTGGGTGGAGAACGGCGAGCCCAAATACCCCGTGAAGAACGCCACCCTAAGCGGCTGTGGCCCCGAGGTGCTGAAGGGCCTCACCCGCATCGGCAGCGACCTGCATCACTTCGACATCGGCACCTGCGGCAAGGACGGCCAGGGCGTGCCCGTCAGCGATGCCCTCCCCACCATCCTCTGCCCCGCCCTCGTGGTCGGTGGCACCGCCGAACCCCTGCCGAGCGTGATCTGACCATGAACCCCTTCCCTTCTTTCATTCCCGATTCCCTCGAAGCCCGCCTGCAGGACGGCATCCAGCACGCGTTGAAGCTGGGCGCGGAGGGTGCGGAGGCCTTTACCTCCGTGTCCCGCTCCCGCAAGGCCAAGGTGCAGAACGGCGCCCTGGAGGACCTCACTGCCAGCAAGCGCGGTGGCCTCGGCGTGCGGGTGATCCGTGCGGGGGGCAAGGGCTTCCGCACAGGCCTGGCCACCACCACCGATCTCGCCGCTGCCGATTTCCGCGACCTCTTCACCCAGGCCTGGGAACTGAGCGCCCTGGGCGACGAAGATCCCTGGCTCCGGCAGGCCGACCCCTCCGGCGTCGATGACCTGCCCAGCCGCTTCGACGCGACCGTGGAGGCCATCACGCCCCAGCAGCGCATCGGCTGGGCCCTGGACCTGGAAGCCCAGGCCCGGCGGGCCTCCACCAAGGTGGCCGCCGTCCGGGAATCGGCCTGGAGCGACGGATCCGGCGCCAGCCTGCTGCTCACGCAGAAGGGCGTGCGGGCCGCGGACGCCTGGTCCAGCTGCTCCGCGTCCATCGAGCTGGCGGTGGCCGACGGCGAGGAACGGCAGGCCGCCTGGCACTGGGATGTGGCCCGGCGCCCCGGCCTCGACCTCGCGGCCATCGGCGCCGAGGCAGCCCTCAAGGGCGAGCGGAAGCTGAACCCCCAGCGGCTGCCCGCAGGGAAGTACGCCGTGGTGCTCCATCCCGAGGTGGCCGTGGATCTGCTCGGCATCGTGGCGGGCATGCTGGACGCCGAATCCGTGCTCAAGCAGCGCAGCCTCTTCGCCGGGAAGCTGGGCGAACCGATCGCCTCGCCCCTGCTCACGCTGATCGACGATGGGCGCCTCGCAGAGGCGCCTGGCCGCCCCGCCTTGGGCACCGAGCCCTGGGATGCCGAGGGTCTGCCCACGCGGCGCAATGTTCTGCTCGAAGGCGGCGTGCTCAAGACCTACCTGCACACGCTGAAGACCGCCGCCGAAATGGGCGTGGCCCCCACGGCCAGCGCGGGCCGGGGCTTCGGCAGCCAACCCGGCGCCACCACCTTCAACCTGTTCCCCCTGCCCGGCGACACGGCGCCCGACGCTCTCTATCGCATGGCCGGAAACGGCGTCCTCATCACCGAGATCATGGGCCTGCACACGGTGGATCCCGTCAGCGGCGACCTCAGCGTGGGCGCCAGCGGGATCCGCATCCGCGAGGGCGCGCTGGCCGAACCCGTGGACAAGCTCACCTTCGCGGGCAACCTGCGGGACTTCCTCACGCGTATCGCCGCCCTGGGCAACGACCTGCGCTGGTACGGCAGCAGCGCGGGCCTGAGCATCCTGCTGGAGGACATCGCGCTCGGAGGCGCCTGATGGGACAGGGATTCTGGGATCAACGGTACGCCGAGCCCGATCTGGTCTACGGATCAGAGCCCAACGACTTCCTGCGCGAGATGGCCCCCCGCATTCCGCCGGGCCCCGTGCTGGGGCTGGGCGAGGGTCAGGGCCGGAATGCGGTCCACCTGGCCACCCTGGGCCACGCCGTCACCGCGGTGGACCAGTCCCCCGTGGGGCTGGCCCGCGCCCAAGAGCTGGCCCTCAGCCGCGGCGTGACCCTCGCCACGGTCGCGGCCGACCTGGCGGATTTCGACCTCGGCCCGACGCACTGGAGCGGCATCATCTCCATCTTCTGCCACCTGCCCTCCGCGCTCCGGCGGCGCCTCTATCCGCGCTACGCCGCGGCACTCGCGCCCGGGGGCATCCTAATCCTGGAGGCCTATACGCCCCGGCAACTGGAGTACGGCACCGGCGGCCCGAAGGAGCTGGATCTGCTCAGCACCCTGGCCGAGACGGTGGAACTGCTTCCGGGTCTGGAGCTGGAAGTCGGCCGGGAGGTCGTGCGGGACATCCACGAAGGTGCCTACCATCACGGCCCCGGCGCGGTGATGCAGGTGGTGGCCCGACGGCCCGCAGGGTTCCGGTCCTAGGCCGGATCTGCGATCCTGGACGCTTGTCCAGGAATCTGCCATGAGCCTCGCCTCCGCCCGCGCCTACCTTGCCTTTCCCCACCTGGAACCCGAACTCCGTGCGGAACTGGAACCCCTCGTGGCCGCTGCCGAGCGTGGCGAGGCCCAGGCCACCGCGGAGTTGGAGGACCGCTTCTTCGAACCCCTCGCCTTCGGCACAGGCGGCCTGCGTGGCTTCATGGCCGCGGGCCTCCGCCGCATGAACCGGCCCAATGTCCGCCGCACCACCCTGGCGCTGGCGGCCGTGGCCCAGCGGCGCGCACCGGGCAAGAGGGTGGCCGTGGTGGGCTACGACACGCGCCTCAATTCTGATGTCTTTGCGACGGAAGCCGCCTCGGTGCTCGCTGCGGCGGGCTATCAGGTCTTCCTCGGCACGCGCCCCCTCCCCACGCCCTTCCTCTGCTTCGCCATGAAGGCCCTGAGTTCGGCCTGCGGCGTGATCATCACCGCCAGCCACAATCCCAAGGAATACAATGGGTACAAGGCCTACAACGACCTGGGCGGTCAGGTGGTGGAGCCCTGGGACGCCGAGATCGAGGCGCAGATGGCCGCCCTGCCGGTGGTCCCCGTGCCCCCTGTCGTCCCGCCGGGCCGCATCAGCCCCATCCCCGTCGAAGTCGAGAACGCCTACCTCGCCCTGGGCCGGGACCTCCTCCAGCATCCACGGCCCTTCGAGCCGGCCCGCATCCTCTACACGCCCTTCCACGGCACCGGCATCGCCTTCGTCCCGGCCCTGTTCGAAGCGGCCGGCATCCCCCTCACCATCAGCCCCAGCCAGGGCGTCCAGGATGGAACCTTCCCCACGGCACCCCGCCCCAACCCCGAAGAGCTGGCGGCCTATGCCGCCCCCCTGAGGGAGGCCGGGGCCATGGACGCGGAGGTCATCCTGGCCAATGATCCCGATGCCGACCGCATCGGCGTGGTGGCCCTGCGGGAAGGGGCCTGGGAGCTCATGTCCGGCAATGACCTGGCCGCCCTCACCCTCGACTACCTCTGCACACAGAAGGGCCGTTCCGGCGCCGTGGTGAGCACAGTCGTCACTTCGGACTTCATGGCCGAAGTCGCCCGCCACCACGGCCTGCCCGTCGTATGGACCCTCACGGGCTTCAAGAACATCGCCGTGTGCATGGACCGCCTCGAGACCCTGGGCGAGGCCTACGCCTTCGGCGCCGAGGAGAGCTACGGCATGCTGCTGCCGCCCAGCCTGCGCGACAAGGACGGCGTCACGGCGGCCCTGGTCGTCGCCGAGATGGCCGGACATTACAAGGCGAAGGGGCTGACCCTCTTCCAGGCCGTGGATGCACTCATGGCGAAGGTCGGAACCTTCCACAACCGCCTGGTGAACCTGGAGGATCCCCGGCCCGGGGGCGCCAAGCGCTTTGCCGAGGCCATGGGCCGCATCCGCGCCGCCGGTCTGGCCTCTCTGGGCGGTGAGCGGGTCGCCAGCTGGGAGGATTTCCAAACGGGCCTCTGGCATGGCGAGAGCGGCACCGAGACGATCCTCGACCGTCCCGACCGCCGCGGGGTTGCCCTGCCCATCCCCCGCAGCAATGTGCTGAAATTCCGCCTCCAGAGCGGAGCCTTCGCGGCCTTCCGCCCCAGCGGCACCGAACCCAAACTGAAGGTCTACCTCCAGTCCCGCGGCGACGCCGCCCAGCTGGACCGCATGGAAGCCGAAGCCCGCGCCCTGTTGGGCCTCTAGGTTTCTTCTCCCCCACGAAAAACGGCGCCGATGGGGGCGCCGTTTTTCGTGGGGAGCGGAGTGCTACTTCTTCTTGATGGTGGTCAGCTTGCCATCGGCCCAGCCGTGGCAGTCCTTGCACTGGGACTCCTTGTACTTCGCGACCATCTTGGTGGTGGCGGCGTTGAACTTCTTGTCCTTGGGGGCCCCTTCGTGGCAAGCGGTGCACTTGGCACCCTTGACGGTGGTCATCTTGGCGCTGGCGACGGGGGCGACGGCCAGGGCAAGCAGGGCGGTGAGGAGGGTGATGCGGCGCATGAGGGCTCCTACTTTGTTGGGGTTGGGACCGGGCTCAAGGGCCGGGTCAGGGGAGGAAAAGCAAACAGCATTCCAAGTTATTCAGCACGGTCCTTCTGGGCTTCTTCCTGCTTCTTCACCAGAGCTGCATAGTACTCGGGCCGGGTTTCGCGGAGGTGGTCCGCGGAGGCCTTTCCGGTCAGCCAGGCCAGATCCATGGGGTAGACCTCGGGATCGAAGATCACCAGGTACCAGTGCCACACGAGGATGGAGAGGGTGGCCAGGATCGCTTCATACCAGTGGGCGGCGGTGGCGGCATCGAGCACCCAGATGGGGAAGTGCTTGAGGCTCCAGTTCTGCGCCCAGAGGAGGAGGCCCGTCACGGCCATCACCACGGTGCCCCACATGAAGGCCCAGTACTCCATCTTCTCGGCGTAGCCGAACATGCCGAAGGTGGGCCGCTTGTCGGTCAGGCCCAGGTTGTAGCGCAGGGCGTTGGCGATGTCCTTGGCGTCCTGCCAGCCCGGCAGCAGCTCGAACAGGATCACGCGGTCGCGCTTCACCAGGGCGAGGTGGATCACATGCATCACGGTGGCGGCCATCATGACCACGGCGGCGATGCGGTGGACCCAGCCACGGATCAGGCCGGCTCCATTCATGCCCAGGACCTTCACCCAGCCCGCCTCGGGGAACTTCAGGGCGAAACCGGTGATGACCAGGAGGATGAAGCTGACCATCACCATGCCGTGGGTGATGCGGAAGGTCTTGTTCATGCGGGGCAGCTGCTCGCCCGTCCCGTGGTGGGGCTTGTGGCGGCGCAGCTTGGCGAAGTAGTCCAGGCCGTTGTGGAAGAGCATGAAGCCGATGGTCATGGGGATGAGGGCGTAGTAGGCCCAGCGGATCCACTTCACCGAGATGTGCTCGATGCCGCCGGCGGTGCGCACATGCACCTTGCTGCGGGCGATCTTGTCGCCGGCGCCGGGGTGACACTGTCCGCAGGTCTTCTGGAGGTTGGCGGGGTTGACCGTGGAGCGGATGTCCGCGGACGGCAGGATGTTGTGCACGCCGTGGCAGGAAGCGCAGTTGGCGGCGGTCTGCTGTCCGCCACGGATGGCCAGGCCGTGGAAGCTGTCCTGGAAGGCCGGCACCTTGTCGCCGAAGCCGTAGCGCGAGTTGAGCCGCTCGTCGCCGTGGCAGCGGCCGCAGGTGACGGTGGACACGCGGGCCGCGTTCACCAGGGAGCCCGCTTCCTTGGGGGCCAGGATGTTGTGCTCGCCGTGGCAGCCCGTGCAGGTGGGCGAATCCTTGGAGCCGCGCTTGACCGCGAGACCATGCACGCTGTCGGCGTAGACGGCCTGGACATCGTTGTGACAGACGCCGCAGGTCTCCGCCACATTCGCGCGATTCACCTTCGCCTTGGGATCCGCGGAAGGCAGGATGTCGTGGCTTCCGTGACAATCAGAGCAGGAGGCGGCGCTGGCGTTCCCCTTGGCCACTTCGCGGCCGTGGACGCTCAGGCGGTAGGCTTCCACCGGCTTGGCGAAGGGAATCTTGTGCTTGGCGAGGAAGTCCGGGTTGGAGTGACAGGCCCCGCAGGTGTCCGCCAGGTTTTTCTTGTTCACGGCGGAGGCCGGGTCGCTGCTGGCCACGATCTGGTGCGTGGGGCCGTGGCAGGACTTGCAGGTGGCCGTATCGGCCATCCCGTTCTGCTTGGCGACGCCGTGGATGCTCTTGCCGTAGGCCTTCACCTGGTCTTCGTGGCAGGTCGCGCACTTCACCGGCGCGGGCTTGTCGGCATGGGGCAGCTTCGTGATGCTGCTGTGGCAATCCGTGCAGGCCATGCTGCCGTGCTTGGTGGCGGCGAACTTGGCGAGATCCACCTCGTGGCACGAAGTGCAGTCCTGCGCGGTCGGGGCCGCGGCAAGGGCGAGGGAGAACAATCCAGCAAGCAGCAGACGCATAGCCACCTCTCAAGTCCTCTAACCCTAGCCTGAGTCTTCAGGTCGGTGCTAGGCCCTGGTGATCTGGATCACGACATTTGTCTGGATCCGCAGCAATCGCGACTCATCCGTACAGAAAAAACCGGGCGGAAACCCGCCCGGTTCGGTGCTTGAACCACCTCTCAGCGGCTCACTTGCCCTTGTAGTCCTTCAGCCAGTTGAGATCAACCTCAGCGGCCTTCTTCTTGGCCTTGGTCTCTTCCAGGAACTTGCCGCGGGCGGACATTTCGCCACCCTTCTTGGGGGCGCCCACATGGCAGGCCTTGCAATCCTTGACCTCGGCGAAGCCGAGTTCCTGGGACTTCTTGACCCAAGGCATCTTGGCCTGGGCGGGAACAGCGAGAATCAGCGCCGCAGCGGCGATGAGGGTGGCGATGCGCATGGTGCCTCCGGGAAGTGGGGGTCCCGCGAACGGGACGGGTCGAGTCACAGGTCTGCAATAAGGGTACCGAGAATTGATGTCGTTACAAGACCCTGGAGGCGTTTGAATCGGCTAGAGCACCAGATGCTCCTGATATTCCCCAAATTCACCGCGCAGCGAATCGCAGATTTCCCCCACCGTGGCCTCAGCCTTCACCGCCGCAAGGATGAGCGGCATCAGGTTTTCCGTGCCGCGGGCCGCCTTGGAGAGGGCCGCGAGGCAGGCCGAGGCGGCGCCCTGGTCCCGGTTCGCGCGCACGGCGGCGATCTGGCGGCGGCGGGTCTCACCCAGGGCCTCGTCCACCCTCAGCAGATCCGGCTTCACCTCACCGGTGATGGCGAAGCGGTTCACGCCGACCACGACCTGCTCGCCCTTCTCCACGGCCTTCTGGTAGGCGTAGGCCGCGTTCTGGATCTCCCGCTGGGGGAAGCCCTTCTCGATGGCGCTCACCATGCCGCCCAGGTCGTCCACCTTGGCCAGCAGGGCCGCCGCGCGGGCCTCGAGCTCGTCGGTGAGGGATTCGATGAAATAGCTCCCGGCGAAGGGATCCACCACATCGGCCACCCGGGATTCATAGGCCAGGATCTGCTGAGTGCGCAGGGCGATCATGGCGCTCTGCTCCGTGGGCAGGGCCAAAGCCTCGTCCCGGCTGTTGGTGTGCAGGCTCTGGGTGCCGCCACACACGGCGGCCATGGCCTGGACGGTGGTGCGCACGATGTTGTTGTCCGACTGCTGGGCCGTGAGGGTGCTGCCCGCGGTCTGAGTGTGGAAACGCAACATCTGGCTTTTTGCATCGTCCGTCTTGAAACGCGTCTTCATGATCCGGGCCCAGAGGCGGCGAGCGGCGCGGAATTTGGCGACCTCCTCGAAGAACTGGTTGTGGGCGTTGAAAAAGAAACTCAACCTCGGCGCAAAGGCCTCCAGCTTCAGCCCGGCATCCAGGGCCGCCTGCACATAGGCGATGCCGTCGCCCAGGGTGAAGGCGATCTCATGGGCCGCCGTGCACCCCGCTTCGCGGATGTGGTAGCCCGAAATCGAGATGGTGTTCCAATTGGGCACCTGGTCCGCGCAGAAGGCGAAGATGTCGGTGATGAGGCGCAGGCTCTGGCGGGGCGGGAAGATGTAGGTGCCCCGGGCCATGTATTCCTTGAGGATGTCGTTCTGGATGGTGCCGCTCACCTTGTCCCAGCTCACGCCCTGTTCCTCCGCCACGGCGAGGTAGAGCGCCAGCAGCACGCTGGCGGGGGCGTTGATGGTCATGCTGGTGCTGACCTTGTCCAGGGGGATGTCGCGGAACAGCGTGCGCATGTCGTGGATGGAGCTGATGCTCACGCCCACCTTGCCCACCTCGCCCAGGGCCATGGGATGGTCGGGATCCATGCCGATCTGCGTGGGCAGGTCGAAGGCCACGGACAGGCCCGTGGTGCCCTGCTCCAACAGGTAGCGGTAGCGGGCGTTGCTCTCCTCGGCGGTGGCGAAGCCCGCGTACTGGCGCATGGTCCAGAGCCGGCCGCGGTAGCCCGTGGGCTGCACATGGCGGGTGAAGGGGAACTTCCCGGGGGCCCCGAGATCCCGCAGGGGATCGTGCTCCGCCAGATCCGCGGGGGTATAGCTGTTCTTCAGGGGAATGCCCGAGCTGGTCTCGAAGACCTTCTCGCGCAGCTTCGCCGGATCTTCCTTCACCGTGAGCTGTGCCCGCACCTGCTCCAGGAAATCCCTCTGGTACATGAAGCCTCCGATGAGATCCACCTTATCGCCGGGCCGCAGGCAGACGCTACACTGGCCCCTTCCTTTCTCCGAGCCCGCCATGCCGCTGCCGCCTCCGCCGCCCGCCTCCGTTCAACTCATCACCGGTGCCGATGTCTGGACCTCCCAGGGGCCCCAGCGCGGTCAGGCACTCGTCCTCCGGAAGGGGAAGATCCTCGCCGTCGGGGCCATCGAGACCCTGGCCAAGGCCCACCCAAAGGCCACCCGCATCGACCTGCCGGGCGGCACGCTGCTGCCGGGTCTCATCGAGGGGCACGCGCATGTGGGTGGCCTCGGCGCCCTCGCCCGCAAGGTGGATCTCACGGGCGCCGTCAGCCTGCCGGCCGCGCTGGACCGCCTCAAGACCTGGACCGCTGCCCATACCCAGGGCTGGCTGCTGGGCCGGGGCTGGGACCAGAACCGCTGGCCCACCAAGGCCTTTCCCCGGGCCCATGACCTCGATGTGCTCACGGGCACCCGCCCGGCCTTCCTCCAGCGGGTGGATGGCCACGCCGCCTGGGTGAACAGCGCCGCGCTGGCCATGGCGGGCATCGGCCCCAAGACGCCGGATCCCGAGGGCGGCCGCATCCTCCGGGACGAGTTCGGCCGGGCCACGGGCATCCTGCTGGACAACGCCGTGGACCTGGTCCGGAAGCTCATTCCCGAACCGGGCCGCGCCGAACAGGAAGCGCGCCTGAGAGCCGGACTGGAGGCCCTGCGCGCCCAGGGCTTCACCGCCGTGGCCGACATGGGGGTGACGGGCCCCGAGCTGGCCGCCTACCGCCGCATGGCCGCCGCAGGAACGCTCCCCATCCGTGTCTTCGCCTACCTCAGCCACGACCACCGGCTGATGCTCCGCGAACTGAAGCAGCCCCGGCCCAAGAACCTGTCCTTCTTCCAGGTGCAGGGCGTGAAGTTCTACCTGGATGGCGCTCTGGGCAGCCGCGGCGCCCGACTCCTGGCGCCCTACGCCGACGAGCCCGCCACCCAGGGCCTCTGGGTGACGGAGCCCGCCAAGGTGGCCCTGGATGCGGCCATCACGATGAAGGCCGGCTACCAGCCCGCCATCCACGCCATCGGCGATGCCGCCAACCGCGCGGCCCTCGACCTCCTGGCCCAGGCCATGAAGAAGGGCCGGGGCGCCCTGCCCCCCCGCATCGAGCACGCCCAGATCGTCACCGCCGACGATGCCGCCCGTTTCGGTAAGCTCGGCGTGGTGGCCAGCGTCCAGCCCGTGCACTGCACTTCGGATCACAGCTGGACCCCCGCCCGCCTCGGCCCCGAGCGCCTGAACGAGGCCTTCCCCTGGCGCAGCTTCGAAAGCGGCGGCGCCCTGTTGGCTTTCGGAAGCGACGCGCCCGTGGAGGATCCCAATCCCTTCATCAGCCTGGCCGCGGCCGAGACCCGACGGGACCCGGACGGCAACCCGCCCGGCGGTTTCCTTCCCGCCCAGCGGCTCACGCGCCTCGAGGCCGTCCGCGCCTACACGGCGGGCAATGCGACGGCCCTGGGGCGGGGGAAGGAGCTGGGCACCCTCCAGAAAGGGGCCGTGGCCGACCTCCTCTGGGTGCAGGCTCCGATTGGAGACCTCACCCCCGAGGCCCTGCGGAAGCTGAAGCCTGGACGCCTGTGGGTGAACGGGGTGGAAGTGCCCCTGGCACACTAGAGCCATGAGCCACCCCCCGAGCCTCCGCCCCGCCGCCCCCCTGCTGGCCCCGTCCCTGCTCTCCGCGGACTTCACGCGGCTGGGCGAGGAGCTGCGGATGATCGAGGCCGCCGGGGCCCAGGTGGTGCATGTGGATGTCATGGACGGCCGCTTCGTGCCGAACATCACCATCGGCCTGCCGGTGGTAGAGAGCCTGCGGAAGGCCACGGCGCTGCCCCTGGACTGCCATCTGATGATCGTGGAACCCCTGCGCTACGCGGCCGAGTTCGTGAAGGCCGGCGCCGACTGGGTGAGCGTCCACCAGGAGGCCGATCCCCACCTGCACCGCACCCTGGCCGCCATCCGCCAGGCGGGCGGCAAGGCCGGCGTGGTGTTGAACCCGGGAACCCCGGTGGAGGCGCTGGTGGATCTCGTCGGCGACTTCGACTTCGTGCTGCTCATGAGCGTGAATCCCGGCTTCGGCGGCCAGAGCTTCATCCCCCGCGTGCTCGACAAGGTGAAGCGCCTGGACGCCCTCCGCACCGAGCGCGGCGCGCCCTTCTTCATCCAGGTGGATGGCGGCGTGAGCCTGAAGAACGCGGGGGATCTGGTGCGGGCCGGCGCCGACTGCCTCGTGGCGGGCAATGCCGTGTTCAAGGCCGCGGATCCGCGCGCCGCCGTGGCGAACCTGCTGGGAGAGATGGCCGCCGGCCGCCAGGCCTGAGTTCCGGTCCGCTGCAGGATGCCACGCCCTCCCCCTGGGCCGCAGGCCACCGAGACAGCGGCAAGTCTCCAAATCACAATCACATCCCTGTGTTTGGCCCCGGGGTGGCACCGGACCTGCTACCCAGGCATCCAATCCAGCGCCTGACTCGAAGACCTGGCCAGGGAGGCACCCATGACACGGCATCGACGCGCAAGCACCTGGGCCCTGCTGCTGATGGTGGCGGGCCTCCACCTGAATGCTCAGCACGACCGCCGAGAGGAACCGGCCCGCCCGGAACGCCCTCGCGAGGGCCGCCCCCTGACCGAAAGAGGCCAGGAGCGGGGTCGGGAGGCGCCGTCCCGGTCCGCCCCGGCCCCCCGGGAACGGGGGTTCGAGGAGCGCGTGCGTCCGGAGCAGCCGCGACGCAGCGAGCCGGAGCGGCTCCGGCGAGCTGAGGAAGTCCGGCCGCGCCCGGAACCGCGGGCTGAACGGAGGGAACCCGCCGCCCCCCGGGGCGCCCCTTCCACCCGGGACCTGGGTCGGCCCCCACGCCAGGAGCTTCGCCCCGGGCCGGTCCGGCCTGAAGCCGCCCGCGCCTGGCAGGCCCGGGAATCCTGGCGCCGGGACGCCTGGCCCGCCCACCCCTCGTGGCGGGAGCATCGGGCCCATCGCTGGGAAAGTGAGCACCGGACCTGGGCCCAGCGCGGAGGCTACGGCGGCTACCGCATCCCCGAGCCGCAGTTCGTTGCCCGCTTCGGTGACCGGCACGCTTTCCGGATCGGGAGCCGCCCCATGATCTACCGCGGCTATCCCCGGTTCCGCTGCGGCGGCTACTGGTTCCTCATCGTGGATCCCTGGCCCGAGTTCTGGGCGGATGAGTGGTATCTGTGGGACGACATGTACATCGACGATGCCTTCGACGGCTACTACCTCACGAGCCGCCGCCACCCGGGAATCCGGCTGGCGATCATGGTCTCGCTGTAGCCGCCAGCGCCGCTTTCGCCTCCCGCCGCATCCGCTTGATCTCCCGCTCCCGGCGCAGCGCATCGCCCTTCGTGCCGCACCCCTCGCGGTAGACCAGCTCCAGCGGGCCCCGGCCCCGGGTGTATTTGGCGCCCTTCCCCGCCTGATGCTGCGCCAGGCGCGCCGCCACATCGAGGGCGACACCGCAGTAGAGCGTGCCGTCCGCGCATTGGAGCAGATACACCCACCAGATCCCGCTCAAGGCTTCAGACCCAGGATCTCCCGGATGCGGGCCAGGCCTTCCGGCTTGCCCTGCCCCCGGGGCAGGTGCAGCACCACCAGGGCCGATCCGCGGCCGCCAGCCACCCAGGCGCTGGTGGCCGTGGGTTCCCCGATCACCGGCGCAGTGCCCGTCTTGAACCACCAGCCCTCCTTGCCGAAGAGATCCTTCACCTCGACCCAGAAGCCCGCGAGGTAGCGCTTCCCGAAGATGACGACCTCTCCCTGCTGCGGCTCCATGAGCCAGCGCAGGAACGCCTCAGGACTGGTGCGAAGCAGGTCGCCACCCCCCACCCAGGCTGCCGAGAAAGCGGGAAGGCCCTCTCCCGGCGGAAGCCGGCGCCCCAGGAAGGGCGCGAAGACCTCCTCCATGCGCAGGCGGGCCGCGGCATCTCCGTAGTCCTGCAACCACCGCGTCTGCGCTTCTGCGATCCAGACCAGGAAGGCCAGATCGCAGTCTTCCGCCAGGGCCCGGCCCAGATCCATGCGCCCATGCCCCTCGCGCTTCCCGCAGAGGAAGGATCCGGCCATCCCCTGGCAGCGGAACTGGACATTCCGGCTGGACCAATCGGACCCCTCGAGCCGCATCCAGATCAGCTTGGCGAGGCCCCCCATGGGCGCCTCCTTCTGGGCCTCCCCGTAGCTCCGCACCTCCCCATCGCCCAGGGTGAGGGACAGGCCCTCGCCAGGCTTCAGCACCGGCATGGGGAGCACCAGCCTGGATCCGGCCTCGGAGGGCTGCGCCACCGCCAGCAAGGCCGGGAGCAGCACGGCCAGCAGGAGCCTCGCCTTCCCCCACCACGATCCGCCGCGCGAGCCCCGCCCTGTCACGCCCCGTGCCCGCACTGGAACCTCCGCTGTGGGGCGATGCTACCAAGAATCGGAAGGCGCCGCCGATCGTCCCTGGCAGACTGATGGCATGTCGGAACGCCGTGTACTCGTGAACCTCCGGGGCCTGCTGACCCCCAATCCTGCTCAGGCCTGGGCCGTGGATCGCATCCCGGAGGCAGCCCTGGCCCTGGAAGGTGGCCGGGTGGCCTGGCTGGGCCGGGCCGCCGACCTGCCGGCCACCTGGGCGGACGCGCCCCGGGTGGATGGCGGCGGGGCCTGGGCCACGCCGGGCTTCGTGGACCCGCACACCCACCTGCTCTTCGGGGGCAACCGGAGCGGCGAGTTCAACCGGCGGCTCCACGGCGTCAGCTATCAGCAGATCGCCGCCGAGGGAGGCGGCATCCGCGAGACCGTGCGCGCCACCCGGAGCGCCACGGTGGCAGAGCTGGTGGCCTCGGGCGAGGCGAGGCTGAAGGCCTTCCGTGAGCGCGGCGTGGTGCATCTCGAGTGCAAGACCGGGTACGGCCTGGAGCTGGAAGCGGAGTCCCGCCTCACCGCGGCCTACGCGGAACTGAAGCGGCGCGGCTGGAGCCTGGATGTAACGCTGCTGCCCGCCCATGATCTGGCGCCGGAATTCGGCGGGGATGCCGAGGCCAATGCCCGGGCCGTGGCCGAGGACTGGCTGCCGGAGCTGGTGCGCCGCCATCCCGGCGTGGCACGGTTCTGCGATGTGTTCGTAGAGACCGGCGTCTTCAGCGCCGACCAGGGCCGTCGCATCTTCGAGGCGGGACAGCGCCTGGGCCTGATCCCCCGCCTCCATGCGGACGAGCTCACCTGGACCGGCGGCGCCGAACTGGCCGCAGACCTGGGCGCCGCCAGCGCCGATCACCTCATGTTCTGCAGCGAGGCGGGCATGAGGGCCATGGCCGCGACGGGGGTCACTCCCGTGCTGCTGCCGGCGACCACGCTCTTCCTCGGCATGCGCGACTGGGCTCCCGCCCGGAAGATGATCGATGCGGGCTGCCGCGTGGCCCTGGCCACGGACTTCAACCCCGGGTCGTGCCCCTGCGTGGATCCCCTCACCGTGCTCCGTCTGGGCTGCCTCCAGCTGCGGATGACCTTCGAGGAGGCCTTCACCGCCATGACCCTCCACGCCGCCCGCAGCCTGCACCACGCCGACCTGGGCCACCTGCATCCCGGCGCCCGCGCCGAAGTGCTGCTGTGGGATGTGGAGGAGATGCTGGAACTCGTCTACTGGGTGGGCGAGCCCTACCGGCCGAGGTTCCTGCCCAGTTGAAGAAAGGACCTTCCACCGCAGCGATCACGAAGGGCGCAGGGAAAGGATCTCTTGTCCTCTGCGCTTAAAAAACCTTCAAAAAACGAAGCCCCGGGCCGATTCCCGGGGCTTCTCCTACGAGTGCTAGGTGGCCTTACTGTTCGGCGTGCCTTGAGGCCTCCTGCACGATGTGATAGATCCGTTCCTTTGCGCGCAGCTTGGTCTTCTTCAGTTCCACCTCTTCCAGGGACTCCTTGGCGGAGAGGCTCGGCTTCCGCTGGAGATCGCCCAGGCGTGTGTCGGCAGCCTTGTGCTCCTCCATCAGCTTCCGAAATTCAAAGTGTTCCTTCATCAGGCGCTCCTGAAGCTCTGGGCGCAGAAAATCCATGACTCCTCCATGCCGGGGCGGGATCGGGCGGGACCCCGCAGGGTGATAGGGTGGCCCAAGATTAGGACCGCCCCGAGGGGCGTCAAGGGGTATTCCGGGATAGACCGGAACTCTTTTGACTTCTGTTATTTCCATGGGATTCTGGGGCCATGTCCCTGGTCATCGATGCACTGCTCCTGGAACGGGCGGACGGCGTCCGTCTGCTGGGGCCCCTGAGCCTTTCCCTGGCCCCCGGGGAGCGCCTGGGGCTGGCGGGGGAGAGCGGGTCAGGCAAGAGCCTGCTGACCCAGGCCTTGTTTGATGTGCTGCCCCCGGGAGTGCGGCAGGCGGGGGGCTCGATCTCGGCCTTCGGCGTACCCCTGGACCGGCCCGGCGCAGCGCGGGACCGCCTTCGGGGCGCCCGGATCAGCTGGGTGCCTCAGGATCCCGGCCAGGCCCTGAATCCCCTCCTGACCCTGGCCCAGCACTTGACCCTGTTGCCAGAGCTCCACCGCGGAGAATCCACCTCGACCGCCCTGGCCCGGCTGACGCCCCTGCTGGAGCATCTGCGCCTGCCAGCGGATGCGGCTTTCCTGAGGCGCTTCCCGCACCAGCTCAGCGGGGGCCAGCGCCAGCGCCTCGGCCTTGCCATGGCGCTTTCCTGCGATCCAGAGCTGCTGGTGCTGGACGAGCCCACCACAGCCCTGGATCCGACGACGCAGAGGGCCTTCGTGGATCTGGTGCTCGACCTCCAGCGGCAGCGGGGCCTCGGCTTCCTGTGGATCACCCACGATCTGGCCCTGGCGGCCCAGGCCTGCGACCGCCTGCTGGTGCTGTACGGAGGTGAACCCATGGAGGCCGGGCCGGTCGCCCGGCTGCTGGGGGCCCCACGCCATCCCTACACGGCCCGCCTGGTGGAGGCCTCCCGGCGCCAGCCATCCCGCGAATCCGGTTTCCTGCCCGCGCCCCAGGATCGCCCGGCGGGTTGTCCCTTCCGCCCCCGGTGTGCCGTCGCCTCGGGAGCCTGCGCCGCCTGGGCGCCCTGGCAGGGAACACCTGGCCGGGGTTTCCGTTGCGAGCAGCCCCTGCCGTCCGCAGACTGGTCCTCTCCATGCACCCCCTGCTCCGCACCCTCGACCTGACGCCCGGCGCCAGGACGGAATCCTCGGTCCACGACCTGCGCCCCATCAGCCAGGCCGCCGCGGCCCGATCCCACGCCGTCCCGGTCCTCCTCAGCCTCGGTCTGACGCCGCTGCTGGTCTATGGGCTCTGCCTGAGTCTTCTCGCGCCCGCTTCGCTGCAGTCCGCCCGGAGCGGCGTCAGCCTCGCCGTCCGGTCCGTCACGCTCCTGCTGCAGGAACCCGCCGCCCCCGCCCATCTCAAAGAACCGGTCCGGAACCTCGTGGGCCCCGAGGGCCCCGGCGGAGCGGGCCACCGGGAGGGGACCTCCACGCTGGATCCAAGGCTGGCCGGCATCCAGACCTCAGCGCGGTCCATGCCCACCGATGCCGTGGATCCGGACGAACTGAGCCTCTCCCCCCGGGCGGAGCGGATCGGCCTATCCCTGAATCCCGCCCTCCCCCTGCAGGCCGGGGGCAACGGGCTGGCCCGGGGGACCGGGAGGGATGCCGCCCGGGGACCGGGAGGGCTCATCCGGCCCCCCGTTCCCGTACCGGTCCCGGATCAGAAGCTGGTCCCCCTCCGCCAGGTGCCCATCTACCACCGCCTCGCCCCCGGCGAGGAAGGCGCCGCCACCCGCCAGCCGGTGCGGGTGCGCATCCTCATCGGCGACGATGGCGTGCCCTTCCAGGCCACCGTGGTGTCCGGACCCGCCCTCCTGCACGAAGAGGCCCTCAGGGCCGCCCGGGAATGGCGCTTCGAGCCCCTGGGGGGCCATGGCCTCAAAGCCCCGGTGTCACTGACGCTCACCTTCCACCCCAACCTTCTGCGCCAGCGCTGAAACGGCAGCCAATGCGGACCTTGGCGCCGCCAAGGAACCCTGGTGCTGGAACCTCGGGCCGGCCCATGAGACCATGGCGTGCAAGGCGCCGCAGGCCGCGGGCCCCGACCGAAGGCTCCCCATGCTGACCTTGCCCCTGATGCGCGCCCTCACCTTCGACGATGTCCTGCTCGTCCCTGGCTACTCGGAGATCCACCCCAACCAGGTGGACCTGGGCACCCGGCTCACCAAGGACATCTCCCTGCGCATCCCCCTGATCTCGGCGGCCATGGACACGGTGACGGAAAGCCGCATGGCCATCGCCCTGGCCCAGCTGGGCGGCATCGGCATCGTCCACAAGAACCTGCAACCCGAGCGCCAGGCCGAGGAAGTGGACAAGGTGAAGCGGTCCGAGTCCGGCATGATCACCGATCCCATCACCATCGGGCCCGATGCGCCCATCCGCGATGCCGAGGCGCTCATGGCCAAGTTCCGCATCAGCGGCGTGCCCGTGGTGGAGGGCCATCGCCTGGTGGGCATTCTCACGAACCGCGACCTGCGCTTCGAGACCCGCTGGGACATTCCCGTGCGGGAGGCCATGACCAAGGACAACCTGGTCACCGTGCCCGTGGGCACCACCCTCCAGGAGGCCAAGGGCATCCTCCAGAAGCACCGCATCGAGAAGCTGCTGGTGGTGGATGCCCAGGGCCAGCTCAAGGGCCTCATCACCGTGAAGGACATCGAGAAGTCCATCGAGTACCCCAACGCCTGCAAGGACAGCCACGGGCGCCTGCGCGTGGGCGCCGCCGTGGGCGTGGGCAAGGATCTGCTGGACCGCGCCGCCGCCCTGGTGGAGGCCAAGGTGGATGTGCTCTGCCTGGACAGCTCCCACGGCCACAGCAGAGGCGTGCTCGAGGCCGTGAAGGCCCTCAAGAAGGCCTACCCCTCCCTGCCCCTGGTGGCCGGCAATGTCGCCACCTACCAAGGCGCCAAGGACCTGGCGAAGGCCGGGGCGGACGCTGTGAAGGTGGGCATCGGGCCCGGCTCCATCTGCACCACCCGCATCGTCACCGGCGCGGGCATGCCCCAGATCACCGCCGTGGCCGAGGCCAGTCGGGCCTGCCGCGAGGCGGGCATCACCTGCATCGCCGATGGCGGCATCAAGTTCAGCGGCGATGTGGCCAAAGCCATCGCCGCGGGCGCCGACTGCGTGATGATCGGCAGCCTCTTCGCCGGCACGGATGAGGCCCCGGGCGAGACCATCTTCTACGGCGGACGCACCTTCAAGGCCTACCGCGGCATGGGCAGCCTGGGCGCCATGAAGCAGGGCAGCAAGGACCGCTACTTCCAGGAAGGCAAGGACGACACCAAGCTCGTGCCCGAGGGCATCGAGGGCCAGGTTCCCTACAAGGGCAAGATGGGCGACCTCGTCACCCAGCTCATGGGCGGCCTGCGGGCCGGCATGGGCCTCAGCGGCGGCGCCACCATCGCCGACTTCCACCAGAAGGCCACCTTCGTGGAGATCAGCGGTGCCGGCCTGCGCGAAAGCCACGCCCACGATGTGATGATCACCAAGGAAGCCCCGAACTACCGGATGGAATAGGGCAGTCCGGAGGCCGGAATCTGGAGGGCTCGCAGGCCGATGGCCCGCGAGTAGAGAAAAAGAAGCGGCGCGATGCGCCTCGGGGGGCCGTACCTCCCGACTCCAGACTCCAGCCCCCGCTAGACTAGTCCCATCCCCGGAGCCTCCCATGTCCCTCCTCGTGAAGAATGTCCGCCTGGTCGATCCTGCGCAGAACCTGGACGGGCCCGGCCTGCTGCTGGTGGTGGACGGGAAGGTGGAGGCCATTGCCACGGACGCCGCGGCCCTGCCGAAGCACGAAGGCGTGGAGGTGGTCGACGGCGGCGGCGCGGTGCTGACGCCGGGCCTCGTGGATCTTCATGTGCACTTCCGCGAGCCGGGGCAGACCCGCAAGGAGAGCATCGAGAGCGGCAGCCGGGCGGCGGTGGCGGGTGGCTTCACCGCCGTGTGCGCCATGGCCAACACCAAGCCCGTGAACGACAGCGTGGCCATCACGGAGATGATGCTCACCCGCGCCGCAAAAGCCGGCCTCTGCCGCTACTTCCCCATCGGTACCGTCAGCCGCGAGATGAAGGGCGAGGAGCTGGCCGACATGGGCACGCTGAAGGCCGCCGGTTGCGTGGCCTTCTCCGATGATGGCCTACCCATCTCCAGCGCCTCGCTCATGCGCCGCGTCCTGGAATACACGCGCTGGCTCGAGGTGCCCGTGGTGGCGCACGAAGAGGATCGCGACCTCGCCGGCAAGGGCTACATGCACGAAGGCGCCGTGAGTGCATCGCTGGGTTGCCTGGGCATCCCCGCCGCCGCCGAAGAGGCCATGGTGGCCCGGGACATCGTGCTGGCCGAGCACACCGGCGGCCACCTGCACCTGGCCCACCTCAGCACCAAGGGCTCCCTGCGCATGGTGCGCGAAGCCAAGGCCCGGGGGCTGAAGGTCACCTGCGAGGTGACGCCCCACCACTTCGCCCTGTCGGACAAGGAGCTGATGAAGTTCGACAGCGACTACAAGATGAACCCGCCCCTGCGCACCGAAGCCGACATCCAGGCCGTGCTGGAGGCCCTGGCCGATGGCACCGTGGACGCCATCGCCACGGATCACGCCCCCCACGGCTGGGACGACAAGGAAGTCGAGCTGCCCATCGCCGCCTTCGGCGTCATCGGCCTGGAGACCGCCCTGCCCCTCACGCTCGAGCTGCTGGTGAACAGGAAGGTCATCAGCCTGGCCAAGGCCATCAGCCTGCTCACCTGGGAGCCCGCCAAGGTCTTCCACCTCGACCAGCAGGGCCTCGGCGCCTTGAAGCCCGGCGCCCCCGCCGACTTCGTCCTCTTCGACCCCAGCGCCCAGGTCCAGGTGGACCGCGCCTTCATCCAGTCCAAGTCCTACAACACCCCCTTCAAAGGCTGGAGCCTCCCCGGGAAGATCCTGGGAACCTGGGTGGGTGGGAAGCGAGTCTGGGGCTAGTCCCCATGAGGTCATCACTTGCGGCAGCTCTTTTCCCTCTGGTGTCGCTTCCGTCCAGCGCCCAAGGGCTACCGCCACCGGTTCAAACCCAACCTCACAATCAGGGATTCGTACAGATCTCCAAACAGTGGTTAGCCGCATACAACGACGGCGACACCAAGCTTCTGGGACGGCTGTACGCAATAGATGCCCAATATATTTCGGGCCATGTCCCCGGATTGGTTGCGATCGGACGAGAGAAGGTAATTTCGTACTTCCAGGCTGGTATTCAATTGGGTGGGCATATCGATAGCCTCACCGTTCTTTCGGTTTCCGAATCTTGCAATCTGGCGACCGTTTTGTGTGAATACCGTGCAAACAACGCAGGTCAGAAGGCAAACGGTAAGTCTTTGTTGCTTTTCAGAAAAGAAGGCGATCATTGGCTGATCTACCTTCACATGACAGTCGTTTAAACTCGGCCGAGTCGGCGTCCTGCCCTTGACTCAACCCAGACCCTACCTGCATTACCTTCCGTTCTCGCTCAACTTCCCCGTTCGCATTGGCCTCATCCGCCAGGTGTTCTCTTGGTGCCCCATGGCCCTCTATCCCATGTCCAAGCAGGTTCTAGGCTTCTTTGGGTGGCTCAGCATCTGTTTCATGGCCGCGGCACTCGGTGCACTCGCCTCTGTGCAAGCAGGCGCCTTCTATCAATCCCTCATGCGCCCCCCTTGGGCACCGCCTGGATGGCTTTTTGGCCCTGTTTGGACGGTCCTCTACATCCTCATGGCCATCTCAGCCTGGCTGGTATGGCGTGAGCACGGCTTTCGAAAAGCGGGCCTTGCACTGTCTCTATTCCTTGTCCAGTTAGCCGTGAACGCTTTATGGACCTGGTTGTTCTTTGTTTGGCATCTGGGCAGCCTGGCCTTTGCCGAGATCCTCATTCTGTGGTTGCTGATCCTCATCACAGCAGGGATGTTCGGGCGTCGAAGCCGGGTCGCCGGGGCTCTCCTTGTCCCCTATCTGGCCTGGGTATCTTTCGCCTCCGTCCTCACATGGGCCGTGTGGAGAGGCAATCTCCACATCCTCGCCTGACCCTTCGCTTAGCACCTCGGTACAAGCAGGGGTGATCACTTTGCTTCGTCAAGCCTCGCGAGCCCTGCCATGCGAGTTCTGAGCATCATCCTGATCCTCCTCGCCGCCCTGGCGGCTCTCTTTCTCGTGGATCGGCTGGGCCTATGGGCCGAGCGTCGCGGTTGGATCTACTGGAGGAAAAGAAAATCGTCCTCAAATGCGCTCGGGTCCATCACGCTTGAACTGCAAACCCTGTTCGAATCCGGCAAAGCCCGACATGTCATCGAAGCGAAGCGTGAGCCCAAAAAGGACACACCCGATCCGGGCTCAGGCTCGGCCTGACCCCTCGCTCGATGCAGGCCCTGCCTGATTGGGCTTCGCAGAGCGCCGGGACGCAGGCAAGTCTGGTCAGCTTCCTCGGCTCGGTCCCACCGAGCTTCGGTGGGCTCGAGGCCCTGTCCTACTTTTTCTTCTTGGCGGGAAAGAGCGCAGCTTTCGCCAGAGGTTCTGCGAGCTTGCCACTGAGTTCTGCGCCACGATGGGTGGCACCGTGGATCACCGTCGGTTTGGCCTTCTTCGGTTTCTTGTCGTTCGACATGGCCGTTCTTTCCGAGCGCCGGCAATTCGAGACCGAGCTCCTTGCCCATCATGGGCTCGATTCCCGATGGCGCTCGGTATTTCGCCTGAAAGAGCTTCTCCTCTCCGGCAGCTTGGCCACTCCCCAGGGCTTCCCTGGTTCGGCGCCACGGTACCATTCAAGTCATTTCAGCTCCCGGAGGTGTTGATGTCCGTCTTCCGCCACTCCCGAGACATTCCGGCTCGTCCTGAATCCGTGTTTTCGGCCATCCAGGATCCCGAGCGGCTGGCCCGCTGGTGGGGCCCGGATGGGTTCACGAATACCTTTCAGACCTTCGAGTTCTGGCCCGGAGGGGCGTGGCTGTTCACCATGCATGGTCCCGATGGGACCGACTATCCAAACCAATCGGAGTTCCTGGACATCGTTCCCCCTTCACGGGTTCGGATCAAACATGTGAACCTGCCGCATTTCGAGCTTTCCCTGTCTCTGGGACCCAGCGCGACCGGAACCCTCGTCTCCTGGGTCGGCGTGTTTGAAAATCAGGACTTCGCCGAGAACATGCGCTCGTTCCTCGAGACCGCCAATGAGCAGAACCTGGACCGCCTGGTTCGTGAAGTCAGCGCCGGTGCGTCGCACGGCGGCTGACCCCCACTCGACAGGCTCCCCCATGAGTTCCAGCGCACCTCAGTCCTACCCATCCAACCCACGGGGCGCCGTGGGCTGGTTCTTCACGGGCGTCATCGCGTGCGTTCTGTTCTCGCTGCTATTCCACAAGGTCTGGTTCGTCTGGCTTTCGTGGAAGATCCTCCACATCCCCATGGGCCTGGGTGGCGCGATCTACGCCATCTTCTTCATCGGCCCCGTGCTGGTCGGGTCCACGCTGTATCAGGCCCCAACCCAAATCATCCTCTTCAGGGCCAAGGCTTCCCGGAGGCATCGGTTCGTGTTTTCGTTCCTCATTCCGTTCGCAGTGATCGCGGGCCTGCTCATCATGAACTGCCCCATGGAGGGCGATCAGAGCTACACCAGGGCTTTCCTGAGCGCTCTTTTCGGAAGATCCCCGTCATGAAGGCCTCCATTCCTTGGTGAAGCAGCACGAAAAGCCTATGTTAGGCATCGGCGAACGCCACACGAGGAGGGCGATATGAAAAATTATCACCTCGCCAAGGAAGGAAACGCCTGGGCCCTCAAGCCTGAGGGCGGCCGCCGGCCCGTCGTCCACGCGGCGACCAAGGCCGAGGCCATTGGACAGACGCGGGTCTACATGCAGCAGCATGCGGGCTCGGTGAAGATCCACAAGGAAGACGGCCAGATCCAGGAGGAGCGGACCTATCCGAGGTCCATGGATCCCCGGCGCATCAAGAGCTGAAGCTTGATCTACCCCGAGCGGCCCCCGGGTGCTGGTCCCGGCCCGGGTAGCATGGGTTCATGCTCGCGGTCCTCCTCCTCTTCCTGCTTCCCATCGGGGGCGGGATCCCGGCGGGGGTGTTGCTGGCCCAGTCGAAGGGGCTGGGCTGGGGACTGACGGCGGGGCTGTACCTCGCGTCGGACCTGATCCTGGCCCTGGCCTTCGAGCCCGTGCTCCGGGGACTGGTGTTCCTCGCCCAGCGCAGCCCCTTCCTGGCCCGGTTCGGCGCCGCGCTGAAAGCGGCCATGGCCCGCAGCGCAGCCCAGATCGGCGGCCCGGGCCTGGGGCCCATCACCCTCGTCATGGTGGCCTTCGGGGTGGATCCCATGACGGGCCGCAGCGCAGCCCTGGCCGCGGGTCACGGTTTCCTGACGGGCTGGGCCATCGCCATCGCGGGCGACCTGCTCTACTACGCCGTGGTGGCCCTCGCCACCCTGCGCCTCCACGCCTGGCTGAAGCATCCCGAAGCCACCGTGTGGATCATCCTCGCGGCCATGCTGCTGCTTCCCGCCCTGGCACGCCGCCTCCGCCCGGGGCGGCCCGCGCCCAGTCCCGCAGGGCTCTGAATGGCCGGGATCGGTAGCCTTCGTCCTGCGGGACGATTCGGCTACTTTATCCCCAGAGCTCCACCCAGCCCGCCGGAGACCTTCATGCACCGCCTGAACCGATCCTCCGTCCTGCCTCTGGTCCTGACCCTAGCCATCACCGCAGACCACATCTTCGCGCAAGCCTCCGTACCCGCCCCTGCGCCCACGGCCACGGCGGCCTCCCTGCCCTCCGTGGCGCTGCCGCCAGACCTCGACCGCGTGCTGCGCGACTACGAGACCGCCTGGCAGCGCCGCGACGCCACAGCCCTGGCCGACCTCTTCGCCGAGGACGGATTCGTCCTGGCCCAGGGCAAGGCGCCGGTCCGCGGCCGGGCCGCGATCCGGGAGGCCTACGCCGATGCAGGCGGGGCGCTGTCCCTGCGCGCCCTGGCCTACGCCACGGATGGATCCCTCGGCTACATCCTCGGCGGCTTCACCCACCGGGCCGGAGCGCCCGACGCCGGCAAGTTCGTGCTGACCCTCCGGCGCGGCGCGGGAGGCCGGTGGCTCATCGTGTCCGACATGGACAATCCGAACCACCCGCCCCGGCGAATGGGCCCGCCGGAGGTGGTGCGATGAGGCCGAAGACCCGCGTGGCCGCCTGGGTCGAGGCCTTCAACCGCGGTGATGCCGATGCCCTGGCCGCGATGTACCACACGGACGCAGTGAACCACCAGGTGGCGGAATCCCCGGTGGAGGGCCGGGAGGCGATCCACGCCATGTTCGCCCGGGAGTTCGCCGCCGCGGAGATGGTCTGCCTCGTGGAGAACCTCTTCGAGGACGGCGAGTGGGCCATCCTCGAATGGCGCGATCCCCTGGGCCTGCGGGGCTGCGGCTTCTTCCGCGTGGTCGGCGGGCTGATCGTCTTCCAGCGCGGCTACTGGGACAAGCTCAGCTTCCTCCGCCAGCACGGCCTGCCCATTCCGCCGAACTGAGGCGGGACGGCCGTCCCGGGTGGTCTGAGGTCCGCCGCGCTCGGCGCTCGATGCGGTTAAGGTCTTCCTGCAGGAGTCGCCGGTGTCCACGGATCACGAAGAAGCATTCGCCAAGGCCTTCCTCCCCTCGGAGAAGCGGGCCCGGTTCACCCAGTTCCTCGCCCAGCCCAAGCGGCGCAAGGAGGCTCTCGTCCAGCTGAGCCGCGGCCTGCCCTGCCTGCCGGAATTCGCCATCGAGGTGCCGGGGCCGCAGGACTTTCCCGAGGAACTGGAAAAGCTCCTCACGGCCCGGGGCGCGGGCCCGACCTGCCATGTGATCGCCGATGGCCTGAAGGCCGATGGCCGGGAGCTGCCGCTCCGTGAGGCGCTGCGCCTGGTCTGCCTGCATGGGCCAGGCGCCATCCTGTCCTGCATTCCGGGTCGCCTCGCCTACTACAAGCCGCCGTCCCCCAGGCCAGGCATCCTGCTGGAGCGGCCGCAGCCCTGAGAGTGGCTTTCTAGGCCGGTGGATCCTTCTGGCGCGTGGCCTTGACGCCGGTCAGGATGCCGACTCCCAGCATCACGATGGCCCCGACGGCGATCCATTGGCCGGGCACATGCATCAACGCAGCGCCGTAGATGAGCCCGGCGATGACGATGGCAAAGCCCATTGCGTAAAGTCCGAATGACATGGCGGTTTCACCTCGGTTTCGACCCTGGAGCCCAGGACGGGGGAGACATTCGGGGAGCGGGTCGGGGAGGGCGGCCCCGGATCACTCCTGGGCGCCCAGCCGAGCCGTCGGTCTAGACCCGGCCCAGGACCAGCAGGACGAGGAGCACCACCACGACCAGGCCCAGGCCACTGCTCGGGAAATAGCCCCATTGCTTGCTGTGGGGCCAAGTGGGAAGGCTGCCGAGGGACATCAGGAGCAGAATGACGATCAAGAGCACGAGCATGGAATGCCTCCTGGGGTCCCTGAGCGGGGCTCCACCTTTCCAATCAAGGTGCATGCCGACGAAGATGCGGCCTCTCCATGTCGACTCAAGCCCAACGAGATCAGTCGTTCGAGGCGATGGACTGCTGGAGGATGGAACGGAGCGGTTCCTGAGCCACCCCTCGACCCATTCAAAACGACGGGAGCCACGCTTCAAATCGATGGAGGCGCCGGCTTACCTCGGCGGCTGAGTGTCCGCGGCCTGGGCGGAGACTTGGGCCGCGGCTGCGAGGACGGCCTGCTTCAGGTCGGGACGGATGGTGATGTGGCCGGCCTCGGCACGATCCAGGTCAGCCCGGGCCTGGGCATGGGCCTTGGCCTCCCACTGCAGGCTGATGAGGTTGTTCCAGGCGCCCGCGTGGGCGGGATCCTTCTGCACGGCCTGCCGGTACTGATCCAGCGCCTCATCCCGGCGACCCAGACGGTAGAGGCAGTTCCCATGCAGGAAGGCGTACTCCGCGGGGAAGGCGAAGGGATTCTCCCGGTCGTGGAGATGCCCCTTCCTCGCCTCGTAGTAGTCCAGCGCGTTCTGCTTGCTGCGGAACAGCGGAGCCGTGCAGCCGCTGGGGTCGGCGCCCCGGGAATAGAGGTTGTCCAGGCTGGTCCGCATGGCCTGCTCTTCCGCCTCCACCTGGGCCTTCATGGCCGCCGTCTCGTCGCGGTAGAGGCGATCCAGTTCCGCCAGGCTCTGCCGGGCGACCTCGAGGTGCCCCAGCGCCCCGGCGAAATCCTTCGCCTCGTAGGCCATCTGGGCCAGGAGGAAATGGGCCTCGAAGTGCTCCGGCACCTTGGCCAGGCAGGGTTCCAACAGCCGCTGCGCCTCCCCGAAGCGGCGCGCGGCCACGGCGCGGCCCGCCTGCTCCACCGTGCCGTTCAGCGCGAGGTACCGAAGGAAGATCGAAGCGTCGCGCGCCTCCTGCGCCCGCAGGCCCGCGACGAGCAGAAGACCCGGCAGGAAGAGGGAATATCGTCGAAGGGTCATGGCAGGCGACGGAACTCCGGGAAGGGAAGGCACCTCTCCGCCAGTCTAGGCTCTTTTCAGGGCCTCCCCTGGCTTCCGGCGGCGGCTCCGGCCGCCGGGATGGGCTCGGCCCCCTGCGGGGGCAGCGCCCGGTCCGACGCCCGGCCCAACGCCTGGCCCACGAGATAGGTGGCGATCCCCTGGTGTGCCTCGTGGAGGTTCTCAGGGCTGGAGAGAAAGACCTGATCCCCCAGGCCCTGCCCGCCCCGCCTGGTCAGGTGCACGGCGATCCGATAGCCCTGGGCATCCCGGGCCAGGGTCCAGGTCAGCACCAGGTCGGCTGCCTGTGCGCCCCGGGGACCGGATGACTCTGCCGGGAGAACCCGCAACTCCCGGGTGGCTGCCAGATCCTGGGCCACCTGACGACCCAGGGCCGAGGCGAAATAATCCACGGCCAGATCCCCGGTCCCATTCACCAGGGGCGTGAGGGCCACCGTCAGTGTCCGGGTGCGGAAGGCACCCCAGACGAGGGCTCCCGCGCCCAGCAGGACGAGGCCCAGCGCCCCCGCCATCCAGGCTTTGCCCAGGCTCCGCCCCAGGTCCTTCACCGCCTCCCACCCCCGGCGGGCAGGCAGGGCCGGACGCGGGGCCCAGCCTGAGTCTGGCCGGTAGACCGGCATGGGAAAGGAGGCCGAGGGGGGACGGGGGCTCCCGGGCAATGGCGTCACCCGGCCCACGAAGCGGTAGCCCTTCCGAGGCACGGTTTCGATGAACTGGGGCCGCTCGGCGGAGTCTCCGAGGGCCTGCCGGAGCCGCCAGGCGGCCGCATTGAGGCCATCCTCGAACCCCACATGGATGCCGCCGGTCCAGACCCGCTTCTGGAGTTCCTCGCGCCCCACCAGCTGCCCCGGCCGCTCCAGCAGGCAGAGCAGGAGCTTGAGCGGCTGTTCCTGGATGCGCAGGCACGCCCCGGCCTTCCAGAGCTCGCCGGAGGTCGGGTCCAGCTCAAAGTCGCCAAAAGCCAAGCGGGCCATAGCTACCCCTTGGGGGTGGAGAAAGTATGGTGCCTCCAAGGTCATCTTCAAGCGCCATCCCCGAGCTAACGGTCGGCTAACGGGGGCACCCACCCGCTCATCCATGGAAAAAAGCGGTCTTCCAACTCGCCGTGAGTCAGCATTTCGGATTTCAGCCAGCGGTCATGGCGCGGTGAGGTGCCCCGGGCCAGGTTGACCTCCGCCGCAGCCCCTGGCTCGGCACCACCCGGCCCGACCGGGCCCTTTCACGGAGGTGTTCCATGTTCCGCCCCACCCATGCGCTGGTCGCCCTGGCAGCCCTCTCCACCGCCCTCGTCGCCGAGGATTTCGGTCCGGTGGTGAAGGCCGCGAACCTGATCTACCAAGGCAAGATCCACTACGGCGTGGTCTGCGATTACGGCCGGAGCCGCACCCAGGTGGCGGATCTCGAGCGCGCCCTGCCCAACGGCTCCGTCCTCACGGTGGTCGATGTGCGGCATCCCATGCAGGTGGGGGCGGCCGGGACAACCATCCTCCAGCGGGGCGTCGAACTGCTCGCCCTCATGCCGAATGATCCGCTCATCCGCGATGGCTCCCCTCATGCCACGGCCCTGGTCCAGCGCCTCAACGGCACCGTCGCGGCCTTCGGGACCCGCCCCGAGGCGCTGAAGAACGGCTGCGCCCTGGCCCTGGGCTCGGCCACCAACTGGGAGCTGATGATCAATCCGAAGATCCTCGATCCCGAGCTGAAGGGCACCATCGGCCCCATCGAGATCTCGCCCATGCAGCGCGGTACCGCGCGGGGCGCGGCCACGCTCGACCAGGTGCTCCGGCGCCGGTGAATCCCGTCTGAACCAGGGCGCGCCCCGCTGCGGCGGGGCGCGCTGCGTTCGGGGCTCAACCCGAGGCCTCGGCGAGCTTCCGGCGCAGGTCTTCCAGTTGCACGCAGAGGTAGTCGGGCAGTTCCCCCCGGGCCTTGGCCTGGTCGAGCTGGCGCACCACGGCGGCCGTGGCCTTCCGGGTGGCGCGCAGGATGCCGGGAAAGCGCGGATGGCTGCGGAGCGTCTGCATGTCGGGATCCATCAGGAGCCAGTCCAGGGGCGGTGGAGCGCCCATGTCCAGGCTCTTCTGAAGCAGCCGGCAGGCCTCGTCTCGGAGGCCCACCCGCACCAGGCACGGGGCATTGAAGAGCACGGCGTTGCCCAGATCGATGGCCCGCGGTTTGGGCCCCAGCCAGTGATCCAGGAGCGGCCCGGCCAGCGCCCGGGCCGCTTCGGCCTGCCCGCGGTGGGCCGCCAGCAGGAATCGGGAGTTGGCGCGGAGCGGCCGGCCGGAGCGGGTCAGCTGCGCCTCCGCCTCCTCCAGGCGGCCCAGCCGCATCAAGGCGTAGGGCTTGACCGTGTCGTTGAAGAGCACATGACCGGGTTCCCTCGGCAGGGCCCGCTCCACGATGGCCAGCGACTCCTCCCCCCGGCCCATCCAGGCCAGCCCCAGGGCCACGAAGGCCGGCCCCGTGAGATCCATGGGATCCAGCTCCATGGACCGGCGCCCGCCCGCGATGAAAAGCCCCACGGAACCCGGCCCGGACACGATGGTGGCCAGGGTGATGTGGACCTGAGCCTGATTGGGGGCGAGGCAGACCCCCTTCACCGCGTGTTCCACGGCCCGCTCAGGATCCTCCCGCCGCGCCTGGACCTCGACCGCCCCCAACAGGCTCCAGGCCATGCCACAGCGCGGATCGACCTGCAGCGCCCGTCGGGCCCAGGCTTCCTCGACCCGCCGTTCGGCCTCGCCGGCCGGGGTCGGGCCCAGCTGGTAGGAGCGCCAGCCGTGGAGAACCGCCAGCTGGGCGGCGGCCTCCGCCTGATGCGGATCCAGGCGGAAGACCTTCTCGAAGGCCGCCACCGCCTGCTTGAAGTCATCATCCTGCTGCAGGGCCCGGTAGCGGTACTGGAAGTGCTTTCCCTCCCCGAAGGCCAGTTCGGCCTCGGAGCTGGTGGTGGGCCGCGCCAGCACCGGCGCGCCGCCTGCCTCCTCTCGCAGGAGCGCGCGGGCCAACGCTCCGGCCGCCTCCCGCATGAGATCGTTGTACGCGGCTTGGGTCCCCTGATACTGGTGCCCCCAGCGCACCTTCCAGGTCCGGGTGTCCACCAGCTGCACATCGAGGATCAACCGCTTCGCCTGCTTGGTGATGGTGGTGACCACGAGGTGATCCGCCCGGTAGGCCTCGGTGATCTGAGCCAGGTCGCCATGCCACTTGTCGACCTGGACGCTGGAGGGCGGCGATTTGGTGTCGAGGCCCTCCACGCCGGCCAGCAGCGTGGAGAGGGAATTGGGTACGGCGTCCGTCAGGTAGGCGGCCTCGTCGGCTCCCAGGACCCGCGCCGGCAGGGCCAGCACGCTGGGAGCCCGCGAGGCCGCCGGCGCGGCCAGAGGCACCGGCACGGCCGGCACCCGGCGCCAGGCATAGAGCCCGCTCGCCGTGGCCAATGCGCCCAGCCCCAGGGCCGCCCACAGCGTCCGCCGCCGGGCCCCAAGCTCAATCCGGGGCCTCAGGTCCCAGGCCGGCCGGGGCCCCAGCTCCGTCCGGGCGGCAAACCGCAGGGCCTCCGCGAGGTCCAGGGCGCCCTTGAAGCGCTGGGAGGGTTCCTTCGCCAGGCAGACCCGGAGGATCCGGCCCAGGGGCGAAGGGGGCCGTTCCGAGCCGGCGGGCACCTCGGGCCGGCCCAACCGGATCGCCCGCATGGTTTCGTCCGGGGCGCCGCGGCGGAAGGGGTGGCCCCCCGTGGTCATCTCCCACAGGATGACGCCCAGGCTGAAGAGATCGCTGCGGGCCTCCACGGCCTGACCCTGCACCTGCTCCGGGCTCATGTAGTCGGCGGTGCCCATCACCAGGCCCGCCTCGGTGAGCCCGCCGGTCGACGCCGAGGTTCCCACGGCCCGCAGCATCCCCGGAGGGAGGGTCTGCTCCTCACGCAGTTTCACCAGCCCGAAATCGAGGATCTTCACATGGCCGTGGACCGTCAGCATCAGGTTCTCGGGCTTGAGGTCCCGGTGGATGATCCCCTTGGCGTGGGCCGCCGCCAAGCCATCCGCCACGGCCGCGGCCAGTTCCGCAGCCTGGCGCCAGGGCAAGGGACCGGCGGCCATCCGTTGGCGGAGGGTCTCCCCTTCCACCAGTTCCATGACCAGGTAGGGGCGCCCCAGGTGCTCCCCCACATCGAAGATCTGCACGACGCTGGGATGGGACAGGGCGGCCAGCGCGTGCGCCTCCCGCTGGAAACGGTGCAGGCGAGCGGGATCCTCCGCGAAGGCCTCAGACAGGACCTTGATCGCCACCTCGCGGCCCAGCTTCGGATCCCAGGCCCGGAACACCTCACCCATTCCGCCCACGCCCAGGACGCCCACGATCTCGTAGGCGCCCAGGGTCGTGCCGGCCGCAAGGGACATGGGACCTCCGCACGCGCAGCGGGGGAGGGAAGCGACCCACTATACGGCCAAGTGGATCACCATGTAGCCGTTTTTTTCCACCTCAAGTTTTATGCCGGAGGCGGCCCCTCACAGGGTCTTCATGTCCAGCACGAAGCGGTAGCGGACATCGTTCTTCAGCATGCGCTCGTAGGCCTCGTTCACCTGCTGGACGGGGATGAGCTCAATCTCGGAGACGATGCCGTGCTCGGCGCAGAAATCGAGCATTTCCTGGGTTTCCTTGATGCCTCCGATGAGCGAGCCCGTCAGCACCTTGTGGCCGAAGATGAGCGATCCGGCGGCCACGGGGGTGGGTTCCGGCGGCACGCCCAACAGCACCATGGCGCCCTCCAGGCGGAGGAGGCCCAGGTATTTGTTGTAGTCGTGGGGCGCGGAGATGGTGTCGATGATGAGGTCGAACTGGCCCGCCAGCCGCTTGAAGGTGGCGTCGTCGGAGGTGAGGCCGAAGTGGTGGGCGCCGAGCTTGCGGGCATCGGCCTCCTTCGACTTCGAGGTGCTGAGCATGGTCACTTCGGCGCCCATGGCGGCGGCCAGCTTCACGGCCATGTGGCCCAGCCCGCCCAGGCCCACCACGCCCACCTTGTCGCCCTTCTTCGTGTTGAAGCGGCGCAGGGGCGAATAGGTGGTGATGCCCGCGCAGAGCAGGGGCGCGGCTGCAGCCAGATCGAGTTTGGGGGAGACCTTCAGTGCGAAGGCCTCATCGACCACCACACTCGAGGAGTAGCCCCCCTGGGTGGGAGTCTTCTTGTCCATCTCGAAACTGTTGTAGGTGAAGGCGGCCCCCTTCTCGCAGAACTGCTCGAAGTGGCGCTGGCAACTGGGGCAGGTGCGGCAGCTGTCCACCAGACAGCCCACGCCCGCCAGGTCGCCGGTCTTGAAACCCTTCACATGGGCGCCCGCGGCGGTGACGCGGCCCACGATCTCGTGGCCGGGCACCATGGGGAACTTCGAGCCGCCCCACTCGTCGCGCACCTGGTGGAGGTCCGAGTGGCAGATGCCGCAGTAGGCGATCTCGATCTGGATGTCGTGGGGCCCCACGGCCCGGCGCTCGAACTGGAAGGGGGTGAGCGGCGCCGAGGGAGAGGTCGCGGCGTAGGCTTTGGCGATGGCCATGGAAACTCCTTGAGGCAGGACATCCACTCTAGTCCATGGCCGCGGGAAGACCAGAAGGCACCCCGGGGTGCGTGGCGTCGGGCCGGTGGGTTGGGCCATCCTGGAGCCATGACGCCCCTGCTGACCCGCCGCCTGCTCATCCGCCCCTTCACCCTGGAAGACGCGCCCTTCATCCTGCGGCTGCTCAACGAACCCTCCTTCATCGAGCACATCGCCGACAAGGGCGTGCGCACGATCGACCAGGCCGAGAACTACCTGCGTCAGGGCCCCCTGGCGAGCTACGCCGTCCACGGCCACGGGCTATGGATGGTGCAGGACCGGGGTGCGGGCACGCCCATGGGCATGTGCGGCCTCATCCGGCGCGAAGCGCTTCCCGAGGTGGACCTGGGCTACGCCTTCGTGCCGGAGTTCTGGGGACGCGGGCATGCCCGCGAGGCCGCCGCAGCGTGTCTCGCCTACGCACGCGAGGCCCTGCGGCTGCCGGGGGTCCTCGCCATCGTCTCGCCCGGCAATGCGTCCTCCATCCGCCTGCTTGAGGCCCTGGGCTTTCGTTCCACAGGAAGCATGGAATGGTCGCCGGGCGATGAGGTGGTCGTGTATCGCTTGGCCCTGGATTGAGCCGTCCTCATTACACAGATTCGATGGGTCCGTCGGTGACCGGCTCCTCCTCCTGGCGATGCAGCAGGATCAGATACCAGCCCAGGGCCGCCAGCAGGGGCACCCGGGGGCTGAAGTGGCCCGCAGGCGTGACCTCGACCTCAGCCTGGACCCGGTGAGGCCCTGGCCCCTCCTCGCCGTCGGGGTGCAGCTGGAGGGCGACCAGCACCTCCCCCCCGTCGCCGCGGAAGGACCAGGTGGCGGAGCCCAGGCCCTCGTGCCGCCACTGGAAGACGACCCCGCTGGTGAACCGGAGGCGGCCATGGCCCAGCAGGCCGGGACGGAACACGGCGAGGTCCAGATCGGATTCCTCCTCGCGCACGAGAATCGAGGGCCGGAGGAAGCCGGCCTGCTGGAAGGTCCATCGGCCCTCCTGGGTCTCGACGGTTCCGAGGGTCCGGCATGGCGACCCGAAGGACAGGGTCGCCAGCAGGTCCTCGCCGGCCCATAGCTCGTACCGGGGCTCGTACCGGGGCTCGGCGGCCTGGGGTTCCTTCCATTCGAGGGATGATCGGGTCGAGTCGGCGGTCTCGTTCATGGCTCCCCCTCCTCCAACGCTCCAGCGGGATGCGCTGGGCGCCGCCCCAAAGGTACGCCCGGAACGAGGGCCGACATGGCAGCATCAAACGACCACCGGAGGTTCCATGCCCCGCCCAGCCACCCTGCCCCTCCTCGACTGGAAAGCCGTGTTCGAATCCGGCCAGGAATACGCCGCCTGGTTGAGCGCAGCTGAATCGACCGAGCAGGCCCACGAGATCGAGGCACAGCGCCGTGCCCTCGTGCTGGATCCCACCGCGGCGGGCTTCCTGGCCACGCTGCCCGTCCCCGTGCATGTCGTGGCCATCGCCGAGGACTGGTGCGGGGATGTGGTTCGCCATGTGCCCGTGCTCCAGCGCATGGCCGACGCCGGGCCCAACCTCCGGGTCCGCTACATCAGCCGGGAGCAGCACCCGGGCGTGTTCATCCGCTTCCTCACCAACGGCGGCGAGGCCATTCCCAAGTTCATCTTCCTGAGTGACCGCTTCGTGGAATGCGGGAACTGGGGGCCCATGCCCGAGGCCTGCCGGGAGCTCATCGCCCGGGGCAAGGCCAGCGGGAATGTGGCCGCCGCGCGGAAGGAAGTCTCCGCCCGCTATGGGCAGGACGCCGCCCGCCAGGAAGTGGTCGACGAGCTGCTGCACCTCACCGACATCGCCGCCAGCCGGGAGCGCCAGGACCAGAGGCAAGTCGGCCTTTAGGGCGGGTCCGTCGTCCCCGGGCGGAGCCCCGTGAGCGGTCCGCCCTCCGCCCGGACTTGCGCCAGGAGCAAGGCGGTGCGCGCGTCCTCTGGATTCCGCGCGAGGATGGTCTCGTAGCAGCGGATGGCTTCGGCCGGAACACCCAGCTGGAGCTGCACCTTGGCCAGCCCGAGCAGGGCGGAGCGGTCGTAGCCGGAGTCGAGGGCGCGGCGGAACAGGGCCTCGGCCCGGTCGCACCGACCCAGCCGCGTGAAGCAATCCCCGGCCCGGCAGAGCACCTGCCGGTTCCTGGGATCGGCCTCCAGGATCTCGTCCCAGTAGGGTGCCGCCTCCTCGAAGCGGCCCTGCCCCCGCAGGGCGTCGGCCAGCCCGAAGACCGCGTGGGCATTGTGGGGATCCAGGGCGAGGGCCTCGCGGAAATGGTGCTCCGCGCGGAGGAAATCCAGTTTCCGGCGGCACAGGTTCCCAGCCATGGTGCGGATGTTCAGCAGGCCCGGGGCGAGGGTCAGAAGCTGCTCCCAGCAGGCCAGCGCTTCCTCCGAGCGATGCGCCTTCTGGTGCAGGTCGCCGAGCCCCATGAGGGCATAGCGGTCCCGCGGATCGTGATGCAGGGCGGCCTGGTAGTGGGCGGCGGCCCGCTCCAGCTGACCGGCCCGCCGGCAGGCGTCGCCCACGCGGGTCTGGACGGCGACATCGTCCGGCCGAACCGCGAGGTAGCGATCCCAGGTCTCGAGGCACCGCCCGGCCTCGCGAAGGCCCCGGTAGGCCTCGGCCAGCCCCCGCAGGGCCTGGGGATGGCGTGGATCCCATTCCAGAGCACGCAGGTAATGCTCGCTGGCGGCCTGGAAATCCCGGGCCTTGGAACTTGCGGCGCCCGCTTCGATTCGGCCCTGGAGGGTCTCCGCCCCGGTGTCCGACTCAGTCCACCCGAAAGTCATGTTATCCACCCAAAAGCATGATCAAGCATAGGCTGATTAGGTAAAAAATAAACATTGATAACTTGAACATCTTAAAAGAACATGCTAGCTTTTGCCCTTGGCGCCCGAGCCTGTTTTCCGTTCCGGTCGCCCCCCTCCGGGGATCCATGAACCAGCGGACACCCTGCACCTTCCAGCCGACCTCCACGGAGGTTCCCCTTGGTGCGTCCCGGAATTCGCATGGCCCGAGCTGGATCGGAATCCTGGGACCCACCTGTCCGGTCCTGCTGGTGGAGGATGATCCCGTCGCCCGGAAGTTCATCCGGATCACGCTTCAGAAGGCGGGCTTCAAGGTCCACGAGACGGGCAGCGGCGAGGAGGCTCTCGACCTCTTCAACCGCCATCCAACGCAGGTGGCCCTCCTGGACATCGGCCTGCCGGGCATGGATGGATTCGAGCTGTGCCAGAAGCTGAGGCAGCAGAGCGAAGCGCTGGCCATCCTCATCCTCACGGGACGGGGCGACGACTCCGACAAAGTGTCGGGCCTCGATCTGGGCGCGGATGACTACCTGGTGAAGCCCTTCGGTCCGGATGTGCTCGTGGCACGGATCCGGGCCGTGCTGCGGCGGTACGCGCACCAGTCCCAGATCTCGAACACCCTGTCCCTCGGCGACCTGCGCCTGGAATGCCTGACGATGAAGGTCTTCAAGGGCGGCCGCGAAGTGGATCTCACGCCCCGGGAATTCGCCTTGCTGGCCGTGTTCCTCCGGCACCCGGGCGAGGTGCTCACGCGGGAGCAGCTCCGCGAAGAGGTCTGGGGCGAGCACCACTTCGGCAGCGCGAAGGCCCTGGATGTCTTCGTGTGCAAACTGCGCGAAAAGCTCGAGGACGACCCCGCCCACCCGCAGCATTTCAAGACGGAGTGGGGCGTGGGTTTCGTCTGCTGCTAGCAGGAAGCCCCCTGCCCAAACCGGGGAACCCCAGCCGGCAGGCACTGGGCAATGAAGATTCAAACAAAGAAATAAAATGATTTATATTGTGGTTTTTCATCGATTTTTTAACAAATCTTAACCATTTTCGCCCTTGCTCGCTTTCTTCCACGGCATCACCTTAGACCTGTTCCAGTCACCTGCATCGGTCCGGTCAGGAACCCTCAATGCAACGCCCCAAGGCCGCTGCGCCCGCATGAACCCGGGACTGCGCCCGCCAGTGGCCTGTCTCACCCCGGAAACCCCCGCTCGGGGGAATCCGGGTTCCCCAAACATTGTCCGGCCAGGGTTGAATCCATCGCCCACCGGACGCTAGCCCCATATGGAGAATTCATGCGCAAGTTCATCGCCTTCGCGCTCGTCGCATCCCCATTGCTGGCCCTCGATCCGGTCGGCATCGGCAACAGCGACACCGCCACCGCCCACTCCTTCGCCAAGATCATGGCGCCCGTCAAGGTCGTGTCCACCCAGGACCTGAACTTCGGATCCATCGTGCTGGATGAGCTCGGAAAGGCCGCCAGTGTGGAGCTGACCTTCAACACGCCGCCCAACGGCAACCCGTCCCTCACCGACAAGAAGCTCGTGAACTGCGGCTTCTACAACAAGACCGCAATGCCGACCGCGGCCTTCTTCCACTATCAGCGGGACAACAACTTCGGCGGCGGCGGCCCGAGCCTCATGCCCGTCCCTGATGGCGATCCCAATGTGAGCATCGACATCACCGCCACCGATCTGATCGGCCCCCATGGGAAGGCCTGCCACTTCACCCCGAAGAACGACCTGCCCGTGGACTCCTGCCTCTACTTCCCGCCCAAGGAAGGCACCGCGGCCAAGCACTTCTCAGTGTTCGGCAAGCTGGACATCCCCTCGGATGCCATCCCCGGCAACTACGCCGGGACCATCACGGTAAAGGTCACCTACAACTGAGCCTCTGCGGCGTCAGGAATCCCCGGGGGCCGCGAGGTCTGACCTCGCGGCCCCCGGGTCGGCGCCGAAGGCCCAACACCCACCGCCATGATGCCGAGCCGATCTGCCCTATCCATCCTTCTTGGCTGCCTGCTGGCGATCTCCCGAGACGCCGGCGGCGGCCCATCAGCCGTCCCCCAGACGCCCGCGCCGTCTCCGCCCACCGCGCAACCGGCGTCACCTCCTGCCGGCCAGCCGATCAAGCCCCCTTCAGGGATGCCGGCCCCCCGGCCCGGAGGAACCGGAGATCTCGCCATCTTCCCCACCCGCGTGGTGCTCGAGGGACGCGAGCGCTCCGCCGAGATCATGCTGCAGAACTGCGGGGTCACGGCCGCCTCGTACCGGGTGAGCTTCAAGGAAATGGACATGCTGCCCGGCGGAAGGATCCAGGAGCGGGAGCGGAGGCCCGGTGAGATCACCGCTGCGGATCTGGTCCGCTTCTCCCCCCGCCAGGTGGATCTCGCCCCCGGCGAGTCCCAGACGGTCCGAGTCCAGGTGCGCAAACCGGAAGGGCTCCCCGACGGCGAATACCGATCCCACCTGCTGCTCCAGGCCATCCCCACCGCCGAGCCCCCCAAGCCCTCCGGCGAGGACCCCGAGCAGAAGCTGAGCTTCAACATCACGCAGCTGGTGGGCATCTCCATACCGATCATCGTCCGGCATGGACCGACCACGGCGAACATCACGCTCACCGGGTTCCGTTTCTGGCAGCCGGATGTACCCGAGGCGCTCCCGGTCCTGAGCCTCACCATGGAGCGCACCGGGAATCGCAGCGTCATCGGCGAGTTTGCCGTCACCGTGGAATCCGGCGGCAAGTTCAAGAAAGGCGCCCGCATCAGCGAGCTGAAGGCGATCGCCATCTACGCGAACCTCGCCAGACGGGAAGTCCACCTGCCCATGCAGCTTGGGCAGAACGGCGGGCTCAAGGGGACCCGGGTCAAGGTCACCTTCACCGCCACCGACATGAAGCTCCCCCCGGTCTCGGCCTCCTTCGACATCGACCACTGAACATGCCTCCAGATCGGTGTTTCCTCCGGGCGGCCGCGGCGGTGTTCCTCGCGGCCGCCCTGGTGGATGCGCAAGAACGGAAAGACGGCCCCCTGGACGAGGCCGACGCCATGATCCTGCAGCCCTACCTCGACCGGACCCCCTTGGGTGACGGCCTCCTGGCCTTTCCGGCCCGGCCGGCCCCCCTCGTCCCCCTGGGGGAACTGTCGCGGCTGCTGTCCCTCGGCATCACCGTGCAGGGCGCGAAAGGGCAGGCCTCAGGCTTCTTCATCTCGCCCAGGCGGCGCTTTGCGCTGGACCTCGCGGGCCGGACGGTGGAGGTGGAGGGTCGCCGCATGACCTTCGAGGCTGCGCAGGTGCGCGCCTTCAAGTCCGACCTCTATGTGGACGCCCGCCTCTTCCAGACATGGTTCCCCCTGGAACTTGAGATCGACCTGCGGGCCTCCGCCATCCAGATCAAGGCCAAGGAGCGCCTGCCGATCCAGGCCGCCTGGGACCGCGACAAGCGATACGGCGGCAAGCTCGGCTTCGCGCCGGATACTGACCCGGCGAACCAGGCGCCGCGCTATCCATCGCCCTATGCCTTCATCGATGTCCCCATGGTGGATCTCAGCGCCTCCTGGCGGACAGCCCAGCGGGGGGCCGGCGCCCCGGTCCAGGGCGCCGTCATGACCGGCGGCGACCTGCTCTGGATGAGCTCCGAAATCTACCTCACCCGGGACGCGAACGGCTCCTTCAATTCGAGCCGCGGGACGCTGTCCCGGGACGACCCCTCGGGCGGCCTGCTGGGGCCCCTCCACGCCAGGCATGTCGCCCTGGTGGACATCCCCACCCCCTCGCTGGAACTGGCCGGCTCCCTGCCCTCCGGACGCGGGGTGCTCGTGGACAACTACCCCACCTCGTACCGCGCCACCTTCGCCGCCCGGACCTTCCGGGGGCCCCTGCCGGAGGGCTGGACGGTGGAGTTGTACCAGAACGGCAGCCTGGTATCGTTCCAGCGGTCCCGGGCCGATGGCCAGTACGAATTCATGGATGTGCCGATGCGGTTCGGGCTGAACCAATTCCGGCTGGTCTTCCATGGCCCGCTCGGCCAGCGCACGGAACGGAACTACCGCCTGGACATCGCGCAGGAGCAACCGCCTCCGGGGACCTTCTACTACCGCGCGGCGGGTTGGCGGCCGCGAGCGTCGTACCTCACCTACCCCCTGGTGAGCCTCGACCCGAGTGCCCAGCCCATCCTGCTGGATCCGACCCACCGGACGGCCCTGCTGGCCGAGGCCGAATATGGACTGTCCACCATGTTCTCCGTGAAATCGGGCTTCAGCCGCATGGCCGTCTCCACCGGCACGCACGACTACAGCGTGCTGGGACTCCGGGCGATCCTGCCCTTCCTGTCCCTGCAGCTGAACGGAGCCCAGGACCAGGCTGAGAAGACGGATGGAACCGAGTCCAAGGGACTGGCCGCCGAGGGCATCCTGATGACCGGCATCGGCTACTCCACCATGACCCTGAGGCGGTCGGAGTACCGTCGGGGCTTCTACAAACTCGGCATCTCGGAGCGCGGCGAAGTGATCCGCACCGAGGACTTCGCGGACTTCTCGGCGCCTCTTCCCCTCAAGAGCTTCCCGCTGAACCTCTACCTCCAGCACCAGCGCCAGGTCTTTCTCGACAGCGCCTTCCAGAGCGATCGCGCCCAGGTCACGGCCAGCCTCTCCCGGCTCAGCATCTCGCCCATCCTCACGCGCATCCGCTCCCTGCGCGCCGGCCAGGAGTCCGTCCGGACCGAGGGGAGCGTCTTCGTCTCCTCCTTCGGCGAGAACCTCAACCTTCTGGGTTCGGTGACCTTCGCCCGGGAGCAGAACCGGACGCGGTTCCAGAGCTGGGGCCTGGGCGCGGACTACCGCCACGGAGAAGGGATGCTCTACCGGGTGACCCTGCAGGGGAGCAACGGATCCCTGCGCGACACGGCGATCAACGCCAGCGTCACCAAAATGACGGGGCGCATCGCCTACGGGGTCGATGCCAGCTACGCCCGGGCCACGGGCTATACCGCCGGCCTGCGCCTGTCGGCCTCCTTCGGACGCGAACCACGGACGGGCAAAGGCTTCATGGATGCCCGCGCCATGTCGTCCATGGGAGCCGTCTCGGCCTCCGCCTTCATGGACGAGAACTTGAATGGGCGGCGAGATCCCGGCGAACGCACCCTCGAGGATGTCCGGTTCAAGGTGGGTGGGAGCGAACTGCCGGAACGGCGGCCCGATCCCAAGGTCGCGTTGTACTCCCATGTGGGCAGGAGCCAGGATCTGGCCTTCCAGGTGGACGAAGGCACCCTGGAGGATGCCTCCATGCGGCCGACCCTCGCTTCCTATCGGATTCTCCCCAGGCCCGGCAAGGTCATGACCGTGGACTACCCCATCACCATCATGGGCGAGGTGAGCGGCACCACCCGGCTCCGCAAGGCCGGCAAGACCGAGGAGCTGCCGGGGCTCGAACTGGAGATCATCACGCCCGCCGGCACCTCCCTCAAGACGAAGCGGAGCGCCTACGACGGCTTCTTCGAGTTCCGTGACCTCCCGCCCGGTGACTATGTGCTTCGCATCACGCCCGAGGAGGTCCGCCGCCTGGGCTTGACGCACGCACCTTCGCGCCCCATCCACATCGATGCGAAGAAGAGCTTCCTCGAAGGCCTCGACCTGGTGGTGGAAGAAGGGCCCGCCGAAGCACTGCCCGTCCCGCCCGCCCGGGAGGACCCTCCTCCCCGAAAGCCCTGATCCGTTCGACCCCGACCCACCTGGAAAGGAGCTGCCATGTTCACCCGGCCCATCCTGCTCACCCTCGCCCTGTCCTCGGTGCTGGCCCAGGCCCAGGATCCGGCCATCCGGCTGGTGCAGGACATGCACTTCGGCGGCCTCCAGGTGGCGGACCGGGGCGGCATGATCACCCTCACCCACGAAGGGGTGCGGATCGCCTTGAGCCCCGGCCTCAGCCCCATCCTCCGGCCGACCAGCCAGGAGGCCCGGTTCCAGCTGTCAGGTCCACCCCGGGCCCGGTTCTTCCTGCGGCTGGATCCGCCGAAACCGCTGCTCGCTGGACCGCGGGGCGGGCAGATCCATGTGGAGTCGTTCTTCCCGTCCTTCCCCAGCCTGGAGGGAACCTTCGATGCCCAGGGTCAGGCGGAACTACGGCTCGGCGCCAAACTCGACATCCAGGCCGGCACGCCCGAAGGCCCCTACGCCCTCGAGCAGGTGATTCTGGAGATGCGGGTGCAGGGGAGCCCGGAACCCCGGGTGGCGCGGCAAGCCTTCGGCATTCGTGCCTACCTGCGCCCTGTCCTCAAGCTGAGCAACGGGAGCCCCCTGGACTTCGGGAGCCTGCTGCCAGGCTCCACCGAGGGCACCTTCAGCATCGCCCCGGATGGCTCACACCGGAGCACCCCCGCTGGGGGACCGCGTCTGGTCCGCGGCAATCCCCGGCCCGCGGCCTTCCTCCTGTCGGGCCCTCCAGGCTCGGGCTACAACCTGCAGCTGCCCACCCGGATGTTGCTGACGGGGCCCGGCGCACCTCTGGAAGTCCGTGAATTCGTCTGCGACCTGCCGGTCCAGGGCGCCCTTCCGACGGGCACGGTGCCCTTCCGGGTGGGTGCCAGCCTGGTGGTGCCGCCCGGACAGGCGAGCGGGCTCTACCGCGGGCTGTTCAAGGTGTCCGTCTGCTACCAGTGAAGCCGGATCCCGCCATCTGGAACATCAGGATCGCGCCGGCGGCGGCGACATTGAGGCTGTCCATGCCCGACGCCATGGGGATGGCCACCGCACGGTCGCAGCAGGCCAGCTGGCGGGCATCCAGGCCCGTGTCCTCCGGACCCATCACCAGGGCACAGCGGGGGGCCGGCCGCCAGGCATGCGCCTCCTCCGCCCCCGGCGTGAGCGCGGCGGCCACGGCTTCCGAGCCGGGTTCCGCCGCCTTCCAATCCGCCAGGAGCGCCCAGGGATCCTCTGCCCGCCACACGGGGATGCGCCACACGGCGCCCATGGAGACGCGCACGGTGCGCCGGGTCCACTGGCCCGGCCCCGGCCCCGCCAGCACGCCATCCAGGCCCAGGGCCGCGGCGCTACGCAGCAGCAGCCCCAGGTTCTCGCTGTCATAGAGGCGGGGCAGCACCAGCAGGCGGCGGGCGGCGCGCAGGGCCGGGGCCGGCGGCGGTGCGGGCACCTGGGCGCAGGCCATGAGGCCGCGGTGGAAGGGAAAGCCCGCCAGCTCCGACAGGGCCGCGGGTTCCATCGTCAGCAGGTCCGTGCCGGCCGGAAGGCGGTCGCGAAGCTCTGCCGCTGCCGAGGTGGTGGCGGCCACGGAGATGACCTTCAGGCGCCCGGCGCGGCCCGCCTCCAGCAGGTCCTCCACCAGGATCCGGCCCTCCGCGATGAAGCAGGTCCCGTAATCCGGGTGCTCCCGCGTGCCGGCGAAACGCAGGTCGCGGTAGGGGTCCCAGGGGTCGAAGGCCGGCATGGGATCAGGTTACAGGCGGTAGGCTGGTGCCATGCCCCGCAAACTTCCCCGGCACCTCACCTGGCTCGAGGCCTTCGTGGCCGTCGTGGAGACGGGCTCGCTCGAGGCCGCGGCCCAGCATCTGAGTGTGGCTCGCTCGGTGGTGAGCGAACACCTCCGCGCCCTGGAGGAGACCCTCGCCGAGGGCGAGACCTTGGTGGAGCGCGGGCCGGGCCGCCGCCTGAGCCTCACCCCGCGGGGGGAGCGCCTCTTTGCCGGCGCCCAGGCCTCCTTCCATCAGCTGGACCTGAAGCGCCTGCGGGATCTCGCCTCGCCGGAACCCGGGCTGCGCCTGGGCCTGAACCCCACCCTCTCCGCCCTGCTGATGGAGCCGCTGGCCCAGGCCGCCGCGCGCACGGGCCTCAAGTTGGAGGCGGCCTTCGGTGGCGCCCACGAGCTGGTGCGCCAGATCCAGACGCGCCAGCTGGACCTGGCCCTGGGCTTCACACCTCTGCCGCCCCACCGGGGGGTGGAATACCGCGTGCTCGCCCGCCTGCCCTTCGTGGTGCTGGCCGCGCCCGGCTGCGGGCTGGGGTGCGGGCTGGCTCCCGGGGCGGGCTTCCTCCGGGTGAAGGACCTGGCCGACAAGCCCTTCGTGGATTGGCTGAGGGACGATCCCTACGGCGGCGCCAACTCGGCGCGCTTTGCAGGGGCCGGGATCCAGGTGCGGGAAGCGGCCCGGGTGGAGAATTTCCTCCAGCTCTATCCGACCCTGCGGGCCTTCCGGGCCTGCGCCATCGCCCCGGATCTCCGGGCCCTGGGGCCCTTCCCCGCGGATCTCCATATCTGGCCGCTGAAGGAGCGGAAGGCCCAGGCGGTGGAAGTGGTGGCGCTCTGGCCCTCGGGCGGGGCGTCCGCCGCGGCCGAGGCCTGTCTGAAGGCCCTGGCCGCCCACCTTCGCAAACGACGATAATTCGACGAATGGTTCATTATTTATTTAATTTCCGCCTATCTGTTCTGACACTAGGCTTGGGGGGTTCCCGGAGCGCGGTTTGACCCTCCCCTCGGCCCATCCCCTGACACCCAGTCCCACCCGGCGAGCCATCGACCGGCTGCCGGCCCACCTCCGCCGCTATGTGGTGGATCAGGACCACGGAGCCTACACACCCAGGGACCATGCCGTGTGGCGGCACATCCTCCACCGGCTGACGGACCGCCTGAAGCACACCGCCCATGCGAGCTACCTATGCGGCCTGGCCGCCACGGGCATCGGTCTCGAGGCGATCCCCAGCCTCGACGAGATGAACGGGAAGCTGGAGGCGCTGGGCTGGTCGGCCGTGGGCGTGCGCGGCTTCATCCCCCCGGCGGTGTTCACGGAGCTGCAGTCCCTGGGGGTGCTGGCCATCGCCGCGGACATCCGCAGCCACGAGCACATCGAATACACGCCGGCCCCGGACATCGTCCATGAGAGCGCGGGGCACGCGCCCATCCTGGCGGACCGCCGCTACGCCGACTACCTGAAGCGCTGCGGCGAGGCGGGCTTCCGTGCCATCGCCTCGGTGGAGGACCAGGCGGTCTACGAGGCCATCCGTCATCTCAGCGTGGTGAAGGAGGATCCCTCCGCCACCGAGGAGGAAACGCAGCTGGCGGAGGCACGGTTGCGCGCGGCGGCCGCCAGCCGGCGTTACGAGAGCGAAAGCACCAAGGCGAGCCGCCTCTACTGGTGGACCGCCGAGTACGGCCTGGTGGGCGACCTCGATGACCCGAAGCTTTACGGAGCCGGGCTCCTCAGCAGCCTGGGCGAAGCGGTCCATTGCCTCACGGACACGGTGAAGCGGGTGCCCCTCAGCCTGGCCTGCGTCGATGCCGAGTACGACATCACGCGCATGCAACCCCAGCTCTTCGTGGCCCGGGACTTCGACCACCTCTTCGATGTGCTCGAGGCCTTCGAGGCCACCCTGAGCTGGCGGCGGGGCGGGGATCACGGATTGGCAGAGGCCCTGCGGGCCCGCACCGTGAACCACCTCCAGCTGGCAGATGGCCTCGAATTGACGGGTCGCGTGACGGGGCAGATCGTGGCCCGCGGTCCGGTGGCCCCGGGACTCTCCACGGCCCTGGCCCGGATCGAGGGCCCGGTGCTGCTGTCCCGGCGCGGCGCAGCGGAAGGCCCGCCTTGGGCGGGCGAGGCCCTGGTGGCCTTCGGACGGGGCGCCTTGCCCCCGCGCGGAGCCTTCAGCCTGGAGCTGCCTTCCGGGCTCGCCCTCTCGGGCTTCCGCGTGGACGGGCACGAGGTGATCGACCTGCGGGGCCACCTGGATGGCCGCCCCCTGGACCTGCCCAGCTGGGCCCTGCTCTTCCTCAGCGAAGGCCTGCCCTCGGTGGCGGGGGGGCCGGCGGATCCGGGTTCCTGGGATCGCTGGTTCGGCGATCAGGGGGCCTTTTCGGAGGGAGAGGCCGAGGCCCAGGCCCGGACCCGCAAGGCCGAGTCCCTTCCGGCGGAAGTTGCGGAACTTTACCTCGAGGTCCGGGCATTGAGGGAAGGTGGCCGGCGGGATGGCCCAGGCCTGCGGGCCCTGGCCGACCAGGTCCGGAGGCATCCCGCCGAGTGGCTGCTGCAGGCTGAACTGTCGGAACTGGAGGCGATGGCATGAGCTGGACCGAAGAGAACGGAAGCCTGGTGCGGACCTTCAAGACCCCGGATTTCCTCACGGCCTACCACCTGGTTGGTGCGGTGGTGGGGCCCGCCGAGGGACTGAACCACCATCCCGACATCGCCTTCGGCTGGGGCTATGTCCGCATCGCCCTCACCACCCACGATGCGAACGGCATCACCGACCTGGACCACCGCCTGGCCCGGCTCATCGATGATGCGGTTAAACCCTTCGGACTATGACCATTTGCCGTTTGTTTACTGTCTGAGCATGGACAGGTCCGTTATTCTGAAAAGTCCATGAGGAACCCCTTGCCGACCCTGCCACCCCCCCCCCGCCACCCCCATCCATCCCTGCTGAAGGGCGCCCTCGTCGGGATCGGCCTGCTGGGCCTGACCCTGGGCTGCCGCCCGGACGGGGTCTCCCACTTCCGGGTGCCCAAGGAGACCGCCGCGCCCCACCCGGACCATCCGGGACACGCCGAGGAGACCATGCCGCCCCAGGCGGCCGGTCCTGAGCCCGCCGGTCCCGCCGCCTCGGCCCGGGGGCCGCTGAAGTGGTCCCTCCCCAAGGGCTGGAGCGAGCTGCCCGGCGACGGCATGCGCTTCGCCACCTTCAAGACCCCCGTCGCCGGTCGTCTGGAGGCCACCGTGGTGGTCCTGCCGGGTCCGGCGGGCGGCGAGCTGGCCAATGTGAACCGGTGGCGCGGCCAGATCACCCTGCCCCCGATCGACGAGCAGGCCCTGGCTGCCGCCCGCGTGGTGCTCAAGACCAAGGCTGGCGCCGTGAACCTCTACGACTTCACCAACGACGGCACCAAGAGCCGTCTGGTGGCCGGTCTGATCTCCACGCCCGACGGGAACACCTGGTTCCTGAAGATGAGTGGGGACGCCGCCGCCGCGGCGAAGGCCAAGCCTGACTTCATGCGCATCCTGGAGAGCCTCCGCCTTGATTAAGACACTCGCCACCCGCCTCTGGAAATTCCTGAAGTCCTTCCAGCTCACCATCGTCCTCCTGGCCCTCCTCATGGCGCTGGTGGTGCTCTGCACCCTGGCCCAGGTGGAGATGGGCACCGCGGGCGCCGTGAACGCCTACATGCGCAGCTTCTTCGTGTGGCGCCAGTTCCCGGCCCTGCCCTTCCCCCTGCCGGTGTTCCCGGGCGCCGCGCTCGTGGGCCTCCTCCTCACCCTCAACCTCATCGCCAAGACGCTCGACATCCAGCGCTCCTGGACCAAGGCCGGCATGTGGCTCGTCCACTCGGGCCTGGTCATCCTCTTCGCGGGCGAATTCGTGGCCGGCATGATGCAGGTGGACACCAACATGTCCATCGAGGTGGGTCAGACGGTCAACTATGTCCAGAGCTACAAGAATGTGGAACTGGCCGTCATCGATGTCACCGATCCCGCCTTCGACGAGGTCTATTCCGTCCCCGACACGCTGCTGTCGCGCCGTGCCTCGATCCCCGTCCCCGGCACGCCCATCACCCTGAATGTGAAGCGCTTCTATCCCAACGCGGAGCTGAGCAACCTGCCGCCCGGTTCCCCCGCCCTGGCCACGGCCGGCGTGGGCCAGGGCGTGGCCATTGTGGAGCGCCCCACGGTCACGGCCGACAACGACATGAACCAGACCTCGGTCGTCGTGGAACCCGTCGCCGGCGGCCGGAGCTATGGCACCTGGCTGGCCTCCGTGGCCATCGGCCAGCCGCAGACCTTCACCCATGAGGGCCGCACCTACGCGCTGACCATGCGCCTGCGCCGCCAGTATCTGCCCTACGCCTTCACGCTCAAGCAGTTCCGGCACGATGTCTATCCCGGAACGGACATCCCCAAGAACTTCTCGAGCCTCGTCCAGGTGGTGAATCCCGCCCAGAACGAGTCCCGCGAGGTGCTCATCTACATGAACCAGCCGCTTCGGTACGAGGGCAAGACCTTCTACCAGGCGAGCTTCGGCAAGAACGACACGCTCTCGGTCCTTTCCGTGGTTGAAAATCCCGGCTGGCTGCTCCCGTATGTGTCCTGCGTGCTGGTCTCCCTGGGCCTGCTCGTGCACTTCGCCATCGTCCTCCGGCGCTCCCTCAAACGGCGCCAGGACAAGAAGGAGGGCTGACCATGACCTTCGTTCAGAAATACCTCGCCTGGGGGGCCGGCACCCTCGCCCTGCTCGTCGCCCTCATCTTCGCCCTGCCCGGCGGCAAGGCCCGCGGCTTTGATGTCAGCGGCTTCGCCACCCTGCCCATTCTCGAGGGCGGCCGCGTCAAGCCCCTGGACTCCGTGGCCCGCAACTCCCTGCTGGTGATCCACAGCCGCCAGGGATTCCGTCACGAGGGCCGCATGGTGGGCCCCGACGAATGGATCCTTGATGTGATGTTCCGACCCCAGGTGGCGGATCAGCAGGCCATCTTCGTCATCGACGATCCCGATGTCATCGGCCTCATCGGCGCCAAGCAGACCAAGAACCGGAACTATTTCAGCTTCGCCGACCTCTCCTCCCACCTGGAGGAGATCCAGAAGCAGGCCATGGCGGCCCAGCCCATCGCCGCCCAGAAGCGCACCCGCTTCCAGAGCGCCATCGTCAACCTGTTCGACCGGGTCTACCTGTATTACAAGCTCCGGAATACGCTGCAGTTGGCCGGGTCCCCCGGCCTGGGCTGGGAGATCCAGTCCCTCGGCACGCCGGATGCCACCCTGCGCCACCAGGACCTGATCCAGCTCGCCCAGTTCCGGATTCTGCCGCCCCCGGCAGGAGCGGGTCCTGATGCCTGGCAGAGCGTCGGCCAGGCCCTCAGCGCCGCTTCCAGCGGTGGCGCGATGCACCCGGGCCTGGTGCCCCTGGCCAAGCTCAACGCCGCCTACATCACCAACGATCCCGCCAGCTTCAATCAGGCCCTCGATGAGATGAAGGGCGTGGTCACCACCCTGAAGCCGGGCGCGCTCAGCCACGCCTCGAACGAGATCCTCTTCAACCGCGCCCAGCCCTTCTTCGTGGGCCTCTCCATCTACTTCGTGGCCTTCCTCGTGCTGTGCGTCTCCTGGATCTGGAAGCCCGGGCTCCTGCAGCCCACGGCCTACGCCCTGCTGTTCGCCGGCGCCATCGTCCACACCCTGGGTCTGGCCGCCCGCATCATCCTGCAGGGCCGCCCCCCGGTCACCAACCTCTACTCCTCCGCCGTTTTCGTGGGCTGGGGCGCGGTGATTCTCGGCCTCATCGTTGAGCGGATGTACCGCAAGGGCTTCGGCACCGCCGTGGCCGCTGCGGCCGGCTTCGCCTCCCTGATCGTGGCCCAGAACCTGGGCACCGAGGGCGACACCATGGAGATGATGCGCGCCGTGCTGGACTCCAACTTCTGGTTGGCCACCCATGTGGTGACCATCACCATCGGCTATTCCGGCACCTTCCTCGCGGGCGCCATTGCCATCGGCTACGCGTTGCGCAAGCACATCGCCGCCAAGGCCGATCCGGAAACCGACAAGGCCCTGGTGGACATGGCCTACGGCATCATCTGCTTCGCCCTGTTCTTCAGCTTCGTGGGCACCGTGCTGGGCGGCATCTGGGCCGACCAGTCCTGGGGCCGCTTCTGGGGCTGGGATCCCAAGGAGAACGGCGCCCTGCTCATCGTGCTGTGGAACGCCATCATCCTCCACGCCCGCTGGGCCGGTTATGTGCGCGAGCGGGGCACCATGGTCATGGCCATCTTCGGCAATGTGATCACCGCCTGTTCCTGGTTCGGCGTGAACATGCTCGGGGTGGGCCTCCATTCCTACGGCTTCATGGACCAGGCCTTCTGGGCCCTGACCGGCTTCATCGCCAGCCAGCTGCTCCTTATGGCCATCTGCTACGCGCCCGCCCGGTTCTGGATCACCAAGCCCGGCGCCCACACCTAGGCTTTTCTCCGCCGCAAAAAAGGGCTCCCGATCCGGGGGCCCTTTTTTGCGGCCGCGAACCTCCAGGAAGGCTGTCACTTCACCTGGCGCGTGGCCCCTTCAAGGTAGGTCTTGAAGGCGTCCGGCGCCAAGGGTGGGGCGATCTCGAAGCACACGGTGACAGCAGCGTCGGGCTTCTGCAGGTAGGTCAGGCGGAAGCGGGGACCGGGGGCCGGCTCGCTGGTGAACGCCACCCCCCCAGGCACGGCGGCCCCGGTGTAGCGGATGACATGGCCCTCATTGTCGAAGTAGATGGCCTTCAGCTGCCCGCCTTCGGCGAAGATCGTCATCAGATCCTCGTGATGGGTGGCGGGGCGCCCGTTGGCGGGGGGGTAGTCCGCGTGGCTGCGACGGACCAGGGCCTTCCCCTCCAGCTCGAAGCGGAAGGTCGCGGCCCCGGTGGCCTGGCCGGGCTGGCCATCGCCCTCGCCCTTCCACTGGCCCACCAGGAAGCGGACCGGCGAGAAGATGTCAGCCTTGGGCGCGGCTGCAGGGGCTGGCGTCTGGGCAGCCGTCGGCGTGGTCGTCTGGGCCGCCTGGGTCGTCAGGGGCGCCGCGATCAGCAGGGCAAGGATGGAAGGGCGCATGAAGCCTCCGAACGACCCTTGAATCTACCGCCAGATCTTGACGGTGGCGATCACTGGACGAGTCCCAGCCACTTCCAGTAGGTGAAGACCACGCCGGTCATGAAGGCGGCGGCCAGCACGCTCATCACGGCGCCGGTCTTCATCAGCTCCTTGGTCGTGACATGACCGGTGCCCATGGCCACGGCGTTGGGCATGTTGCTCACCGGCAGGAGATACTGATGCTGCATGTTCATCCCGAGAATGAGGGCGAAGCCCAGGGGATTTGCGCCGATGGCCACGGCGTGGGCGATGATGATCGGCGTCAGGGCCGTGGTCTTCGGGCCTCCACCCGTGAAGAAAATCTGCAGGCCGGTGATGAACCAGATGAGGATCACCATCTGAACCGCGTGGGGCATGGTGACGATGGGGGAGAGCATGGTGCCCGCCAGCCATTTCGCCGCACCGGAGCTGGCCAGCGCCGTCCCCATCGACAGACCCGCACCGTACAGCACGAAGACATTCCAAGGTACCTTCTGCTGAGCTTCCTTCCAGGTCATCACGCCCTTGCTGGGCCAGAGCAGCAGGATCACGGACAGCATGCCGATGATCACCACATTGATCTTGTGGAAGGAGTCCGTGGCCCAGAGGACCAGGGTGAGCAGGAAGACGGCCAGAGTGTAGGCCTCCATGCCGCTGAACTTGCCCAGGGCGGCCAGCTCGGTGCGGACGAAGTCCTGCCCCTTGCCCAGGTTCTTGAACTCGGGCGGCCACATCAGCTGGATCACATACACCGACACGAAGGCCAGGATGAAGGCCGGCGGGGCGCCCACCTTGAGCCACTGGGACCAGGAGATGGTGCTCTTCGTGGCGGTCTGGATGAGGCCTGCCGTGATGGGATTGCCCACATGGGCGGTGAGGACGCCGATGCTCATCATCGTGCCGCTCATGGCCACGATGAAGAGCAGCGCCTTGACGATGTTGCTCTCGCCGGGCTTGGTCCCGAAGGCCTGGCCCACGCCGAGGATGATCGGCAGCATCAACAGCGTGCGGGCGGTGATGGAGGGCACCAGGAAACTCAGCACCGCCATGACCAGCGCCACGGCCCAGTAGACCTTGATGGCCGAGCCGCCCGCCGCGTTCACCAGGAACAGCGCGATGCGCTTGGACAGCCCTGATTTCTCCATGCAGGCCGCCATGATGAAGCCGATGACGATGAGCCACAACGCCGTGTTGGAATAGCCAGCGAAAGATCCCGTGAGGTCCGTGGCCTTCAGTGCCGCGAGCAGGAATACGATGACGAGGGCGCTCAGGGCATCATCCAGGGCCTGCGTGACCCAGACGATGATGGCGAAGACCGCGATGGCCAGCGAGGCCTTCGCCGCGGGCTTCAGCGCCGCCGAGGTGGGCATGAACCACAGGATTCCCGCCAGACAGGCGAAAGCCAGCACCAGGTAGAGCCACTTCTTGCCACCCATGGGTCATTCCTTTCAGAAGGCCGTTCAGTCCAGGCGCGTGGTGCCCAACAGATTCCTGGCATCGAGGTGCTGCTTGAGCGCATGATTTACGCCCTTCACTGGCTCCGGCGTATAGGCGTCGTAGAACCTCTGGTTATGGGGTCCGACGCCATGCTCGGCGCTGTATGAGCCGTCGAAACCGCGCACTGCCAGTTCGTAGATCCGGGCCTGCAGTTCCTCGACGATCTCCGCCGTCGGGCGCGGGGATTCCGCTTCCATCCAGACCAGGTTGAGGTGCGTGCCCCCATCGCCCCAATGGCCGAAGTCGCAGGCCCGGACGAAGGGGTAATCCTTGGCCAGGAGGGCCACAGCCGCATCGGTGAAAGCCGCCATGCGGCTGCGGGGCACGCTGATGTCGAAGGCCAGCACTTTGCCTTCGTTGCGCAGGCTCTCGCTGATGTGGTGGCGGATGGCCCAGAATTCCTCGGGCTTGCCCATGAACACATCCGTGACCCCTTCGCCCGCCTCGCTTTCCAGGAAGGCGCCCAGGCGCTCCTCCAGGACCTCGGGCAAGTTCAAGGCGGTGTCGGGCAAGGTGGATGACAGCTCCACCAGCGCCGTGTAGGCGGGAGGTTGGCTGCTGCCGTAGGGATTGCGGATATCCTCGTGGTGCCTGAACACCGGATTCAGCGCGTTGGCGCTGATGACTTCGTAGGCCGTGAAGACATCCGCAAGCTCGCGCTCCAGGACCTGCATCAGGGCCAGCACGGCCCCACCTGAGACGCAGCCCACCAAGGCCACCGCATGCTGGCGGGGCACGGGCACCACCTGCAGCACCGCCCCGGTGATCACGCCATAAACGCCGCTGGTACCCACGAAGAGCTGCTTGAGGTCCAGGCCCGTGTTGTTCTTCCGCAGGTGGTTCAGCGCATCGACCACCGTGCCGTCGGCCAGCACGACCTCCACGCCCTGCAGGTTGTGGCGCACATCCCCGTATTTCAGGAGGCGCGTGCCACCGGTGTTGGTGGCGATCATGCCGCCGATGGTGGGATCCGCCCCGAGGTCGATGGGGAAAGTCAGGCCGTGCACGGAAAGGGCCTCATTGAGCGTGCTGAGCAGCAGGCCGCCATCCACCACCGCGGTGCGGTTGATCGGATCGATCTCCAGACGCTTGTTCAGGCGCTCCAGGCTGAGCACCAGCATCCGGCCGCTGGCGTCCGGGTTGGATGCACCCACCAGCCCGGTATTGGCCCCCTGAGGCATCACCCGGATCCCGCGCGCCTGGCAGTAGGCCATGAGCTTCGACACCTCGGCCGTGGTGCCAGGGCGGGCCGCCAGCAGGGCCTTGCCTTTCCCGTACCGCCAGCCCGACTCGTAGCGGACGAGATCCTCCGCCTCAGTCAAGACGGCATCGGCGCCCAGCATGGCGCGCAGGTCGGAAGCGATTTGGGCGAGGTCGTGCATGGGCTCTCCAGGCGGACAGCGGAAACGGGTTCCAGGGCCCCTCGGGAGCCCTGAACGCATGGATCACAGCGATGGTTCCGGGAAGGAGGCCCGTTCAGTCGGTCAAAGACGATCCAACAGTAATTTTACTCGAGCCAGGCCCCGATCAGGGCTTCAAATCGCTCACCCCGCTGCTCGAAGTTGTCGAACTGGTCGAAGCTGGCGCAGGCCGGGCTGAGGAGCACCTGGTCGCCGGGCCGGGCCAGGGCCAAAGCCGCGTGGACGGCATTGTCGAAGGCCGGCACCACCTCGTGGGGCAGATCGCCGAGATCGCGGGTGAGCTGGGGAATGGCCTCCCCGAGGAAGACGAGGCGTCGCAGCTTGCCCTCGAGCGCCGCGCGGAGGGGCTCGTAGCTGGCACCCTTGTCCGTGCCACCCAGCAGCAGCACCAGGGGACCCGGCAGCGCTTTGATGGCCGTGACCGTGGCGTCCACATTGGTACCCTTGGAGTCGTTGTAGGCGCGGACGCCGCCCTTCTCCCCGCAGAAGGCGATGCGGTGGGCCAGGCCGGGGTAGCTCCGCAGGCCCTCGCGGATGGCCTCCAGGCTGGCGCCGCCGTGCCGGGCCAGCAGCGCCGCGGCCAGGGCGTTCTCCACATTGTGGTCGCCTGGAATGCGCAGCTCATCGCGGTGCAGGAGCGCCTCTCCATGAAGGGTCAAGCGGCCTTCCCCGTCACACCAGGCTTCGCAGGGCGTCCAGCCGAATCGGGCCGCGCGCCCCGTCCCCGGGGCGTCCTCCCACCACTCGGAGTGGGCGGCGGGCACCACGCGGAGATCTCCGGCGCCCTGCCGTTCGAAGATCCGCAGCTTGGCCCGGCGGTAGGCCTCGAGGGTGCCGTGACGCGCGAGGTGGTCGGGCGTGAGGTTGAGGAAGGCGGCGCCCTCCGCATGGAACGCCGCCAGGGATTCGAGCTGGTAGCTGCTCAGCTCCACCACATAGACCGTGCCGGGAAGGCCGGCCGCGACGGCTTCGATCACGGGGGTGCCCAGGTTGCCGCAGGCCACCGAGGGCGTCCCCGCGGTCCCCAGCAGGTGCGCCGCCAGATCCGTGGTGGTGCTCTTGCCGTTGGTGCCCGTCACGGCGAGCACGAGGCTCCCGTCATTCCGGGCGCGGAGGACGCGATGGGCCAGTTCCACCTCCCCGATCACGGGGATACCCCGGACCAGGGCCTCGGCCACGAAGGGCGCGCTGCGGGGAATGCCGGGACTGATGACGAGCTCGCCGCAGCGCTCCAGCAGGGCTTCGGGATGGCTCCCCCAGACGCCGGGAATGCCCGCCTTCGCCAGGGCGAGCTCCAACTCAGGGCTGGGCTCGGAGCGGCTGTCCGTGACCACCACCGGCCGCCCGGCCGCCGCCAGGAAACGGGCCGCCGCCAGGCCCGAGCGCCCTGCCCCCATGACCACTGTCCTCATGCAGCCTCCCGCTCCAGCGTAACGGGGGACGGCCCGCCATGGGGTACACTGCCCTTCCGGCCCTTGTATGGAGCGGTCATGCAGAAGGGCATCCTGGAACATCTGCTGAGCGGCGAGGGCGCCATCGTGCCCCATGTCCAGCCCATGTACCGGCTCCGGGACAACCGCATGATGGCCCAGGAGTACCTGGCCCGGCACCTGGATGCGGCGGGCGTGACCCACCCCGTGGGCCCGATCCTCCAGGACCCGGGCCTGGCTCCGGCGGACCGCCTGGCCCTGGACCTGCGCTTCCTCGACGCCACCTTCGCCGCCCTCGCCCGCCACGGCGAAGGCGACTTCCTGCATTTCGTGAACCTCGAGCCGGTGAGCCTGGAGGCCCCCGGGTTCTGGGACTGCCTCCCGCGCTGGCTGGAGGCCCTGCCCTTCCCCGTGGAGCGCGTGGTGATGGAGTTCACCGAATCCCAGGGCGTGCATGATCTGGCGGCGCTCCAGCGCTATGCCCAGAAGCTGCGCGACGCCGGCCTGCGCCTGGCGGTGGACGACCTGGGGGCCGGCGTGGCCAGCCTCACCCACATGGCCCGCCTGGCCCCGGACTTCATCAAGGCCGACCGCAGCCTCGTGGAGCAGGTCCACCGCCGCCCCTACCAGGCCGCGCTGCTCAACGCCCTCTCCCACTTCGCCCAGCGCATGTGCATCGGCTTCATCGCCGAGGGCATCGAAACGCTCGAGGAACTTGAATCCGTCATGGATGCCGATGTGCCTTGGGGCCAGGGCTTCATCCTGGGCCAGCCCTGGCCGACCCGGCCCAGGCCGATCGCTGGGCCTATCGCAGCTTCAGAGAGCTGAGGGCCAGGATCGAGCAGACGATGGCGGTGATCCACATGCGGATCACCACTTTCGTTTCCTGCAGCCCGCCCAGCTCGAGGTGGTGGTGGAAGGGCGCCATGCGGAAGATGCGCTTGCCGCCCCGCAGCTTGAAGCTGCCCACCTGCAGGATCACGCTCACGGCCTCCACCACGAAGAGACCGCCGGCGATCACCAGCAGCACCTCCTGCTTGATGATGACGGCCACCGTACCCAGCGCGCCGCCCAGGCCCAGAGAGCCCGTATCCCCCATGAAGACTTCCGCGGGGTGGGCGTTGTACCAGAGGAAGCCCAGGCAGGCCCCGGCCATGGCCCCCATGAACACCGATAGTTCGGCACCGCCCGGAACATGAGGCACCACCAGGTAGGCGGCGATCTTCACATGGCCCACCACATAGGCCAGGATCGCGTAGGTGAGCGACACGATGAGCGTGCCGCCCGTGGCCAGCCCGTCCAGGCCATCCGTGAGGTTCACGGCGTTGCTCGTGCCCACCATCACCAGCCAGATCCAGGGAATCAGGAAGATGCCCACATCCGGCCGGAAATTCTTGAAGAAGGGCACGGACAGCTGGCTGGTGGCCGTACCCCGCAGGCCGAAATGCAGGATGAGCCACGCCACTACCAGCGAGATGCCGGTGAGCAGGGCCATCTTCTGCCAGCTGCTGAGGCCCAGGTTCTGCTTCTTGAGCAGCTTCTGGGCATCGTCGAAGGCGCCCACGGTGCCGAAGCCCAGCAGGGCCATGAGGGCCACCCAGATGGCGCCGTTCTTGAGATCGCACCAAAGCAGCGTGGATACGGTGATCACCAGCAGGATGAGGATGCCGCCCATGGTGGGCGTGCCCGCCTTCTTCTGGTGGTGCTCGGGGCCGACATCACGGATGTGCTGGCCCATCTTCAGGGCCGTCAGGGTGCGGATGACCCAGGGGCCCAGGAGCAGGCTCAACACCATGGCCGTGGCCGCCGCCATGGCCGTCCGGAAGGTCACATAGCGGAAGACGGAGAAGCCCGGAACCAGGTCGCGGAAGGGATAGAGCAGCCAGGGAAGCATGGGGATCCGTTCAAGAGCCTGAGGACTGGGGACTGAGGGCAGAGGATTGCAGAAGGAATTCCACGGCGCGCTCGGCCCGCCAGAATCGGCTTCCCTTCACCAGGATACGGGCTCCCGGCGGGATTGCGGAGAGTCCGCCGGCCCCGTCGCGCAAAGCCTCGAAATCCGGGAAGGCCCGGGCCCCAGGCCCGAAGCCCTCGGCGTAGGCGGCCGCGAAATCACCATAAGCCCAGAGGCGGGAAAGGCCCTGGGCCTTCAGGGCCACGCCGGTCTCCCGGTGGATGCGCAGCGCCTCGGGACCCAGTTCGCGCATGGAGCCCAGCACAGCCAGGGCCTCGCCACCCGGCAGCTGCAGAAGGGCCCGGGCGCAGGCGAGGATGGAATCGAAGCTGGCGTTGTAGGTCTCGTCCAGGATGCAGCCGCCCCCGGCGAGCGGGAGGAGACGCCCCCGGCCGGGCTCGGGCAGGACGGCTCCCAGGCCCGCCACGACACGCTCCGGATCGAACCCGGCTCGGAGCGCGAGGGTGGCGGCGAGCGCCGCATTCCGAACCTGGTGTTCCCCTGGCAGCTGGATCCTCACCGGGAGTTCGCCCATGGGCGTCCGCAGGCGGAAGGCCTCGCCGGCGGCGCCCAGGGATTCGACCCCTTCCCAGCCGTAGGCCTGCCCCTGGCCCACGGGGAGGGCCTCGGCATGGCGGGCCCAGGGCTGCCCGGCGATCCAGCGACACCACTCGTCCGCCGCCAGGTAGGCCCAGGCGCCTCCCGGCACCAGGCCCGCCACCAGCTCGCCCTTGGCCTCCGCAATGCCTTGTTGGCCCTTGGCGAAGTTCTCGATGTGGGCTGTGCCGACCAGGGTGATGAGTCCGAAATCCAGCGGGACGATTTCCGTCAGGCGGCGGATCTCGCCGGGTGTGCTCATGCCCATCTCAAGCACCGCGGCGCCCAGGCCCTCCGGCAGGGTCGCCAGGGCCTCGGGCAGCCCCAGGGTGTTGTTGCGATTGCCCGGTGTCTTCCAGCCCCCCACGGCCGCCGCCAGCAGCTCCTTGGTGCTGGTCTTGCCCACGCTGCCGGTCACGCCGAACACGGCCCGGGGGCGCACGGCCGCCAGCCGCACCTGGCCCCACCGCTGGAGGGCCGCCAGCGTATCGGGCACCACCAGCTGTGGACACCCGCTGTCCAGAGGATGATCCACCAGCAGGGCCGCGGCGCCCCTCTCGACCGCCTGGGCGCAGAAAGCATGGCCATCCCGCTCGGCCCGCAGGGCGACGAAGCAGGCGCCAGGCTGGATCGTCCGGGTATCCAGGGAGAGGGACGAGGGCCTCACCGCGCCGTCGCCGAGGATCTCTCCCCCCACTTGGGAGGCCACCTGGAACAGGGACCAGAGACTCATGCGGCACCTCCGCCTAACGCACGCGATGCGTGCTCCGGCGCGCTTCGCTTGCGGAGGCGGAGCCTCCCTGTGCCGCACCCAGGGACCCGCCTCAGCGAGGCAAGGCCGAGCAGGAGCACCTGGCTTGATGCCAGGTGCGATAGGGGGGAGGGCTTCGGCTGCGCCAAAGTGGCACTCCGCTCCTGCTTCGTGCTCATGCCGGCTCCTTGGCGGATGCACGGCGTAGCCGGTCCCGCACCGCCAGCCAAGCCTCCGTCTCCGGTGGCCGTTCCATGAGGATGCGCTCGAATCCCGCATCATCCAGCTCGTGCAGGAGGGCGTACAGCCGAGTCCCCACGGCCTCCGCGTCCAACGGAAGGAGGACGCCGCGGACCCCGCCGGGCAGGTGCGGCAGGACCCCCAGGGCCACATAGGCCACGCGCCCGGAAGCAGCCGCCAGACCCGATCCTGGCGCCACCAGCTCCAGCCGGGCCCGGGGCGCGTAATGGCGCTCCGCCATGCCGGGGGCGGCTTGGCGCACCCCAGCCTTCACCGCACCCGCCCACAGGTCCACTGGGCCGATGAGGGCGGCCAATTCAGCAGGCTGGATGGGCCCGGGCCGCAGGATCCGGGGAGCCTCTCCGCTGAGATCGAGGATGGTGGATTCGAGACCGGCTGCCGTCGCCCCCCCATCAAGGATGAGATCCACCGCCTCCCCCAGGCTGGAAGCCACATGCTCGGCGCGGGTGGGAGAGAGGTGCTGGCTGCGGTTGGCGCTGGGTGCCGCCAGGGGCCGGCCCGCGGCACGGATCAGAGCCAGCGCCACCGGATGCGCCGGGCAGCGCAGCGCCACCGAAGGGCCCCCCGCGCGGACGATGGCGGGCACCGTCTCCGAGGCCGGCAGCACCAGGGTCAGCGGGCCCGGCCAGAACCGCTCGACCAGGGCCTGGGCCTCGGCGGGCCATCGGGACACCAGCGCCCGGGCCGCACCGGCATCGGCCACATGCAGGATGACGGGGTTCGTGGCGGGGCGGCCCTTCGCGGCGTAGATGCGCGCCACAGCCTCGGGATTGAGCCCGTCCGCACCCAGACCATAGACGGTCTCCGTGGGGAAGGCCACCAGGCCGCCGGAGGCCAGGATCGCGGCCGCTTCGCGGATCGCGGGATCGTCCGGACCCGTGACCTGGAGCAGCCGCGTCACTTCGACTCCCCGAGCACGGCTTCCACGGCGCTGCGGTCGCTGTAGGGGTATTTCACGCCACCGATTTCCTGGTAGGGTTCGTGGCCCTTCCCCGCCAGCAACAGCAGGTCGCCGGGCCGGCAGTCCATCAGGGCGCGACGCACGGATTCGCGGCGATCGGCGCGGCGGTGGTACCGGGCGCCGTCGGCACGGATGGCTTCGGGAATCCCGGGGGCGGCATCGTCCAGGATGCGCTCCGGGTCCTCGGTGCGGGGGTTGTCGCTGGTGTGCCAGAGCACATCGGCCCCGGCCGCCACGGCTGCCGCCATGAGGGGGCGCTTGGCCCGGTCGCGGTCGCCGCCGCAGCCGAAGAGCACATGCAGGCGGCCCCCCGGCGGCAGCAGGCGCCGGCCTTCGGCCAGCAGCTTCTCCAGGGCATCTGGCGTATGGGCGTAATCCACCATCACGCCAAAGGGCTGACCGCAGTCCACCCGCTCCAGCCGGCCCGGGGCGCCAGTCACCTTGGGCACGGCCGGCACCAGCCGATCCAGATCGAAGCCAGCCTCAGCGCAGGCGGCCAGGGCCGCCAGCAGGTTGTAGACATTGAAGCGGCCCAGCAGGGGGCTGTGGACTTCCCAGCTTCCCTTGGCCGAATGGAGGGTGAAGCGGGTCCCCGTGGGGCCCAGCTCCAGACCATGGGCCCGGTAGCAGGCGGGGCGGTCCACGGCGTAGCTCACATGGCCTTCCCGCTCCAGCAGGCCGCGGCCCCAGGCGTCGTCGGCGTTCACGAGGAAGCGCCCGCTTTGCGCCACCAGGCGGTGCTTCGCCTCGAAATAGGCCTCCAGGGTGCCGTGGTAGTCCAGGTGATCCTGCGTGAGGTTCGTGAAGACGCCCACCTTGAAGCGCGCGCCGTGGACCCGGCCCAGGCAGAGGGCGTGGCTGCTCACCTCGACCGCCGAGGCCCGGTCGCCGGCCTCCACGCTGCGGTGCAGCCAGCGGTAGAAGGCGGGGCTTTCCGGCGTGGTGCGGACGGCCTCCTCCTCCCGGTCCCCCGCGGCATTCAAGACGGTGCCCACGAGCCCGCAGCCGATCCCCGCGCCGCGCAAGAGTTGGCGGATCAAAGTGGTGGTGGTGGTCTTGCCGTTGGTACCGGTGACGCCGATGAGGGCCAGCCGCTCATCCGGCAGGCCGTGCAGGCGACGGGCCAAGTCGGCCATCTGCAGCCTGGGATCCCCCGTGAAGGTGCAGCTGGCGACAGTCTCGGGCACCGCGACGCCCATGGCCGAAACGACAGCGCTGGCACCTTGCGTCAGCGCCTGGGGGACGAAGGCCGCGCCATCGGCCTGCTCGCCCTTCAGGGCCAGAAAGGCCCAGCCGGAGCGAACTTCCCGGCTGTCGCTGGTGAGGTCCACCACCTCGACCTCTGGACCGGAGCGCCGCAGGGCGATTCCATCAATGAGCGCGTCCAGCTTCATGGCATCCCCGCCTTGATCTTCACCACTGTCCCCGGCTCCAGCGGGGCGCCGGGTTCGGGGCTCTGGCCCAGCACCCGCGTCGCGGTCGTTCCCGGCGACGACTCCACCCGGGGACTGCCACCCACCAGCACCACGCGGTGGATGGCAGCCTTGAGGCTCAGCCCCTTGAGGTCGGGCACGCGGCCCCGCTCCACATGGACGGCGGCCTCGTCCGTCTCGCTCACGGGCCAATCGCGCAGGGACAGCTTCAGGTCCGCTTCGCGGTCCAGGTCCGGGGTGGTCTGCCGGAAACGGAGGATCCCATCGCCGATGCGCTTGAAGAGGGGCGCGGCCACATCGCCGCCGGTGGTGTCGCCCGCGGGATCGTCGAGCATGACCAGCACGCCGTACTGCGGCTTGTCTGCCGGGAAGAAGCCCATGAAGGAGGCGAAGTGGCGCTTGGGGTCGTACTTCCCGTCGATGAGCTTGCGGCTGGTGCCGGTCTTGCCGAAGGCCTCCACGCCGTTGTCGAGCCGGGCCCGCTTGCCCGTGCCCTGGGTGAGGACGCCCTTGAGCGTCTCCTTCATCAGGTTCGCGGTCTCCTCGCTCAGCACCTGCCCGCGCACAGTGGGCTTGAATTCCTTCAGCAGGAGGCCCTTGTCGTTGTAGATGCGCTGCACCAGGATCGGCTGCATGAGCTTGCCGCCGTTGGCCAGGGCGCAGCCGGCCATGAGGATCTGCAAAGGCGTGGTGCTGAGGCCATAGCCGTAGGAGAAGGTGTACTGGGTCGGCACGCTCCAGCGGTCAGGGGCGATCATGCGGCCCGGGCTCTCGCCTGGGAAGTTCAGCCCGGTCGCATCTCCGAAGCCGAACTTGCGGAGGTACTGGTAGTGCACGGCGGGATCCAGCCGGATGCCCATCTTGGCGGCACCGATGTTGGAGCTCTGCCAGAGGACTTCCTCGAAGGTGAGCACGCCGTGGCGGTGTGTATCGGTGATGGGGGGGACCTTCGGGCTGTACAGCCAGCGGCCGGCCAGGCAGTCGATGCGTTCCCCCAGGTGGACCTTGCGCTCTTCCAGGGCGATGGCGGCGGTGAAGATCTTCATGGTGGAGCCGGGCTCGTAGACATCCTCCACGGGATGCACCTTGCGGGCCGCCTTCTGGCGTTCCAGCTCCCGGCGCAGCTCTTCGCGCTCGCTGGCCGACAGCTCGGCCTCGCCGCGGTTGAGGAACTTCTTCGGCAGGATGTGGTTCGGGTCGAAGGTGGGCGTGCCGGCCATGGCCAGGATTTCGCCGGTCTGGGGATCCACCACCACGGCATAGGCCGTGCGGGGACGGGACAGGCGCACCCCCTCCTCCAGCGCGTCCTCCACGATGTGCTGGATGGAGGCATCAAGGCTTAGCTGGAGCGAGGCCCCATTCACGGGCACCTGGCTATAGTTCTCCTGGAGGATGAGCAGCTTGCCATGGGCGTCGCGGGGGGCGATGAGCTCCCCCTTCAGCCCCGCCAGCTGCTTGTCGTAGGTCTGCTCGATGCCCAGCTGGCCCAGGCCGTCGATGTTCGTGAAGCCGATGATCTGCGCCGCCAGGCTGCCGCGCGGGTAGAAGCGGCGGCTCTCGGGCTGGAACTCGATGCCATCCAGGTTCAAGGCCCGCACGGCGGCGGTCTTGATGGGGGGCAGGTGCCGCTCGAGGTAGACGAAGGTCTTCTTGCGCAGGAGCTTTTCCATCACCTGCCCACGGGTCTGCTCCAGGATGGGGGCCAGCTTGGCGGCCACCTCGGACGCGGCCCGGCGGTCCGGCTCGCCCCAGTGCCGCTCCTCCCCCTTCACCGGCTTGTAGTCCGGATAGAACACGCGGGGATCGGCGAAGAGGCTTTCGACTTTGATGGAGATGGCCAGCGGCTCGCCCCGTCGGTCCCGCAGCTCCCCACGGATGGGCGGAATGGGTACCACCGTGGTGTGCTGCTGGTCGGCCTTGGCGCGGTAGCGCTTGTGCTCCACCCCCTGCAGCCAGAAGAGCCGAAGGAGGATGCAGAGGGCCCAGAAGGCCATGCCCCCCATGATCCAGGGCATGCGCCGGCCCAGCAGATCCTGGGGATCCTGCCGGCCCAGCAGGCGCCGGGAAGCACGGGGTTCAGTGGCGAAGCGGAGGGACACGGGAAGGCCGGGGCTGGATGGAGCGGTGACGCGGGGCCGCAGCGCCCCACAGCCTATAGGCTACAGCCCTTCGGAGGACACGGGACGGAGCTTGGCGAGGCGCTGGTCCTCGGGCGTGAAGGCCCGGCGGATCAGATGGCCCTGCTTGCGGGGCTGGAGCCCCGCCTTCTGGGCGTAGACCTGGACTTCCTCATCGCGCTGGTAGCGGCTGCGCTCCAGCATGAGCTTGCGCTGGAACTCCTCCTCCTTGCGGATGCGCTCTTTCAAGTCGCCCATGGCGTAGCTCAGGCGCGTGCTCTGGATCTTCAGATAGGCAAGGGTGCCGAGGGGCATGGCCAGTGCCAGCACCAGCAGCAGCATGCGCAGGATGCCTTCGCTCTCGACCATGCGGACGGGAGCGGCGGGGCTCGGCAGAGTTCCGGCGGCCATGGGTACCTCGGTCAGGGGAGCCGTTCCGCCACGCGCAAGCGGGCGGACCGGGAGGGGGGGTTGCCGGCGGCTTCGGCCTCGCTGGGGGCGATGCCACCGGGATGGATGAGCTTGAGGACCTTGGGAAGCGGTGCGGGGGCCACGCGGCCGGGCCCGTCGTAGGTGCCCGCGAGGCGCCGCAGGGTCTGCTTGACGATGCGGTCCTCCAGGCTGTGGAAGCTGATGACCGCCAGGCGACCGCCGGGCCGCAGGTGGGAGACCGCCGCCTCCAGCGCCCCAGCCAGCCGGTCCAGCTCGCCGTTCACGGCGATGCGGATGGCCTGGAAGGTCCGGGTGGCGGGATCGCTCTGGCCCTTCCTCTTGGCCGGTTCGCGGGGGATCACGGTGTAGACGGCCTGGGCCAGATCCCGCGTGGTGGCCAGCCGGCCTTCGCCATGCGCCCGGAGGATGGCGCGGGCGATGGGCCGGCTGGCACGCTCTTCGCCGAACTGGTAGATCGCGTCGGCCAGGCTTTCGTCGGTCTGCTCCGCGATCCATTCCAGGGCGGTGGGGCCGGCATTCGTGTCCATGCGCATGTCGAGGGGGCCTTCGTCCCGGAAACTGAAGCCCCGCTCCGGAGTTCGGAGCTGCAGCGTGGAAACGCCCAGGTCCGCCAGGATGGCGTCGAAGCCGCCCGGGGCATGGGCTCCGGTCCAGGCCAGGAACTGGGGATCGGTCCAGATGTCCTCGTAGTTCCCCGCCAGGATCTCCACGCGGCCGTCGTCGCCCAGGCGGCGGCGGGCCAGGTAGCGGGCCTCGGGGTCGCGATCCACACCCAGGTAGGCGGCAGCCTTGTCGCACCGCCCCAGCAGGGCTTCGGCATGGCCGCCCAGGCCCAGGGTCAGGTCGAGGACCCGCGCGGCCGGAGGCAGCATCAGGTTGTCCAGCACCTCCTGGAGGAGGACGGGCACATGGATGGGGGGCTGAATGGTCATCATCAGATCCCCAGGTCCGCAAGCTGCGCCAGGTCGTCGGCACCGAGGGGCTCGGCCGCGAGGCGCCGCTCGAAGCCGGCCTTGTTCCACAGGGCCAGGTGGTCCATCTGGCCCAGCACGGCCACCTCGCCCGTGAGCTGGGCGGCCTCGCGCAGGATGGGCGGGATGACGAAGCGGCCCTGGGCATCCGGCTCCACTTCGCTGCCGAAGTAGGCGGTGGTCTCCAGGAACTTGCGCTTGGCGGGGCTGGTGGACGGCAGGGCCGCCAGACGCGCCTCGATGGCCTCCCAGACCGGCAGGGGATAGAGCCGGGCGGAGCGGCCGTCCAGCGAAGTCAGGTAGTGCCGCAGGGCGGGAATGCCCTCGCGCAGACCCCGGCCCCCTTCGCCCTGGGCGAAGGTTTCCAGCTCGGCCTTGAAGGATGAGGGGAGCTTCAGACGGCCCTTCTCATCCACCGTGGCCGGTGAGTTTCCGCGAAGTCGCAGCACCGGTATCGCCTTTCAACCAGCTACCCAGGAGAGGCCGATGGATGCGAGGTGAGACCACTTTGATCCACTTCAGACCACTTTTCTCCACTGAGAGCCACCTCAAAGTCTAGAAAGACCCGAGATTGCAACAAGCGGAAATAAAAACGAAAAAGACACGCAAACGCGTGCCTTTTTCGCTAAATGGAAGGGTTTCGGCTACTGGCAGAGCTTCCCGCCGAGGGGTTTCCCCCCCAGCAGGTGGAAGTGCAGGTGGAAGACCGTCTGGCCCGCATCGGGGCCGCAATTGCTCAGCAGGCGCCACCCGCCGGCCATGACGCCATGATCCCGGGCCAGCTGCGCGGAGAGCTGGAGGATCCGACCCGACAGGGCGACCACCTCGGGGCTCAGATCGCCCAATCCTTTGCAGTGGGCCTTCGGAATGATGAGCAGATGGACGGGCGCCTGGGGGAAGATGTCTTTGAAGGCGAGCAGTTCGTCGTCTTCATACACCAGGGCCGCGGGGATCTCCTTCCGCGCGATCTTGCAGAATAGGCACTCGCTCGCAGGGGCGCTCATCCGGGACCTCCCATGTTCCACATCATCTTGCATCAGCCCGAGATTCCGCAGAATACCGGAAGCATCGGCCGCCTCTGCGTGAACAACGGCGTGAAGCTGCACCTGATCCACCCGCTGGGCTTCGACACCAGTGACTACTACCTGCGCCGGGCGGGCCTCGACTATTGGGAGAAGCTGGATCCCACCCACTACGCCGACTGGAACGATTTCCTGGCCCGGAATCCCGCCAAGCGCCTGTGGTTCTTCACCACCAAGGGCGCCCGCCGGCACACCCAGGTGCCCTGGGCTTATGGCGATGGGCTCGTCTTCGGCCAGGAGACCGTGGGGCTGCCCGAGGACCTGCTGGCGGCCCACAAGGACTCGCTGCTGCGGATCCCGATGCTGGGCGACCACCACCGCAGCTTGAACCTGGCGCAAGCCGCGGCCATTGGCCTTTACGAGGCCCTGCGGCAGACTGAGGGTTGGTAACCTCCGGAGCCCCCATGAACCCAGCGCCGATCCGCGTCGTCATCGCCAAGCCCGGCCTCGACGGGCATGACCGCGGCGCCAAGGTCGTGGCCCGCGCCCTGCGCGATGCCGGCATGGAGGTGATCTACACCGGCCTGCGGCAGACGCCGCAGCAGATCGCCGCCGCCGTGGTGCAGGAGGACGCCCGCGTGCTCGGCATGAGCATCCTCAGTGGCGCCCATAACCAGATCTTCCCCGAGGTGCTGCGACTGCTGAAGGAGCAGGGCGCGGACGATGTGCTGGTCTTCGCCGGCGGCATCATCCCCGACGAGGACATCCCCGGCCTCAAGGCCCAGGGCATCCGGGAGATCTTCCAGCCCGGCACGAACACCGACGACATCGTGGCCTTCATCCGGCGCGAGATCCCGAACTGATGGCGAAGACCAGTCCCCTCTTCGAGTGCACGGCCTGCGGCGCCCGCCATCCCAAGGCCCTGGGCAAGTGCACGGGCTGCGGCGCCTGGGACACCGTCCAGGAGATCCGCGGCACCCTGAAGCGCGACCTCCAGCGGGCTGGATCCGCCTACGCGCAGAGCCACTACGCGGGCCCCATCGCCCTTCCCGATGTGGAGGTGACGGACGCCCAGCGCAGCCCCACCGGCATCACGGAGCTGGATCGCGTACTGGGCGGCGGCGTGGTGCCGGGCATGGTGGCCCTGCTGGGCGGTGAGCCGGGCATCGGCAAGTCCACGCTGCTGCTGCAGTGGGCGGCCACGACGGAAGGCGCCGTCCTCTACGCCAGCGGCGAAGAGAGCGAGCGCCAAATCAAGCTGCGGGCTCAGCGCCTCGGCGCGGAGAACCCGGGCATCCACCTGCTGGCCGAAACGGATGTGCGCCGCATCCTCGAGGAAGCCGAGCGCATGAAGCCGGATCTGCTCCTGGTGGACAGCATCCAGACCCTCTTCGATCCCGACTTCGAGAGCAGCGCCGGCAGCGTGAGCCAGGTGCGCGGCTGCGCGGCCATGCTCACGCGCTGGGCCAAGACCACGGGCACACCCCTGGTGCTGGTGGGCCATGTCACCAAGGACGGCAGCCTCGCCGGGCCCAAGGTGCTGGAACACCTGGTGGACACGGTGCTGGCCTTCGAAGGCGACCGCCACCACCACCACCGCCTCCTGCGGGCCCTCAAGAACCGCTTCGGCGCGGCCTTCGAGCTGGGCGTCTTCGCCATGACGGAGAAAGGTCTGGTGGCCGCCGAGGGCAACCCCTTCTTCCTGGACGCCGAGCCCCGGCCCGGCTGCGCCGCCACGGTGGTGCTCAGCGGCACCCGGCCCATGGTGGTGGAGATCCAGGCCCTGGTGGCCGCCGCGGGCCTGGGCATCCCCCGCCGCACGGCCCTGGGCATCGACGGGCAGCGGCTGGCCATGCTCTGCGCCGTGGCCGAGCGCCGCGGCGGCGTGCAGCTCCATGACCGGGACATCTATGTGAATGTGGCCGGCGGCCTGGAGATCGAGGATCCCGCCGCGGATCTCGCCGTCATCGCCGCCCTGTGCAGCAGTGCCGGCGGCCGTCTGCTGGCGGAGAAGTGTCTCTTCATGGGCGAAGTCGGTTTGACCGGCGAGGTGCGCCCCGTGGCCCAGCTGCCCCTTCGGCTCCAGGAGGGCGCCCGCCTGGGCTTCAGCTGCGCCGCCGTGCCCCGCCTGGGACTGGAGGGCAAGAGCCCCCTCGACCTCTTCCCCGAGACCAGCGTGGAGCGCCTGCGGGGCAAGGCCTGGCTGAAAGGCATCGTGGAGGAGTAGCGGGCGACCCGCTGGAAATCCCCGGATGGTTCCGGCCCCCATCCGACCTATGCTCGACCCATGACCTGGAAGCCCGCTCCCCGGCCCGGCTTGGATCCCCTCGCCCTGCCCCTCGATCCGCTCCAGGGCTACCTGTTGTCGCGGCTGGACGGAACCCTCGATGTCCCGACCCTCGCGCACCTCATGAACCTGGAGGAGCGTGAGGTGGCCGGGATGCTGAGGGCCCTGGTGGCCCTGGGCGCCGTGGCCCCCGAAGGGCCCGCCGCTCCGCTTTCCGCTTCACCTTCCGGGCCGCCGCCCTCCGCGTCGATGGAGCCCGGCTCGGAGAACCCCGAAGCGGGGGAGGAGACTCCGCTCGCCAAGGCCCGGGCCGCCACCCACCGGGCCCTCTTCGAGCAGCGGCTGCATGCCCGACCCGTGGATGAGCGCGTCGCCCTGGCGCGGGGGGCGACGGAGCCCGAACTGAGCGCCTACTGCTTCGACCCCACCGCCGAAGTCGTCCGCGCCGTGCTGGACAATCCCCAGGTGGGCGGTCTCCACGCCCGCCTCATCGCGGCCCACCACCGCACGGCGGCAGGCCTGGAGGCCCTGGGCGGGCGCACCGCCTTCACGAATGATGGCGGCGTGCGCCGGGCGCTGCTGCAGAATCCCCTGCTGCCGATCGGCCTCTACCGGCGCCTCTGGTCCTCCCGGCGCCTCCTGGAGCAGTACCTCGTGGCGACCTCCCGCGATTCGCCCGAGCAGGTCCGCGCCATGGCCCGGGAGCTGCTGCGCACGAGTTTCAACCAGCGCACGGGCGAGGAGCGGGCCGAGCTCATCCTCACCACGGAGGGCCGCTGCCTCGCGAGCCTGGTGGGCCTCACCATCGACGGCCACACGACGGCCCTCCTCTGCCGCCGCACCTATGTCTCCACCCTGCTCATCCAGAACATCGCCCGCTGGAGCGCCGCGCCGCCCCCGCTCATCGCCCACCTCCGCCGCCAGGAGGCCGTGAAGCGCAATGCGGCGCTGCGGCAGCTGCTGGAACGGCATCCCAACGCCAGCTGACCATCCAGCGGATCCCGACGGGAACGGCACCCGCAGAGACCGCGGAGTGGGCGAAGGGCGCCGGGAATGGCGGGCACACCTTCCCCTCTGCGAACCTCCGCCCCCTCTCCCAACCTCCGCGAGTGTCGCTCTCTTGAGCCGCTTAGGCGTAGACCCGCTGCAGGCCTGGATCCTGCGTCAGTTCCTCGATGAGGTCGCGGACGCTGACCAGGTCGCGGAGCTTGGCGCCGTTGCTGCCGGTGAAGAAGAGGCCACTCTCCTCGTCGCCGCGCATGGCGTCGGCCAGACGGTCCGCGATGCAGTAGCCCACGGCGGCGGCCCCCTTGCCGTGGCCGCAGGGCGACAGGCAGTTGCTCACGCAGCGGATCTGGGGCGCGGTGCCGGCCTCGATGCGCCGCTGCAGGGAGGTCCGCACGCCCCGGGCGGGCAGGCCCACCGGGGACTTCATGAGGCCGATGTCCTCGGCCTTGGCCCGGAGGATGACCTCCTTGAAGATGGGCGAGGCGTCGCACTCGAAGGTGCCGATGAAGCGGGTGCCCATCTGCACGCCGGAGGCGCCCAGGGCCAGGAAGCGTTGGATGTCGGCGTGATCCCACACACCGCCCGCCACCAGGATGGGGAAGTCGCCCCACTTGTCCCGCTCCTCGATGACCTCGGGCAGGATGTTCTCCAGGGTGTGGGCCGGATCCAGACAGCCGTCGTGGCTGAAACCCTGGTGACCGCCGCTTTCGGGGCCTTCCAGCACCACGGCATCCGGCAGGCGGTTGTACTTCCGCTGCCACTGCTTGCAGATCACCTGGAGCGCCCGGCCCGAGGACACGATGGGCACCAGGGCCACATCCGCGTCGCCCACATAACCCGGCAGGGCCAGGGGCAGGCCTGCGCCGGACACGATCATCTGGGCGCCACCGGCGATGGAAGCCCGCACGGCGGACTCGTACCCTTCGATGGCGCAGAGGATGTTCACGCCCACGGCGCCCCGGCCTTCGGAGCGCTCCCGGGCGGCGCGGATGATCCATTCCAGCGCCTTGGGCGGGTTCAGCGAATCGGAGCCATCGGGGCGGCCCAGGCGCATGGTGGGGTTGGCTGAGCCGTGGTAGCCCGTGCCGATGGCCGAGACCAGGCCCACGCAGCCCTCACGGGCCACGGCGCCCGCCAGGCCTTCCCAGGAGATGCCCACACCCATGCCGCCTTGCTGGATGGGATAGGCCAGGTCGAGGTTGCGGATGCGCAGGCGCGGCAGGGTGCAGGCACCCTTGCGGACGAGCGCCTGGGCCATGGAATCCAGGCCGGCCATGAGCCGGGTGCGGAAGGCGGCCAGGGGCGAAGCGTCCAGCAGCGAAGGCGTGCGCGGCTGGAGGCCGATGGCCCCATCGGCCATGGCCTGCTTGGCCTCGGCTTCCGTATCGGCCACTGCCATCACGGGAAGTCCCAGGAAGCGCAGGGCTGCCACATCGCAGGCCCGGGCCAGCAGGGCGGAAGCGCCGCCGGCCTTGGCCTGGGCTCCTTCCTCGGGGCTCTGCACGGCCACAAGGCGGGGCATGTTCGCGTGCTTCAGCATAGCCAGCGAGGGCGGCAGCTCCGCCGTGTGCAGCAGGAAGGCCACGCCGGCCTCGCGGGCGGCGGCCATCACGCTATCGGCGCTGTCCCGCAGGCCCCGGAGGTCCAGACCGATCTTGGCGCCCTCGCGCATGGAGGCCTTGAGTTCGTGCAGCCGCTCCCGGAGCTTGGCCGCGTCGGGGAAGGCCTCGGTGCGGGGCAGCGCCCAGCCTCCGGCCCGCAGGAAGGCGGCCTGGAAGTCGAGGGAACCCGGCGCCTGCCAACCCTGGAGGGTGGGCAGCGTCGAGGTGTTGAAGAAGGACTCAGCCATTGCGGGCTCCGGGATCGCGGGAAATGTCTTACCGCAACAAGCATTCTGGGGCCAAAACCCTGTGACGGCGTTCAAGGTTTTGACCCCAGGTCAGGCCATCCCGGGCCAGACCTCCTGAAGCCAGGCAAGCCGCTGGTCATGAAGGTAAAAAACAGTGGCCAAAAATAACCTCTGGCGGATCCTCCGCGATGCGGCGAAACGCTACGGCCGGGCCACCGGCGCGGGCGTCTCCACGGGATCCAGGAAGGGCATCATGCGGCGCAGGTTCCGGCCCACCTGTTCGATGGGATGGTCGTGATCTGCGGCCCGCTGCGCCTCGAACCACCGGCGCCCCGTGCGGTTCTCCTCGATCCACGCCGCGGCGTAGCGGCCGTCCTGGATCTCCTTCAGGATCTCCTTCATCTCGGCCTTGGTCTGCTCGGTCACCAACCGGGGCCCTCCGCTGTAGTCGCCGTATTCCGCCGTGTCGCTGATGCTGTAGCGCATGAAGCTGAGGCCGCCCCGGTACATCAGGTCCACGATGAGCTTCAATTCATGCAGACACTCGAAATAGGCAATCTCGGGCTGATAGCCGGCTTCCACCAGGGTCTCGAAGCCCGCCTTTACGAGGGCGCTCGCCCCCCCGCAGAGCACCGCCTTCTCGCCGAAGAGATCCGTTTCAGTTTCTTCCGCAAAGGTTGTCTCCAGGACGCCTGCCCGAGTCAGGCCAAGGGCCGCTGCGTAGGACAGCGCCAGGGCCAGGGCCTGCCCGCTGGCGTCCTGGTGGACGGCCACGAGGGCCGGCGTGCCCCCGCCTTCCACGAAGACCTCGCGCACCCGGTGGCCGGGGCTCTTGGGGGCCACCAGGCTGACATCCACCCCCGCGGGCGGCTGGATGCAGCCGTAGCGGATGTTGAAGCCGTGAGCGAACATCAGCGTCTTGCCCGGCGTCAGGTGGGGCGCGATGGATTCCTGGTAGAGGGCGCCCTGCCCCGTGTCGGGGGTGAGGACCATGATCACATCCGCCCAGGCCGCGGCTTCGGCGGGCGTGGTGACGGTGAGGCCCTGGGCTTCGGCCTTGGCCCGCGAGGCGGAGGCGGCCGGAAGCCCGACGCGGACATGGACGCCGCTGTCCTTGAGGTTGAGGGCATGGGCGTGGCCCTGGGAACCGAAGCCCAGGATGGCGACCTTGCGGGCGCGGATGAGGCCGAGGTCGGCGTCGTAGTGGATCTTGGCCATGGGGGGGCTCCTTGGGTGAGGGGGAATGAGCGCGTGGGCGTGGGGCAATCAGACGGACATGGCTTCGGGGCCGGTGCCTGTATGCAGCGGCATCGCGGCGCGGGTCGGCGGGGGCGTGCGCGTGCCCCGGGCCATGGCCACCGCGCCGGTGCGGCCCAGCTCGAGGATGCCGAAGGGCCGCATGGCATCCACCAGGGCATCGATCTTGTCGAGGCTGCCGGTGCATTCGATGACGAGGCTGTCTTCGGCGATGTCCACCACCGTGGCCCGGAAGACCTGGGCCAGCTGGAGCACTTCGGAACGCACCTCGGGCCCGGCCGCCACCCGCACCAGCACCAGGTCGCGCACCACTTTGGGCCGCTCCCCCAGCGGCTGGACCTCCAGGACATTCACCAGCTTGCGGAGATGCTCCACGGCCTGGCGCACCATGGGTGCCTCGGAATCCACGACGATGGTCATGCGGGACAGGCCGGCCCGCTCCGTGGGACCCACAGTCAGGGAGTGGATGTTGAAGCCGCGGCGCCGGATCAGGGAGGCGATGCGGGTCAGGACGCCGGGTTCGTCATCGGTGTAGACCACGAGGACCTGAGAGTTGGAAACCTGGAGCACAGAGCCTCCTTTCATGCGGGATCCGAACCGGTTTCGGCGAGGGCGCTGGGGCGGCGGATCATGTCGTGCAGCGCCGCGCCCGCCGGCACCATGGGGTAGACGCTGTCCTCCTGCTCGACCTTGAACTCGATGAGCGCCGGACCTTCAACCGCCCGGGCCCGGGCCACGGCGGCGGCCAGGTCGCCCCGGGCCTCCACCCGCTGCCCAGGGATGCCGAAGGCCTCCGCCAGCTTCACGAAGTCCGGTGAACGGATGGGCGTGGCGGCGTAGCGGCCCTCGTAGAACATGGCCTGCCACTGGCGGACCATGCCCAGGTACCCGTTGTTGATGATGGCGATGTGGACCTTCACGCCCTCCTGCACGGCCGTCATGAGCTCAGCGAAGGTCATCTGGAAGCCGCCGTCGCCCGCCACCACCCAGACTTCGGCCTCGGGCCGCGCCAGCTTGGCGCCGATGGCCGCGGGCAGCGCGAAACCCATGGTGCCCGCGCCCCCGCTGGTGATGAGGCTCCGTTCACCGTCGTGCTTGTAATACTGGGCCTCCCACATCTGGTGCTGGCCCACATCGGTGACCACCACCGCCTCACCCTTCGTGAGGCGCCAGAGGTCGTGCATGACATGGGCCGCATAGAGGTGCCCGTCGTCCGGCAGGTTCTGGATGTCGCGCACGGCGGAATCGCCCCGCCACTCCCGGATGGTGCCCAGCCAGCTCGAGCGGTCCGCCACCGGCACCCCGGGCAGCAGCGCCCTGAGCACCTCCAGCAGGTCCCCCGCGATGGCCACCTCCACCGGCACATTCTTGTTCAGCTCGCTGGCGTCGATGTCGATGTGGACCTTCCGCGCGTTCGGGGCGTATTCCCTGAGCTTGCCGGTCACGCGGTCATCGAAGCGCATGCCCAGGGCCAGCAGGAGATCCGCCTCCTGGATGGCGCGGTTCACCCAGGATTCACCGTGCATGCCCATCATCCCGAGACTGAGGGGATGCGTGGCGGGCACGGCGCCCAGGCCGAGCAGCGTCAGGGCGAAGGGGATGTCGGCGCGCTCGGCCAGCGCCAGCACTTCGGCCCGGGCCCCGGCCAGTTGGATGCCGTGGCCGGCGAGGATGACGGGCCGCTTGGCGTGGCGGATCAACTCCAGCGCGCGCGCCAACTCGGCCGGATCCGGCGGGGGCGGCAGGTGGCGCCGGTGGCGCTGGGGCGCAGCTGCCGCCCAGTCCAGCGTCGCCCGGGACTGCTGCGCGTCCTTGGTGATGTCCACCAGCACGGGGCCGGGGCGGCCGCTGCGGGCCACCGCGAAGGCCTCGCGGAGGGCCGGGACGATCTCTTCGGCCCGGGTCACCAGGTAGTTGTGCTTGGTGATGGGGATGGTGATGCCCGTGATGTCCACTTCCTGGAAGGCGTCCGTGCCCAGCAGGGCCGAGCCCACCTGCCCGGTGATCGCCACCAGCGGCGTGGAGTCGAGCATGGCCGTGGCCAACCCGGTGACGAGGTTGGTCGCTCCGGGGCCCGAGGTGGCCACCACCACCCCCACGCGGCCCGAAGCCCGGGCATAGCCATCGGCCATGTGCGCGGCGCTCTGCTCGTGGCGCACCAGCACATGCCGGATCGGGTAGCCCACCATGGCGTCGTAGGTCGGCAGGATGGCTCCGCCGGGATAGCCGAAGACCGTGTCCACCCCTTCGCGCTGGAGGCTCTCCCAGATGAGCTGGGCCCCGGTATGCGTCCCGTCCTGGTTCATGGCCACCCCCTTCACCGCGCGACCGTGATGGCGCCTTCGGCGGCGCTGGCCACCGTGGCGGCGTACTTGGCGAAGACGCCCGTGCGGTAGCGCGGGGGCGGGGTTCGCCACTCGGCCCGGCGCCGCGCCAGTTCGTCCTCGGCCACCTTCAGGTCGAGCCGGCGCGTGGGGATGTCGAAGACCACGGTGTCGCCCTCCTGAACCAGCGCGATGGGGCCGCCCACGGCCGCTTCCGGCGCCACATGGCCCGCCATGAGCCCGCGGGTGGCGCCCGAGAAGCGGCCATCCGTCAGCAGGGCCACGGATTCGCCGAGGCCCGCGCCCACCAGGGCCGCCGTCACGCCCAGCATTTCGCGCATTCCCGGGCCGCCCCGCGGGCCCTCGTAGCGGATCACCACCACATCGCCCGGATCGATGCGCCCGGCCTGGACCGCGGCAAAGGCCTCGTCCTCCGTTTCAAAGACACGGGCCGGTCCCGTGTGGTGAAGCCGCTCGTGGCCCGCCACCTTCACCACGGCCCCTTCCGGGGCGAGACTGCCCCGCAGGATGACCAGGCCTCCGCTCGTTTTGATGGGATTCGACGCGGCGCGCACCACCTCCTGGCCCGGCGTCTCCCGGGCCGAGGCCAGCTCCTCGGCCAGGGTCCGCCCGGTCACCGTGAGCGCGGCGCCATGCACCCTGCCCCCTTCCAGCAGGCGCTGGGCCACCAGGCGGATGCCGCCGGCCGCGTGGAGATCCGTGGCCGTGAAGCGGCCGCCGGGCTTGAGGTCCGCCAGCAGGGGCGTGCGGGCGCTGATCTGGTCGAAGTCCTCGAGCGTCAACGGGACGCCGGCCTCCCGGGCCAGGGCCAGGTAGTGCAGCACGGCGTTGGTGGACCCGCCGGTGGCGGCCACCGCGGCGATGGCGTTCTCAAAGGCTTCGCGGGTGAGGAGGGCGCTGGGCCGCAGGTCGCGCTTCAACAGCTCCATCGCGAGGCGCCCGCAGGTCTCGGCGGCCTCGCCCTTCCGGGGATCCTCCGCCGGAATGCCGTTGAGGCCCATGGGGCTGAGGCCGATGAGCTCGAGGCTGCTGGCCATGGTGTTGGCCGTGAACTGGCCGCCGCAGGCCCCGGCGCCGGGACAGGCGGCATCCTCGACCTTCTTCAGGCCCGCGTCGTCCAGGCGGCCCGAGCTGTGGGCGCCCACGGCCTCGAAGACATCCTGCACGGTGAGATCCCTGCCATCGCAGTGGCCCGGGGCCGTGGAGCCGCCGTAGAGGATGAGGCCGGGGATGTCGAGGCGCGCCAGGGCCATGGCCACGCCGGGGTTGGTCTTGTCGCAGCCCGACAGACAGACCAGGCCGTCGAAGGCATTGCCGCGGGCCACCAGCTCGATGGAATCCGCGATGACCTCGCGGCTCACCAGTGAAGCCTTCATGCCCTCAGTGCCCATGGTGATGCCGTCGCTGATCGAAACGGTGCAGAACTCCATGGGCGTGCCCCCGGCGGCGCGCACGCCCACCTTCACGCGCTCAGCCAGCTCCCGCAGGTGGTGGTTGCAGGGGCCGATCTCGGTCCAGGTGTTCGCGATGCCGATGATGGGCTTGGCCAGGTCCTCATCCGTGAAGCCGGTGGCCTTCAGCATGGCCCGGGCCGGGGCGCGATGGGCGCCCTGGGTGATGACCCGGCTGCGACGGTTCAGAGGCTGGTCGGTGGGCGTCATGGCAATCCTCGGTGGCTCTTGAACGGGAACGGCCCCGCCTGGGGGTGCGGGGCCGCGGTCGGTGGAGATCCGGACAGCGCCCCTAACCCGTCAGTCGCAGCTCGAAGCCGAGGCCCACGGGCCGCGCGATCACCCCGATTCCGGTCCAGCGGGCCGGGATCGGGAGTGCGGAGGCGGGAAACAGGGACATGGCTGGAGCCTTTGGAAAAGTCAGGGGCGGGAACGGTGGCCTTCCGGGGAGCCGCACCAGGAATAGGCCGAATCCACCAGCCGGGGGGCCCTGGCGCGGGGCGGACGGATGGCGTCGCGGATGCGGGCGCCCAGGGAGCGTGTGCCGTGGGGATGGACGGCGCCCTTCAGGTCGCCCGTGCCATGCCCGCCCTGAAGCACCCGATCCACGGCGGATTCCAGCGCCAGGGCCTCGGCCTGGAGGTCCAGGCCGTGGCGCAGCAGCAGGGCCGCCGACAGGATGGTGCCGATGGGGTTGGCCCGGTCCTGGCCCGCGAGGTCCGGCGCCGATCCGTGGATGGGCTCGAAGACGCCCACGGATCCCCCGAGGCTCGCGGAAGGCAGCAGGCCCAGGGACCCCGCCAGCACGGCGGCCTCGTCGGTGAGGATGTCGCCGAAGAGGTTCTCCGTGAGCACCACATCGAAGTCCCGGGGCCGCGTGATGAGGGCCATGGCGAAGCTGTCCACATAGGCGTGCTGGACCTTCACGGCCGGGTAGGCCGGCGCCAGGTCGTCCACCACCTGGCGCCACAGGCGCGAGGTCTCCAGCACATTGGCCTTGTCCACGGACACCAGGTTCCGGCGCCGGCCGGCCGCCAGCTCGAAGGCCACCTTGGCGACGCGCTCGATCTCAACCCGGGTGTAGGGCAGCGTGTTCACGGCCGCCTGGTCCGAGTACGACCGGGGCTCGCCGAAATAGAGACCGCCCGAAAGCTCCCGCACGAACATCAGGTCCGTCCCGCGGACGACCTCGGGCTTCAGGGGGGAGGCGTCCTCCAGGGCCGGGTGGACGGCCACGGGCCGCAGGTTGGCGTAGAGGCCCAGGGCCTGCCGCAGGCGCAGGAGACCCGATTCGGGTCGCTGATGCCGGGGGCACCCATCCCAGGCGGGACCGCCCACGGCCCCCAGCAGCACGGCCTGGCTGGACCGGCAGGCCGCCAGCGTGGCTTCGGGCAGCGGATCGCCGGTGGCGTCCACGGCCGCTCCGCCGATGGGGGCCTCCTGGAACACGAAGCGGTGGCCGAACTGCTCTCCCACGGCCGCCAGACAGGCCACAGCCTGGGCGGTGACCTCAGGCCCCACGCCATCTCCGGGAAGGACGGTGATCCGCGCGTCCATCTTCAAACCCCCCAGCCGTACTGGTCGGGGTCGGCCTCCGGGCCGTCGGCCAGGTTCGCGGCGGAGGTGGTCAGGAGGCCCTTGGCAGGCCGATCCGGGGTTTCCGACTGGGGTTCAGGCGTGGCTTCGGCCATTCAACACCTCGTTTCGGCTTCGACCGGCACGGACGCGCGGCGGGCGAAGAGGACCTTGTTCGTGGCGTTGAGATAGGCCCGGGTGCTGGCCTCCACCACATCCGTACTGGCGCCCTTGCCGCCGTGGATCACGCCGTCGAACTCCACCTGGACGAACACCTCGCCCACGGCATCGGCGCCGCCCGTGAGGGAGTGGATCCGGAAATCCACCAGGCGGCCGGTCAGTCCCGTGAGCTTGTCCACGGCCGCGAAGACGGCGTTCACAGGTCCGTCGCCCATGGCCGTCTCCGTCGCCTCGCCACCCTCAGTGGCCAGGGTGACCAGGGCCGTGGCGAACATCGAGGTGCCCGCCGTGGCCTGGAGCGCCCGGAGCTTGAAGATTTCGGGGATGTGGGTCAGGCCGTCGCGGACGATGGCCAGCAAGTCCTCGTCGAAGATCTCCTTCTTCTGGTCGCTGAGCTTGGTGAACAGCTTGTAGGCCTTGTCCAGCTCCGTGCGGCCCAGGGCATAGCCCAATTCCTCGAAGCGCTTGGCCAGGGCGTGGCGGCCCGAGTGCTTGCCGAGCACCAGGCTGGTGCGGCGGACGCCGACGGACTCCGGCGTCATGATCTCGTAGGTGGAGCGGTGGCTCAGCATGCCGTGCTGGTGGATGCCGCTCTCGTGGGCGAAGGCGTTGCGTCCCACGATGGCCTTGTTGGGCTGCACCTCGATGCCCGTGATGTGGGCAAGGGTCTGGCTGGCGCGGTAGATGGCCTCCTGGTTGACGCCCGTGGCGAAGGGCAGCGCGTCGCGGCGCACGGACAGCGCCATCACCACTTCCTCGAGCGCGGCATTGCCGGCGCGCTCGCCGATGCCGTTCACGGTGCATTCCACCTGCCGGGCCCCGGCCGCGACGGCGGCCAGGGAATTGGCCACCGCCAGTCCCAGGTCGTTGTGGCAGTGGACGCTGATGGTCACGCCTTCGATGCCCGGCACGCGGGCGCGGATGTGGCTGATGAGCTTCCCGTATTCATCCGGGACCGTGTAGCCGACGGTATCCGGCACATTCAGCACCGTGGCGCCCTCCTCGATGGCCACGGCGAACACCTGCACCAGGTAGTCCCAGTCGCTGCGGGTGGCATCCTCGGCGGAGAACTCCACCTCCGGACAGAGCGATCTGGCCCGCCGCACGCCGTCCCGGATCATCTCCAGGGCCTCGGTGCGGGTCTTCTGGAGCTTGTGGGCCAGGTGGATGTCGGAGGTGGCCAGGAAGGTGTGGATGCGAGGCCGGGCGGCTTCCCGGAGGGCCTCCCAGGCGCGGTCGATGTCCCGGGGGAGGGCCCGGCAGAGGGCGGCGATCACCGGCTTCCGGCACTCCCGGGCGATGGCCTGCACCGCGGCGAAGTCGTCGTCCGAAGCCACCGGGAAACCGGCCTCGATGACATCGACCCCCAGGGCCTCCAGCTGGCGGGCCATCTGCAGCTTCTCGTCGAGGTTCATGCTGCAGCCCGGGGACTGCTCGCCGTCGCGGAGCGTGGTGTCGAAGATGGCGATCCGCTCGGTGCCCATGGGGGTACTCCTGGACCGGCCGGAGCCGGGGGATCACCTAACGATCATCCGAGTCGAGCTATAAATACATTTAATTTTTTTTATGATTACATAAGTAATACTTAAGATCCTACACTCTCCCGTGGGAGGCCCCATGGATCTCGGGCAGCTGGAGACATTCCTGGTGGTGGCGCAGGAGAAGAGCTTCTCCCGGGCTGCGGAGCGCCTCTTCCGCACTCAGCCCGCCGTGAGCCTCGCCCTCAAGAAACTCGAGGAGGAGCTGGGCGAGACCCTCCTGGACCGGACCACCAAGGGTGGCGTCCTCACGGATGCCGGCACCACGCTGTTGCCGCTGGCCCAGCGCATGTTCGACCTGCGGCAGGAGATCTTCGACACCTTCGGGGCCCTGAAGGGGCTCCAGCAGGGCCGTCTCAATGTCGGGGCCAACGAGAGCGTGTCGGAGTTCCTGCTGCCCCGGATCCTGCTGGCCTATCAGCAGGCCTGCCCCGCCATCAAGATCCAGGCCTATCGCCAGACCTCGGAGCGCATTCCGGGCGAGGTGCTGGACCGCAGGCTCGATGTGGGTTTCGTCTCCTACGACGCGCTGCACCCCGAGCTCGTGAGCCAGGTCATCCACCGTGACCGCATGGTGCTGGTGGTGCCCCCGGGTCACCGCTTCGCCCGGCGGAAGAACCTCCGCATCACCGATCTGGGGGAGGATCGCTTCGTGGCCCACAACGCCCCCACACCCACCCGGACCGCCATCATCGAGCTGTTCGCGCGCTGCGAGACGCCCCTGCGGCTCACCATGGAGCTGGCCTCCATCGCCACCATCCTGGAGTTCGTGGCCCTGGGCGCCGGGCTGGCCATCCTGCCGCGGATGACCGTGGCCGCCGCGGTCCGCGAGGGCCGCCTGGTGGAGGTGCCCGTGCAGGAACTCCAGCTGGAGAAGCTCATCCGCATCGTCACCCGCCGCGAAGCGGCCCAGTCCCCGGCCACCCGGGCCTTCCTCGGCCTGATCCGCTCCATCGACTTCAGCCAGCCCCTGCCCGGCCCTGGGAGGAAGCGTCCATGACTCCGCGCACCCTCTACGACAGGATCTGGGACGAGCACCTGGTGGCCACCCGCGCCGACGGCACCAACCTGCTCTACATCGACCGGCACCTGGTCCATGAGGTCACCAGCCCGCAGGCCTTCGAGGGCCTCCGCGAAGCGGGGCGGCCCCTGCGCCGGCCCAACGCCATCCTCTCCGTGGCCGACCACAATGTCCCCACACTCCACCGGGAGGAGGGCATCGCCGACGAGACCTGCCGCCTGCAGGTCGAAGCCCTCGAAACGAATGTGAAGGCCTACGGCGTGCCCTACCTGCCGCTGCTCGACGACCGCCAGGGCATCGTCCATGTGATCGGCCCGGAGCAGGGCTTCACCCTGCCCGGCACCACCATCGTTTGCGGTGACAGCCACACCAGCACCCACGGTGCCTTCGGGGCCCTGGCCTTCGGCATCGGCACCAGCGAGGTCGAGCATGTGATGGCCACCCAGACCCTGCCGCAGCGGAAGTCGCGCAACCTGCGCGTGCGCTTCGAGGGCGCCCTGCCCCGGGGACTCGGCGCCAAGGACCTGGCCCTGGCCCTGATCGGCCGCATCGGCACCGCCGGCGGCACCGGCCATGTCATGGAGTTCACGGGGGCCGCAGTCCGCGCCCTGTCCATGGAAGGCCGGATGACCCTCTGCAACATGAGCATCGAAGGCGGGGCCCGCTCCGGCCTGGTGGCCCCGGACGACACCACCTTCGCCTACCTGCACGGCCGGCCCATGGCCCCCCAAGGCGCCCTGTGGGACCAGGCCCTGGCCCATTGGCGCGGCCTGGCCTCCGAGGAGGGGGCGGTCTTCGACCGAGAAGTCGTGCTGGACATCTCGGACCTGGCCCCCCAGGTCACCTGGGGCACCAGTCCCCAGTGGGTGACGGACATCACCGGCCGCGTGCCCGACCCCGCCTCCGCGACCACGCCCGATGATCGGCAGGCCATGCTGCGCGCCCTCGACTACATGGATCTCCGGCCCGGCACGCCCATCGAGGAGATCGCCCTGCAGGCCGTCTTCATCGGCTCCTGCACCAACGGCCGCATCGAGGATCTCCGCGAGGCCGCCGCAGTGGCAAGGGGTCGCCAAGTCGCGCCGGGGATCCGCGCCCTGGTGGTGCCGGGATCGGGGCTGGTGAAGCGCCAGGCCGAGGCCGAGGGCCTGGACCGGATCTTCCTGGAGGCCGGCTTCGAGTGGCGCCAGCCCGGCTGCAGCATGTGCCTGGGCATGAACGAGGACCGCCTCGCCGAGGGCGTCCGGTGCGCCAGCACCAGCAACCGCAACTTCGAGGGCCGTCAGGGCCGGGGTAGCCGCACCCACCTGGTGAGTCCCGGCATGGCTGCCGCCGCGGCCGTGACGGGGCACTTCACTGATGTGCGCCGATGGCTGGAGGCCTGAGATGGAACCGTTCACCACCCTCACCGGCATCGCGGCGCCCCTGCTGCGCGCCAACATCGACACGGACCTCATCATTCCCAAGCAGTTCCTGAAGACGCTGGTGCGTTCGGGCCTGGGCAAGAACCTCTTCCAGGAGATCCGGTACGACGCCCAGGGGCGGGAGCGCCCGGACTTCATCCTGAACCAGGCGCCCTACCGCCGGGCCTCGATCCTGCTCGCCGGGCCGAACTTCGGCTGCGGCTCGAGCCGCGAGCATGCGCCCTGGGCCCTGAAGGACTTCGGCATCCGCGCCATTCTGGCACCCAGTTTCGCCGACATCTTCTTCACCAACTGCTTCGCCAACGGCCTGCTGCCGGCGGTCCTCCCCATGGAGGCACTTGAGGTCCTGGCGACGGTTGAGGGCCCGCTTACCGTGGACCTCCCCGCCCAGCAGGTGCGCGGCGGAAGCCGGTCCTTCGCCTTCACCATCGAGCCCGCCCGCAAGGCCGTGCTGCTCGAAGGGCTCGACGAGATCCGACGCACCGAGGCGAACCTGGCCGACATCGCGGCCTTCGAGGCCCGCCGACGCGAAGAGGCGCCCTGGCTGGAGATCCGCGTGCCCTGAGAGCAGGCTACCCTGGAGGGCCAACCTCCAGGATGCCGCATGAAATCCATGACCGCCTTCGCCGAGATCGTCCGTCCCCTGGAGGCCGGTCAGCTGCGGCTCACGCTCCGCAGCGTCAACCACAAGACCCTGGACCTGAGCCTGCGCCTGCCCCCCGCCCTGTTTCCCCTGGAGGCCGGGCTGCGCGCCCAGGTGCGCGACGCCGCCCAGCGCGGGAAGCTGGACCTGGTGGTCGAGGTGCAGGACGAGCCCTCGCTGGAGCCCCGCATGAACCGCGCCCTGCTGCGCGCCGTGGCCAAGGGCTGGCAGGAGGACGCGGAATGGCTGAACCTGCCCTCCCTCACGGCCGAGGCCTTCTTCCGCCTGCCCGGGGCCTTCCAATCCCCCGCCTCGGATCTCGGAGAGCGGCTCCAGGCACCGGTCCACGAGGCGCTGAAGGCCCTTCTGGAAACCTGGAACGCAGGCAGGGCCCGTGAAGCGGAGCGGCTGCGGCCCTTCTTCGAGGACGGATTGGTGCGGCTTCGATCCCTGCGCGAACGCCTCCAGGCCGAGGCGGAAGCCCAGGCCGCCGAGCTTCCGGGCCTCTACCGCCAGCGCATCGAACAGATCCTCGAGGACGCCCGCCTCACGGGCCAGCTGCCCGCCGAGCGCCTGCTGGCCGAAGCCGGGGTGCTGGCCGAACGCCAGGATGTGCGGGAGGAGCTGACCCGGCTCGCCGCCCACCTGGACGACTTTGAAGAGCGGCTGGCGAAGGGCCGCCTTGAAGGCAAGGCCGTGGATGTGTGGTGCCAGGAGGTGCTGCGCGAGCTCAACACCACCGGCAGCAAGTGCAAGCGCATCGACATGACCCGCGCCGTCATGGAGGCCAAGGGCGTCCTCGATCAGATCCGGGAGCAGTCCGCCAACCTGGAGTAGCCGCCTTCAGTGCTCTCCGTAGGTCTTCTCGCCGGCCGGGATCCGCACCTTCAGCAGGTTCTGCTTTGGGGGCAGCGGACAGGTGGCGAAGGGCGTGAAGGCGCAGGGCGGGTTGACGGCCCGGTTGAAGTCCAGGACGAGCTTCCCGTCCTTGGGCGGATCGGCGTAGAGGAAACGCCCCGCGGGATAGGTCTCGGCACCGGCCGTGCCATCCCGGAAGATGAAGAAGAACTTCGAGTCCGGCCCGCCTTCCTGCACAGGCTGCAGGGTGTAGGAGCGCCCCTGGAGGCGGAACCTCACCAGGCCGGGCGCTGGCATGGCTTCCGTGGTGCCGAGCACCGTGGGGATGGCCACGGTCCTGGGCGTGGGATAGGGCTTGAAGGTGGCCACGACCCGATAGGCGGCATCCGGCGGAAAGGCGTCCACGCCCTTGAAGGCCTTGAGTGCCGGGTTGGCGGTGTCCTTCACCCGGACGGCGAAGCGGTCGCCGCGGCGGATGACATGGAAGCGCAGCGTCCCCACCCGCAGGACATCCGGCTCGCCTTCGGCATCCGTGCGCAGGGGGACCTCCTCCACCGTTTTTCCGCGGAGGGTCACCCCGGCGCCGGGCTCGGCGCGGAAGGTCACGCGGCCCTGATCCAGCCGGAAGACACCGACCCGGGACGGCACGCCGCTCGGCAGGACCACGGGAAGGCCCGCCTCCGATCCCGCCTCGTTCGCCCCCTCCTTCAGGAAGTGCAGCCCCACCAAGCTGAGCCACCCCTCCTCCGCCGACAGGGAACGGAACCGTTCGGCCCGCCAGCTCTGGTGGGCCGCGGTGAACTCGGCGGGGGCCTGGGCCAGAAGGCTGGGAGCGGCGAGCAGGAAGGGAACGAATTTCAGGATCTGGGGTCCAAGAGACATGGGGCAGCTCCAGTCAGGGTTCGTAGGAGAGATCCATGGCGCCCTTCCAGACGCCGAAGAGCCGGGTGCGGGTCCAATCCTCCGCGTTGGGACGCAGGCGGCGCAGGCGGCGGGAGAGGAACCACACGGAACCATCCTTCAGGCGGACCTCGTCGTAAGGTGCCAGACGGACCTTCGCCATGTCCTCGGGGTCGATCTTCCCGGGGAACGCGGCCCAGGCCCATCGCGCGGCGGCTAGACTTTCGGCCCAGGCCCGGCTCTCCATCAGTCCGGGATCCGTCGCCACCCGCAGCCCCGCGATGCCGGCGGGGCCGTGGACGAAGCCGGCGGACCTGGAGAGCGTCATCCCCCGGCGCAGGAAGGGGCCGCTTCCCGGCACGCGCCACCGCGAGAGGAGCGCCGGAAGGTCCGCCTGGCGGGCCTTGAAGCGAAGCTCCAGGGTGTCCGGATCGATCACTCGGGAATGACCTTCCAGCCGCGTCAGGTCCGCTGCGAGCGCCGCGGCGAGTCTCCCGGCGTCGAGCAGGCTCCCGTCCTGCATCCGCCAGCCGGGGATCACCGACAACCGCCAGCGGCGGCCGTGGCGGCTGCCCTGGAGCCCGGAGAGCAGCTGACCCGCCCAATCGCCCTCCGGCCCCTTCTCCAGCAGGGTGAGGTCGGACTGGGTGGCCAGGAAGGCCTCCAGCTTCTCCCCGGCGGGCAGGAGCGCCTCCAGGACCACCTCGTCCTCCCCGAACTCCGGCCGGGCGGGCACGAAGAGCGCCTGCCCGGGCGCCAGGGGCACCGGCACGAGGGTGTCCTGGTACCAGAGGTACCCGGCAATGCCCGCCACGATCAGCGCCAGGGCGGCAAGGAGGAGACGACCCTTCATGGTTCTCCCTTCAGGCGGTGCGAAGCAGGTGGGCCAGCGGCTCGAGGCGGCGCAGCGCTTCCTCGATGTCGGCCATCTCCAGGTCGCGGTGCGGAATGAAGCGGATGGCCGATCCCACGGGCAGGACCCGCACGCCGACCCCTTCCAGCGCCGCCAGAGCCGCGGGCGCGTCCGGCACGGGCACCAGCAGGATGTTGGTCTCGGGAACCGGCGCGGCGACGCCGAAGCCGCGCAGCCCCTCCGCGAGACGCCGGGCCTTGGCGTGGTCCTCGGTGATTCGGGGCAGGTAGTCCAAGGCCACCAGCCCGGCCGCGCCCACGACGCCGCCCTGGCGTACGCCGCCGCCCAACATCTTGCGCAGGCGCCGCGCGTCAGCGATGGCCGCCTGTGATCCCGCCAGCAGCGACCCCATGGGGGCGCCCAGCCCCTTGCTGAGACAGACCTGCACGGTATCGACGCCTTCCGTCAGCGCCGAGGGCGGAAGCCCCAGCGCCGCGGCCGCGTGCCAGATTCGTGCGCCATCCAGGTGCACCGCCAGCTTCGCCGCCTTCGCGGCGGCCACCAGGGCGCGATGCTCGGCCTGGGGTGTCACGGCCCCGCCCGCGAAATTGTGGGTGTTCTCCAGGCAGAGCAGCGTCGTGCGCAGCGCATAGTAGGGGCCGGGAGCGCCGGCGGCCTTCGTCACCTGGGCGGGTGTGGGCCGGCCGGGCCCGCCCTCCCAGGCCAGGGCCTCGGGCATGCCGCCCGCCAGCCAGGCCCCGGTGCCCAGTTCCGCGCCCAGCACATGGGCCTGGGCGGGCGCCAGGAAGCGGTCGCCGCGCTTCAAGTGGAGCATCAGGCCGATGAGGTTGCCCATGCAGCCGGAAGGCACCCACAGGGCCGCCTCCAACCCCAGCAGGTCGGCCACACGGCCCTCCAGCCGGGCCAGGGTGGGATCCTGCTCCAGCACATCGTCACCCACTTCCGCAGCGGCCATGGCGGCGCGCATCTCCTTCGAAGGCTGGGTCACGGTGTCGGAACGGAGGTCGATGGGTCGCATGGGGAGATTCAATCACGGGCGTCGGTTTTTGGCTTGACGAAACAAGTTTGTATTGCAAACTTGTTTCGTGACTAAAACCGGAACCACCCCCAAGTCCATCCTCAGCCTCGATCGCATGATCCACGAACCCGCCCGCCTGGCCATCCTCACCGTGCTGGCGGCGGCGGAGGAGGTGGGCTTCCTCTTCCTCCAGCGAGTGACCGGCCTGAGCAAGGGCAACCTCTCGAGCCACACCCAGAAGCTGGAGGGGGTCGGCTACCTCGAGACCGTCAAGGCCTTCCAGGGCCGCATTCCCGTCACCAGCTTCCGCATCACGGAGGATGGGCGGGCGGCCCTCAGGGCCTATCACAAGCAGCTGCGGGCCCTGTTGCCCGAGGAGGGCCGGCGATGAGCGGAATCGACATCCAGAGGCTGGAAGCGCTCACGCATGACTACGCCGACTTCGACACCCGGAAGAGCGGCCTCGCCACGGCGCTCGGCGGAGTGATGGCCCTGATCATGAGCCTGCATGTGTTCTCCCATGCCACGAGAATGCTTCTCGGCCCCTGGTGGCACCTCCAGGCCATCCTGATCTTCCTCATGCCCCTGCTCTGGCTGCCCCTGAAACAGTTGCTCTTCCATTGGCTCTACCGCGGGCTGGGCCCCGTGAGGGCCCTTCAGGACGCGGCGCACGAGCAGAGGAAGTGGCGCTGGATCTTCGCCATCGCCCTGTTCCTGATGACCTTCCAGACCCTCGCCCTCCTGGGCTTCGTGAGTGGATACGCCGGCGTCCTCCAGCGCCCGGAAACCATCCCACAGCTGCCGGCGAGGCTTCCTTCCCTCTGGAGGTCCTGGCTATGGGTCGCGGTCCTCCCGTGGCTCTACCTGCTGGTGGCCCCGTGGTGGATCAAGGGGGTCGAGGAGGCCCGCGCCTACCTCGTCCTCGTTGGTCAGGGCGTGATCTGGATCGCCTTCGGATTCAACCAGGTAGGGGCGAACATCGGCCGGGCGACCAAGGGCTGGTTGCTTCCGGTCTTCCTGGGAATCCAAATCGGCGTCTTCATATGGGCCCTCAGGACGATCCGGCGGGGCTGGCGGGAGCACCGGGGATACCGATCTCTCCTGTTGTCTCTCACCCCCGAGGAAGAACGGCCATGACTGCCCCCAATCTCGATGCCCTGATCACCCTCACGCGCGACTACGCCGTCTTCCAGGCCCGCAAGAGCGGGCTGGCCACGGCCCTCGGGGGCCTGATGGCCGTGCTCCTGGTCCTCGCCGCGCTGAGCCCGGACTTCATGGGCGCCCGTGCCACGGGCCGCCTGCTCATCGAGTACCTCATCTGGATCCCCCTCCTCTGGCTCGCCCTCAAGGGCCTGGCCGGGCGGGCGCTCTACCGGGGCCTCGGCACCGTGAAGGCCTCGCCCGATAGGACCTAAGAGCGCCGGCGCTGGTTCTGGATTCTGGGCCTCGCGTTGTTCCTCATGGGGGTCCTGCTGGCGGCCCTTTATGCCTTCGCCTCAGGCTTCCTGCAGGCGAACCGGTCCCAGGCGGCGCTCTGCCCTCCCCCTCTTTGGATTCTGTCGATGCCCCTGCTCTATCTCCTGCCCTTGCCCTGGGCCATCCGCGGCATCGAGGAAGCCCGGGTCTATGCGGTCCTGGTCGGCCAGTGCATCCTCAGGCTCGTTCCGCTCTTCCTCTTCCGTTTCAGGGCATCGGCACCGTCCCTGCCCCAGGACTGGGGACTGTTCGGCCATTTCACGGCCGTCGGCCTGGTGATCCTCATCCTCCTCATCCAAATATGGGGGGCCCTGTCCATGGTGCGGGGCTGGAAAGAGCACCGCGAGTACCTGGCCATCCTGAGGTCGATGCCCCGGGAATCCTGACCGCTCTGGCACACTGGTTCTTTGCGCCGGAGCTTGAATGAATCTGTTGCACGCCATCCTCCTGGGTCTGATCCAGGGCCTGACGGAATTCCTGCCCGTCTCCTCCACCGCGCACCTCACCCTGGCCGAGCACCTGATGTTCGGGGGGCGCCCTATGCCGCTGGCTTTCGATGTGCTGCTCCACGGGGGCACGCTCATCGCGCTGATGGTCTACTTCCGCCGGGAGCTGGTGCAGCTGGTGATGGGGTGTCTGGGACGGGATGCGGAGGGCCGCAAGCTGGCCTTCTGGCTGTTCCTGGCGATGATCCCCACGGGCATCTTCGGGCTGGCCACCCGCGGGGTGAAGGAGGCTGCCAAGGAGCACCTCTGGGTCTACGGGATCGGCCTCCTCTGCACTTCGGGCCTGCTCTTCCTCGCCAACCGGATGAGCCGCGAGCGCAACAACATGCTCAGCGAGGATCAGGCGGGCCGGGGCATCGGCGACCTGCGGGCCTCGGACGCGCTGGCCGTCGGCACCATCCAGGGCCTTGGCGGGGGCTTCGGGCTCTCCCGCTCGGGCTCCACCATCGCCATGGGCGTGTTCCAGGGCCTGCGCCTTCCCGCCTCGGCCCGCTTCAGCTTCCTCCTCGGCATGCCCACCATCGCCGCGGCCGCCGTGGTGGAGCTCCGCGGCCTGCTGAAGCCCCTGTTCAAGCACCAGCCCCTGCCCGCGGAACTGGCCTTCCCCGCCGGGTCGGCGGCTCCCGGGCTGCTGTGCGTGGCCGGTGTGGTCGCCGCGGCCATCTCGGGCTACCTGGCCATCGGCCTCCTGGATCGCTTCACCCGCAAGCCCCGCCTCAATGGGTTCGCCCTCTACTGCCTGGGCCTGGGCCTGGTGATGCTGGTCCTGGGCGGCACAGGCGCCCTCAACCACCACTGAAGGTGCGGGCCGCGCCGTTCGCCGGCCCGGATCCTCCGTTCGCCGGTCCGGCCCAGGGCCCCCCGGATTCGTGGCCTAGACTTGGGCTTTCCCATCCGGAGGCCCGGTGATCCAGCTGAACGAGGTCCACAAATCCTTCACCGTGAAGGACCGGAAGACCCGCGTCACCAAGCGCATCGATGCCGTGCGCGGCATCTCGCTGCAGGTGAATCCCGGCGAGATCTACGGCCTGCTCGGGCCCAACGGCGCCGGGAAGTCCACCACCTTGCGGATGATCGCGGGCCTCATGGATCCCGACGGCGGATCCATCCATGTCTGCGGTCTCGATACCCGGGTGAAGCCCGAGGCGGTGCGCGGCTGTCTGGGGTACCTCAGCACGGACATGGGCGTCTACACCCGTTTCACGCCCCGTGAACTGCTCAGGATCTTCGGCGAGTTCCAGGATGTGGATCCGGTGACCGCCGAGCGCCGTGGCATGCACCTGCTCGAGAAGCTCCACCTGGCGGACTTCGCGGATGTAAAGATGGAGGGCTTCTCCTCGGGCCAGAAGCAGAAGGTGAGCATCGCCCGGGCCCTGCTGCACGACCCCAAGGTGGTGATCTTCGATGAACCGACCACCGGCCTTGATGTGCTTACGGCCAAGACCGTGCTGGACCTGCTCCGCATCATGCGTGAGGAAGGCCGCACCGTGATCGTGTCCACCCATGTCATGCCCATGGTCGAGGAGATCTGCGACCGCGTAGGCATCATCTTCGACGGTCGGCTGCACGGAGATGCGCCGCCGCACGAGATCCTGCAAAGCAGGCGCGCCAAGACTCTGGATGAGGTCTTCTTCCAGCTCGCAGCCGAATCCGAGGGAGGCAACTGATGCGCGGCGCCCTGCTCATCGCCAAGAAGGAGTTCCTGGAACTCTCGAAGGATCGCAAGACGCTGTTCTTCGCCTTCGTCCTGCCCTTCCTGCTCTACCCGGCCATCTTCGGCATGATGGCCAAGATGTCCAAGCGGGACGAGGCCCAGAACCGCAACAAGGCCAGCCGGATCTATGTCTCGGACCCCTCGGGCGCCCTCACCGGCGTGCTGCAGGGCGATCCGAAGCGTTTTGAGCTGGTGCCGAAGCCCGAGGGCGACCTGAAGCAGGCGCTCCGCGACCAGAAGCTGGATCTGGCCCTGGAGGTGGCTCCCGGCGCTGCCACGGCCCTGGAGAAACACGAGACTTTCACCGTCGCCGTCTCCGTGGACGAAAGCGAGCGCACCTCCGAGATGGCGCTCAAGCGCCTCCGCGAGGCCATGAAGGGCCAGGAGAAGGCCTGGGTCCAGGCGCGCCTCCAGGGGCTGGGGGCCTCGGCCCAGCTGGCCGAGCCCGTGAAGCTGGAGGTCAAGAACGCGGCGGACACGGCCCTGGAGATGGGCAAGGTCATGGGCCGGCTCCTGCCCTACCTGCTGATGATCATGATGTACACCGGCGCCATGCAGCACGGCATCTACGCCACCGCCGGCGAGAAGGAGCGGCACACGCTCCTGAGCCTCATGGCCACGCGGCTGCCGCGCAACCAGATCATCCTCGGGAAGCTGCTCTACATCTTCTGCATGGGGGTCATCGCGGCCCTGCTGAACCTGCTGAGCATGGGGCTCTCGATCCCCTTCATGGGCGGCGGCTCCACGGGCTCCATGCAGGCCATGGCGGCCATCGCCAACCCCATGACGCTCGGCCTCACCTTCCTGATCATGGTCCCCCTGGGCCTGTTCTTCTCGAACTTCATCCTGCTCATGGGCATCCAGGCCAAGAACACCATCGAGGCGGGCAGCGCCATCACACCGGGCATCTTCCTGGTGGTCTTCCTGGGCGTCTTCACCATGGCCCCGGGCGTGGACAAGATGGCCTTCCTGTCCTATGTGCCCGTGGTGAATGTCTGTCTGGCCCTCCGCAAACTTTTCAGCCAGCAGTTCAGCTGGGCGGAGTACCTGATCGCCTTCGCCATGACCGTAGGCCTGGCGGGCATCATGACCCTGGTTTCCACCCGGGTCCTGAACCGGGAGAAGGCGCTGTTCAAGGCCTGAGGGGCCATCCCCTGCACCGGGCCCGGGATTTGCCGGCGGAAACCTGTCACTCTATAGTTTCCACAAGGTTTCCAGAGGATCCACGCATGGCGACGAAGGCTAAGTCAGAATCCACCCCCAAGTCCGCCCCGGCCCCCGCTCCGGCGACCGCTCAGCACACGCCCCTCGCGGCCACTTTCGCCAAAGCCGTGAAGCTCGTGGATTCAGGAAAGCATCCCGAGGCCGTGAAGGCCCTCGAGGCCCTGATCCAGGAGGCCCAGGCTGCCGGTGACTGGGCCGTGAAGCGCCGGGCGCAGGTCTACCTCGCCCTTTCGGAATCCAAGGTCCATCCCGCCAAGGCCGTCGCTGCGGACCCGGTCACGGAAATCCAGGCCTGCCTCAACCGCCGGGATACCGACGAAGCCATCAAGATGGCGGAGAAGGCCCTCAAGAGCCATCCCACCGCGGGCTCGCTGCATTACCTCAAGGCCGTGGCCTTCGCCCAGGCCGAGAATGCCGAAGCCTCCGCCGAAAGCCTGAAGAAGGCCATGGAACTCGATGCCGACCTGGTCTTCCAGTGGCACATGGAGCCGGACTTCAACCCGATCCGCAAGTCCCCCCTCTTCGCCTTCACCGAGGGCCGCTAGGCTCCGTCAGGGCATGGGATCGGTCTGATGCCCAGCCCCCCGGCCCTTCACGCCGACCAGCCTCTCAAGGTGGTGGCCCTGGGCGGTGGGACCGGCTTGGCCGCCCTGCTGCGGGCCCTGAAGCGCGAAGCGGGGCGCAGCCGGGAGCCCTGGCGGCTCACAGGCATCGTGACCGTCTCCGACAACGGGGGCTCCTCGGGGCGTCTCCGGGACGAACTGGGCGGCCTCCCCCCGGGCGACCTCCGTAACTGCCTGGCGGCCTTGACCCTGGAGGATTCGGCCCTGTCCGACCTCCTCAACTACCGTTTCAAGGGGGAGGGCAGCCTCGCGGGCCACTCCCTCGGCAACCTCATGCTCTGGGCCCTGGCGGACCTCACGGGCGATTGGGTGCGGGCCATCCGGCAGCTCTCGAGCGTCCTCGTCACCGTGGGCAGGCTCTTCCCCTCGACCATCATGCCCGTCACCCTCTGCGCCGAGGACATGGCGGGGGTGCGGTATGTGGGAGAGACCGCCGTGGGGTCCTGCCGCCCCCCCCTCGCCCGGCTCTGGCTGGAGCCCCGGGGCGCCGAACCCCTACCCGAGGCCATCCTGGCCCTCCTTCGCGCCGACCTGGTGATCCTGTCGCCAGGCAGCCTCTATTCCTCGACCATCTCCAACCTCCTGCTCCCGGAACTGCAGGAGGCCGTGGCCATCTCCCGGGCCCCGGTCCTCTATGTGGCCAACCTGATGACTGAGCCCGGCGAGACCGCCGGGCTGGATCTCGAAGGGCACCTCAGCGCGATCTCGGCTTTCGGCCGGGTCCAGGTCTCCGCCGTGATCGCCAACGCCGACCCCCTGCCGCCGGACATGCTCGCCCGCTACCGGGAGGAGGGCGGCGAGCCCCTGACCGCCCCCGGGGACCGCATCCTGGACATCCCGATCCACCGATTCCCCCTACTGGACCCGGAGGCCCCCCTGGCCCGGCATCACCCCAGCCTCCTGAACCAGGCCATCCGGGAGACCCTCACCCGACTTTGAGGCCACCTAGCCCCCCAGGGGCGAGATGCGCGAAGGCCGTGACCCCTCACGCCCGGCCCCGCCCTGCCGATAGGTAGGTGAAGGGGCCCCGGGGCCCTTGTAGATTTATCGGCAGGTTCATTTTTCGACAAGGAATCTGGGGTACCCTTTAGGCAAGGCAGGGGGCATGAGTTGGCGCTGAGTGGCGATCTTGCGACGATGGGCCTGGAAGACATCTTCCAGTGGCTGGCCGTGGGCAAGAAGACCGGCGTCCTGGAGCTGCGGGGCTCCCTGCACACCAAGCGCGTGGCCTTCCACGAGGGCCGCATCACCAGCATCTGGTCCTCAGATCCCCGCGAGTACCTGGGCCAATACCTGCTCGCCTTCAACCGCATCACCGAAGAGCAGCTGCGCGACGCCCTGGCCACCCAGGAGGATGAACAGCAGCTCCTGGGGCGCATCCTCATCAACCGCCAGCTGGTGACCGAGGCCGAGATCCGGCGCATCGTCCAGCTCAAGGTGGAAGAGAGCATCTACGACACCTTCCTGTGGAATGTGGGCAGCTTCGAGTTCCACGATGGCGCCGCCTCCCACCAGAAGTCCATGCTCCTCAGCCTCGATGTCACCGGCATCGTGCTGGAAGGTGCCCGTCGCATGGACGACTGGAAGCGCATCCGCAAAGTCATCAAGGGCGGTGATGCCGTCCTGGCCCCCATCTCCGAGGCCATCGCCGAGCGCCTGCCCCTGGCGACGGATGATGCCGACATCCTCGCGCGGCTGGACGGCCACAAGCGGGTGGACCAGCTGGTGCTGGACATGCGGATGCCCGAGTACAAGATCAACAAGCTGCTCTTCGACTTGCACGAGAAGGGCCTCGTCCGCATCCTCAACTCCGGCGGCAACCTCGGCGAAAACCCCAGCCTCCAGCTCCAACGGGCCCGGGCCCTGGTGGAGAAGCAGAAGCTGCAGGAAGCCCAGGAGGAGTTGCGTCGCATCCTGAAGGACCAGCCCCGCCATCTCGATGCCAGCAAGATGATGGCCGTGGTCCAGGACCTGCTGGAGGACAAGAAGCTCGATCAGGACCTGATCCCCGAGCTGGCTGTGAGCCTCGACGAGCTGATGACGACGAACCTCGGCCCCAACGAGGCCTTCCTCGCCAGCCGGGTCAATGGGCTCTGGGCCATCCGCGACATCCTCACCATCGCCCCTTTCGAGCAGGATGAATGCCTCGCCATCTTCTCCAAGCTCATCAAGCGTGGGATTCTCAAGACCACGAAACCCGCCCAGGGGGGTCATCAGCCGGATGCCTTGCGCTGAACCCTCCGCACCCGGAGGCGCCATGCGCATCGTCCTTGCCCTGCTGCTGATCGCCGTGCCCCTCGCGGCGGCCAGGAAACCGACGCCCGCCCAGCTGGAGGCCCAGGTCCGGCGTCTCACCGAAGAGCGGGATGGCCTCAAGCAACGGCTAGCGGCCACGGAGGACCTGCAGCAGGAACTGGCGGCGTCCCAGAAAGCCAGGGATCTGGCTCGGTCCGAGGCCCAGGCCGCCCGCCGCGAGGCCGAGCAGGTGCGCGCCACCCTCACGGAGAATCAGGGGGGCGGTGAGGCCATGCTCAAGGAGCTGCAGGCCGCGAAGCAGGAAGCCACTGACGCCAAGGCCGAGGCGGCCAGGCTCAAGGCCGAAAACGACGAGTTCCGCAGCAAGGCCGGGGCGACTCCGGCCGAAGGAGACCTGGTGCTGCTGAGTGAAGACATCCAGCCCGCCCGGCCCCTGAACCTGAACCGGGTCGTGCCGCGCCTGAAGTCCTCGGGCTTCTTCTCGGGCCGGCCCAAGGGCGTGGTGGTGGTGAATGTCCTGGTCAGCGAGAAGGGCGAGGTCGTCGCCGCCCGCCTGATCCAGGGGCTGCCGGGCGAGGGGCCCGATGTGAAAGACGCCGGCGAAGCCTGCGTGGAGGCCGCGAAGAAGATCGTCTTCGATCCCGCCACCTCCAAGGACGGCAAGACCCGCTTCAAGGTCTGGCAGGGCGTGGGGTTCTACCTGGATTGACCCCTGATGGCTCTCAGGCGGGCACGGAGGTCCGGATCAGGTGGTCGAAGGCGCCCAGGCTGGCCTTGGCACCCTCGCCCATCGCGATGATGATCTGCTTGAAAGGCACCGTGGTCGCATCGCCGGCGGCGAAGACACCGGGCATTGAGGTCTGGCCCCGGGAATCGACCTCGATCTCGCCGCGCGGCGAGAGGGCCACCGCGCCCTTGAGCCAGTCGGTGTTGGGCAGCAGGCCGATCTGGACGAAGATCCCCTCCAGGTCGAGCGCGTGGGATTCGCCGCTGATCCGGTCCCGGTAGGCGAGGCCGACGACCTTCTGCCCGTCACCCAGGACTTCGGTGGTCTGCGCCGAGGTCACCACGGCCACATTCGCCAGACTGTGGAGCTTCTTCTGGAGGACGGCATCGGCCCGGAGGTCCCGGTCGAATTCGATCAGCGTGACATGGGCCGTGATGCCGGCCAGATCGATCGCGGCCTCCACGCCGGAGTTCCCGCCGCCGATCACGGCGACGCGCTTGCCTTTGAACAGCGGGCCGTCGCAGTGGGGGCAATACGCCACCCCCTTGGTGCGGTACTCCTGCTCACCCGGCACCTTCATCTCCCGCCACCGGGCGCCGGTGGCGAGAATCACGGTCCGGCTCTTGAGGACCGCCCCGCTCGCCAGGCGCACTCCGATGAGGCTGTCGGCCCCAGCCGGAATCAAGGCCTCGGCCCGCTGCAGATGGATGATGTCGACCTCGTACTCGCGGACATGCTGCTCAAGCGCCTGCGCCAGCTTGGGCCCCTCGGTCTCCTTCACCGAGATGAAGTTCTCGATGCCCAGGGTGTCGAGCACCTGCCCGCCGAAGCGCTCGGCCACCAGGCCCGTGCGGATGCCCTTGCGGGCGGCGTAGATCGCAGCGGCTGAACCTGCCGGGCCGCCGCCGACCACCAGAACCTCGAAGGCCTCCTTGTGGCTGAGCTTTTCCGCTTCCCGCCCGGCGGCGCCCGCATCCAGCCGGGCCAGGACTTCCTCCACGCTGGTGCGACCCTGGCCGAAGGGCTCCCCGTTCAAAAAGATCGCCGGCACGCCCATGATCTGGCGGGCATCGACTTCCGCCTGGAAGAGCGCCCCGTCGATCATCTCCGCTTCAAAGCCCGGATGGAGCGCGGCCATCGCGTTGAGGGCCTGTACCACCTCCGGGCAGTTGTGGCAGGACAGCGAGACGAAGGTCTCGAAGCGAAATCGACCGTCCAGACCACGGATCTGTTCGATGGCCTCCGCTTCCAGCTTGGGTGGATGGCCACTGACCTGCAGGAGCGCCAGCACCAGCGAGGTGAATTCGTGGCCCATGGGAAGGCCCGAGAAATGCACGCGCGGAACCTCGCCCACCCGGCTGATGCCGAATGAGGGCCGGCGGGGGTGGTGCCCGTCCGTGCGAAGATCCACCTTGCCGGAGAGTGTTGAGATCTCCTGGAGCAACGCGAGCATCTCGGCGGACTTGGTGCCGTCATCGAGCGAGGCCACCAGCTCGATCGGCTGGACGAGCTTTTCGAGGTAGCCCTTCAACTGGGCCTTGATGTCTGCCGCGAGCATCGTCGTTCTCCAAAGAAGGGTGCTGCGGGAACGCCCGGGACAGGCGTCCCCTCGCCCGGGCAGAGGACTCTGGAGCCGGTGCCCCGGAATCCTCTGCGCTGCGGGCCGTCAGGGTGGCGGAAACGCCTCAGATCTTGCCGACGAGATCCAGCGAAGGAGCCAAGGTCGCCTCGCCTTCCTGCCACTTCGCCGGGCAGACCTCGCCGGGGTGGCTGGCGACATACTGGGCGGCCTTGATCTTGCGGAGCAGCTCTTCAGCGTTGCGGCCGATGCCCCCGGCGTTGATCTCGATGATCTGGATCTTGCCTGCCGGATCGATCACGAAGGTGCCGCGCTCAGCCAGGCCGGCCTCTTCGATGAGCACGCCGAAGTTCCGCGAGATCGCCTGGGTCGGGTCGCCCACCAGCGGGTACTTGATCTTGCCGATGGTTTCCGAGGTGTCGTGCCAGGCCTTGTGGGTGAAATGGGTGTCGGTGGACACCCCGTAGATTTCCACGCCCAGCTTCTGGAATTCGGCGTAGTGGTCAGCGAGGTCGCCCAGCTCGGTGGGGCAGACGAAGGTGAAATCCGCGGGATAGAAGAAGAACACGGACCACTTGCCCTTCAGGTCGGCCTCGTTGACGGGAATGAACTGGCCATTCTGGAAGGCCGTGGCTGAGAAGGGTTTGACCTCGGTGTTGATCAAGGACATCGTCATCGGGCTTTCTCCTGAGGAACCGCAAGCGGCGGTTCCCCTAAAGAGCCAAGCGCATGCCAACATCATAAATAAATTATTTTTAAATATTTATGCAATAAACACCGAGCTTGGCGCGCTTCGATTCCCGGCATGTCGAGAGGGCCATTCCCGACATGTCGAGACGACCTGGCCCCACCGGGAGCCCAGAGCCGGCCCTCTGAATCAGGCCCGCTCACCGAAGGGGCTCGGCTCCCCGACGCCCCATCGGGCTTCGTACCAGACCTTCTCGAGGCACAGGCCCCCCGGAGGTGCCGTGAGGCCGGCCCGGGTGCGGTCCCGCGCGGCGAGCAGTGCGCCCAGCGAATCCGGACGCCGGCGCCCCCGGCCCACCTCCACCAGGGTGCCCGTCATGATGCGGACCTGGTGCATGAGGAAGCTGGTGCCTTCGAAGATGAGCTCCACACCGCCCTCCATGGGCGCGAGGCGGAGGTCGTGGAGGGTCCGCACCGGCGTTTTCGCCACGCACTCCACGCAGCGGAAGCTCGAGAAATCATGGGTGCCCAGCAGCGGAGGCACGGACTCCGCCATGGCCTGCAGATCCAGAGGCGCAGCCTGGCGGACATGCCAGCGGAAGGGGGCCAGCAGGGGGTCCTCCACCGGCCCGAGACCCAACCGATACACATAGCGCTTGGCCACCGCGTGCTGGCGAGGGAAGAAGCCCTCCGGCGCCGGCTGCGCGGCCATCACGCGGATGTCCTTGGGAAGATGCGCATTCAGGGCCGCGAGCAGGCGATAGGGATCCCAGGCGCGGACCGTGCGGATCAGCACACCCTGGGCCCGCGCATGGACACCCGCGTCCGTGCGGCCCGTGCCCTGGGGCATGGGGGCTTCGGGATCCAGGGCCTGGAGAGCCTTCCACAGATCTCCCTGTCCGCTCCGCAGGCTCGTCTGGATCTGCCAGCCATGGAAACCCGCGCCGGCATAGGCCACGGTCAGAAAGAAGGGGTACGCCATGCCTCATCATAGGCCGTGGCGGGCCTTTCGCGGATAGGGGCCCCCCAGGTCGCCCGTTCTACGGTGATCTGCGCGATTCATGGGACTTACAGGCAAGCATTTCCGGCCATTCAGATGTTCCATGCATGCCTAGACTCCCCAGGAATGCCGATCTCCCGTTTTTTTTCGAAGAAAAACCTTGACCACACTGCATCTGCGGCGTAGCTTCTTGGCAGTTTAGGAAATACAGTATTCATCGGCTTCTACGGGCCTTTGATATTCGAAAACCCAGTAAGCACGGTCGTCTCCATCCGGGGGCGATTTCGTTTCCCTCAACCTGGGGACGCAATTCCCCAAATTCGGAGGTTTCCATGAACAAGGCTGAACTGGTTAGCGCCGTCGCCGACAAGGCCGGCATCACCAAGGCCCAGGCCGCTGCCGCCCTGGATCAGGTGCTTGGTGGTATCGCTTCCGCCCTGCGCTCCGGCGACAAGGTCACCCTGGTGGGCTTCGGCACTTTCTCCGTCGCCAACCGCGGTGCCCGCACCGGTCGCAACCCCCGCGACAACAAGCCCATCAAGATCGCTGCCAAGAAGGTTGCCAAGTTCAAGCCCGGCAAGAAGCTGGCTGACGAAGTCAACGGCAAGGGCGGCAAGAAGCGCAAGTAGGATCGAGCGAGCCGGTTTCGGCCGGTTTCCAGGATCTTCGGGGCCCGTTTCGACGGGCCCCGATTCATGCCAAAGCTCTTTTTTGATGCATTATGGGTCGGAGATTCCCGGAGCTGGCAACAGGCGTCAACTTTCGTTCTCAGCGAATTCTGCCCTCCTAAATCCCGTATCCCATTGGTATGGGCCCGATTTGCCCCAGAGAACCGGCACCTGTCCGCTATTCAGGCCCCCCGCCTGCCCTTCCGATGAGAGGGGGTGTTGCGAGAGGTTTCCATGTCTGACGAAGAGGTCTCCCCCAAGAAGAGCCCCCTGAAGCTGATCCTCCTCATCGTGGTCGCGCTGGCGGTCCTCGGTGGGGGTGGGGCGGGCACCCTCTGGTATCTGAAGAAGCGCCAGGCGGCGAAGGCGGCGGCCGAGGCTGCTGCGGCCCAGGCCGCCACCCAGGCCGAAGCAGCCCCTGGTGAGCCAGGCCCCGCCGAGGCGAACTCGGACGACTGTGAGGGCGCCGGCGACGGGAAGGAGGCCGGCGGGCACGGGGGCGCCGAAGCCTCGCCCGTGATGGTGCTGACCCGCACCGTGAACCTCACCGGCCCCCGGAGGAACGCCTTCCTCCGCTGCGAGTTGAACATCCTCTTCTGCGACGCCGAACTGGGGAAGCTGGTCTCCGGCGACAAACCCTCCCCCGAGAAGAGCCTCATCCAGTCGATCATCCTGGGTGCCCTCTCCGGCAAGAGCGTGGAGGAGGCTTCGGATGCCGAGTCCCGCGAGGCCCTGCGCCAGGAGATGAAGGACAAGCTGAACGAACAGTTCAGGCCCCACCCCCCCAAGCCCGGCGAGAAGGAAGATCCCAAGCACAAGAAACCGAAGCGGCCCATCAAGAGCGTGCTCATCGTGGACTGGGCCATCCAGCAGTAATCGGGGATCTGGCATGCCCGTTGCGGCGCCGGGAACGCGGGTCCATGCTTTGACAGGACCATCGGGAGGGACATGATCAAGCGGGGAGATCGGCTCGAGGTCGACCGCGTGCTCAGCTTTGAGCAGGTGGTGGCGGAGGTCATGCCCTTCATCGAGACCCCTCTTTCGCTGGAGATCCAGCTGGGCCAGGCGCGCATGACCATCCGCGAACTGCTGGACCTGGAGCCGGGCTCCCTGGTGGAGCTCAAGAAGAGCGCCGGCGAGCCCATGGATGTCCTCTGCAAGGAGCGCGTCATCATCCGCGGCGAGGTCACGGTGCTGGAAGACACCCTCGGACTGCGGGTCACCGAGATCGTGGATCCCGACCGCCGGGTGTAAGGGACGGCGGCCATCCTGTGTCATCCTGGGACTTCGCCATGGATGACACCCGCTCCAGCACCCCGCCGGTCGCCCTCTGCCTGGGCGGCATGGATCCGTCCGCCGGTGCGGGTCTGCTGCGCGACGCCTTGACTTTGGCGGAACTGGGCTGCCAACCCATGGCCGTGAGCCTCGCAGAGACCCTTCAGAACGGCCTGGCCTGCACCCGCATCGAAGCTCCCGGCCTGGATCCGGTCCAGCGTGTCGAGACCCTGGCCCCGCACCTGGCCGGCCGCTGGGGCCTGAAGCTCAGCCTCTGCGCGCTGGATGCCCAAGGCTTCCGCCGTCTCTGCGCCACCCTTCGCCACTTGGCGCCACCGGTCCGCATCTGGGATCCCATCCTTGCGCCCAGCGCCGGCGTGGGCCTCCACGACGGGGAAGACCTGCGCCGGATGGCCGGGGATCTGCTGCCCATGGGCGGCTGGGTGGTGAGTCCCAACCGCGGTGAGGCCGCCGCCTTCGCCGGACTCCCGCCGGAGGCCATCCGCAGCGCCGCACCCGAAGTGCTGGCTGCGCCCTGGCTGGAGGCCGGGGCCGCCGCCGTGTGGCTCAAGGGCGGCCATGCCGCCGGCGACCAGGTGCAGGATGGGTGGTTCACGACCGAGGGCACCTGGCGTCTTGAATCCGCGCCCCGGCTCCCCGGCGAGCGTCGCGGCACCGGCTGCCTCCTGTCCGCCAGCTGGCTGGGTCTCCGGCTCCGGGGCCTGACGGACCTTGAGGCTGCTGAAGAGGCCGCTCGCCGCCTGCGCGGCCGCTGGAACCTGGCCTTCGCCCCCGGGGGTGTCGGCCGGCCGATGTTCGCCCCCCTTGCCGCGGAGGCGCGGTGACGGAGACGGAGGGTCGGGGGTTCCTGCTGCGCGCTGCCACCGACGGCCCCTGGGCCGGCTGGGCCGGCTCGCGCTTCCTGGAAGAAGGTCTGGCTTCGGTCCATGCGGCGCCGGGCCGGGCCCTGGCCCGCCTCATGCATCTGGCTTCGCTCCTTCCCGGTGGCTTCGGTCTGGTGTGGGACCACCCCCCGGCCTGGATGGAGGCCCTCCCCGCAGAGTCCCGCCAGGGCTGGTGGGAGGCCATCTCCGCCGTCCCCGGCCTCAGCCTCCATGTGGGGCCCGACACAGCCGCCCAGCTCCCCGGGGGCGCCTTCCGTGCCTGGGTGCACGCCCCCGGGATGCCCGAGGGGCCGATCGGCGAGGCCTGGCGCCACGGAGTCCTCGGTTGGGCGCCCCGACCCACGCCTGCCTGGCATCTGCCGGATCTCGGAACGCCCGCCCCGGGAGACGAGGTGCCGCCGGGCTGGCTCTGGGGGGAAGTGACCCTGCCTCTGGGGGCCCTCTCCACGCTGGCCTCGGGTGAAGCCCTGGTGACCGCCCTGTCCGAAGCCCAGGGGTCGGCCGAGCGGGGCTTGGCCCAGCGCCTGTCGGTGGGCGCCTGGGGGGATCTCCCCTTCTCGCGCCGCACCGCCGGCTGGCGCGTCGCCCTGACCGGCGGGGTGGAATTCCAGCGGGCGGGCGGCACCTGGGCCGCCGCTTTCGGTCAGCTCCGGGCCCTCAAGGCCCTGCTCCAGGAGCGCCTGCGCACGCCCATCCATCTCGGTGCCGGCAGCGATCCCCGGATGGCCGCCCTCCTCGGCCGCCAGGCCCTCCGGGAAGGCCTGCCCTGGCGGGCCAGCCTGCCGCTTCCCCCCGCGCCCGGCGCCTTCACGCCCGGGCTGGCCGCGGACCCGCGGGACCCCGCCCCGCTGGAGGCCCGCGCCCTCCAACCCGCCGCCTGGGCGGACACACTCGACCACTCGCCCGCAATCCTGCTGCGGGTGCCTGCCGTCCCGCCCGAGGCCGGGGCCCAGGCCCTCCTGGCGCAGATCCAGCCCGCGCCGGCCCTGCGCTGGCTACCTCCGGACCTGCCGCCACCGGCCCCCTTCGATCCCGACCGCCCCTGGGCCCTGCCCGCTGCCTTCCCCTTCCCGGCGGATCCCGGCAATGGCGTCCAGCGCGGGCTCTTCGAAGATCTCGGCTGATACCCTGAGGGCCACCGGAGCCGCCATGTCCGCCGAACACCTCGAACAGCGATCCCGGGTCCGCATCGCCCTCCTGTCCATCGGAGCGGGGATCTGCGTCCTCGGCCTGAAGTATCTGTCCTTCCTGCTGTCCGGCTCCGTGGCCCTGAAGTCCGACGCCATCGAGAGCGTGGTGAATGTGGTGGCGGCCGTGTTCGCCCTGGGGGCCGTGATCTTCGCAGGCAAGCCCGCCGACAAGGAGCACCCCTACGGCCACGGCAAGATCGAGCATTTCAGCGCCGCCTTCGAGGGCGGCCTCATCTCGCTGGCGGCAGTGCTCATCATCTTCGAGGCCGCCAAGGGCTTCTTCTACGGCGTGGAGCTCAAGGACCTGGGCCTCGGCCTCATGGTCAACCTGGTGGCTGGCGCCATCAACGGCCTGCTGGGGTGGTTTCTGCTGCGCCAGGGCCGGAAGACCCGGTCCAAGGCCCTGGAAGCCGATGGCCATCACATCCTTTCCGACTTCTGGACCACCGTGGGCATCGCCACGGGCCTGCTGGCCGTGAAGCTCACGGGCCTCAAGTGGCTGGATCCCGCCATGGCCATGCTCGTGGGCCTCCTGCTGGCCCGCACGGGCTTCCGCCTGGTGAAGGAATCCTCCCAGGCCCTGCTCGACATGGAGGATCCCGATGTGCTCGGCAAAGTGCTGGCGGCCATGAACCGGGTTCGCACCTGGGACATCATCGCCGTCCACGAGATGCGCACCTTCCGTTCTGGCCGGTTCACCCATGTGGATGTGCACATCGTGGTGCCAGAGTTCTATCCCGTGCGGCAGGCCCACGACCTCTGCGAGGCCTTCGCGAAGAAATCCCTCGAGGAGGGGGGCGTCGAAGGCGAAGTCCACACCCATGTGGATCCCTGTGGACGCCTCTACTGCGAGCGCTGTCCCGCAGAGGGATGCACCATCCGGATGGCCCCCAAGACCGCCGACGCCGCCTTCCTTCTCGAAGAAGCGACCGCCGCCGGGCCGGCCTGACCTCTCCATCTAGATCCTTTCCCGCCTCCGAGGTTTCCATGCCCCAGCCGCTGGTGATCGCCAAAGCCGCCTCCGACCTCGTCCTGCTGCCCCGCATGGCCAACCGCCACGGGCTCGTGGCCGGCGCCACCGGCACGGGCAAGACCGTGACGCTGCGCACCATGGCCGAGCGGTTCTCAGCCATCGGCGTGCCGGTCTTCCTGGCGGATGTGAAGGGCGACCTGCCCGGCCTCTGCAAGCCCGGCGGAGACAACCCGAAGGTGGCCGAGCGCGTGGAGCAGCTGAAGCTTGAGGGCTTCGAATACGCGGGCTATCCCGTCGCCTTCTGGGACCTCTACGGCCAGCAGGGCCACCCCGTGCGCACCACCATCAGCGACATGGGCCCCCTGCTCTTCGCGCGGCTCCTGAACCTCAACGACACCCAGGGCGGTGTGCTGAACATGGTCTTCAAGATCGCCGACGACAACGGCCTGCTGCTGCTGGATCTCAAGGACCTGCGCAGCATGCTCCAGTTCGTGGGCGACCACGCCGCCGAGTTCAAGACCCAGTACGGCAATGTCTCCGCCGCCAGCATCGGCGCCATCCAGCGCGGCCTGCTGGAGCTGGAGAGCCAGGGCGCCGAGGCCTTCTTCGGCGAGCCGGCCCTCGACCTCGACGACCTCCTGCAGACCGACGCCAAGGGCCGCGGCGTCATCAACATCCTGGCGGCGGACAAGCTCATCAATGCGCCGAAGCTCTATGCCACCTTCCTCCTGTGGCTGCTGTCCGAGCTGTTCGAACGCCTGCCCGAGGTGGGCGATCCCGAGAAGCCCAAGCTCGCCTTCTTCTTCGATGAGGCCCACCTGCTCTTCAACGACGCGCCGGATGCCCTGCTGGACAAGATCGAGCAGGTGGTGCGCCTGGTGCGCTCCAAGGGCGTGGGGGTCTACTTCGTGAGCCAGAATCCCCTCGACATCCCCGAGAAGGTGCTGGGCCAGCTGGGCAACCGCGTACAGCATGCCCTCCGGGCCTTCACCCCCCGGGACCAGAAGGCCGTGAAGGCCGCCGCCGAGACCTTCCGGGCCAACCCGGATCTGGATGTGGCCACGGCCATCACCGAGCTGGCCGTGGGCGAGGCCCTGGTGTCCCTGCTGGACGAGAAGGGCCGTCCGGGAATCGTGGAGCGTGCCTTCGTCTGCCCGCCCCAGAGCCAGCTCTCACCCATCACGCCGGAGGAGCGGCGGCAGGTCATCACGACCTCCTTGCTGGCAGGCCACTACGAGCAGGCCATTGACCGGGAGAGCGCCTTCGAGAAGCTGAAGGCCCGCGCGGAAGAGGCCATGCAGCAGGAAGCCGCCGAGGCCCAGGCGAAGGTGGAGGCCAAGGCCAACAAGGAGCCCGCCCGCCGCTCCGACAGCATGATCGAGGCCTTCGGCAAGAGCGTCATCCGCGCCGCCGGAAGCTCCATCGGCCGCCAGATCATCCGGGGCGTCATGGGCTCCATCTTCGGTGGTGGCGGGCGCCGGCGCTGAGGGCTGGTCGGCCCTCAGGCCGCGCCCTGGTGCCGCAGGGCGTCGATGGCGGCCATGAGGGCCTGGGCATCGCTGGCGGCATGCAGGTTCTGGCGGAAGCCATGGCCGCCGGGCACGCCCTTGGTGAACCAGGCGCCGATCTTCTTGATCTTGTGCAGGGCTTCGCGGGGCTCCAGCAGATCCAGCAGGATCTGGAACAGCCGCAGCGTGGCATCGATGCGCATCTCCGTGGTGACCACGAACTCCGGGTCAAGGATCTGCCGGAAGAGGAAGGGATTGTAGAGAGCCCCGCGGCCGATCATCACCGCGGCGCAGCCAGTCTCCGCCACCATGCGGTAGGCATCCGCGGCGGCGTTCACATCCCCGTTGCCGATGATGGGGTACGAGGTGCCCGCCTCCACGGCCCGGGCGATGATGCTCCAGTCCGCGTGCCCCTCGTACTGCTGGGCCCGGGTGCGGGGGTGGATGGCCAGGGCCTGCACGCCGGCCGCCTCGAACATCCGCAGGAAATCCAGGAACTCGCCGCGATCCTTCTGTGAGGCGTCCCAGCCCGCGCGCATCTTCACCGTCACAGGGATCTTCACGGCCTTCACCATGCCCGTGACGCACCGCTCCGCCAGGCGGATGTCGCGCAGGAGGGCAGAGCCCGCGCCGCCCTTGGTGACATTGCTGGCCGGGCAGCCCATGTTGAGGTCCACCAGATCCGCACCCGCGGCCTCGCACAGCGCCGCGCCTTCCGCCAGGGCCTCGGGGCGCCCCCCGGAGATCTGCATGGACAGCGGCCGCTCGCCCGTGGCCGCCATCATCTTCTCCGCCTTCACCGCGTGCCGGATCAGCGCCTCGCTGCTGATCATCTCCGACACCACCAGACCGACGCCGCCGATCTCCCGGATGAACTTGCGGAAGGGCTGGTCGGTGATCTCATGCAGCGGCGCCATGACCAGGCGGTTGGGAACCTGGACATCGCGGATCTGGAAGGGGGCATGGGGAAAGGTCAATGGAATGCTTTCAAATGACCTTCCAGTTTAACCCGGTGCGCCGCTTGACCCGTCTCTGGATTTTGGAATGACAGGGGCGCTAACCGCAGAGAGCGGTGAGGAACGGAGGATTGCGGTTGAGGGTCCCCTCCGCATCCTCTGCGCCGGTAATCGGCTTGAGGGCATTACCGCCGCGGGGGCGGCTCCTGGAGGTTCGCCAGGAACTCGTCGTTGGTCTTGCTCTTGCCCAACCGATCCACCAGCAGTTCCATGCTCTCGCTGGGGCCGCTGGCGCTGAGGACCTTGCGGAGCACCCAGATCTTGGCCAGCTTGGCGGGCTCGATGAGCAGGTCTTCCTTGCGGGTGCCGGACTTCTGGATGTCCATGGCCGGGAAGATGCGCTTGTCGCTGAGCTTGCGGTCCAGCACGATCTCGCTGTTGCCCGTGCCCTTGAACTCCTCGAAGATCACATCGTCCATGCGGCTGCCGGTCTCGATGAGGGCCGTGGCCACGATGGTGAGCGAGCCCCCGCCCTCGATGTTGCGCGCGGCCCCGAAGAAGCGCTTGGGCCGCTGGAGTGCGTTGCTGTCCACGCCGCCCGAGAGCACCTTGCCGCTGGGCGGAACCACGGTGTTGTAGGCGCGGGCCAATCGGGTGATGGAATCCAGCAGGATCACCACATCCTTCTTGTGCTCCACCAGGCGCTTGGCCTTCTCGATGACCATTTCGGCCACCTGGACATGGCGGGTGGCGGGCTCGTCGAAGGTGCTGGAGACCACCTCGCCCTTGACGCTGCGCTCCATGTCGGTGACTTCCTCAGGCCGCTCGTCGATGAGCAGGACGATGAGGAAGACTTCGGGGTGGTTGGCGGTGATGGAATTGGCGATGTTCTGCAGCAGCACTGTCTTGCCCGTGCGGGGCGGCGCCACGATCAGGGCACGCTGCCCCTTGCCGAGGGGCGTCATCAGGTCCATGACGCGGGTGCTCAGCTCCTGGGCGTCCCGCTCCATGCGCAGGTGATGCTTGGGGTAGAGGGGCACCAGGTCGTCGAAGTGGAGGCGATCCTTCGCCGTCATCGGGGGATCGAAGTTCACCGCATCCACCCGCAGCATGGCGAAGAATTTCTCGCCTTCCTTGGGGGCGCGGATCATGCCGGACAGGGTGTCGCCCGTGCGGAGGTTGAACTTCCGGATCTGGCTGGGGGAGATGTAGATGTCCTCGGGCCCGGCGAGATAGTTCGCGTCAGGGCTGCGGAGGAAGCCGAAACCCTCCGGCAGCACCTCCAGCACACCCTCGGCGAAGAACTGGCCTTCGCGCTCGGCCTGGGCCTGCAGTACCCGGAACACCAGCTCCTGCTTGCGCATGGAGAGCGGGCTGTCGATCTCCAGCTCTTTCCCCAGCTCGGCAAGCTTGCCGATGGAGAGTTCCTTGAGCTCTTGCAAGCTCAGAACGGTCGGAGACTGAGAAGGGGTGGCCATAGGTCACCTCGGGGGCAGGGCGAGTCAGGAGTGGCTCGGGGAAGAAGGTATGGTAGGCCAGATTCTCCTATCGGCCAAACCCGGCATCGTCTTTATCCAGGAAACGCCGAATCCTGGCCGCGTACTTCTTGGGATTCTCTACAGGGTAGGCATGTCCGATGTCCGGCACCACCTCGAATCGGCTGCCCGGAATGCGCCGGGCCGTCTCGAGGCACTTCCAGGGGGGCGTCAGCAGGTCCTCCGCCCCGCAGAGCAGCAGCACCGGTGCCTGGATGGCCTCCAGCCGCTCCCGGATGTCCCAACCCTGGATCCCCCGGATCTGGTGGAGATTGCCGTGCATGGGCTTGTCACCGCCCGTCACCACCTGGTGGTAGGCCCGGAGGACGCCGTGCCGGGCCTCCAGGAAGCCGTCGCCCCACAGGAACGGCGCTACGGCGTCGAACTGCATCAGGGGGCCGCCGACTTCCAGACAGCGGGCCCAATGCTCGGCCTTGAGGTTCATGGCGAAATCGAAGCGGCACATGGCGCTGGTGAGGACGGCCCCCGCGAAGGCCTCGGGATGTGCCGTGAGCAGCTCCAGGCTCATGGCGCTGCCGTTCGACAGCCCCATAAGCCAAGGCCGCTCCACCTTCAGGAGTCCGAACAGCTCCCAGGCCTCCTGAGCCAACAGGGCCGTGGGATAGGGGCCCTCCAGCGGAGCGTCCGACTTCCCCTGCCCCCGGCTGTCGAAGGTCAGAATGCGGTAGCGGTCCGCCAGGCCCGGCAGCACCCCAGCCCACATGGTGGTGTCTGACAGCAGGCCGTTGAGCAGCACCACCCAGGGCCCCTCCGGGTTCCCCTGAACGCGGTAGTGGAGCTTCAGGCCTGAAGCCAGCGTGGCGAAGGTGGGTTGAGTCCGCATCAGCCCCTCAGCTCCGCGGGCTGGTACTGGCGCTCGAAGCGCCAGGCGCCAGCCTCCCAGCGGATCACCGTGCAGCTGGCCTTCTTCACCTCGAGGCCCCGGCCCGTGAGGTGGAAGATCAATTCGCCCAGAAAGGGCTGGTGGCTGACCAGGGCCAGCACGCCTTCCGGGGCTTCAGCCGCGAGCCCGCGCAGCCAGAGATCTGCCTGGGCCGGGCGCCCCTCCGGCACCAGCCCGAGGGTGGTCTCCATGGGGAAGCCTCCGATGGCTTCCTGAAGACAGGCCATGGTTTCCATGGCGCGCCGGTAGGGGCTGCTGAATCCGCGGGTGGGCGCGTGACCCAAGGCGGCCAGGCCCCGCATCGCCGCCCGGGTCTTCCGCCAGCCCTCCTCGGTCAGGGCGCGGTCCGCATCGCGCAGACCGGGGCGCGGATCTTCGGCGATGCCATGACGGATGAGCAGGAGTGTGGCCATCCCGCGATCTTACCGCTTTCGTGACGCCTTCCAGGCCAGTCGGGTGGCATGCCGGCGATGGGCCGCGAGATAGCGGGCGTCCTCGGCGTAGGTGGTGGGATAGATCGGCGGCACCGGCTGGGGCCGCAACTCATCGTCCACATTCGCGAAGGTGAAGATGCAGCTGTTGGACAGGTTCGTCTGGGTGCGGTCCCGGCTCACCCGGATGATGTCGGTCTCCACGCAGACACTGGTGCTCCCCGAGTAGACGGCCCGGCTCAGGAACTGCAGCTTGTCGCCCATGCGTACGGGCTGCACGAAGTTGATGCGGTTCACGGCCACGATCACCGGGCGGTGGGGGGCCACCTGTTCGGCGCAGATGGCCGACTGTTCGAAGGCCTGCCGGATCAGGTGTCCGCCGAAGATCTTGGTGGGCACATTCTCGTGCTCGGGATAGGTGCGCTCCCACCCGCTGGTCACGCAATCGCCCGCCATCAGGCCCTGGAACCCGGGCTTGTCCTGGGCCGCATGCAGGGCCATCAGCAGGGAGTATTCCTCCCGGCTCGGCGGCTCCTGGGCCTGATGCAGCTGCTGGCGGTAGCCCTCGCGCCGGGCGATGGCCCGCTCCCAGCGCCGCACCGCCAAGGCATCGCTCGATTCGAAGGTGGGCAGGATGAGGCTCTCGGCACCCGCGCCCGTGGTGCTCCGGGCCACCATCGTGAAATAGCAGGAGGCGATGTGCGCCGGAGGGCTGCCATCCGCACCGGCGGCATGTTCGACGCGGATGCCCACCTCCAGGCTCGTGCGTCCCACGAAATTGACCCGGGCCCGGAACACCAGGTCGCGATTCACATCCGCGGCGCTGCGCACATAGATGTTGTCGATGGCGGCCGTCACCACCCGCGCCTGGGGGTGGGCGCGGCGCACATAGTCGAGGGCGCATTCCTCCGCCAGCTTGTCGAGGACCTCCAGGATCAGGCCGAAGCGCACATTGGCCGGGAGATCCTCATCGAGCAGCATGAAGCGCCGCCGGAGGGAGGGATCGGAACCGAGGGGAAGTGTGAGGACGCGATCGTCGGGGAGGGCCATGAATCAGTATGCCTGATCCGGGATTTCTCCTGGGATTTCAAGGGGTTTCGTGCGACACTAATTGTTTGGGCCCCTCCCGGCTGGCGCTGTTCGCCAATAGAGACTGCCACCTCGGCACACTCGCAGGGATAGCCCCGGGAGATACCAGTGAGTGAGATGACTTTTGCGGCCCTCGGCTGCAGCGAAGCCCTGTTGGCCGCCCTGGCCAAGCGCGGTTTCGAGACCCCCATGCCCGTCCAAGCCCAGACCATCAAGCCGGGGCTCGAAGGCCGCGACCTGCTGGTGCAGAGCCGCACCGGCTCCGGCAAGACCCTGGCCTTCGGCCTGCCCCTGCTGCAGCGCCTGTCGGACGAGCGCCACACCCAGGCCCTCATCCTCGCGCCCACACGCGAGCTGGCGCAGCAGGTGGGCGCCGAGCTGCACACCCTCGTGCCCAAGCTGCCCATCGCCAACCTCGTCGGCGGCGTGGCCTACCCGCCCCAGCTCCGGGCCCTGCAGATGGGTTCGCCCGTGGTCGTGGGCACGCCGGGCCGGGTGAAGGATCACCTGGACCGCGGCACCCTGGACCTGAGCCGCGTGAGCATGATCGTCCTCGACGAGTGCGACGAGATGCTGAACATGGGCTTCCTCGAGGATGTGGAGACCATCCTCGCCAAGGTGCCCGCCGGCCCGCAGACCTACCTGTTCTCGGCCACCCTGCCCGTCCCCATCGCCAAGCTGGCGAAGCGGTTCCTCAAGGATCCCGTGCAGATCCAGCTGGCCGAGGCGGGCGAGTCCGCCGTCCATGCCGACATCGCCCACACGCCCGTGCTGGTGCCCGATCACCAGCAGGTGCGGGCGCTGGTGAACCTCCTGCTCCGCGATCAGCCCAGCTCCGCGCTGATCTTCACCAAGACCAAGGCCCAGACTGAGGAAGTCGCCGAGGAGCTGACGGTTTCGGGCCTGCCTGCGGCTTTCCTGCACGGCGATCTGGCCCAGGCCACCCGCACCCGCATCCTGGGGCAGTTCAAGGACGGCAAGCTGCGCTACCTGGTGGCCACCGATGTCGCCGCCCGCGGCCTGGACATCGAGGGCCTCCCCCTGGTGGTCCATGTGGGCATCCCCACCCAGCTCGAGAACTATATTCACCGCAGCGGCCGCACAGGTCGCGCCGGCGCCAAGGGCACCAGCCTGGCCCTGGTGGGCTGGAAGGAGAGCCGCATCCTGCTGGCCTGGGGCCGCCGGGGCGGACTCAAGCTCGACTGGCGCGCCGTGCCCACGCCCGCGGAGATCCGCGAGGCCCAGACGGCCAAGCTCCTGGAGGGCATCCAGGGTGCCGCCAGCGCGGCCCTGCTCAGCCAGGCCGCCCAGCTGCTGAAGGACGCCGATCCCGTTCGTTTGGTGGCGGGCCTGCTGGGCCTGGTCCAGTCCGAACAGTCCGCCGGTTTCGACCTGCCCAATGAGCCCGAGCGCAAGGCCAAGCCCCGCTTCGACTCGGCCCGCGAGCGCAAGGAGGGCGGCCCCCGCCCCCAGCGCACCTATGCCGAACGCGCGGCGGCGCGCGGCACCGAGCGCCCCGATTCCGCCTTCTCCAAGACCCGCCCCGATGGCAGCTTCAAGCCCCGGCGCGACTTCGAGGACAAGCCCCGTCCCTATGTGAAGCCGAAGGCTGATGCCCCCTCGGGCCCGCGCAAGACCTGGGAGGACCGCCCCGCCACCAAGGACGCGCCTCGCCCCTGGAAGACAGCTCCCGCGAAGACCTGGAAGAAGAAGGGCTGAGCTGATTCCAACGAATGAACCCGGCGCCGCTCAGCGGCGTCGGGTCAGCGTATAGACCGCCTCTACCCGGAAGAAGTGGCCAGCGTCCCGTCCCGTATAGAAGGTGCCCGGATCCAGCCGCTCCCAGAGCAGGTGGCCCTGCCAGCGATCCGTCAGCGTGAGGTCCGCCCGCGCTTCGAGGAGCCGCCCCCGGCCCATGCCCGGCGCGAAGATAGCCCCCCTGGCCGTGGCGGGCTCGAAGGCCCGGAGCCAGAAGGCGCTGACCCTCAGTCCCAGGCGAGCGTGGGGCCGGACCTGCACCGTGGCCTCCCACATCCGCAGGTTCGACCAACTGGCCACGCCTGCTTCCAGGACCTGGCTGTAGACATAAAGCTCGCTCCACTTCGGCCAGCGGCTGAAGAGCGGATCCCAGCCCTCGCGGGTGGGCGTGGCAGGATCGTCCCCGGAAAGCCCCACCCAGCCCAGGGTCACTTCGGGGCGCAGGGGATGCTCGAAGGTGCGCGTGACCTTCGCCTGGGCCCCCCAGGCCCGGATGGTGGAAGACGGTTCCAGGGTGCCGGGCCGACCCTCCTGCCGCCCGGACTGGAGCGCCCCTTCGGCGGTCGCCGTCAGACCCCGGGCCAGGGGTTCGGATAGCCGCGCCCCCAGCGTCTCGACCCGGCGATCCGGTGTGAAGAGGGGATCCGCCAGGGCGCGGACATCGCGGCGCTCGGTCTTGTGGAAGGCGTAGGCCTGGAGATCCCGGCCCACCTTTCGCCAGGTCGCGTAGATCCCGAGGGCGGCCTCGTCCCGCTCGTTCAGCAGCTGGCGTTCCTTCGGATTGCCGGATTCGTTCAGGCGCGGCAGGTAGCGGTCCTTGAACGGATCCGAAATGGCGAGCAGCTCGACCTTCAAGCCTCCCGAGGTCCAGGCGAGGTCCAGTGCATTGACATAGGCCGCGCGGCTTCCATCCAGGGCCCCACCGTCCCAGAGCACGAACCCATCGCCCCGCATGAGGGTCTGGCGCCCCGCCCGCAGCGACCAGGCCGAGCCCGGGTGCCAGTCCAGGTAGAAGGTCTCGAAGACCACTTCACGGCCATGGACTGCCTGATCCGGGCGGACCAGCTTCCGGTTCTCATTCACCAGCCCCGCCGCGAAGGTGAAGTCCCGGCCGAGGGGCACCCCCACCCAGAACCTCGTCCGGAAACGGTACTGGATCCGATCATCCGGCGTGGCCGTCCGGTGGTCGGTCAGGTTGTCCCAGGATTCCGAGCGCACGCGCTCCTGGAATCCGACCTCCACCCCGGAGGGCGGTTCCTGGGCCAGGAGCGTACCGGCACTGAGGCAGAGGATGGACAGGGCTCGGGCCAGGGACACGGGGCGCTCCAGCCCTCCAGCATCGCAAACCCGGGCCGTAGCCCCCGTCACAAGGTGGCGAGGAGGCTAGGCGTTCGGATCGCTGGCGCCCAGGTCCACGGGCTTGGGTTCCTCCACGGGCTTGGGGCGGCCCCAGATGCGGACCTCCGTCGGCTGTCCGTTGGCCTTGTCGCGGGCCTCCCGCACCTTCTGGATGGCCTCGGCATCACTGCCGGACCGGGGCGCCGTGCCGGGCTTGAAGGCCAGGTGCAGCACCCGGTCGGAGGTGGCAGAGGTCGCCAATAGGCCGGTGTAGCGGTCCACATCGGCCCACTCCATGCCCTCCGGCGCCTGGAATTCCTCCCGCGGAGTGGTGGGGAGGGCCGCCTTCATGAAGTCGATCCAGATGGGCAGGGCCACCTTGGCACCGTCGGCCCCGCGGAAGATGGTTTTCTTCTCGTCCAGTCCCACCCACACGCCGCACACCACGCGGGTGGAGAAGCCGATGAACCAGCCGTCGGTGTGATCGTCAGTGGTCCCGGTCTTGCCCGCCACGGGCCAGCCCACCTCGTTGCTGCGGGCGCCGGTGCCGCTGGTGGCCACGCCCTGCAGGCACTGGATGAGCTGGAAGGTGCTCTGGGGATCCAGCACCTGCTCCGTGGCGCTGCCGCCGTGGCTCTCCAGCACGCGGCCGTTGCGGTCCACCACCTTCTTGATCAGGAAGGGCGCTGGCGATTGCAGCCCGCCGTTGGCGATGGTGGCGTAGCCGCGCACCATCTCCTTCAGTGTGAGGTCGGCCGAGCCGAGGGCCATGCTGGGATAGGGCGGGATGGTGCCGGTAATGCCGCACTTCCGCGCGAAGTCGATGACATTCAGGACGCCGACATCATCCAGCGTGCGGACCGCAGGCACATTGCGCGAATCGCGCAGGGCTTCCCAGATGGGGATGGGCCCCCAGAAATCGCGCTCGTAGTTCTTGGGCTCGTAGGGCTTCACATTGGAACGCAGGGGCTTGAACTCCGAGGTGCCATCGGGGTTCGTGACCGTGAGGAAGTCCACGGTGTCGAGGAACCGCGTGGGCACATCCTGGACCATGGTGGCGGGGGTCTTTCCGGCCGTGAAGGCGGCGCCGTACACAAAGGCCTTCATGGTGGAGCCCACCTGGCGCAAAGCCTGGGTGGTGCGGTTGAACTTGGAGCGGTTGAAGTCATAGCCGCCCACCATGGCGCGGATCTCGCCGGTCTTGGGATCCACCGCCAGGAGGGAGCCTTCCACCGAGGGGTCCTGGTCGAGTTCCAGCGTCTTCGGCGTCCCATCCTCGGCGGTCTTCACCGTGAAGAGCGGTGCGGCCCCCCGGGGCAGCAGCTTCTGGAGATCCTTGCCGGCCCAGGCGAAGGCGGTGTCGGGCACCTCAAGGGTGACCTTGCCGATGCGCACCTGCGCCTTGCCGCCCTTCCAGCCGAGGATGACGCCCCGGACACCGTCGCCCGGCTCGAGGTAGCGCTTCCAACCGTTCAGCTGCGTGGTCTCGGGGTCCGTGACGAACTGCACCCCCTCCTTGCGGAAACCCCGGCGGCGGTCCACGGCCTTGACGCCGGCCCGCACCGCATCATTGGCCGATTCCTGCCAGAAGCTGTCCAGCGTGGTGGTGACCTCCAGGCCGCCGTTCAGCACCTGCTCGCGGCCGTATTTCTCGTAGAGGTACTTGCGGACTTCTTCGACCGCGTAGGGGGCCACGGCTTCTTCGTGGGCATTCTCCCGGGCGAGACGGATGGGCCGCTCCAGGAGCAGGCTGGCCTCCTGGGGCTTCAGGTAGCCTTCCTTGGCCATGCGGATGACCACATGGTCCCGCCGGCTCCGCACCAGCCGGCGGATCGCCGGGTCGTTGGAGTAGGGGTTGTAGTAGGCGGGGTTGTTGATGATGCCGGCCAGGAGGATGCACTCCTCCACATTCAGCTGCGGGGCGCTCTTCCCGAAGTAGAACTGGGCGGCCACTTCGATGCCGTACCGGGTGCCGCCGAACCACACCTCGTTGGCGTACATCTCCATGATCTGCTTCTTGGAGTAGGCCTTCTCCAGCTTGCGGGCGAGGATGATCTCCTTGAGCTTGCGGTCCAGGCGCTTCTGCCGCTTGGCCGTCACGGTGCGGATGAGCTGCATGGTGAGGGTCGAGCCGCCCTCGCGGCGGCGGCCGAAACTGGCGACGAAATTCCAGCCGGCGCGGGCGATGCCCCGCCCGGAGACGCCGCTGTGCCCCCAGAAGTCGGCATCCTCCGTGGCCACCACGGCGTTGACGAAGGCCTTGGGAATGTCCCCGTAGGGGATCACCACGCGGTGCTCCTCGGCGAAGATGCCGATGACATTGCCATTCTGGTCCAGCACCTTGGTGATGGTCTTGGGCACCCGCAGGGCGAACAGCGTGAGGAAGCTGTCGGCATCGCGGGACAGCACGGACCAGGACACCGCGAAGGCCGCGGCGCCCACGGCGATGACGGCGGCCATGGCCACGAGGGCCCGGCGCAGCCAGTGGCGGGAGAGGATGGAGGAGGTCGCCGACGCGGAAGCCATGCCCCAAGGATAGCGGTAGAGTGATGCCATGCCCCAGCGACTGATCCTCGTGGCCAAGGTCAAATCCCCGCACCTGGGGTCCACCCTGCGCGCAGCGCTGCCTCCCTTCCTGGAGCGGGGCTGGACCGTGACTGGCGAGCGGGCCCTGGCCGAGCCCTGGGCCCTGGCGGGACTGGACCCGGCGCGGCTCGTCCTGGATGAAGAACTGGGCGCCGCCCAGCCGCCCGCGGCCCTCTGCCTCGTGCTCGGCGGCGACGGCACGCTGCTCCATGCGGCCCGCCGCGTGGGCCTGCGGGGCACCCCGATCCTGGGCATCAACCTGGGCTCCCTGGGTTTCCTCACGGCCCACCCCGTCGAGGGGGCCCGCGCGGCCGTCGGGGCCTTCCTCGCCGGTTCGCTCCTGCCCGATGTGCGGCCCATGCTCGAAGCCGAGCTGTGGCGGGGGGACGAGCTGCTGGCGCGCCACACCGTGCTGAACGACGCCGTGGTGGCCAAGGGCGCCCTCGCCCGCATCATGGACATGCACCTGCGGGTGGGCGCGCAGGACGCCGGACCCATCAAGGCTGACGGGCTCATCGTGGCCACGCCCACGGGCTCCACGGCCTACGCCCTGTCTGCCGGCGGCCCCATCCTCCATCCCAGCCTCGAGGCCTTCGTCATCGCCCCCATCTGCCCGCACACCCTGACCCTGCGTCCCTCGGTGGTGCCCGCCGACCGCCCCATCTCGATCACCCTCGAAGAGGCCGAGGACGCCCACCTCACCCTGGATGGCCAAGTGGGCCTCAAGCTGCTGCCCGGCGACCAGGTGCGCCTGCGCCAGGCCGAGGCCAGGATCACCCTGCTCCAGCAGCCCGGCCTCGATTTCTTCGCCCTGCTCCAGCAGAAGCTGCACTGGGGCGATCGGTAGGACTCCAGCCTGCTTTCCGGTCTGTCCCACGCAGACCGCCCACCCCGGGGCCCATTCCCGACCTTTTGGTCGGCGGCGGTCTGCGATCCTGCCCGCTTGTGACCACGCGCACATGGAGGGGGCCTGACACTTCCCCCAAGTAGGACCTGCGTCCCTGCATGGAGTTTCCATGGCTCTCAAAGAACGACCCAAACCCTTTCTGCTGCCGGAGTATTGCAAGGGCTGCGGCCGGTGTCTCGACGCCTGCGCCAAGGACTGCATCACGCTGAGCGACCAGATCAATCCCCTGACGGGCCTGGTGCCCGTGGAGCTGGACCTGGCCAACTGCAACGCCTGCGGTCTGTGCATGGACGCCTGCCCCGAGCCCTACGGTCTGCGCCCCGCCCATGAGGGCGAGATCCAGGACTTCGAGCTGGAGGATCCCGCCAAGCTCTTCGGCGTGAAGCCCAGCGATGCGCCCGAGCCCATCGACCTGCCCTCCGAAGTCCTGCCCCTGCCCCGCACGGAGCCCCTGGTCATCAAGGGCACCTATGCGTCGGCCCTGGGAGCCCTGCTGGCCGGTTGCCGCCATGTCTACGGCTACCCCATCACCCCCTCCACCGAGGGCGCCGAGCTGATGGCGAAGTTCCTGCCCAAGCTCGACGGCACCTTCATCCAGGCCGTCAGCGAAGTGGCCACGGTGAACATGATGTACGGCACCGCCGGCGCGGGGCTGCCCACCATGACCTTCACCTCCTCGCCGGGCTTCAGCCTGATGCTGGAAGGCGTGTCCTACATGATCGGCGCCGAGCTGCCGGGCGTTTTCGTGGATGTCATGCGCGGCGGACCGGGCCTGGGCAACATCGCCCCCGAGCAGTCCGACATCAAGCTGGCCTGCCACGGCCTGGGTCACGGGAACACGCACGCCATCACCCTGGCCCCCGCCACGCCCCAGGAGATGCTCGACCTCACCATGCTGGCCTTCGAATTGAGCTTCAAATACCGCAACCCCGTGATCCTGCTGGGCGACGGCTACCTGGGCCAGATGACGGGCAAGGTGCAGCTGCCCGAAACCATGATCAAGCCCGGCATTCCGAAGTGGGCGGTCTACGGCGATGCCATGCACCGCCGGAATGTCATCACATCGATCTTCCTCACGGAAACCGACCTCGAGGCGCACAATGTGCATCTCAATGCCAAATACGAGGCCATGAAGGTCGAGGCCCGCTCCGAGTCCTTCCTGTGTGACGACGCCGAGGTGATCCTCATCGCCTGCAACACGCCGGCCCGCACGGCCAAGGGCGCCGTGCAGGACCTGCGCAACCAGGGCGTCAAGGCCGGCCTCTTCCGGCCCATCACCCTCTGGCCCTTCCCCGTGGAAGAGCTGAAGAAGGCCATCCACGGCGCCCAGCGCATCGTGGTGGTCGAGGCCAGCGCCGGGCAGCTGGAGGACGAGGTGCGCCTCGCCCTCAGCAAGGCCGGCGTCCGCCAGTTCCCCGAGATCGAATCGGTCCGCCGCATGGGCGGCATCCTGCCCCAGCAGAGCGAGATCATGACCCGGGTCCTGGGTCAGAAGGAGGTGCTCGCATGAGCAAGGCCAGCGTCTTCTACGACAAGTTCGAGCGCCACTCCCACGGCGAGGGCCTGAAGGGCCACGCCACCCACTACTGCCCCGGTTGTGGCCACGGGTTGGCCCACAAGTACCTGGCCGAGGCCATCGACGAGCTCGGCATCCAGGACCGCACGGTGGCCATCAGCCCCGTGGGCTGCTCCGTGTTCCTCTACTACTACTTCGATGTGGGCAACAGCCAGGCCGCCCACGGCCGCGCCCCCGTGGTCGCCCTCGGCCACAAGTTCGCCAACCCCGAGAGCGTGGTCATCAGCTACCAGGGTGACGGCGATCTGGCCTCCATTGGCCTGGCCGAGACCATCGCCACCGCCCAGCTCGGCGCCCCCATCACCGTCATCTTCATCAACAACGCCATCTACGGCATGACCGGCGGCCAGATGGCCCCCACCACCCTGATGGGCCAGTCCAGCTCCACCAGCCCCGCGGGCCGCAACGAATACAATGGCCAGCCCATGAAGATGGCCGAGATCATCGCGGGCCTCGACGGCCCCGTGTATGTGGAGCGCGTCGCGCTCTTCGACGCCAAGCAGCGCATCAAGGCCAAGAAGGCCATCCAGAAGGCCATCAAGCTCCAGGTGGAGGGCCGCGGCTATTCCTTCATCGAGGTGCTGGCCGAGTGCCCCACCCACCTGAAGATGGACCCCGAAGCCACCGCCAAGTGGGTCAAGGAGTGCATGGAGCCCGTCTATCCCCTCGGTGTGAAGAAGGACATCACCGTCGAGCCCTGGTTCAAGCGCAACCCGCCCTGCTTCAAGGGCGAGAAGCTCCTCAGCCTGGCCGGCGCCACCTCTGAGCACTCCGATCGCTTCTGCAAGGGCTTCCCCACCCACCTCGACGCCCAAGACATCTCGCTGAAGCTGGCGGGATCCGGCGGCGACGGTGCCCAGACCGCAGCCATGCTCATCGCCCGCGCCGCCATCAGCGAGGGCTTCGACGCCACCCACATCCCCAGCTATGGCCCCGAAAGCCGCGGCGGCACTTCCTACGCCGATGTGCATGTGGCCAAGGACGAGGTGCTGAACCCCGGATCCCCCGATCCCCAGGTGCTCATCGCCTTCAACACGCCCAGCCTCGTCAAGTTCGGCCCCACGGTCCGCAAGGGCGGCTTCGTGATCTACGACAGCTCCGTGGTCACGGAAGCCCCCGTGCTGGATCCCAGCATCAAGGTCTTCCCCGTGCCCTTCACGGGCATCGCCACCGATCTGGGCAAGGCCGTGGTGAAGAACATCGTGGCGCTGGGTGCCCTGCAGGCCGCCACGGGCATCTTCCCCAAGGACACCCTCCTCACCGCCATCCGTGTGGCCCTGAAGGACAAGTGCGCCCTGATCCCCCTCAACGAAGAAGCGTTCGCCTGGGGCATCAAGTCTGTGGAAGCCCTCGACAAGTAGTTCGGCATCTCCCCCGGAGGCAGCCATGACGGATACCGCCATCCAGACCACCCTCAGCACCGAGGAATGGAAGCTCGTCATGGCCCTCCGGGAGATCCCGGACAGCCCGCTCCGCACGAAGGTCTCCGGCCTCATGGGCGAACTGGTGCGCTTCATCCAGCAGCCCCGCTGCCTCGGCATGCAGAGCGACGGCTTCCCCTGCGGCACGCCCCACACCAGCTGTGAAGAGTGCCAGCACATGCTGAAGGTCCTCGACGACCTCGCGGCGAGGGTGCCCGCCCAGGATTAGGCGGCCTGCCCATTCCCGCGATGCCGAGGGGAAGACCATCGGGCTAGGATGGGAGTTTTCGGTTTGCCGCCGACTCCCGGAGATGCCCCCCCATGAGCTGGATGACCAGTCCCGAGGCCTGGATTGCCCTTTTGACTTTGACGGTCCTTGAGATCGTCCTGGGCATCGACAACATCATCTTCATCTCGATCCTGGCGGGGAAGCTCCCTGCGGAGAAACAGGCCAAGGCGCGGCAGACCGGCTTGCTGCTCGCCATGGGCATGCGCATCGTGCTGCTCATGTCCATCGCCTGGATCGTGAAGCTCACGAATCCGCTGTTCCAGATTCTGGGGCGCGGGTTTTCAGGGCGGGATCTCATCCTGCTCGGCGGCGGGCTCTTCCTGATCGCCAAGGCGACGCACGAGATCCACCACAAGCTCGAGGGCATCGAAGGCGCCTCTGTGAAGAAGGTCGCCCCCTCGTTCTCGGGGGTCCTGATCCAGATCATGCTGCTCGACATCGTCTTCTCCCTCGACTCGGTGATCACCGCGGTCGGCATGGCCCAGGACCTCGCGGTGATGGTCACCGCGGTCGTCATCTCCGTCGGCGTGATGATGCTGGCCGCCAAGCCCATCGGCGATTTCGTCGAGACGCACCCGACGCTGAAGATCCTCGCCCTCAGCTTCCTGCTCCTCATCGGCACCACGCTCGTGGGGGAGGGCACCGGAATGCACATCCCCAAAGGCTACATCTACTTCGCGATGGCCTTCTCACTGCTGGTGGAGATGTTGAACCTGCGGCTGAGGGTCAAGGCGAAACCCGTCCATCTGCACTCAGAGTGGACCGAAGAGCCCGGGAAAGCCCCAGACCAGCGCCCCTGAAGCCGGGAATCCTAGAGCCCGCCCCGCAGGTTGGCGAAGGTGCGCAGGCCATCTTCGGTGGGCTTGAGCAGGGCGACGAGGCGCCCCTCATGCAGGGCCCGCAACGGTGCTCCTGGATCTGGAAAGCCTTCGGGCAGGGCCCAGGTGGGGGGAACCGATTCGCCCACGGGAATGGCGCGACCATGGCTCAGATGCTCCGCCTCCTCATCCGTCAGCAGACGGGAGGGGCACCAGGGCAGCAGGTCGGCGCCGGAGATGAGCCGCTCCTGATCCGAGCCGGGATCGGTCCAGGGGCCGATGGCGGTGCGATGCAGGGCCGTCAGGTGCGCGCCGCAACCCAGCGTGCGGCCCAGATCCCGGGCCAGGCTCCGCACATAGAAACCGCCACGGCAGGTGATTTCGAGGGTGCTGGCCCGCGGCAGGTCGTGGGCGGTCCAGCGGGCGGACAGCAGAAAGACGCGGCAGGGTTTCATCACCACCGTCTCGCCGCGATGGGCCTTCCGGTAGGCCGCCTCCCCGTCGATCTTCTTGGCGCTGGTGGCGGGGGGCACCTGGTCGGTCCAGCCCTGGAAGGGGGCCAGAGCGGCCTCCAGGGCCTCGGGTGAGAGCTGGGCTTCGGTGGCTTCCGAGGCGGGCTTGCCGTGGAGGTCGCAGGTGTCCGTTTCCAGGCCCCAGGCCACTTCGGCGACATAGGTCTTCGGCAGCGGATGCATCAGCTCCATCAGCCGCGTGGCCTGGCCCGCCAGCACCAGCAGCAGGCCGTCTGCGAAGGGATCCAGCGTACCGCCGTGCCCCAGGGCCAGCTTCTTCTGCCCGGCCTCGAAAGCCCGGCGCTTGAAGCCCCGGATCACATCAAAACTGCTCTGGCCCACGGTCTTGTGGACGAGGTGGATGCCGGATTCGATCATTCAGGCTTCCGGTTCGGGGTCGGCAGGCCGCGCGGCCCGCTCCTTCTCGATTTCATCGAGCAGGGACTCCAGATGGTTCCCCTCTTCCAGCGTGCCGTCCGGGAAGAAACGCAGCTCGGGCACCCGCTTCATCTTGAGGCGCGAAGCCAGCTGGCTGCGGAGGAAGCCCGCCGCCCGGCCCAGGGCCTTGCGTGTGAGCGCATCCTGGGCCTCCTGGTCGCCGCCGTTCGCGGGCAGGACCGTGAAATAGACCCGGGCCATGCTGCGGTCCGGCGTCAGGCGCACGGCCGTGAGGGTGAGGAAGCCGAGCTCCGGATCGCGGAGTTCGCGTTGGATGAGGGTCGACAGTAGGAAGTGGACCTGGTCTTCAAGGCGTTCTGGGCGTTGCATGCTTTTCCTTTGCAATCCCCATTGTAGCCGACCGCGATTTTTCTCCTTCCCCATGGGGTCTGCCGCGCTCCATTTGGATACTCTGGGCCTTTCGAAGGGCGCACCTTGGCCGAATGGTTCGAAGCTTGGTTTGACGAGGACTATGCCCTGCTCTACGCCCACCGGGATGCGGACGAGGCCCGCCAGGCCGTGGAACTGGCCCTGCGCCTGGCCCCGGAGCTGGCCGCGGGGCCCGTCCTCGACCTCGCCTGCGGCGCGGGCAGGCACCTCGGGATCCTGCGGCGGACGAACCCCCTGGGCTTCGGCATGGACCTCTCCCGGATCCTGCTCGGCCTGGCCCCCGTGGACCTGCGCCCCTGGCTGCTGCGGGGCGACATGCGGGCCCTGCCCGTGAAGGACGGCGCGCTGTCCGGCATCTGCCTCTGGTTCACCCCCTTCGGCTACTTCTCCGACTCAGAGAACCACGCGCTGATGCTCCGCCTCGGGCAGCTGCTCCACCCTGGCGGCGTACTGGTGATGGACTACATGAATGCCGGCCAGGTAGCCCGGACCCTGGTGCCCGAGGACACGGTGGAGCGGGCGGGGGTGCGCGTCGTCAGCCGCCGGGCGCTCGAGGGCGACCGCCTCGTGAAACACATGGAGCTCATCCGGCTGGACACGGGGGAGCGCCGCCAAGCCATGGAGAGCGTCCGCCTCTACCACCCCACGGACCTCCAGGCCATGGCCCTCCACGCCGGGCTCCGCCTCCGGAGCGTCCGCGGCACCTACTCGGGCGAGGCCTTCACCGAGGACAGCCCTCGCTGGATCGGAATCCTCGAGAAGGCCCGGTAGCGGAAGGCGCCATAGCCTGCCCGCCCCTCCTCCGTCAGAATGGAGCTTTCCATTTGCAAGGAGCAGCCATGGGCTTCCAGTCGGTGCGGGATCTCGATGTGAAGGGCCACCGGGTCTTTCTGCGGGCGGACCTGAATGTGCCCTTGAAGGAGGGCCGCATCACGGACGCCACCCGCATCCGCGAGACCCTGCCCACGCTGAAGTGCCTGCTCGATGGCGGTGCCTCCGTGGTGCTGGCCTCCCACCTGGGCCGACCTGAAGGCAAGGGCTTCGAAGCCGCCTTCAGTGCCGCCCCCATGGCTGCCTGGCTCAAGGAGCAGGGCTTCGACTGCCGCCTGGCCAGCTATGTGAACGGTGCGGCCGTGGAGGCGGAGGCCGCCGCCCTGAAGCCGGGCCAGGTGCTCCTGCTGGAGAACCTGCGCTTCGAGAAGGGCGAGACCAAGAACAAAGAAGACTTCGCCGAGAGCCTGGCCAGACTGGCCGACACCTATGTGAACGACGCCTTTGGCGCGGCCCACCGGGCCCATGCCTCTGTCAGCGGCATGGTCGGTCATTTCCCCAAGGATCGCGTGGCCGCAGGTTTCCTCATGGAAAAGGAGCTGAAGGCCCTGGGCAAAGTCACCGAAACCCCCGACAAGCCCCTGGTGGTGATCTTCGGCGGCGCCAAGGTGAGCGACAAGATCGAGCTGATCCAGAACTTCCTCGGCAAGGCCGACGCCATCCTCATCGGCGGCGCCATGAGCTACACCTTCCTCAAGGCCCAGGGCTTCGAGATCGGCAAGAGCCTCTGCGAAGAAGACAAATTGGATTTGGCCCTGGGGCTGCTCAAGCAGGCCGAGGCCAAGGGCACCCGCCTGCTGCTGCCTCTGGATCATGTGGCCGCCACCGAATTCAAGGAAGATGCCGGCTGCGCCATCACGGTGGATCAGAACATCCCCGCCGACCGCATGGCCCTGGACATCGGCCCAGAGACCGTCGCCGCCTACGCGGCCGAGATCCGCGCCGCGAGGACGCTGCTGTGGAACGGTCCCATGGGCGTCTTCGAGATGGCCTCCTACGCCAGCGGCACCTTGACCATGGCCGAGGAGCTGGCCGAAGCCGCGGACCGGGGCGCCTTCGTGCTGGTGGGCGGCGGCGACAGCGTGGCCGCCGTGAACAAGGCCGGTGTCGGCGCCCGCATGTCGCATGTCTCCACCGGCGGTGGGGCCAGCCTGGAGTTCCTCAGCGGCCTCGAGCTTCCCGGCGTCGCCGCCCTGTCGAAGTAAGGAGATCCATGCGCTGCGTCGTCGCCAACTGGAAGATGAACCTGACCTCGGATGAGGCGAAGGCCTTCTGCGAGGACCTGCTCGGGCGGTTCGCCCCCGGGGCCGGCACGGAGGCCGGCATCGCCCCGCCGTTCACCCTGCTGCATCAGGTAAGCGGACTGGTGCGGTCGAAGGGCCTCCAGGTCTTCGGCCAGAACGGACATGCCGAACCCAAGGGCGCCTTCACCGGGGAGGTCTCCATGCCCCAGCTGAGGGACGCGGGCTGTTCGGGCGTGATCCTGGGCCACAGTGAGCGGCGGCAGCTCTTCGGCGAGACCGACGCGGCCCTGGCGAAGAAGGTCAAGGCCGCCTGGCAGTGGGACTTACTGCCCCTGCTCTGCATCGGCGAGACGCTGGAACAGCGCGATGCGGGCCAGACTCTGGAAGTGCTCGGCCAGCAGCTGTCCATCCTGGCCGAGACCGGCCCCGGGCCCCTGTGGGTGGCCTACGAACCCGTCTGGGCCATCGGCACCGGCCGCCGCGCCGAGGCCGCACAGGTGCGCGAGGCCCACGCCTTCATCCGCGCCGAGCTGCAGCGGCACCTGGCCGGTGCGGACTACCGCGTGCCCATCCTCTACGGCGGGAGCGTCACCCCGGAGAACTTCCCCGAACTGCTCGCCATCCCCGAGGTCGCCGGGGGGCTCGTGGGCGGCGCCAGCCTCGATTCCAGGAAGTTCGCAGAGCTGGTGAGGCAGGCGGGGTAGACTCGCTCCTTCAGTGGGCCGCTTTACAGATGGTCAGCCCCGCATCGGAGATTGAATGGCCAAGGAAGCCGAACGTCGGTACCTTTCAGCCCTGAATGAAGCCTCCCGCTGCGAGGTGGAGGGAAAGCCCTTCAGCCTTGAGGACTGCGGAAAAATGTTCATGGAAATGGGAGCGCTGTTCTCCCTGCTCCCGCCGCCTCCCGCGCGGCTGCTTGACCTTGGCTGCGGCCTCGGATGGACCAGCCGGTTCTTTGCCCGCCGCGGCTACGATGTCACGGGCGTCGACATCGCCCCCGACATGGTCGAGGGTGCTGAGCGGCTGAGGCAGATGGAAGGCATGACCTCCAACCTGCGCTTCGAGGTCATGGACTACGAGTCCTGTCCCTTCGTCGAAGCGTTCGATGCGGCGGTCTTCTTCGACTCGCTCCACCACGCCGAGGATGAAGGGCTGGCCTTGCAGGCCGTCTACCGCGCCTTGGCTCCTGGCGGCATCTGCCTGACCTCCGAGCCTGGGCTGGGGCATGCCGATTCAGCCGAATCCAGGGAGGCCATGGCGCGTTTTGGCGTGACGGAAAAGGACATGGATCCGCCGAGGATTTGGAAGGCGGCGCAGCGGGCCGGATTCACCAGCCACACACTCTATGCCCACACCTATCGCCTGGGGCACTACTACAAGGTCGGGCCGAGGTTCCCGGGCCGAAAGCCATTCTGGCTGCTGCTGAAGGCCCTGGAGCGCCTGATGCGGCCCCGGGCTGTGCGCCGGGGCGATTCCTTCGTCGACCTGCTCAGATTGGCGAAAGGAATGGCTTCCTCCACCTCTGAAGACGCCATCGTCCTGCTCAGGAAGTGAGCGGAGGGACTGGCACATCCAGTTACTCCCCGGTTTCCCTGCGGGAGTGAACTCATGGCCGGCCCAGGAACAATCCCGCCGCATCCATGGCCAGGCCCACCAGGTCCGTGGCAGTCAGCCAGTGGCCCGGGGCGCTCCCTTGCTGGCCGAACTCGTAGGAGGAGACCGCGTGTTCCGGTGGGGCCACGGCCTTGCGCTTGGCCTCTTTCAGCTCCTCAAGTTCCCGCTGCCGGGCGCGGTCGAGCCCCCCGCCGGCAATGAAGGCCAGCACCCGGCGCAGCTCGTCCCGATCGAACCAGAGCCCATGGGCCCGGCAGACATCCAGCACCACGCCCGACCGCCTGGCGTAGTTCACGCGGTTCATGCGCTGGCCGCAACCGGGGCATGGGCGGTACTGCACCGAGCCCAGCGCGGCCCCGGCCGGCCCCATGGCAGCCGTGGGGCGGGCCGGAGGGGCGGGCAAGGCCCCCAGCACGGCCCCCTGCCGCTCGCGGCTGGCGCCCAGTTGCTCGAAGATCGCCCGGTCCAGCCAGAGCCCACCACAGGCTTGGCAGCCTTGGAACGCGAGATCTCCTATTCGGGAGGCGGCCAGGGGCTTGGCGCAGGCCGGGCAGGGTGCGCCCCCGGAAGCGGCTTCGACCCGGGCCGCCAGCGCGGCTCCGCAGGCCGGGCAATGCTCCACCGTCAGGGGCACCAGGGCGAGGCAGGCCGGGCAGGCCACCGTGGCCAGCTGGGCCCGGCAGTAGGGACACTGCGGCGCATCCGGAGGCACCGGCGCCCCGCAGCCCGGACAGCGGAGGGTGCGGGCTTCCATCAATCTTTCTTCGGCTCTGCAGGCGTGGGCTCCGGGCCTCGGCTGGGGAGATCCCCCTTCTTGGCGGCCGGATCCTCGTAGAAGCGCTGGTCCGTGAAGCGCACCCACTGGAAGTGGGAGGACAGTTTCTGCACCACCACCCGGGCGAACCCCTTGGCCTCCTCTTCGCGGATGCGGCCGTCGTCGTCCCGGGCACCTGGAGGGAGCGGATCCATGGCCTCGACCACTTCCACCGGCTCGACCGAGTCCACCCACAGGGGTTCGGGAATGCCCTGCCGCACCAGGCGGATCTGGGCCCGCACCACCTGGGGCCGGTAGCCCAGGCGATCCTGGGTCCGCTCCTGGTGCATGGCGGCATGGCTGCCGACCCACAGGCCCCAGAACAGGCCATCCACCACGCCCCAGCCCCGGTTGCCCGAGGCGGCGCTGATGGCCCCCACGGCGACGCCCGTGGCCACGCCGATGGCGGCAGGGCTGGGCTGGCCCGAGGCCGGGGAGATGTCCCGGATGTCCACCTGCAGTTCGGCAGCTCCCACGGGGGGCTTGACGCCCTCGGGGACCACCACCACCCGCGTGGCGAGCCGGCCGCGCAGGGCCGAGGCATATTCCTGCTGGAATCCTTCCCGGTCCGCCAGGCGCTCGGGCAGGCTCACGGTCACGCTCACGGGCGGGGGGCTGATGCGGAAGGCCTCGACCTCCGGCCGGGTGCAGCCGAAGGCGAACAGCAGGGGAACCAACAGCAGGGAACCGGAAATGGGGGTGGGGGCGAGCCGCATGGGGACCTCCGGGGCCAAGTCTGGATGCCGCTTCGTTCCCTGTCCAGGCTCCGATCTTGTAGAGGCGCTAGAATCGGAAGTCTTCGCGAGGCCGCATGCTCAGTCTCTTCGCCCTTCCGGGCTCAGGCTTCAGGCACGGATTCCCCCCCTCTCACGCTCGTCCGGCCATCTCCCGCCGCTAGAGGATCCTCATGCTCATTCTCATGGAACCCTCCGCCACGCCGGACCAGGTGGCCGAGGTGCTGGCCCTGCTCGAATCGGCGGGCATCCGCAGCCAGGTGAACGAAACGCCCGAGGCCCTCAGCATCGTGGCGCCGAACGCCTCCAAGGCCCTGAAGCCCGACCGCATCGAGCCCATGGCCGGGGTGCGCCGGGTCGTCCCCATCACCAGCCCCTACAAGCTGGCCAGCGCGGACGCCGTGGCGGGCCGCACGGTGGTGGAGGTGCGCGGCGTGAAGATCGGCGGCCCGGATCTGGTCCTGGTGGGCGGTCCCTGCGGGGTGGAAAGCCGCGAACAACTTTTCACCGTGGCTCGCTATGTGGCGGAGACCGGCGTCAAGCTGCTGCGGGCCGGCGCCTTCAAGCCCCGTACGAGCCCCTACGCCTTCCAGGGCCTGGGACTCGAGGGTCTGCGCCTGCTGGAGGAAGCGCGCAAGGAATTCGACCTGGGCGTCGTCACCGAGGCCACCGAGGTGGAGACCTTTGATGCCGTGGAACGCAGCGCCGACATGGTGCAGATCGGCGCCCGCAACATGCAGAACTTCGCCCTGCTGCGCCGGGCGGGGCGCTGCCACAAGCCCGTGCTGCTCAAGCGTGGCCCCTCGGCCACGCTTGAGGAATGGCTCTATGCCGCCGAGTATGTGCTGGGCGAAGGCAACCGGAATGTCGTGCTCTGCGAGCGCGGCATCCGCACCTGGTCCGATCACGCCCGCAACACCCTGGATGTCAGCGTGGTGCCCGCCGCCAAGGCCCTCACCCACCTGCCCGTGATGGTCGATCCCAGCCACGCCACCGGGCGCCGCGACCTGGTGATCCCCTGCGGGCTGGCGGGCGTGGCCGCGGGCGCTGACGGCCTGCTGGTGGAGACCCACTGCAACCCGGAGAAGGCCCTCAGCGATGGCCCACAGGCCCTGCTGCCCTCGGATTTCATCCGCCTCGTGGAACGGGCCCAGGCCGTGCATCGCGCGCTGCAGACCCCCAACCTCACGGGGCTCTGGATGTAGAGGGGCAGGCATGGCAGACTAGGAGGTTCGGAGTTTACATGAACGGCCTCGCCCTCGCGCTTCTGATCCTGTTCGGCGTCCTCCTCATCGGGGCGATCCTGCTGCAGCCCGGCACCAAGGGGGGCCTCGGCGCCTCCTTCGGCGGCGGCGGCGCGAACTCCGCCTTCGGCGCCCAGGGCGCCACGCCTTTCCTGTCCAAGGCCACCTACTGGCTGGCCGCCGGATTCCTCGGCACCACCCTGTTCATCGAGGTGCTGATCATCCGCGGCAACCGCTCGGTGCTGGACAAGATCGGCGACAAGCCAGCCGTCACCGTGCCCGCCCCTGCCCCGGCTGCTCCCGCGCCCGTGCCGGCTCCGGCCCACGCGCCTGCCAAGCAGTAGCATCCTCGCCCGGCCGGGGCTCGAAACGAGTCATTGACCGCGTTCGCGCTTTGAGTGAAGATGAATGTTCCGCGTGCCCGCGTGGTGAAATTGGTAGACACGCCATCTTGAGGGGGTGGTGGCCACAAGCCGTAGCAGTTCGAGTCTGCTCGCGGGCACCAAATCGAAACGAGCGCCCCCTGGGCGCTCGTTTTTCGTTCAGGGACTCCGTCTTTAGCTAGCGGAATACCTCCGCCAGCTTGATGCCGCCTCCCCCCTCGCTGCCCCCCGCCAGGAGCACCTCACCTGAGAGCAGGCGGGTCGCCGTGTGGCGGTAGCGGGTGGTCAGCGAGGATGTCAGCAGCGTGGCCTGGCCCCGGGCCAGGTCGATCACCTCGAGCGTGGCGGAAGCCAGGGAGCCCTCGCCGACGGTCCGCCCCCCGGCCAGCAGGACGCGCCCGTCCGTGAGGAGGGTCGCCGTGTGGTGAGTCCGGGGCCGGAGCATGGTCCCCGCCTGGGTGAACGAGCCGGTGGCAGGATCGTAGATCTCGAGGGAGGTGGACACATCCGTGTTGGGAAGGTCCGGCGTGGTTCCCCCGGCGATCAGGATCCGTCCATCGGGAAGCGGGGTGGCAGTGTGCCCGTACCGGGCCTGGGCCATGGTTCCCGTGGGGGAGAAGGTGCCCGTGGTGGGATCGAAGAGCTCCGCGGAAGCCCAGGTCAATTCCTGGCAACCGAAGAGGCAGGTGCTGTTCCTTCCGCCGACGATGAGGAGCTTCCCGTTCGCGAGCCGCGTGGCCGTGTGGCCGGTGCGGGGTGATCCCATCGAGCCGGTGGCGGCGAATCTCCCCGTCGCCGGATCGAAGACCTCCGCCGTGGCCGTGGCGTAGGTGTCGGATCCGGTGGCAGGCAGCCCCCCGGTCAGCAGGACACGGCCATCCTCCAGCGCCTCGGCCGCGTGCAGCAGGCGCGAAGCTGTCAGAGATCCCACGGGGCGGACGCCTGTTCCGGCGTCGTAGACCTGGGCCGTCGCCAGGGCGACGGCGGTGGCTCCCGAGAAGCCGACGCCACCCGACAGCAGGATCCCGCCCCCCGGGAGGGGTGAGGCCTGGTGGGCCCACCGCTTGGCGCCGAGATCCGCCGCCTGCACGAAGGTTCCGGAGGCCGGGAGATACCGCTCGAGCAGGCTGGATTCCATCCCCCCCGCCAGCAGGACGCTGCCATCTGGAAGCAGGGTGGCGCTGTGGTCGAAGCGCGAGAACTGGGAGGGCGGGGCTGCCGCAACGGCCGCCTGGTAGAGCGAGACCCTCACCGGCACCTCGGCGACGGCCCCGGGCACTTGGCTGCTGGTGGCCCGAAGGTGGTAGGTCCCCGCCACCGGAGGGGCCTGATAGCGACCGGTGGCCGTCACCTGGCCCCCCTGGGGCTCCACCACCGAGAAGGTTGCCGGGACGGGGCTTCCTTGAGCATTCTCCGCCCATACCTGCAAGGAGCCGCCCACCTTGATGTCGGCGCCGGCCGGGAGGACCTTCAGCACGGCCGGTGCTGGCGCCCCGACGCCCCCAGAGCCGGAGGCTCCGCCGCCGCAGGCTCCCATAAAGACCACGCCCAGGCTCGCGCCAAGAGACACCAGCGCCGAACGGAGCGTCATGCGCATCGTTTCCATGGTTCCTCCATGAAAAAAGAATGATTCTAAATGGGGTCGGAGTTTCCGAATACCCCTCAGATGCCATGAAAAACACCCCTTCCCCGCCGAGCCCCAAGGCGGGCGAATCCAGGAATGGTAGGGTCTGGGGATGCCTTGGCCCGCCGCCCTCAATCTCCTCGCCCCCCTGGCCCCCTGGTTCGACCGCATGCGACGGGACCTGCCCTGGCGCGCCCACAATCTGGATGCACCGCATCCGGATCCCTACGCCGTGTTGGTGTCTGAGTTGATGCTGCAGCAGACGCAGGTGGCCACGGTGGTGCCCTATTTCAACCGTTGGCTGGAGCGGTTTCCCACGCCGCAGGCCCTCGCCGAGGCCGATGAGGACACCGTCCACAAGGCCTGGGAGGGACTCGGGTACTACCGTCGCGCACGCTTCCTGAAGGCCGCCGCAGCGTCCGTCGCCGCTGAGGGGTGGCCCGAGGACCTGGAGGGCCTGACCCGGTTGCCGGGCCTCGGCCCTTACTCCGCCGCCGCCGTGGGCGCCATCGCCTTCCAGTGGCCCGCCCCGGCCCTGGATGGGAACGCCTTCCGCGTGCTGGCCCGCCTGCTGCTGATCGAGGGCGACCCGAAGATCCGGGCCGCCGAACTGCGGGCCTGGCTCGTCCCGGCCCTCGAGGCTCACGGCCCTTCCCGCCTGACGCAGGCGATCATGGAGCTGGGCGCCACGGTCTGCACGCCGACGCCCGACTGCGGCGCTTGCCCCCTTGCGGACGCTTGCGCCGCCCGGCGGGCGGAGCGTACCGGGGAGATCCCGCCTGCGGGCAAGCGCGCGAAACCCAAGGAAAGCTCGATCTGGCTGGTGGCCATGGAGGCGGAGGGACACCTGCTGCTCCATGCACCCGCGGCCAAGGGGCTCCTGGCGGGCCTCTGGCGCTGGCCGACCATCGACGCGTCGGAAGGGGTCCCCCAGCCCCCACTCCCCGGCTCATTCCCCATGCTGGCCTGGCCCGGCTGGACCCAGGTCTACACCCATCGCCGGGAGGCCGTGAACCCCCTGCACCTGCGCCTCAACGCGCGCTTCCAGGCCGCCGGGGGCCTGCGCTGGATCCCGGCCGCCGACCTCTCCACCCTGCCCCTCGGCAAGCGGGATCAGCGCCTTCGGGGTCTGCTGGCCACGCCGGGGCAGACGCCCCTGGAGGCCCCGGACCCGGGCGCGCTCATCCGAGCCTGTGCAGCCCCCTTGGGGTGATCCGCAGATCCAGGGGCGGGAGGCCCATGTCGCGCAGGGCCGCCTCGGCGGCTTCCCGACGGCCGTCCTTCGCCACCAGCAGGCAGCAGCCGCCTCCCCCCGCACCGCAGGGCTTCATGCCCGCGTACCAGCCCTCGCGGCGACCACGGTCCCGCACGGCGCGCATCGCATCGGTCTCCACCGCCGGGGACAGGTTCACTCGGGCCTGGCCTTCGCGCTCCAATAGGGCGGCCACGGCGGCAGGATCCGCAGGCAGCACCGCCGCCATGTCCCAGGCGATGCCCCGGATGTCGGACAGGGCCTGCCGGGTCTGGACATCGCCCTCGATGAACCGCTTGTAGGCTTCCCAGTTGGTCATGCCCGAGTGGTGCGGCTTGCCGGTGTAGAACACCACCAGATCCGCCAGCAGGCCCGGATGGGGTTCCAGTCGCTCCCAGCGCGGTTCGGGCCCATCCCAGTGGAGCGCCAGGGCGCCGCCCAGGGCGGCTGGATAGTAGTCCTGCCAACCCGCCGGGGTCTGAAGTTCCCGACTTTCCAGGTCCCGCAGAATCGGCACTTTGCGTGCCAGACCTTCACCGGCCTCCTCCCCGAGGGCCGCGCCGAGCAGGCCCACGCCGAGACAGGAGGACACGCCCAGCCCCGAGCCCTGGGGCACAGGGCTGTGGATGGCCACGGAGGCCGGCGGCGCACCGGAGCCGTCCAGCACCCGCCAGACCCAGGAGAGACCGGCGGGCGGTTCCGCTGGCCAGGTCTCGCAGGCCAGGTCGATCCCCAGGTCCCGGCTCCGGAGCCGGTGGCCGGGGCCGCTGCGGCGGATCTCCAGCTCGATCCACAGATCCACGGCGGCGTTCACCGTGAGGCAGCCGCCCATCATGGCGTAGATGGGCCACAGGTCGAGGGTGCCGCCCGCGAAGTCGATGCGGACAGGAACGCGCCAGGTTTCAGGGTTCATGGCGGGTCGGATCAAAGGCCCAGGTCGCTCAGTTCCTGCTGGGCGGTGCGGGCCTCGGCGCTGCCGGCGAATCCATCCACCAGTTCGCGGAAGGCCTTCACCGCAGCGGGCTTGAGCCCCTGCTTGAGAAGGCACTGGGCGCGCTTGAGCTTGGCGGGCAGGAACTGGGGCGAGGCGGCGTGATCCTTGATGATGCGATCAAAGGCCTGCTGGGCCTTGTCGAAGGTCCGCTGGTTGTAGTGGCAGAGCCCCAGGAAGAAGAGCGCATCGGGACGCTTGGCGCTTTGCGGGTAGTTCTTCAGGAAGAGATCCAGACCCTCGGCGGCCAGCGGATAGTTGCCGCGGTTGTAGTCCAGCACCGCCGCGTTGAAGGCGCGCTCATCCTCGGAGGCCTGGGCCGCGGGTGCGGCATCGACCGCCGGTCGCGTCCCGCCCCGGGGCAGGCTGTTCAGGCGGTTGTTCAGCACACGGGTGGTGTCCTGCACCTGGCGGAGGCTTTCCTGGAGGTCGGCCTGGAAGCGTCGATCCTGGCTCCGGGACTCCTGCGCGGCCTTTTGCTCGGCCTCGGAGCGCTTGTTGCCGTCCTCGACCTGCTGGCGGAGTTTGAAGACCTCGAGCTTGAGGTCACCGACCTCCTGCTCGACGCGGCGGAGCTGGTCTTCGGATCCGCACCCGATGGTGAGGAGCGCGGTCAGGGCCGGAAAGAGCAGGGTGCGGGCACTCATGGGAACTCCGGGATGCACTTCATCCTAAACGAAAAGCGGGGGCCGTAGCCCCCGCTTCGCGTGATCAGGAACAGTTACTTGAGCTTGAACTCGGCGCGGCGGTTCTGGCTCCAGCAGGCTTCCTTGGCCTCGGTGCAGAGGGGCTTTTCCTTGCCGTAGCTGATGGTCGTGAAGCGGGCCTCATCCACACCCAGGGTCTTCAGGTAGGCCAGGGCGGCGGCAGCGCGGTGGTTGCCGAGCGCGAGGTTGTACTCGTTGGTGCCCCGCTCGTCGCAGTGGCCTTCGATCTCGAGCTTGGCGGCGGGGAAGGCCTTCATGAAGTCGGCGATGCCCTGGAGGGTGGCGCGGTCGCCTTCCTTGATGTCGGACTTGTCGAAGTCGAAGTGGATCATCTTGAGGGCGGCTTCGGCGGCCTTCTTGAAGGCAGCGGCCTTCTCGGCCTCGGCAGCCTTGCGGGCGGCTTCTTCCGCGGCGGCCTTCTCGGCGGCGGCCTTGCGGGCGGCTTCGTCGGCGGCGGCCTTCTCGGCGGCGACCTTGTCAGCGGCATCCTTGTCGGCCTTGGCCTTGTCCCAACCGTCGTACCAGCCCTGCATCTTGTGGGGGTTTTCCTTGTCGTTCAGATAGGGATTGGTCGTGCGGGCCTTCCCATCCTTGAACGCCTGGTAGCCCTCGTTGAAGGCCGCCTGGGTCTCCTGCTTGAGCTGCTCGGCCGTTTTGGGCGGCTTGCAGGCGAGGCTGCCGAGGGTCAGCACAATCGCGGCAGGGACGAGGTAGGTTCCGTATCGCATGGGGTTGTTCCTCCTGGATAAGCCTGAGTATAGTTCGACGGAACTCAGGGAATCGTCATTATTTTTCATCTTGCGCGGGTCCATTTCGGACTTTGGCAGTTCGGGAGCTCCGTCATCCGCACCACTTGGCGGCCTGAGAGGTCGGTGGTGAAGATCTGCATCGAGCCAAAACGGTTACTTGTGAACACCAATCGGCGCTCATCCGGAGACCAGGCTGGCGACTCGGAAGTGCTCACGCCAGTGGTGATCTGGTAGGCCTTGCCTTCGCCTAGTTTGTAGATGAAAAGGTCGAACTTGCCCTCGAAACGCGAGACATAGGCCACCATGGCGCCGTTGGGGCTCCAGGCGGGGCTGGCGTTGTAGGTGCCCTCGGCCGTCAGACGGCGGAGGTTGGAGCCGTCGTCCTGCATGAGAAATACCTGGGGGCCGCCTTCGCGGTCGGAGGTAAAGGCGATCTGCGTGCCGTTGGGGTTCCAGGTCGGCTCCGTGTTGATGCCGTTCCCGTCCGTCAGACGCCGGGCCCGCCCCGTGCCCAGGTCGAGGATCATGATGTCGCTGTTGCCGCGACGGTCGAGCTGCACGAAGGCCAGACGCTTCCCGTCCGGCGACCAGACGGGCGTGGACACCATGCCACCCGCGCCCGCGAGGGGATAGAGCTTCTCGTGGGCGCCGTCGCGGCGGCGCTGGCCCCAGATCTCGGGCGCGCCGCCCTTGTAGGTGACATAGGCCAGGCGTCCGTCCGAAGCCACCGTGGGCGACAGGGTGAGGCTGCCGTGCCGCGTGAGCTGGACGAGGTTCGCGCCGTCCCGGTCGATCTGGAACAGCTCCTTCACGCCTGGCGCCATCTGCCGCACGAACACCACGCGGCTCGAGGCGACGCCCCGCTCCCCGGTGAGCCGGGCGACCAGGTCATCGGCCAGGGCATGGGCCAGCCGCCGGAGGGGCACCAGCCGGTCGGCCTTGTAGGGCTTGGTGAAGACTGCCTTCTCGGCGGCGGTGTCCAGCGCCGAGGCGTCCAGCTGGAGCTCGCCGCCCGCCGCCCGCGTGAGCCGGACGGTCAGCAGCCACTGGGCGCCGGCCTCCTTCCAGGCCTTCGCGGGAGCGGAGTCAGCGGGTAGCCGCTCCTGCAGCACCGCGAACACGCCTGTCTCGTCCAGGTCGCGCTTGAGCACGGCCGTGAATTCGGTGGCCACAAGCCCATCCTCAATGCCGGTCAGCTTCGGCGCGGGCATGGCCAGCACCAGCTTGGCACTGCTGGAGGCGCTCAGCACCACCTCCGTCTGCTGGGCCGACAGGCCCAGGGCGGCGAGGGCGCAAAGGAAGGTCCGAATGAGGAATCGCGGCATGGCATCTCCGGGCCTGGGGGGCTTCCAGGTTATCAGATGGAGCGGGGCGGGCCGGAATCGGCCGGTGGAGCGGCTCCAGCCAGGCTGTGGAGCAACGGGACATTGGCTGGAGGAACACGGAGGCGCAGGATTTCAGCGGCGGTGAACCAGCCCCAGGCCAGAGGCGTTCGCGGACGCCCCTCTGCCACAACGCAGAAGGGATGCAGGCGCACAGCCCCCTCCATGGAAGGCAGCGGCTTGGCCGCCAGGACCTTCATGTCCACTTCTTCCCGGAGCTCGCGCCTGAGGGCCTCGAGAAGCGACTCGCCCGCTTCCGCTTTACCACCCGGGAACTCCCAGAGCCCCGGCAGCACCGGATTGGAGACCGCCCGGCGCTGCAGGAGGTAGCGGCCCTCCCGCTCCACCAGGGCCAGGACCACCTCCGTCACTCGGGATCCTTGGCCAGGCCCTCGGCATTCGCCAACTGGGCCAGACGGTCCGCATAGTGCCGCCTCAGGGTCTCCACCCACACCAGCTTCAGCCGGCCATAGGCCGGGCGCAGGTCCGAGAGCACCCAGGCCTGCAGTTCGGCCACGCTGACGCAACGATCCAGGCTGCGGCGCAACTCGTCGCGCAGATCCTCGTCCACCCGCTGGAGCGCCGCCACGGGGGCGTAGCTGATGCGATGCACGCAGGACACACCCAGCTCCTGGATGCGTGCCCGGTGCAGGGCCGTGCCGTAGCCCTTGTGCTGGCCGAAACCATAGCCCGGATGCTGTTCCTCCAGGCCGATCATCAGCGCATCGCGGTGGGCCTTGGCCAGGATGCTCGCCGCGCCGATGGCGCAGCTGACGGCGTCCCCATCCACCACGAGCCGCTCGGGCAGGCCCGTCCTGGGGCCCCGGTTCCCGTCCACGAGCAGGAGGCGGGGCCGGATCGCCAGATGGGCCACCGCCTGCCGCATGGCCATCAGGGTGGCCTCCAGGATGTTCTCCCGGTCGATGGCGAGCGGATCCACTTCGGCGATGCCGTAGGCCGGAAGCACGGACTTGAGCTCCGCCGCAAGGACCTCCCGCCGCTCGGGCTTCAGTTGCTTGCTGTCCCGGACGCTCCGCAGCACATGGCCCCACTTGTGGACCGTCTCCCCATCCAGGACGGCGCAGGCGGCCACCACCGGCCCCGCCCAGGCGCCGCGCCCCGCCTCGTCCACACCGCCCCAGGCCACGCCGGGAGGTACATTGCCGAGGTCCCAATCGAGCGGGTTGATCATGAATTCAGGCTAGCAGGCCGGAATCTGGAGGCTCAGCATTTCAGAGATTCCCAGGCGATGAGCCAAGTATCCATCACGCCGCGGAAATGGCTCCGGGGCGGTCCGGGCTGGTAGATGGCCTGGATGGGGATGTGGGCCCATCGGAGCTTCCAGTCCGCGGCCTTCATGGCGATCTCCATCTCGATGGCGAAGCCTGACGAGCGCAGGTCCAGGCGATCCAGCACCTTCTTCCGGATCATGCGGTAGCCGCTCTGGCTGTCCTCCCACGAGACGCCGGCGATGCGGCCCAGGGTCCAGGTGCCGAGGGCGTTGGTGCGCCACCGCTTCGCCGGGATCCGGGCGCGGTCCTGGAGACGCGATCCGATGAGGAAATCCGTGTCGGGGTGGGTCGCCAGGTGGTCGAGGAAGCGCCGCAGGTCCGTGGGAGCATGCTGGCCGTCCGCATCCAGGAAGAGGTAGAAATCGAAATCGTCGGACCGGAGGTGCGCGATGCCCGCGCGGAGGGCCTGGCCTTTCCCGCCGCCCCGGCCGGGCTCGAGCCGCAGCACCTCGGCCCCGGCGGCAGCGGCCACGGCGCCGGTGCCGTCGCCGGAGCCGTCGTCCACGACCAGGATCCGGTGCAAGCCGAAGGCCTCGAGCCCGGCCAGCACCGGCCCGATGTGATCGGCCTCATCGTGGGCGGCGAGGATCGCGGCGATCCTCAACGGCGGGTTCCCTGCTTGATCGGCGCCGAGGGGAACGGCTGGCCGTAGGCCGCGACGAAGGCCGCGCGCTGATTGGCGGTGGCCCGGGGATCCGGCACCAGGCCGTGGCTGCGGTCGGGGCTTTCCATCACCGGCACCCGCACCTCGAAGACCCGGCCCCGATCCGCGGCCAGCACGGTGGCCTTCCCCCCGGGGCCCGGTTCGGCCAGCAGGCGCTGAACCTCCGCCGAACTGGCGGTGCGCCAGCCATCCACGGCGAGGATCTCCATGCCGAAGCTGAGGCCGGCTTTCGCCGCCGGACTGCCGGGGATGATGTTCTGCACGGAGGGCCCGTTGGCGGCCAATACGAGGCCCGTCCAGGCCCGGGCCCGGCGCTGAGCCGCGGGATCCTTCGCCTCGGCGGCGGGCAGGGACTCCCAGGGGGCCTTCGCCACCAGGGTCAGGCCATAAGCGCGGCGCAGAGGCGCGGGGTCGAGCTCCGCCCGGCCGGAGATGTAGGCCTCCCAGAAGGGGGCGGGATCCTGGCCGGAGAGCTCCTGGAAGGCCCGCCGCACATCGCCATCGGTCAGGCCCTTCTCGCCGTGCCGGGCCCACAGCCTGGCAAAGAGCTCCGGCAGGCCGGCCTTGCCGCGGCTGCCGGCTCGGAGGGTCGCATCCATGAGCCAGGCCACGGCCTCGCCTTTGTCGTAGTAGCTGACGGAGCTGTTGGGACTGAACTCGTGCTGCTTGTAGAGGCGGATCCAGGCGTCCCAGCTGGATTCCTCGAGGCTCTGCTCCAGGCGGCCCGGACGCTGCACCTGCTCGCTCCAGCAGCGGGTCAGCTCTTTGGAGGCATGGCTCCAGGGCACCACGCCGGCCCGGAGGACGATGAGATGCTCCATGTACGAGGTGAGTCCCTCGTGGAACCAGAGCATCTTCGTCGGGTTCTCGCGACTGTAGTCGAAGGGGCCCAGGGCGGGATCATGCAGGCGCTTCACATTCCAGGCATGGAAGAACTCGTGGGCCACCAACTGGTAGAGGGCGTGGTAGCCCTCCGGCTTGTCGAAGGCATGGCAGTCGGAGATGAGGCTGGTGCAGTCCTTGTGCTCCAGGCCGCCCCGGAGCTTGGGCGTGAAGGTGAAGAGGAACACATAGCGCTTGAAGGGGAAACCGCCGAAGATCGCACCAGCCGCCTCGACAATCTTCTTCGTGGCTTCGGCAATGCGCCCCTCGTCGCCGTTGTGGTCGCCGGTGAAGGCCAGCTCGAACGCGGTGCCTCCGGTCTTGAACTGCCGGGTCCGGAATGCCCCCAGCTCGAAGGGTGAATCCACCAGCGTGTCGAAGTCCCTGGCCGTGTAGACACCCCGCTTCTGCGGCAGCGCCGAAGCCACCTTCCAGGTGGCGGGGAAGCCCTCGAAACTCACCTCCACCGGCCGGTCCAGCTGGCCTTCCAGGTAGAGGAAAGTGGCGGCCGGGACGACTTGGGCGTGGGTGGCGTCCACATGGTTGGTGCGGACGGTGAGGTCGTTGCCGTAGAGGCGGTAGCGGACCGTGAGCTCCCGCTTCGTGGCGGGCAGCTGCCAGCGCTGCTTGTCGAGCTTCTCCAGCGGCCATTCCCGGCGGCCCTCCACCCGGCGGACGCGGTCCACGAAGCGGGCGTAGTCCCGCACCAGGTAGGAACCCGGCGTCCAGGCCGGCAGGGCCGCCGTGGCGCCGGAGGCCACGGCCTCGGCGGGGAAAGTCAGTTCCACTTCAAACAAGTGCTGGGGCAGGTCCAGCGGACGGACGGTGGCCCGGATCGGGGTGAGCTTGGTCATGGTGCCTTCTCTCGGAGGTTCAACCTTGGACGCCGTGAAGCCAGCGGCGGGTCACCCAGCGGACTTCGCCGTCGGTGATCTGGTAATTCGGATCCCGGAGCTTCTCCTCGATGAGCGAGCCCACCAGGGAGGTGAACAGCAGCACCTCCTTGCGGGCCTGCTCCAGCCCCGTGCCGAACACATGGTTCATGAAGAGGCCCAGGGGACTCAGGCCCCTTTCCACGAGGGGCATGAGGTCCCGGAAACTGGAATCCGGCGAGGGCACCGCGATGGAACGGAGGATGAACCCGGTGAACTCCTGGCTCTCCTGCAGCAGGTCCAGGTAGGCCCGCGCCAGCCCGGTGCAGGCCGCGTCCACGGCCTCCGCGCTCTGGATCGGCGCCTGGAGGAAGGGCTCCACCATGGCCTGGATGCGCACGGCCATGGCGGCGAGCGACACCAGGCAGAGCTGGCGGAAGAGCCCCTCCTTGCTGCCGAAATGGTAGTAGAGGGTCGGCTTCGACACGCCGGCCTCCTCCGCCACCTCCTTCACCTGCACCCCGTCATACCCCTTGGCCGCGAAGTGGGAAAGGGCCGACAGCAACAGCCGGGCCTTCAGATCACCCTCGCCGCTCAGGCGCTCCAGGGCGGTTCGGAAGCTGCCTTCCGCGCCCACACCCAGGGCTTCAGGACCGAAGACCGGCACCAACTCTTTCAGACCATGGTCGGGAACGGTGGACATGAGACTACCTCGGAGGTCCGTCCAGCATGCCACGAACCGCCTTACTGGGGGTTAAGGGACCTGTGGAGCCGATGACGCCCAGGCTGGCGTTCAGTGCACCGCTGACCGCCAAGGCAGGGCCCGGATCACTTCGGCCTCCCGGTCCAGCCACCAGTCCATCCGCGTCGCGGCCGCCGCAGCACCGAACCGCTCCTCCGCCAGGCTGCGGTAGACCTGGGCGTGGCCCGCCTCGCAGTGTTCCAGCTCCAGCAGGAAGGCCAGCCACGATTCGGATCCCGGCGCCGGCTGCGCGGCCCAGGCCCGCTCCAGCAGACCCAGCCGTTCGCAGCTGCGAGCCTCGATGAGCGCGGCGATGAGCAGCTGATCCAGCAGTCCCTTCGACGCCAGTTTATGGAGAGCCTGGGCGTAGGCATTGCCGTGATCGGGGCGGAGCTTCCATCCGAAGGCCTGAAGCGCCTCCAGCACGCGCCGGTAGTGATTGAGCTCTTCTTCCGCCAGCCGGGCCAGCAGTACCGAGGCGCGGGCCATGTCGCTGAGATGCTGGGCCATGTTCAAGGCCGTCAGCGCGGCCTTCTTCTCGCAGTGGGCATGGTCGGACAGCAGGGCCTCCGGATCGGCCAGGGCGGCCTCGGCCCAGGTGGCGGGCGTATCGGTCCGGAGGGGTAATGGAGGTTTGAATCCGCTCATGACCGCGCTCCAGTGATGCCGTTCAGCCCGAGGGCACAGGCGATGACCGCCCCGCCGGCGGCCAGCCTCGGCCAATCCACGGCTTCGCGGAACACGAGGCCGGAGGCCAGGATGGCCAGGGGGATCTTCATGTTGTTGAAGATGGCCAGCGTGCCAATGTCCGTCCGCCGGGCCCCGGCGTTGAAGAGGAAGAACCCCAGGCCCGAGGCCACCACGCCGAGGTAGACCAGCACGCCCATCTGGCGCAGGTTCATGCCGAGCACCTTCGCCCACGGAACGGACGGCGCGGCCATGGCCACGGCCACCACGGAGGCCCCCAGGTAGAGCAGGCCCATGAGGTCGCGATCCCGCTTGCCCGACGCGGGAACCGCGCGGCGGTAGAGCACCTGGCCGAGAGCGAAGCACAGGTTGGCCGCCTGCATCAGCAGGAAGCCCCGCAGCATCCCGCCCCGCCCCAGGCCGGACCAGACGCAGATGCCCGTGCCCAGCACCGCCAGTCCGGCCGTGAGGAGGAACAGCCAGGACATCCGTCCCTCCAGCAGGTCGCTGACCAGCGTGACGAAGAGGGGCGTGAAGATGGTGAACAGGGCGACTTCCGAGGGCCGCAGCCACCGGTAGGAGGCGATGTAGAGCAGGTACATGAGGCCGAACTGCAGGGCGCCGATGCCGGCGAAGGCCAGCAGGCGCCGGGCGGGCATCCCCTTCACATCCAGGAAGGGGAGGAACACCAGGGCCGCCAGGACGGTCCGGGCCGCCGTCACGAACGGAGCCCCCAGGTCGCTCACCTCTGCCGTCAGGCCGAAGGAGAGCGCCCAGATGACCGAGACGATGAGCAGCAGGGACATGAAACTCCGTGAGGAAAAAACCCTCAGTCGAGGCTGCGCCCCAGCTTCAGGAAGATCTCGCGCCAGGGCTCCGGCAGCGCCTCCACATCCCGGGCGATGGTGGCCTCATCGCCCCGGGGGAAGGGCCCCGTGCGGCCTGCCGGCCCCAAGAGGGCGACATTGCGCAGCGTCGCCTCCGCCAGCGGCAGCAGTCCCCGCCCTGGCAGGGCCACGCCCTGGGCCCTCAGCAGCGCCGCCGCGCCCAACCAAAGCGTGGCCGCATGACCCGAGGTGAGGACCGCCGCGGCATGGTACAGGGGCTTCAGCTCCGCGGGCAGATCGAAGGCTGCGAAGCCCAGGTCGCCGAAGGCCCGGCGCAGGGCGTCCGGCACCGCTCCCGTGATGGCCAGGGGCGTGCCGGTCCAGTCCCGGGCCTCTCCGTCGAAGCTGGTGAGGGGATGGGCGCAGGGCACCCCGGGCAGGTGCAGGCTCCCGGCCAAGTGGACGCAGCGTCCCGGGAAGGCCTTCGCCAGATCCTCCACCGCGCGATCCGGGACCGCGAGCAGCACCAGCCCTTCCGGGCGGGCCTCATGACCCAGCAGCGTGGCCCGCGCCCCCCAGGCCGCCGCCAGCGAGCGCCCCGCGCGGCCCCGGCCCAGGATGGTGAATTCGAAGGTCATGGAAACAGTGTGGCGCAATTCAGTCTTCAGTCTTCAGTCTTCAGCCTGGAGACCTCCTAGACTTTCCCCATGCCTCCTCCCTCCCCCGCCCCCTGGGCCCTGCCGCCCGATGTGCCGTGGCCGCGGTTCCTGAGGATGCTGCGGCATCCGGATCCTCCGCGAGGCTGGCTCGAGGCCGCGGCGGAGCTCGCAGAGTTGAAGAAGCGCCCGCTGCTGCTGCGCTGGATCGCCCAGCATCCCAAGGCACCCGCCCACTTGCGATCGCACCTCCTGGCCCGGCTGCCCTGGCGGGCCCTGGCCGCCGTGGCGGCCGATGCGGCAGCCCATCCCCAGGCCCGCCAACAGGCCACGGAGAAACTCCAGCAACTGTGGACGGCCATGACCACCGGGGAGCGCCGCAGCCTGGCCCTGCACGCCCCCCGCGCGCTCTGGCCCTTGGTTTGGCGCACGCCCACCCTCAGCGTCCTCGCGTCGTTCCTCCAGCATCCCCGGCTGGGCCTCGAGCCCCTGGTGGCCCTCATCCAAGTCCCCCTGCGCCCCACCCAGGCCGAGGCCCTGGCGACCTCGCGCTGGCGGGAGGCCGTTCCCATCGGCCAGCAGGTGCTCCTGGCCCTCGACCGCAGCCTCGCCCTGCCGGAATCAGGCTTGGTCCTGGGCCACGCGGCACCATGGATCAGGGCCCTGGATGAGGAGACCCGGCTCCTCGTCGCCAGTCACCTCGTCACCCCGGCCCTGCGGCGAATGGCGCATCCGAACCGCGATCCCGGGTGGGACTGGCCAGCTAGCGCCCCTTGACCGCCTGCCTCGCGCTGCGGGCCCGCTTCATTTCGTACATGGCCAGGTCGGCTTGGTGCAGGAGCGCCTCCACTTCTCCGCCGTCTTCGGGGAAGACCACGGTGCCCACACTGGCGCTCAGGTCAAAAGGCATGCCGTCGAAAGAGAAGGTTCCCTGGATTTGGTTGGCCAGCTTGAGGGCGAAGTCCCGGGCCGCCGCCGGATCCTTGACCGCCGCCAGGAGGATGCCGAACTCGTCGCCACCCAGACGGGCGAGGGTGTCCGATTCCCGGGTGAGGGCGCGGAGCCGCTCGGCCAGAATCCTCAGGGCGGCGTCGCCCGCCTGGTGGCCATGCTCGTCGTTGATGCGCTTCAGGCCATCCATGTCCACGAGGGCGATGCCGAGCGAATGCCCGTGCCGCCGCGCCAGCTTCAGGCCCTGGTGCAACCGGTCATAGAACAGCGCGCGATTGCCCAGCCCCGTGAGGGAATCCCGCGTGGCCCGGAGGAAGAGGTCCCTGGCCGTCTCCACCTGGGTGGAATAGCGGGTGGCGTGGACCAGGGCCGAGGCCACCACCTCGGAGATCAGCTCGAGCGTCAGGAGATCCGCCTCTTGGAAGGCGGCGGGCTGGGCCGACAGGACCTTGAGCACCCCCACGGTGAGGTCCCCGTGACGCAGAGGCACCACGATCATCGAACGCAGACCCACCGAGCGGCAGGCCTCCCGATCCACCCGGGCATCGGTTTCCGAGTCCTCGCAGTGAAGCGGCGTCCCCTGCTCCACGCAGAGTCCCGAAAGGCTCCCCCGGCGGGTCAGCCGCAAACCCAGCTGGCGCTCGGCGATCCCCGAGGCGGCTCGGTAGACCATCTCCTCGCCTTCCGCCAGTTCCACCACGGCCCCGGAACCTCCCGTGAGGATCTGGGCCAGGAGCGCGACCCGCTCGATCACCACGGCGAGATCCAGACCGACCTTGGCGATCTCCGTCTGGAAGCGGATGATGCCCAGCAGCCGCTCCGGTGGCAGGGAGGCGGCAGGATCGGCGATCAGCTGGCTGGGAAGCAGGGAGGACATGGGAATTCTCCTGGGTCTAGCAGCGCTTCAGCACTTCCGCCACGCAGCGTTCGATGCCGATCCAGACATCGCTCAGCTTCGCATCGTCGAACATGTAGGCGGGGGTGGTGACGAGCTTATGGACCTCGTCGACCACGATCTCCCGCGCGTTCGGGGTGTCCTTGTGATGGTGGCCGAGCGTTCTCATGGCCTCGGCGCAGCCGGCATCATTGCCCAGGGTGAGCTCGGCGGCCCCCCGCCCCGACAGTGCCAGGGCCACCAGGGCCGGCGCGATGCAGATGGCCCCCACCGGCTTGCCCGCATCGAAGAATCCCCGGATGAAGGCGGCCACATCGGGCCGCACTTCGGCCTCCGCGCCCTTGATGGCGAAGGTGCAGTGGTTCTTGGCCACCCCATAACCGCCCGGCATCACCAGCGCATCGTAGTCGCCGGCCGCGGCCGAAGCCAGGTCCAGGCACTGGCCCATACGCGCGATGCGGCTGGCCTCTTCCAGGATGTTGCGCCGGGCACCGGGCACGGGGCGGCCGGTGGCATGGTCGACGACATGGTACTGATCCGCGTTGGGTGCGATGCACTGGAAGGCCGCACCGTGCTGATCCAGGGCCAACAGGGCCAGCACCGCCTCGCGCACCTCCGCGCCGTCGAGATGGCCGCAGCCCGCCAACAGCACCGCGACCTTCGGTGTCTTTGCCATGGGAGCCTCCTGGGTTTTCCCGATTATCCATGGAAAGACAAGATCAGGCCGTCCCGGCCCTTCCCGTCGGCCGAAGGGCAGTTCGTCTACCCTGATTCCATGCGCCTCTCCTCCCGCCTGCCGTCCGGATTCGATCCGAATGCCCTGTCGGCTGCGTTGGGTCGCCTGCGCGCGGCGGGCCATCCGATCCTCGATCTCACGGTGTCGAACCCCACGCGCTGCGGCTTCGCCTACCCGGAAGCCGAGATCCGCGCGGCCTTGTCCGCGCCCTCGGTGCTGGCCTACGATCCCGATCCCCAAGGAACACGGACCGCCCGGGAGGCCATCGCGGCCCACCATGGCCACGGCCTCCGAGCGGAGGAACTGCTGCTCACGGCCTCCACCAGCGAAGGTTACGGACTGCTGTTCAAGCTGCTGGGTGATCCCGGTGACGAGGTGCTGGTGCCCAGTCCCAGCTATCCGCTGTTCGACTGGCTGGCCCGGCTTGAGGGTCTGCAAGCGCGGCCCGTACCGTCCTACTTCCATGACCGCTGGCATCTGGATCTGGGGGCTCTGGAAGCCGCGGTGGGTCCCCGCACCCGCGCCGTCATCGTGGTGAATCCGAACAATCCCACGGGACATTTCCTGTCCAAACCGGAATGGCAGGGACTCACGGAGCTCTGCGCCCGGCGCGGCCTGGCCCTCCTGGTGGACGAGGTCTTCGTGGATTACCCGCTCGAGGCCCCGGAGGATCACCTTCCCACGGCCCTGGCCGATGCCCAGCCGCCCTGCCCGGTCTTCCTGCTGTCGGGCCTCAGCAAGGTGGCGGCCCTGCCGCAGCTGAAGCTCGGCTGGATCGCGGTGCGAGGCCCCCAAACCGCCGCGAGCCTGGAGGCCCTCGCTTTTCTGGCAGATCAATATCTCTCCGTGTCCTCTCCCGCGCAGGCCGCGGCGCCGACGCTCCTGGCGCTGGCCCCCGGAATCCGAGCTCAGGTGCTCGGGCGCCTCCGCGCCAACCTCGCCGCGCTGGATGCCGGGCTGGCGACCCATCCCCGCCTGTCCCGGCTGCCCGTCGAGGGCGGCTGGTCCGTCCTGCTGCGCCGCCCTGCCGTGGACGGGGACGAGGCCTGCGCCCTGCGCCTGCTGGAAGCGGCCTCGGTCCTCGTCCACCCGGGCTCGTTCTTCGACCTGCCCGGCGACGGGCACCTGGTCCTGAGCCTCCTGACGCCGGAACCCCTTTTCCGCGACGGGCTCGACCGCATCTTCCCCTTGGTCTAGAAGCCTGCATAATCACCGGATACTGATGAGCACACTCGCCTCCTGCCCCAGCTGCGGTGCCGCCCTGAGCTTCCGGCCCGGGACCATGGTGGCCGTCTGCTCCTACTGCAAGGCCCTGGCCGCGCGGCGGGACCGCGACCCTGAGCTGATCGGAAAGGTGGCCGACCTCGTGGATACGGGCTCGCCTCTGGGCCTGGGCGCCTCGGGGACCTTTACGGGCAGAGCCTTCACGCTGGCCGGCCGGGTGCAGCTGAAGCATCCCCTGGGCGGCGTGTGGGACGAGTGGTACCTCGCGCTCGACGATGGCCGATGGGGCTGGCTGGCGGAGGCCCAGGGCCGCTTCTACCTGACCTTCACGCAGGCTCCGCATGGCCCCCTTCCCCCCTTCGAGGGCCTGCAGGCCGGTGGCCTCGCCGACCTCGGGCCCGACGGCCTCTGGACCGTGGGCGAGCTCAGCGAGGCCACCTTCCACAGCGCCGAGGGCGAGATCCCCTGGACCGTGGAACCCGGAGCCACCTACCGCTTCGCAGATCTCTCCGGTCGCCACGGCGCCTTCGCCACCCTGGACTACAGCGATGAGCCTCCGCTGTTCTTCCTGGGCCGGGAGGTGCCGCTGTCCGACCTCGGCATCCAAGGGGGTACGCGCAGGACTCCCAAGCTGGGCGCCCAGAGCCTCAACTGCCCCAAGTGTGGGGGCGCCCTGGCCCTGCGGGCACCGGACCAGACGCAGCGCGTGGGTTGCCCCAGCTGCGGCAGCCTGCTGTCCGCGGAGAACGGCAAGCTGGCCTTCCTGAAGAGCCTGAAGCAGCCCCATCAGGAGGTGGTGATCCCCCTGGGCGCCGAGGGCCTGCTGGACGGCGAAAAAGTCACCTGCATCGGCCAGCTGCGGCGCAGCTGCACCCTTGAGGACACCGCCTATCCCTGGACCGAATACCTGCTGCTGGACGGCCAGCAGGGCTTCCGCTGGCTGGTGCAGAGCGACGGCCACTGGAGCGTAGCCGTCGCCGTGGCGTCCGGCGACCTCCCCCAGGCCCGCGACGGGCAGAAGAACCTGTCGGCCCTGGGCGCGGACTGGCGGCGATTCCAGGATGTGGAAGCCGTCGTCGAGGGCGTGTGGGGCGAGTTCTACTGGCAGGTCGAGCAGGGTGAGCGGGTGCAGGTCACCGAGTTCGTCGCCCCGCCCCGCAGCCTCACCCGCGAGCGGCAGGCGCACCAAGGCGGTGGCGAGGAAGTGAACTGGAGCCTCTCCACCTACCTCGAGCCCGAGGCGGTCTGGAAGGCCTTCAAGCTCCACGGGGCCCCTCCTCCACCCACCGGCATCGCATCCTTCCAGCCCAACCCCCACAAGGTCGCCTTGGCGAAGTCCGCCCTCTGGGTGGTGGGCGCCCTGGGCCTCCTGCTGGTGGGGGTGATGGTGGAATCCATGACCCACCGCAACCAGGAGCTGTTCCGCCGGCGGCTCGATCTGTTCGAGCTGGCCCACCTCCAGCCCACGGCTGTGGAGGCCCCCCGGAAGACCATCCCCGCCCGCAGGCCCGCGGCACCAGCCCAGGTCCCGGCCACGAACGCCCCCTCCGGCGAAGCCCAGGAGCCCGTCTTCTTCTCCGATCCCATCGAGATCAAGAACGGCTACCGGAACCTGGCCGTCACCCTCAGCGCCCCCGTCAACAACAGCTGGGTCGGATTGGAGGGTGCGCTGGTGAGTGAGACCAGCGGTGTGGCGGAGCTCTTCCTCGTGGAGTCCAGCTGGTATCACGGCGTGGATGGCGGTGAGTCCTGGTCCGAGGGGGCGCAGGCCCAGACCGTCTTCCTGAGCGCAGTGCCTCCAGGTACCTATGTGCTGCGCCTGGCCCCCCAGTGGGATGGCCCTGTGCCTCCAGTCCGCACCATCGAGGTGCAGCTGCGCCAGGGCGTGATGCGGTGGCTCTACCCCGGCCTCGCCCTGGTGGCCATCCTCGTGGGGCCCCTGCTCATGGTGTTCCGCCTGGCGGCCTTCGAAAGCCGGCGCTGGCAGGAAAGCATGTACGCACCCAACAGCGGAGGCAGCTGATGCGGATCCTCTATCTGCTCTTTCTCGGCGGTGGCTTCAGCCTGATGATCGCCAACGGTTTCTTCGGTCGGGAGTTCTTCGGCCAGCGCCGCCGCGCCGATCTGCCGCCCAGCGTCCGCCAGACGCCAGGCGCCTACCGCACCTTCCTGCACAACAACGGCTTCCACGGAGGTAAGTGATGATCACGAACCAGCTGCTGCATCAGCTTCTCGTCGCCACCGTCTTCTCCGTCCTGGGCCTCGTCATCCTCGGCCTGGTGTGGCTCGTGCTCGTGAAGGTCCTCCCCTTCTCCCTCCGCAAGGAGATGGAGGATGACCAGAACACCGCCCTCGGCATCGTCCTCGGCTGCCTCATCCTTGGCATCAGCCTCATCATCGCCGCCGCGATCCATGGGTGATGCGCCACAGCCCACCGGCGAGGTGTCGCAGCCGACGCTGAAGGCGCCCCTGCTCTTCATCAGTGTGCTGCTCATCGCCAGCTGCGGGCTGATCTATGAGCTGGTGGCGGGGACGCTGTCGAGCTACCTCCTGGGGGATTCCGTCACGCAGTTCTCCACGGTGATCGGGGTCTACCTCAGCGCCATGGGGCTGGGGTCCTGGCTGTCGAAGTTCCTCCAGCGCGGCCTGGCCCGGCGCTTCGTGGACCTGGAGCTGGCGGTGGCGCTGGTGGGCGGCTTCTCGGCCCCCATCCTCTTCCAGGCCTTCGCCCACACCCACGCCTTCCGGGTGGTGCTCTACGGCGTGGTGATGGCCGTGGGCACCCTCGTGGGCCTGGAAATCCCCATCCTGATGCGCATCCTCAAGGATCAGGTGCGCTTCAAGGATCTGGTGGCGGGTGTGCTCACCCTCGACTACATCGGCGCCCTCTTCGCCTCCCTGCTCTTCCCGCTCCTGCTCATGCCCAAGCTGGGCCTGGTGCGCACCAGCCTCCTCTTCGGCCTGCTGAACGCGGCCGTGGGCCTCTGGTCCACGCACCTGCTGCAGTCCCAGCTCGGCCCCACCCGGATGATCCGCCTGCGCTGCGCCGTGGTGATGGCCCTGCTGGCCGTGGGGCTGGTCTTCGCCGGGAAGTTCACCTTGGCCGTGGAGGAGGAGATCTTCGCCGACGAGATCGTCTACGCCAAGGACAGTGCCTACCAGCGCATCGTGCTCACCCGCGGCCGGGGCAGCTTCCAGCTCTTCCTCAACGGCAATCTGCAGTTCTCATCAGCCGACGAGTACCGCTACCACGAAGCCCTCGTGCATCCGGCCTTCGGCGCCCGGCCCGATGCGAAGCGCATCCTGATCTGCGGCGGAGGCGACGGCCTGGCCGTGCGGGAAGTGCTGAAGCACCCCTCCGTGCAGGAGGTGGTGCTGGTGGATCTGGATCCGGCCATGACCGACATGGCCCGGAACCAGGTCATGGTGCGTCAACTTAATGGCGCGGCCCTGGACGATCCCCGAGTCAAAGTCGTCAATGCCGACGCCATGGTCTGGTTGCAGGAGACCCCCGGCCCCCCCTTCGACCTGGCCTTCGTGGATTTCCCGGATCCCAACACCTACGCCCTGGGGAAGCTCTACACCTCCCGGTTCTACCGCATCCTCCAGCGCCGCCTGGCCGATGACGCGCTCGTGGCCGTGCAGAGCACTTCGCCCCTCATGGCCCGGCAATCCTTCTGGTGCATCGCCGCCACCATGGAGGCCTCGGGGCTGAAGGTCCGCCCCTACCACCTGGCCGTGCCCTCCTTCGGCGTGTGGGGCTTCGCCCTGGCCTCGAAACGCGACTTCGAGGTGCCCACCCGCGTGCTGCCGGGGCTGCGCCACCTGTCTGACGAGGCCACGGCCGCCATGTTCGCCTTCCCCAGGGACATGGACCGCGTGCCCGTGGAGGTGAACCGCCTCGACAACCAGGTGCTCGTCCACCTCTACACCCGGGAGTGGCGGCGGTGGTCGTGAGCCCACGATCATGAAGCGCCGCGATTTCCTTGTCGCCGGGACCCTGTCGGCGATGTCGCTGGCCTGCCGCAGGAAGCCCGAGTTCCCGTTCCAAGGTGAACTCGTGGGGCCGGATCTTCCCCTGGGCCATTGGCTGCGGGGCGGCGCCTTCCCCGATCCCGAGCGCTTCGAACCCGTCTCCGTGCTGGTCGTGGGGGGCGGCGTGGCGGGGCTCAGCGCCGCCTGGCGGCTGGCCGGCGGTGGCCTGGATGATTTCCGGGTGCTGGAGCTGGAGCCGGAGCCCGGTGGCACCTCGAGGTCCGGCCGCAACCATGTGAGTGCCTTCCCCTGGGCCGCCCACTACCTGCCCGTGCCCGACCGCGGCAACCATGCCGTGCTGCGATTGCTGGACGAATGCGGCGTCCTGGAGGGCTTCGACGCGAAAGGCGATCCGCGCTTCGCCGAAGAAGCCACCGTTCGCGCGCCCGAGGAGCGCATCTTCGCCTACGGCCAGTGGTGGGAGGGCCTCTACCTGCGGGCGGGCGCCAGCGTTGAGGATGAGCGCCAGTACCACGCCTTCTTCCGCGAGGTGGACCGCTGGGCCGCCTTCCGTGATGCCCGGGGCCGCCCTGCCTTCAGCATTCCCCGCTCCCGGTGCTCGGATGCGCCGGAGGCCCGCGCCCTGGATGGCCTCCCCTTCTCCGCCTGGCTCGACCAGCAGGGGCTCTCCTCGCCGCGTCTGCGCTGGCTGCTGGATTACGCCTGCCGGGACGACTACGGTTCCCATCTGGAGACCACCAGCGCCTGGGCGGGCCTCTTCTACTTTGCCGCCCGCAAACAGGGCCCCGGCGAGGATTCGCGCCCCCTCCTCACCTGGCCCCAGGGCAACGGCTTCCTCATCGACCACCTGCGCAGGGCCTGCGGAGACCGCTTGCGTTGCGGCACGATGGCCACCGCCATCCGCGCGGAGAAGGACGGCCTCCTCGTCACGGTCTGGGATGCGGCGAACCAGCGGCGCCTCGGCTGGAAGGCGCAGCGGGTGATCTTCGCCGGGCCGCAGCATGTGGCCCGTCATGTGATCGAAGGCTTCGCCTCCGCGCGCCCGGCTTCGACCCGCATCCGCAACGCGCCCTGGCTGGTGGCCAACCTCACGCTCCGGGCGCGGCCCAAGGAGACCGGCTTTCCCCTGGCCTGGGACAATGTCCTGCGGGACAGCGAGGCCCTGGGCTATGTGGTGGCCACCCACCAGAGCCTGAAGGACCATGGGCCCACGGTCTGGACCTGGTACCGTCCCTTTGCCGGAGCCGATAGTGAGGCCGAGCGGGCGCGCCTTCGCGCCATGGATTGGCCCGCCTGCGCGCGCATGGTGATGGATGACCTGCGGCCAGCCCACCCCGACCTGAAGGGCCTGGTCACGCGCCTCGATGGAATGCGCTGGGGCCATGCCATGGTGCGCCCGGAGCCTGGGCTGCTCTGGGATCCGGCCTTCCTCAGCCTGTCCCGCCCCTTCGGCGCCATCCACTTCGCGCACACGGAGCTCAGCGGCCTGGCCCTCTTCGAGGAGGCCCAGGACCACGGTCTCCGGGCCGCGGAAGAGGTGCTAGCGGCCCTGGGCCGCCCCGGCGGCAGCTGGCGCTGACGGCTCCTGGATCCGCTCCTCCAGCGTGACTGCCCCCTGGGCGGGCACCCGCACGATCCAGAGGCGGTCATAGGTGTCGAGAGTCCAGTAGGGCAGAGGCCCTTTCACCCCCAGCCCCCGGGCCACCTTCTTCACCAGGTCGTGGTGCCAGCAGACGATCACCGTGCGGCCCCGGTGATCGCGGAGGAGCTCGGCGGCCAGGGCTTCGCTCCCGTCCTTGGATCGCACCAGCGGGACCATGCCGAGCTTCGCCGCCAGCGGAGCCAGGGTCTGCTGGGTGCGCCGCAGGTCCGAAGTGTAGAGCGCCGCGGGCCGGAAGCCCTCCAGCAAAGGCACCAGGGCCTGGGCTCGGCGCAGACCGGCTTCGGCCAGGGGCGAATCGGCATCGAAGAGCGACTGGCGCTCGGCGTGACGGAGCAGCACCACCGTCAGATCCCGCGTCAGGCCCTGGGCACCCAGGTTCACCGCCAGGGCGAGCAGGCAGGCGAGGAGGATTCCGCGGCGAAGGTGCAACACAGGCATGAGGGCTCCGGTCCTCCAGCCTAGCGGGGTTGGGGCCGGGGCTGTGACGGCCGGCACATGCCCACTCCCACGGGCGAACCATCGGGACACCTGTATCCATCGGTTTTCTCACAGGGCCCTGGCGCCGCCCGGAAGACCGTGGACTTCACGATGTGATAACACCATTCATTGTTTTCTTTATGCATTATTTGGAATGTCTTTATTTTTCTTGACGCTCCTCCCCCTGGGGCGTGGCATGAAGGCCCAACACCCTACCCAAAGTCGATTCCACCTCCTCAGAGGAACGATCGATGTCCAGGACCGAGGTTTCTCCTCTCAAACCCGCTGCAGCCGAAGGCCTGTCGAGTTCCCTTGAGGCACGCCTGGCTGTCCTGGCGGAGCAGGTCCAGCACCTGGAGGTCCGGGTTTCGGCCCTGGAGTCCTCAGCGCCCGAACCCGCCGGGACCCCGGTGGTCCTGGCCCTGGAATCCCACCCCACCCTGCCCACCCCACCCGCCCTACCCAGCCCGGCCCACTTCGTGGGGCTCATCGGCCGCGTCTGCCTCATCCTGGGCGGCGCCACCTTCATCCGGGCCCTCGTGGACGCGGGCACCCTCCCTCGCGGCTGGGGCATGGCTTTGGGCCTGGCCTACGCCCTGAGCTGGGCGCTTCTCGCCGACCGCGGCAAGCACCCCCTGGATTCCGCCTTCCACGCCCTCGCCTCCATCCTCATCGCCTATCCGCTGATTGTGGAATCGACCACCCGGTTCGGCATCCTGGCGCCCGGTCCCGCGGCCCTCCTCCTCCTCGCTGTCACCGGTCTGCATGGCGCCGTGGCCTGGCGGCGGGACCTCCAGCCCATCATCTGGATCGCCACCCTCGCCTCTCTGGGGGCGGGCTTCGCCATGATGGCGATCCGCCAGGCCATCGAGCCCTTCGCCGCGGCGTTCCTCCTGCTGGGGGTGGCGGCCCTGTGGCTCACCTACGGACGGCGGTGGCACGGCCTGCGCTGGCCCACCGCCCTCGCCGCGGATCTCGGCGTGCTGATCCTCGCCCTGCTGGCCGCCTGGCCCGGGGGGCCGCCCGAGGCGTACCGCGGGATCTCCCCGGACCGCGCCATGGCCCTGGCCCTGGCCCTGGCGGCCCTCTACATCGGCAGCTTCGCGGGGCGGATGCTCCAGCGGCGCCGGGTGATCAATGCCTTTGAATCCGTGCAGACCGCCATCGTCCTGCTGGTGGGCTTCGGGGGCGCCGTCCGCATCGCCCTGACCTCGGGATCGGGCGCGGCCCTGCTCGGGGGTGGCGTTTCCTTGGCGGGCGTGGGCTGCTATGCCGCCGCGGCCCCCTTTGCGGAGGACCAGGAGGAGACGCGCGCCAATTTCAACTTCTTCACCTTCCTCGCCCTCATCTTCCTCCTGCTGGGGGGGCCCATCGTCTTGCCACAGCCCCTGTTCGCCGTCTTCAGCGGTGCCCTGGGACTGGCCGCCATGGTGGCGGGGCTGCGCCTCCGCAGGGCCGTCCTCATCCTGCAGGGCGCGATCTACCTCATCGCCTCGTCCGTCGCCTCGGGGCTCGCCCTCTGGTCCCTCCGCGCCTTCCTGGATCCTGCCGGGGCCGCCGCCCGCCTGCCCCTGGCCGGCTTCGCCAGCCTGGCGGCCCTGGCGGCCTCCCTGGCGCTGTTCCTGCTGCGCCGCCCCCCGGATTCCATCGCGGCCCGCATGCGGGCCCCCGTGCTGGTGCTCGGGGCGCTGACCGCCGCGGGTTTCGGGGCGCTGACGATCTGGGGCTGCTGTCGGGCCCTCGCCCGGGGCGCCCCCGACCCCGGCACCTTGGCCGTGGCCCGCACGGGCGTGCTGTCGGCCCTGGCCATCGCCCTGGCCTGGCTCGGGCGCCGGCTCCCCGTCCTTGAACTGCGATGGCTGGTCTACCCGATGCTCGTCCTCACCGCCCTGAAATTCCTGTTCGAAGACCTGGCCGTGGGTCGTCCGCTGACCCTCTTCCTGGCCTTCATGTTCTTCGGGACGACGCTCATCCTCGCGCCCCGCCTGCTGAAGGTGAACCGATGAAAGAACTCCTGGTCCGTCGCCTCTCGCTCCCCGCCCGGACGGCGGGACTCCTGGTCACCCTGGGGCTGGCCGCCCTGGCGGACCCTCCCGCCCCGCCACCCGCGCCTCTTCCGACGCTTGGCGCAGTGGCCCAGGAGGGCATCCAGGTGCCCAAGCCTCCCTTCAGCGAGGGAATTTTCCCCTGCTCTTCCTGCCACGACGGCAAGTCCATGAAGGTGAACCCCCAGCGCCGGGAACTCACGGGCATGCACGGGGACATCGTCCTCAACCACGGCCCGGAAAGCCGCTGGTGCCTGGACTGTCACGACCCGGCGAATAGGGACCGCCTGCGCCTGGCCAGCGGAGAGCGGATCGGGTTCGACACCTCCTACCAGCTATGCGGCCAGTGCCATGGCGACAAGTTCCGCGACTGGCGCGTGGGCGTTCACGGCAAGCGCACCGGCAGCTGGAACGGCGCCAAGCAGTACCTGCTCTGCGTTAATTGCCACAACCCCCATTCGCCGCGGTTCCAGGCACTGAAGCCCATGCCTCCGCCCACCCGGCCCGAACAGATCCAAGCCCGGAAGGGGGGTGCCCGATGACGGCCCAAGAACCCATCCAGCCCGCCGAGGGCTGCGCCTCATCCACCCCGGGCGGCGGCAGCCGCCGCGAGTTCCTCGGCACGGCCGTGGCGGCCGTGGCCACAGCCCTCACGGGGTGCGGAAAGCTCAGCCACGAGGAGTTCCTCCAGCACAACTTCCGCGAGCTGTCGAAGGATGAAGTGCGCGATGTCATCGCCCGCCTCGAGAGGGAATACAAGGAGAAGTACGGCCGTGAGGTCAAGGTCACCAACACAGCGCCCCTGCCCGGGGTGATCTTCGGCTACGCCCTGGATCTCAGCCGCTGCATCGGATGCCGCCGCTGCGTTCATGCCTGCGTGAAGGAGAACAACCAGTCTCGGAGCCCGGAAGTGCAGTGGATCCGCGTCCTTGAGCTGGAGAAGGAGGAGGGCGTCAACCTCCAGCACGCGGATCAGTACTACGATCCCGCGGAGGTTCCCCGCGAAGGCCACTTCTACATGCCGGTCCAGTGCCAGCAGTGCAAGAAGCCGCCCTGCGTGAAGGTCTGCCCTGTGGGCGCCACCTGGCGCGAGAAGGACGGCATCACGGTCGTGGACTACAACTGGTGCATCGGCTGCCGCTATTGCATGGCCGCCTGTCCCTACGGTGCCCGCCACTTCAACTGGGGCGAACCGAACCTGCCCCCGGACCAGGTGAATCCCGACACACACTACCTCGGCAACCGCCCGCGGCCCAAGGGCGTCGTCGAGAAGTGCACCTTCTGCATCCAGCGCACCCGCAAGGGCCTCTACCCGGCCTGCGTGGAGATCTGCCCCACGGGCTCGCGCAAGTTCGGCAACCTGCTCGACAAGACCAGCGAGATTCGCTATGTCCTCGAGAACAAGCGCGTCTTCAAGCTCAAGGAAGAACTGAATACCCAACCCAACTTCTTCTATTTCTACGGAGTCTGAGGCCATGCTGCGGAATTTCTGGCAGTTCATCACCGACACGCTCCGACTCATCACCCGGGGCAACCGCTACTACTACGCCTGGATTGCCTTCCTGCTGCTGCTCATCGCCATCGGCACCGGCGCCTACATCGGCCAGGTCAACGAGGGGCTGATCGTCACGCGGATGCGGGACCAGGTGTCCTGGGGCTTCTACATCGGCAACTTCACCTTCCTGGTGGGCGTGGCAGCGGCGGCCATCATGCTGGTCATCCCCGCCTATGTCTACGACTGGGAGCCCATCAAGGAGATCACCATCCTGGGCGAGATGCTCGCCATCAGCGCCCTCATCATGTGCCTCGGGTTCGTGATGGTGGACATCGGCCGGCCCGACCGCTTCTGGCACATCATCCCGCTGGTGGGACGCCTGAACTGGCCCCAGTCCATGCTGGCCTGGGATGTGATCGTGCTGAACCTCTACCTCCTCCTCAACTGGTTCGTGGTCACCTACCTGCTCTTCTGCGCTTACACAGACAGGCACTATGTGAAGAAGCTCGTGCTGCCCCTCGTGCTGCTCTCCATTCCCATGGCCGTGAGCATCCACACCGTGACGGCCTACCTCTACAACGGCCTGGCAGCGCGGCCTTTCTGGAATTCCGCCATCCTTGCGCCGCGGTTCCTGGCGTCGGCCTTCTGCTCGGGACCCGCCATCCTCCTCATCCTCCTCCAGGTGCTGCGGAAGACCACCAAGCTCAGCATCAAGGACGAGGCCATTTTCAAGATCGCGGAGCTGATGGCCTACACCATGGGCTTCAACCTGTTCCTGACGGCCGCCGAGGCTTTCAAGGAGCTCTACTCCGGTACTGAGCACATGGTGTATTTCCAGTACCTGCTGTTCGGCCTCAAAGGCCACACCACCCTCGTGCCCTTCGCCTGGGCCTCGATCCTCTGCGGATTGGCCGCCTTCATCCTCTTCCTCGTGCCCCGGTTCCGCACCAACTGGACATTGCTCAACCTGGGTTGTGTCCTGATCTATGCCAGCGTCTACATCGAGAAGGGCATGGGGCTCATCATCCCCGGCCTCACGCCGGATGCGCTGGGGGAGATCTATGTCTACCGTCCCTCCTACACCGAGGTCGCCGTGGCCGCCGGCATCTTCGCCATCGGCTTCCTGGTCTTCACCCTCATGCTCAAGGCCGCCGTACCTATGATGCTGGGGGAATTCACCCTCACCCGGGGGCGGAGGCGCCTCGACGCACCGGAGGCCGATCCAGTCTGAATCCGCCCCTCGCTCCTCACCGCGGGTCAGATCCCCGGATCCTCGTCCGGCGCTTCGTCGGGGTTCGCCTCGAGGATGGCCCGGAACTTCTCCAGGTTGGCCAGGAACAGGTCCACCAGCCGTGGGTCGAAATGGACGCCGCGGCCCTTTCGGATCAGCTCGATGACCTGGTCTTCAGGCCAGGAGTCCTTGTAGTGGCGGCGGCTGCTGGCCGCATCGTAGACATCCACCAGCGTCGTGATGCGCGCCTCCATGGGGATGGCCTCGCCCTTCAGGCCCCTCGGGTAGCCGGTGCCGTCCCACTTCTCGTGGTGGCCGATGGCGATGCGCGCGCCCATCTGGATGAAGGGCACCGTCGAGCCCTTGAGGATGGCGGCACCCATGCTGGTGTGCCGTTTCATGGCAACCCATTCCCCTTCATCCAGGGAGCCGGGCTTCTGGAGGATGGCGTCGGGCACGCCGATCTTGCCGATGTCGTGCATGGGGGCGGCCGATTGGATGGTGTCGATGCCCTGGTGGTCCCAGCCCAGCAGACGCGCCATCTCTGCCGCATAGAGCCCGATGCGGCGGACATGCATGCCCGTCTCGTTGTCACGGTGCTCGGTCGCCGCGATGAGGCGAAGAGCGATCTCCTCGCGGGAGGCGCGGATCTCCAGGGTCTGCTCCCGGACCTTCTGGGCAAGCTGGGCCTCGCGGTCGCGGAAGGCGATCTCCAGCATCCGGCGACGCAGGGCCGCATTGACCTGCACCAGGATCTCCCGCGGCTGGAAGGGCTTCAGCACATACCCGAAGGCCCCCTGCTGCAGGCACTCGATGGCTGTTTCCGCATCCTCCATGGAGCTCACCATCAGCACCGAGATCTCCGGGATCTGCGGCTGGAGGGCCTTGACCAGATCCAGTCCCGAGGCTCCCGGCATCTGAATGTCGCAGAGCACCAGATCGGCAGGCTCCTCTTCAAGGGCCTGCAGCGCATGGGGAACATCTTCCGCATCCCGGCAGTGGTAACCGGCTTTGGTGAGGATGCGCTGGAGGGAGAGGCGGATAATGGGCAGATCGTCCACGATCAGGATGCGGACCTGCCCCGGCACCACCTGAATCTCTTCGCCCATGCGCCTCCCCTGACTCCTTGCTCCAGCGGCCTCTTGGATGGATGACTGTCGTCGGAGATCATCGCACAGGGAGAAAAAACCCGGATAACCTCATCCGGGCCCGTCTTTGACTTTGTTGCCTGGTTCAAGGTTTATCGGGCCCATTCCAGGGAATCGCGCTTGGCCGCGTAGTGGGCCCCCAGGTCGAGGGCGATGGCCCGCTCGCACAGCTCCAGGGCGGCGTGAAAGTCCCCCAGCTCGCTCTGGGCCTGGACGCCCCGCTCGAAGCAGGTCATCCCCTCCAGCATCCGCCGGTACTCGTGGGGGAAGGCGGCCTCCAGGTCGGCCAGGTAGCCCACCGCCTGGCCCACGGATTCGACACAGGCCTCCCACTGGCCGCACTGGGCCTGGGCCTCGGCCATCAGATCGTAGGCGATGCCCTTCACCGCGTTGGGCAGGCTGGCCTGGCTTTCAAAGGTCCGGCGCAGGTACTTCAGGGCGGACTCGGGGCCGCTGAAGGCTGCCTCCCGGTGGCCCACCAGCAGGTCCTCCAGGGTGTCCTTCACCGACTTGCGGACGGGTTCATTGCGCTTGGCCATGGTGATCCGGACAAAAAACATTCACCGCAGGGGACGCGGAGAACACAGAGAAAGACAGGTGGCTTTCTCTGCGGCCTCTACGGTTAACGATCATTCGTACTCGATGGTCGCCGGGGGCTTGGAGGTGATGTCGTAGACCACGCGGTTGATGCCCTTCACTTCGCGGACGATGCGCTGGGCGATGCGATCCAGCAGCTCGTGAGGGATGCGGGCCCAGTCGGCGGTCATGAAGTCCTCGCTGGTCACGGCGCGGAGGGCGCACATCCACTCGAAGGTGCGCTCGTCGCCCATGATGCCCACGGTCTGCACGGGCAGCAGCACCGCGAAGGCCTGGCTGGTCTTGCGGTACCAGCCGCTCTCCTTCAGTTCCTGCATGAAGATGGCGTCGGCGTTCTGGAGGATGGTCGCCCGCTCGCGGGTGATGGCACCCGGCAGTCGCACCGCCAGGCCCGGCCCCGGGAAGGGGTGCCGCTGGTTCATCTCTTCCGGCAGACCCAGCGCCAGGCCTGTGGCCCGCACTTCGTCCTTGAACAGCTCGCGCAGGGGCTCCACCAGCTTCAGCTTCATGCGCTCCGGCAGGCCGCCCACATTGTGATGGGACTTCACCAGGATGGCCCCGCCGATGCCGCTGGATTCGATGACATCCGGGTAGGTGGTGCCTTGACCGAGGAAGTCGGCCTTCACCTTGCCAGCCTCGCGCTCGAAGACTTCGATGAACTTGCCACCGATGATCTTCCGCTTCTGCTCGGGGTCGGACACGCCCGCCAGGGCGCCCAGGAACTCCTCCGAGGCATCGACCCAGATCACATTCAGCTCGAAGGGCGCGAAGTAGGCCTGCACCTGCTTCATCTCGTCCTTGCGCATGAGGCCGTGGTCCACGAACACACAGGTCAGCTGCTTTCCGATGGCCTTGTGCAGCAGCAGGGCCGCCACGCTGGAGTCCACGCCGCCGCTGAGGCCCAGCACCACCGTGCCCTGCCCCACCTGCTCCCGGATGGCCTTCACCTTCTCCTCGATGAAGTTGCCGGCGTTCCAGTCCAGGCTCATGCCGCAGTGCCGGAGGAAGTTCAGCAGCAGGGGGGTGCCCTGGGTGCTGTGGGTGACCTCCGGATGGAACTGGAGGCAATAGATCCCGCGCTTCGAATCTTCCATGGCCGCCACGGGCACGCTGGGGGTCTTCGCCGTGACCGTGAAGCCTGCCGGCGCCGCCTCCACATGATCGCCGTGGCTCATCCACACCTGCTGGGCGTGGGGCAGCCCCTCGAAGAGCATGGAGCGTTCGGGCATGGCCTGGATCTCGGCCTTGCCGTATTCGCGGCTGGCGGACCGGTGCAGCTGGCCGCCCAGGTTGCGGGCCAGGAGTTGCTGGCCGTAGCAGATCCCCAGAATCGGCACGCCGAGCTCGAGAATGGCCGGGTCCAGGTCCGGCGCGCCGGGCTCCAGCACCGAATTCGGCCCGCCCGATAGGATCACGCCCTTGAGGTCCGCCCCGGCGATCTCCTTCGCCGTGGCACCGCTGTTGTAGACGAGCCCGAAAGCGCCCAGCTCCCGCAACCGCCGGGTGATCAACCGCGTGTACTGGCTGCCGTAGTCGATGATCGCAATGCGCTCGTGGTGCATGGAGGCCCCTTGAAATCGTTTTAACCGCAGATACCGCAGAGATCGCGGAGAAAAGAACGGGTACCTCTGCGCACGCGGCGTCCTCTGTGGTCGATGTTTTTTATTGCCAGAGACTGAAGTCCGCCACTCGCAGGAAGGCCTGGCGCAGGCGATGGAGCAGGCTGAGCCGGGCGGCGCGGAGGGCCGGGTCCTCGCATTTCACCATGACGGCATTGAAGAAGGTCTCCAGGGGTTGGGCGAGGTCGGCCAAAGCGGCCAACAACCCCTTTTGATCGGCGATGCCTTCCAGTTTCGCCAGGTGCCCTGCCAGCTCTTTTTCCTCGGTCTGCGTCAGCAGGCCATCCTCGAAGCGCTCAGCCGGCGTTTCGTCCTTCAGGATGTTCCCGATGCGCTTGGCGCTCTGGGCCAGAGAGGCGAACCGCGGGTCCTCCGCAAAGGCCGACAGCGCCTCGCACCGGGCTTTGAGGTCCACCAGGTCCTCCCAGCCAGCCGCCAGGGCCGACCGGCGGACCGAACCCGCATAGCCGGCCACTTCCAGCTGATAGGCCACGCGATCCTTGAAGAACGCCAGGAGGGCCTCGGTGGTTTCGGCCTCGGGCTTGGTGGCCTTGGCGCCCACGGCCCGGAGGGCGGCGGCGATGAGATCGGCAGGCGGGAGTGCCCAGCCCTGTTCCCATAGGATCCGCACGATGCCCTGCCCCGCCCGGCGCAGAGCGAGGGGATCCTTCGAGCCGCTGGGAACCAGGCCTACGGCGAAGCAGCCGGCGACGGTATCGAGCTTGTCGCAGAGCGACAGCAGGCAGCCCATGGGCGTGCCCGGAATGGCGTCGTCGGCGCCCACTGGCCGGTAGTGCTCCTTCACGGCCTTCCAGACTTCCTCGTGGGCGCCTTCATGCTTGAGGTATTCGCCACCCATGACCCCCTGGAGCTCCGGGAACTCGCCGACCATGAGGGTGCGCAGATCGCACTTGGCCATGCGCGCCGCTTCCAGGGCCCGGTCGATGTGGTCGTCGTCATCCGAGAGACGCGATGCGAGATGCTTCACCAGCGCCACCACGCGCCCGGTCTTGTCGTGATAGCTCCCAAGCTCCCGCTGGAAAGTCAGCGCCTTGAGCTTTTCGAGCCGGGCCGAAAGCGCCTGCTTGCGGTCCTCCGCGAAGAAGAAGCGCGCGTCGTAGAGCCGCGCCTTCAGCACCCATTCGTTGCCGGCCTTCACGAAACCCGCGGGGTCATCCGTGCGGTTGGCGGCGGTGAGGAAGAAGGGCAGCAGGGCCCCATCAGGCCCCTCGATGCAGAAGCTCTTCTGGTGCTCGCGGAGGCTGGTGACCAGCACTTCCTTGGGCAGTTCCAGGAAGGCCGCCGGGAATTCGCCGCGCACGATCGTCGGATACTCCACGATCTCCGCCAGGGTGTCCAGCAGCTCCGCATCGGCGACCACGCGCCCCTTCACCTCGGCGGCGAGCGCCTCCAGCTGCTGGGCGATGCGTGTACGACGAGCCTCCATACTCACGACAACCCCAGCGGCCTCCAGGGCGGACTCGTAGGCGTCCGGCGTGGGGATCCGCACCGGCTCAGGATGCTGACGGTGGAAGAGGCGATGGCCCCAGGTCGTGTTCGAGGCGGTGACGCCATCCACCGTGATGGGCACCACCTGATCGCCGAAGAGGCAGAGGATGTTGCGGATGGGGCGCACGAACTCGAACTCCGACTTGCCCCAGCGCATGGCCTTGGGGACATGGAGCCCGGCGATGAGCCCCGGCAGGGCCTCCATCAGCAGTTCAGCCGTGGGGCGCCCTTTCCGGGTGATCGTGACGACCGCGCAAGGCTCCTTCTTCCCCGCGGGCTGCTCGAAGCGCACGGTATCGAAATCCACGCCCCACTTCTCGGCGAACTTCAGGCCCTGGATCGTGGCCTGGCCAGCCTCGTCCACGCACATCCGCTGCGGCGGGCCGACCTGGGTGTCGGTCTGGTCGGGCTGAGAGGCGGGGAGGCCCTGGGCTCGCCATGCGAGTTTGCGTGGCGAGTAGAACGGTTCGAGCGAGGCGAGTGACAGGCCCTGTCCATTCAGCCAAGCCTGGAAAGCCGAACGGAAATCTTCCGTCAGCGGCGCCAGGAACCGCGCCGGAATCTCCTCGCAGTGCAGCTCCAGCAGGAAGGTCTGGGTGGCGCTCACTTCGCACCCCCCTTCCCGGTAGCCACAGCATCCTTCTCTGCGCCCTCCGCGTTCTCTGTGGCTGGCGTTTTTGCATTTTCAAAGTCCAGGTACGCCCGAGCGCACCCACAGGCCAGATCCCGCACGCGCTTGATGATGCCGGGGCGCTCGGTGGTGCTCACGGCACCGCGTGCGTCCAGCACATTGAAGGTGTGGCTCATCTTGAGGGCCTGTTCGTAGGCGCTGAGGAAGTGCCCGTGGTCTTTGAGCAGGCGCCAGCCCTCCTTCTCGAAGGCGTCGAAGAGGGTGCGGTGCAGGTCCAGGTCCGCGTGCTCGAAACTGTAGGCCGAGAGCTCGAACTCCTCACGCTGGCGCATCTGGCCGTAGGTCACGGGGAAGACGCCGTCGTCGGTCTTCACCTCGCCGTGCACGAGGTCGAAGATGTTGTCGTAGCCGCCCAGGAACATGCAGATGCGCTCGATGCCGTAGGTCAGTTCGGCGCTCACGGGGCGGCAGTCGAGGCCGCCTACCTGCTGGAAGTAGGTGAACTGGCTGATCTCCATGCCGTCCAGCACCACCTGCCAGCCCACGCCCCAGGCGCCCAGGGTCGGGGATTCCCAGTTGTCCTCCTCGAAGCGCAAGTCGTGCTTCGACAGGTCGATGCCCAGGGCCTCGAGGCTTTCGATGTAGAGATCCTGCACCTTGGCGGGACTGGGCTTGAGGATCACCTGGAACTGCAGGTGCTTGTAGACGCGGAACGGGTTCTCGCCGTAGCGGCCATCGGCCGGGCGCCGCGAAGGCTCCACATAGGCCACATTCCAGGGCTTGGCGCCCAGCGCACCGAAGAAGGTGAGCGGGTTCATGGTGCCGGCGCCCTTTTCCAGATCGTAGGGCTGACCGATGAGACAGCCCCGGTCGGCCCAGAACCGCTGGAGGCGGAGGATCAGTTCCTGGATGTGCATGGGGACTCGCCAAAACGAGCATTGTAGCGGGTTTTCACCATTTCGTTAAGCTGGAGGCATGGTGATCCGACCCGCCCTTCCCGCCGACGCCCAGGCCCTGGCGGCCCTTGGCGAGCGCCTGTGGCGCGAGACCTATGCCGGCCTCATCCCCGCATCGAACCTGGAGCTGCACCTGGCGGAAACTTTCGGGCCGGACCGGCAGGCCGCCGAGCTGGCCGATCCGGCCTGCCGGACGCTGGTGATCGAGGAGGGGGGCGCCCTTCGGGGCTACACCCTGCTCCGGGCCGGCGGCCCGGAGGAAGCGAGGGCCTCTTTCCACTTCGTCAATCCGCTCGAAGTGGCACGGTTCTATGTGGATGCCTCTCTGCATGGCCGTGGCGCCGCCCAGGCCCTGATGGCCGCCGCGCTGAACCATGCGGCCTCGGCGGGCCACGATGGCGTCTGGCTGCAGGTCTGGGAGCAGAACCCCCGTGCCATCCGCTTCTACGCCAAGGTCGGCTTCACGGATGCCGGAGAGGCGACCTTCCGCGTGGGTGAGCAGGTGGACCGGGACCGGATGCTGGTGCATGACTTGATGATCCGTCCACTGTGATGGCCGTCCGGCCGACACCTTGCTAGAATCCCGGTTTCCCGGGGATCCGCATGACCCGAAAAATCGCACTCCTGGCCATCGGCGGCAACGCGCTTCTGAAGGAGAAGGAGCGTGGGCTGCAGGAGGAGCAGCTGGAGAACGCCCGGGAGACGGCGGAGATGCTGGCGCGGGTGGTGGCCGAGGGCTACGCCCTCTGTGTGGTGCATGGCAACGGACCCCAGGTGGGCAACCTGCTCATCCAGCAGGAGGCCGGTTCCGGGCAGATCCCCCCCTACAGCCTGGACATCTGCGGCGCCATGACCCAGGGGTCCATGGGCTACATGCTGGAGCGCATGCTCATCAACCGCCTGCGCTTCATGAAGCTCGACGCGCCGGTGACCTCCGTGCTCACCGAGGTGGTGGTTGACAAGGAGGACAAGGGCTTCCAGGACCCGACGAAACCCGTGGGGCCGTTCTATCCCGAATTCCGCGCCCTCGAACTGATGCGGTCCAAGCGCTGGAAAATGAAGGAGGATTCGGGCCGCGGTTGGCGCAAGGTGGTGCCTTCGCCCAAGCCGATCGAGATCGTCCAGCTCGACGCCATCAAGACCCTGCTGCAGTCCGGGAGCTCCGTGATCGCCGGCGGCGGCGGCGGCATTCCCGTGATCCGCGACGCCAGCGGCTTCCTGGTGGGCGTCGAAGCCGTCATTGACAAGGACCGCCTCAGCGCGCTGCTGGCGGCCCAGCTGGGCGCCGACCTCTTCATCATCCTCACGGGCGTGCCCAAGGTCGCCCTGGATTTCGGCAAGCCCACCCAGCGGTGGATGGACCGCATCACCGCCAGCGAAGCCCGGAAGCATCTGGTCGAAGGCCAGTTCCCACCGGGCAGCATGGGCCCCAAGATCGAGAGCGCCCTCTCCTACCTCGACGGCGGCGGCCACGAGGTGCTCATCACCACCGCCGAGGCCCTGGCCACCGAGGATCCGGCGACCGTGGGTACGCGCATCGTGCGGGACTGACCTCCAGGAGCCACTCATGTACGCGATGATCATCGTCCGCTACCGCCGCCCCCTGCCCGAGGTCGAGGCCGTCACGGAAGCGCACCGCGCCTACCTCCGGACCCTCCAGGAGCAGGGGATCCTGGTGGCCTCCGGCCCCCTGGATCCCCGGTTCGGCGGCATGTGGCTGGTGCGGGTCCAGGATGAGAACCCCCTCGCGGACCTGGATGCCCTCCGCGACGGCGATCCCTTCCACCAGCACGGCCTGGCCAACTACGAGCTGCTCCCCTGGAAGGTGATGCAGGGCAAGGAAGGCTTCGACCGGATCTAACAACCTACGAGGCGGAGGGCCCTGCCGGGCGGATGCCGAGGTCGGCGATCTTCTTCTGGATCTCCTTCATGCTGAAGGGCTTTCGCAGGCTGGCCACGCCGGGGTTCTCCTCCAGCAACGGCGCGATCTCCTGATCGCTGTAACCTGTGGCCATGAGCACCGGCAGGCCGGGCCGGAGGTCCCGGATCCGGGGCAGGGTTTCCGGGCCGCTCAGGCCCGGCATGTTCATGTCGAGGATCACCAGGTCCACCGGGAGGCCGCCCTGCAGGAGCCGGAGCGCCTCCTGGCCCTCGGGCGCGGTGGTCACGGCATGGCCCAGCATCTCCAGCATCGGCGCCACCGATTCCCGGATCAACTCGTCGTCATCCACCAGCAGCACCTTCAGCGGGGCCTGCTCGGCCTTCGGCAGGTCTTGGGCGGTCGACGGGACCGGGGCCGGCCTCCCCACCCGATGCGCAGGGAAGCGGAGGATGGCTTCGGTGCCCTCCCCTGGCTGGCTCAGCAGTTCCAGCGTGCCGTCATGGGCCTTCATGGTGCCGTAGACCATCGCCAACCCCAGGCCAGTTCCCTTCCCCTGGGGCTTGGTGGTGAAGAAGGGCTCCATGGCCCGGGCCAACACCTCCGGACTCATGCCCTGGCCCGTGTCCTTCACGCGCAGCTCCAGGCCGCCGTCAGCGGTCTCCCGCGTCGAGATGTAGAGGACGCCGCCGTCGGGCATGGCATCCATGGCATTCACGCAGAGGTTCATGAGCGCATGGCTCAGCGCCCCGTTATCGCCCCGTACCAGGCCGAGCCCATCCTGGAGGTCCATCCGGAGCTGGACACGCTTGAGCATGGTGTAGCTCAGGAGGTGGCTCATCTCGGTGACCAGCCCATTGAGGTCGATGAGCTGCTCTTCCTGAAGATCCTTGTGGGCGAAGTAGAGGAGGCTCTTGACCACGCCGCGCCCGCGGAGGCAGGCGCTCATGATCGTGTCGAGGTTCTTCGCTGAAGAGGAGAAGGGGTCCGCCGCTTCCCGCAGCGTCGAGGCCAGCCCCAGGATGGCTCCCAGCACATTGTTCATGTCGTGGGCCACGCCGCCGGCCAGGCTGCCGAGGCTCTCGAGCTTCTGCGACTGATGGAGCTGGGCTTCCAGGGCGCGGCGCTCCTCCTCGTCGCGCTTCCGCTGGGTGATGTCCTCCTTGATGGCGATGTAGCTGGTGAGGATGCCCGCTTCGTCCCGGACCGGGGCGATGGTGGCCCGTTCGTAGTACGGCTCGCCCCCCTTCTTGAGGTTCTCGAACTCGCCCACCCACACCTCGCCGCGCGCCAGGGTCTCCCACATCTGTTGGTAGTGTTCGGGCGGCGTGACGAGGGATTTCAGGATGCGGGGGTTCTGCCCCAGGGCCTCCGCGGCGGAGTATCCGGTGATCGCCGTGAAGGCGGGATTGATGTACTCGATGGTCCCCTGGGGATCGGTGATCACAATGGACAGCGGATTCTGCTCCACCGCCACGGAGATCTTGCGCAGCTTGGCTTCCGATTCGCGCCGCCGGTCCTCGCCCGCCAGGTGATCCAGGGCGAAGGAGACATCGCCGGCCGCCTCCTCGAGGAGCGCCACTTCATGGGCGCCGAAGAAGTCCTTCTCCGAGGAATAGACCATCAGCGCCGCACAGACCTCGCCTGCCAGCCGGATGGGGAAGGCCGCCGAAGCCGCGTACCCGCACCGGACGGCCGCCGCATGCCAGGGGGCCGAGGTCGAGGTGCCCAGGAAGTCGTTCATCACGCAGGGGCGCCCTTCTCGGATGGCCGTGCCAGTGGCTCCGCGGCCCAGGAGCGTGTCGTCGCTGCGGATCTGCAGGCCATCGAGGTACCCGTGGGCATCTCCATAGTGGCTGAGCACCCGGACCTCATGGGTCGATGGGTCGTCCCAGCCGATCCAGGCCATGCTGAACTGCCCGAACGCCACCATCACTTCACAGATCTTGGCGAGCAGCGCCTCGCGGGTGGGGGACCAGACGATGGCCTGGTTCACCTGGCTCAGGGCGGCGTAGAGCTGGGTGAGGCGCTCGAGCTGGCGGGCCTGGGCCCGGGACTCGGTGATGTCCTGGATGACGCCCCGCAAAACCACGGGCTGTCCCGCTTCGTTCCACAGGAGCTCCCCCGCCCCGTGGACCCAGCGCAGCTCGCCGTCCGAAATGCGGACGATGGGGTAGTCGAGATCGAAGGGCGCATGGCGTTCGATGATCCCGGCCACATAGGTGTGCATCTGCTCCTGGAAGGCGGGAGCCACGAGGCGCGTCCAGCCCACGAGGTTCCGCGGATAGTCGGCGTCGATGCCGAAGATCCGATCGAGGTGGGGACTGCTCTTCCAGTGATCCGCCTGGATATCCCAGGTGTAGGTTCCGACGCCCCCGGCCTCCTGGGCCTCCCGCAGGAACCGCTCGCTCTCCAGGAGGGCGGCCTCCGCCTCGCGGCGGCGCGCCTCGCCCGCCAGGTGGTCCAGGGCGAAGGAGATGTCCATCGCCGCTTCCACCAGCAACGCCTCCTCCTGCGGGCCGAAGAAATCCTTCTCCCGGGCGTAGACGGCCAGGGCTCCCACCACCCCCCCATCCTGCCGGATGGGGAAGGCGGCCACGGCGGCGAACCCGCATTCAGCCGCGGCATCGCGCCAGGGTTCAGTCCCAGCCGCCGTCAGGAAGTCGTTCAGGACGCATGGGCGGGCTTCCCGGATCGCCGTCCCCACCGGTCCCCCCGCCAGGATCGAGTCCCCGCTCTCCACGCGGATGCGGCCCAGGTAGCCCTTCACATCGCCGGACTGCGCGGCGACCGTCACGCCACGCGTGAGGGCATCATTCCAGCCGATCCAGGCCATGCTGAATTGGCCAAATTCGATGAGCACTTCGCAGACTTTGTCGAGAAGGGCCTCTTTGGTGGACGACCAGACGATGGCCTGATTGACCTGGCTCAGCGCGGCGTAGAGGCGGGTCATCCGTTGAAGCTCGCGTTCCCGGGCGACCCGCTCGGTGATGTCCCGCAGGAAGCTGATCACCCCGGGGGCGCCGTCGAAGTGGACGGCCCGGGCACTGACCTCCACCGGGAAGGTCGAGCCGTCCCGGCGGCAGTGGAGGGTTTCGAACCGGATGGACCCATGGGCCTGCAGCCGTTCCAGGTGGCCTGCCGTCTCCGACCGCGACGCCACTGGCCGGAGCTCCGAGACCTTCATCTTCCTCAGCTCGGTGACTGAATAGCCATAGCTCTCGGCGGCCTGAAGGTTCGCCTCCAGGATGCGGCCCTCTCCATCCAGCAGCAGGATGATGTCATTGGCTTCCCGCATGAGCCACTCGAACCGTTGAGAGAGGGCCAGCTGCGCATGGATCATGTCCGCATCATGGTGCCGCACCATCAGGCCCAGGGTGGCGGCGGCCAGGGCCAGCAGCCCGATCAGCGCGGCTCCAGTGATCCACACGCGCTGCCGAAGCGGGCCGTAGATCTCGGCCTCATCCACCTTGGCCACCATGTGCCAGGCCGTCCCGGGGATCCTGTGCAGGGCAGCGAGGACCGGCACGCCCCGGTAGTCGCGGCCGGTCACCACCCCCTCTTCGCCCCGCGCAGCCCGGGCCGCGGGCATGTCGGGCGCCGTCGCCAGGGGCAGCCGCAGGGTCATGGGAGCGTACCCCCCATGACGGAGTTCGTTCAGGAACAGAACCTCGTCACCCTCTCTCCGGACGAGGAGGGTCTCGGCGCTGGGGCTTTGCGTTGGCCAGGACTGCACCAGCGGATACAGGAACTGCTTCGGATCCAGGAGGAGAAGGAGGACGCCCTCGGGCCTCGTGCCGGGTCGGACGCCGATGGGTACCCACAGGCTCAGGTGGAGATCAGGATGATCCGCATCCCGATGCAGATCCTTCACCGTGATCCCGGGTACCCGCAGCACGGCCTCCAGCTCATCCGCGTCCAGCGCGTCCAGGCTGGAGGAGGGGGCCTCCGGCACCGAGATCTTGATCCGGCCCTGCCCGTCCGCCAGGATCAGGCGCTGGTAGGTGTTCCGCTGCAGCCCCTCCATCCAGGCCCGGATGTCGTGCTCGGAGGCCTGAGGAGCCCCCGCCAGGAACCGCCGCAGCTGACCTTGGACGAGGGGGCCTTCGAACAGCTGCTCCGCATCGAGGCGGCGCTCGCCGGACCAGGCTTCGATCTGACGGACCTTGAGTTCCGCGATGGCCGCCAGCTCCCCGAGGGCCCGCGCCCGGGTCGCCTTGAGCTGCCCGCGCAGGTAGAACGAACCAGCCGTGAGGATCAGCACGCCCAGCAGCAGGAAGAGCACCAGGGGTCCCATCAGGTACCAACGGTCCACGGGGCCGCCCCCCTTCTTGGGCATGAGGCCGAAGGCCGCCAGGGGCCAGACATCGAATCCGGCCGCCAGCGTCAGGGCCATTCCGAGGCCCACGGCGCAGAGCGCCGAAGGCAGGGACATCGGGATGGTGCCGGTTCCGTACAGCACCGGGGCGCCCGCCACATAGCTGACCAGGACCACCGTGCCCATCATGACGGGGACCAGCGCCAGGACGGCGGCACCTTGCCGGCGACGCCACGCAGGCTCGGGAAAGGGCCACTGGAGCAGGGCCGACAGGGCGGCGCAGAGGGTCGCCAGGGCAGTCAGCAGCGAAGTGTGCTGAACCTGCGACTGCCCCAGGAACAGCCCGTTCTCCAGCAGTGAGGGGCGATTCAGGAGGTGGCCGATCACCACCCCCAGGCTCAGGAGGGCCACGCCCAGCGCCGCACCGACCGAGAGGCGCCGAAGCCCCCGGGCGCGGCTCCAACCTTCGGCCGCGAGGACGGCCAGGCTCAGCAGCACCACCAACCCCATGCCCAGCGGTGACATGGGCACCTGACCCGAGCCCAGGGTCGCGAGCCAGGGCCGCCTCAGCAGGGTGCCCAGCGCCGCCAGGAATGCCACGGCCCCCGCCGCGGCCGATAGGAGCAGCGTCAGCCTCCGGACGGCTTTCTGAAGGAACCTCTCCTGAGGCATGGGTGACTCACCAATCCAAAAAAGGGGCCTGTCTCAATCTGCGACGGAAGCTCCAAGCGGGCAGGTCCTGTCGTTCCGCGGTGCATCTCCGATTTGACCGTGTCTTCCCGGCGGTATCGATCGAGTTGCTGAGGACTGTGACAAAGATCACTCGAAGATCACCAATTGTTATCCGTCAATCAGCGATGCCGATGGAAGAAGTTCATCCATCACCCAGAGCCCTTCGTGGACAGTCGAGGGTGTCATGAAAAAGTAAGCATAACTATTATGCCTGGTCGATTTTGCCTTGGCCTTTTTTGCAATTAATGCGCTCGCCTGTAGCCCTTTCCCCTACCGCTCCACTCGGAGGAACCACCGTGCTCACCAACCTGAAGATCGGAACTCGCCTGAGCGTTGGCTTCGGAATTGTCCTGGCGCTCCTCCTACTCATCGCAGGCGTCGGATTGAACCGGATGAGCCACATCGCGGATGACACCAACGAGATCGTCACTCGTTACAACAAGCAGGTGGCCTGGGCCAATGGCATGTCCGATCAGCTCTTCACGATCAGCCGCATCACCCGGACCATCCTCCTCATGGACAACATCCCGGATCGGAAAGCAGCCGTCGAGCGGATCGGCAAGGCGCGCGACATTTTTAACGATCTGTCCAAGAAGCTCGAGGACTCCCTCGTCAGCCCGGAAGCGAAGGCGAATTTTGAGAACCTGCAGGTGCAACTTCAGAAAGTAAGAACGGCCAACAACCATGTCATAGAGGCCAACCTAGCGGGCCGGGACAAAGAAGCCACCCGGCTGATGTTCGATGAGGCCCGTCCGGCGGATCAGGCCCTTCAGGATGCGGTCCTCAAGACCGTCAAATTTTTCGATAGTGCCGTCACCGCACGCCACGAGCAAGCCAAGGACAGCTATAAACAGGCCATGATCATCGTCGTTTCCTGCTCGGTGTTGGCCCTGATCGCCGGCTCCTTGATGTCCTTCTTCATCACCCGCAGCATCACCCATCCACTGCGGGAAGTGGGTGCGGTCATGGAGACCGTGGCCCAGGGTGACCTGACCCAGCGCCTTGAGCTCCGCTCGAAGGACGAACTGGGCGAGCTGGGACGCATCATCAACACCACCAATGAAGGACTGCGGGAGATGGTGCTGCAGATCCAGGAAAGCGCGCTGGCCATCTCCACGGCCTCGGGCGAGATCTCCATGGGCAATACGGACCTGAGTCGTCGCACCGAGGAACAGGCCGCCAGCCTTGAAGAGACGGCCAGCAGCATGGAGCAGATCACCAGCAATGTGAACCAGACCGCCGACAACGCCCGGTCCGCCAACCAGGAATCCGGCAAGGCCCGCCAGGTGGCCCAGGACGGCGGCACCGCCGTCGGTCAGGTCATCGAGGCCATGGAGGCCATCAACCAGAGCTCCGCGAAGATCAACGAGATCATCGGCGTGGTGGACGAGATCGCCTTCCAGACCAACCTGCTGGCGCTCAATGCCGCGGTGGAGGCCGCCCGGGCCGGCGAGCAGGGCCGCGGCTTCGCGGTGGTGGCGGCGGAAGTCCGCAACCTCGCTAAGCGCAGCGCCGACGCCGCCAAGGAGATCAAGGTCCTCATCCGCGAAAGCGTCGCCAAGTCCCAGGACGGCACCAAGGTCGCCGCCCACGCCGGAGACACCATCCAGGAGGTGGTGACCAATGTGCAGCGCGTGACCTCGCTCGTGGGCGAGATTGCCGGGGCCACCCAGGAGCAGAGCACGGGCCTGAACGAGATCAACAAGGCCGTGGTCCAGATGGACGAAGTCACGCAGCAGAACGCTGCCCTGGTGGAGGAATCCGCCGCCGCCGCCGAATCCCTGGATGCCCAGGCCCACGCCCTGACGGAGATCGTGGCCCGGTTCAAGACCGGCGTGGAAGTCCGTCGCACGGAAGCCACCCGCGTCCGCCCCAATGGCGCCCCGCACCCCCAGGCGCTCCGCCCGACCGCCAAGCCCGTCCGTGCCGCCGTGAAGCGCGGCAGCGCCCGGCCCGAACTCGCCGCCGCCAAGCAGCCCGTGCCCACGCCCCGGAGCGACGACGACGGGCAGTGGGAAGCCTTTTGAGGAGCCCCGCCATGGCCGCCGCTGACAGCAGTTTCCAGGCGCTCCAGCAGGTGCTCTGCTTCGCCCTCGCTGGCGAGGCCTACGCCCTGCCCATCCTGAAGGTCCGGGAGATCCAGGCCCAGGCCACCATCACCCGGATCCCCAAAGCGCCGTCGTACATGCCCGGCGTGATCAACCTGCGGGGAGCCATCGTGCCGATCCTCGAGCTGCGGCAGCGGTTCGCCCTGGGAGAGGCGCCCGAGGACACCCGCCCCGTCATCATCATCGTCGAGGTCCAGGGCCGCACCCTGGGCATTCGCGTGGACTCCGTCTCCGATGTGCTCGATCTCGACGCCTCGGCCATCCGGCCGGCACCTGAGCTCGGCACCCAGACCGCGCTGGGCCGCGAGTTCATCGCCGGCCTGGCCTCCCTGCCCGGCGCCACGGGCTCGGATTCCATGCTGATCCTCCTCGACCTGGACCGCCTGCTCTCGGACGGCGAACTGCTCGCCCTCGAAGCGGCCACAGCTTGATCGCCATGGCCCGGAAACCTTCGCCGCCCGGTCCATCGACACCCCAGATCGCCCTGGCCCTCCAGGGCGATCTGGACATCTTCGCCATCCACTCGCAGTGGGAGCAGATCGCGGCGCAGGCGGCCGCCAGCGGCCTGCCGGCGGTCCTGGACCTCTCGGGCATCGGAGATCTGGACCTCTCGGGCCTGCAGCTCCTGGCGACCCTGGACCGCGACTTGCGCGCCAAGGGCGGATGCCTGGCCTTGACCGGCCTCAAGGAGGCCTGGAAGGACCGCTTCAACCTCCTCGGCCTGACCGACCTGCTCCAGGAAGTTCCCTCATGAGGAAGTGGTTCCTTCCTTCGGCGCCCGCCGCCACGGCCGGGGTCACGGCGCTGGAGCTTCCGGCCCCGGCCGGCCTGCCCGAGGCGATCCCGGATGGAGTCCTGGCGCCGCTGCTGGGGCAGCTGGCATCCCGGGAGGCCACCATGCTGGAGGGCCAGGTGAATTTCCTGACGCCCGAACTCCACCAGGTGGACAGCCTGGTCCGGGAGGCGGCCGCCACCCTGGAGGCTGCGCTCAAGACTTTGGACCAGAGCGTCCAGCACCAGCATCGCCTGGCGGAGGATGTCCAGGTGGCCATGCGGATCACGCTGGGAGGGGGCCAGGCCACCGAGGGCCTGGACGCCGTGGGGGCCTCGATCATGGGGACCCTGGATGGATTCGTGTCGAACATGCTCGAGATCTCCAAGTCCTCCATGCAGCTGGTGGGGGAGATCGAGGACATCCGGACGCGCTCCGACCGCATGGAAGGCATGCTGGGGGAGCTGTCCGAAATCGCGGGCCGCACCCACCTGCTGTCCCTGAACGCCAGCATCGAGGCGGCCCACGCCCGTCAGTTCGGCGCGGGCTTTGCGGTGGTGGCCGGCGAGGTCTCCAAGCTGGCGGACCGGAGCACGGCCCTGAGCGCCACCATCCAGGACCAGATCAGTGGCACCCGCCAGGCCCTGGAGCGCACGGACGCCTATGTCCAGGCCATCGCCAGCAAGGACATGAATATGGCGATCCAGTCCAAGGGCGAATCCGAGGTGCTGGTGCATGCCCTCGAGGCCAGCAACGCCCGCGTGAAGGACCTGGTGGCCCAGCTCGAGACCAATGCCCTCACCATCGCCCAGCAGGTGGGGCATGTGGTGCGCAGCCTCCAGTTCGAGGATCTGGTCCACCAGACCCTCACGGCCTGCCTGCAGGAGCTGGGCAACCTGATGGAACAGGCCCATGCCTGGCGGGTGGCCGAATCCAAGCTGGCGGCCGGGGAGGTCCCCGCCATGGTCCTCTCCGAGCTGCATGCCACCCTGGGCGAAGTCGAGGACGCCCGCGTTCAATTCAAGGCCGTGAAGCGGGGCGACCTGGCTGCGGGCGAAGTAGACCTGTTCTAGAAAAGGAACCGAGCCATGCCCGGATGCATTCTGACCGTCGATGACTCCAGCACCATGCGCCAGATGATCAGCTTCACCCTGAGGGGGGCCCAGTTCGAGGTCCTCGAAGCGGGGGATGGCGTGGAGGCCCTGGAGGTGGCCCAGGGGAAGAAACTGTCCCTGGTCATCACCGATGTGAACATGCCGCGCATGGACGGCATCACGCTGGTGCAGCGGATGCGCGCCCTGCCGGAGTTCAGGTTCACGCCCATCCTGGTGCTCACCACCGAATCCGGCCCGGACATGAAGCAGAAGGGCAAAGAGGCGGGAGCCACCGGCTGGATCGTGAAGCCCTTCAGCCCCGAGAAGCTCCTCGATGTCGTCAACAAGGTCATCTGAGGTCCCCCATGTCCGATCCGATGGCTCAATTCCGCACGGCCTTCTTCGAGGAGGCGACTGAACTGGCGGATGGCATGGAGGCCACCCTGCTGTCCCTGGATCTGGAGGCCGTGGAGACGGAGGATCTGCATACGCTGTTCCGGGCGGCGCATTCCATCAAGGGCAACGCGGGCACCTTCGGGTTTCCCGCGGTGGCCGCCTTCACCCACCAGCTGGAGAACACCCTGGAGCCCGTGCGCCAGGGCTCCCGGGCCATGACCGCCGATCTGCGCGAGCTCCTGCTGCAGGGCGTGGACCTCATCCGCAGCCACCTGCACCACGCCCGGCTGGAGGAGGCCCTCCCGGCCAAGGACCAGCTGGCCCAGGAGACCCTGGTCGCCAAGCTCCAGGCCGGCGCGACCCTGCCCGGCGCGCCGGCGCCCGCAGCTCCCGGAGCCCCCCCCGCACCCAGGAGCGGCACCGGCTTCGCCATCCGCTTCGAGGCCCCGGTGGATGCCTTCCGCCGTGGCGTGAACCTGGAGCGGCTGTTCCGGGATCTGGGCAAGCTCGGCACCCTGCGCGCCTGGCTGGACGCCACGCGGCTTCCGGCCTTCGACCAGCTGGAACCCGAGGACTGCCACCTGGCCTGGGACCTCCGCCTCGAGTCGGCCTGCCCGCAGGCAAGCGTGGAGGAGATCTTCGAGTTCGTGGTGGAAGGCAAGAACCTGCGCATCCAGCCCCTGCCGCCCGAGCATGCCGTGCCCCCCCTGGGCGAGATCCTCCAGGTGGAAGCCGGCGTCAGCCCCAAGGACATCCGTGACGCGCTCTCCCAGCAGAAGCACCTGGGCGAGCTGCTGGTGGAGGCGGGCAAGGTGAAGCCCGAGGCCGTCAGCAAGGCCCTGGACCAGCAGCAGAAAAAGCGGAACCAGGCGGAGGCCTCCACGGTCCGGGTGGCCACCGACAAGATCGACCGGCTGGTGAACCTGGTGGGCGAACTGGTCATCACCCAGGCCATGCTGGCCCAGGCCTCACAGCTGGCCCACACGCCCGCGGGCGAGGAGCGGATGAGTGCAGCCCTCCTCCAGCTGGATCGCCAGACCCGCGAGCTGCAGGAGCGGGTCATGGGCATCCGCATGGTCCCCGTGGACATGGTGTTCTCACGCTTTCCGCGCATGGTCCACGAACTGGGCAAGCAGCTGGGGAAGGATGTCGAACTGGTCATGGAGGGCCAGGCCACGGAGCTGGACAAGACCTTCATCGAGATGCTGGTGGATCCCCTCACGCACCTGGTGCGCAACGCCGTGGACCACGGCATGGAAGAGAAGGAAGCGCGCCTCGCCTCCGGCAAGCCCGCCGTGGGCACCATCGCCCTGAGGGCCGCCAGCCGCGGCGGGCACATCCACATCGAGGTCAAGGACGACGGTCGCGGCCTGGACCGGGACCGCATCTTCGCGAAGGCCGTGGAGCGCGGCTTGCTGCCCGCCGGCAACCGGCCCCCGGATGAGGAGCTGAACCTGCTGATCTTCGAGCCGGGCTTCTCCACCGTCGAGCAGGTCTCGGACCTCTCCGGCCGCGGGGTGGGGATGGATGTGGTGCGCCAGAATGTGCGGGCCCTGGGGGGCCGAATCGAGGTCGAAAGCCAGGTCGGCCGGGGCACCACCATCCGCCTGGTCCTGCCCCTCACGCTGGCCATCCTGGACGGGCTCACGGTGCGGGTGGGCGAGGAGACCTTCGTCTTCCCCCTGGCCTCGGTGCTGGAGAGCTTCCAGCGACAGGCCTCGGACATCCAGACCGTGAAGGGCGACCGCGAGGTGATCAGCCTGCGGGGCGAGTTCATCCCCGTGGTGCGCCTCCAGCGTCTGATGGAGGGCGGCGCTGCAGACGGCACCACCGGCCGCACGCTGCTGGTGCTGGTGGAATCCGAGGGTCGGCGGGCCGCCATGGCCGTGGATGAGCTTCTGGGCCAGCAACAGGTGGTCATCAAGAGCCTGGAGACCCATTACCGCCGCGTGGAGGGCATCTCGGGCGCCACCATCCTGGGGGACGGCCGCGTGGCCCTGATCCTCGATGTGCCGGGGCTCCTGCGCATGGAGGCCACCGCCGCCGCGGTCCCAGCTACGGTCCCAGCCACGGTCGAGACATGACGCGGTCCACCGCGGACCACGGGCCCCGGGGCCCGGCGCTCCGGGAGATCGCCGGGCCCGACCGCGTGCCGCTGTCCCAGGAAACCTTCCAGGCCTTGCGGAATCTCTTGCACGGCCATTCGGGCATCGCCCTGGCCCCCCACAAGCTCACGATGGTCCAGTCCCGCCTGGCCAAGCGGTTGCGCGTCCTGGGCCTGCCTGACTACGAGGCCTACCTGGAAAAGGTCAGCGAGACCGACTCCAGCGAGTGGGCCGAGTTCATCAACGCCCTCACGACGAACCTCACCAGCTTCTTCCGGGAAGGGCACCATTTCACACGGCTGGTGGAGCTGCTCGCGGCCTCGGACGCCGCCACAGGCAAGCTCCGCGTCTGGAGCGCCGGCTGCTCCACCGGTGAGGAGCCCTACACCTTGGCCATGACCCTGCTGAAGGCCTTCGGCCCCTCGGCCCGCATCCAGATCGTGGCCACGGACCTGGACACCGCTGTGTTGGAGACCGCCGCCCGCGGCATCTACCCCATGGCCCGCATTGAGGGGCTGTCCGATGAGTGGAAGCGCTTCGCCTTCCTGCGCGGCACGGGCGAGCGCCGCGGCCAGGCGCGGGTGCGGCCCGAGGTCAGGGATCTGGTCTCGTTCCACCCGATGAACCTGCGCGACGCCGCCTGGCCCCTGGAGGGCGGGCCCTTCCAGGCCATCTTCTGCCGCAATGTGATGATCTACTTCGACAAGCCCACCCAGCGGGAGCTCCTGGGCCGGTTCCGGCAGGCCCTGGTCCCGGGGGGCCTTCTGTTCGTCGGCCATTCCGAGGCCCTGCTGGATGCGGCCCTGGGCTTCCAACCCCTGGGCCAGACCATCTACCGGCGGAAGGAGGGCGCCCCGTGAGCCCGCCTCCCGTTCCCCTGGTCCTCGGCCGGGCCTCCAAGTACCTGGATCGGCACTTCAACCGCCAGGCCATGAAGATCCTCCCCGGCGAGTTCTACGCCACGGCCGAGGACGAGGTGATCGTCACCGTGCTGGGGAGCTGCGTGGCCGCGTGCCTTCTGGACCCCATCGCCATGGTGGGCGGCATGAACCACTTCATGCTCCCCGCCAAGCAGGGGGAGCGCGACCCCGATGTGTTCTACGCGGCCCGCTACGGCGCCGCCGCCATGGAATACCTCATCAACAACCTGCTGCACCTTGGCGCCCAGCGGGATCGCCTGGTGGCCAAGGCCTTCGGCGGCGGCAAGGTCATGCGGGGGCTCACCGATGTCGGCGCCCAGAACATCGACTTCGTCCGCGGCTTCCTCCGGGCGGAGGGCATTCCCCTCTGGAACGAGGACATGGGGGGTGCCTGCCCTCGCAAGGTCTACTTCTTCCCCCATACGGGCCAGGTCCTCGTCAAGCGCATCGAGCACACCCACAACGACACCGTCCTCGACCGCGAACGCTCCTACTTCCGCGAAGTCAGCCAAGTGCCCCTCGAGGGTGATGTGGAGCTCTTCTCATGACCGCGGACGCCAAGCGGCGCGTGCTCGTCGTGGATGACAGCGCCCTGGTCCGCCAGGTGCTCAGCGCCATCCTCGCCCGCCATCCCCTGCTCGAAGTCGTGGGCACGGCCCGGGATCCCTACGATGCCCGGGAGAAGATCAAGCAGCTCTCGCCAGATGTCCTGACGCTGGATGTCGAGATGCCCCGCATGGATGGCCTCACCTTCCTGGACAAGCTCATGCGGGCCCATCCAATGCCGGTGGTGATGCTCTCCAGCCTCACGGACAAGGGCACCGCCACCGCCCTCGATGCGCTGGACCTCGGCGCCGTGGATGTGATCGGCAAGCCCGCCCTGGATCAGGCCGTGGGCCTGGAAGCCATGGGGACTGAAATCGCCGAGACCGTGCACGCGGCCTCCTTCGCCCGGATCCACCGCACCGCCAGTGCCCCCGTCCCACCCTCCCTGGCCTCCCCGTCCTCCATGGCTTCCATAGCTCCCCTGGCCGCCCGGGCCCGGGCCGGCCGCAGCCTCATCGCCATCGGCTCCAGCACGGGCGGCACCGAGGCCCTCCGCCGGATCTTCGAAGCCATCCCAGGGAACCTTCCACCCATTGCCGTGGTTCAGCACATGCTCCCGGGCTTCACCCCGGCCTTTGCGGACCGTCTGGACCGGACCAGCGCCGCCACCGTGAAGGTCGCCGAAGACGGGGAGCCCCTTCAGGGGGGAACGGTCTACCTCGCCCCCAGCGACCAGCACTTCACCGCGGTCCGCCGCGGCGCGGGCCTGGCCGTCCAGCTGAAGGAGGGCGAACGGGTCTCCCGCCACCTGCCCTCGGTGGATGTGCTCTTCGAATCCGTGGCCGAAGCCTGCGGCCCCCACGCCTTGGGCATCATCCTCACGGGCATGGGCGAGGATGGCGCCAGGGGCCTCCTCCGCATGCGCCAGCGGGGCGCCCGCACCCTCGGCCAGGACGAAGCCACCTGCGTGGTCTACGGCATGCCCCGGGTCGCCTGGGCCCGCGGCGCCGTGATGGAGCAATGTCCCCTTCCCTTGATACCCCGCGTCATCGCAGAGTGGTGCGAACGCCAGCCCTGACCGACCTCCCCCGACCTTCAGCGGCCACCCCGACCCTGATTTTCCCCGGCCCCACCATGTTCAAAATACCCACTGCCCTGATCCGGCCCAGCATGCCCAGGACCTTCCTGTTCCTGCTCGGCATCTGGTCGGTGATCGTGGGCTGCATCCTGGGGCTGGTCCTGTATTTCTCCACCCGGGAGGAGCGGGAGATCGCCCTCAACCGGGCCGTGGACAGCTACCACAAGGATCTGGCCTACCGCCGCTGGGCCTCGGAGCGGGGCGGGGTCTATGTGCCGCTCAACGAGAAGACGCCCCCCAATCCGCATCTGTCCCACCGGCCGGACCGGGATGTCACCACCACCCAGGGGAAGACGCTCACCCTGGTGAACCCCGCCTACATGACACGGATGGTGCACGAACTCGGAGCTGATGCCTACGGGCTGCAGGGCCACCTCACCAGCCTCCACCCCATCCGGCCCGAAAATGCGCCGGATGCCTGGGAGCGGAGGGCCCTCGAATCCTTCGAACGCGGAGCCCGGGATTACTCCGAGGTGTTGCAGGAGAAAGGCCGCCCGGTGCTGCGCTACATGGGCGCCTTCCTCGTCGATCAGGGTTGCCTGGCCTGCCACGCCCAACAGGGCTACAAGGTCGGTGATGTCCGGGGCGGCATCAGCGTCACCGTGCCGGTCGGGTCGGGCCCCTCGGCCCTCGGCCTGTCCCACAAGGCCATCTCCCTGCTGGCCGTGGCCTCGTTCTGGCTCATGGGTGCAGGCGCCATCTTCGTTTGGGTGCGGCGGATCGTGCGGTCGGCGCAGGTGCAGCAGCGGATGGTCGAAGAGCTGAAAGAGCGGTCTCAGCGCTTCGAGGCGATCCGGGCCACCACGCCGGACAGCCTGTGGTTCCTGGATCGGGAGGGGCACCTCCAGTGGGTGAACGAGACCTACTGCCGCCTGTCCGGGTACGATCGGGAGGAGCTCCTGGGGCAGCCCATTTCCCTGGTCGAGGTTCAGGAAACCCCTGAGGAGACCGCCCACCACTTCGCGGACATCCAGCAGGGCCTGGATGTGGAGCACCGCTTCCGGACCCAGCATCGCGCCAAGGACGGCCGCCTCCTCGACCTGGAGGTCACCACCTCCCTCTTGAGTTCCAAGGGCGAGATCGTCGCCTTCCTCCGAGACATCACCCAGGAGGTCCAAACCAGCCGGCAGATCCGCGAGAGCGAGGCCCGCTTCCGGCAGCTCTTCGAATCCTCGCCCGCCCCCATGTTCATCCACCGAGAAGGGCGCATCCTCCACGCGAACCTGGCGCTGGCACGGCTCCTGGAGGCCGGAGATCCTAGCGCCATTCTGGATCGCGAGGTCATTCCTTTCGTCCATCCAGACTTCCAGGCCGTGGTGAGGGAACGGGCCCGCGCCCTGTACGAATCGAACCTGCCCGCCCAGCCCATGGCCATGACCCTCATCACCCTCAAGGGCCGCGAAGTCTGGGTGGAGGCCCAGTCGGTCTCGCTGGACCTTCCCGGTGGCCTGGCCATGCTGGTCTTCGTCCAGGATCTCACCGAGCGGCGGCGTGCTGAGGATGAACGGCTGAAGCTGGAAACCGAGATCCAGCACGCCCAGAAGCTGGACAGCCTGGGCAGCCTGGCCGGAGGCATTGCCCACGACATGAACAATGTGCTGACCGCCATCCTGGGGATGTCCTCTCTGCTGCAGGCCAAGGCCCAGGGCGACGAGTCCCTGGCGCGCTCGCTTCAGACCATCGAGAAGGCCGCCGGCCGGGGCCGGGACCTGGTGAAGGGCCTCACCGACTTCGCCCGGAAAGGGCTGCAGGAGGCCCGGATCATGGATCTCAACGCCATGGTCCGCGAGGAGCTCGATCTGCTCGTCCGCACAAGCCGGCAGCGGTTCATCTTCGATGTCCAGCTCGAAGACGACCTCCCGCCCATCATGGGCGAGCCGAGCACCCTGGGCAGCGCCTTCATGAACCTCTGCGTGAACGCCTTCGACGCCATGCCCCGCGGCGGGACCCTCCAGGTCCGCACCCGGCGGCAGGGCGCCCAGGTGGTTCTGGTGGTGGCCGACACGGGCCAGGGCATTCCCGCGGAGGTCCTGCCCCGCGTCACCGAGCCCTTCTTCACCACCAAGCCCACGGGTCGGGGCACGGGGCTGGGCCTGGCCATGGTCTACGGCACCATGAAGGCCCACGGGGGCACCCTGGACATTCAGAGCGAGGTGGGCAAGGGAACCCGCATCAGCCTCAGCTTCCCCGCCGCGGAAAAGGGCACCGAGGCCACCGAGGCTAAACCGGCCACCTCCGCTCCCCAGGCAACCAGCCTCCACATCCTCGTGGTGGATGACGATGCCCTGATCCGGAGCATTCTGCCGGTCATGCTTGAGCAACTCGGCCACCTGGTGGAGACGGCCTCCAGCGGCCTGGAGGCCATCCGTCGCCTGGATGCGGGCCTGCCGGCAGACCTCGTGATCCTCGACCACAACATGCCGGGTCTCAGCGGGGCCGAAACCCTCCCCCGCATCCTCCAACTCCGTCCGGGCCTCCGGGTCCTCGTGACCACAGGATTCCTGGACAACGAACTGAAGCTGCTGCTTGCGGGCTTCCCCTCCGTCCTGGCCCTCCAGAAGCCCTTCACCCTCGCCGAACTCCGGCAGATGCTGCAGGGCCTGGCGGGCCAGGGTGAAACGGGGGAATAGGACTCAGTGGCTCATGCGGATGTCCACGGGGTTCTTGAAGGTGTCGTACAGCGGTGAGGTCCGCATCACCTGCTCGTGGAGTTCCTTGATCTGCTGCGGCGTGCCGCTGCAGGCGAGGTTCACCTTCACCCGGATCTGGGAGAGCCCGGGTCGGATGGCCTTGTCCAGTTCGAGGAAACCTCGGAGATCGGTATCCGTCTCCATGTCGAAGCTGAGGCTGGTGATGTCCAGTCCCATGGCCGCGGCCGTGTAGGCGTAGGTCACACTGAGGCAGGAGCTCAGGGCGTGCAGCGCCGCCTCGCCGGCGTTGGGGGCGAGATCCGTGCCCAGCAGGGCGGCGGGTTCGTCGCCCTCGAGGAACATCGGCATGGCCCGCTTGTGCTCCTGCCCTGCTCCGTAGAGGGAATCGAAGGTGCTCTGGGAGTGGGCCCGGTTGATCCACTTGGCCTTGGAACGGAAGGTGAACTTGGCGAGGGCGGGGTTGGCCTTCACCTGGGCGACCGTGGCGTTGAGGTCCTCCACATTCACCCCGTTGTGGATGGTTGCGATGCTGCCCATGAATCCTCCTTCTGGGATCGGGCGCCGTTGGCCGCCGGCAGGTCCAGCCTCCTGGCGGAGCGGCGCGTATGGGACACCCAAGGCCGCCGCATGGCACGGCGCCCCCTGGAAACAGGTCCCCAGCATGGGCTGCGTTGAGTCTGAAACAAGGTCGCAAAATTCGAACCACCCCCGCCAGGCTCCCCCCTGGAAGGCTCTGTCATTTCAAGGCGGGAATGGCCTGGGCGGCATCGAGGGCCTTCCTCGCCCGCTCCCGTTCCGCCTCGGACGGCGTGCCCCAGACGGCGCGGCTGGGCTTCTGCTTGAGCAGCTGGAGAAGCTCCTCCACGGAGGCCAACGACCGCCTCAGGCTCTTGAGACTGGCCTCGACCTCCGGCTGGTCCTCGGTGCGGAAGCGCGTCAGCAAGCCATCGGACTGCTGCAGCACCGAGGCCAGGTTCACCAGGATCCGATCCAGCTCGGGCCCCCGCGCCTCCAGCAGGGACCGCGTCACGGCCAGGCTCTTCTCCAGGTCCGCGAGGGCCCGGTCGGCGCCGGCCATGCTGCGGTCCGCATGGGCCGTCAGGCCTCGGCCCTCGCGGGCCAGAGCCTGGAATTCGCGCAGGGTGGCATCCAGGGATCGCAGGGCCTGGGCCACGGAGGGGTGCTCCAGCAGATCCCCCAGCCCCTTCTTCTGGACGCGGTCCCTCACGGCGTCCAGAGAGGCATTCAGGTTGGCCAGCAGCCGGTCGGCACGCTCGAGCACGCCGCCGAGGGAGACCCCGGCCACGCCCGGGATCTGGTCGCCCGCGGCCAGGGCCACGGTCCGCTCCGCCACCTCCGGCAGCTGCAGGTCGAGCATCACGCTGCCCACGCCCTTGGGCGCCACCACGGCCCGGGTGCCGCGCCAGAGGCGGATGTCCTCGCGTACGGAGATGGTGGCGAGAAAGTGGTAATCCACGCCCTCCTGCACCATGTCCACCCGATCGACGGCTCCCACGCGGTAGCCCTTCAGCTGGACATCGGTGCCGGGCACGAGCCCCCCCATCTCATCGAGGCGCACCACGAGCCGGTGCGTCTTCTCCGTCACGGCCCCGGCATTCTTGTAGGCGAGCAGCCCCACGAAGAAGGCCAAGGCCAGGAGGACAAAGAGCCCGAGGCGGGCGTCCTGCTTTTCGAAGTTCATGGCGCCTCCGGCGGCGATGAGGGGGAACCGAGGGCCAGCCGGCGGGCCTCGAGGCCCGGGAAGGTGGCGGCGTCCTCGGCGGCGATGACCAGCGTGCGCTCCCGGTCGTCCGCCCAGGTGCCCACCAGGTCCAGGACCAGCGAGCGGTCCGCCGCATCCAGGCCCTCCAGGGGCTCGTCCAGCAGCGCCAGCTCGGGATCCAGGGCGAGGAGGCGGGCCAGGTTCGCATGTTTGCGGGCGGCGCCACTCACTGCATGGGGCCGGAGCCCGGCCACTGAACTCAGGCCCAGGCGCTCCAGCGCACCCCCGACCCGGATTTGGACCTCCTGGTGCGGGAGGCCGCGGAACCGCAGCGGCAGGGCCACATTGTCCGCCAGGCTCAGGTTCGAAAGCAGCCCCCCGGCGGCGAAGGCGAAGCCCATCCGGACGCGCCCCGCCAGGGCCAGGGCGCCGTCGCCGGGCCAGACGGGAACGCCCCCGATCCGCACCTGCCCGGCCCGGGGCCGTTCCACACCCGCGATCACCTTCAGCAGCCGGCTCTTGCCCGACCCGCTGCCGCCCGTCACCAGGAGGTTCGCACCTCGCGGCAGCGAGAGGTCCAGCCCCTCGATCAGGGGCCGCCCCTCCGGCGAATCGCAGGCGAGACCGCGGAGATCGAGCATCAGAAGTAGAAGAGCGCGGCCACGAGGCCGTCGATCAGGAACACCGCCACCAGGGCCGACACCACGGTCTTGGTGACCGCCTGGGGGATCTCGGTCTGGCTGCGTCGGATCCGCAGTCCGAAGTGGCAGGCGTGGAAGGTGATGGCCCCCGAGAAGAACACGATCTTCAGCAGGGTCGCGGCGAAGTCCCGGTTGGACAGCGTCTGTCGGACCGAATCCATGAAGAATCCGAAGGTGACGCCGTACTTCAGCCTGGCCACGAGAAAGCCTCCGGCAAGGGCCGCCGCGTCGAAGAACACCACCAGAGCGAAAACCGACACGAGCACGCCCAGCCAGCGGGGCAGCAGAAGGTACTGGTAGGGGTTCACGCCGTGGGCGGCCAGGGCGTCCACCTCGCCATTCAGCTGCATGGTGCCCAGCTCGGCGGCGATGGCGGTGGAACTGCGGCCGATGACCAGGACCGCCGTCAGCAGCGGACCCAGCTCCCGGAGGATGATCAGCACCATCAGCGCGCCGATGTAGTTTTCGGCCCCCAGCCCGGACAGCTGGCTGAAGGCCTGGATCAAGGTCACCGCGCCCAGCAGCAGGGCCGTCCCGGCCACGAGCACCCCCGCGTCGAGCCCCGTGAACCGGATCTGCAGCTTCGTCTGCGCCCCCACCACCGCCAGCTGGCCGAACCGCAGGACCAGGGCATCCCGCAGCGTCCGCAGCACCAGGTGAGCCTGGTCGCCCAGGAACTCCAGGAAGCCGCGCACCGGCGCGCCGAGCCGCGCAAGGAAAGCCATGTCTCACCCAAGGGATGATTCAGGCTAGCAGAAAATCGATCACTTTAGGACGAAGCCGTCCGCATAGTCGATGACCGTCACCACCCGGTAGTCGCGGTGGGGCGCGGAACCCGCGCCGGCCTGGTGCAGGTCCGGATTGAAGAGGCCCTTCCGGTGGCCGCGGCCCGGCACACCATCGTCGATCAGCAGCTGGATCACCACCTGTCGCGCCTCATCCTCACCGGTGCTGATGTTCTCCGCGATGAGCCCATGCCAGGTGCCGATCCGGTTGAGTCGGTCCGACGGACGGCTGCCGTCAGAGCCGGTGTGGTCCAGGCTGCCGCGGGGCCCGAGGTCCCGGGCATGGGCCCGGGCCGCCCGGGCCAACCCCTCATTGAAGCGCAGCGGCCCCAGGAGCCGGGCCGACTCGAGAAACGCGATGGCCTCGTCCAGGGCCGCCACGCCCTCTTCGGTGCGCAGGGGCACGCGGCCGGGCCGCCTCCAGAGCGTGCCCTCAAAGCCGGAGCGCAGTTCGCGCAGATGCTTCGCGTAGGCCCTCGGCCGCATCCGAGCCTCGCTCATCTCCTGCACCACCGCCCGCTCGAAGGGAGTGGCGGCCTCGGGGGCCGCGACCTGGGCAGTGGTCTGGGCAGTGGTCTGGGCCGGAAGCAGCAGCGTGACGAGGGACAGCATAACGGTCCTCATGGGCACCTCGGGGATCCTCCAGGATAGGCGCGGGGGATCCGCCTCCTTCAGACGGCCGATTCATCGAGGCGGCATTGTGGCTTGCGGACTCAGGCGCCCCCGCTCTCGTGGCGCCAAGGGAGCCAGGGATGGATCTGGCAGGCCAGGCAGACGCCGAGGAACGCCTCGAGAGCCGCGCAGAGGCCGAGTATGGCCGCCAGGGCATGACCCAGGGACCGCAGTCCCACCAGCCAAGCCAACCCGGTTCCCAGCGAAAACAGAAAGCCCAGAGCCGCCGCGAAGCGCTTGGGACCGGCGTTGATCATCCGCGCGGGGAGATGCGCCCGCCGGCGGAGGAATCCCGCCAGGCGCGCCACGGGGCTCCAGGCGAAACGCCCCGTGGCGCGGAGCGCGAAATCCACCGCCAGGGCCAGGATCATCCAGACCCAGCTGCCCGCGGCCGCCAGGGCCAAGAGGCCCAGCGACAGGCCTGCGGCGATCCGGCCCGCCGTTTCATCCCCAAGATCCGGGACGATGGGGCAGCTCGGCCCGGGCCGGGTCGCCGCTGAAGGCACGCGCCCATCCGACCTCATGCCTAGAGCGCGGGGCCGTCGATCTCGGCGAACAGGGGGTGCGTCAGGTAGCGCTCGCCGGTGTCGCAGAGCACGGCCACCACGGTCTTGCCCTCGCCCAGTTCCTTCGCCACTTCCAGGGCCGCGAAGACGATGGCGCCGGTGCTGATGCCCGTGAGCAGGCCCTCTTCCCGGGCCAGTCGGCGGGCGGTGGCGATGGCGTCGTCGTAGCCCACGGGACGGATGCGCTGGAAGGCCTGGCGGTTCAGGATGCCCGGCACGAAGTTCGGCCCCAGGCCCTGGAGCTTGTGCGGGCCCGCCTTGCCCGTGCTCAGCAGCGGCGAGGTCTCCGGCTCCACCGCCACCACCAGGGTGCCCGGCTTCCTCTCAGCGAGCACCTCGCCCACGCCGGTCACGGTGCCGCCCGTGCCCACGCCGGCCACGAAGGCATCCAGCTCCGGCACCTGCTCCAGGATCTCCAGGGCCGTGGTCCGCCGGTGGACCGCCGGGTTGGCAGGGTTCTCGAACTGGCGCACGAGGAAGTAGGAGGGATCTCCATCCGCCAGCTCCTGGGCCTTGTCCACGGCGGCCTTCATGCCGCCGGAGCCCGGCGTCAGCACCAGCTCGGCCCCGTAGGCCTTCAGCAGGGCCCGGCGCTCCTGCGTCATGGTGTCGGGCATCACCAGCGTGATCTTGTAGCCCTTGGCCGCAGCCACGAACGCCAGGCCGATGCCCGTGTTGCCGCTGGTGGCCTCCAGGAGGGCCATGCCGGGCTTCAGCGCGCCGCGGGCCTCTGCATCCTGGATCATGCTCAAGGCGATGCGATCCTTCACACTGCCGCCGGGATTGGCGCTCTCGAGCTTCACATAGACCTTGGCCGAGCCCTTCGGCACGAGGCGGTTCAGGCGGACGACGGGCGTGTAGCCCACCAGATCGTAGGCATGTTCGACGCGGTTGGGGCGGTCGGTGGGGCGATCGGTGGCGCGGCTCATGGTTCCCTCCAGGGTTCGGGCGGGGCCCGGACTCTGGAGTATGGGAATGGAAAAGAAATTGTCAAGTTTGTTAATTATTTTAGTTGTATATTAAGACCTGGAGGATGGCGATGAAGGGTTCGGCCAAAGGGCGCTACGGGCTGCTGTTCATGGTGGATCTGGCGCTGCAGGCCGGACGGGGACCGGCGCTGGTGGCGGCCATCGCCGAGCGCCAGGCCCTGCCCCCCAAGTTCCTCCGGGTGCTCCTGGGCAACCTCAAAGCCGCAGGACTCGTGAAGGTCCAGCGGGGCCCCAGCGGGGGCTGCGAGTTGGCGCGTCACCCCAGCCACATCACGGCCCTCGAGGTCCTGGAGGCCCTGGAAGGACGCTGGACCGCCGCCAGCCTGCCCACCGATGCCACCCCTGGGGCCCGGGCCGTCCGCGAGCTCTGGACGCGCAGCACGGAGGCCGCCCGCGCCGTCCTGCGCGCCACCACCCTCGCCGACCTGGCCGCCCGGCAGCAGGCTCTGGAAGTGGACAGCCACGGCTACTCGATCTGAAGACCCCGAGCTGTGAACGGGAACATCAGGATCCCTACTCGTACCGGAGCGCGTCGATCACATCCAGCCGCGCCGCCTTGAGCGCGGGCAGGAATCCCGCCACCACCCCGACCATCCCGCTGAAGAAAAGGCCCAGCATCACAGCCCAGGGCTCGGCCACGGCCGGAAGCTGGAAGCGCTGCAGGGCGGTGATGGCCACCAGGCCGATAGCGACTCCGGCGATGCCGCCCATGAGAGACAGGGCGACCGCCTCCGTGAGGAATTGCCAGAGGACCTGGTGTTGAGTGGCCCCGACCGCCCGGCGCATGCCGATTTCCCGGGTGCGCTCCGTGACGCTCACCAGCATGATGTTGGCGATCCCGATTCCGCCGACCACCAGGGAGATGCTGGCGGCCACCGCCAGGAGCGCCGTCAGGAGGCTGGCCTGCTGGTTCTGCATCTGCACGATGTCGTCCTGCTTCCGGATCTGGAAGGGGTTCACATCCTTGGGCGGGACTTTCAGGTGCTGCCGGAGGAGGGCGGTGATCTCCGCTTCGGCGAGTTCAGCCTCCCCTTCGTGGGCGCTGACCATGATGCGCTGGATGGTCGTCCGGCCCATGACCATTCGCATGACCGTGGTGTAGGGGCTCACGATCAGGTCGTCCTGGTCTCCCCACATGCCTGCCCCCTTCTTTTCGAGGACGCCGATGACCTGGAATGGGAGGTGGTTCACCCGGATGATCTGCCCCAGGGGTTCCTCGCCAAGCGCGAACAGGTTGTCTTTCACGGTCTGGCCGATCACGCAGACCTTGGCCATCCCCCTCACCTCGGGCTCGGTGAAGAAGCGCCCGGCCTGGAGCGCCCAGCCCCGGATCTCCAGGAATTCCGTCCCCGTGCCCTGGAGCTGCGTCAGGTAGTTGGTGTTCTGGAAGACGACCGGCCGCGTGGTCTGCACCTGGGGCGTGGCCGCATGCACCGTGGAGAGGGCCAGTTCCTGCTGGATGAGCTCCGCGTCATCCGGCCGCAGGATCTCCGCCGAGCCCATGGCTTGCGGCCCATGGTGCGTGTGGGTCCCCGGAGCCCCCGGAAAGATCGTGAGCATGTTGGAGCCCATGTTCCGGATGATCGCGAGGGAGGCGCGCTTGGAGCCCTCACCGATGCCGATCATGGCGATGACCGCCCCCACGCCCACGATGATGCCGAGCATCGTCAGCAGAGCCCGGATCTTGTTCCGCAGGATGGCGTGGACGGCGATCTTGAGCAGCTCCATGGATCCCATGGGCCCTCCGGGAAGGTTCACTTCCTGGAAGTGTACGCCCAGGGGAAACCCACGGGGCCGCCAGGAGCCGCCGCGGGCTTTCCTCTGTGGACCTTCAGGGCTGGAAAGAGATCGCCGTCCCCTCCGCCGCAGCGTGCCCCTTGGCCTGCGCCTCGCCGCCCCGGTAGACCGCCCAGCCCGGCAGGCTGCGGGGAATGGCCTTGGTCATGGCCCACTGCTGGACGCGGCTGTTGGCAAGGATGAACACCATCATGCGCTTCGGGTTCCAGGGGTTGGGGAAGGCGGCGAAGAGACCGTCGTCGGGCCGTCCGTAGGTGCGGCCCTGCCACTTGAACCAGCCGGCCCCGGCCTCGAAGGGCAGCTTGCCCGCGGCCTGGAGGCGGGCCGTGAGCCCGTTGTCGGCGGGACCTCCGAAGATGATCAAGTCGCTGGCGGCCAGATCGGATTCGCCGGTCTCCGCGTCGGCCTGGGTGGGCAGCAGCACCTCGGTCATGTTGTCGGCCAGGGCATCCCGGTAGGTCAAGGCGAGGGTGCGCTGGGCCTCCACCTCTCGGCCGGTCCCGTAGACCAGGCGCGTGGCGCTCCAGTCGTCCAGCACATTGCCCGGCACCCAGAAGTTGGCGCGGGCCAGGGGGATGTCGTTCCCCGCATTGAAGACCAGCCGCGTGGGCCTGGCCTCGCTGTGGAAGGTGAAGCTGGCCTTGCCGGCCTTGCCTTCGACGCGCTCCAATCGCGAGCCCTTCTCCGTCTCCAGGCTCACGAAAGCCACGAAGGGATAGGCAGAGCCCGTCTGCTCGAGATCCACCTTCACTTCGTAGGCTTCGCCGGCCTTTTCGACCCGGGCCTGGACCTTGGGGGCCGGCAGGTCGGCGCGCTCGAGCCAGGGGCTCAGGATCGGCGCCACATTCTTTCCGGCGGCCTCAGAGAGCGCCTTCAGGAGGTCCGCGGTGCGGGCGGACTTCCCGTTGAAGCGGGTGTGGACCGCCTGCATGGCCTTGGCGAAGGTGGCGTTGCCCAGGTGCAGCCGCAGCTGGTGCAGGGCGAACACGCCGCGGATGCGGGGGATCTGGTAGGCCCCGTAACGGTCGTAGTCCGTGGTGGTGGCCAGGGGCGCCTTGGCGCCCTCCTTGGCCTGCAGCCAGAGGTGGCGGGTGTTCAGATCCGCCAGGGCGGCGCCCTGGGTCTCGAAGGCCTTGGCCGGCGCGGCGGGAAGGTTCTTCATCTGCTGCCAGTAGGCCGCCGAGGCACTGATGAACCAGTTCTCCGCATCCGAGGCCGGCTTGACCGTTCCGGTCCAGAGTCCCTTCGCGTCGAAGCTGAATGCCTCCTTCACGCCACCGACTTCCGGCACGGGCGCAGCCTTCACCGCCTTTTCCGGGTTCCAGGCCGCCCGGGCGGCCTGGAGCTTCGCGGTCACCCAGATGGGGCTGAACGCCGTGTACCCATGGGTCAGGTGGGGCGTGGCGCCCGGCAGGTCGGCGATCCAGCGCCCGCCCACGAGCTTCTCGCGCTGGGTGGTCTTGCCCTGGTGGGCGATGAAGACGAGTTTCTCGGCCATCTCGGCGGTGGTGAGCTTGGCGTCGCAGGCGTGGGGGCGGTTGATGGGGCTGGTGGCCATGACGCGCGTGGCGATGTCGATGTCGAAGCCGGTGCGGCCGTAGGTCTTGAAGACTTCCTGGAAGGCGATGTCGCGGTTCCAGGTGTTGAAGGCCAGGTCCGCCGGGGCGTTCTCGGGGTTCGCGCCGTACTCGCTGCGAACCTCCAGATCGCGGTTGTTGTTGTTGGCCCAGATGAAGTCCCGGTGGTTGCCCGGGGTGTCCGCCGCCTTGCCCTTCGTGCCCGTGCGCCACATCCTGGTCTTTTCGGTGCCCAGCAGGAAGCAGGCACCCTCGTCGGTCTTGGCGTCGGCCATGGTCCAGTCGTTGGTGTAGAGGCCGTTGTTCTGCTTGAAGAGGATGGCCGCGGCCTCGTCGATGCTGGAGGCGTACTGGGCCGCCTTGCGGATGCGGTTGCTCTGCGGTGTCCCATCCGGGTTGAAGGGCGTCTGCCCCACCGTGGTCTCACCCATCACCAGGCCCGTGGCGTTGAGGTACCAGTCGGTGCCGCTGTGGATGCCACCCGCGAAGGTCTGCATCACCATGCGGTGGCCCTTCTCGGGCACCACATCCAGCATCACATTCCACTCGGTGCCCGTGTAACCGTTCCACATGAACATCTGCGTGAAGAGGAAGCGGCCGCTCTTGGTGGCGCCCTTGGTGGCCACGAAGGAGGAGCAGTGGTCGCCCTTCCCGCCCTTGTCCACTTCGTCGTCGCCGGTCATGAAGGTGCGGCCCGTGAGGGGGTTCGGGGCGTGGGTGAGGCCGTCCTGCAGCGAGCTCATGTCCACGGCGCTGTTGAGCGTCACGATGTCGAGCAGGTCGAGGTCCCGGCCCCTGAACTTTGCCCCGGCCTTCACGGCGCCGTCGGCGATGCCCTTCATCTCCTCCAGGAATTCCACATCGTATTTGCGGAAGAAGAGGGCGTCCGCCGTCTGGCGCTGGTCGGCCCAGCCGCGCACGGGATCCGCCGCGTTCTTCAGCACACCGAGCTTGGTCATGTAGCGCACGATCTCGTCGGCCATGAGCTCACCGTGCTGGCGGCCCCGGGCATAGGGCGCCCCTTCGATGTGCAGGAAGGTCCAGCCGCCCATCTCGTAGCGGAAGCCCTTGCCCGCCCAGCGAACGGTCTGCAGGGGGATGAAGGCGGTGATGTCCTCCACCTTTTCGAGCTTGATGCCGCTGAAGGCCGCAGCGCCCGTGGCCTTGCCGTTGCGGCCCAGGTGCAGCTGCACGCGGTCGGTGGAGCTGGTGGCCAGGAACAGCAGTGAGACCTTCCGCTCCGAGCTGCCGGCCACGCTCTGTGAGGCGTTGGTGAAGGGGAAGCTCTCCATGGAGAGACAGGCGCCCAGGGCGGTGGGATAGCGCGCCAGGGCATCCGCCTTCACGCCCTCGGTGCGGATGGTGGCGCTCAGGCGGTACAGCTCGCCGACCTTCAGTGCCACGGGGGCCGAGGCCAGCGTGGCCTCCGATCCCGCCGCGGCCGCCACGAGGCGCAGGTCCGCCACCGTCGCCGTGGTGCCCGGCTTCAGCGTCCAGCCCGACACGGGCAGATCGGATGCGGCGGCCTGGACCGCCACGGCCATCACCAGCCCAACACAAAGCCTTCGGATCATGGGAGCCTCCGCCCCCAGCATGCCAAACCCATCGCCAAATTGCCTCGCTTTTTGAGGCAATTTGGCGCACCAGTTAGTCTGGAACCATGACGCTGCGCAAATGGACCTTCACCGCCGACCCCGAAGACGCCGAACTGCGCCTGGATCAGCTCATCGCGAAGCGCACGGAGCTGTCCCGGCGGGCGGCGCGGGAGGCCCTGAAGCTGGGCGGAGTGCAGGTGGACCGCAAGCGTGTGAAAGTGGCGGGCAAGCTCATCAAGCCCGGAACGGAAGTCCGCGTGGCCTTCGATCCCGACCTGCCCCCGGTCCCCACCACCGCCATCCCCGTGGTGTTCGAGGACGCCTGGATCCTGGCCGTGGACAAGCCCGCGGGCATCGCCACCCAGGGCACCTGGGCCACGGACCGCCACGACCTGCTGGCCCTGCTGAAGACCCAGCGGCCGGACCTGAACCTGTTCCTGCACCACCGCCTCGACCAGGGCACCTCGGGCCTGCTGGTGCTTGCCAAGGATCCGAAGGCCAACAAGGGTCTGGCCGCCGCCTTCGCGGGCCGGGACCTGGAAAAGCTCTACCTCGCCCGGATCTCCGCACCCCTGGAGGCCTGCACCGTGGAGGCCCCCATCGGTCGCCTGCGGGGGGCCGACCCCGGCCGCTTCGGCTGCGAAGGCGACCTCATCGACCCCAAATCCGCCCGCACGGATTTCCGCCCCGCCACCTCGGAGGAAACCGCCGGGCTCCTGCCCGGGCACTGGATCGTGGCGCGCATCCACACGGGCCGCACCCATCAGATCCGCGTCCACCTCGCGCACCTGGGCCGCCCCATCCTCGGTGACAGCCTCTACGGAGGTGGGGCCTCGGATCGCCTCTGGCTTCATGCCTGGCGGCTGGGGCTGCAGCATCCCGTCACCGGAGCGGACCTCCGCCTGGAGGCGCCGCCGACGCGGTTCCAGGCATGAAACTCCCCCTCCTGTTCAACCCCGCCTCTGGTGCCGCACCCAAGGATCCGGACGCGCTGCTGCGTCCCCTGCCGAAGGATCTTCGGGATCGGGTGGAACCCCTCTCGTTCGGTCCGCCCTGGGACTTCGGGCCAGCCATCGATCAGGCCCTGCACGCGGATGGCCCCCTGCTGGTGTGGGGCGGAGACGGCACGATTCACCACGCCGCGAAGGCCCTGGTGCAACGGGGCTGCCCGGTCCCCCTGGGCGCCCTCCCCGGCGGCAGCGGCAACGGCCTGGTGCGGGGGCTCCGCACCCCCCTGGAGCCCGCGGGCGCCCTGCGCCGCCTGCTGGAGGGCCGGGAACTACGGCTGGACCTGCCGCGCCTGGATGGCGAGCCCTTCCTGAATGTCTGCGGCACCGGCTTCGAGGCCGCCGTGGCCCATCGCTTCGACGCCCTGCCCGACCGGGGCTTCGGCACCTATGCCAAGGCCTGCTGGCAACTGTGGCGCACCTGGCAGGCCGGGGCCTTGAGCTGGGAGGCCGAACTGGCCCCGGATCCCCGCCCCGCCAATCGGCGGGAAAAGCTGCGGGCGGCGTTCCGCGCCCCGCAGTCCGGCCTGCCGGAGGCCGCCTGGAGCCTCTGCTTCGCCAACCTCCCCACCTACGGCAGCGGCCTCTGGATCGCACCCGGGGCCGATCCCACCGACGGCGCCCTGCAGTGGGCGACCCTGGCGCGCCCCTCCTGGTTCGACCTCATGGCGGAGGTGCCCGTGCTGTTCCGCGAGGGTGGACATACGCCCCTCCGGCACGAGGGGCGGCTGCGTCGCGCCAAGCTCTGCCTGGATCGCCCCCTGCCCTGGCACCTCGACGGTGAGCCCGCCCCCGAGCGCGACCGCGCCGAGCTCACCGTGGAGCCCCGGGCCTTCCGCATGCAGGTGACGGGGGCCTGTCCTTGGGCTTGAGCCTCCAGGGGAGATAGGAACAAGCCAAGGCCCGGCTCAGCCGGGCCTTGGTGCGGGGGTCCCGGGGGTACGCGCGCAGCGCGGACCCCCGGAGAACATCAGCGGGGGTAGACCGCCGGTCCGGTCAGGCTGGGCCCGCGGAACTCGGCGCTGACGCTGGGGCTGGCACCCCAGAGGCCGGCCACGATCTTCACCTTGCTCAGGTCCGTCTTGGCGGGATCCCAATCCCGACGGACGGCCAGGGTGTAGGGGTTCTTCGCATCGGACCACCAGGCGGGATCGTCCACGATCACATAGACGGCCGTCGCGACCTTGTTCGGGTTCTTGTAGGTCACAAGGACCGGCTGGTGCGCGATGGCGGCCTGCAGCATGCCAGGGCCAGGGGTCCCGGCGCTGTTCACGAGCATGAGCCGGAACCAGGCCAGGCTGGGATGTTTGACTTCGACCTGGATGGTGCCGCCCACCGGCACGGAAATGCCGTAGGCCCGCCACCCGGCCGGCAGCTGGACATAGTCGGTCAGGGCGTCCACGCCGTCCCCCAGCGGAGTCACCGGGATGAACCCCTTCCGGGAGAGCCACTTGATCTCAGCCATGAGGTCCCGTGTGCGCCAGTAGCTCATGTCGGGCAACGAGGTGCAGCGGTTCCAGGCGGGAGGCACCACCACCTGGGTGCCGGGGTAGACATCCACGCGGGCCACCCGGGGGGCGGGACCCGGGCGGGGCTCCATCTCGACCATGCGGGGGCCCGGGTGGCGACGGGCGCCGGCATCCCCGGTGGCCACGGGTGCCGGATTCGACTGGCGGGGGCCTTCGGAGACCACGCGCCCCCCCACGGGGCCCTGAGGATGTGGCATTACACGACGGTCCTGCTCCCCCTGTGGCGAAGCACCACACAGGGTTGCGGCCAGGGCCAAACCCGCTATCACGGCACCGGCGCGGAACTGCGAACCAGGACGCCTCATCGCGCACCTCCTTTGGGATGGATGGAACCTTCATCATGCCAGAGCCATGCCACCACCCTGCGTCAGGTCGCCTTGGCGGTATCCTGACGGTTTCAAACATGGGAGTCCTCTGGTGTTCGGCAAGATCCAGCACATCCATTTCGTGGGCATCGGCGGCATCGGCATGTCGGGCATCGCCGAGGTGCTCGCCAACCTGGGCTATCAGGTCTCGGGCTCCGACCTGAAGGAAAGCGCCGTCACCCAGCGCCTGAGGGGGCTGGGCATCACGGTCCACCTGGGCCACCACGGGCAGGCCATCGAGGGCGCCCAGGTGGTGGTGATCTCGTCGGCCGTGAAGGGCGACAACCCCGAAGTCGTGGCCGCCCACGCCGCCAAGGTGCCCGTCATTCCCCGCGGCGAGATGCTGGCGGAGCTGATGCGCATGAAATACGGCATCGCCGTCGCGGGCTCCCACGGCAAGACCACCACCACCAGCATGGTGGCCCAGGTGCTCAGCCAGGGCGGCATCGACCCCACCATCGTCATCGGCGGCAAGCTCGGCACCATCGGCAGCAACGCCAAGCTGGGCAAAGGGCCCTTCCTGGTGGCGGAAGCCGATGAGAGCGACGGCAGCTTCCTCATGCTGAACCCCACCCTGGCGGCCATCACCAACATCGACCGCGAACACCTCGACCACTACAAAGACCTGGAGGAGATCCAGGACGCCTTCGTGACCTTCGCCAACAAGGTTCCCTTCTACGGATCCGTGTTCCTCTGCATGGATGATCCGAACGCCGCCGCCGTCCGTCCGCGCCTGAAGAAGCAGGTGCATACCTACGGCACCCACCCGCAGGTGGACATCCGCGCCCGGGAGATCCGTCAGGACGGCTTCCGCACCCACTTCCGGGTGAGCGCCTACGGCCAGGACCTCGGCGCCTTCAGCATGGGCGTTCCCGGCCACCACATGGTGCTGAACGCCCTGGCGGCCATCGGCATCGCCCTGGAACTGAATGTCGAGCACGAGGTGATCCGCGCCAGCCTGGCCAGCTTCACCGGCGCGGACCGACGCTTTCACCTCAAGGGCGAGAAGGGCGGCGTGCTGGTGGTGGACGACTACGGCCACCACCCCACCGAGATCGCCGCCACCCTGGCCGCGGCCCGCGCGGGATTCCCCGACCGCCGCATCGTCGCGGCCTTCCAGCCCCACCGGTACAGCCGCACCAAGGCCCTGCTCGAGGAATTCGGCACGGCCTTCTTCGAGGCCGACTCCGTCGTGATCACCGACATCTACGCCGCGGGCGAGCAGCCCATCCAGGGCGTGGATGGCGCCGCCGTGGCTGCGGCCCTGCGGTCCCACGGTCAGAAGGAAGTCCACCTGGTGGGCCGCGTGGAGGAACTGCCCGCGGCCCTCAAACAGCTGACCCGCGACGGGGATCTGCTCATCACCTTTGGCGCAGGCTCCATCACCCATGCCGGACCGGCCTTCCTGGAACTCGATTGAGCGCGGGCCCGGGGCATCCGATGCGGAGAATCCTCCCCGCCCTCCTCTGCGCTGCGCCCCTCGTGGCGGGCCTGCCGCCGGGCCTGCTGCCGGCGGCGGACCACCGGCCCGAAGTGCCCCAGCCCGACCTTGGCGCCCGCTACACGCCCCAGCCCGCGCTGCTGGCCTATGTCCGCGCGCTGGCCGCCGCCGCTCCGGATCGCGTGCGGCTCACGACTTTGAACCTTACGGAGGAAGGCCACGAGCAGCCCTTCCTCGTCATCACCTCGCCCGGAAACCTGAAGCGCCTGGACGAGCTGCAGGCCCTCAACGCGAAGCTCGCCGATCCGAGATCCTGTGGGGAGGATGAGGCCCGGCGCATCACGGAGACCAACCCCGCCTTCGTCTGGCTGGGCTACTCCGTCCACGGATCCGAAGTCTCCGGCTCCGAGGCGGCCCTGGCTGTGGCCTACCACTTCGCCGCGGCGCGCGATCCGGAAGTGCTGAAGCAGCTCGATCGCGTGGTGATCCTCATGGATCTCACGCAGAACCCCGATGGACGGGTTCGGCACCTCCAGGCCGTGGCCGAGGCCACCACCCCCTTCAACGCCAACGATCCGCAGGACGCGCAGAATGCCGCCCGTTGGCCCAGCGGGCGCTTCAACCATCGGCTCTTCGACCTGAACCGCGACTGGGTCTGGCAGACCCAGGGCGAGACCCGCGCCAAGACCGCCGCCTTCCTGCGCTGGAATCCGCAGGTGCTGGCGGATCACCACGAGATGTGGCCCGAGGCCTCGTACTACTTCCCTCCCACCATGCAGCCCATCCATCAGGAACTGCCGGAACCCTTCGCGGGCCACTGGCAGGGCGCCTTCGGCCAGGCCCTGGCGCGGGTGTTCGATGCCCACGGCTGGGCCTACTTCAGCCGCGATGTGTTCGACCTGTTCTACCCGGGCTATGGCGACACCTGGCCCACCTTCCAGGGCGCCGTGGGTATGACCTTCGAGGTGGCGGGCCAGGGCGGCCCCGCCTACAAGCGTCAGGACGGCGACATCCTCACCCTCGACGGCCGTCTCCGGCGCCACACGGCCGCCAGCCTCGCCACGGTGGCCACGGCCGCAGCCGGACGGCAGGCCCTGCTCTGGGACTTCCAGCGGACACGGCGCGAACGCGCCGCCCTGGGCGACCGCGCGGGGGCCTTCCTGCTGGCAGAGGGCGACGACCCCGGCCGGGCCAGGGCCCTGGCGGACCTGCTGGCCCGCAACGGCATCGAGGTTCTGCGGACCCGGGCGGATCTGCCCATCTCCGGACTGGAGGCCGTTGGCCTGATCAGGGCCACCGCCCTGCCCGCCGGCAGCTACCTGGTACCGCTGGACCAGCCCCGGGGCGCCCTTGCCCAGGCTCTGCTCGAAGGTGAGGCCCACATGGGGCCGAAGCCCACCTACGACATCACCGCCTGGAGCCTCCCCCTGGCCTTCCATGTGCCCGCCTGGCGTGCGAAGACGCGGCCGAGGGTGGCGACCTCCCCCCTGACCGCCGATGTCGAGAGCCCGCTTCCCGAAGCGGCCTGGGGCTACTTGATCCCTGCGGGCCACGAGGGCGCCGAACGCACCCTGGCCGCCCTGCTTCAGGAGGGCTTCAAGGCCACGGCCCTGGCCGAGCCCGCCACCCTCAAAGAGCGCCGGTTCGGCGCGGGGACGGTGGTGCTGCCCAACCGCACCAACCCGCCCGCTCTCAGGGCTCGCCTCCAAGCCCTGTCGGTCGCCAACCACCACCCTGTCGCCGGCGTAGACTCAGCCCAGATGACCACGGGGCCGGATCTGGGCTCCAACCGCAGCCTGATCCTGCGCGCCCCGCGCATCGCCGTGCTCATGGACCGGCCGGCCAATCCCATGGCCTTCGGCGCCGTGGCCCACACGCTGATCGAATCCGGACTTCCCTTCGTGCAGCTGCGCACCGACCGCCTCGGCGCCACCTCCCTCGCGCGGTTCACCCACCTGGTGGTGGTGGACGATGGCGCCCAGGGCAAGGCCTGGCAGCAACTGCTTGGCGAAGGCGGAACGGCCAAGCTGAAGGCCTGGGTCCAGGAGGGCGGCAGCCTGCTGGCCTTCCAGGGCGGGGCCGTGTACGCCTCGCGCGCGGGCCTGGCCCAGACCGGCTTCCACTTCCTGGCCAAGGCCGCGGAGGAAGCCCGGCTGAAGGAGAAGGATCCCAAGCGCGAAGCCCCCAAGGCCGATCCGGCGGAGCTGGTACGGCCCTGGGACAAGCGCGAGGAGCGCGCCCTGGAGGAGAGCATCCCCGGGGCCTTCCTCAAGGTGCAGGTGGACGGCAGCCACCCCCTGGCCTGGGGCCTCCATGCGGAAACCGGCGGGGCGGTGCTGGACACCAGCGATCCCATTCTGGAGCTGAGCCCCGGCGGCGAAAATCCAATCCACTATGCCAAGGAGGGCCTGAAGGTGTCTGGTCTGGTGCCCCAGGCCCTGGAGGCGAAGCTCCAGCAGACGGCCTACGCCCTGCGGGAGCGCCTGGGCCAGGGCGCCGTGATCCTGATGGCGGGCGATCCCGTGTTCCGCGGCCAGACGCCCTTCACCCGCCGCCTGCTGCACAACGCCATCTTCTTCGGGGCCTACCGGCCTGCGCCAGAATGAGATCCAGAATGAGGGGCGCCCCATGACCAATCCCAGCGGCCTCCGGTTCACCCTCGCCATCACGGGGGCCTCCGGTTCCGCGTTCGGCGCCGCCGTCCTGCGGCGGATGTCCGCGAACCCGGCCGTGGCGCACATCGCGCTGCTGTTCTCGCCCACCGGGAAACGCTGCCTGCTGGACGAGACCGGCCTTACCCCGAAGGACCTGGCCGCGCTGCCCAAGGTGGGTCTGCGGGATGAGCGGGATCTGGGCGCCGACATCTCCTCGGGCTCGTACCGCCACGACGGCATGGCGATCGTGCCCTGCAGTGCCGGGGCCCTGGGCCGCATCGCCTCGGGCGTGAGCGAATCCCTGGTGAGCCGCGCGGCGGATGTGTGCCTGAAGGAACGCCGGCCCCTCGTGCTCTGCCTGCGGGAGACCCCCCTGAACCGGGTGCATCTGGAGAATATGCTCCGCGTCCACGATGCGGGCGCCGTGGTCATGCCCATCATGCCTGGCTTCTACAGCGGCCCGAAGACGCTGGACGACCTGTTCGACACCTTCGCCACCCGCGTGCTGGATCAACTGGGCCTGCGCGAGGACGATCCGCGGCGGTGGCGGGAGCCCTGAGGCCTCAGCCCGAGCCTTCCATCAACGCCGCCTCTTCACGCTGGGCGCGGCGCGTGGTCCAGAAGGCCCACAGGGCGCCCAAGGCGCCGGTACCCGCGCCGAGCAGGGCCAGGGCCAGCACGCTCCAGGGCGAGAAGAAGCCCAGCCGCGCCAATTCCACCAGCAGGGGAGACAGGTTGCCGAAGCCCCGGGAGACGGGCAGCCACAGACCGAAGAGGCCCGCCAGGGCCAGCAGGCTGCCGCCCAGGCCCAGCAGCGCACCCTCCAGCACCAGCGGCGTGCGGATGTAGCCCTCGGAGGCTCCCACCAGGCGCATGATCGTGATCTCTTCCTCGCGGGCCAGGATGCTCATGCGGATGACATTGCCCGTGGCGAATCCCGCGGCCACCAGCAGCACCACGCCCAGGCTCGCCAGGGCGGAGCGCAGCATGCGGGCCATGCGTTGCAGCTGCTCCAGCCGCTCCTGATCCGCCAGCACATCCCCGATGCCCGGCAGACTCCGCAGGCTCTCGCCCACTTCCACGGATTTGCCCCCCGCGGCCAGATCCTGGCGAAGGCTCAGCTCCAGGCTTTCGGGCAGCGCGTCCTGGCCGGCGCTTTCCAGCAGGAGCCCCGCCTCGCGGGTGGCGGACTGGAACCGCTTGCGATTCTCCTCGGCCGAAACCCGGCGCACCTCGCGGAAGCGGGGATCTCGGCGCAGGCGGGCCTCTGCTTCGTCGAGGGATTTCCCCTCCGCGGCGTAGGCCACCACCTTGGCCATGCCCTCGAGCTGCCCCACGAAGCGGTCGAGGCTTTCCACCAGCAGCAATCCACCGCCGGCCAGCAGGAGGCCGGAGGCCAGGGTCAGCACGGCCAGGAGATACTGGCCGCGATGGCGGAAGAGGTCCCGGGCCACATCCTGCAGCAGCAGGCCCAGCAACCTCAAGGTCGTCATGAGGCGTTCCCGTCGATGGCCGCGCCCTTCAGGACCGATCCGGAGGGGGTCACCGTGACGACTTTCGCCGCCGTGCCGCCCAGGGGCGCCTTCCAGAGGTAGATCGTGCCATAGCCCACGGTGCCCTGGCCCGGCAGGCCCACCAGCCAGTCCTTGGTGCCGGGATGGGAGAGCACCCGGAGATTCGGCTGGTCCGTGGCGCTTCCCAGCGTGGTGGCCGGCGCCTGGTTGTACGACAGGCCGAACTGCCCGACGCGGAAGGCCTGGATCGGCGCGGCGGTGCTGCCCGCATCCGTGTTGTGGCGGCCCACGAAGAGGTAGCCGTTGGCCGTGTCCAAGGCCACGACGCCGTAGATGCCGAGCCCCGTCGAGCTGCCGAGGATGACCTGGGCCGGATCGAACCCCGCCGCGGTCCCCTTGCGGAGGCGAGGACCCGTCAGGGCATCCATACCCACCGGATTGCCGTCCTTCAGGAAGGCGTAGACGACGCCAGAGGCCGCGGCCACGCCGGTGCCCCCGGCATCCCCGCTCACCTGGATCGCCTGGAGGGCGACCGAGGCGTCCTGGAACTGGCCGCTGGCGCCGGGAACGGCCCAGATGCGCGTGCCGTTGTCTCCGGATTCGGTGATGTAGAGGCTATCGTTCTGGGTGTCGAGGCTGCTCTGACCGAACTTCCCGTTGGTGAGGCGGTCGCTGCTGGACAGGCGGAAGGAGACCACATCGATGCTGGACACGGAGCCCGTCTGCGAGCGGATGCGGCTCAACCGGACGATGTCGCCGGTGTCCGACACCAGGTAGAGCAGGCCGCGCTGGCTGTCGAAGCACACTCCGCCCCAGGCCAGGTTGGTGACCTTGCTGAACAGGTTGGAAGTGATCTGATAGGTAGGCGCGAGCGCCGTGGTGCTGCTGTACAGGGCGTTCAGGTCCGTCCAGACGAACACCTTGCTGGTGGTGGTGTCGAAGGCATAGAGGGCCACGCCCCCGGTGCCCCCGGAGGAGCCGCCGGCATCGGTCTCCTTGCAGGCCAGGGAGAGCAGCAGGACTGAGGCCAGAAGGCCCTGGAAGAGACGATTCATCATGGTCGGCCGCCTACTTGGACGCGAAGAGCGCCTTCAGGTGCGTGTTCAGGGTACGCACCATGTCAGCATCACAGCCCGCATCCACGGCGCCCCGGCTGATGGCCAGGGCCAATCCCTTCACCGCTTCGGGGCCATCGCCGGAAATGATCTGCTGGGTGGCCTTGGCCTGGAGCCGGTTGACCATCTCGTGCTGGACCTCGGGCAGGACCGTCTTCGCGGCCTGGGCGATGCGCTGGGTGAAATTCATGAGCTTGACCATGCGCTGGGGGTCGTCCACGGGCGCGGGCTTGGGGGCCAGGGGCGGGGCACCGCCGGCGACGCCACCGCCCACCGTCACGGGGATGGCCTCGTCCCCGTCGGGAAAGCCCTGGGCCTGGGGGGGAGGCGCGTGGCGCTGGAGCGGCACAATGGCCGTGTCCTCCTCGCGGGAGTTGGAAATCACGGGGGGCGGCGCACCCCCGAGCAGCGCGGAGACCGGCACCAGATCCTGGCCCGGCTCCTTGGCCGGGGCCGCGGGCGCATCGACTTTGGGGGGCTTGCCGCTGCGGAGGCCCTTCAGCACCACATGACCCGCCATCACCAGGCCGTAGAGATCCTTGGCGATGGTCAGCACCGGCTTCTGCATCACCTCGGCCACTTCCGCCACGCTGAAGTAGCCCGTGGCGAGCGCCAGGACCCGGGCCTCGCGGGGATTGACGCCGTGCGGCGTCTCGCCGGGAAGCAGCGTGGAGGCCGGATAGAGGTCCACGGACGGGACCTTCTGGCTGATGACGCGCCATTCGTCCATGCGGCGGCCCAGCTCCATCAAGATGGAGGCATTGGGTTTGTTGATGGTGGCCGGCACCTCCGGCGTCACCTCCTCGAACCGGTAGCTGCCTTCGAGCCACAAGGCCACTTCCATGAGGGCCTCGAAGCCCTCCCCCGAGTGGGTGACCGCGTGGATGATGCGGCCGTCCTTAAGATAGATGCGGGCCTTGGAGGCTTCCTGCTGCACATGGAAGCACCCCGATTTCCCGCCCTGGCTTACGAGCTGGATGATGTCGGGCAGCGGCGCCTCGCGCATGGAGCCTTGGATCACACCCTGGGACATGGGTTGTTCCTCTCGGGGAAACTGAAAGCCTATAAGAAGATGCTCAACCTTACCACGGAGTGCGCCCTTCCCCCCCGGCTCCTCCTGCGCGATGCTGGGGTTCCATGAGCGACCGCCCCGACTCCCCCTTCGCCCCCATCGAGCAGGCCATCGAGGCCATCCGGCAAGGCCGCATGATCGTGGTCGTGGACGACGAGGACCGGGAGAACGAGGGGGACCTCACCCTGGCCGCCGAACATGTCTCGCCGGAAGCCATCGCCTTCATGGCCACCTACGGGCGCGGGCTCATCTGCGCCGCCCTGGAGGGCCCGGTCCTGGACCGCCTGCAGATCCCGCTCATGGTCCGGGACAACACCAGCCCCTTCGAGACGGCCTTCTGCGTGTCCGTGGAGGCCCGGGAAGGCACCACCACCGGGATCAGCGCCCAGGACCGCTCGCGCACCATCCAGGCCCTCATCGCCCCGGACGCCAAGCCCCAGCACTTCGTGAAGCCCGGCCATGTCTTCCCCCTGCGGGCCCGCCCGGGCGGCGTCCTCACCCGCACGGGCCAGACCGAGGCCAGCGTGGACCTGGCCCGGCTCGCGGGCCTGCATCCCAGCGGCGTGATCTGCGAAATCATGAAGGACGATGGGACCATGGCCCGGGTGCCGGACCTGATCCCCTTCTGCCGCCAGCACGGCCTGCTCCTCGTGACCGTGGCCGATCTCGTGGCCTACCGGCTCCGCCAGGAGCCCCTCGTCGCCCACCTCGAAACCCGTACCATGCCCAGCCAGTGGGGCGACCTCAAGGTCCACCGCTTCCGCAGCCTGCTGGATGGCGGCAGCCACCTGGCCTTCGTGCTGGGCGACCTGGGCGCCGGGGCCCCGCCCCTGGTCCGCGTCCATGTGGAGACCCTGCCGGACGACCTGCACGGCTTCCAGACCGGCCTCTTCCAGAAGGCCATGGCCGCCCTGGCGAAGGAGGGTCGCGGCGCCCTCGTGTACCTCCGCCGCCATGCCCATACCCCGGGCGTCGCCGAGGAAGGGCAGGCCCAGCCCCAGGCCATGAGCGACCGCGATTTCGGCGTGGGCGCCCAGATCCTCCAGCAGCTCGGGATTGGAAAAATGCGCCTCCTCAGCAGGCACGAAACCAAGTACATTGGGCTTCGCGGCTTCGGCCTCGACATCTGCGCGCATGTGCCCCTGGAACCCTCCACGGACCAGCCTCTCCCGGAACATCCCTCCACGGAACCGCGTTGATCGACACCCGCTTCCTGACCCAGTCACCCCTGTTCAGGAATCTGGACGAGGCTGAGCGTGCCCAGATCCTGATGATCGGCCGGGTCCGCCCGGTCCACACCGGCGAGGTGATCTTCAAGGAAGGCGATGCCGGAGACGGCCTCTTCATCGTGCTCAAGGGATCGATCCGCATCTCCAAGCGCAGCGCCACCGGCGAGGAGGCCCTGGCCGTGCTGGAGCCACCCGCCTACTTCGGCGAGATGGCCCTCATCGACCTCGCATCCCGGGCCGCGGATGCCATCGCCAATGAGCCCTCCGAGCTCTTCTTCATCCCCCTGCAGGATCTCCAGGCCCTGATCGAATCCCAGCACAAGGTCGCCCTTAAAATCCTCTACGCCCTCTGTGAAGTGCTCGCCCAGCGTCTCCGCGAAACCAACGACCGCTACATGAGCATCTTCACCATCGCCCAGTGGGGCGGCGCCAATCCCGACGGCCCCTCCCCCCTACCCTAAGAACTTGAAAGGAGTTCCCATGTCCGACCTCGTAGCCCACATCACCGACGCCGACTTCCCCCAGGCCGTCGCGCAGGGCGTCACCCTCGTGGATTTCTGGGCCCCCTGGTGCGGCCCCTGCAAGATGATCGCCCCCGTCCTGGACGAACTGGCCGCCGAAATGAAGGGCCAGGCCAAGTTCGTGAAGATGAATGTGGACGAGAATCCCCAGGTCGCCGGCCAGTTCGGCATCATGAGCATCCCCACGCTCATCGTCTTCAAGGACGGCAAGCCCGTGAACAAGCTCATCGGCGGCCAGCCCAAACCCCAGCTCAAGGCCTTCGTCGAGAGCGCGTTCTAATCCCTGCTTCATCCCGACGGAAAACGCGGCCTTCGGGCCGCGTTTTCCGTGTGGCTATTTCCGCCGGAGCACCATCCGGATCTGATTCCCCTTCTCGTTGAAGTGGACTTCGTCCATGACGAGGAGGATGAGCGGCAGACCCCGGCCGCAGTGGGGGGCCATCTCGGAGTCCGGCGGCAGGGGCGAAACCAGGCTCGCGTCGAAGCCCCGGCCCTCGTCGCTGATCTCCAGTTCGAAGCGCTCCGTGTCCATGGCGAGGCGGACCTCGATCAGGCGGCCTGCATAGTGCGGATCCTCCATGCGCTTGGCGCGGAGGGCCGTGTAGGGATCCTCCACCGCGAAGAGGTCGCCTTTCAGCTTTGAATCCAGCTCAAAATTGCCATGCTCCAGGGCATTCACCAGGGCCTCGTGGAAGGCCATGGCGATGACATCGATGTTGCTGGCGGAGGCGAAGCCCATGGGCACCAGCCGGTCCGTGAGGTGGTGCATGAGGCTGGGGACATCCAGCTCATCCGAGCGGAAGAGGAAGTGCCGGCGCTCGTTCACGAGCCCCCGCAATCCGTTGTCCGCCAGGCGCAGCTCGCGGTGCAGGTCCACCAGGTGGAACACATTCTGCACCAGGTCGCGCAGGGCGATGGGCTTCATGAACAGGTTCGAGGCGCCCATGCGCATGGCCCGGATGGCGTATTCCACCGAGGCCTGGCCGGTCATCAGGACCACCGGCAGATGCGGTTGCGTCGCCTTCACCTTGTGGATGACATCGAAGCCGTCCAGCCCCTCCATGTTGATGTCGCTGATCACCAGGTCGAATTCCGGCACCCCGGGAGTCTGGAGGAAATCCACCGCCTGGGCCGCGTCGGGATAGGCGTGGACCTCCATGCCGTAGTGCGAGAGGGCCGCCTGCACCATCTCCAGCACCGCCGTGTCGTCATCGATCAGGAGGATGTGCGTCCCGTGGCGCGTCATGAAGACTCCGTGTCCCTGGATTCTAGGGCCCCACCCGGGCGATGGGAACGGGCTGACCACCGCCCAGCGCCGCAAGATGCGGCTCGAGCAAGGCCAGGGTGCGGTCGAGGGTGCCTCGCAGCCCCTCGGGCAGGGGGACCTTGCCCATGGGCCGAAGGGGCGCTGCGGCCAGGGCCTCCACCAGGGCGACCGCCAGATCCGGAGTCTCCACCACCTGGAGCAGCCCGGCCTCCCGCAGGGACGGAACGAGGTCCCCGAAGTTGGCGAAGCCCGGCCCCAGGAGCGTCGGAACCCCGGCCCGGATGGACTCCAGGGGATTGTGCCCGCCCGGCGCAGCCCAGCCTCCGGCCACCAGGGCCACGGTGCCCTCGGCATAGACCGCCGGCAGGTCGCCGAGCGTGTCCAACAGGAGCACCTCCGTCGAGGCCCAGGAGATGTCAGCAGGCCAGGCGGAGGCCCGCCGGAAGGGGGTTCCCCGGGCAGCCAGGATCGCGGCCGCGGCCTCGAAGCGGCGCGGCTGGCGGGGCGCCAGGATGAGTCGCAGCCCCGGGAACCGCCCGCGCGCCTGAGCCCAGGCTTCGAGAATCAATGTCTCCTCACCTTCCACCGTGTTCCCCGCCACCACCACGGGATGCTCGGTCCAGGCCTCCCGCAGGGCCGCCCACCCTTCATGCAGGGGCCGGGGGGGCGGAAGGTCCGCCTTGAGGTTGCCGCCGAGCGCCACGACCGGCGCCCCCAGGCGCCGGAAAGCCTCGGCGCTGGCCTCGTCCCGGGCCGCCACCAGACTGAGGCGCGAGGCCGCCCGGCGGAGCCAGGGACCGCCCCGCTCGAGGGATTTCTCCGTCAGGCGCCCATTCACGATCAGGCGCGGGATGCCGCGGGCCTCGAGCGCCGCCAGCAGCCCCGGCCAGAGCTCCGTCTCCAGGGCGAGAAAGGCCCCAGGCGCCCGGCGCAGGAAGGGCTCCAGGCCCGCGGGATCATCCAAAGGAAAGGCGCCGCCGCTCACGCGGCCAGTGTCCCCGTCCCAGGCTGGAAGCCGCTGGGCCAGCAGCGCCAGCCCGGCAGGGGTGCCGGTGCTGAGGTGCAGGGTGTGGCCCGTATCCCGCAGGCGCCGCACCAGCCCTTCGGCCAGAAGCAGCTCGCCCACGCTCACCGCATGCAGCCAGATCCAGCGGTTCGCCGGCAGGTCCGGCGCCTCCGCCTCCAGGCGCATCCGCCATCCAGCAGGCAGGCCCCGGGCACAGGCCCGCGCGGCGGCGCCCGCCAGAGAGACCGCCACCCGGTAGCTGAGGTCGAGGCTATCCACGCATCCACGCTCTCACATTTCGCATTCAAACGGCATCATGGAGGGATGACCGATCACGCCCCCCTGGAAGTCCTCATCGTCACCGGCCCCCTGGGTGCCGGGAAGACCACGGTCGTGAATCGCCTTCTGAAAGCCGAAGTGGCCGGAGGACGCCGGGTGGCGGTGCTCATCAACGAGTTCGGCGCCGTCAGCGTGGACGGCACCCTGGTGGATGCGGAGCGGCCCGAGCTGGCGGGCGTGGAGAACCTGGTGAACGGCTGCGTCTGCTGCAGCCTGCGGAACGATGTGGTGGCCACCCTCCAGGCCTGGTGCGACCAGCCCGAGGGCCAGCGCCCCGAGCGCGTGGTGCTGGAGACCACGGGCCTGGCCGATCCCACGGACCTCCTCGACCTGGAACAGGAGCCGGCCCTGGCGGGGCGCCTGCGTCTGGCGGGCCTGCTCACCGTCATCTCTTGCCTGGCTCCTGTCGATCACCTCAAGACCAGGCCCCTGCTCCACCGCCAGGCAGCCCTTGCCAGCCTCATCCACCTCAGCAAGGGCGATCTCGACCCTTCGGCGGCGGTGGCCTGGGAAGGCGAGCTGCGCACGGCCTTCCGGCAGATCCCGCTGGTGCCCACGCGCCACGGCGAGGCCCCCGAGGGCGGCCCCGATCCCTGGCGGGGCGATCTGCGTCCGCTCCCCGAAGGCTGGGAAGCCGCCGGTGACACCAGCTTCGCGGCGGCGCGCTCCTTCAGCCTGCACTGGGACCACCCGGTGGACCCCGCGGCCCTGGAAGCCCTGCTCTTGGCGCCCCCAGCTCAGGGCGAGCTCCTGCGCGCCAAGGGCGTCTGCGTCTTCGAGGGCTGGGCCGTCCGCAACGACGGCAGCGATCGCTGGGCCTTCCAGCTGGCGGATGGCCGCCTGGAAATTTCGCCCCTGCCGCTGCAGGGGGATGGCACGGCGGCGGCCTGCGTGGCCGTGGTGATCGGCACGGGCCTCGACGCCCTCCATTGGAAGAAAACCTTGCGTTCGCTGGAGCGCGCCCCCGCAGGCCAGCGGCGAAAAATCTCGCTCTGACGCCGATCTGGACCCCAGAGGAGGCCAGATCCGCGCCCCCTTGGTATCATCGCCTTTCCCCCGATTTCGGGAGCGCAAGGAGCAGGTGTGGATCAAGTGCTCGACCTCATGGCCAAGGAGTTGAAGCTCCCCCGCGCTGGCGTCGCCGCCATCGTGGCGCTGCTGGAGGAGGGCAACACGGTGCCCTTCATCGCCCGCTACCGGAAGGAGGCGACCGGCTCGCTCGACGAAGTGGCCATCCGCGCCGTCGAAGACCGCCATGCCTACTACAAGGACCTGCTGGACCGCCGGAAGACCGTGCTGAAGTCCATCGACGAGCAGGGCAAGCTCAGCCCCGAGCTGAAGGCCAAGATCGAGACCACCTGGGTAAAGGCGGAACTCGAGGATCTCTACCTGCCCTACAAGCCCAAGAAGCGCACCAAGGCCACGGTGGCCAGGGAGCGGGGCCTGGAGCCCCTGCTGGATTCCCTGCTGGCCGACGAGAGCGGGGCCGACCCCTTCGTCATCGCAGAACCCTTCATCAAAGACGAGGACGGCCTGCGGTCGCCCTCGGAGTGCATGGAGGGTGCGGGCCACATCCTGGCGGAGCGGTTGTCCGAGGATGCCGCCCTCCGCGCCTGGCTGCGCCTGGAGTTCCATGAGCAGGGCGTGTTGAAGTCCGAGGTCCGCGAGGAGCGCAAGGCGGACCAGGCCGCGCTGCGGTTCAAGCCCTACTTCGACTTCTCGGAGCCCATCCGCAAGATCCCCAGCCACCGCCTGCTGGCCCTGCGCCGCGGCGAGAAGGAGGAGATCCTCACCGTCAAGCTCCTGGTGGAACGCGAGAACCTGGTCTCCCAGCTGGTGTCCAAGGTGCCGGCGAACCCCGGCAGCGGCTACCGCCGTTTCCTCAACGAGGTGGCGGGCGACGCCTTCGACCGCCTGCTGGCCCCCACCATCGAGTCCGAAGTCCGCTACGAGGCCAAGAAGAAGGCCGATGCCGAGGCCATCAAGGTGTTCCAGACCAACCTCGACCACCTGCTGCTGGCGCCCCCCGCGGGCCAGCGCTGCACCCTGGGCGTGGACCCCGGCATCCGCACCGGCTGCAAGCTGGTGGTCATCAACCGCCTGGGCCAGCTCGTGCAGAACGAGGTGATCTATCCCCTGGAGCCCAAGCGCGATCTCGATGGCAGCCGCGCCATCCTCGAGAAGCTCTGCACCGGAAATCCCATCGAGGCCATCGCCATCGGCAACGGCACTGGCGGCCGCGAGGTGGAGGCCTTCATCCGCGAGTGGCTGAAGGAGACGAACCGCACGGGCCTCATCTGCGTGAGCGTGAGCGAGGCGGGCGCCTCGGTCTACTCCGCCAGCGACATCGCCCGGGAGGAGTTCCCCGAGCACGATGTCACCGTGCGCGGCGCCGTGAGCATTGCCCGCCGCTTCCAGGATCCCCTGGCCGAACTGGTGAAGGTCGATCCCAAGAGCATCGGCGTGGGCCAGTACCAGCACGATGTGAACCAGACCGCCCTCAAGAAGGGCCTGGACGATGTGGTGGAGAGCTGCGTGAACCGCGTGGGCGTGGATCTCAACAGCGCCTCGTACAAGCTGCTGGCCTATGTGGCAGGCATCGGCGAGGGCCTGGCGAAGAACATCGTGACCCACCGCTTCGAGCACGGCGCCTTCAAGCGCCGCGAACAGCTCCTGGAGATCAGCCGCTTCGGCGCCAAAGCCTTCCAGCAGGCCGCGGGTTTCCTCCGCATCCACGACGGCGAGGATCCCCTGGATGCCTCCGCCGTGCACCCCGAGAGCTACCCCGTGGTGCAGCGCATCTGCCAGCTGGCGGGCAAGACTGTGCCCGAGCTCATCGGCAACGACACCGTGCTGGATGCCCTGGATCCGAAGCTCCTCGTCGACGAGAAGTTCGGCGTGGAAACCGTGAAGGACATCCTGGCCGAACTGAAGAAGCCCGGCCGCGACCCCCGACACCAGTTCGAGATCGTCCAGTTCCGTGAGGGCGTGAACAAGCCCAGCGACCTGGAAGTCGGCATGGAGCTCCAGGGCATCGTCACGAATGTGACCGACTTCGGCGCCTTCGTGGATGTGGGCGTCCACCAGGACGGCCTGGTGCACCTCTCCGAAATCGCCCACCGCTATGTGAAGAACCCCGCGGATGCCCTCAGCGTGGGCCAGGCCGTGAAGGTGAAAGTGCTGGCGGTGGACCTGCAGGCCAAGCGCATCGCCCTGTCCATCAAGGCCCTGCTGGCGGCGCCCCAGGGCGCGGCCGCAGGCGCGTCGGGAGCTCCGCCCCAGCACCGCCGCCGGCCCAACCGGCCCGAGGGCAATCAGGCCCGGCCCCAGGCCGGCGCCCGCCCACCCAGAATCGACGGTCCCCGCCCCCCCCGGGCCGAGGGCGCCCGGCCACCTCGGCCCCAGGGGCCCCGTCCGCCCCGGCCCGAAGGGGCCAGCGCGCTCCGGCCTGAAGGGAACCGTCCCCCTCGCCCCGAGCGAGAGACCCGCCCTTCGCAGTCCCCGGCCAAACGCGAGCCCGTAGCCCCGGCCACCAACTCCTCGCTGTCCGATCTGATGGCCAAGTTCAACAAGGGGCCCCGCTAATGCACGCGGCCTGGAAGGTTCTGGTCCCCACGGCCCTGGTGTTCTCGCTGGCCTGCCAGCCCCGCGCGGCCGCCCCGGTGTACGCGCCCTGGGAGGAGGGCCTGACCCTCGCGTTCGAGGATCCGTCCCTGCCCCAGCCCCAGCGCTCCCAGGATCGTCTGCAGGTCCGGGTCGCCCGCTCCTCCGTGAGCCCCGGCGCGCCCCGCCTCGTCCAGCTCGACCTCACCAGCCTCCGGGGCCAGCTGAGCTTCGTGGCCCGGCACCAGGATGGGGGCATCACCCTGCTCGGAGAGGATGGCCGCGCGTTGGCCCAGACGCTGCCTCCGGGTTTCCCCCAGACCGCCGCCTGGGAGGACCGGGGCACGCAGTTCCGCGTCATCGGCCGGGCGGCCTGGGACGGCGCGGCGATCCTACCGGCCACCGCCGCCACCGTGGGCGTGTGGGTGGAGGCCCGGCCGCTCCAGGGACCTCGGCACCGCACCCTCTACCTGCCCAACCTGGGCGAGGTGGAATCCCAGGAGGAGCGCGCCGGCACCTGGGTGACCGTCAACCGGCTGGTGGCCCGGGGTTTCGTGGACCTGCCCGCCAGCCCGCGTCCCTGATCGACCCTTTCCGGAGCCTTCATGGCCGTTGACACCACCCCTGACCCGACCGCCGAGACCGAGATCGCCCTGCCGCCCGGCGCCGCCAAGGGGGCCGTGCGCGACAACCTGGAAGTGATCTGTTTCGCCATGGTGCTGATCCTGTTCTTCAAGGCCTTCGTGGGCCAGCAGTTCAAGATCCCTTCAGCCTCCATGCGCAACACGCTGATGATCGGCGACCACCTGCTGGCCAACAAGTTCATCTTCGCCCAGCCCCAGTGGGCCTGGGAGGAGGCCCTCTTCCCCATGCGCGGCGTGAAGCGCGGCGACATCATCGTGTTCCGCTACCCCATCGACCGCGACCAGGACTATGTGAAGCGCTGCGTGGCCCTGCCGGGAGACACCGTGGAGATGCGCAACAAGCGCCTCTTCGTGAACGGCAAGCAGGTCACCGGCCCCTTCGAACACCAGTTCGGCCGCAGCCCCGAAGGCCCCACGCCCGGCCCCTGGCCCCCCGAGCGCTACGCCGGCGAGGCCGAGCGGCCCGTGGGCCTCTGGCGCCACGCCGATGCCGAAGTGATGGCGCTCCACGCGCGGAACCAGATGCAGTCCATGAACAGCCTCATCCAGGAGGGGTTCAAGGACAACATGGGCCCCGTCACCGTGCCGCCCGGCCACCTCTTCGCCATGGGCGACAACCGGGACAACAGCATGGACAGCCGCTACTGGGGCTTCCTGCCTGTCGACCACCTGCGGGGCCGTCCCTTCATCGTGTGGTGGAGCTTCCGCGAGGGCGATACGGACAACGACAACGGCCGGGTGCCTGAAGGCCCCGCGGATGTGGCCACCGACTTCATCGATGCGGCCCGCCACTTCTTCACCCGCACCCGCTGGGAGCGGACCGGCACCATCCCGGAATAGGCGGAATGAAGCGCCTGCTGCTTCCGCTGCTGCTTGCGGCCACGCTGCCCCTGTCCGCCTGGGGCGACAAGGGCCATCGGATCGCCAGCGCCCTGGCGTTGAAGGGCCTGCCTCCGGACCCGCGCGCCTGGTTCGCGGGCCGCGAAGGCGAGGTGGAGGACCATGCCTCGGATCCCGACCACTGGCGCCAGGATCGCAAGGAGGGCCCCCGGCACTTCCTGGACATGGAGCCGTATGGCGGGCCTGACCACCTCCCGCGCACCCTCGAGGAGGCCCGCGAGAGGCTCGGGGGCGACTTCCACCGGCTGGGCGTGGTGCCCTGGATCATCCAGGACCGCTGGCACGACCTGGTCGAGGCCTTCCGTTCCGGCGATCCGGCCCGGGTGGCCCTCGCCACCTCGATTCTGGGCCACTACATCGCGGATTCGCATGTGCCCCTGCACACCACCCTGAACCACGATGGCCAGGCCACGAACCAGCGGGGCATCCACAGCCGCTGGGAGACCGGGTTGGTGGAGCGGTTCCTCCAGCCGGGGGACCTGGAAGCCCTGCCGGCGGAGGCGGATCCAGCTTTCCTGACCCGCCCCTGGGACTGGCTCCAGGCGTCTCACGCGCTTCTGCCGCAGCTGCTGGAGGACGACCGCAGCGCCGACCGCACCACGCCCCTGGGAGATCGCGGCAAGCTCCGCACCCAGGCCTATTGGCTGATCTTCGGAGCCAAGCAGGGCCCGGTGGCGAAGCGGCAGCTCCAGCTGGCCGGAAAACACCTCGGCGACGCCGTGCTCAACGCCTGGATCGCCGCCGGCAGGCCCGCTCCCCCGGCCAAGCCGGTTCCCTGAGATCGCCGCGCACGCGACGATCTCAGCGGGAACGGGAAACGGAAGGCTACTTCCCCTCGTCCCACCGCTTCCGGTCGAGCCACACCTGCTCGTCCCGTCCCCGGAGGTCCTTGCCCCGCCAGTGGAGCTTCAGCGGACCCTGGGCATCCTTCTTCTGCACGGACACCCCGGTTCCTTCGCCGGTGCGGAGCAGGCGCAGCAGGGCCTCGACGCTGACCACCTGGGGGAGGAAGGGCAGCGGCAACGCGGCGAGAGAGGCGGCCTTCTGATCGAGCTTCTGCCGCGGCACCTGGAGGTGGTACCCGGCGGCCCGGTCGCCCTCCAGCAGCAGCAGCCGTTCGCCCAGCCCGTGCAGCTCGGCCACGAGGCGGCCCGAGCCCGGCTCCATGAGCAGGCTGAGGGTGCCTGTGCCTTCGCCGTCGGCACCCGAATACCCCCATCCGTACTGGGCGCGGATGGGTGCCGCCGGGGCCGGGGCGGTCTGGGCGGGGGGGACCTGGAGCGGCATCAAGGCTGGTCCTCCCCGTCGTCGTCGGGCACGGGATCAGGCACGGGATCGGCGCCCGACACCGGAGGTGGCGTCTCCTGAACCTTCTTGGCCTGCTCCTTGGCCATGCGGATGCGGAGCTCGCCCAGGCGCTTCTCCAGGGCGCTCCGGTCCGGGAAGACGAAGGCCAGGGCGCGCTCCCACTGCTCGGCGGCTTCGGCCAGCTTCCCCTGCTTCACCAGGACTTCGCCAAGGTGCTTGCGGACCTCGGGGCTGAACGGGCTCACCTCCGCTGCGCGGCGGAGGGTGGCTTCGGCCTCGTCGAGGCGGCCCAGCTTGAACTGGGCCCAGCCCAGGCTGTCCACCACATTGCCATTGTCCGGCGTGGCCTTGGCGCTGGCCTCGATGAGGGTCGCGGCCTCCTCCAGGTTCAGCTCCCGCTCCAGGAGGAGGTAGCCGAGGTTGTTCTGCACCAGGGGATTGGTCGGGTCCATCTTCTGGGCCTCGCGCAGCACCCGCAGCGAATCGTCGGGACGGCCCACCTGCTCGTAGGCGCTGCTCTGCATGATCAGGATGTCCGCGCCCCGCACGGGCCCCAGGGTCCGGGCCTTCTCGAGGCACTCGAGGCACTTGTCCCAGCGCCGGAATTCCGACCAGATGGCCGCCATGCCCTCGAGGTGGAGCTGCTCGAGGGCCGCGCGGGCCTCCTTGCGGGCGAAGAACCGGTACTCCAGGTACTTGGGTGGAAGCTCAGAGGCCTGCTGGAAGAAGGGAACCTTGGGAAATTTCTCGATACCCTCCTGCAGGGCGGCCAGGGCGCTCTTCCAGTCGTTGCCGCTGATGTGGGCCTGGCAGGTGAAGACCTGGAGTTCGCCTGCGACCCGGGTTCGGGCCGGGTGGTGGCGCAGGAAATCCAGCAGCTCGCGCCCCTTGCCCTGGAGCAGGAGCGCCTCGGCGTAGAGGGCCTGAGCCCCGTCGGCGATGCGCGCCTCCTCGATGTCCTGGTCCACCAGCTTCCGGAGCCGCGCTTCAGCCGCCGGGAACTGCCCCAGGTTCATCTGGGCCAGCGCGGTGTTGAAGGAAAGACGGGGCGTGGGTTTCAGGGCCTCCGCGCGGGCCAGGGTCTCCAGGGCCTCCTCGAAGCGGGAGGTCTGCAGCCTCACCAGGGCCACATTCTCCCAAAGCCCGGGCTCCTGGGGCAGGTGCCGGGCCAGGAGCAGGAAGCTCTCCTCGGCGTGCGCCAGATACCCGGCCTGGATCTGCTCCCGGGCCAGCTCCTCCAGCATGCGGAGGTGGCGATCCTCGGGGCTCCGGGCGTTCAGGGCCAGCACCGATTCCCGCCGCCCCTCGTAGTTCTGCTGGGCCCGGGCCTGGATGGCCGCATGTTCCCAGGCCGGCATGAAGCTCGGGCGGATGCGGCCCAGGCGGAGCCAGGCACGCAGGGCCCCTTCGCCATCCTTCACCTGCTCGGAGGCCTCCCCCAGGCGGGCCCAGAGCTCGGGATCCTGGGGCAGCAGGATCGTCGCCGCCCGCAGCTCCTTCACGGCTTCCGGCCACCGCGCCGCATCCTTCTGGGCGAGTTGGTAGAGCAGCAGGCCCAGGTGGGCCCGGGCCTCGGCATTGCCTGGCGCCAATTCCACGGCCCGGCGGGCCGAGGCCAGCGCGGCCGCTGGATCCTGGGCTTCCTGGAGGGCCTCGGACAACCGCAGGTGGGCCTCCGCGCTGCCCGGCACCAGGGCCACCACGCGCTTGTAGAGCGCCGCCGCCGCCGCGGGGTCCTCGCCCCCACCCCGCAGCTGGAGGGCACGGGCCTGGAGCATCAGCGCACGCGCATCGTCCGGAGGCGCGGCGTAGAGGGAAGCCGCAAGGAGGGCCCCGAGAAGGGAGAGTCGGACATCAGGCACGGTGGGCCTCGTGGTCGAGCAGGTCGATGAGACGGGCATGGGGGACTTCCCAGACGCGGGGCGCCAGCGCGCGCTGGATGGCGGATTCGCCGGGGCGCGGCAGGATGCAGTGGACTTCCGTGGCGGGCGCCTCCTCGGTGTGGCCGGACGCGCGCTTGGCCTTCTTGTCGCGGTGCAGCAGCGGCAGGCAGGCGGGCCAGGGGGCGATGAGGGTCGCCAAGGGCGTCAGGCGCCGAACCAGGAGGTCGAGAAGGTCTGGAGGGAAGGGCTTCAGGCCCTGCTCCTCCGCCAACAGGCAGGCGCCCAGCAGACCCAACCCCACCGCCTCGCCGTGGAGCAGCCGGTAGCCCGAGGCGGCCTCGAGGGCATGGCCGAGGGTGTGGCCCAGGTTCAGCAGACGCCGCTCGCCCGCCTCGCGGGGATCGCGGTGCACCACCCCGGCCTTGTAGGCGAGGGCCCGCTCCACCCAGGCGAACCGGACCGGTCCGTCCTGGAGCATCTCCATCGCCCAGGCCATCTCGCCCTGGATCAGGGCGGTCTTGATCAGCTCCCAGCGGCCGTTCTCGAGGTGGCGCGCGGGGAGGTCCTTCAGGAATCCCGTGCAGGCCACGAGGCGCTTGGGGGGGTGGAAGGCCCCCACCAGATTCTTGCCCGCGGCCAGATCGGCGCCGGTCTTGCCGCCCAGGGAGGCATCCGCCATGGCCAGGAGGGTCGTGGGCCAGACCTGCCAGGCCACGCCGCGCAGGTAGAGCGCCGCGCCCAGTCCCACCAGGTCCGAGACCACACCGCCGCCCAGGGCCACCACCGTGGCATCCCGGTGGAGAGGCACCCGGGCCCAGTGCTCCAGCCAGGGAATCACGGTGCGCAGCTTCTTCTCCTCTTCGGGCACCGTCACCCACAGGGCATCGCCCGGCTCGGGCATGCCCGCGCCCGTCCAGGCCTCCCGCAGGCGCATGTCACCCACCAGGGTCCAGTGGCCATCCGGCAACAGGCCCTTGTCCGGGGCCTCCAGCAGGAAGACCTCCGTGGCGAAGCCGGAGGGCGTGGCAAGCCTCATGGGCGACCCCGCAGAGTGTCTTCCGCCTGCATGGTCTGCTCGCCGCGCAGCCATTGGATCAGGGCCTTGTCCCCAGGCTTGTGGGCACCCAGGGCGGCCATGAAGTCGTAGATGCTCTTGATGGGCCGTTCGCCGAACTTCGTGAGGATATCGCCGGCTTGGAGGCCGAGCGCCTCGGCGGTGGAGCCCTTGGAGACGCCGTTGATGCGGAAGCCCTTCGGGTTGTCCGAGTAGTCCGGGATGGTGCCGAAGGCGATGCGCATGGGGCCGCCGTCGCCCTTCATGGGCAGCTTGGCGGTCTCCGGATCGAAGGCGGGCAGCGTGTCGGCGTTGGCCAGATCCAGTACCACCGCCCGCCCGAAGGGCGCGAGCTTCGCCATGCCCTCGAAGTTGATGCGGTCCGCCGTGTCCGTGGGCCGGTGGTACTCGCCGTGGATGCCGGTGAAGAAGAAGAAGGTGGGGATCTTCGCCTGCGAGAAGCTCATGTGGTCCGAGCCGCCCACGCTGGCGCCCACATCGGCGCTGATGGCGAAGCCCTCGGGGGCGAACCTCTTGGCTGCCTCCACGGCGGATTTCGGGGCGCCCAGGCCACCCATCATCAGCTTGGGCGCCTTGGGATCCAGGCGGCCCACCATGTCGAAGTTGAGCATGAACTTCACGGATTCCAGGGGGTGGGTCGGGTGCTGCACCCAGTAGCTCGAGCCCAGCAGGCCCTCCTCCTCGCCCCCGAAATGCATGAGCAGGATGGAGCGCCGGGGCCGGGCCTTCTTCAGTTCCCGCGCCAATTCCACCACCATCGCCGACCCCGAGGCATTGTCGTCGGCGCCGGGATGCACCTGGCCGCGGGCCTCGGCGCCGCCCATGCTGTGCCGCTCGCCCAGGCCGAGGTGGTCGAGGTGCGCACCGAGGACGATGTATTCCTTCCGGAGCTTGGGATCCCGGCCGGGGATCACCGCCACCACATTGGGCACCTGGGCTTCTTCGCGGCGGAGCTTCAGCTTCAGCGTGAGGGCGGTCCAGGGGGCATAGATGAAGTCCTGGCTGGCGGGCTTGCCCGTCGCCTTGATGGTCTTGAACCGGGCCTGGAGATCCCCGCAGGCCGCACCGAGCGCCTCCGGAGAGAGGCCCAGGACCGGGATGTCGAACTTCACGGGCCCCTCTTCCCGTTGCAGGGGCCGGAGTCCCCCCTCTTCCAGCACGAGGACCGCGGCCACCTGAGCCGTCTCCAGTCGCTTGAGGCGGGCCAGCAGGCTCCGCTCGCCCCGGGGCAGGTGGGCGAAGGCATCCAGATCCGGCACGGCCCGGGCGATCACCGCCACACGGCCCTTCAGTTCGATGCCCGCCAGGTCGTCATACCCGCCGGGAATCTGCACGCCGTAGCCCAGGAAGGCCAGGGGCTTGTTCCGGAAATCCGCGTCCCCGCTGAAGCCCAGGGCCTCGAGGTCGCGGCCCCACACCAGGGGTCGACCTTCATCACCGTGAAGCAGCACGGCCTCCTGCTGCTCACGCACCACCTTGGCGATGAAGGGGAACCGCTGGATCTGCGCTTTCAGCCCCAGAGCCTTCCATTCCCGCGCGATGCGGCCGGCGGCCTGCTCCAGCTCGGGGTAGCCGTTGCCGCGGCCCTTGAGGGCGGGCGAGGCCAGGTAGCCCACATCGCGACGCAGCCGGGCGGCCACGGCCGTCTCGGAGCCGGAGGGCGGCACCGGCGCCACGAGGGCCGCGGCGAGGAAGGTCAAAGTCCAGGGGCCCATGGCATCTCCGGGGATCCCCCTACTTTACCGGCGCTCCGGAGATCCGTCCCGGTTCCCGCAGGATTTGGGCCGCCTGTGGGAGAATGGCCCCATGTCCGAACAGGGAGCTTTCTTCCAATCCGACCGGGTCGACCAGCGCCCCATGCGCCATGCCCTGCTGTGGCGGCTCGCCGGCTACCTCCGTCCCCAGTGGGCGGCGCTTCTGGCCCTCCTGATCCTGATGGCCCTCGGCGCCTTCCTCGAGGTGCTGCCCTCGGAACTCACCCTGCGCCTCATCAACCGCTTCATGGGCCAGGGCAGCCTGAAGGGTGCCGCGCCCATGGTGGCGGGCTTCTTCGGCGTGCTCATCGCGGGCTTCCTCGTCAGCTTCGCCCGCTACTTCCTCCTGGCCAAGGTCGGCCAGAAGGCCATGCTCGACCTCCGCGTCCAGCTCTTCGCGCACCTCATGGGCCGCAGTACGGAGTTCTTCCACCGGAATCCCGTGGGCCGTCTCATGACCCGCGTCACCAGCGATGTCCAGAACCTGAATGAAATGTTCGCCTCGGGCTTCGTGGCCATCGTGGGGGATGCGCTCTCCCTGCTGGCCATCGTGGCCTGGATGTTCTGGACCCACCCCGGCATGGCCCTGGTGGCGCTGGGCATCCTGCCCTTCCTGCTGGTGGCGACGGAGGTCTTCCGCCGCCGGGCGGGCGAGGCCTTCCGCGAAACCCAGCGGCGCTACGCCGCCATCAACGCCTTCCTCCAGGAGCAGATCTCGGGCATGGGCCTCGTGCAGGTCAACGCCCAGGAAGCGCACAGCCGCCAGCAGTTCCGCGACCTCAACGAGGACTACTTCCAGGCCTTCCTGCGCACGATCTTCGCCTACGCCGTGTTCTTTCCCGTCGTCGAGTTCATCACCTCCGGCACCTTGGCGGCGCTCATCTTCTACGCGGGCTTCAAGCTCCAGGCCGGGGCCATCACCTGGGGCCTGCTGCTGGCCTTCATCCAGCAGTCCAGCCGCTTCTTCCGGCCCATCCGTGAACTGGCGGAACGGTACAATGTGATGCAGACCGCCCTGGCTTCCAGCGAACGCATCTTCCGGCTGTTGGACAACCGCGAGGAGATCCCCGAAGCGCCGGGGGCCAAGCCCGCCGTCTTCGCCGGGGAGATCCGGTTCGACGAGGTGACCTTCGCCTACGAGGAAGGCGGCCGGAAGGTCGTGCGCGGCCTCAGCGGCCTCATCCCCAAGGGCAAGCGCATCGCCGTGGTGGGCCACACCGGGGCCGGCAAGAGCACCCTCATCAACCTGCTGATGCGCTTCTACGATGTGCACGAGGGCCGGATCACCGTGGATGGCGTGGATGTGCGGGAGCTCAAGATCCGCAGCCTGCGCGACCTCTTCGGCCTGGTGCTCCAGGATGTCTTCGTCTTCTCCGGCACCCTGCGCGACAACATCGTGCTGGATCGGCCCATGGACGAGGCCCGCCTGACCTCTGTCCTGGAGCAGAGCCAGCTCAAGGACCTGGTGGGCCGCCTGCCCCAGGGCCTGGACACCCAGGTGGGCGAGCGTGGGCAGAAGCTCAGCGCCGGGGAGCGGCAGCTGCTGGCCTTCGCCCGCATGCTCTACCTGGAGCCCGCCGTCCTGCTGCTGGACGAGGCCACCGCCAACATCGATTCCGAGACCGAGGCCAAGATCCAGACCGTCATTGAGCGCGTGAGCCACCGCCTCACCACCTTCACCATCGCCCACCGCCTGTCCACCATCCGCGACGCCGATGAGATCTGGGTCATGGATCAGGGTGCCCTCGTCGAGCGCGGCACCCACGACGACCTCATCAGCCAGGATGGCGTCTACGCCAAGTTGGTGCGGCTGCAGTTCGCGGACGGCGAAGCGGCCTAGCTGGCGGGTTTGGAGCCTGTAGACTGGATCTCCATGCTCTCCTTGCCGCCCCTCTATCCGATCACCGACGCCACGCGCAGCGAATCGCTGTCCGCGCAGATCCGACGGCTGGGCGAGGCCGGCTTCCCGTTGGTGCAGTTCCGGGGCAAACCGCTCGAGGCGAAGGAGCAATGGATCGAATTGCACGCCACCCTGACGGAAGCCGCGGCGAATGGCGGCTGGCCCATGGTCTGCGTGAACGATCGGGCGGACTTGGCCATGCTGGCGGCTCGGGAGGATCTGGCGCCCTGGGGTCTGCACCTGGGCCAGGGCGACCTGCCTGCCGCCGAAGCCAGGCGGCTGCCCGGCCTGGCTGGAGCCCATCTGGGCGCCTCCACCCATGAGGCCGGTGAATGGAAAGCCGTGGATGCCGCCTGCGACCACGCCGGAGTGGGACCCTTCCGCGGCACGCGCACCAAGGCCGGCCACGCCGCGCCCATCGGGCTGGAGGGACTGCGGGCCGGCTGTGCCGCGCTGCGGGCCCAGGGCCTCGCGCCCGTGGCCATCGGAGGCCTGACGCTCGCGGATGCCGCCACCTGCTTCGAGGCCGGGGCCGAGTCCCTGGCCATGGTGGGCGAAGTCCACCGAACAGACGACCCCGCGGCCCTGGGCTGGGAGATCCAGCGGCAGCGCTGGCGGGTGCGCCCGCCGTTTCGGTGCGGCCAGGGCCTCGCGATCATCGGCGGCAGCGGGGCCGGCAAAACCACCCTGGGTCGCGAGTTGGCTGAGCGCCTGGCCCTGCCCTTCCACGACCTGGACGAGGCCATCGAGGCCCGCGAGGGGCGCCCGGTGGCCGAGATCTTCTCCGCCGACGGCGAGCCCGCCTTCAGGGCGCTGGAGTCGGCCCTGCTCCCGGGCCTGCTGGCCGTGCAGGCCGTGGTGGCCCTGGGGGGCGGGGCCTGGGAATCCCCCGCCAACCGGGCGGCGGTGCAGGCCGCCGGCTTCGCCCCCCTCTGGCTGGCGGAAGCGCCCGCCCGGGCCTGGGCACGAGCCGGCCAGGACCCCAACCGCCCCCTGGCCCAGGACCGGGCCGCCTTCATGGCCCGGTGGGCCGCCCGGATGCCCGCCTGGTCGCTGGCGCCGATGGCCCTCGCCTTTGGTCACAGTTCCCGGGAGCTGGCCTCGGCCTTGCTAGACTGGTGAAACTCCCCCGAGCCTCCCCTTGGATCTGATCCTGTCCGATCTGCACTCGAACCTGCATGCCCTCCGGGCCGTGCTGCGGTTCGCGCGGCGGCGGGCCATCCACCGTTTCGTCCTGCTGGGCGACCTGGTGGGCTATGGCGCCCACCCCAACCAGCTGCTGGACAAGGTGCGGGAGCTGCGGCCCCGCTTCATGGTGCGAGGCAACCACGACAAGGTCTGCGCGGGCCTGGAGCCCGATTCCAGCTTCAGTCTGCCCGCCCGGCAGGCCGCGGACTGGACCCGGGAGAAGCTGCGGCAGGACAACTGGCGCTTTCTGGTGGACCTGCCAGTGGGTCCCCTCTGGGTGGGCGAGGACTACCAGATCGCCCATGGATCGCCCGTGGATGAAGATGCCTATCTTCTCCACATGCGCGAAATCAGCCAGGCTTTCGATGCCTTCGAGGGCCAGCTCTGCTTCTTCGGCCACACCCACCTGCCCGGCTGCTTCGAACTGGACGAGGTCCAGGGCCGCCTGAACTGGATCAGCCCCGAGCCCGGGGAATGGTTCGAGCTGCAGGCGCATTGCCGGTACCTGGTGAACCCGGGCTCCGTGGGCCAGCCCCGGGACCGCGATCCCCGCGTGTCCTTCATGACCTTCGACCCCAAGCGCCGCCGTCTGCGCCTGCACCGCCTCGACTACGATGTGAAGGGCGCAGCCAAGGCCATCCTGGCCGCGGGGCTGCACCGCAACCTGGCAGACCGGCTGGGCCAAGGCATTTGAAAGGCAGGATCCCATGGGACACGCATCCTCTCTGTCCGCTCCCGTGCTCGAGCAGTTCCTCATCCAGGCCCGCCTCACCAAGGCCGTGGGGAGCCTGAGGCTCCAGGGCGTCAACTCCCGCCTGCTGGGGGATCTGCACATCCACGGCTTCCGCCCGGGGTCGGTCCTGGAACTGTCCGGGCTCCACCCCCGCGACTCGGTGCCCCCGGAGGGCACGGCCGTGGCCCTCACGATCCTCCTGGGCGACGAAGTGCTCACCCTCGAATCCCTCCTCCTCCCGCCCCTGCTCGATGAGGCCGGCAACACCCTCCTTCGCCTGGACTGGCCGCACGAATCGGCGCATCTCCACCACCGGCGGAACCTGCGGGTGGCCGCGCCCGACCAGTCGCCTCTCAAGGTGAAGGTGGCCCATGGCGGGCGCCAGTACGAAGCCCTGCTGGTGAACCTCACGGAGACCGGCGTGGGGCTCGCCCTGGAGGAGCCCCTGATGGTGGACCTCCACGATGCCGTCGAGATCGATGCGGAGCTGCCGGATGGCACCCTCCTGCACTGCCCCGGCGAGGTGCTGCACCTCATCTACCTCGAAGGCCAGCCACACCCCACCCGCCTGGGCCTCGTCCTGAAGCCCCGGCCCGATACGGACCTCGAGGCCATCCATCGCTTCATCCAGGCCCGGCGCACCGACCGCTCGCAGAGTTTCCGGAAGGGCTGAAGGGTTCAGGGCTTCCGGAGGCTCACCGCGGTACCGCTGGCGCCGAGGATCAGCATGATCACGGCCTGGACCATCGTCTTGTAGGAGATCTCCGCGCCGCCGAAGACCGCGGACCGCAAGAACAGCAGGCCCAGGACGAGCAGCAGGGCATAGATCCCCAGCATCACCTTCCGGGCCTTGGCGTTCGTCTCCGGCGTGTCCTCGGCGAAGATCCGGTCATAGAAGATCAGGCCGATGGCCGCCAGCACATTGAGGGCGACGAAGAGGAGCCAGAAGGTCCGCGCGGCTGCCGCGGCGCCGGGCTGCCCCACCAGGGGCTTGAGCATGGAGCCGTAGAGCATGCCGCCCAGGCTCGATCCGATGAGGCTGCCGATCACGCCGTAGAGGAAGGCGTAACCCATGTAGACGGCCTTCTTGTCCGCCGGGGCCACCAGGCCCACATAGCTGTAGTACTTCGGGTGGGCGGTCATCTCCCCGATGGAGAACACCGAGATGCCGAGGATGAAGACCCAGGCATTGGTGGAGGCCGCGAGGCACAGGAAGCCCACAGTCCCGATCACGATTCCCGCCACCATGGTCGGCAGCGGCCGGGTCTTCTTGACGATCCGGCTGACGAGCACCTGCAGCAGGATGATGGTCCCGCCATTGACCACCGTGACATGCTCCGCGTCGAACTTCAGGGGGATGCCCATCGACGCGAAGAACGCATTCACGGGCGTGGCATCCACGAAGTCGCGGAGGTACCACAGCACGGATCCGAAGTTCTGGAAGTAGAGGATCCAGAAGCCGGAATAGACGACGATCATCAGCATGAAGCGCGCGTCGCCCAGCACCATGGCCGCACCGTGGGCCACTTCCCGGAGGCTCTTGGTGTTCTCAGGCTTGGGCGGATCCTTGAAGAGGAAGATCGTCGGCAGCAGCATGGCGGCGCAGTAGACCGCGGAGGCGATGAAGACATAGCGCCAGGAGAAGCCCTTCAACACGCTGACGATGAGCGGCGCAAGGAATGCGCCGATGTTGATCATCCAGTAGTAGATACCGAAGCCGAACCCGGAGTTTTCCTCTGTGGTGCTCCGGGCCAGGGTCCCCGAGATGATGGGCTTGAACAGGCCGGCGCCCGTGGCCATCACCAGGAGCGCCGCGAACACGGCCCCGTAGGAGGTGACATTCCCGGCGATGAAGTAGCCCGCCGCCAGGATCGAGAAGGCGAAGAGCAACATGCGCCGGTAGCCGTAGCGGTCAGCCAGGGCGCCCCCCGCGATGGGGATGACATAGGTGAAGGCGTAGATCAGGCTCTGGAGGAAGCCGACCGATTGCTCGGTGAAGCCCAGGCCTCCGGCCGCCACCTGGTTGGTGAGGTAGACGGCGAGCACCGAGTTGAGACCGTAATAGGCCGCGCGCTCAAAGAGCTCCATGACATTCGCCAGCCAGAAGACGGGCGGGAAGGAGCGGAGGACACCGGCAGGTCGTTGAGTCTTCATCCGGCGAGTATACGGGACGAGCAGGTCCCACATCACCTCCGGAGATGCCCCTCCCGCAGGGCCAGCTCGCGGGTTCAGCCTCCGCCCCTCTGGAATCCGCGATGAAACCGGGCCAGGAAGGCCTCCGCCTCGTCCTCCAGGTAGCCCTCCAGCTGGATCTCCACGCGGTGGCGCGGCAGGGCCAGGCTGCCCAGTCGCCGCTCCGCCAGGGGAGTGACCTGGATCCGCCAGCGGCGGCGCCCTTCGGCGCCGCAGAAGGTGTCGCCCTCCTCCCGCATCGGGGCGGCGCCGACCGCTCCCGGCAGCAGCCGGCGGAACGCCTCGCGGTCAATGCTCATGTCCAGGCTGAGGCGGATCCCCATCTACCCGCCCGCCACGGGCGGCCAGATGGCCAGGACCTCTCCCTCCTTGAGCACGCGGGCGGCCCGCTCCACCGTGGCCACCCAGACGCCATCCACCAGTACGATGGCGCACTGATCGGCCGGAATGCCCTGGCGCCGGATCAGATCCAGCACCGTGGTGCCCGGCTCGACCTCGAGGTCGAGCCGGTGCCGGGATCTCACCTCGGCGGGAAGGTGGCGGGCCAGAGAGGCGAACAGCTTGAGCGTGATCTTCATGCCACGCGATGGGCCGCCGCCAGGTAGGCCTGCATGATCTGCGTGGGGTCCCGCATCAGGCGCCGCTTCCAGATGCCCAGCCGCACCCGCCCCTCGATGAGCCCCCGGAAGGCGCCCACATGATCGGCGAAACCCACACAGTTCGCACCGACCAGCCGGTCCCCGTCGAACTGCAGGTTCAGGTAGCGGTAGCGGGCCTCATCCAGGACTTCGGTCGACTCACCGCCCGGCACCCCCTGCCATTCCCCGAAGGAGGAGGACACCAGCCCGAGGGTGGTGAGCACATTGAAGACGAAGCTGCCCCGGAACTGGGCGGGCTTCCCGGCCATGTTCAGCGCCGCGATGCGCCCCTGCTCCACCGCATTGGGCTGAATGGCGTTGAGCTGGCGCTTGCCGGTAAGGCAATCCGTGGCCTCGGCCACATCCCCCGCCGCGTAGATGCCGGGGATGCTGCTCTGCATCGCGGCATCCACCCGGATGCCGTGGCCCATGTCCAGGCCGCTGCCCGTCAGGAAATCGAGGTTGGGATCCACCCCCACGACGCTGAGGTAGAGATCCGCCGGCAGCTGGCGGCCATCGGCAAGATCCACCTGGAGGGCCCCGCCCTCGCTGCGGATGCCTCGGGGCTGGGTGTGGGTGAGGATCCGCACGCCTTTGGCCTCGCACCAGGAGCGGATCATGCCGCTGGCCGTGGGATTCATCATGCGGCGGACCATGTAGCCGCTGCGCACCAGGATGGTGAGATCCACCCCCCGGGAGAGCAGGCCCTCCATGATGATGCAGCCCACAAAGCCCGCGCCCATCTGGACGATGCGGGTGCCGGGCCGGGCCTTGGCCAGGATGGTCCGGGCGTCTTCGAGGGTCCAGCAGCTGTGGACGCCGGGCAGGTCCATGCCGGGGATGGTCTCCAGGCTGGGGCGGGACCCGGTGGCGATGAGCAGGCGGTCGAAGGGCAGGCTGCGCCCGCCGCCCAGGTCCACGGTGCGGCGGACGGCGTCGATGGCCTGCGCACGGGCCTGGAACAGCTGGATGCGCAGGCGGTCGTAGTGGTCGGCGTCCTTGCGGAGGTGGGTCCCCGCTTCGGTGATTTCGCCCTTCAACAGGTAGGGGATGGCCATGCGGGAGTAGGGCGGCTCCCCCTCGCCGCAGAGCAGGGTGATCTCCGCGGCGGGGTCGGCTTTGCGCAGGGTCTCCGCCGCGACCACGCCGGCGGGCCCGCTTCCGATGATCAAGTGCTTCATGGGAAACCCACGCTCGTTCATACGCCGAGACGCGACCGCGTCTCGGCGGTGGGAACGCCTTCCGGCGTCCAACCGCGCAATTGGTAGTATTCCGGCAGCATGACATCGAGCTTGGACACGGCGCCCTTCTGCGGACCGGTCTGGGCGGGCTCCTTCATCAGCCGCGGCGGGAGGTTGTCGTCCTTGGCGGTGAAGCCGGCCGCAAGGTTGAACTCCCGCTCCAGGTTCCAGATGCGCTCGCCCACCAGCAGCAGCCGCTCCTCGGACCAATCGCCTTCGCAGGCGGCCTGGATCTGCGGCTGGATGTCCTGGAGGCCCCAGGCGAAGGTGGTGAAGAGGCAGATTCCCGCGGAATCCACCACGGCGGTGAGGTCCTGGAAGGCCTTCAGCATGGCGGGCTTCCCCTCCGTGGCCTGGGGCTCCATCTTCACGGGGATGCCAAGGACCTCGGGGGACACCATGTAGCCGCGCAGGTGGCAGGCACCGCGGTTGTTGGTGGCATAGGCCAGGCCCATGCCCTGGAGGGCGCGCCCATCATAAGCTGGGAACTCCTGGCTCTTGACGGTCATCGACAGCTCGGGATGGCCGTACTTCGTGCAGAGCCGCTTGGAACCCAGGCCCATGACCTTGCCGAAGCCCTCGCCCTTGGCGGTCAGCTCCGCGAGCTTGACCATGCCCTCGGTGGAGCCGAAGGGCAGCTTGAAGCCGACCTCCTGCTCCGTGAGGACGCCCATCTCGTAGAGCTCCATGGCCGCGCCCACCGTGGCGCCGAAGGTGATCGGATCGAACCCGTCCTCGTTGCAGAGGAAGTTGGCGTAGGTGAGGGCCTCCAGATCATTCACGCCGTTGGCGGCGCCCAGGGCCCAGGCCGCCTCGTATTCCACGCCACCGGAGGCACCGTGGTACTGGGGCTTGTCCTTGACGCTGAAGTGGCCGGGGTCCATGCGCGAGATGCGGCCGCAGGCGATGGTGCAGCCGAAGCAGGCGCCGTTGGTGACGAGGTTCGCCTTGCCATCCGTGGCCCGTTTCTCATGCATGGCCTCACCGCCGATGGCCATGGCCCCCTCGAACTGCACCTCGCGGTGGTTGCGCGTGGGCAGCGCCCCCAGCTCGTTGATGACATTCATGAGCACCTGGGTGCCGTAGGTGGGGAGCCCCTGCCCCGTCACGCCGTTGGCGGCCAGCACCTTCTTCCCGGCCTCCGTCGCGGCGAAGAATGCGTCCGGGTCGGCCAAGTGGTAGGCATCGGTCCGTGTGCCGCGCACGGCCACGGCCTTGAGGTTCTTCGAGCCCATGACGGCGCCCACGCCGGACCGGCCGGCGGCCCGGTGGAGGTCGTTCACGATGGCCGCGTAGAGCACACGGTTCTCGCCCGCCCGGCCGATGGAGGCCACGCGGATCTGGGGATCCTGGTGGTGCGCCTTGATGAGCTCTTCGGTCTCCCAGACGGTCTTGCCCCAGAGGTGGGCAGCGTCCACCAGTTCGGCCTTGCCGTCGGTGATGAGGAGGTAGACGGGCTTCGGGGAAGCACCTTCGAAGATCACCATGTCCCAGCCCGCGAACTTCAGCTCGGCACCGAAGTACCCGCCGGAGTTGGAGCAGGCGATGGCCCCCGTGAGCGGCCCCTTGGTGACCACGGAATAGCGCCCGCCCGTGGCGGCCATGGTGCCCGTGAGCGGCCCCGTCACGAAGATGAGCTTGTTCTTGGGGGAGAAGGGATCGACCTTCGGATCGATCTCAGATACGAGATATTTGGTGGCGAGGCCCCGCTGGCCCAGGTAGTCCTGGGCCCACTGCAGGTTCAGCGGCTCCGTGGTGCAGGTGCCGGCCTCGAGGTTCACGCGAAGGAGATTCTTGGTCCATGCCATGGCAGTCGCTCCTCACACCGTCGCCGGGTTGGTGTCGGTCTTGCCGGCCCACTGGCGCATCTTCCCGAGCCCCGTCCAGTCGGCATCCACATAGGTGATGGCGCCCGTCGGGCAAGCCCTGGCACAGGCCGGTTCCCCCCCGCAGAGGTCGCACTTCTGGACCTTGCCGGTCTGGGCCACATAGTTGATGGTGCCGAAGGGACAGGCGATCGTGCACACCTTGCAGCCCACGCAGGTGGGCTCCAGCACGATCTTGGCGCCGGTGACGGTATCGAGGCGGATGGCGTCCACGGGACAGGCCGTCATGCACCAGGCCTCATCACACTGGGTGCAGGTGTAGGGCACGAAGCGGCCTTCGTGGTGGAAGCTGAAGACCTTGATGCGGGACTTGGCGACCGTGAAGCTCCGGTAGTTCTCCCAGGCGCAGGCCATTTCGCACTGGAGACAGCCCGTGCACTTGTTCGGATCGAGATGGAGGGACTTCTGCATGGCAAAACCTCCTGGAGATGGCATCTGACGGAATGAGACCGCGACGATCATAGATCCGATCACGAGGGCCTGATCTTCTTTTTCTGAGGTCTTTCGTCGGATCTCTCAAAGTCAATCAGCACGGCCCTTGGCCCGACATGAGCACAGGAGTCTCTGTCTCATATTTGATCCTCTGACGCAGGCCGGAGGTAGCCTCCGGGGCTCCGTCGCCTTGTGGCGAGTTCCATTCGCGGGTGGAATGGAACCTTCACGAGCTGTTCAAGGAACCCGCATGAAAGCCATTTCCCTCCGCGTGGATGTCGACACCCTGGAAGGCTCGATCACGGGCATTCCCACCCTGCTGCGCCTGCTGGACAAGCACCAGATGCGCGCCAGCTTCTATTTCAGCTTCGGGCCGGACAACAGCGGCAAGGCCATCCGGCGGATCTTCCGCAAGGGGTTCCTGGCCAAGATGCGCCGCACCAACGCCACGAAGCTCTACGGCTTCAAGACCATGATGTACGGCGTGCTCATTCCCGCGCCCATCATCTGGAAACGGGCCGCCGCCGAGATGCGGGCCGCGAAGGCCGCCGGCCATGAGGTCGGCATCCACGCCTGGGACCATGTGCAGTACCACGACCTGCTGGACCGGAAGTCGCGCCGCTGGCTGGCCGACTGGTACTCGAATGCCCACGAAGCCTACGGCACCGTCTTCGGCGAAAAACCCCTGGGTGCCGTGAGCCCCGCCTGGCGCTGCAACGACACCACGCTGGAGCTGCAGGAGGCCTATGGCCTGGCCTACGCCGGCGACTGCCGCGGCGCCGCGCCGTTCTATCCCATCGTGAAGGGCCGGACCCTCCAGACCCTCCAGATCCCCACCACCCTGCCCACCCTGGACGAGCTCCTGGGCCTGGATGGACGCACGCCGGACCAGGTGAACCGCGAAGTCTGGGACTTGGTGCGGGAGGACGCCCTGAATGTCTACGCCCTGCACACCGAGGTGGAAGGCGGGGCCCTCTTCGAGACCTTCGATGCGTTCCTGGGCGGATTGCGGGAGCGCGGCGTCCAGGCCCGCACCCACGCCGACTGGCTGCCCGAGCTGAAGGCCGCGAACCCGCCCGCCAAGGCCGTCACCCGCCGCGAGATCCCGGGCCGGGCCGGCTGGGTGAGCTGGGAGGGCTGACCCTCGCAAGACGATGGCCGTTGCAGTACCCTCGGGGCAATCCTTCCCTGAGGTGGCCATGCGCCTTCCGATTCCGTTCCTGCTCTGCACCCTCGCCCTTCCGCCCCTGGCGGCCCAGGCCCCCGAGGAAGGGCGCCTCAAGCGGGTGGAAAGCCGGGTGAACGGCCTCCACTGGGAGCTGGACGCCGTGCGGAAGGCCGCGGACGACCAGCTCTGGTTCCTGCGCCTGTCCGATGTGGCCGTGGTGGACAAGGTCACCTACACGGGCCCGCCGAACCCCAAGGGGGAGGAGACCTACGGCATCAAGAACGAACGGCACCCCCTGAAGATCCAGCAGTATGTGTTCATCCCCCGCAAGGCCGAGGCGGGTCGGAAGCTGCCCCTCATCGTCCTGCCCCATGGCGGCGTCCACGGTGATTTCGGAACCTACCACGCCCACATCGTCCGGGAGATGGTGGAGCGCGGCTACATCGTGATCGCGCCGGACTACCGCGGTTCCACGGGCTACGGCAAGGGTTTCTACGAGGCCATCGATTACGGTGGCCTGGAAATCGACGATGTGGTGGCCGGGCGCGACTGGGCCGTGGAACACCTGCCCGTGGACCCGAAGCGCTGCGCCATCGTGGGTTGGAGCCACGGCGGCCTCATCGCCCTCATGGCAGTCTTCGATCACCCCGAGAAGTTCGCCGCCTCCTATGCCGGCGTGCCCGTGTCCGACCTCATCACGCGCCTGGGCTACCTCGGACAGGACTATGTGGCCGAGTTCTCCGCCAAGTACCACATCGGCAAGGAGCCCAAGGATGCCGTGGAGGAATACCGGCGCCGCAGTCCCGTGTGGAGCGTCCAGAAGCTCCGAACACCCCTGCTGGTCCACACGAACACCAACGACCGGGATGTGAATGTGGTGGAGGTCGAGCAGCTCATCAATGCCCTCAAGGCCGCCGGCAAGCGCTTCGACTACAAGATCTACCAGGACGCCCCTGGAGGCCACAGCTTCAACCGCATCGACACCACCGTGGCCAAGGATTCCCGCAGGGAGATCTATGCCTTCCTGGAAAAGCACCTGAAGTAGGCCGCATCGCCTATCGGGGGAAAGAAGAAGCCCGGCTTTGCCGGGCTTCTTCCTGGACACTGAAGGATTTTGGTTTCCCGCACACAAGAGTCGGGAACCGGTCACAGGATGTGACCGGTTCCTGGGTGTTGGCGGTTTGCCCTATAAACACTGATTCAACGCCTTTTGTTCGTCCACGGCTTCCAAATCGTGGGAAACAAGAGGCCCCTGGGGAAGGATCAACGCAAGCGTGCGACCTCGGGGCCGGCCGGACCGAATTACATCTAGCACTCCCGGAGTCCAAAAGTAGCTCTGAGGTGTCGGACGGGTTGACCTTTTGTAGACCAGCCCACTCAGTAGGGCTGGGCACACAAGAATTATTGAGATTTAACGAGTGAATCGAAGAATCAGCTCCTTCAGGATTGTCCGAAGCTGTGCGGCTGATTGGGCCTCCAGATGTCGATCAATGATTTCGGTGAGGGAAGGACTCGGAGCCTTCGTTGCTCCGTTTGTCTCCAGGAGCTTCATGCAACTGATGAGAACATCCCCAGGCGGGACGACTTGTCCCCGCTCGTATTTCGAGATGAGGCTCTGGGTACTCACGCTCCCTGAGACCTACCAGCTGGACTGATTGTTAGACAGGTTAAGGGGCCTCTGACCAGAGGCCCCTTTTTGTAGCCTGGATATTGTAATCATAGGGGTTGTGGCTCAGATCTAAGGCAAAGATCCTTCAGTGTCCAGGAAGAAGCCCGGCTTTGCCGGGCTTCTTCGCGGGGGTCCGGGGGTGTGCGCGCCAGCGCGGGACCCCCGGAGAACATCAGGCATGCTGTTTGAGTTTGTCCTTGCCGCCGAACCACTGATCCCAGTACACCACCACGGGGCTGGCGATGTAGATGGACGAGTAGGTGCCGGTGATGACGCCGATGACCAGCGGGAAGGCCAGGTCCTTGAGGGCCGGGCCGCCGAAGAGCCAGAGGCAGACGCTGACGAACAGCACGGACAGCGAGGTGAGGATCGTCCGGCCCAGCGTCTGGTTGATGGAGTCGTTCACCAGCTTCGTGACTGTGGCCCGCCGGTACTCCGGCCGATGGCTGTTCTCCCGGATTCGGTCGAACACCACGATGGTGTCCGCCATGGAGTAGCCCATGAGGGTGAGGAAGCTCGCCACCACCGGCACATTGAACTCGTAGCCAAAGGCCGCGAACAGGGCCAGGGCCATGAGCATGTCGTGGACCAGGGAGACGATGCCGCCCACGGCGTAGCTGGCGGTGAACCGGAACATCACATAGACCAGGATGGCGCCGAGGGCCCAGGCCACGGCCGTGAGGGTCTTGCGGGTCCATTCCCCGGAGATGCTGGGCGAGAAGCTCTCGTCCTTGAGGAGGCCCACCGCACCCAGACGGTAGGTCTTCTGGATCGAGTCCTTCACCACCTGGGGCAGTTCCTGGGGCAGCTCACCGAAGGTCTGATAGAGCCCCGAAGGCAACCGGTCGCGGCCCGCGATGACCTTTTCCGCGAAGGGCGCATAGGCCGCCGCAAGGGCCGCCTCGTCGCCCGCGATGCCTGCGGGGTTGGCCTTCGCCAGGGTGTCCGTGAGCGTCTTGGAACCCTCGAGGTTGAGGGCGGGAAGCGTGCTGGTGGCGCCTTCGGGATCCATCTGCTTGAAGATGGCCCTCAGGGCATTCGCCTGCTTGGTGCTGTCCTTCTGGTCACCGTCCTTCTTGGCCTTCACCTTCACCGAGAAGTCGCGGACGGACTTGTCCTTGTTCTCGTAGGCCACCACGGTGGCGTCGGAGTAGCCGTTCTTCGCCAGGGCTTCCCGGATGGTCTCCGGCTCCATGGCTCCGCGGAAGCGCACGGTCATGTCGTTGCCGCCCACGAACTGCATGCCGAGGTGGATGCGGTTGTTGTGGGTCAGGTTCCAGGGCTTCACCCAGAGGATGCAGAGCAGGATGATGCTCCAGGTGATCGCGATGGCCGTCCCCTTGTACTTCATGAAATCGTAGGCCGCGCCCTTGAAGAACGAGTGGGTGCCCACGGAAAGAGTCTTGGTGCCGGGATGGTGCTCCAGCACCCAGTCGTAGATGTAGCGGCTGATGTAGATGCTGGTGAACAGTGACGCCACGACGCCCACGGTGAGGGTGACGGCGAAACCCTTCACGGGGCCGGTGCCGAAGATGAAGAGCAGCAGGGCCGCGAAGAGCTGGGTCACATGGCTGTCCACGATGGTCCAGAACACCCGGTCGAAGCCTGCGTCGATGGCGCCGGGCACGCTCTTGCCGAGGCCCAGCTCTTCCTTGATGCGCTCGAAGATCAGGATGTTGGCGTCCACCGCCATGCCCAGCGTGAGCACGAAGCCCGCGATGCCCGGCAGGGTGAGCGTGGCCCGGAAGGAGCCCAGCAGGCCCATCATCACGATCACATTCACAGAGAGGGCGACGATCGCGTTCACACCCGACCAGTGGTAGAAGATCACCATGAAGCCGATGATGGCGGCGAAACCGATGACGGCGGCGCGCACGCCGGCGTGGATGGAGTCGCGGCCCAGGCCGGGGCCCACGACGCGCTCTTCCAGGAACTTCATGGGCGCGCGGAGGGCGCCGCTGCGGAGCTGGCTGGCGAGGTCGTCGGCTTCCTGGGCGGTGAAGCTGCCGCTGATGCGGACCGCGCCGCCGATGATCTTCTCCTTGGCGCTCAGTTCCGTGACGATCTTGCGATCGAGCACGATGGCGATGAGGCGGTTTTCCTCGGAAGCGGTACCGGTCAGGCGGGCGAAGTCGTCATCGCCCTTCTTGTTCAGGGTGAAGTTGACTTCGTTGGCTTCGGTCTGCGAGTTCGAGGCCCGGTGCGAGTCGATGATGTCGGCACCGTCCACGGCCACGCGGCTTTCCAGCAGCACCCAGCGGCTGATCTTCTCTTCGCCGGGCTTGGCCTTCACCACGGGCTGGCCGGCGCGGCGCGCCTGGCGGTCGCTCTCGATTTCGGGCAGCAGCTCGAACTCGGGGGGAATCGCCCCCTTGAAGTAGGTGAGGGCGTCTTCCTTGGAGGCGAAGTAGATCTGCGGGGCCTTGGCCAGCAGACGCTGCTCCAGGTGGCCGGGGGTGGCCAGCAGGTTCTTGATGCGCTCGCGGTCGCCCTCCTCGATGCCGGGGATCTCGACCACGATGCGGTTGCCTTCGGCGCCGCTGGCGGTGATCTCGGGTTCCAGCACATTGGCGGGGTCGATGTCCCGGATGCGCTTCTCGATGACTTCCAGGGCCCGCTTGTTGGCGTCGTCCTTGAGGGTCTTCTGGTACTCAGTCTTCTGGGTGAGGCGGAACGAGCCCCCTTCCTGGGCCAGCGCGTAGCCGGGGAAGAAGTCCTTGGCGACCTTCTCCACCGTGGCCTTCTGATCCGCCGGCACGCCTTCGACGCGGAGGGCGTCGCCCTCCACGACGGCCGTGGCGCCCTGCAGGCCCTTCTCCTTGAGCCGGGAGGCGAGGCGGTCCTTGCCGTCGCGCAGATCGGCCGCCAGGGCCTCCTGGCCCTGGACCTCCAGCTCGAAGTGAACGCCGCCCCGAAGGTCGAGGCCGAGTTTCACCTTCGTCAGAGGCGTGAAGAAGTATCCGCAGCCGAACAGCACGGCCAGGAGGATGACGAGGCGCCAGAGGCTCCGCTTGGTCACGGGGCACTCCTCACAGAAGGCGGGCCGGATCGGATCCGGCCCGGGAGGTCAGGAAGGTCAGTTCTTGGTTTCCGGTTCGCTGGCCAGGGAGGCCACGGCCGCGCGCCGGGCCTTGACCACGGAGCCGCCGAGCTTCACCCAGATGTGCTTGTCCTCGACCCGGTCGATGGTGGCGTAGAGGCCGGAGGTCAGCACGACCTCGTCGCCGGCCTTCAGCTTGGACAGGCGGGCCTCCATCTCCTTCCGGGCCTTGCTCTGGGGGCGGATGAGAAGGAAGTAGAACATCAGGGCCATGCCGCCGATGAACACGAACTGGGTCCAGCCCGGAGGGCCGGCCGGGGCGGGCGACTGCAGAAGGGCGTACATCATTCAGGGCTCCTCGGTCATCCATCCGGAACGCGCGGACTGGGCGAAAGCTGGAAAACGGTTCTCCAGCAGGGCCTGCCGCGCGGCACGGGTGAGCCCCACAGTGTAGCTCAGGTTGTGGATCGTGTTCAGCGTGAAGCCCAGCAGCTCTCCGCAGCGGAACAGGTGGTGCAGGTAGGCCCGGCTGAAGGTCCGGCAGGTGTAGCAGGAACAGGCGGGATCCAGGGGCAGGTCCCCCTCCCGGTGGCGGGCGTTCTTCAGGTTGAGCCGACCCCGGCTGGTGAGGATGCGGCCGTGGCGGGCCTCGCGGCTGGGCAGCACGCAATCGAAGAGGTCCACCCCCTGTTCGATGCCGAAGAGCAGGTCCTCCGGCGTGCCCACGCCCATGAGGTAGCGGGGGCGGTCCGCCGGCAGCTCCGTCACGAACTCCGCCAGCACGGCGTTCATCTCCGCCTTGGGCTCCCCCACGCTGAGGCCGCCCACCGCGAAGCCCTGGAAGGGAGTCCCGGCATCGAGCTCCAGGGCCTCCGCCAGGTGCCGGCGCCGCAGGTCCAGGTGGGTGCCGCCCTGGTTGATGGCGAAGAGGCCCTGGTGGGGCTGCAGCGGCACGGCCCGGCTGCGGGCCAGCCAGCGGGTGGTGCGGGCCATGCTGATCTCGAGCTTCGCGCGCTCCATGCGCCCGGGCGGGCACTCGTCCAAGGCCATGCAGATGTCCGAACCCAGGTTGCGCTGGATCTCCATGCTCCGTTCCGGCGACAGGAACTGGGGACTGCCATCGATGTGGCTCTGGAAGGTGACGCCTTCTTCCGTCATCTTCCGCATGGAGGCCAGGGAAAAGACCTGGAAACCGCCGGAATCCGTGAGGATGGGCCCCTCCCAGCCCATGAAGCGGTGCAGGCCGCCCAGCTGGGCCACCAGGGCGTCTCCCGGCCGCAGGCCCAGGTGGTAGGTGTTCCCGAGAATGACCTGGGGGCCGATCTCCCGGAGCTGGACCGGCGTGATGCCCTTCACGGTGCCCTGGGTGCCCACCGGCATGAAGGCCGGGGTCAGGACCTCGCCATGAGAGGTAAGGAACCGGCCGGCCCTGGCGGGGCGCTGGGCCTCGCCCGTTTCGGGGATGAATGAGAAATCGCGACTTGTGATTTTCGACATGGGGCGGACCAGACTTCCTTACTAAAAATTAACAATCCCATCCTTTGAGGGGGTGGATAGGTGTCGCGGTAGGCAGTAAAAAACCGGGGGACGCCGTATTTACGGGGTATTCCGCCCGTTATCCGGGCTTGACCTGCCGCCGACCCTTTGCCATCTTAGCCGTTGGGCTCGTCCCAGTTCTTTACCCTATTTCTCGGTGGCCGATTCGATGTTCCCGTCGTATCGGCTCGCTGTTTTTTCCCCTGGATCTTTCAAGGGAGTCGCATGAGCAAAGATCCCCAGAAACCTGTTCCCGCCAAGTCGGCTGCTCCTGTGGAGACGCTGGAGGATGCTGTCTACAAATCCTCCCTCGCCGCCGGGAACGACGCCATCCGGCGGGGCAATCCCCTGGTCACCATCCCCACGACGGTGGCCATGTACGCCCTGTTCGGCTTCGTGGCTTTCCAGCTGGCCAAGCACACGGAGACCGGCAAGAAGGTGATCAAGACCGTGGGCATCGACCTCGCAGAGCAGGCTGATGCTGCGGCTCCCCCGCCTCCTCCTCCGCCGCCTCCGCCGCCGCCGCCGCCGCCGCCTCCGATGGCCGTGTCATCCGCCAAGGTGGATTCGACCCCCATCGACCCGCGCCAGGAAGTGGTGCCTGAGCAGGCGCCGAAGGAGCTCCCCAAGCAGGATCACTCCCTTGGCGGCGTCCCCGGCGGCGTCCCCGGCGGTGTTCCCGGCGGCGTCATCGGCGGTGTGGTCGGTGGCGTGGTCGGTGGCGTGGTCGGCGGCACCGGCAAGGTGGTGGACTTCGACTTCAGCCAGATCAAGGTGAAGTACCAGCCCCCCGCCCCGCCCTATCCGCCCCTCGCCAAGATCGCCAAGATCCAGGGCACGGTGGTCGTGGAGATCGTGGTGGGTCCCGATGGGATTCCGACTTCGGCCGCTGCGAAGGAAGGTCCTCCCCAGCTCCGTCCCACTGCCGAGGCCTATGCCATGCAGTGGAAGTTCGAACCGGCCCTTCTGAACGGCACCCCTCAGTACGCCCGCTTCAAGCTGACGATGCCTTTCCGGCTGAAGTAGTCCGCACTCCTTCCCACGCCACTCACTCTTCCTCCCATAAGGAACTCTCATGAACCTGCTTTTCGCTCCCCTGATGCTCGCCGAAGGCGGCGCCGACGCCTTCTCCGCCGCTGAAATCTGGCGCGCGGCTTCCATCGCCAACAAGTTCATCATCACCGTCCTCTTCATCCTGATGGCGTACCAGATCTATGTCGCCATCGAGCGCTTCGTGACCTACGCCCAGAGCAAGCAGGCCTCCGACAAGTTCCTCAAGCTCTTCATGGACACCCTCCGCCGCGGTGATTTCGAGGCCGCCAAGCGCGCCGCGACCACCCACAACAAGAGCCACATCGCCCTCGTGCTCAAGCACGGCCTGGACATCTTCCAGTACGAGAAGCAGCTCAAGACCATGAATCCCAACCACGACGCCATCCAGCCCGTGGAGCGTGCCATCCAGCGCGGCACCGCCGAGGTCGTCGAGCTCCTCAAGAAGGGCATGAGCGGCCTGGGCACCATCGGCGCGCTGGCCCCCTTCATCGGCCTGCTCGGCACCGTGATCGGCATCATCAAGGTCTTCTCCGACCTGAAGACCAAGGGCGCCGGCGACATCAACGCCCTGGCTGGCTCCATCGGTGAGGCCCTGGCCACCACCGCGCTCGGCCTGTTCGTCGCCATCCCGGCCGTGTGGATCTACAACCTGCTGACCACCAAGCAGGATGTGGTCGTCACCAACATCAACAACGCGGCTTCCCAGATGATCGACGAGTTCATCCGCCGCGAGAGCCAGAGCTAGGTTTTTCCACCCCCGCCCGGGGGCGCAAGCTCCCGGGCGATTTTCTGAGGAGAACACACCATGGATGCAGGTGGTTCCAAGGGTGGGATGAAGTCCGACATCAATGTCACGCCCCTCGTGGACATCGTGCTCGTGCTGCTGATCATCTTCATCGTGATCACGCCCGCCGTGAACGACAGCGTGAAGCTGCCGCTCTCCAAGCACAGCCCGAAGGTGGAGAAGGACCAGGGTGCCAAGTACCTCACCCTGATGCTGGCCTCCAAGCGCAACGCCAAATATGAAGTGATCGGCCCCGGCGCCGTGACCATCGACGACAGAGAAGCCAAGGACGAGCGGTTCTTCATCAACAACGAAGCCGAACGCCAGAAGCTCGAAGACTACATCAACCGCAATGTCTCCCAGTTGAACGACAAGCGGGTGTTCGTCAAGGCCGATGCCGACCTTCCCTTCAAGTACATCAACGATCTGTTCCAGTCCTGCCGGAAAGGTGGCGCCGATGAGGCCTCCATCGTGACCAGCGAAGTCAAGGACACGGACAAGAAGCCGGAAGGGGGCAAGTAATGGACGCCGGTGGTGCCAAGGGCAAAGCCAAAACCGATATCAATGTCACCCCCCTGATCGACATTGTGCTGGTGCTCCTGATCGTGTTCATCGTGATGGTGCCCGGCCTCAGCAGGGCCATGAAGGTGGTGGTTCCCCAGGTCCAGGTGACCTCGGCCCCCCCCAAGCCCGATCCGAACAACATCCTGATCCAGGTGGATCAGGACGGATCGCTCATGCTCCAGTCCGAGAAGATCGACGCCGAGGGCATCAAGGCCAAGCTCCCCGACGCGGTCATGCTCCAGCCCCTCAACTACCGGAAGGTCTTCCTGAAGGTGGACGAGGATGTGAAGTACCAGGTCATGGTGGATGTGCTCGATGCCATCCGCGTGGCATCGGACTCGGCCAAGAAGAAGTCTCTGGAACAGCTCGACAAGTTCCAGGGCCAGGATGGCGGCGATGTGAAAGTGGCCGTCTCCCTGAAGCGCCGGGCCGCCGCTGCCACCGCGCCGGTCAGCTAGAACGAATTCGACGATGAAAAAGGGCCCCGAACGGGGCCCTTTTTCATGCCCGTCGCCGGTGGCCAAAGGCGGTGCCGTAGGCCACGCCAGCGACGGTGATGAGCACCCCAGCCAAGCCGAAGCCCGTGGCGCGCTCGCCGAGCAGCGGCACCGCCAGCAGGAACTGGACGATGGGCAGCAGCTGGAGCCAGACTGCCGCCTCCGACACCGACAAGGTGCCGTAGGCCTCCGACATCAGGAGCTGCCCCCCGTAGGCCAGGAGACTCATCAGAACCCCCAGGCCCCAGATGCCGAAGCCTCCCGTCAGGCGGGGCCAGGGGTCCAGGGCGAAGGGCAGCACCACGGGCAGGCCTGCCAGGCAGAAATAGAAAAAGATGGTGGCCGCGTTTTCCGTGTGCCGGGCCGCCCGGATCGCGTTGGCGCTGGTGGCCGCGAAGACCGCCGCCGCCAGCGCCGCCACCCCGCCCCTGCCCAGGCTCAGTCCCGCATGGCCCTGCCCCAGGACCAGCACCACACCCAGGGAGGCCGCCAGCACCGCCAGCCAGAGGTGGATCGTGGGGCGCTCCCGGAAGAGGAACAGGGACATCACCACCGCGATCACCGGGAAGACATTGTAGAGGATGCCCGCCTCGCCGGCGGGCATGTGGGCCAGGGCGTAGAAGTAGAGCACCACCACGGCGCCGCCGGACAGGCCCCGGGTCACCAGCAGCCGGTAGTTGCTGGGCCAGTAGAGGCCCGGCAGCAGCCGGAAGGCCGCGAGGCTCACGAGGGCCCCCACCACGAAGCGCAGCACGGCCAGGTGCCCCGCCGTGAACCCCGCCCCGGGCAGCGTGAGCTTCCGCGCGAGAATGGCCATGAGCCCGAAGCAGACGGCGGAACCCGCCAATTCCACCCGGGCCATCAGGCGGCGGCGGGACAGGGCGGCGGTGGCGGCGGGCATGTCCTCCATCCTGCCGCGAATGCCGCCTTCAGGTCAGGGGTTGTACGCGCCCTGGGGAAGGTTCAGGCCCGCGGCGTGGAAGGCGGACTGGAGCGCTCCTCCCCGGAAGGCACCGCGGTCCGCGGCCTCCAGGTGATCCAGCAGGTGGGACAGGTTGGCGCCGCTGGGGACCGTGGGCACCCCGAGCTCCGCCGCCAGCTGGGGCAGGGTCAGGTCGTCCAGGAAGGTGCCCTCCTCCCGCACCACGGCGCCCCGCAGGGTGTACTGATCGGTGGGGCCGGTGTGGGTCCGCAGGCTGGCGGAGGGCACCACCACGGCATCCACCCAGCCGGAACCTCCCTTGGCCTCGCGGTCGGCGTGGGCCGCGTACTTCAGATCCTCGCCGCAGAGCAGACCCGCCACGGTGACGCTGTCGCCGAAGCTGAAGTTCTGGGCGGGCACCACGCGCAGGTGGCTGCCCACGGCCCGGTTCAGGTCGGTGGCCACGCGGGAGAGCGTGGGCGCAAAGCTCGACCCCGTCAGCAGCAGCACCCGGCGGCCGGCGAACCCCTTCGCCCGGGGGCTCTTGATGAAGCGGCGGCTATGCTCCAGGAAGCGGCGCACCAGGCCCACGCCGTTTTCCAACTGGGCCCAGGATTTCGAGTAGAAGGCACGGCCCGGCACCTCGATGCCCGCCCGGGTGAACCATTCGTCCGCCAGCAGCAGCCACGGCTCCCCATCGCTGGCCTTGGCGTACTTCCGCACCTCCGGCGTCCAGCGGGCCACCCAATCCCGGGCGAAAGCCGCGTCCACATCCTGCACCGAAGGCAGGTGCTCCCGGTGGGTCGTGAGGCCCACGGGCACGCAGGACAGGCTCAGCACGCTGCCCCGCCCCACACGATGGCGGGACCAGAGGTCGTCCACGGTCTGCTGCCAGATGGCTCCGTCGTTGAGCCCCGGCGCCACCACGGCCTGGGTGTGGACATCGATGCCGCCCTCCAGCAGACGGTCGATCTTGCGGAGGATGTCGCCCTCCCGGGGATTGCCCACCACCTTCACGCGAGCCGCGGGATCCGTGGCGTGGACCGACACATGGATGGGGCTCAGGCGCTCGCGCACGATGCGATCCAGCTCCGCGTCATCGCTGCTCGACAGGGTCGTGAAGTGGCCGTAGAGGAAGGAAAGGCGAACATCCTCGTCCTTCAAATAGAGAGACTTGCGGAAGCCCTTGGGCATCTGGTGCACGAAGCAGAAGACGCAATTCTGCTTGCAGACCTTCACCTCGTCCTGGGCCAGGTCCACCCCGATGCCCTCGCCGCCGTTCTCCACGAAGGCCTTGAACGAGCTGCCGTCCGGCCGCTGGACGAGCAGTTCCGCCTCGTCTTCCCGGGTGATGAGGAACTGGTAGTTCAGCTGGTCCAGCACCGCCTCGCCATGGATCTCCAGCAGGGTGTCCCCCGGGCGGATCCCAGCCTCCTCGGCCAGGCTGCCGGGCTCTACCGCGATGATCTGTACGCCTTTCTGGGCCAAGGGGACACTCCATGCTCCGGAGTCCCTGGGGAATCCGGAGATAGATTGTCTCATTGCGAAGGAATTATGGCTTTTCCTATTCTCCGGCCCGCCTGGGGCCAGGGCCTCGGTGGACTAGGCGCGGAGACCAAAGAACGAGCCCGGCTCGGCCGGGCTCGTTCGCGGGGGTCCCGGGGGTGTTCGCGCAGCACCGCGGCGCGAACACCCCCGGAGAAACAACTAGGCCGTGGCCTTCGCCTGTTTCCGCGCCTCGACCACCTTGTCGGCGTCGCGGCCCACGAGTTCCTGCAGGTGGTGGAAGGCCCAGGTGAAGGAGCCGACGCCCATGGTGAGGCTGCGGAGTTCCACGATGACATCGCTCATCTCGGCCTGGGGGATGTAGGCGGAGACCACATCCCAGCCGTTCCAGCCCGGTTTGGCGTCGAAGCCGAGGACCTGGCCGCCGCGCCTTCCCGTGACCAGTCGCTGGGCCTTGGGCGTGAACTCGCTGGGGACGCTGATGTGGACTTCGGAGATGGGCTCCAGCAGCACGGGATGGCAGACGGGAGCGGCCTCGGTCATGCCAATGCGGGCGGCGGTCTTGAAGGCCATGTCGGAGCTGTCCACGGTGTGGTAGCTGCCGTCCACCAGGGCCACATGAATGTCCACGACCGGGAAGCCCAGGGGACCCCGCTTCATCCACTCCACCACGCCGTGCTCGACGGCGCCGAAGAAGTTCTTGGGCACCACCCCGCCCACGATGCGCTCCTCGAACTGGAAGCCGGTGCCGCGCGGAAGGGGCTTGATCTCCAGCCACACATCGCCGAACTGGCCGTGGCCACCGGTCTGGTGCTTGTGGCGGCCGTGGACCTTGGCGGCTTTCGTGAAGGTCTCCCGGTAGGGGACCATGGGCGGATGCTGCTGGACATCGAGGCCGAAGCGGCTCTTGAGGCGGTCCAGGGCGCACTTGAGGTGCACTTCGCCCTGGCCCCAGAGGATGCGTTCCTGGGTTTCGGCGTTCTGCTCCACCTGCAGGGAGGCGTCCTCCTCGCAAAGCTTCTGCAGCGCAAGGGAGAGCTTCACATCGTCACCGCTCTTGGTGGTGTGCAGGCTGAGGGCCAGCATGGGCTGGAGGGGTTCCGGCCAAGCCAGCTCAACCTTGGCGGAAGGCGTGAGGGCCTCGCTGGTCTTCACCTCATCCATGCGGCCCAGGGCCACCACCTCACCCGCCGAGGCCTTCTGCTGCTTGACCTGCTGGGCGCCGAACAGCTTGTTGATGCCGCTCACCCGATTGCCGGCCAGGGAAGTGCCATCGGCCACTTCGCCGCGCCACACGCGGGAGATGCTGAGCTTGCCCACATGCTGGGCGTGGACGGTCTTGAACACCTGCACCAGGGTGTCCTTGCCTTCGGGAAGGCCCAGGCGCTTGGCCGTGGCGTCCACCCGGGGAGCTTCCTCGCAGAGGGCCTGGAAGAGCCGCCGGACGCCAGCATCCTTGTCGGCGGAGCCGAAGAAGACCGGCACCAGCAGGTCGTCACGCACATCCTTGGCCATGTCCTCCGCGACCTCCTCCAGCGTCGGCACCATGTCGCTGAGCAACTCCTCCATGAGGTGGTCGTCGAAGTCGGCCAGCTTCTCCAGCATCTGCTGGCGGGCCTCCCGTTCCTCGGGCAGCACGGACTCGGGCATCTGCAGGAGGTCCGCATCCTTGTCGGCCTCGTACCGATAGGCGTGCTCGCTGATGAGATCGACATAGCCCGTGACCTGGTCGCCCTCGCGGATGGGGACCTCCACCAGGACCAGCGGCCGCTCCGAGATGATCTGTAGGGCGTTGAGGGCATCCTTGAGCTTCCCCGCGCTGCCGGGGGCCTCCATCTTGTTGATGAAGACCACATGGGGGATCTGGTGATCGTCGAGGAACTTCAGGGCGGGCGCGGCCATGAGGGCCCGGGCCGGATCGGGATCGCAGACCACCACGGCGATGTCGGCGGCCATGAGCGCGTGCACCGTCTCCTGGCGGAACTCCACGGAGCCGGGGCAGTCGATGAGGGTCCAGGCCTCACCCTGGAACTCGCACGAGGCCAGGCTGGCCTCCACGCTCATCTGGCGCGCCTTGGCCTCCATGGAGGCATCACCCACGGTATTCCCCTCCTTGACGGAACCCTTGCGCGGCAGCGCACCCGCCGCGAAGAGAAGGCTCTCCATCAAGGAGGTCTTTCCAGAGAGGTAGGGACCCACGATGGCCGCTACGCGTGGAGTTGACTGAGAATTTCCGCTCACAGTGCCTCCTGATTGTCTGGTTCCATGTTGGACCGCCCCAAGTGTTCCGATCTGCCGTAACGCTGGCAACACAAAAAACAACCGCCTCGGAAAAGGCGGCTTAGGTCACAAATCAGGCAAGCAGGAGGACCCGCCCAAGGCTTTTTTTCACCACCGAGGGCGCCGAGAATAACGGGACCACCCGTTCCGTCCTCGGCGCCCTCTGCGGTTGGCCTCGTTTTAGTTTCTCAAGGGTTTACCGGTCTTCAGGATGGCGTCCATGCGGGCCTGGGTCTTCTCGTAGCCACACAGGCGGGCGAAGGCCTGCCGTTCCAGTTCGAGGATCCTCTCTTCGGTGATTTCCTGGACGAGGCTGACATCTCCGCCGCACAGGATGTTGGCCAGCTCGCCCATGATCACGGCGTCGTGCTCGCTGGCCAGACCCTGCAGCTGGAAGTCCCGCACGGCCATCTTGAGGGCCTCGCTGCCCCCCCGGCCCGGCAGGCGCAGGGTGCGCTCCTTCACAGGCTGGAAGTCCGCGGCCATCTTCAGGACTTCCTGCTTGGCCTCATGCAGCAAGAAGGCCTTGTTCATCACGCGGCGGTCCGTACGGCGCAGGTAGCCGTTGCGCTGCGCCTCGTCGAAGCTGGTGTTCACATTCGCCGTGCCGATGGCCTGGAAGGCCGCCTTCACCTTGGGCATGGGGCCCAGCTCGCCCTTGGCGGCCATGGCCTCTTCCATGCGGAGCAGCATCTGGAGGCAGCCGCCACCCGCCGGAATGACACCCACGCCCACTTCCACCAGGCCGATGTAGAGCTCGGCATGGCCCACGGCCCGCTGGCAGGCCATGGTCATCTCGCAGCCGCCGCCGAGGGCCAGGTTGAAGGGTGCCGACACCGTGGGGAACGGGGCGTAGGTAAGCATGCGGCCGGCATACTGCAGGCGCCGGGCCACTTCCTCGATCAGGTCGAACTGCTTGTCCTTGGCGGCGTTCAGCACCATCACCAGGTTGGCGCCGGCGCTGAAGTGCTGGCCCTGGTTGCCCAGCACCAGCCCCTTGAAGCGGCCGGGCACATGCTTCTGGACGGTGTCCTCCATCAGACCGATGATGCCGTCGTCCAGGGCGTTCATCTTGCTGCGGAAGCTGAGGCAGGCCACATCGTCGCCCAGATCGTAGAGCTGACAGCTGCCGTTCTCCGCGATCACCTTGCCCCGACCCTCCTCGCGCTTGAGGATGATCACGCGCCGGTCCTCGAGGATGGGATCGTAGGCCAGAGTCTTCGGATTGAGCTGGGCCACGGGAACGCCGTGCTCCCACCGGTAGAAGCTGGTGAGGCCCTTGGCCAGCATCTGTTCCACGAGGGGCGGCACGGGCAGCTCCTCGAACTTCATGCGGGCCACCACCCGGTCGACGCCCAGGGTGTCCCAGGTCTCGAAGGGCCCCAGCTCGAAGGCGAAACCGTTCTTGATGGCGCGATCCACATTCAGGGGGCCGTCCGTCACCTCGCCCAGCCGGTTCACGGCGTAGGTGAGGTTCGGTGCGATGCAGCGCCAAGCCAGGCGGCCCGCTTCGGTGTCGCTGGTGAGCAGCGTCTTCACCTTCTCCGCCGGATCATCGAGACCCTTCAGCTCCTTCAGGATGGGCCAGTCCCGCTTCACCTGCGGGATGTACTCGCGGGTGGCGGGATCCAGCGCCAGGAAGGTCTTCTTGCCCTTGGCGTCCTTGGGGCCCTTCTTGAAAAAGCCCTGCTTCGTCTTGTTGCCCAGGAGCTTGTTGTCCAGCATGTACTGGAGGAATGCCGGGAACTTGAAGGTGTCGCGCACCTCGTCGTTCGGGCAGAGGTCGTATACATTCTTGGCCGTGGCCGCGAGGATGTCCACGCCCGCGAGATCCGCGGTCCGGAAGGCCGCGCTCTTGGCCCGGGCCGCCGCATCGCCCAGCACCGAATCCAGCACCTCGAAGGGGATCTTATCGGCCAGCGCCATGTGCAGGGTGGCCATGATGCTGTGGATGCCGATGCGGTTGCCGATGAAGGTGGGGCTGTCATAGGCCGGCACCACTTCCTTGCCGAGGGCCTCCTCCAGCCAGGTGCGGAAGGCCAGGGCCTCCGCCTCGTCCACTTCGGGGCCCTTCACGAACTCCAGCAGCCGCAGGTAGCGCACGGGATTGAAGAAGTGCGTGATGACGAAGTGCTTCCGGAAGGCATCGGTCCGCCCCTCCACCAGCAGCTTCAGCGGAATGCCCGAGGTGTTCGAGCTGACCCAGGCGCCCGCCTTCAGCTGGGGCTCCAGGCGGCCGTACAGCTCGCGCTTGATGGCCAGATCCTCCTTCACCACTTCCACCACCCAGTCGCAGTCCGCCAGACGGTCGAGGTGATCCCGCAGGTTGCCAGGCCGGATCTTCTTCAGGAAGGAGGCGTGCATGGCCAGCGCCGGCTTGGACTTCGCCAGCGCCGCCAGGGCTCCCTCCGCCAATTTGTCCGGCGCCGCCTCGTCGATGACGATGTCCAGCAGCTCCACCTGACAGCCCGCCGACGCCACATGCGCCGCGATGCCCGAGCCCATCACGCCCGACCCGAGGACTCCGATCTTCTTGATGTTCATGTCCAACCTCCTGATGTCGATTCGCGTGGTTGGATCAGAGCTTCTCGATGATCGACGCGATGCCCTGGCCGCCGCCGATGCACATGGTGGCGATGCCGTACCTGCCGCCGTCGATCTCGAGGCGGTTGAGCAGGGTCGTCAGGATGCGGGCGCCGCTGGCGCCGAGGGGGTGACCGATGGCGATGGCGCCACCCCAGGCATTCACCTTCGCCAGGTCGTAGCCGCCCTCGCGGATCACGGCCAGGCTCTGCGCGGCGAAGGCCTCGTTCAGCTCCATGGCGTCGATCTGGTCGAGTTTCAGGCCGAAGCGGTCCAGCGCCTTCCGCACGGCGGGCACCGGGCCGATGCCCATGCGGTCCGGCTCCACGCCGGCCACGGCCCCGCCGAGGATGCGGGCGCGGGCCTTCAGGCCGAGGGACTTCGCGAGGCCCTCCTCCATGACCAGCAGGAAGGCGGCGCCATCGGTGATGGGTGAGCTGTTGCCGGCGGTGACGCACCCATCGGCCAGGAAGGCGGGCTTCAGTTCACCCAGCTTCTCCAGGCTGGTGTCGGCGCGGACGCACTCATCCTGCTTGAGGGTGACGGGCTTGCCGTCCAGCCCCTTGGTCTCGAAGCGGACCACCTCGTTCTCGAACTTCCCGGCCTTCCAGGCGGCGGCGGCCTTCTGGTGGCTCTGGTAGGCGAACTCGTCCTGTTCCTTGCGGCTGATCTTGTATTCCTTGGCCAGGTTCTCGGCCGTGATGCCCATGGAGCAGTAGGCCTCGGAGTAGGTCTCGGCGATGAAGGGATCCACGCTGGGGTTGAACCCCATCATCGGCACCTTGGACATGCTCTCCACGCCGCCGGTGAGGAAGAGGTCGCCCTGGTTGGCCATGATGGCCCGGGCTGCCATGAGCATGGTCTCCTGGCTGCTGCCGCAGAAGCGGTTGATGGTGGCGGCGCCCGCGGTGATGGGCAGGCCCGCGCGGAAGCTGATGAGGCGGGCCATGTTCATGCCCTGCTCCCCTTCGGGCATGGCGCAGCCCACCAGCACATCCTCCAGCCCCGACCAGTCCTTCAGGAGGGGCTTGATGGCCTCGATCACGACCGCGCCCAGCTGTTCGGGACGGGTGGCGGCATAGGAGCCCTTGATACCCCGGCCGACGGGAGTGCGCTTGGCTTCGACGATGACTGCGGATCGCATGGGTCCTCCGGTGACGATGGTTTGGAGATCTGGGAATCCGCTGAGCCTAGCACCCGCCGGAATCGGCGGAAGCACTTACCGTAGGTCAACGGGAGCGTTCCGGCCGGGACCCATTCCAGTCAAGATGGGGGAACTTCCGGGACACCCCATGGCCGCCTCCACCACCCCTCTGGAACCTCTCCTCGCCGAATGCCGCAAGGTGATCGTGGGCCAGCCCCAGCTGCTGAGTCGCCTGCTGGTGGCCCTGCTCTGCCGCGGCCATGTGCTGCTGGAGGGCCTGCCCGGCCTGGCGAAGACGCGCACCATCAAGACGCTGGCCGCGGCCAGCCACACCAGCTTCCGCCGCATCCAGTTCACGCCGGACCTGCTGCCCAGCGATGTCGTGGGCACCCTCATCTTCGACCCCAAGCAGCTCACCTTCACGCCCAAGCGGGGGCCCATCTTCGCGAACCTGCTGCTGGCCGACGAGATCAACCGCGCGCCCTCCAAGGTGCAGGCCGCTCTCCTCGAGGCCATGGAGGAACGGCAGGTGACCCTGGGCGACGAGAGCTTCCCTCTGCCCAACCCGTTCCTGGTGCTGGCCACGCAGAACCCCCTGGAGCAGGAGGGCACCTTCCCCCTGCCCGAAGCCCAGATGGACCGCTTCCTCTTCAAGCTCCGCGTGGACTATCCCAAGCAGGAGGAGGAGATCGAGGTGCTGCGCCGGGCCCATCTGAATGGCGATGAAGTCCGGCCGGTGGTGGATGGCCCCAGCCTGCTGGCCTTGGGCCGCGAGGCCGAGCAGGTCCGGCTCGACGACGCCATCCGCTCGTACATCGTCCGGCTCGTCCAGGCCACCCGGCCCGGTCATGGCAAGCCCTGGAAGGGCAAGGAGCTGCTCCGCTGCGGCGCCAGCCCCCGGGCCTCCCTGGCCCTGCAGGCCTCCTCGCGCGCCCTGGCCTACCTCCAGGGCCGCGACCATGTCCTGCCCCAGGATGTGGTCGACCTGGCGCCCGATGTGCTGCGTCACCGGCTGCTCCTCACCTTCGAAAGCGAGGCGGACGGGGCCACCACGGACCACGCCATCGCCCAGCTGCTCCAGGCCGTGCCGAGGCCCTGAACTTCCTGGGGATTCCCGGGTTGACCCCCCCCTTCATGGGCGGTCAGACTGGCTTTGGCCCTGGCGCCGGAAAGGAGGTTCGATGGGACGACAAGCCGACCTCTCCGAACCTCCGTCGAGTCGCGCCGCCCGCTGAGGCGGCACCCCTACGCTTTTCCGGCTCCCCCGAATCCGCACCCTGAACGGGATGGCGACGCACCCGACCGCGCCGCATCCACCTGACCGGACCGGCCATGATCCATCGCCTGCTCGACACCGTCTGGGGCCAAGCCGCGGCCCTCATGTACCCCATCAAACGCCGCCGCTGGGTGGACCTCCTGGTCCTCCTGGCGGGCTGCGCCATCCTCTATGGCCTGGTCATCATGGGCCGCCAATGGACCGGAGCGCACCGGCCCCTGGTGGAGATCAGCCTGTCGCCTTGGGCTCTGCCCAAGTACACCTTCTTTTCCATGATGCGGGGCCTGGTGGCCTATGCCATCAGCCTCGCCTTCACCCTCGTCTATGCGTTCTGGGCCGCCAAGGACAGCCGCGCCGAGAAGCTGCTCATCCCCCTGCTCGACATCCTCCAGAGCATTCCCGTGCTGGGTTTCATGCCCGGCCTGGTACTGGCCCTGGTGGCCCTGTTCCCCCGCAGCAACCTGGGTCTGGAGCTGGCTGCCGTGGTGATGATTTTCACCGGCCAGGCCTGGAACATGACCTTCAGCCTCTATCACTCACTGAAGTCGGTACCTCAGGACATGCAGGAGGCCGGTACGGTCTACGGCTTCAACTGGTGGCAGCGCTTCAAGTGGGTCGAGCTGCCTTACGGCACCACGGGCCTCGTCTGGAACAGCATGATGAGCATGGCCGGCGGGTGGTTCTTCCTCATGATCACGGAGGCCTTCAAGCTCGGCGACAAGGACTTCCGCCTGCCGGGTCTCGGCTCCTACATGAGCGTGGCTGTGGAACAGGGCAATGTGCCCGCCATGATCTACGCAGTCCTGGCCATGGTGATCATGATCGTGTTCCTCGACCAGCTTCTCTGGCGCCCGGTGGTGGTGTGGGCCCAGCGCTTCCGTGTCGAGGAGAGCAGCCAGGCTGAGGCACCCCGGAGCTGGCTGCTCAAGCTCGTCCGCCGCTCCCGACTCATCCGCTGGCTGGAGACCCGCCGCGTCCACCTGGTCAAGTCCGCCTCGTCTCGACCCGCCGCCCCGCGGAGCCTGCCCGAACGCCGGATGTCTCCGCGGCTGCGTGGCGGCCGCTGGCTCGCGAACCTCGCGCTCGTGGTCCTCATGGTCTTCTCCATCATTGCCGCCATACGGCTGCTCGGCGTCCTGAAGACCATCCCTCCGGCGCAGTGGTGGAATCTGCTCAAGGCCGGCGGCCTCACCCTGTCCCGGGTGCTGATTTCCACCATCCTCGGTTCGCTCTGGGCCGTTCCGGCCGGCCTCGCCATCGGGCTGTCCCCGCGCTTGTCCAAGATCCTCCAGCCCGTGGTGCAGGTGGCAGCCTCCTTCCCTGCTCCCATGCTCTTCCCCATTGTCATCGCCGTGCTTGCGGCCTTCGGCGTGGGACTCAACTACGGCTGCATTCTGCTGATGCTTCTCGGCACCCAGTGGTACATCCTCTTCAATGTCATCGCTGGCGCCATGGCCATTCCCGGCGACTTGCGGGAGGCGGCGACGAGCTTCCGCCTGTCGCGCTGGCACCGCATGAAGGCGCTCTACCTTCCGGCCATCTTCCCCTACCTGGTGACGGGCTGGGTGACCGCGGCGGGCGGGGCCTGGAACGCCAGCATCGTGGCCGAGTACGCTGAGATCAAGGGCCATGTCCTGAGCACCTGGGGCCTGGGATCCACCGTGAGCGCCGCGGCGTACCACAAGGACCTGCCCCTCCTCGCGGCGAGCGTCATGCTCATGTCCACCCTGGTGGTGGCCTTCAACCGCCTCGTCTGGAAGCCCTGCTACAAGCTCGCCTCCACCCGCTATTCCCTCACGAAGTAGGTGTCCCATGGCTGACGCTCCGATCTGCGAACTCAAGGCCGTCCAGAAATCCTTCGACCGCGGCAACGGCAACATGCTGCGCGTCCTGGAGGACATCAATCTCGACATCCGGCCCAACGAGGTGCTCTGCCTTATCGGCCCCTCCGGGTGTGGAAAGTCCACCATCCTGCGCATCTTCGCGGGCCTGATCGACCCCTCCAAGGGCGATGTGCGGTACCACGGCGCGCGCCTTGAAACCCTGAACCCCGGGGTCTCCATCGTGTTCCAGGGTTTCGCGCTCTATCCCTGGATGACCGTGGAGGAGAATGTCCGCACCGTGCTTCGCGCCAAGGGCATGCCCGAGGAGGAGGTCCGTTCCCGCGCCAATCGAGCCATCACCCTGGTGGGTCTGGAGGGCTTCGAGGAGGCCTATCCCCGTGAGCTGTCGGGTGGCATGAAGCAGCGCGTGGGCATGGCCCGGGCCCTGAGCGTGGATCCCGAGATCCTCTTCATGGACGAGCCCTTCAGCCAAGTGGACGCCCTCACGGCGGAAGGCCTCAGGGCGGAGATCCTCGACATCTGGGAGGATGCCGAACGCAATCCCTCCTCCATCCTGATGGTCAGCCACGACATCAAGGAAGTCGTCTACATGGCGGATCGCATCGCCGTGCTTTCCGCCAATCCGGGCCGGGTGCGCACCATCGTGGACAATCCCCTGCCCCGCCCCCGGAACATGCGCTCGCCCGAGTTCCTCCGGCTGGTGGACCAGCTCCACGACATCATCACCTCCACAGAACTGCCGGACATCCAGGTGACCACCGTGGAGCCTTCGCTGGAGCCCGATGTGGTCGAGCCGCTGCCGAGTGCCCAGAGCACGGACATCCTGGGCCTCATGGAGTATCTCGAGACCCAGGGCGGCAGCTCGGAACTCTTCCAGGTGGTCGCCGCCACCCATGTGGCCTTCGAAAAAGTGCTGTCCTCGGTGAAGGCCGCGGAGATGCTCGACCTGGTGGATACGCCCAAGCGCATGGTGCTGCTCACGCCGCTGGGCACCCGCTTCATCCGCGCCGGCATGGAGGAGCGCAAGGAGATCTGGAAGGAGCGCCTGCTGGACCTCAAGCTCTTCCGCGTCATCCGCGACATGCTGGAATTCCACGAGGGCAAACTGCCCCGGGAGGAGGTCCTGGCCGAGATCCATTCCCGGCTGCCCATGGAGAACCCCGACCTGACCTTCGAGACCCTCGTCGCCTGGGGCCGCTTCGGGGAGCTCTTCGCCTACCGCGAGGAACGGGGCGTTCTCACGCCGGAGTAGCCATGCGAATGATTTGGACCGCCTTTCTGGGCCTCGCCCTGCCTGCCCTCCTGATGGCGCAGGGACCCGCACCTGAGCTGCTGGGCCTCCAGGCCACCTTCATCGGCCAGGACCTGCGGCCCTTCACCAGCCCCTACGCGGGGCCGAACAGCCTCACCGGGGGCGGGGACCGGGCCATCACGCAGACCTACGGAGCCTACTTCGGAACCCAGTTCACGGCCCGCTTCCAGATCTATCTGGATGTGGAGCTGTTCCGGGGATCGGGCGTGGGAAAGACCATCGGTCTGGCCGGCCTGCCGAATGGGGATGCGGTGCGCCAGGGTTCCGGCGACCTCGGGCAGAGCCCCTACCTCGCCCGGCTTTTCGGCCGCTGGACCTTGCCCCTGGGAGGAACCGAGGAAACCGTCAGCCGCGCCATGGACCAGCTGCCCGGGCGGGTTCCCACCCGGCGCCTCGTTTTCACCCTGGGAAAACTGGCCGCCAACGATCTGTTCGACACCAGCGCTTTCGCCGGCGCGCCGCGGACCCAGTTCATGAACTGGAGCCTGTTCAACGCCCCGGCCTGGGACTTCGCGGCCGATACCCGCGGCTACACCCGCGGCCTGGCCGCGGAGCTGCACCAGCCGGGCTGGGCCCTGGCTCTGGGCCGTTTCCAGATGCCCACCGAGGCCAACGGCAACCAGCTCGACGCCGCCCTTCCCCAGGCCCACAGCGACAATGTCCAGCTCACCCTCCAGCCGGACGGGGGTCCCATCCTCCGCCTGCTGGCCTTTGCGAACCACGCCCGGATGGGTGATTACGCGGCGGCCCTCGCCCTCGCCGGGACCAGCGCCGGAACCAGCACCGGGACCGGCACCGGGGTCCCCGATGTCACCGCCACCCGCCGCCCCGGCCGCGCCAAACGCGGCTGGGTGCTGAACCTGGAGCAACCCCTCGACCCCGAAGCCACGAAGGGGTTGTTCCTCCGCCTGGCCTCGAACGACGGTCGCACCGAATCGTTCGCCTTCACCGAGGCGGATCGCTCCCTCTCCTTCGGGGGCCAGGCGCGGGGCCGGGGGAGCGAGGATCGGTGGGGCCTGGCGCTCTCCATCCAGGATCTGTCCCCCAGCCACCGGGCCTACCTGGCCGCGGGCGGGCAGGGCTTCGTCCTGGGCGATGGCCGCCTGGCGGCCGCCCGCGAGCAGGTGGTCGAGGCCTACTACGCCTGGGCACCCCGCCCCTGGTTGCGGCTGTCGCCCGACCTGCAGTGGATCCGCAACCCCGGCTACAACCGCGACCGGGGACCAGCCAAGGTCCTGGGCCTGCGGCTGCGCCTCAGCGTCTGACCTCCGGTTCACCGGCCGCCACGGGCGGCGCGAAGGCGCAGGCGGCGATGCCGGCCAACACCAGGAGCGTGCCGACGCCCTGCAGGGGCCGCACGGATTCGCCCAGCAGCAGCCAGCCCAGGATCACCGTGGCCACGGGCTGGACCATCAGGCCCATGGCACCCAGGTTGGTGGGCACATGGCCCATGCCCCAGGTGATGAGCCACCAGGCCACCACCTGCACCCCGAGCCCGAGCCCCGCCAGGGCCCACCAGGCCTGGGACGGGTACCCGTGGAAGGCCTCGCCCTGGGCGAGGCCCAGCGCCCCGAAGCCCGCCGTGCAGCAGAGGATGACCCAGAACAGCGCCTCGGGCGCGCTGAGGTCGCGCCGGGCCCGCCCCAGGGCCAGGGTGAAGGCCCCGTAGGCGAGGGAAGCCAGGGCGCCGAGCAGCTCGCCCAGGCCCGTGCCCCAGCGGGCCCCCTTGGCGAAGCCCAGCACCAGGGCCCCCGCCAGTGCAAGGACCACGCCCAGCCAGAACCGCTTCCGGAGCTTCGCGCCCATCCAGGTCACGGAGACGACCGCCACCCAGATGGGCGCCAGGGCCACCAGGAGCGTGGAGTTGGCCGCGCTCGTGTGGTGGAGGGAGGTGTGCCACATCCAGAGGTCTGCCACGAAGCAGACCCCCGCCACGGCCGCCCAGAGCCGGGCCCGGCTTGCGCCGGGCCCTCCGCTTCCGCGGGCGCGCCAGGCCAGCCAGGCCACAGGCGGCAGGGCGATGGCCATGCGGTAGAAGCCGATGGCCAAAGGTCCCGCCGGGGCGGACCAGCGCACGAGCATGGCCGCGAACCCCAGCAGGGAGGCCCCGAGCACCAGGGCCGTCAATCCCCTTGCGTCCGGGGTACCCGGCGCCACCGTTTCAGACATGGATCCAGCCTCTCCGCGGGGGGATCAACCCGCAAGGGCCTCGGCCACCCGGTCGGCCAGGGTCGAGGCATCCACGGGCTTCAGGAGGAACCCCGAGATGCCGAGCTGCTGGAGCCGGATCAGGCTGGCGTCGTCCCGATGGGCCGAGACCACGAGGATGGGCAGGTCCTGGAGGGCCCCGTCCTCCCGGCAGGCGCGGATCAGGCTTTCGCCGGGACAGGCCGGCATGAGGAAATCGGCCAGAAGCAGGTCCACGGGCGTCACCCTCAACACCCTCAGCACCTCGAAGAGCGAGGTGGGCTCCACTTCCACCGTCTCGAACCCCTTGGCCCGCAAGGCGGCCGCGGCGAAGGCCCGAACCAGCCGGCTGTCGTCCACGATGGCAATACGGGGCATGAGAACTCCTGCACCTCTCTATCGTCCCCTCGGCGGAGACCTTCAACAATGACCGATCTGAGGGTCATCAACCCGCGGAGCCTTCAGTTGGCCCAGCGGGACACCTGCTCCCAGACATCCTCGTCACGGGCCGGGCCGTTCAGCAGGATGGCAAACACGCGGACCTGGCCGTCGAGGGTCTGGAGGTAGCCGCAGAGGCTCGTGACGCGGTCCAGGTGCCCGGTCTTCACCCGCACCCGGCGGGTGAGGTTCGCATCCTTCACCCTCAGCTTCCAGGGTTCGCCCCCGATGATCTTCAGCGAGGCCACGAATTCGGGCCCCACCTCGAAATCGTAGTAGGCGCCCCGGAGGATGGTGCCCAGGGTGCGGGCCGACAGCCGGTTGTCCTTGCTGAGGCCCGATCCGTCCGTGATCTGGATGGCCTCCGGCCCCAGGTTGAAGGCCGTCCGGTAGAAGGCCTGGATGCGCTGGACCCCTCGGGGCCAGGATCCCGCGCCGAACCGGCGCACCAGCATCTCGATCATGAAGTTGTTCGACCATTTGTTGATGTCGAGCACCAGGGCGCGCAGTGGCGGCGAGGTCCAGGAGGCCAGCTTCCGGGGAGTGTCCTGGAGGTTGGCCCGGCCCTCCACGGCGATGCCGGTCTCCTGCAGGATCTTCTGGATGGTCTCCCGGGCCAGCCGGTCGGCATCCCCCGCCAGGCGGCCGTTCTCATCGCGGTTGAAGTTCACGGAAAGGGCCCGCACCTCGGGCAGCGTGTCGGCCGAGGTGTTTTCCCATCCCGACGGCTCGCGCTGGGCGTCGAAGGCGCTCTGATCCAGCCGGATGCTACCTGCGACGCGCCGGATCCCCTGCTTCTTCAGCGATTGGGCCAACAGCCAGATGCGCTCGCTGGTGAAAAGGGGATCCCCATCCCCTTTGAAGGTCAGGTCCCCCTGCACCACCCCGTCCTTGAGATCGCCCCAGACCTCGGTCTCGATCGTGGAGTCCGGCTTGAGCGTCTTGAGGAGCGCGTAGGTGGTGACCGCCTTGGTGGTGCTCGCGGGCACCAGGGCCTGGGTTTCCCGGTGGCGGTCCAGGGCCTTGCCGGTTTCCGCATCCCAGATCCCCGCAGATACGGCGATGCCCCGGGCTTCCAGGCCCCGGACCCAGCCCCGGAAATCCTGGGCGCCCAGGGCGAGGGCCGGCACCAGGAGGGCGGTCAGTACTTTCAGGTTCATGCACCCTCACAATTTCGGGGAAGCGGGCGTCACCGGGGTGGCACCGGGTTTGGTCCCGGTCTTGCTCCGGTCATCACCCGAGGCCGCGCCTGACGCCGCCCCCGGAGCCCCGCCAGGGCCAAACCCCAGCAGGTTCTGATCGGCGGTGAAGAGCCAGTCGTGGTACAGCTCCTTGTTCTGATAGATGCGGAAGCTGTCCTTGATGCTGCGGCTGCGCACGCCGACGATGGGAAGCCCCTCGGTGTTCCCCGAAGCCCCGGGCTGCACCTGGGTGATGAATTCCCAATCGCCCGCGGCGGTCATCGGATCCTTGTACTTCTGCCGCAGGATGCGGGGCCGGATCTTCATGACTTCCTCGAGATCGGTGGGGTAGCGACCGTTCTTGGCGAAATAGACCCGGAGCGCCGTGGCGATGGCCTCCCCCCGGAAGATCAGCTCGGCCTCGTTCTCCCGCTGGACCTCCGCGCTCACCAGGGGGCCGATCTTCAGCAGCATCACGCCCATCACCACGATCATGGCCAGGGCCAGGGCCATCGTGAATCCATGCTGGGAACGGGGGGTGGGCATGGGAGCTCCGGAACCTAAATTATCAGGCCCGCTCGCCCTTTCGTGTCATGAGCTCGGAAAACGCCTCCAGGACGGTGGGATCGAACTGGGAGCCGGATTCGTTCTGCAGCTCCGCCAGCACCTGGCGGAACCCCTTGGGCCGTCGGTAGCCCTTGCCGCTGGTCATCACCTCGTAGGCCTCGATGAGGCCGATGATGCGGCTGCCGATGGGGATGGCCGTCTCGCGCAGCCCGTCCGGGTAGCCGTGGCCGTCCCAGCGCTCGTGATGGTGCCGGATCATCTTCACCACATCGAAGGGGAAGCGCAGGTCCTTGAGGAAGACCGCCGCCAGCTCGGGATGGTTCCGCACCTTCTTGAGTTCCTCCTCCGTCAGCTGCGGTTTGGCGAGCATCTGGGGATCCAGCAGCAGCAGGCCCACATCGTGGAGGATGGCCGCGATGCTCACGGCTTCGACTTCCTCAGTGGGCAACTCGAGGCGCAGGGCCAGATCCCTGGCCAGGCGGGCCGTGGCCAGGCTGTGCGGCCGCAGGGTGGGCACGCGGCTTTCGCCGGACTGCAGGATGCGGTGGCTCACCGACAGGAACGCGTGGTGGTACCGCTCGTGGAGGCGGGCCTCCTGGAGGTAGAGCCCCAGCACCCGGCTCAACTGCTGGATGGCCTCGATCTCGGTGATGGAAAACGAGTGGTCCTCCGTCCGGAACACCATCATCAGGTCATGGCCCTGGGGCGTTTCGTTGAGCAGGAGGGGCATGTAGGTGGCGAAGGCACCCTTGAGCTCCGGCACCTCGGGCATCTCCGTCCGGGTGATGAGGCGGAGGTCCGTCTCCCGCACCGCGGGCAGGTGGAAGGTGGCGTGGGCCAGGATCTGCTGCTGCAGTTCCGGCGAGAGCGGAAGCGTGCTGAAGGCCAGGATGGGGCGGATCTCCTCGGGGTCCTCCACCCAGAGCGCCACTGCGCTGGCCGACAGGATCTGACACAGGAGGCCCGCGATCTCCCAGAAGAAGGCCCGCTGCTCGGGCGGCATCATCCCATGCTGGCGTTCCGGGCTCACCGGGGGAGGCGCCACCCAGCCGCTGAGGGTGCGGTCCGCTTCCCAGGGCAGCGCGGCATAGCCGTCCTGGCCCCCCGGGAATCCGTGAAGCTGCTCCTGGTCGGCGGGTCCGCTGGAGGGGAGGCGCGTTTCGGGGGCGCGGATGGCAGGCACCGCGGATCCCACCACCGGCAGCAATCGCTCGGGCACGGGGGCCACTTCATCGATGATGGCGGAGGCCGTGGGCAGGTCGCCGGGGGCCGGACCGGGATCGAGGTCCCCTGCGGGAACGGCCAGGGAGGAGCCGGTTCCCGACCCGCCGTAGAGGTGAAACTCCTTCAAGGACACGGCCAGATCCTCGCAGATGGCCACCGTGGGCGGGCCATCCCGATCCGCGTCGAAGGTCCCGCCCTTGATGCGGTCCCGCTGGATCAGCAACCCCACCCAGTCGCCCTGGAGGTAGACCGGCGTGATGAGGTAGCGGGGCCACTCCCCACCCTGCCCGAAGGCGGCCAGCTCCGGCGATTCCGAGGCGTCGTTCACCACGAAGGTCCGGCGTTCCCGCTGGGCCCGCACCGTCAGCGGGTGATCCAGGGGCAGGGAGACCGGGGGCCGGGTGCCCCGGGGCCAGCCGTAGAAGCTCACCACCTGGAAGCCGACTCCATCCGGCACCCGCAGGTAGAGGGCCCCCTTGGTGCTCCCGACCTCCTCGAGACAGCGGTAGAGCACCTGAGAGCACCGATTGGCGAGTGCTTCACCGAGGATGAGAGAGGATGCCGGCATCGGGCGCGTCCTGGGGAAGGGGGTGAGGTGCCCATCATGGCAGAGCCCCCGGCGGCATAGCTAGGGGACCGCGCCCATGTCGGAATCGCTTTTTACCAATCCATTCCGATGGGCGACTCAGGAAGGTTGCGGGGGGACCTGGAGCGAATCCACCATCAGTCCGCGCTCCGCCCAGCGGGTCAGGCCCGACAGCTGGCTGCCATAACCGCACTCCGCCAGGGGCGCGGCCAGCACCTTCAGACGCGCCACCACCGCCAGCCAATCCACGGGAAGGGCCACGGAGGCGAGGCCCTCATCCCAGGCCGCCGCCCCATCGACGATCAGACGCCCATCGAAATGGGAGATCAGCGGAAAGGCCGGCGCCGCAGGCTCCACCGCCGCCAGCCGGCGGGCCAGGGCGGGCAGCAGGGCCGCCATGTGGGGCCCATGGAGGGGATGCCGGACCGGCAGCAGCCCGGCCTTCATGGCCGAGGGACGAAGGGCCTCCACCAGACCTTCCAGGGACGGCAGCGGCCCGGACACCGTGAACTGGGCCCGGCCGTTGCGGTTGGACAGCACCAAGTCCGCGCGGTCGGATAGCGCCTGTCGGACCTCCGCCTCGGCCACGCCGATGACGAAGGCCATGCCCATGGGCGTGCCCGCGAAGGCCGCCGCGCTCAGATCCTCCACGGCCGAGATCAGCGCCAGGGCCGCCTCCAGGGGCACCACCCCCGCGGCCACCAGGGCCGAATAGAAGCCCATGCTGTGCCCGGTCGCCGCCACGGGGAGGGGCATGCCGGCCTCGCGCCGGGCCTGGAAGATGCCCACGGAATGGGCCAGCACCGCGAAGGGCGCGTGGCACTGCCGGCGGAGCTCCTCCAGGGGGCCTTCGGCCATCAGGCGTCTCAAGGGGCTGCCCGTGTGGGCCTCCGCGGCCTCCAGCGCGCGGCGCCAGGCCCCATGGGCTTCCCAGCCCGCGGACATGCCCACGGCCTCCGTGCCCTGGCCGGGAAAGAGGAGGATGCGCGCAGATTCGGACCGGGATTCTGAGGAGGACATGGCTCCGAGCATATCCCGCTAGGCTGGGGGTGATGCCCCCCGACCCGCTCCGCCCGCCGGCCCCCTGGCACCAGGTGCCCTGGCATGAGCGTCGCTCCTACTGGGAGCTGGAACCCGCGGAGCGGAGGGACCTCCGGGGGGCCCTGGAGGCCGAGGCCGCAGGCCTGGCCCGCCGCTCCGACGCCGCCTTGGACGACTACGCCGCCCGGCCCGGCACCCTCGACGGCCAGCTGGTCAACGGCGATGTGCTCGCCACCCTGCTGCCCAGCCTCCGCCGCAACCCCACGCAGGGCTACGAGGCCCTGGAGGATCCAGCGGGACGCGCCTCCATCCACCTGAACGCCCTGGGCAAGCGGCTGCGGGACCGCGCCCTCGCCCGCGCCCACGGCGAGCCCGTGATCCTCTTCATGGGCGGCCAGGCCACCGGCAAGACCACCGGCGCCCTGGCCCTGGGGCCGGCCTTCGGCGCCGTCTTCGACGCGCCCCACACGGACCCCGAGGGCGTCGCCTTCCTCCTGGGCCGCATCCGGCGTGAGGGCTGCGGCGAGATCCACCTGGCCTACACGGACCGCGACCCGGAGGGCTCGCTCCGGGCCATGCTGGCCCGCTCCGAGCGCGAGGGGCGCTATGTGCCCCTGGATCGCATGGCCCGGGCCCACGCCTGGGCGCCCTTCACCTTCCTGGGCCTGGCCCCGCGGGTGGGCCGCTCCCTGCAGGTCTACCATGTGCGGGTGGATGAGGAAGGATCGGGCCGCATGACCGAAGGCCAGGATGCCCTCGCCAGCGTGCGCGCACGGCCCAAGCCCGTGGAATCGGTGGTTGCCTACCAGCTCCAGACCGCTTACCTTTCTCTTCTGAGGAACCCCACCCATGATCCCCAAGCCTGGTACCCGCGAGATGTCCTCGCAGGACTCAATCGAACGCTCGACGCCTGGCGCCGAAGCGAAGCCGACCATCTCCTTCGCCGCTTTTTCGACGCTGTGGCGCAGCGAGGTGCCGAAGGTGATCCAGGCCCATGAGGAGCACCGCCTGGAAGTGCGGCGGAGCCTGGGGCTGGCCTAGGCTGATGGTCCAGCCCTTGTCCGAGTGAGGCCGCGCAAGCGGCCTCACTCGTGATACCCCATCACCACAAGCAGACACGGGCCGCCCGCGATGACGTTCATTCCCAGTGCTTCGGCCGTGGCGATGGCCGCGTCGCTCTCAGCGCCAGGCTGCATCCAGATGTGCTTCACACCTGCGGCCGCAGCCTCGCGCACCACCGACTCCGTGGCGGCGGGCGGCGTGATGATCGAGATGGCCGGCACCTGCACCGGCAGCGCCGCCAGCGAGGGATAGGCCTTCAGGCCCTCCACCTCCGGCGCCTTGGGGTTGATGGGATAGACCTCTTTCCCGTGCTGCTGGTAGCAGCGCAGCACCTTGTTGCCGTACTTCGAGCGGTCCGTGCTGGCGCCCACCACCGCGAAGGGGCCCGAGGCCAGGAAGGACTGGATGCGGTCGGTGACGGACATGGGAGCCTCCGGAGGAAAGACTCTAACCGCGAATGACGCCCATGGGCGCGAAGTCGCGAAAGCGACCTCGCTCCCCATGCGCGATTATTCACGCCATTCGCGGTTTCACGCCCCCGGGGCCAGATTCTGGATGGCCCGCACCTTCATTTCGCCGCGCAGGGTCTCCACGGCTTCGCAGGCGGCGAGGGCGGCGCTGAGGTTGGTGAGGCAGGGGATCTTCAGGCGCAGGGCCTCCTTGCGGATGGCGCCTTCGTCGAAGAACGCGTCGCGGCCCAGGGGCGTGTTGATGACCCACTGCACCTCGCCGTTCTTCAGCAGATCCACGGCGTTGGGGCGGCCTTCGTTCACCTTGAAGATGCGGCGCACCTTGAGGCCCACGGATTCCAGCGTGCGGGCCGTGCCTTCCGTGGCGCAGAGGCCGAAGCCCAGGGCCACGAGCTTCTGGGCCAGCTCCGGCAGCCGCGCCTTGTCGGCATCGTTCACCGTGAGGAACACCGTGCCCGACAGGGGCAGCGGAATCCCAGCCGCCAGCAAAGCCTTGGCATAGGCCTCGCCGAAGGTCTCGCCGATGCCCATGACCTCGCCGGTGCTCTTCATCTCGGGGCCCAGCACCGGATCCACGCCGGGGAACTTGGCGAAGGGGAAGACCACGCCCTTCACCGAGACCGCCCGGGGCACGCCGTCCGTGACGCCCTGGGCCTTCAGGCTCTGCCCCAGGCCGATGCGCGCGGCCACGCCGGCCCAGTCCATGCCCGTGGCCTTGCTCACGAAGGGTACCGTGCGGCTGGCCCGGGGGTTGGCCTCCAGGCAATAGGCGATGCCGTCCTTCACGGCGAACTGCAGGTTCATGAGGCCACGCACGCCCAGGTCCAGGGCCAGCTTGCGGGCGTAGCCCTTGACGGTCTCCAGGATGTCCCCGGGCACGCCCAGGGCGGGGATCACGGCGTAGCTGTCGCCGCTGTGGATGCCCGCCTCCTCGATGTGGGCCAGCAGGCCCGCGATGACCACCTGCTCGCCGTCGCAGACCACATCGATGTCCAGTTCCTGCGCGCCGTCCAGGAAGCGGTCCAGCAGCACGGGCTGGTCGTTGCTCACGGCCACGGCCTCCCGCATGTATTTTTCCAGACCCGCGTCGTCGAAGACCACGGCCATGGCCCGGCCCCCCAGCACGAAGCTGGGCCGCACCATCACCGGATAGGCGAGGCGGTGGGCGATCTCCTTGGCCTGCTCGAAGCTGGTGGCCATGCCCCAGGCGGGCGCGGGGATGTTCAGGCGCTTGAGGGCCTGGCCGAAGCGCTCGCGGTCCTCCGCGTCGAGGATGGCGCTCAGCGGCGTGCCCAGCAGCTTCACGCCCGCGGCATGCAGGGGCGAGGCCAGCTTCAGCGGCGTCTGGCCGCCGAACTGGGCGAAGACACCCAGAAGGTGGCCCCCCGCGGCTTCGCGGTCCACCACGGCCTTCACATGCTCGTAGGTGAGGGGCTCGAAGTAGAGGCGGTCGCTGGTGTCGAAGTCCGTGCTGACAGTCTCGGGATTGCAGTTGATGAGGATGGCCTCCACACCGCTGGCCCGGATGGCCTCCACGGCCTGCACGCAGCAGCAGTCGAACTCCACGCCCTGGCCGATGCGGTTGGGGCCGCTGCCCAGCACGATGGCCTTGGGCCGGTCCGTGGGTTCCGCTTCGCTGAAATCCTCCCAGGTGCCGTACAGGTAGGGCGTTTCGGCCCGGAACTCGCCGGCGCAGGTGTCCACCCGCTTGTAGGCGGGGCGAAGCCCCAGGGCCTCCCGCCGCGCAGCCACCTCGGCCTCGGTTCCCGAGCAGAACACCGAGATCTGGTCGTCGGCGAATCCCGCGCGCTTGGCCTTCTCCAGCAGCTCCACGGGCAGCCGGTCCACGGGGAAGCTGCGCAGGCGGCCCTCCAGCACCACGATCTCCTCGATCTCGCGGAGGAACCAGGGCGTGATCTTCGTGAGGCGGTGCAGCTCTTCCACGCTGTGCCCGGCCTTCAGCGCGTGGTAGACCCAGAAGATGCGCTGGGGCCCGGGGATCAGCAGGTGCTCCTTGAGACGGCCCAGGTCCAGCTTGCCCTCCAGGGCGCCCGAGATCCCGCGGTGGCCCTCCTCGAGCGAGCGGATGGCCTTCTGCAGGGCTTCCTGGAAGCTGCGGCCCAGGGCCATGACTTCACCCACGCTCTTCATCTGGGTGCCCAGCACCTTGTCGGCCTGGGGGAACTTCTCGAAGGTGAAGCGCGGAATCTTCACCACCACATAGTCCAGCACGGGCTCGAAGGCCGCTTTGGTCATGCGGGTGATGGCGTTGGGCAGCTCCCACAGCCGGTAGCCCAGGGCCAGCTTCGTGGCCACCCAGGCGATGGGGAACCCCGTGGCCTTGGAGGCCAGCGCGGAGCTGCGGCTCACGCGCGGGTTCATCTCGATGACGATGATGCGGCTGGTCTCGGGCTCCAGGGCGAACTGGATGTTGGACCCGCCGGTCTCCACGCCCACGGCGCGGATGACGGCCAGCGCCGCGTCGCGCATGCGCTGGTACTCGGGATCCGTGAGCGTCAGAGCCGGGGCCACCGTGATGCTGTCCCCTGTATGGATGCCCATGGGATCCAGGTTCTCGATGGAGCAGATCACCTCGACATTGTCGTCAAGGTCGCGCACCACCTCCAGCTCGAACTCCTTCCAGCCCAGGATGCTCTCCTCGATGAGCACCTGCTTGGTGGGGCTCAGATCCAGGCCCCGGGCCACGATGGTCTCGAACTCGTCCACATTGTAGGCGATGCCGCCGCCGCTGCCGCCCAGGGTGAAGCTGGGGCGGAGAATGGCGGGAAAGCCCGTGAGCTTGAGGAGGTCGCGGGCCTCGGCCATGTTGTGGGCGAAGCCGCCACGGCAGGTCTCCAGCCCCAGGTCATCCATGAGGGCCTTGAAGAGCTGGCGGTCCTCGCCGCGCTTGATGGCCTCGGGCTGGGCGCCAATGAGCGTCACGCCCGTCCGCTCAAGCAGACCGCTCTCGTGGGCCTCCATCGCGAGGTTCAGGGCCGTCTGGCCGCCCACCGTGGGGAGGATGGCGTCGGGCTTCTCCGCCTCGATGACCTTCTCGAGGACCGTCAGCGTGAGGGGCTCGATGTAGGTGGCGTCCGCCCGGCCCGGGTCCGTCATGATCGAGGCCGGGTTGGAATTGAGCAGGATCGTGCGGATGCCCTCTTCCCGCAGGGCCTTCAGCGCCTGCGTCCCCGAGTAGTCGAACTCGCAGGCCTGCCCGATCTGGATCGGCCCCGATCCGAGCACCAGCACACTTTTCAGATCCGTTCGCTTAGGCATCACCCATCCTCTTTGTTTGACCGCAGAGATCGCAGAGGGCGCAGAGGAAAAGCCGAGGACACCTGCTTTCTCCGTGCCCTCTGGGTCCTCTGCGGTTGATCATCTTGGATTCTTTTCCATCAGCTCGACAAAGCGCCGGAACGCGGGATGCGCGTCGTGGGGACCGGGCGAGGCTTCCGGGTGGTGCTGGAGCGAGAAGATCGGGAGCTGGGTGTGCCTCAGGCCCTCGACGGTGCCGTCGCTGAGGTGTTTGTGCGTGACCTCGATCTCCCGGGGCAGGCTGGCCTCGTCCACGGCGAAGCCGTGGTTCTGGGCCGTGATCTCGATGCGGCCGGTCATGAGGTCGTGCACGGGCTGGTTGGCGCCGCGGTGGCCGAACTTGAGCTTGAAGGTCCGCCCTCCGAAGGCCTGGCCCAGCAGCTGGTGGCCCAGGCAGATGCCGAAGATGGGCAGCTGGCCGATGCAGGCCTCCACCTCCTTCTGCATGCCGGGCAGCGCGGCGGGGTCACCGGGGCCGTTGCTCAGGAACAGACCGTGGAAGCGCCTGTCGGCGAGTTCCGTGGCCGGCGCGTCCCAGGGGAAGACTTCGAGATGCAGGCCGACGGCCTCCAGCTGCCTCAGGATGCTCAGCTTGATGCCGCCATCCAGCACCGCCACGCGGAAGGCACCGCCGGGGTTCAGCTCGTAGCGGTCCGGGCAGCTCACCTCGGCGCAGAGGGCCTGCCCCGTCATGTCCGGCAGGGCCTTGGCCTTGGCCACGCCCGCCTCGACGCTGCCGTCCAGCTCGGTCCAGATGAGGGAGGGTTGGGAACCCTGGTCGCGCAGGTGCTGGGTGAGCGCCCGGGTGTCGAGATCGGTCATCACGGGGATGTGGTGGCGCTTGAGCCAGCCCGCCAGGTCGCCTTCGCTGCGGTGATGGTCCGGCGCGAAGGTGAGCCGCCGGCAGAGCAGGCCCGTGGCCCAGGGCCGGGTGCCCTCGTTGAGGTCGGCGTGGATGCCGTAGATGCCCTGCTCGGGGAAGGTCATGCAGACCATCTGCCCCGCGAAACTGGGATCGGTGAGGATCTCCTGGTAGCCCGCCATGGCGGTGGTGAACACCGCCTCGCCGCCCCCCCCGAAGCCCAACGGCGCCCGCCCCCGGAAGATGGTTCCGTCCTTCAGGATCAGGTGCGCGCGCATGTGCCTCCTTCGTTGTCAGACCGAGGCGCCAGGCATGGCCTGACGGCGAGGTGGGGGCTCCGGGGGACTTTGCGGGCGGCGTGAGCAGGCGGTCCCCCCGGACCATGCCAAGAACCCTGCAAAAACCCCGCGAAGGCCAAGCCATCGCGGGGCGGTGAGAAATGACTCGATCCTTCGGGATCAAAGTGAGTGTAACGACCTGGGAATCCGAGGATCAGCCTTTTTGTTCAAGGGAATATCGGCCATACTGCTCCTTTGTTCCTGATGTACGGACCGCTGTTTCGGGCGACACTTGAATGATGTGGAGCGGCGACGACATCTATTTCATGAAGCTCGCCCTCGAGGAGGCCGAGAAGGCGGATCGCCTGGACGAGGTGCCCGTGGGGGCCGTGCTCGTCTCCGAGGGGGCCCTGCTCGGTCGGGGCCACAACCACCCCGTGAAGCTGAACGACCCCACGGCCCACGCCGAGATCCAGGCCCTGCGCAGCGCCGGTTCCTGGGCGAAGAACTACCGCCTCACGGGCGCCACGCTCTATGTGACGCTGGAGCCCTGTCTCATGTGCTTCGGAGCCCTGATCCATGCACGCGTGGGACGGGTGGTGTTCGGTGCTTCCGATCCCAAGGTGGGCGTCAGCCGCTGGCTGGACACGCTCGACGGCGCCGCCCTGAACCACCGCTTCGCCTTCGAGGGTGGACTGCTGGAGCCCGAGTGCCGCGAGCAGCTCCAGGCCTTTTTCCGGCGGCGCCGCGGCTGATGTGGCTATTTTCATGTTCAATCCCCAGCCGGTCGATTCTGGGGACTACTGGAGTCACGCCTTGATCACCCCGGGGGTTCTCGCCTTGCCGATCCTCTCCGCGGGGATCGCCGCCATCGCCTTCCTGGGCTGGTGGCGCGCGGCTGCCCGGAGCCGTGCCCTGGGCCATCTGGCCGCGGACCTGTCCCTCGAAATCGACCGGCTCCGCGAGGACCTCAGCCGCATGGAGGAGACCGCCAGCTTCGATCGGCTGACCGGTGCCTGGAACCGGCGCCGGTTCGATGAGGCCGTCGCCTCCGAAATGGGCCTGGCGCGCCGCCGGCGCGCCCCGCTCTCGCTCATCATGCTCGATCTCGACCACTTCAAGCGGATCAATGATGCCTACGGCCATCCAGTGGGCGACACGGTGCTGGCCGGCGCCGCGGCCGCCTTCCGGCCCGTGCTCCGCACCTCGGATGCCCTGATCCGCTGGGGTGGAGAGGAATTCCTGGTCCTGGCTCCCGCCACCACCCTCGAGGGGGCCATCAGCCTCGCCGAGCGCCTGCGGTCCGCCCTGGAGGCCGCGCCCTTCCCCAACGCCGCCCCCATGACCCTCAGCGCCGGCGTGGCGGAGTATCTGGACGGCGAATCACCGGAGGCCTGGGTGGCCCGCGCCGATCAGGCGCTCTACCGGGCCAAGACCGAGGGACGCAATCGGGTCATGGCCAGCCGGAATGAGGGCCCTTCCGGCAACCAGCGGGGCCCGAACCTGCTCGAGCTGGTCTGGGAAGAGGCCTACGGCAGCGGCCACCGCCTCATCGACGAGCAGCACATCCTGCTGTTCGACCTCTCGAACGCCCTCCTCTCCGCCCTGCTGGAGGGCCAACCTCCGGCCGTGGTGGAGTCGCACCTCGATACCCTGCTCCACCACGCCGAGAAGCACTTCCGCGACGAGGAGGCCCTCCTCCGGAAGGCCGCCTATCCCGACCTGCCGGAGCACCACGCCGAGCACGCCCGGCTCCTCGCTTCCGCCCACCGCCTGCAGGCCGAGCTGAAGGCGGGCCGGATCGATTTCGGCCGCCTGGTCACCTACCTCGCCACGGACCTCGTGAAGGGGCACCTGCTCACAGAAGACCGCCACTACTTCACCCACTTGAATGCGAGCCTGGGACAGGAGTCCCGGGCCTGAGCGGGATTCGACCAGGATCTCAGCGCGCCTCGAGCATCCGCACGGCAAAAGTCGCGAGCCAGTGCTCGCCCTCGTAGCTGCCGGAGGCCAGGTGGGGCAGCGAAGCCCGGGCGTGCCGATCGGCGGAGCGCACCAGGGCCGTCCGCCGGGGGTCCTTCGGCCCGAAGGTCCGGGCGAGGTCGTACAGCGCCCGCGCGCGGCTCAGATTCAGGCCGTCCAGATGAACGATCTTGGGATCGGTGCGATCCGAGACCCGGGCCGGACCGAGGGTTCCGGGCAACCCCGGCAGGAAGCCCCCGAGCCATGAGATGAACCGGCCCCGGGGCAGGACTTTCGCCATGAGGGCGGCTTCCTCCAGGCAGGGCGACAGGAAGTCCTCGCCCCCCGGTTCCCAGGCCAGGGGCCCGCGGCGGTCACGGCCAAACCAGCTCTGCGCCCGCTCGAGGACCACGGCCTCCAGCCGGGTATCCTTCGCCGCGCGCGCGTAGTCCAGGGCCAGATCCAGGCTGAAAGCCGAGTTGGGATGGACGCCCGTGCGGATGGGATAGGTCTGCTTCGGCAGGAAGTCCAGGAAGGCCCCCGCCACGCGATCCGCCAGCGGCTGCAGGGCCGCCGACCAGCGCCGGGCCTCGGGCGTGTCCCAGGTCTTCAGTTCCGCCGCCAGCTTGAGCAGCCAGGCCCAGCCGTAGGTCCGCTCGAAACTCCGGCGGCCGGGCTGGTCGAAATAGGCCACCTCCGCGGCCAGGGGGCCCGGGGCGAGATTCTCATCGAGCACCGCGCGGATCTCAGCGGCCTTTGCCATCTCCGGATGCGTCCGCAGCAGCCGCACCAGCATCCAGTGGCCGTGGACCGAGGAGTGCCAGTCGAAGCAGCCGTAGAAGGCCGGGTGCAGCGCCTTCGGGGCCTTCACCTCCCCGGCATCGTTCATCACATGATCCAGCTTGTTCGGGTATTCCTGCCGCGCGCACTTCAGCGCCAGGGCCGCGAAACGGTCCGCGGCCGCGTCCGTCAGCGCAAGATCCGCCTCCTGCGCGAACATCGATACCGCCGCCGCCAACACCAGCATCCCCACCCCAACCCTCATGCCAGCCTCCCGGATGCTGGATTCTAGCGGGCGCGGCAGCCGACAGCGTCCGACCTCAGCGTCGGCCTTCCTTTGAGACGCAGAACCGGCATACCGCGCCCCCCTTGGCGATGCAGGTCTCCAGGTGGACGCTCATGCCGGAGGCCTGCTCGATCAGGCTCACATCGAACTGGCAGAGCTCCGGGTGCACTTTGGCCACGGAGTGGTACACGCAGTTGACGGCCTCGATGGCGGCCTCTCCGGGCGCCTCCCCGGGCTTCAGAACGGCCCGGTAGCCCAGGTCATTCATGAGCGCGGTGACCTTCCTCAACCGCTGCGCCGGCGGATCGGCGGGGTTCACCGGGCTTTCCAGCGAGGCCGCCACAGCCCCGGCCAGGTTCTTCATAAAGGCTCTCGCGCCGCCCGGCCCCAGGTCCGAGGCCAGCTGGGCCAGGATGGCGTTGGCCAGCCAGGAGTACTTCTTGGGGAAGGTGTCGATCCCCTCATCCGAGATCAGGTAGCGTCGCCGCGGCCGGCCCACCGACCCTTTCGTGTCCGCGTAGGTCAGGTAGCCGAAATCCAGCAACCTCAGGACATGTTGCTGAACCGCGGTCCGCGTGAGGGCCAGGTGCGCCGCCAGTTCATCGAGCGAGGCGCCCTCGTGGTGGCTGAGCAGGTGCTCCAGGATCTTGCGCTGGTTGTCGGACAGGTTTTTCACGGCCGCCTCCCAGGCGCATCGGCTGAGGAGAGTTTAAACAATTTAAACATTCTTGTTTGTTTTTATTGGATCCCTAGATTCAGGTGGTGAACCGAAGAAGTGCCCATCCGGCCAAGGAGTCCACCATGAAACTACCCCTGAGATACGCCCTGGCCCTCCCGGTCGCGGCCCTGCTCATCGCCGCCGGTTGTTATTCCAACCATCGCGTGGGGGCCCTTCCGGGCGAACCGCCCCTGGATCCGGCCCTGGTCGCCCAGGGCAAGGCCATCTTCCGCGACGACACCTTCGGGGACGAGGCCTTCTGGACCGACACCCTAAGCATGCACCAGGTGATCGCCTCGGCCGTGGATCCGACGACCGCGCTGTCCGTGGGCCTGAAGGTGGATGCCGAGGCGCTGCCCCCGGCGGTGGTGCAGGGGATCCAGAGCGGGACCATCAGCCTGACGGACCCGGCCACCACGGTGGCCCTGTTGAAGCTCAACGCCGTCGTGGGCGTGAAGGGCACCGTGGAAAGCATCAACGGAAAGGACACCCTCACGCGGATCGGCATCACCTGCGCGCTGTGCCACTCCACCGTGGACGATTCCTTCGCGCCGGGCATCGGCAGGCGCCTGGATGGCTGGGCCAACCGCGACCTCAACCCGGGCGCCATCATCGCCCTTTCCCCCGCGGTGCCCGCGGGCGCCAAGGCCGTCTACGCCTCCTGGGGCAAGGGGAAGTACGATCCCCGCTTCAACCTCGACGGGCAGAACGGGCCGCAGGTGATCCCGCCCGCCTACGGACTGCTGGGCGTGCACAGCGTCACCGCCACCGGCGACGGCAGCGACCTCGCCTACTGGAACCGGTATGTGGCCGTGACCCAGATGGGCGGCCAGGGCAGCTTCTCCGAGCCCCGCACCGGCGTGAGCGTGACGCACGGCACCACCGACCTGGTGTCCGCCAAGCTGCCGGCCCTCCAGGCCTACCAGCTGAGCCTCGCCGCGCCGCGGCCGCCGGCCGGAAGCTTCGATGCCACCGCAGCGGTGCGGGGCAAGGCGGTCTTCGAGGGCCCAGGGAAATGCACCACCTGCCACGCGGGCCCAACGCTGACCGACGCCAATGTCCGGCTGCACCTGCCCAGCGAAGTGGTGAGCGAGCCCGAACCCGCCGGTGTGCCCAGCTACGCCTCGCGAAGCGCCACCAGGCAGTACCGGACCGCCCCCCTGGCCGGGCTGTGGCAGCACGCGCCCTACTTCCACAACGGCACCGCCCCCACGCTGGACGCGGTCGTCGAGACCTACGACACCCGGAAGGGCCTCGGGCTGACGAGCGCCCAGAAGGCCGACCTCGTCCAGTACCTGAAGAGCCTGTGAACCCGCGCTCCCGAAAGAAAGGAACCTGACCATGAACGACAAACTGAACGCAAGCTGGTGGGCCCTGCGCATCGGCCTCGGCGCCGCGCCTTTCCTGGCCGGCCTGGACAAGTACTTCAACCTCCTCGCCAAGTGGGAGCTCTACCTGAATCCCCTGGTGCTGCGCCTGCTCCCCGTCTCCCCCGTGACCTTCATGCACGCCATCGGGCTCGTGGAGATGGCCGTGGGCCTCGCCATCCTCACCCGCTGGACCCGCCTGGGCGCCTATGTGGCCGCGGCCTGGCTCGTGGGCATCGCCCTGAACCTGCTCACCATGGGCGCCTTCCTCGATGTGGCGGTCCGCGACCTCCTGCTCGCCCTCGCCGCGCTCACCCTGGCCCAGCTCACGGAGGCCCGGCAGGCCGTGGCCGAGGGCCAGATCCCGGGATGAGGCCCCGCCCGCGCCTCCCCGAGGCTGGATTCTCCCCGCCGGTTTGATAGAATGACCGTTCCGGAGAGATGGCCGAGTGGTTGATGGCACCGCACTCGAAATGCGGAGACGGGGAAACCTGTTCGGGGGTTCGAATCCCTCTCTCTCCGCCATCTGCGCCCCGCCCAGCGGGGCGCTTTTCATTGGCGGGGAGAGTGGGATTCGAAGTCACTGAAAGGCTGGCAGGTAGCCGTAGGCCTCGGCAGCCCGGGGGGCTGTCGGGGCCGTGAAGCGGCGTGCCAGGCTTTCGTGCGGCCGGAGGGGACGCGGCGTAGCCGTGGCCCCGGAGGGGATCCCTCTCTCTCCGCCATCTGCGCCCCGCCCAGCGGGGCGCTTTTCATTGGCGGGGAGTGAGGGATTCGAAGTCGCGTCCCCCCGGCACCCGTGATCCCCGTCACGCCCTGCCCCTTTCCCGGCCGGTACAGTTGATGGAACCGCCCCGGCTGCCTGGCTGGGCGCATGGAGGTTTTGTGGACGCGCTGCTCGAATCCCTCGAACCGAAAGCCATCTGGTCCTACTTCCTGGAGCTGTCGAAGATCCCGCGCGGGTCCAAGCAGGAGCAGGCGGCGGCCAAGTGGGTGCTGGACCAGGCGAAGGCCATGGGGCTGGACGCGCAGCAGGATGCCATCGGCAATGTCATCGTCCGCAAGCCCGCGACTCCGGGCCGCGAGAAGGCGCCCATCACCGTGCTCCAGGCCCATGTGGACATGGTCTGCGAGAAGAACGAGGGCACCCAGCATGACTTCCTGAAGGATCCGATCCGCGTCGTGCGCGACGGTGAGGTGCTGCGCGCCAGCGGCACCACGCTGGGCGCCGACAACGGCATCGGCGTGGCCGCGGCCATGGCCGTGATGGCCGCCAAGGACATCGCCCACGGGCCGCTGGAGTTCCTCATCACCATCGACGAGGAGACGGGCCTCACGGGCGCGGGCAACCTTCAGCCCGGGCTCCTCAAGGGCAAGTACTTCCTCAACCTCGACAGCGAGGAAGAGGGCGACCTCACCATCGGCTGTGCGGGGGGCATGGACACCGTCGCTACGAAGACCATGAAGCTGGTGGCTCCCGCCGCGGGCACAAAGGCCTACCGCATCAAGGTGCTGGGCCTCAAGGGCGGCCACTCCGGCATGGAGATCCACCAGGGCCGCGGCAATGCGCTGCGCATCCTGGGCCAGATCCTCTTCCGGGTGGTACCCGCCTTCGATCTCCAGGTGGCCTCCTTCACCGGCGGCAACAAGCGCAACGCCATTCCCCGCGAAGCCTCGGCCACGGTGTTCCTGGATCCCGCCAAGGAACCCGCCCTCAAGGCCGCGCTGGCGACGCTCCAGAAGGAGATCCAGGACGAGCTGGGCGCCTTCGACCCGACCCTGGCCCTGGACCTGAGCCCCGCCTCGGAGGCCCCCGCCCAGGCTTTCGCCGCCGATGACGCCGATGCAGTGGCCGACTTCCTGTTCGGCATGGTGCACGGCGTGGTGGCCATGAGCCCCGACATCCCCGGGCTGGTGCAGTCTTCCACCAACCTCGCCATGATCGCCACCCAGGGAAACCAGGTGGAGGTCTGCCTCAGCCACCGCTCCTCCGTGGAAAGCGCCAAGTACGCTGTGGCCGATCGCGTCCAGGCGATCTGCCGTCTGGCAGGCTTCACCACGAAGCGCGGCGACGGCTACCCCGGCTGGAAGCCCGAGCCCAACGCCTCGCTGGTGAAGGTCGTGAACGGGGTCCACACGAAGGTCTTCGGCAAGGCCATGGGCATCAAGGCCATCCACGCCGGCCTGGAATGCGGCCTCATCGGCGAGAAATACCCCGCCATGGAGATGGTCTCCTTCGGCCCCGACATGTGGGATGTGCACACCCCCGACGAGCATGTGAGCATCCCCTCCGTCGGCAACTTCTGGAAGCTGCTGGTGGCGGTCCTCGAGGCCGTGTAGCCCCTCCGATCACGGCCCTTGGCCCGCAGCCGGGGCCGTGATAACCTTGCTGCTTCCGCCGATCAGCGGAGCCACGGGAGAGTTGTCCGAGTGGCTGAAGGAGCACGATTGGAAATCGTGTAACGGTCAAAAGCCGTTCGGGGGTTCGAATCCCCCACTCTCCGCCAGACTTAGCACCAAAAAGAGGCCCCCAGAAATGGGGGCTTTTTCTGCCTTGGCTACCACCGAGCCACAGAGCAAAGCCCCCTGGCGGGGGCTAGGATGCTTCGGGGAATTCGTGGATTGTATGCCGTTCCAACCACGCTTCTAGGGCCTCCTGACTGTAGCGGGCACAGCCTCGGGAGACCCGAATCCAGGGCGGTTCTCTTCGTTGCCATCGCCAGTCGGCAAGAGTGCAAGGCTGGAGGCCAAGAAGGGCTGCGGTTTGATCCGTATTGAGGTGGACCGTCGTGCCCCCAACGACCACTCAACCTTTCCGGCAACCTCGACCCCCTCCACCCGAACCCTCCCCGCATCCTGCCTGGATGCATCAAGGAAAGATCGAGCCTTCCACCTGCGTCTAACAAGCCGATATTCCGGGAGAGATGGAAGCACCGCTGAGAGCGGCGTTCCGCGCGGCAGAGACCATCGACTTGCCCGCCTGGTCCGTCAGAGCCATGGCGCAGGGCGCGGCCTTCCGGCCCGGGTGCGAGTTTCGCATGGCTGACTTGGACATCCCCTTCTTTCACCTGGGGTTTTCCTCTCTGGGGGAAGAGGATCCTTCTGAATCGGTTCGCCGAATGAGGCAACCCTGAGAGGAATAGGGATCCGCCCCACGCCTCAACGGAGAAGTGCCCCTTCAGCCGATGGTCAGCCATCAAAGGTTGGCCCCCGGGTTGGAAGTGATTCAACTTCCCGCAGGTCAACCGAAACCCTCTTCAAAGGTAAGAAAGCACGCGGGTAAACCCTAGGGCAGTCATACCTCTGATTGCCCCGGGGCCAAGTCCTCCACAAACATTGAGGGCATGGGGCGTGATTTTCCAATCATCACCGATCCCTCCAAAAACGGATGGAATTCACTCTTTGGGGAGCAGATCTGGCAATAACATTCACAACTGTATTAAATATTATACAATATGTTTTAATTAATGTCATTCAAGCATTTATAACCAGTCCGGGATCTTTTGGATGGGCATCGGAACCCATTCGATTGCTTGCGGACAGATCACGGACCTCCGGCCTTGATGCACTCCCTGACTCTGGGGGTCATGGCGCGACTGACGGTTAGCTCCACCTTCGGGGCGACCAGAACACTGACCCGGCCGACAGACGCCGGTCGCATTCCGCGTACCATTCGCGGGCGAAGCAGCAGATGTCTTTGGATTCGCAACATCCCATCATCAGGAAATGCCTGTTCGACTTCTGACAAGGCCGTCCAACGGGTCAAATATCGATTGAAGCCCCGACATGCCCACACTCGATCATTCTGAAGCTCAAAATGTGTTATGAGGTCCAACTCCATGTATATCTCCCCCTCCTTCACCCGTATTGGGAATCGAACAGGCGGCGGAAGGAGCATTTTTAGTTCTGACGGGCTGAGTCGTCGTATCAACCGATCATGAAGGTGTTGGAGGCACTTCGCCAGGCGGTCCTCAAACACAGGCTTCAATAGGTAGTCCACGGCTGCGAGTTCGAAGGCGCGAACAGCGTATGAGGAGTAGGCCGTAACAAAAACCACGGGGGGGGCATTGGGCACTTCCGCCAAAACTTCCATCCCGCTCAGGCCAGGCATTTGAATGTCCAAGAATATGACATCCACTTCATGTGACTCTTTTAACCATTCGAGCAGGGCGATGCCATCACCAAGCTCTCCTACAACACAACATTGAGCTTCCTGGAGCAGGCGAGAGAGGCGCTCCCTTGCCAAAGGTTCATCGTCAACGACTAGGGCTTTCAGCTGTCTCATGGATAAATTCTACTTGAGTCGCTTCAATGCGGATGCAGGCGAGTGTCCCCTGGCCGGACGGCCCTATGGAAAGCGTGGCACCCTGCCCTAGGTTGAGGGCTAAGCGGGCGCGCAGGTTTTTAATCCCGATTCCGCTCACGGCCCCGCGATTTTGGTAGGGCATTCCAGAGTTCCACACTTCAAGGGAAATCGCTCCATCTCGAGACTGGGCCCTAAGGATCAGATCTCCACCTGGAACGCTAGGTGCAATGCCGTGCTTGATCGCGTTCTCGACCAAAGGCTGGAGGAGGAGGGGGGGGAGTTCGACGGCGTCTAGGCTCTCGTCCCATTCCCATACAACCCTAAGTCGAGTGCCAAGCCGGATGGACTCTAAGGCCAGATAATCCGCGACGATCTTCCGCTCTTCACCAAGAGGCAAACGCGCATGCTCCGTTGCAACGAGGATGCGTCTGAGGAGGTCGGAAAGATGCCGGACAGCTCTTTCGGCAGCTCTTTGGTCCTTGTAAATGAGTTCTGCAAGGCCGTTAAGAGCATTAAACAACACATGTGGATGAACTTGCCCCTGAAGCAGGCGATTCTTGGCAATTTGAGCTTCGCTTTCAGAAGCCCTTCGAAGGTCCTCCGAGCGTGCTCGGGCTGCAATGAGGCCGCCGACAATCATCATGGCTGGGCCCACAAATGAGATGTATAGATCCACGATCTTGCGCAGGTTGAATTGGGCTGTCTCGTGGGAAAAGAACCACGCGTCAATGACTGGAAGAAGAGCGGATACCAGCTCACAGGTGACCACTGAGAGTACGAAGCCGACAATATGGCTCCAAGGTGAGCGAAGTCGGCGCGGCAAAATCCAGGGAAGAGGAGAGATGAGAGCGAAGGCGCCGATGTGAGTAATCGGAATGGAGAGAACGCTGGCCCACATCCACTTGGAACCGGATCGATCCGAGGTCCAGAGGCCATATGCGAGGAAAAGGGCCCAGAGAACATAGCAAACCGCGATGGTCCGCCAGTTCTTGGCCAGAGGGAAGTAGGAGCCCTGATAACCGTATGAAGCCAGAGTCTTGGGATCCCCTTGATCGAAAAATCCGGCAGGGCTATCAACCGAGTGTGAAGGTGGAGGTAATGGTGGTGACGGGCTGCCGATGGTCACGAGCAATCCTTGGTTCTGGGGTTACTGTGAATCCTTGAGGCGCGTCGTTCATGGATTCGCTCGCATTGCTCGAGCTTTGGATTGTTTCCTTCTTGAAAGTAAGAATGGCGTTCATGAGAGCCCCTAGGCAGCGCACTTCGGCGCAACCTTGGTTCTGAGCCATTCAGAGAGGGCGACCAACGGATTCCCATCAACGGTATCTAACCACGACTTCAACCGTTGAGCGCCCAAGGAGACACCGCTCGGGGGTCTGGTTGGCTTTCTAGCCTTCGGGAGTGGTCCCCTGACCCCGATTCACTTCTCGAAAGCGTTTGCGACATGCCGCCTCCAACCACATGCCAAGCTGCCGATTTTTTCGTCATGCGTACGCCGAGCCTTCCATTGGATGTGCTCAATGCTTCTGGTCAACGCCCACAAGGGTTTTGCTCTGACTCCTTCTCGCCGGATCGTGTGGAGGCATCTAGAGAGTCATCGCGGAGTCGATTGCGTGAACTCCTGCAAGACCACGCCATACGAGAAGCGATAACCCTTGCCTCACCGGACCTTGCCTCCAGGACCAGACTTTGGATGGAGGGTCGGCTGGAGAGTGGAGCTGCGCTGCGCGTCGAGCAGGCCCTCCTGAGATATCTCATCCGGATGAGCAGTCGGTCGACGCCCTTCGGCCTGTTTGCGGGAGTTTCAATAGGGGGCTGGGAATCCGCTAGCCGACTACTGGTCACTTCGTGGTCATCATCCCGCAAAGTCGTAAGGTTGGACTGGGGCGTGATGGAACGATTGGTGGATCGGTTGTCACGAGATCCGAATGTTAGGGCCTCACTTCAATATCAGGTCAACTCGAGCCTCCATGCCTGTGCGGGATGGTACCGGTTCATTGAGCACAGAGACCAGCATGGGCAAGACCGGAGTTATCACCTTGAAGCTGTGGAGGCCTCACCTCACCTAGGCCGTGGCCAACCGCTTGCTGATCGACTTGGCAGCCACCTGGAATCCGTTGGCCAACCATCTCAACGCGGTCGCCGGGCGGCTCCTGGAACTGGAGCGCACCATGGCTCCCGAGCCGGAGCCAGCCATGCAGGACCTGCGTCTTAAGGCGCGCCTGGCCTTGTTTGAACGATTCCAGAGGGCACTTTGGTATTGCGATCTGGCCTGGTGTCAGATCGCCTCAGCGAGGCGCCCGCACCCCCACAGAAGCTTTCTCCGTCCACCTCAGTCCAGGTGAAACAACCATGAGGGCTCGTGACTTGCCCTGACTGGGCTCACCTGCACCCGGACCACGAGCAGAGTCGAGATGGCGAAATGCTGAGAGAGTGGAAAGCAATGCCGGCAGAGTCGGGCTTGAGCGGAGGGTTAGACCGATGACGGGTGGTTTAGGGAATGTGTTTCTTGATGCAGCGGATGACGAGTAAAGCATCGGTAACGCTAGGCCGAGGAAGGCTATACACGAGAAAATTCAGTGTTGGGTAACGACAATGGGTTCGCCCTTGGTAATTATCATTGTGTGCTCGTATTGAGCTGACAAATTGCCACGCATGCCAACCAAGGTCCATCCATCGGACGCCTCGGTTACCACGCGGCTTTTTGTCGAGAGGAAGGGTTCAATGGTAATCACCATGCCTTCTCGCAAGGTGCGCCTGTCCGTCGGATCGAAGTAGGCGGGAATGTATTCGGGTGCCTCATGCAGTGCGCGACCAACCCCGTGGCTACCGAGGTTTTCGATAATCCTTAAGCCGTAGGCCTTCGCAGTTCGCTGGATTGCAGCGCCGATGCCATTGATGGGCTGGCCAGCTCGGGCCTGCTTCATGGCTTGCTCGAGGGCCGTGCGGGTGGCAAGGCACAAGCTCGTCTTCTGTGGATTGGTCGGAGGAACAACTTTTGTTCCTCCAGTGTCGGCGAAGTAGCCTCCCAGCTCAGCAGAGACATCGATGTTCAATACATCGCCAGGTCGAATCACTCGATCCCCTGGGATGCCGTGTGCGGCCTCTTCGTTGATGCTGATGCAGGTTGATCCTGGGAAGCCGTATGTGAGTCTAGGTGCTGACCGTGCCCCATGTTTCTCTAACAATTTCTCACCGAATGAATCCAGCTCTCGCGTAGTCATGCCCGGTTCTGCAGCCTCTAGCATCTCCTGAAGCACAAATGAAACGATCTTGCCTATGCGTTTGAGTGCAATTACATCCTCTTCGGTTTCGATGGACACAGGATCTCCTGATGAGGTGGGTGAAGAGGCCTAACGAAGGATGTTAATCGGCCCCATTGCCGCGGGGACTCGGAGGCCGAATTCTTTGAGGACCCTAGCGCGCAGCGATAGGATCCGAGTTGAGTGGAAGGTTAGGCATTGACCCCTACTCAGTAACTTGCGCCACCAGGCGATCCCCAAGGTAGATCTTGACAGGGAAGTTGAGGCGACCTGTTAAGACATACTCAGTGCTCAATCGCGCCGCTGGGGCAATGCGGAAGGTGAGTGGAGTGGTGTCATCGGCCTTATTGATTTCATAAATGGGTAAAGCCTGAACCCCATCGCCTCCGACAAAGCATAGATCAGAGGGAGAGAATGTTTGGAATGAAGAGCTCTTGTTTTCGAAGGTGATTTTTACATGAGCACGGCCAGCCCATTTAGTAATTGAAGCGATAAGCTGGTGGCCATTGAGTCCTGTGATGGTTATGGAAAGACCATTGGCTTGAAGCGGGTGAGTGGCAAGCTCGTTGGCTTTCAGCTTGAGAGCTTCCTGCGCACTTAGAGGCCTGAATGCAAGACAAGCCGCCAAGACCAAACCAACAAGGGGTGCTGTTCGACGCATGTTGATGCCTCCTGATAAGTGATGCCTAACGAATGAAGCTCAGCGGACCAGGCCTGGCGCCTGGGTCCACTGCAGCGAGAGGTTAGGCGCGGCGTGAAATGGGTGCGAGAGCGACCCGAACTGCCGCGCCAAGAGTTCTGAGGACTGAAAAGCAAAGAGCGAGTGCTGCAGGAAGAAGGCTTTAACTGGTGGGCGTGGACCCAGGTTACCTCGACGATGGCAGATGCTCGGTCGTTTCTGGGTGGGCCACCGCGAACGGTACTGAAATGCGGCGCGAACGGTAACTGCGGGCCAGGGGCGCAATAGTGATGGTTACGCCTAACGAAGAATGCTAACCGGACCCGCCTGCATCGAGGCACTGAGCGAAGCCGAGGAAGCGGAATGCTGAGAGAGAGCGGGAGGCAATGCAGGCGGGGGCCGAGTTGAGCTGAGGGTTAGGCCGATGGTGACCAGGAACCACCAGAACCGTGATAGGTCTCGGCAATGAGTTTGAAGCCTTGGTGGCAATGCTGACATTGGAAAGCGAAGTCAAGAATATCTGGCCAACCTTCGCCGCCGACAGCAACATTGAAAGCTTCTTGGCTATTGGATTGAATCTCGTGGAGAGTTCCGTCGGCCAACTTGCTTTGAACGATTAAAATGACCTTCCTCAAATCAGAAGGCCGATTGATGTCGAACTTGGTGCCTAGTTCGTTGCAGTGCACGCAAGACATGCGAGAGGCCTAACGATTGAGCTAAGCGGCCGCGCCTGCACCGAGGTGACGAGCGGAGCCGAGTTAGCGGAATGCTGAGAGAGAGAGGAGGGCAATGCAGGCGGGGTCCGACTTGAGCGAGAGGTTAGGCGCTGGGCTGATTTTATAACCATTGCAGTGTTGCCGATTCACAAGCGAAGAAGAAGCAGGTGTTGATGTCGGTGCTGTAAAGGTAATAGGTAGGATTCTCTGGGGTGGATTCTGGCAGAGGAATGCCGGGTTTGTAATCGTCAGGAAGCTCTCTGACATCGATACACAAAGAATCCTTGGAGAGCGGGAACTCACTTGGATCAGTTGGCTGTGAAATCCAGAACGCGAGATTGACGAGCCGTACCTCGGCATGCTGGTATTTCTCTCGTTCATCGTGTTTATTGGAATCCAAGTTCCCGATCCAAATATCCAGGACCAGCCTCACCTCCTGATTGACGAGATCAAAAGTCAGTTCTCGTAGCTCAGAATCATGGAGCCCGTTTGGCAGGGAATATAAGAGTTCAGCGAGAGTCATGGGATTCGTCTTGGTGAGCGCCTAACGGAAGAAGTTAAGCGGACCAGGCGCTTGCGCTTGGGTCCGCTTGAACGAATGGTTAGGCATTTCGAGGCTGATGTTAACGAGCGACCCGAGTTGCGATACCAAGCGTTCTTGAAAGTGGAAAGAACGAAGAGAACGCGGTGAACAGAAGGCTTGAAATGCTGGGCGTGGACCCAGGTTACCGACCAGGATGGATGATGATGACAAGAGTCTTAGTGTTTCTGGGTGGGCCACCGCGAACAGTGTTGGTTCGGCGGGCGAACGGTAACTGCGGACCAGCAGGGGAAGAGAGTTGGTGAGGCCTAACGAAGGAAGCTAAGCGGCACCGCCTGCACCGAGACGATGAGCGGAGCCGGGATAGCGAAATGATGAGAGAGGGCGAAAGGCAATGCAGGCGGGGTCCGACTTGAGCGGAAGGTTAGGGCGACGACAGCTTTTTGGCTGCCTTTGCGAGTTCTTGAGGTGAATTATAAGCCGGACCTTTTGCCCAAGTGATTCGACCAGTTGTCATTTCGATACGCATGGGCTCTTTGTCTTGGTTACAGTCTTCATCCGAAGGTGGGTAGCAGACCCAATAATTACCAGCGGAGGTAGTCACAGTTGGAAGACAGCGCTGATGAATATGAACGGAGTAGTAAAGGTTAAAAATGGTGCTTGCCTGCTCATGAGTAATCTTTGGCGTAGGCCGAATGCGCGCCACCTTCTGAATTGGGTCTGATGCCGAAGTCGGAACTACCGAACCGACTAGAAGAATTGCGAGAAGAATGGCTCGGCTGCCTGGAGTCATGAGAGCCCTAACGAATGAAGCTAAGCGGCCACGCCTGCACCGAGGCGATGAGCGAAGCCGGGATAGCGAGATGCTGAGAGAGAGCGGGAGGCAGTGCAGGCGGGGTCCGACTTGAGCGGAGGGTTAGGCCAGCACGAGCAACAATCTCGATATGTAGTCATTTGTTGAATTTAGTGAAGTCGGAATGGCATTTTCAATGTTAATTCGGTGTACCGCGGTTTGCCATCCTGAAGTATGGGTTCAAACCGCCACTGCATTGCATATTCCATGGCGAGCTTTCGGAGTTCTGAAGGGCCTTCTACGGCCTCGGCATAAATCGGATTGCCATTAGGCTCGACGATCAACTTGACGACCACAGTTCCCTGAATGCCAGCTATCTTGAGCGAGGTGGGATAGGGCGGTATTGGTGGTTGATATCGAACCCTGATCCGAGCTGAATCGGCGTAAGGTGGGTGCTCCCCAGGAGGAAAACCGGGGAATGTATAGCCAAGTGATGTTCTTGAGACGTTTGCTTTAGATGTATCCCGAGAAGACGAAGTGATCGGAGTAGGTTTGGTCTCTACGCTGTTGCATCCAACAAGAACCAGTGGCAAGACAAAAGGTGCGAGGTGCTGGTGTTGTTTCATATTTGATCCCAACGATGAAATACGAATTTGAGGTGTGGCCTAACGAATGTGGCTAACCGGCCGCGCCTGCACCGAGGCGTTGAGCGAAGCCGAGGAAGCAGGGAGATGAGAGAGAGCGGGAGACAATGCAGGCGGGGTCCGAGTTGAGCTGAGGGTTAGGCCGATGCCCGATTGTAGTTTCTGGTGTAGAGACGATAAGCCGTGAGCAAATATTTAAAGGTCCAGGGTAAACAGCCACCTAGAGCCATTAAGCCGCCCGCGAGACGACCATGGTTAATCAAATAGACAGAGCAGAGTGAGAAGGCCAGGAATATCGTTCCGAAAAGCAACGCCCAGACAGGCTTGATCGTGCCTGCGGTTATTGCCCCACAATGCGGACACCATTCCGCTTTCTTGGGCAGATGCGTCTGGCACGTAGAGCAGGTGGAAGGCATGAGAGGCCTAACGAATGAAGCTAAGCGGCCCCGCCTGCACCGAGGCGACGAGCGGAGCCGGGGTAGCGAAATGATGAGAGAGAGCGGAAGGCAATGCAGGCGGGGTCCGACTTGAGCGAGAGGTTAGGAATCCGCGAGTTGGGATTGGTTTGGTATTTCTTTCTCTAGAACTTTAACCTGCAATGCAAGAAGGGCATCCTGCGGTTGTTGCACATGTATGAGCCATTCCTGGAACCCGACCTTGGCCATTCGGTATCCAATTACACTGCCAACGACGGCGAGAATGAGAAGGCCATAGATGTTTCTAAGGTGAAACCGTGCCTTATTCAAATTACCTCTTGTCTCAGCATTGCGTTCTGCAAGCTGAACTCGCTTCTGATCTAAGGAATTGATTTCTTCGGCAGTATTTATTGATTTGCGTTCGAAGCGTTCAATTTCCTTTACTAGCTGGCGTGAATTAATTTCATTTTTCTGAATTTGGGTTTCTACTTCGATGGTCTGAAGCTCTACATCAATCATCCGGGTTACCGTGAACCCCAACACAATGGCCACGATGACCACCCCTACGATGGCTTTGAATTTATATAAATTGTCTGTAGGAACTTGTGGAATGTCCATTCGGATTCCTAACGAAGGAAGCTAACCGGCCCCGCCTGCATCGAAGCGCTGAACGAAGCCGAGGAAGACGGAACAAGAGAAAGAGCGGAAGACAATGCAGGCGGGGTCCGAGTTGAGCGAAAGGTTAGGCCGCCAATTAGGGCGATTCAGTTGGTGTTTACTTTTTGTTTGAGTTGATTGAGCATCATAAAAATATCTTCGAGGCCATCTTTTGATCTAGATGCAATGAATACAATGCTATCAGATCCCTGTGATTCACCAGTGTTTGATAAGATACATTTAGAACCATCAATCGAAATGGCAGTAATGTTGTAATATTTATTATCTCTTTTGCCGAGTGGAACCTGTTGTGATCCAATTGTAAATGCAACACGAGTTAAAGGTATAATGGTTTCCTGGTCAGGAGCATTCTCTATTCCATTGCCAGAAGGACTTGCACTGTAATCACCAGTATGACGAACAAACATGTTTCGATAATCTTTGCTAAATGAAATTCGCGTATTAGTGCATAGGGACATAATAATTTTGCCGTTAGATAATCCACCGAGGATTGGTTCTGAGACAGCAAGGGTTTTCTCTGATATTGCTCTGCCTAGGATATCAATGCTGTTATCGATTTTATCATTAGTAATAATTGGGAATTTTATTGCTTGAATATTATTGATAGAAAGCGGAAGTACTTCTTCAATTGGGACTGCAAAATTTAAATTTTGTCCCTTAATCATAGTAAATGTCGTAATGCCTACAAGTTTTCCATTTTTATCAAAAAGACCGCCACCACTTGAACCCGGACTTATTGGAGCCGTGGTTTGGATGTATCTAACTCCATTATCCACGCGGAAAGACGAAATAAGACCGTCGGAAAGTGTTTGATCAAGACCCAATGGGCTGCCAATCGTATAAATTTTATCACCCACATTCAATTCAAGCGAGCTCCCTCGTTTCACTGGTGATCCTAACGAGTTATCAAATTTTAAATATGCTAAATCCTTATCTTGACGGTATGTTATAGAAATTGGCTCAAATCTTTTCTCGTCTATTACGACTGCAAACCGACTTCCATTTGCAATGACATGAAAATTTGTGACAACTATATTTTGTTCGATTAGCACAGCACTACCCTGCGATAGGGGTTTTCCATCAGGGTTAAGAACAATAATTGTGGCTGAAGAATTTTTTAGATTTTTGAAAATGGTTTTAGGCGTTATCGAGGATTGGCAGGTCGCAGGATGTGCGACGAGAACAGCTGATAAAGCAAGAAGGGATGAAGGGTAGTTCATGTCACCTCCGATTGATTGGACTATGTGGGCGGCCTAACGAATGAAGCTAAGCGGCCACGCCTGCACCGAGATGATGAGCGGAGCCGAGATAGCGAAATGCTGAGAGAGAACGGAAGACAATGCAGGCGGGGTCCGACTTGAGCGGGAGGTTAGGCAGGCCGGGCAAGCTCATCAAGCAGCTGAAAGATCTTAAATCCGACGTAGTCTTTGATTCTTGGGAAAGCTGATCGATAGTAGCAGTCCCAGTAGCTGACCATTCGGCTCCGGTTCTGCTCATAGAACCTGGGGTTTTCTAGGATGAATGCCCGAAGGTGATCTTGGTTGTATGAGCCTAGGTTCGCCTGGATGGCTTTCAAGATCTCGATGACGTATTCCCCGCACAAACGAATAATGAACGGGGCGACGAGTGGATTGTCTGAAATGATGACTTTCTTAATGAATTCTTCTCGTACATGCCCGTCATGGTGGCGAGTCAACTTGCAATAGAGACGCTCTTTGGGGCCCTTTGGAATCAAGGCCAAGAGAAATGCATTTGGGGGTGGGATATGAACCCGGTAGGGAATCAGAAGCTTCTCTCCCTGGATTGACACTTGGAAGTCCTGAGACATCGGGGGGGCTGCCTAACGAATGAAGCTAACCGGCCGCGCCTGCACCGAGGCGCCGAACGAAGCCGAGGAAGCGAGAAGTTGAGAGAGAGCGGAAGGCAATGCAGGCGGGGTCCGAGTTGAGCGGAGGGTTAGGCCGACGCGCACTGACGTTTTTGACTTAGCAACTTGGTGAGCCAAAGAAGGCAGACCCCGAAGAAAAGAAAGATCGAAAGATTAATTGGGTAAGCAACAAAGGATATCGGCCCACCAAAATCTCGCCAAGGCGCATCTATAGATACACGCTGGAAAATCAAATAGGGACAGGGAAAGCCAAAGACTTGTGTGTTTGGATTGGCAAAGAAATGAAACCGAAAGGTGAAAAAGTAGGCCGCTGAGACTGCGGAAACGAGGACGGCCAGTAGGCCGGAACGATACAGGCGTGTGTGCGTAGGTGCTTTCCAGATCGAACGTGATTGTTTGTTGATAAAGACGAGAATAAAAACTAATGCCACGAGGTACAGAAGATTGACTATGAGGAATGCGATCAGGTCAATGAATTCGCTCATGGGCGGCCTAACGGAAGAAGTTAAGCGGACCAGGCGCTTGCGCTTGGGTCCGCTTGAACGAATGGTTAGGCATTTCGAGGCTGATGTTAACGAGCGACCCGAGTTGCGATACCAAGCGTTCTTGAAAGTGGAAAGAACGAAGAGAACGCGGTGAACAGAAGGCTTGAAATGCTGGGCGTGGACCCAGGTTACCGACCAGGATGGATGATGATGACAAGAGTCTTAGTGTTTCTGGGTGGGCCACCGCGAACAGTGTTGGTTCGGCGGGCGAACGGTAACTGCGGACCAGCAGGGGAAGAGAGTTGGTGAGGCCTAACGAATGAAGCTAACCGGACCCGCCTGCACCGAGGCGACGAGCGGAGCCGAGGAAGCGGGAAGCAGATAGAGGGCAGGAGGCAATGCAGGCGGGGTCCGAGTTGAGCTGAGGGTTAGGCATGTGCCAAGACCACCAGGTCCTTAGGTAAGGGTAATGAGCGTATCAATGATTTTACCATTTCGAAGGAGTTCAAGACCTCCAGTTCCATGGATAGCCCCAGGTGGAGGCGGCGCATAGAACTCAATAAGAATGTCCGTAGGTTGGATCTGGGATTTGAACTTCAACCACTCCGCATGATTGAAACCGAATGCGACAGGTTCTTTCCCCAACCTTGGATCTGTGACCGAATGCTTTCGCTCTGCCTCTTCGATGCTGATAGGTCGACGAAACCCCTTATCCCAATCCGAATTTCCGGGAGCGGGGACTAGGGGTGAATTTGAGGGTGCATTGCAGCAAATTGACCCGAATGTGAGCCCAAGACTGAGCAATCCGACTATTGGTCTCATGGATTCCTCAAATGCCTAACGAATGAAGCTAACCGGCCCCGCCTGCACCGAGGCGCTGAACGGAGCCGAGGAAGCGGAAGGATGAGAGAGAGCGGAAGGCAATGCAGGCGGGGTCCGAGTTGAGCTGAGGGTTAGGCCAAGACCAGAACCAGATTTGGTTTGCACAACTGGTTAGTCCTGTTCTTCAGGGTCGCTTGGTAGGAAGTCGTGCACGCATGCCATATAAAGTTCAAATATTTTCTCGATCTGACCGATAGTGAAACATATGACGGGTCGTAGCGTTACATACGGAGATGTCGCGAACCTATCAAAACGGTTATTGTGATCTTTAGTTGCAGAGAAGTCTGGGCCATAGTGGACGAGGTGGTTCCTCACTTCTTGCAGCAAGAGTAGCTCTTTCCAATGATTAAGATTAATATCAATCTCGTACCCAAGAACTTTATTCGCGTAGGTCAGGGATCGGACTATGCCTCTATCCTTTAGTTCGGAAGCGAGCAGCAAGATGTTTTTCTTTTTGCGTTCCATCTCAACGAGCTCATCAAGGTTTTGCTCGAGAATCGCATAAGAAGCAATGAACGCGGCCCGTAGGAGGCTCTGTCTGGTGGCGTTAATATTTCCAATTTTGTTTCTATCTTCGTCTGTAGACGGTTCCGGCAATTTTGAGGCCAGGTGTTCATCAGCGACTTTGGTGGCGTCCAATAGGTACGCCAGATCAATGAACGAGAGAAATCTGGGAACACTGTAGGTGACATCTTCAGGTTTCAGCATAGGTTCTCGAAGGGCCTAACGAATGAAGCTAACCGGCCCCGCCTGCACCGAGGCGACGAGCGGAGTCGAGGAAGCGAGAAGTTGAGAGAGAGCGAAAGGCAATGCAGGCGGGGTCCGAGTTGAGCTAAGGGTTAGGCGCTCGGTGTGTTTCATTTAGCTCTAGCCATAAAATTAAGCACAGCCGCCACGATAGCCAAAACGATTGATACACCAAGAGTAGCTTCGAAGGCGTAGACGTAGGGCATATGCCTGTCGATAACTTGGTTGCTTGGGTTACCGCTGGAAGAGAACAAATGAGCAAACCCGAAGGCCAGAATTAGCAGGCTGACAATGAACATGCCTTGAGCTAAGCGGGCGAGTTTGGGCGCAGGGTTCGTCATGCGGCGGCGCCTAACGAATGAAGCTAACCGGCCGCGCCTGCACCGAGGCGATGAACGAAGACGATATAGCGAGAAGCTGAGAGAGAACGGAAGGCAATGCAGGCGGGGTCCGAGTTGAGCGTAAGGTTAGGCAGCCGGACAGTTAGAGTTATTAAAAGCGTGAATTATAATATAGTTTAAGCATTCTTAATAGGCGCATTAGTTGTTTGCATTATATGCCAACTGAGCTTCACATTCCTGGTTATTGGAACATGAAGCTCAGGTGGTATCTTATTCAAATTATGACCTCTTTATTGTTTTTTAAATGACTTCTTCTTTTCCAATTCCAATGGTTGTTCACAACTGTGCCGACTAATTCCCCATGATATCTGTCCAGAAGGAACAACTCTGTGGAAAACAGATATACAGACGGGAATATTGTCTCGATGGAAGGGTTGGACAAGAAAGGGTAGTGTGCTAGTTTTTTCGAAAAGAGTTGAGCCATCTCTTGAAATTAAAATATCTACTTGAAATAGAATTAAACTCTTCTTTCCGCCTACAGAACTTGAGGATACTTGGCCTAATTCTATAGGAAAGACTTTGGAAGGGAGTGAACCATCCGCTTGAACGATTTCGGAATAGCTGATGTCGCCTGAAATCAAATCTCGTGAGGAAATATCATCTTTTGTAAATTCTCCACGGCCTCCAAATTTACTTGGATCCAATTCACCCACGGAAGAATGAACTTTAAACGAGACTATAGCCCCAGGCGGTAGCTTATCCATGGAGCCAAGATTAAGTTGAATGATTCTATTGATGGAGTCTTGTGCCAATACACTGACTGAAAAAACAAGGGATGCAATAAAAAATAGAATTTTCATTTGTCAATCTCCTTTTAGCAGGGTCCAACATCGTTGTACCAGCAAGTCGTTGCATCTTCAGAATCGAAAATCCAGAGTCGGCACTCTCCGCTCGTGAGGTCGAATATCACAAGATATGGACAAGAGGGGCTTCGCGCAAATGCTGGCCCAGAGCTAAAAGCTATTGTCATGGCGGTTGCCACCAGGGCTCGCCACACTCGACGAAATGACATTTTCACACCCCCTTATCATATGGCGGCATGGCCGCTAGTTGGGAATTTGCCAGAAGCGCCATAATTTATTGGGAATAATGGCTAACTTAGGCCAGTTGAACTGGGCATCACCCTAACGCGTCAACGGCAGTGGAGGAAGATATTCCGCCGAACGGTATCAATTCAGCCCCTGAACGGGTACTAGAATGATGGAGCAGGACGCATTAAAGCCGTAAAGCCGCCTAACGAATGAAGCTAACCGGCCCCGCCTGCACCGAGGCGAAGAGCGGAGTCGAGATAGCGAGAAGTTGAGAGAGAGCGAATGGCAATGCAGGCGGGGTCGGAGTTGAGCGCAGGGTTAGGCCAGCGTAAACCCATGATCTAGAACCGAAAAAACAGCTTTTAACCAATGTGTGTGGTCATGATTTAGTTGCCCGATAATAGGATAAGCTGCAAATTCTGGATTTTCACAAATAAATATAGGACTAAATGTGCCAAGTGAACATTTTTCATAAAATTTTTCCATACCTTCACTACGCCTGCCATTACTGATCAGATCAGCAGCTTCTTGATCAAGATCTGTATATTTTGCGAGATCAATTTTCGAAAGTATTGAAGGCGAGATGATTAGTGGTATTCGATGTGCCGAAGGATCACGGAATTTCTTTAAATCTGCAATCCAATCCTGTAAATTATTCAATGATTCTGTAAGTTTAATTAAACCATTTGATTTCAATTGGTTTTTGAATGTTAAATTTGATAAAGTCGCTAATTTACGATGATCACAATTGTTTTCGTCGATATTTTTTGGATTCAATTTATATAAAAGTGCCCATGCGAGATTATCCATGGAACCACAAATATTTATGTAGTACGAATTAATTAATAAGCACACTTGGTCTGATTGATAAATGCTGAGGGGCTCGGTTCTATTGTGTGTCGTTTCATCTAGCTCAATTAGTGCCCTTTCAATCATAGAGAGCCTCACAAGGAGCCCTCGATGTAGATGGCGCTTGATGTGTTCTGAGTTGATGGTTCTGCAAAGCTCGAGTACAAGCTCAGTGATCGATGAGTGCATTGGAAGGAATTGGTCTCGATCGATGCCGATGTTCATAGGGGCCTAACGGAAGAAGCTAAGCGGCCACGCCTGCACTGAAGCGACTAGCGGAGGCGAGTTAGCGAAATGCTGAGAGAGAGCGAAAGGCAATGCAGGTGGTGTCCGACTTGAGCGGATGGTTAGGCGGCGACATGTTCAAATTATGGTAATTCCAAGGCGCCTAGAACCGGGTAATTTGAAAGCTTGTCATTATAGATAATCTTGTATTTTCCTGGGCCAGGAATTGGGACTTCGACCGAAAAGTTAGTGTTGAAATTGCGATATTGGCGATATTCGACGCACTTGTATACCGTAAGCACTACTGTATTCTCTTGAATCTTCGCGGTGGCTTTATAAAGATAGAACCCATCACTTGCCGGCTTATGCCAAGCGAGATACTTGTTTAAATGGAAATTTAATTTAATGCCAGTGCTGATGTTTTCTGATCCGTCGAATACTACACCTCCGTATTCAGACTCCATGTACCACCAGGGGGCAGGTGATGAAGTCATCCAATTGAACACTGGATCTGAGCAGCCAAAAATGACTAGAAGAAGGCAGAGACCTGAAGCAACAGCGCCGTTCTTTCTTAGATCCATACTGGACCTCACTGGTAGACGCCTAACGGATGAAGCTAAGCGGCCACGCCTGCACCGAGACGATGAACGGAGCCGAGATAGCGAAATGCTGAGAGAGAGGGGAGGGCAATGCAGGCGGGGTCCGACTTGAGCGGAGGGTTAGGCCCGGAACAAAGGCTTGTAGCTTTCACGATTGGAATAGGCAACGAACGAATTGGCCAAGACTAGGAAGATGGCTACGGGTAGCCCTTTTGGATCGAGGAAAGAATGAATCAACAGGATGTTGACGATGATTGGGGATATCAGAATTGAAGCGAGTGGAACAAACCGCCCTGACATGAATGCAAGGCCGCAGGACAGTTCAATTACTTTTACTGTTGGAAAGAGGTAAACAGAAGCTACAAGTCCATCGTTGAACACCTTCATTGCACCAACAAGCGGTGGCGGTGTGATGAGCTTGAAAAAGTATGTGATGGAAGCGAAGAGGAACAGAAGCCCCATCAGGCTTCGTACGATGATGGTCGCAATTCTCATGAGAGGTCTCCTTTCGAGTGCTGTGGTGAGGCCTAACGAAAGAAGCTAACCGGCCCCGCCTGCACCGAGGCGACGAGCGGAGCCGAGATAGCGGAATGCTGAGAGAGAGCGAAAGGCAATGCAGGCGGGGTCCGAGTTGAGCGAGAGGTTAGGCGCTCGGAGGTTGGCTTTTTTTGGCGCTTGAGCCATTGGGAATATGAATCGATGAAGCAACCGGCGACCTCGTAGTGCTTGATGACACCTGAGGTTTTGCTGACAACGAATCGGTCGAGCAGGTCTGAAGCAAAATTACCGCCACACTTCTCTTGGTCAAAGCGAACGGAAAATTGAAAATAGGTCGGTGTTTCTTGATCGAGAACGGCGTAGAGGCACTCCGGTCGAATTTGAGGGAAGGCCTGATCAAGTCTGCGGCGTGTGAGAAGCCTTATTTCGGCGACAGGTCTGGTGACTGGCGAATGGCCAGCTACCAAGAGGGCATAGGCGGCGACGAAAATCATGAAGCGCCTAACGAATGAAGCTAAGCGGCCACGCCTGTACCGAGGCGATGGGCGGAGCCGAGATAGCGAGATGCTGAGAGAGAACGTAAGGCAATGCCGGCGTGGTCCGACTTGAGCGAGAGGTTAGGCGTTACGGGCTGCATTATTTGGAATCGGGTGATCGAAACTGCTTGTTGTTGTTAGTGCGTAAGTAGATTTCATGATTAGGAGTGTTGAAGATAACTTTGATTCTAAAAGTACAATCCGTCCACTTTTCATCGAATTTGGCGGGTTGAAATATACAGGCCATAACATATTCTTCAGCGGCTGATGCAAAGGCTGAGGATTGGGCCGTGGCTTTTGCCCCGGTTGGGAGACCCTGTTTATCAATCTGGGTATCAACATCGATGACCACCTTCTCCGAGGTGGCCGGGTTTGATGGGAACTTGAATCCAATCGGAGTGGATTTCAATGTTGGTTCCCAGTAATCACGGAAATCAACGTTCAGTGGCTGATATGGCTCTGATGAAGGAGTCCGTGGCGTGCAAGCCATGAGTAGAAGGGCCATCACGAGGAGTGATTTCATGGGTAACGCCTAACGAATGAAGCTAACCGGACCCGCCTGTGCCGAGGCGCTGAGCAGAGCCAAGGAAGCGGAACGAAGAGAAGGAGCGGAAGGCAATGCAGGCGGGGTCCGAGTTGAGCGGAGGGTTAGGTTTCGCACAATTCTGGGCCTTTCCTGCGGGACAGGAGCCGACGCTGTGTTTTACGCTGTTCATCATTCTGAACATATTGAACGCTACGGACCGGATCGAGTTTCCACTGACTCGGTGTAAGCGGAACCCGATCGATGTTGCGGTGACCAACGGGAAGAAACCCGATTTGTAGAAATGTCACTCGGGCGAGAGTGGCGGCAAGGCTCGAAAAGAGTTCATCGAGTTCAGAGCACGATTCGACAAGAGAAATCCCCCGTTGGATATGGCTTTGAAGCTCTGCCATCCACTCATCGTCATAGACCTGAACTGTTGCTGCGAGGGAGATGGAAACCGCTTTAAGTAGTCTCTTGGATTCCGTTCGCCAGGCTTTGATTGAGCCATAGTCCTTTACCTTGGTGAAGCTTTCACGGCCGAGAACTTCTTCGAACACGGCCTTCATCGCGTGGTATTGGCTTTGGTCGAAGCGAGTTTCGGGCATCAGAAACCTAACGAATGAAGCTAAGCGGCCACGCCTGCACCGAGACGATGAGCGGAGCCGAGGTAGCGAAATGTTGAGAGAGAGCGGAAGGCAATGCAGGCGGGGTCCGACTTGAGCGGAGGGTTAGGGCTCATCGGTATGGGTGACTGTCATTCTGGAATAATATTTCATCAATTGTGAAATTCTCCTTGAGCAAAATCCGCAAGGATTCTTTGGCTGCTCTGAGGAGGTTGTTCTGATTCTGGATCATGCTGAGAAGTTCATCGCCGGCTTCATTGCTGATACTTTGGAGATCGATCTTTTGTATATCGCGGCTTAGGAATTCAAAGGCTCCATGCGGCCAAAAGTGTTTGACATGCTGAGCTTCTGCCTCTTCTGAAGATTGATACATGGCTTCAAGTTGATTGAGCTCGACATTCCCGTTTGGAATATTAAGCGTGATGGTAGCTACGCCTGCTCGGCGGTCGATGGTTATCGAATTCGAAATGTAGTCAAGAAAACCACCCTTGCCGGAATAAATAGCACTGCAGCACTTGGCCAGCGATGGGTCGATGATTTCCAGACCACCTTGTAACTCTTCTGAGAGCTCCATGAACATATTGGATGCGAGCTCGAGGTCCCTTTGGTGGTTCCGTAGACATGTCACTAGGGCGCTTGCTGTTCCATATTTGATAAACCCTTGAAAGGTATAGAGCAGGGTTTGAGTGACATCGTCGAGGCACTGGACAGAGTAGTAAAGCTTGGTCAAAGTCCGACAGGCCTTCTTGCGTTTATCAAATGGGAGCGTGATTAGTTTCGATGCTGACTTCTCGGCAATAAGCGTAAGCAGTTTTGAAAGAAGGCCAGCAGAGGTAAGCACGATGACTCCATGAGCCCTAACTTTGAATTGGACGGCGAAGACGAAGATGTTCGTAGTTCGCCTAGTCCGGTAGGGGAAAAGCGAAAGGATTGAAAACACCGGGAACTTCGGAAGTGCGCTGACTGGTTATGCAGACTAAAAAATTGCGGACCAGAGGTGAAATTCGGGGGTTGATGCCTATGAGTATGATGCGGCTTAAATTCTAGGCAAATCCGGCCTCCGATGAACCACCAAACGGATAACAGAACCTCCGGTAAAGAGGCCCCCCTTTTCCCACATGGAGCCAGAAGTCTTGGCTACCCGCCCCATGCCTCTGCAATCGGTGCGCTCACCGAGGCAGCAGCCTATCTGGCCTTCCTGACTTTGGCGTAGCGCTTCTCTGTCGTTCTGGCACCCTTGTGTCCGGGCAGATCCGCACCAGTCTTAGGGTTGATCGCCTGTGCCCCGGCCTAGGACGCGGCCAGTGACCGAGAATCGTGCAGGTGCAGGTCCTTGATCCCAGCTCTCTCACAAACGGCCAGTCATGTCTTGTGGCGTCCGTTTCGCGTGAGGGATTCTCCCTTGGCTCTGCCCGGGGAGTCGTGAGGGTTGCCCTTCTCCTTCGGAAGGCCGCGAAGGATCTTCTCGGCGGGCGCTGGTAACGCCAGGCGCTTGCCCCCCGAAGAACCCCGAGTCTTATGAACCCGAATCATCGCGTGGCCTTTTCCCAGGAAGGCACCCCGATCTCGGCGTAGACCCGGCACTTCAGACACGCGCCCCAACAGAGCAGAGCCGCCCGAACGGCCGCCAAAGCGCATGGGCTGTGTTCTCCTGCCAAATACTTGCAAGCCTGTCCGATGGCCGCCAGCTCTGCCTTGGCGATGTCACTAAGCCTTGAATTCTCTGGATTCCGTGACACATTCAGCCACGGGTTCACACCCTCCCGAATTCTCCCACTCTTCAATTGCCGGGATCATCATGCATGACAGGACTGCCAAGGCCCGGTTCGCCACGATGATTTGTTTCGATCTTCCTGTGCCACTTCCCGATCTGATCCCGGGTGATGGCTTTGACGCTCCGTTTTCCAAGGCCGGAAAGGATGTGGGACACCCGGGGAGGGGACCGAAGGCCGCTGCCATGACCCGCCGTGAAGCGGGTGGTGAGTGGGGTTTCCCATCGTTCTCCAGGAGCAGGCTCGGCCAGAAGGAGGTCCTTCCTTGAGCGAATTCCCCCAGGGAGCCCCGGCCGACGACCCCCAGGCCCGCTCCCTGACTGCCGAGCTGACGACCGACCACCGCGAGATCGATGGCCTCTTCCTGGAGGCGCGGACGGCCCTGGAGGACGGGCGGCCGGAGGAGGCCCACCGGGCACTGGACCGGATCTGGATGCGCCTGGCCGTTCACATCCGCGCCGAGCACAAGGTGGTGTTCCCCGCATTGGCAAAGGATCGACCCGATCTCCAGGCGACGCTCCAGGCCCTCCACGAGGACCACGACTTCTTCATGGCCACCCTGGCGGCCGCCGTGCAGGGCCTGCGCGGCCCGTCACCCGACCCGGCTTCGGCCCGGGCGGCGATGGAGGCCGTGCAGCAGCGCCTGGCCGCGCACAACGCCCTCGAGGAGGACCAGGTCTACCCGGAGGCGGACCGGCTGCCCGGGGCGGAAGGGGCGCGGATCACTCGGGATGCGGCCCGGGAGCTAGCGTTCCTCCCCCGGCGCCACGGACCCTGATCCTACTTTCCGGGCATCTTCTTCAGGTCCATCCGCGAGGCGCGGTGGGGCAGCCGGGTGTTGAGCTTGTCCAGGAAGGCCCCGTCGTGGCACTTGCCGCAGGTGGCGTCCATGTTCTTCCGGGCCACCTTGGAGGCCGGATCGCTCTTCGTGACGATCTCGTGGGCCTTGCCGTGGCAGGAGGCGCAGGTGGCCGCATGGTCCTTCCCCTTCATGCGGGCCAGGCCATGCACGCTGTTGGCGTAGTCCTTGGCCTCATGGGCATGGCAGCGGGCACACTTCACCGGCGGCAGCTTTTCGGGATGCGGAAGCTCGGTGATGGCCGTGTGGCACTGGACGCAGGCCAACCCGCCATGGGCGCGGGGGCGGAACGCCTCCAGATCCACCTGGTCGTGGCAGGCGACGCAGTCTTTCGCCTGGGGGGGCGGCGCGGCGGCCCGTGCCAAGGCCGGTGCGAAGGACAGCGCAAGGGTCAGGGCGAGGGCGGGGACGAGGGCACGGGAACCCACGGGCAGCGGTCGCATGGGGCCTCCTTGGGGGATGTGGCCACCACCCTAGCACACCCGGCCTGCCGGCCGCCTCAGGCGGCGTAGGTCTTGTAGAAATACCAGGCCGTCAGGACGAACCCGATGCTGATGACGCCGAAGCGCACGGTGGTGCGTCCCACGCGATGGGCCATGTGGGAGCCGAAGAGCCCGCCCAGGCCCGCGGCGACGGCCATGAGGCCCACGATGCCCCACTGGACATTGCCGGGGTGGCGCAGGTACTCCATCCCCAGGAACGCGAAGATCGCCACGCCGTTGATGCAGAGGGCCAGCAGGTTCTTCAGGCCGTTCATCTGGTGGATGTCCGTGAGCCCCAGCAGGCTCAGGGCCGCGAGCATCAGGATGCCAATGCCGGCGCCGAAGTAGCCCCCGTAGATGCCGACGATGAACTGGAAGATCATCGCGCCGATCCACCACCCGGCCGTCCGGTCGTGGCCCCCGATCTTCTTCAGCAGCTTGTTGACCGGATCATTGGCCGCCAGCAGCACCGTGGCCGCCAGGATCAGCCAGGGCACCAGCTGGTCGAAGAGCTTCTGCGGCGTCACCAGCATGAGCCAGGCCCCGAGCGCGCCGCCGAGGAGCGAGACCGGCATCAGCCGCAGGGCGAATTCCTTCGTCCCGGCCAGGTCCTCACGATGCCCCCAGAACCCGCCGATGGAGCCGGGCCACAGGGCGATGGTGCTGGTGACATTCGCCTGCTGGCCCGTGAGGCCGATGCCCAGCAGCGCGGGGAATGACACGAGCGTGCCGCCCCCCGCGATGGAATTGATGGCTCCGGCGAGGAAGGCCGCCGCCATGACCGTGAATGCGTGTCCGATGTGCATGCCATCCAAGATGACAGGCCCGGGGGACAATCAGAAGGCGGCTACTTCCACCGGAAGGGGTACACCGGTTTCTTCGTACCGTACTCCGGCGGCCACACGGTTTCGTGCTTTCCGTTCTGGATCTGCTCCACCAGCATCTGGTGCCGGTTCTGGTTCGTGTAGCCGTTGTAGTCCACGAACCGCACCGGGCCCATGATGCCGTTCCAGGTGCCGTCGCGCAGCGCCGTGCGGATCTTCTCGCGGTCGCCCCCCGCCTTCGCGGCGGTCTCGGCCATCACCATCATCGAGGCGTAGGCATTCGCGGCATGGTAGGGGACTTCGTCCTTGCCGAACTTGGCCTTGTACCTCTTGCCGAAATCCTTGGCTCCAGGCCAGCTCACATCCGTCGTCCACTGAGTGCTCGAGAACACATGGCTCGAAATGGCCTGCTCGCGGGCGAACTCGGAGGAGGCGAACCCCGCCCCCGCGCCGAGGAAGGCCTGGGGCTGGAGGCCCACCTCCCGCGCCTGCCGCATGAGCAGGATGCCGTCGGCCACATAGGAGACCATGAAGACCAGGTCAGGCTTGAGGCCCTTGACCTTGGCCAGGGTGGAGCGGTAGTCCGGCGAGCCCGACGCGTAGGCCTCCTCGGCTACCACCTGAATGCCCACCTGGGCGGCATAGGCCTTCGCCGACTTGGCGCCCGAGGTGCCGAAATCCGTGTTCTCGTTGAGGATCGCCATGGTCTTCGGCTGACCCAGCTTCTGGGCCATGGAGATGAGGATGGAGGCGTAGTCCTCGGTGGTGGCGCTGAGGCGGAAGACGAACTTCTGGTTCTGGCGCGTGATGTCCTCTTTCGAGGCCACGGGCACCAGGAGCGGCACCTTGTATTTCTCCGCCAGCTTCGAGACCGCGTTGGCACAGGCGGAGCTATACGGGCCCACCACCGCCGCCACGCGGTCGCGGGTGACGAGCTTCTCCATGGCGGACATGGACACCTGGGGCTTGCCCGTGTCGTCCTCGATCACCAGTTCCACCTTGATGCCCTTCTTCAGCAGATCCTCCAGGGCCAGCTTGTAGCCGTTGCTCATGTACTCGCCGATGGGGGCCTGGGTTCCGGTCGCGCAGTTGATGACGCCGATCTTCAGCGGCGTCTGACCCTGCAGGGCGAGACCGGATGCCAGCAGCAGGGAAAGAATCCCTCGGTTCATGGTGGGCCTCCTGGGGGTGGGTGCTGAAGCGTGGGGCCTGCCCCCGGGCAGGTCAAGACCCTGAGGGTCAGGCCCTCGGATCCACCCGGACCACCACCAGGCTCGCGCCGCCCAATCCCGGAGCCAGGGCCAATAACCGGACTCCGGGGCCGACCCCGGCCCTGGCATTGGCTCCGGCATCGACATCGACATCGATCCGCAGCGTGTGCCTCTGGCCCAAGTGCAGCCCCAGCGCCGGTACCGATACCGTGCCCCGGGCGACGAAGATCGCCACCGTGGCCGCACCCAGATCCAGTCGGCGGGGAACCTCCAGGGAGAAGGCCTCGACGCGCGCCCGGCACCGGCGGGGGTCCGCCATCACATTGAAGTCGGTGCACGGGCCGTCCACCAGGCTCGCGGACACGGGCCAATCGCCGGAGAACACGAAGGGGACCAGGGGATCCCGCACCTCGGCCCACCCCCGGGGCCCCAGGTCCAGGGTGAATCCGGCTCCCTCCAGGAGCAGCAGGGTCCGTTCGAGGCCCGGGAAGGCCGAGAAAGGGCCAGAAACGGCCACCTCCGCTGTGCTGAGGCGCCAGCCAAACCCCGAATCCACCGCAGCGCCAGGGGGGTCCACGAGGATTTCCAGAGTCCGGCCCCCACCATTCTTCCAGGGCATGAGGCGGCCATCCGCGGGCTTCAGGTGGATCCAATCCATCGATCGATTCTACAGACGGCTATTCTGGTGGGATGCATCTGTCTTGGCCCCCACCGGCGCGCGTCGCGCTCGTCCTCGCCCTGGTCTGGGCGCTCTATGTGCTGATCTGGACCCCCGGCCCCCTGCCCCTGAGGCTGCTGGGGCTCTACCCCAAGAAGCTGGGTTCCCGCGTGGTGGGCTGGGCGGCCGCCAAACGCCTGCCGGCCGCCTGGCGCGAACCCCTGCTGGGCCGCTTCGCCCGGCACTACGGCATCGACCTCGCCGAGGCCGAGTTCCCCCTGGCCGACTACCCCAGCCTCCAGGCCCTGTTCACCCGGCGGCTCAGGCCGGGCCTCCGCCCCCAGGAGGGGCCCCTCCCGGGCTACCTCAACAGCCCCGTGGACGCCCGCATCATCGCCAGCGGCCGCATCGAGGCCGGTACCGCCATCCAGGCCAAGGGCCTGCCCTACCGCGTGGCGGAATTGCTCAAGCACGAGCGGGGTGCCGAGCGCTTCGAGGGCGGTCACTACCTCACCCTGTATCTCTCGCCGAAGGACTACCACCGCATCCATGTGCCGCTGGAGGGCCGCGTCAGCGCGGTCAGCCATGTGGAAGGCGAGCTGTGGCCCGTGAACGACGCCAGCACGGGCCATGTCCCCCGCCTCTATGAGCGCAACCGCCGCGCGACCTGGATCGCCCTGGGGACCGGCCCCTGCGAGGGCCTGGAGGTGGCTGCGGTGCTGGTGGGCGCCACGCATGTGGGCGGAGTCGTGATCGACGGGCGCTGGCTCGGGGGCCGCGACCTGCCCAAGGATGGCGGTTTCCCCGTGAGCCTGCTGCCCTGCGCCCCCGGCGAGGATCTCGGCACCTTCGAATTCGGCTCCACGGTGGTGCTGCTCGTGGGCGGTCCGAGGGCCAGAGATTGGGCCCCGCTGCGCGCCGAGGGGGCCGTCCGCATGGGCCAACGGCTGGGAGCCTACCGGTGAACGATTCCGAGATCTTCCACCAGGATCCGCTCTGGGATGAGGGCGGCGACCTCCCGGGGGCCCTGGAGGCCCTGTTCACCGCCGCCGGCGAGGTGCTGGACTTGGCGCGGCTCCGCGAGCTGACAGGCCTGGGCGACGGGGCCCTCCAGCAGGGCATCGAGAAGCTTCAGGAGCGTCTGCAGGGCGCCTCCGGACTGCGCCTGCTGGAAGTGGGCGGGGGCTGGCGCATGGCCACCAGCCCCGTCTACAAGGAAATGGTCTCGCGCCTGGTGACCACCACCCGCAGCGGCAAGCTCACGCCGGCCCAGATCGAGGCGCTGGCGATCATCGCCTACCGGCAGCCCGTCACCATCACCGAGCTGAACGCCATCCGGGGCGTCACCAGCAGCGCCAACCAGGTGAAGAGCCTCATGGAGCGCCAGCTCATCACGCCCGCCGGGCGCAAGCCCGTGGTGGGCCGTCCCATGACCTACGCCACCACCCAGGCCTTCCTCCTGCACTTCGGACTGAAGGGCCTGCACGATCTGCCGCAGCTGGCGGACTTCGGCGAGGGCCGCCTCGAGGCCGAGGCCCTGGCCGCCCTGGAGCCGCCCCTGCCCGAAGACGGCCTCTTCGGCGAAGGCATGCTGGCAGACGATTCCTCCGACGAAAGCGCCGAGCCATGAACCAGCCCACCCTCAGCCTCGAAGAACAGCCCGCCAAGCCCAAGGCGGAAAGCCCCACGGGTGTCTTCCTCCAGCCCTGGCAGAAGGGTGGACTGCTGGTGCTGATCCTCGGCTTCCTCTACCTGAGGATGTGGCGCCGCAAGCGGGCCCACACCCTCGTGTGCAGCCACTGCGGCAAGAAGAATCCGCCTCACCAGAGCAACTGCCAGAAATGCGCTGCCCCGCTGATGCGGATTCACGGATAGCGTGCCGGTCGGCCCGGCGGCGGATTCCTAGAACTCGATCTCGATGGACTCTTCGGCGAGGTCGTTCTCTTCGCCCAGCACTTCGCACGCGGCGCCGTACATCTGCAGCACGGCGGTCTTGCGGTTGCTCAGGCTGGTGAGCAGATCCTTCACGCGCTGAACCTCGGAGGCGATGGTGTTGTTGATCTGAGACACCTCCGAGCGGCAGCGCTCGCGGGTGGTCTCGTAGAAGGCCTTCTGGTCCTGGCTCAGATCCATGGGAACTCCTGGCGGAAAAAGGGAACACAAGGGGGAAGCCCCGAGTCTACCCCGGTTGGCGCCTTGCGGTTCATCACAATGCCCCCGCGGCGGGCCGGCCAAGCAGACTCCGGGACCGGAGGATCAGCGGTTCAGGACCACCGGGCGATGGCCAGCATGACCACCAGGAGCGCGGCCAGCCCCAGAATCAAGGGCAGCAGCCAGCGCGGCCGGAGGGCCGTCTTGGGCGGTTCCGGGAAGTCTGTGGCGGGCTCCTGCGGCGACGCCTCGCTGGCAGGAGCGGGAGCGCGTCCGTACGGGGCCGTGGTGCCCGTGTGGTCGCTCATGGACCGGTAGGCCCCGCTGGTGAGGCTGGTGGGCACGGGGAATTGGGTGGCCACCAGGTGTTCCAGCCGCTCCCGGGTTCCGTTGAGCAGGGTGTTCACATACTCGGCCACATCGTGCTCGGCGATGGGCGTCCCCAGGCGCTGGAGGTAGTCGCGGAGATCCCGCTCCATGAACCGGGCGGAGGGGTAGCGATGATCCACGCTCTTCTGGAGGGCCCGGTTCACGATGGCCACCATGTCCCGGGACACATTCGGATTCAGGGCGTGCAGGTCCGACACCCGGCCCAGGCGCACCTTCTCCAGCACGCCCAGCTCGGAATCCGCCTGGAAGCACCGTTCCCCCGTGAGCAGCTCGAAGAGCACGAGGCCCAGCGAATACAGGTCCGAGCGGTTGTCCAGGGGCTGCCCCGTGGCCTGCTCGGGGCTCATATAGAGCAGCTTGCCCTTGAGCGCGCCAGCTACCGTATGGCTGGCCTTGTTGGCTGCCTTGGCGATGCCGAAGTCCACCAGCTTCACGGCGCCTTCGGTCGAGAGGATCACATTCTGCGGGCTGATGTCCCGGTGGACCAGCTTGAGCTCACGGTCATCGAAGCCCCGCTTCCGGTGCGCGTAGTCGAGCGCGGCGGCCACCTTCATCACCACGAAGGCCGCGATCTGCTCCGGGAAGGGCTGCCCGTATTCCCGCACCTTCCGCAGCAGGGTGCGCAGATCCCGGCCGTTCACATATTCCATGGCGATGTAGTGCGAGCTCCCGGCCTTCCCCAGATCGAAGATCTGGACGATGTTCGGATGGGTCAGCTGGGCCGCCAGCTTGGCCTCGTCGATGAACATCGTGACGAAGTCCTCGTTGTCGCTGAAGTGCGGCAGGATCCGCTTGATGGCCACGATCTTCTGGAAGCCCTGCACGCCCCGCTGCTGGGCCTTGAACAGCTCCGCCATGCCGCCGATGGCGATCTTCTCCAGCAGGAAGTAGTTCCCATATTCCTCGAGCACTTCCGGAGTCCCGCTCGCGACCGGGCGGGCCACGGGCGCCACGGCGGGAGGCGCGGCGGCCCCCTCCCCGGCCCACTCGAAGGGATCGTTCACGCCCGAGATTCCGCTGAGGGTGAAGTCGGAAGGCCCCAGCGGTTCGGTCAGGGCCGGCGGGGGTGCGACCGGAGCCTGCGGCGCCGAGGCGGGTTTCAGAGGTTCCGCAACCTTCACGGCGGCCACCGGCAGGTTGCCCCGCTCGGGAACGGCCACCGGAAGGGGCACGGCCCGAGGCGTCCGGGGCACAGGAAGGGCCTCCACCTCCTCGATCACCTGGCCGAAGATGTCCGCTGCGCTGAGCGGAGGCTGGGAGCCCTGACCAACGGCCGCTTCGGGGGGCAGCCCCGCCTCCCCCTCGAACAGGGAAAACGGATCGGCCGGGGGTTCCGGCTTGGGTTCCAGGCTCGAAACCGGGCTCGAGGCTGGCCTCGAAGAAACGCCCGGGCTGGGATCCACATCCGCCCCCCGCTCCAGGTCGGCCAGGAGGTCCCCGAAGATGTCGTCCGTGGTGAGCTGGGTGTCCTCCGGGCGGTAGTGGCGCAGGGCCGCGAGGATCTCCGCCTCGGATCCGGATCGCTCCAGGAAACCCTGGAGGCCGAGTTTCCCGCGCGCCTCGGCGGCCTGCTCACCCACCCAGGCCAGCACCGGAAGGGTGGGCTGCCGTTCCCGGAGGACCTGGACGAGCCGATGGCCGATGGCCTCTGGCGAAGCCAGCTCCACCAGGAGCAGGTCCGGATCCAGGCCCGTCTGCAGGAAGGACTCCGCTCCGGCAGCCCCCACCCAGCGCACGGCCCAGCCGTCCCCCTCCATGGCGGAAACCAGACCAGGCGTCCGGTAGGACTCGCCTTCCACGATGAGGAGCAGGGGACGGGGCATTGGGATCCAGAAGATGCAGTGAGGATCCAGGGTAGCGGGAGGGATTCCACCTCGCCATAACTCGGAATCTGAGATACACTTCTCGTTCGGTCCGGCCCCGTTCCCTGGCGCCGCCCCGAAATCCACGGGAAAGGAGGTGCATCCACATGCCTTTGGTCAAGGTCAAAGAAGACGAAACTTTCGAGTTCGCCCTTCGCCGCTTCAAGCGGAAGTGCGAAAAGTCCGGCATCCTCAGCGAGCTGAAGAAGCGCCAGCACTACGAAAAGCCCAGCACCAAGCGCAAGCGCAAGATGCTCGCCGCCCGCAAGAAGACCCTGAAGCGCCTCGCTCAGGAACGGCGCATGATCGGTTGAGATGAAGCTTCGCTTCCTCTCGAAAAAGGCCCGCGAAAGCGGGCCTTTTGTTTTACTGAAGACTCAAGACTGAGGACTCAAGACTCCCGCCATGAACCCTGAACTCGACGCCCTGGAATTCCCCGATGCGATCCGGCTGGTGCAGGCGGGTGCGCGCACGCATCCCGCCCGGGCGGCCCTCGGCGCCATGCACCCCTGGGATGGGCTCACGGGGCTGCGGCGGCTGTACCAGCTGGAGCTTCAGGATCTCTGGACCGCCTCACCCGACCGGCTGCCCATCCTCCCCATGGATGAATCCCTGGACGAGCTGCTCAACCCTGCGGGCTGGCTGCTGCCCGAGCACTGGCGGCAGCTTCGGGATGGCCTGAAGGCCCTGTCCCGGCTGCTCTCAAGCCTGGCCGCCCTGCCCTGGCCCGAGTCCCGCCCCGCGCCGCCGGGCACCCACCTCGGCATCGATCGGCTCCAGGTGACGGCCGCCCTGCTGCCGGATCCGGCTCCCGTGGCCGAGCGGCTGGCCAAGAGCTTCAACCCCGACGGCCAGCTGGACCCCCTGCGCATCCCCGCCCTGGCCAGCCTCCACCGGAGCCGCCAGGAGGCCTTCCAGGCCGTGCAGGCCAAGCTCCAGAAACTGCTGCGGGCCACGCCCGATGCCTTCAACGAGGCCATGGTCGTCGATCGCAACGGCCGCTTCTGCCTGCCGGTCCGGTCGGAGCGGCGGAGTCTGGTGCCAGGCCTGGTGCTGGACCGCAGCGGCAGCGGAGCCACGGTCTTCGTGGAGCCCATGGAGGCCGTGCCCCTCAACAACGCCTTCGTGGAGGCCGACCGCGACTACGCCCAGGCCGTGCAGGCCTTCCTGCGCGACCTGCTGGCGGAGCTGCGCACCCGGCGGGAGGACTTCACCCGCTGGCGCGACCTCCAGGCCCGGGCGGACCAGGGTCTGGCGCTCCTCCGCTGGGCGGTCCTCTGCGACGGCCGCCTGCCCGAGCTGGAAGCCGATCCGAAGCAGGGCCGCCTCTGCCTCCTGGAGGCCCGCCACCCCATGCTGCTGCCCGCCGTGCGCGAGGCCATGGGCCTGGAGCCCCTGCCCCACCCGGTGGTGCCCCTGAACCTGGTGATGGAGGCGGAGAAGCCGGGCCTCGTCATCTCCGGCTCGAACACCGGCGGCAAGACCGTCGTCCTCAAGACCGTGGGCCTGCTCTCGGCCCTGGCAGCCAGCGGCTGCGCGGTGCCGGTCCGGGAAGGCTCCAGCTTCCCCGCCCTGCCCAGCCTCCACGCGGACATCGGCGACCACCAGACCATCACGGGAAGCCTCTCGACCTTCAGTAGCCATATATTGCATTTGAAGGAGATCCTTAAAAGCGTCCATGACGGCGGACTGGTGCTGTTGGATGAGTTGGGCACGGGCACCGATCCCAAGGAAGGCGCCGCCCTGGGCATCGCCCTCCTCCAGACCCTGTCCCGGCGCCGCTGCTGGATCCTGTGCTCCACCCACCTGGGCGAGATCAGCCAATGGGTCCTGCGCCACATGCGGTTCCAGAATGCCTCGGTCCAGTTCGACGAGGACCGCCTGGCCCCCACCTACCGCCTGCTGGTGGGCCAGCCGGGGCAGAGCCGCGCCCTCACCATCGCCGCCAAGCTGGGCCTGCCCCGGCCCGTGCTGGAGCACGCCGACAAGGTGCTGGGCAAGCGTGAGCAGGACTGGCGGGACTTCCTGCGGGAGCTGGAAGCCGAGCGCTCGCGCCTGCTGGAGGAGGCCGAGACCCTGCGCCAGGGGCAGGCCGCCGCGGAAAAGGACCGGGAGATCCTCCGCCAGCGGGAGGAGAAGCTGCGCCTCGAGCGCGAGACCTTCCAGCGGGAATCCAAGGAGAAGGTTGCGCGGGTGCTGGATTTCCTCGACCACGAGGGCAAGCGGCTGGTGCGCGAGCTGAAGGAGCGGCAGAAGGCGGCCGAGGTCAATGCCGACCGCCTGGGCACCGAGGCCCACGAGCGGGTGAAGCAGCTGACACGCCTCGCCGAGGCCGAGCTGTCACCCGGCCGGAACCCCGCCCGAAGCGCCGCTCCCGTGGAAGTCCGCGAAGGCGGCTTCGCCCGCCACCGGGGGCTGGGCGTCGAAGGCAGGGTGGTGACCCTGAAGGGCGACCGGGCCACGCTGGAGACGCCCCAGGGTCGCCGCCTGGAATGCCGCCTGGGGGAGCTGGAGCCCATCGGGGCCCGGGAGGCCGCGCCGAAGCCCACAGGCCGGGTCCGGGTGCGCGCCGAGGCCCAGGACATCGAATCGGAAATGAACCTCATCGGCCGGGCCAGCGACGAGGTGGACAGCGAGATCTACCGCTTCGTGGAGGAGGCCCTGGCCGCAGGTCGCCGGTACATCCGCATCGTCCACGGCCACGGCACCGGAAAATTGAAAGCCGCGGTCCGGGAGGCCCTGCGGGGGCACCCCGGCATCGCCCGCGTCGAGGATGCACCGCAAAATCAGGGCGGCGCCGGAGTGACCCTCATCTCCCTCCGATAGCGCCTCGAAACTCAACCCGCAGTCCCGCCCGCCCGATGGGTTGTGGACACACCTCTTTAGGGGCGGCCATGAATTTCTGGAACAACCTCAATGTCCGAAAGAAGCTGCTGTATTCCATCCTCGCCCTGGCGGCGGTGCTGGGCACTGCGGCCACGGTGTTTTCCCTCTGGCGCCTGAACACCGCGCTGAACGACGGCCTCAAGCTCGAGGCCAGCAGCCTGGCTTCCCTGGTCTCGGATGGCATCCAATCGGGTGTCCAGTTCGAGGACCTGGGGCTCGTCGAGCGCGGCCTGGACGGCATGAAGGACAACAACGACATCACCCAGGCCGCCCTCGTGGCCCTGGATCCTGCCACCAAGGCCCCCAAGGTGGTCACCAAGTCCAAGGCCAAGCCCTCCCAGATCGACCTGGCCCCCTTCGCCGGCGCCTTCCTCACGGAAGCCGCCAAGAAAGATCTTTCCAAAGACAACCTGACCTTCGAGAAGGACGGCTTCCTGGTCGTCGGCTCCCTCGTGAAGATCGAAGGGGCCGCCAACAAGTCTTACCTCATGCTGCTGGCCAACCGGGACCGTGTCCGCAAGGACCAGATGGGCGCCCTCCTGGGCATGGCCATCCTCGGCGTGCTCATGATCGCCGCCGGATTCGGTGCGGCCTGGTTCCTGGGCAACGCCATCGTCACCCCCCTGGAGAACATCCAGCGGCGCATGCGCGACATCTCCGAGGGCGAGGGCGACCTCACCGCCCGCCTGGATGTGCACGGCAACGATGAGATCGCCGCCCTGGCCGGCCACTTCAACCGCTTCGTGGAGAACATCCACCAGATCGTCCAGCAGGTGATGGCCATCTCCACCAACATCGCCTCGGGTTCGCTCCAGATGTCGGCCGGCATGTCCGAGATGCACAGCACGGCCCAGAGCATCGCCCACTCCGCCGAGAACCAGAAGGCCAGCGTCACGACCACCACCAGCAGCGTCCAGGGCATCGCTGGGTCCTCCCAGGTGGTCAATTCCAATGTCGCAGACGCCCTCCTGGTCTTCGAGCAGGCCCAGCAGGCCGCGGGCAAGGGGGGCACCGCCGTGGGCAGCGCCATTTCCGGCATGCGCGCCATCGACCAGAACTCGAAGCAGATCGGCAACATCCTCACCGTGATCACCGAGATCGCCAACCAGACGAACCTCCTCTCCCTCAACGCCGCCATCGAGGCCGCCAAGGCCGGCGAACACGGCAAGGGCTTCGCAGTGGTCGCCGAAGAGGTGCGCAAGTTGGCCGAACGCAGCGCCACCGCCGCCAAGGAGATCACGGCCCTCATCCAGACCTCGAACCGGGCCATCAACGACGGCACGAAGATGGTGAACACGGCCGGCGAGGCGCTGAACAGCATCCAGAGCGCCATCACCGATTCCGCCGAGCGCATGAAGACCATCGGTGGTCAGAGCGAGACCCAGAGTCACGACAGCCAGTCCGTGGTGGCCGCCATGGGCAACCTCACCGCCATCGCCGAGCAGAACGCCGCGGCCATGGAGGAGATGGCCGCCACCATCAAGGAATCCACCCGCACTGTGGACGAATTGAGCCATCTGGCCGAGCAGCTCAATTCGCTGGTGGCCCGCTTCAGGATCTGATCCGCGGTCTTGCTGCCCGAAAAGCCCCGCCCATGCGGGGCTTTTTCTGATCCAGCCGTAGGCCGGCCGGACAGGGACCCAGCGCTAGGCCGCCGCTTCTCTGCCGGGAGGCGGGGCAGCGCAGGTGCCGGGGTTCCACCCAAAGGAAAGGCCCCGCGGTCGCGGGGCCTTTCCTTTGGAGCCGGGACGATCAGAACCGGGCGCGGACGCCCAGCTGGACCTCGCGGGTGTTGCGGTCGGGCAGGTTGATGAAGCCGAAGTCGGTGGTCGGCTGGCCGCCCGTGATCGTCGTGCGCTGGGCCGCCCAGTTGGCCAAGTTGAAGACATCGATGAAGGCTTCGGCCTTGAACCGCTTCGTGAACTCGAAGTTCCGGCTCAGGCGGAGATCCAGCTGCTTCACATGGGGCTGGCGGTACTGGTTGCGCTCGGTGCCGGGGGTGTAGTCGTTGCGGCCACTATCGCCGTTGAGGTCATTGGTGGAGATGGAACTGTAGGGACGGCCGCTGGTGTAGCTGTAGTTCACGGCGCCCTGGATGCCCCAGATGATCGGGAAGAAGCCCGCGAAGGTCACACGCAGGCGGCGGTCGTTGTCGCTGTAGGCCTCGGTGCCGGAGGGATTGGCGGGGTTGTTGGTGTTCGAGTCGGCCGTGGAGCTCGCGGTGGTGCGCTCGTTGGAGTTGTTGTCGCGGGCCTTGGACCAGGTCAGCGTGGAGTTGAAGCCCCAGCCGCTCTCGGAGCGCTTGGAAGCCGTCAGGATGAGGGCCTTGTAGGTGCCTTCACCATCGTTCTTGCTGAGGAACACATTGCCGAAATTCGTGAAGTCCATCATCCGGCCGTTCACCACGGCCCGGTTGGGGCGGCCGACGGTGGAGAAGGTGTTCGAATTGGGCAGGGCGTAGCCGTCGTTGTAGTAGGAGCCGGCCGGAGCGCCCACCTGGGCCAGGTTGATGTTCACGAAGTACTGCAGGTTCTCGAACTTCGCATAGACAGCCTGGAGGCCGAGGGTCAGGCCGTTGTCATAGGCGTGCTCGACGCCCAGGGCCGTGCGCTTGGCCACGGTCATCTCGTTGCGGGGATCCCAGACCTGGCCCACGCGGCTGGCGGAGGCCAGGCCCGCCAGCAGGTTGGACGGCAGGGCGCTCAGGATCGTGCCGCCGGCGGAGACGCGCTGGGCGTAGGAGAGGGCGCCCGAGTTGAAGAGCGCGTTGGTGGCGGCCCCGTTGTTGATGAAGTAGGTGGAGGTGGTGTTCCCGTTGCTGTTCATCGTGTTGGACACGGTGAGGCTGGGGTTCGGGCTGGAGAACCAGCCGTAGCCGCCGCGCAGCAGCGTCTTGCCGTTGCCCTTGAGGTCGTAGGTGAACCCGAAGCGGGGATCGTACGAGGTGGTGTCGTTGGCCTGGTCGAGGCCGGCGAACTGGGCGTTCGGCCGGGGGTTGTCCGGCTGGTCCTCGCGGGTGGCGCGCAGGCCCAGGCTCAGCATGAGGCGGCGATCCAGCAGGCCCTGGTACTGGCCCTGGACGAAGCCCGCGAAGAGCTTGGATTTGTAGGAGATGGCGCCACCGAAGTCGCTGTAAGCGCCCACATAAGTCAGGCTGTCGGCCGCGGCCACGGTGCCGGTGGCCCACTTGTTGGCGATGGAATAGTTTCCGAACTGGATGGAACCGTTCTGGTAGCGGAAGAAGGTGTTCTTGAAGTCGAAGAACTGGAGGTCCACGCCGCCCTTGACCGTCCAGTCGCCCTGGGTCCAGGTGAGGTTGTCGATGACCTGCCAGCTGTACTCGTCCAATCCGTTGGGCAGGAAGTTGTTCTGGCCGGCCGTGAAGCCGCCGTTCACCTGGAACTCGGGGGAGGCGGTGCTGTTCGCGATGCGGGGCCGCCGCTCGATGGCGCGCTGGACGCGGGCCTCGTTCACCAGGTTGGAGCCGAGGACGCTGTTCAACTCCACCACCCAGCTGAGGCCGCTGTTCTTCTCCTGGCCCTGCTGGGTCTGGCCCGTGGTGGGCGCGAAGCTGCTCGTGAAGGAGGTGGTGCCGTTCTCGGACTTCCAATCCTGGGCGTTCACGCGCAGGGTGGCGCGGTGGTTCTCGTTGATCGTCCAGTCCAGGCGGCCGAAATAGACCGTGTTGGTGCGGTCGTTGGTGTAGCTCCGGCCGCTTTCCTGGGCCAGCGTGCGCCCGTCATTGCCGACGATCAGCTTGCCGTAGGTGTTGAGGAAGTTGGTGAAGTTGGGCACGGGCGAGTTGCTGTTGCCGCCCGAACTCGAGATGGCGAAGGAGGGCGTGAAGTCCTCCTTGTACTTGTAGGTCTCGACGCCCACGAAGAAGTGCAGCTTGTCCTTGATGATCGGGCCGCCCACATTCACATTGAACTGGGTCTGGGTGAAGTTCTTGGTGAGGGCCTGCTGGGTGTTGATGGTGCCGGCCCGGTCGTAGGGCACCGGGGTGATGCGCGCCACCAGGGACTTGGGCCGCACCTGGTAGAGGGCCGAGCCACCGAACTCGTTCGTGCCGGTCTTGGAGACGGCGTTGATCACCGCGCCCGCCGCGTTGCCGTACTGGGCATCGAAGGCGTTGGTGATGATCTGGAGTTCCTTGATGGTGTCGGCGCCGAAGGCGAAGGGGATGCGCGTGGAGCCGCGCTGCTCGCCGAAGAAGTTCGACTGGTAGGAGGCGCCGTCGATGGTCAGGTTGTTCTGGATGCCTCGGGCGCCCTCCATGGACACGCGGTTGTTGTCCGGGTCGTAGACCGAGCCGGGCGTGAGCTGCACGAGGTTGGTGAAGTCGCGGCCATTGAGGGGGATGGATTCGACCAGCTTGGCGTCCACGGCCGTGACGCTGTTCACCTGCGTGGTGTCCAGGCTCTGGCTCGAAGCGACGATCTCCACCGTGGCGGAGGCTTCGGCCTTGTCCAGGCTGAAGTTCGCGGTGGTGTTCTGGCCCAGCGACACCTGCACGCTGGTGTCCTTCAGGGTGCGCATGCCGGCCGCGGTGACGGTGAGTTCGTAGCCGCCCACGGGCAGGAGGCCCATGTGGTACTCGCCCTGGGCATTGGCCGTGGTGGTGCGCACCAGACCCGTCTCGCGGTTCCGCAGCGACAGGGTGGCGCCGGCCACGCCCTGGCCGCCCTTGTTCTTGATCACGCCCCGGATGGCCCCGGCGGTAGAGGAAGTCTGGGCCGAGGCGATCGTGGCACAGGCCAGCGCCGTCAAGGTGAGGGTCGACCAGCGTCGATTCATGCGTCACTCCTAGTGGCCATTCCTGGCCGATCATTTGGACTGCGGATTCTCCGGGCAGAAGTGCCTGGGGCGTCCGTGGCAGATGGGATGCCCCAGGATCCCCGAACCCAGCCGGGCGGCTCAAGTGCCTTTTTTGCCCGAAAGGTTTCCTGGAAAGCCTGCAAAAAGACACAACTTCGTCACATCAGGCCGCTTCAGGGCCATTCAAGCCAGGTTGCGCGCCTTCAGGAAGGTCACGAACCCGAAATCCCCATCGCTGATGTGGTGCTTGAGCCAGCCCTCCATGAAGGTCGGCACCATCAGGGCCAGGGCGTGCGGGCTTTCCCGGAACTTGGCGTGGAGCTCGTGCAGGCTCGTGAGCATGGAGGCGTGCTCGGATACATGCTGCGTCAGGTCCGGGTAGCCGAACTTGGCCATGAACGCTTCTTCCGTGGAGAAATGGCGTTCGGAGCACTGGATCAGATCCGACAGCAGGGCCTCGATCTCCTCGCGGGCTGAGCCGCCCTGGACGGACTTCCGCAGCCGGTCCACGGTGGCGAAGAGTTCCTGGTGCTGCTCGTCGATGATGTGGATGCCCGTGTTGTATCGGGTATTCCAAACGGCATCCATGGCCCGAGGCCTCCCTTGGCATTCGACAACCTGCAAGACCCGGGTGCATCGGCGGAAGGCTACCTGGGCACCGGAATCCTGATCATGCTAACGACAGTTGAATGTAAACTTCTGGCGACCTGCATATCAAGTGATTTGAGACTGTCGATTGCAAAACGCCCCAAAAGGGCCGAACTGGTACCGGTGGTCGGACTCGAACCGACACTCCTTTAGAGGGAAACGGATTTTGAGTCCGTCGCGTCTGCCATTTCGCCACACCGGCTATGGGGCTAGGGTAACCCAGAGGCGGGGCTGTTTCATAGCGCGGTGAGCGGGATCCGCCGTCCCGCGCCGAAGGCCTTGGGGCTCACCTTGAATGCGAAGGGCAGCTGGCGCCGCTTGAACTCGGTGCGGCGCAGGAGGCCCAGGATGCGGGGGAGCGCCGCCCGGGCCTGGACCAGGACCTCGCCCTCGAGCAGGAGGGCCAGATCCTCGGCCAGGCCCTCTTCCGGTCGCTGGGCCTCAAGGGCCGCGCCCAGAATGGCGTCGAGCTGGGCATAGGGCAGGAGGCTGGCCTCGTCGGTCTGACCGGGGCGCAGCTCGGCGGTAGGGGGACGGTCCACCACGCCCCGGGGCACGGCCTCCCCCAGGTCCCGGGCCAGGGCATACACGCGGGCCTTGAGGCAATCCCCCAGCGGCGCGAAGGCGCCAATGCCATCACCGTAGAGGGTGAAGTAGCCGGTGGCGGCCTCGCTCTTGTTGCCCGTGTTCAGCACGGCGACCCGCTCCGTGCCCAGGCGCCGCTGGATGTCCGGCTCCGAGGTGAGCGCCAGGAGCAGGCTGCCCCGGCAGCGGCTCTGGAGGTTCTCGTCCGTCAGGCTGAAGGCGCGTCCCGGCAGGGCCTTTTCCAGGGCCGCCGAAAAGCCTGCGAACGGAGCCTCGGCGTCGAGGTTGAGGAAGGCCAGCCCGAGGTGCCGGGCCTGCTGTTCGGCGAGGGCCGAGCTTTCCGCACTGCTGAAGCGCGTAGGCAGAGCCGCGCCCAGCACCCGTCCGGGGCCGAGGGCCTCCACCGCCAGGGCCGCGGCCACGGCGCTGTCGATGCCACCCGACAGGCCCACCACCAGGGCCTCGAGGCCCTGCTTCGCCAGGTTGTCGCGAAGGCCCGTCACCAGGGCCTTGCGCAGCCAGGGGCCGTCTTCCACGGCGTGCCAAGCCTCGCCCGGGGCACCGGGGTCCACGCTGAACAGGCCCTCGTGAAAGGGTGCACAGCCCTGCCAGCGCCCGTCCGGCAGCGCCAGGCCCGAGCCGCCGTCGAAGAGCAGCCAGCTTTCCGCCCCCACGCGGCTGGCGTACGCGATGGGGAGGCCGTGCTTCTGGGCCAGGCCCGGCAGCAACCGGCGGCGCTGGGCATCCTTGGAGGGGATGGCCCAGGGGGCGCTGCGGCCCGGTGGGAGGTAGCTGCCCAGGGCGCTGGGGCTGGCGCTGGCGTTGAGAATCAGCGTGGCGCCCGCAGCGGCCAGGTCCGCGATGGGGTCCACGCCATAACCCACCGGCGCATTGCCCAGCTGGGGATCAGCCCAGAGATCCTCGCAGATGGAGAGGCCGATGCGGTGGCCGTGGAACGCGACGAGCGGCTGGGGGGCGGCATCTGGCTCGAAGTAGCGGTGCTCGTCGAACACATCGTAGCTGGGCAGCACCCGCTTGTGCGCGCAGTGCCGGAGGGCGCCGCCTTCGCACCACCACAGCTCGTTCCAGAGCCGGCCCGAAGGCGCGGGCCGCGCCGTGCCGAAGACCAGCGGTACGGTGCCGGAGAGCGCCGCCAGCCGGTAGGATTCCGCCTCGATGCGCCGGCGCATCCCGGGCTCCCAGAGACGATCCTCCAGCAGGTAGCCGGGGATGGCCAGCTCCGGCGCCAGCACCAGTTCCGCACCTGCCGAGACGGCCTCCGCGTAGGCCTTCTCCACCCGGCGGCCGTTCCCTTCGGGATCCCCGAGGCGGGCGTTGAGTTGGAGCAGCGCGATCTTCACGCGCCGCCTCCGCCTATCGCGCGCGCTGCGCGCTGCGGTTCACTCCGCTCACCGAGGCGTAGCCTCCCTGCGGCGCGCCCTTCGGGCTTCGGCTTCGCCACAGTGGCACTCCGCTCCTGCTTCGTCCTCATCTCTTCACCTTACCAGCGGATCTCGGCGCAGGTGCCTCCCTCGGGCCGCGGCACCAGCCGCAGGTCCGCACCCTGGGCGTTGAGCCACTTCAGGGCCAGGGGGAGGCCCAGGCCCGTGCCGTCTGGACGGCCGCTCTCGAAGGGCCGCAGCATGCGGATGGCCGTGTCCTCCGACAGACCCGGCCCCTCGTCCAGGATCGCCAGCTGGGCCTCGGAGATCCGCACCAGCACCCGGCTGCCCAGGGGGCTGGCCTGGCAGGCGTTCTCCAGCAGGTTCACCAGGGCCTGGTGCAGCAGCACGGGATCCCCCGTCGCCATCCCCCGCCCTTCGGCCACCAGCTGGCGCCCCTGGCTCACGGGGCGGCGCTTCAGCTCCGCCAGCGCCTGGCCCACGGCCTCTTCGAGCTGGAGCGGCTCCGAGGCCGGATCCAGGGGCTTGGCCCACTGGAGGAAGCGCTGCACCAGCCGCTCGAGCTCCTCGGTCTCCTCCAGCAGGGCCTCGGCCGAAGCCCCATGGCCCGCCCGCTTGAGCAGCTGTCCCTGGCCCTTCAGCACGGCCAGGCCGTTCTTCAGCTGGTGGGCGACGCCGGCGGTCATCTCGCCCAACTCTGCGAACCGCTCCCGCAGCTGGCGGCGGCGATCCTCCAACTCTGCCTCGGTGACATCCTCGAACTGCACCAGGGCACCGATGCGGTCCGGCGCCTCGATGCGCTGGATCCGCCAGCGGCGGCCCTGGGCCCCGAGGCGATGGGCCGGCCCGGGGTCGCCCGCCAGGGCTTCCCGCAGCCAGGGAAAGGGCTCCAGCACGAAGGCCGCTTCCAGACCCACCACGCCGGGGCGAACGCCCAGCAGGTCGCAGCCCCGCTGGTTCAGGGCCGCGAGTCGCTGGCGCTGATCCACCCACAGCAGCCCCATGGGCAGCGCGTCCAGCAGGCGCTCATGGACCGTGCGGAGTTCGCCCAGGGTGGCGGCCAGCTCGCCCCGTTCCCGCAGGCTGCCGGACACCGCCGAGAGCAGCAGGGCCTCCGGATCGGCCGGCGCCCGGCGCCGCAGCTGGGCCCAGCGAACCAGGAGCACCGCGAGGCCGCCGAGGGCCCCGCCCACGGGAATCGCCACCGCGAGCCAGGCGAGGGCGTGGGGGAAAGGTTGCATGGCCCCAGGGTATGCTGAATTCCATGGACAGGCAGCCCATCTATGTGGTGTCGGGAGGATCCGGCGAAACCGCCCAGCGCATGGTGCAGGCGGCGCTGACCCAGTTCGCCAAGGGCGAGAGCTCGGCCCTGGTGCGGCGGTTCCAGAATGTGCGCTCCCACGAGGATGTGGAGCGCGTCCTCCAGATGGCCGCGGAGAAGCGCGCCGTCATCATCCACACCACCGTCTCCCGCGAGATGCGCGCCTACCTGGCCGACCGCTGCGCGGAGCTGCGCCTCACCCAGGTGGACCTCTTCGGCAACCTGCTGGACACCCTGGCCCTCTACCTGCGCGAACGGCCCGAGGAGCGGCCGGGCAGCTTCCACGCCGTGGGCGACAAGTACTTCCGCCGCATCGAGGCCATCGAATACGCCCAGAAGTACGACGACGGCATCGACATGGGCGGCCTTCCGGACGCCGACATCGTCCTGGTGGGCATCAGCCGCACCAGCAAGACGCCGCTCTCCATGTACCTCGCCATGGAGGGCTACAAGGTGATGAATGTGCCCCTGGTACCCGGCATTCCCCTGCCCCCGGAGCTTGAGCAGATCCCCCAGGGCCGCATCGTGGGCCTCACCATCGAGCCGGACCGTCTGCAGGAGATCCGCGCCTACCGCCTGAAGCGCCTGGGCGCCTCCGGCAGCGCCGACAGCTACAGCGACCTCGGCCAGATCCTCGAGGAATTGGCCTTCGCCGATGGGATCTTCAAGCAGCACCGCCGCTGGCCCGTCCTCGATGTGACCGGCCGCAGCATCGAGGAGACCGCCGGTCTCGTGCTGGACCGGGTGTTCGGCAAGGAGCGGGCGGTCTAGAGCAGGGAGCTCTCCTACAGCTCGTCCTCCAGCCGCTGCACCAGCGTCTTCAGGATCTTGATCCGTCCGTAGTATTTGTCTTCGCTCTCGACGAGGGTCCAGGGGGCGATCTCGGTGCTGGTGCGGTCGAGCATGTCGCAGATGGCGGCCTCGTAGGCCGGCCACTTCTCGCGGTTGCGCCAGTCCTCCTCGGTGATCTTGAAGCGCTTGAAGGGCGTGGCCTGGCGCTCCTCGAAGCGGCGGAGCTGCTCCTCCTGGCTGATGGAGAGCCAGAACTTGAGCAGCAGACTGCGGCTGCGGACGATCTGGTCCTCGAACTCATTGATCTCGCTGTAGGCCCGCTGCCAGTCTGTCTCGGCGCAGTAGCCCTCCACCCGCTCCACCAGCACCCGGCCGTACCAGCTGCGGTCGAAGATGGCCACCCGACCCCGCCGCGGGAGGTGCCGCCAGAATCGCCAGAGGTAGGGTTGGGCCCGCTCCTCCTCCGTGGGCGCCGCAACGGGATGGATGTGATACATGCGGGCGTCCAGGGCCTGGGTGATCCGGCGGATGCCACCCCCCTTCCCCGCGGCATCCACCCCCTCGAACACCAGCACCACGGAATGCTTCTGGAAGTTCCGATGGCGGGTGAGCAGGTTCAGCCGGCCCTGCAGCGTGAGCAGCTCGTCCTCGTAGTCCTTCTTGTCCAGCCGCTTTGTCAGATCCAGGGCCCTGAGCACATTCATGCCGTCCAGGGACGGGCGCGGATGCGTGGGGATCACCGGCACCACCGGAGCGGGGTGGTCCAGGCGTGCGCGGAGACGCTCCAGCAGGATCTTCCCCACCGTGAGGCGCTGGTAGCGCGCATCCGTGGCCTCCACCACGATCCAGGGCGCGTCCCCGGTGCTCGTGGAGCGCAGGGCCCGCTCAGACACCTGGCGGAAGGTGTCGTACATCTCAAAGTGTTTCCAGTCCCTGGGCGTCACCCGCCAGCGGGTCTTGGGATCCTTCTCCAGGCCCTTCAGCCGCTTCTTCTGGGCATCCTTGCCCAGGTGCATCCAGAACTTCAGCACCAGGGCGCCCTCGTGGATGAGCATCTGCTCAAAACGCGCCACCCGGGCCATGTCCTGGTCCAGGTCCGAGGTCTTGCTGCGGCCGCAGGCCCGCTCCAGGATGGGCCAGGTGTACCAGGACCCGTCGAAGATGCCGATCTTCCCCTTGGGCGGGAGCATCCGCCAGTAGCGGTACATGTGCGGCCGCTCGCGCTCTTCGTCCGAAGGCTCCGCCAGGCCATGGGTCTGGATGTGGCGCGGATCCATCCACTCGTTGAGGGTGTTCACGGTCTCGCTCTTGCCGGCCCCGTCGACGCCCGCCACCAGGATGACCACGGGGAACTTCGCCGCGGCCAGGTCGTATTGGGCGTCCAGCAGCGCCTCCCGCAACGCGGGAACCTCCCTGTCCCAGACCTCTTTCGATACCTTGTGGCCAAGTTCCGCGGATTCGAACATGGTTCCTCCGGGACAGGGGCGCGCCTTCGGGTCGGCGCGAGAGTCACGATAGCGGATTACCGACCCCGAAGGCATGAAATGATGGGGGTTCCCCGGAGCCTCCATGCCCCAACCCGCCGCCATCCTGTGCCTCGCCTCCGCCCTCGGGGCCCAGGCCCCCGGGCCCACGGCGAGCCTGGGCCCCGTCCGTTCGGTCAGCCTGAAGGTGCTCATTCCCGATTCGAACCGGGCGGCGGTGGGTCTGGACCCGGATCAGGTCCGGGAGGATCTCACCACCTTCTTCACCCGCAATGGCCTCCCCGTCCTGCCCGCCTCCGAGGTCGAAGGCGCGGAGGGGGCCTACTGCCTGGAGGTCAGCCCCATCACGCTCCAGTACGGCGAGGGGACCTGCCTCCTCAGCGTCAGCGAACGCCTGCTCCCCCTGGACTCCCAGAAGGCCGGCGCAAAGACACCTCCCCAGGAGTGGGGCGCCAACTACATGGCGGCCCAGGCGGGCGACCAGGGGCTCCTCTTCCAGACCCGGCAGATCGTCCTGAGCATGGCCGCGCATCTCATCCGGCTTTCCCGGGGTGGGACGACGCCGCCCCTGACGGTCCAACCCCTCGCCGCCCCCGCCCAGGCGGATGCGGCCCAGCGCCCGGCGCCGGAGCGGCCGAAGGCCCAGGAGATGGACTTCAGCCGCGTGAAGGTCAAGGTGCGCCCGCCGGCTCCGCCCTACCCCGCGGCCTCCCTCAGCCAGGGCACCGAAGGCACCGTGGTCGCCCAGGTCACCATCGATCCAGATGGCCGGCCCAGGCGGGCCATCGCCGTCAGCGGCCCCGCCGAATTGAAGCCCACGGCCCTCCGGTACGCCCTGCAGTGGGTCTTCGAACCCGCCCGGCTGAACGGCGAGCCCCAGTGGGCCACCTTCAACCTGACCCTCGCCTTCCGCCTGCATCCGGGGTCCCTGCTGGACCAGCCCCCCAAGCGGCACTGACCGCCGGGACGGGCCTCCCCCTCAGTACTCGTTCGCCAGGTCGCCGGCCCGGACCTGCTTCTCGAAGGGCTGGAACACGGGAGCCCCCGCGCTCTGGGCGATCCACTCGGCCACGCGGATGCCGTCCACTGCGGCGGAGGTGATGCCGCCCGCGAAACCCGCGCCTTCCCCGCAGGGGTAGAGCCCCGGGTGGGACACGGATTGCCCGTCCTCGCCGCGCAGCAGCTGGATGGGGCTGCTGGTGCGGCTCTCGATGGCCAGGAGGATGGCTTCGCGGCTGGCGAAGCCGTGGATCTTCTGGTCGAAGGTGGGCAGCGCCCCGGCCAGCTGCTCCTGGACGAAGCCCGGCAGGCACATGCTCAGATCCGCCGCGACGGCGAAGGGCTTGAAGCTGGTCCGCGGCAGCTTGCCCGTGGCGCGGCCCTTCAGGAAATCCTGCACGGCCATGGCGGGGGCGCCGTAGGTCTCCCCCGCGGCCCGGAAGGCGGCCTGCTCCCACTTCCGCTGGAAGTACATGCCCCCGAGGAGGTGGTCGCTGCCGAAATCCGCCGTGTTCACCTTGGCCACCAGGCCTGAGTTGGCGAAACCCGAGTCGCGTTTCTCGTTGCTCATGCCGTTCACCACCACGCCACCGGGCTCGCTGCTGCACTGGATGACTTCGCCGCCGGGGCACATGCAGAAACTGTAGGCCGCGCGGTTGAGGCCGAAGTTGCAGACCAGCTTGTAGTCCGCGGCGGGCAGGGAGGGGTGGCCCGCGCTGGGGCCGTACTGGGACCGGTCAATGAGATCTTGAGGATGTTCCACCCGCACGCCCATGGCGAAGGGCTTCTGGCGCATGGCCACGCCATGGCCGTGCAGCATTTCGAAGGTGTCCCGGGCGCTGTGGCCCGGCGCCAGCACCAGGGCCTCGCAGGGGAGCTCCTCGCCGCTGGCCAGCACCGCCGCGCGGACGCGGCCCTGGTCATCGAAGCGGACCTCCGCCAGCCGGGCCCGGAACCGGTACCGGGCACCCCGGGCCTCGGCCTCCTTGCGGATGAGCACCGTGCAGCGGCGGATGACATCCGTGCCCACATGGGGCTTGGCGAGGTAGAGGATCCGGGGGTTCGCGCCGAAGCGCACGAAGGCATCCAGCACATAGCGCGTGGCCGGGTGCCCGATACGCGTGGTGAGTTTGCCATCGCTGAAGGTGCCCGCCCCGCCCTCGCCGAACTGGGCATTGGCCTCGGGGTCCAGCACCGCGTCCTTCCACAGGCCCGCGATGGCCTGCACCCGTTCGCCCATGGCGGGCCCCCGCTCCAGCACGATGGGTTCAATGCCGTAGTCCAGCAGGCGCAGGGCGCAGAAGGTCCCCGCAGGGCCGCTGCCCACCACCACCACCCGCGGACGGCGGGGGGGCGGGACCACCGCGTAGGGGGCCGGCTCCGGCGCCCGGTCGAGCTTGAGCCCGCCGGGCCTCGGCCCCAGCTCCAAGGCACGGTCCGTCTCGAAGCTGAGGGTCGTCAGGAAGCGGATGGCTCCCTTGTGGCGGGCATCCAGGCTGCGGCGCTCCAGCACCACCGCGCGGTAGTCCCCCGGCGCCCCGCCCAGGGCATGGGCCAGCGGCCTCGCCAGATCGAGCGCCTCCTCACCCAGGTTCAACGACAGGTTGGAGAGCAGGAAGCGCATGGGGTCCTCGGCGAAGGGGAGCCCGCCCGGGGCTCAAGGCCAGCCCCATGGTACCCGGACCTGGACAGGCGGGTTTTCCCGGCCGGACGCCGGCCCGGGAAGGCCTATGCTTGCATCCGGAGCGGAGTCCGCCATGGCCGAACAGCCCTTGCAACGCGTGGTGGTGGCCGGAGGCACCGGCCTGGTGGGTCGGGCCCTGGTGAAGGCCCTGGTGGCCGCGGGCGCCGAAGTGGTGGTCCTCACGCGCCGACCGGGCTCGGCGGTGCTGCCTCCCGGGGCCAGGGCTCAGGGGTGGGAGGATCCCGCCGAAGCCCTGGATGGCGCGGATGCGGTCTTCAACCTCGCCGGCGAGGGCATCGCGGACCGGCGCTGGACCGCCAAGCGGAAGCAGGTCCTCCTCCAGAGCCGGGTGGGCCCCACGGAGGCTCTGGTCGAGGGTCTCCGGGCCTGCGCCCGCCGCCCTGCCGTGCTGGTGAACGCCTCGGCCATCGGCTACTACGGCGCGGCCCCCGACGACACCCCCCTGAGCGAGCTGAGCCCGGCCGGCACGGGCTTCCTGCCGGAGACCTGCCAAGCCTGGGAAGCCGCGGCCCTGACCGCCCGGAGCCTGGGCATGCGCGTGGCGATCGCGCGCCTCGGCGTGGTGCTGGCCCGGAACGGCGGGGCCCTGCCGAAGATGGCGCTCCCCGTGCGGCTGTGGGCCGGCAGCCGACTCGGGGACGGCCGTCAGGGCCTCAGCTGGATCCACCTCCACGACCTGGTGGCCATGCTGATGGCGGCGGCCCGGAACCCGGCCTGGGAGGGCCCCTTCAATGCCACGGCCCCCGAGCCCGTGTCCCAGGCGGTCTTTCTCCGGCTGCTGTCGAAGCAGCTCCACCGCCCGCTGGCGCCCATCCCGGGGTTCCTCGCCGCCGCCGGCGTCCGCCTGGCCCTGGGGGAACTCGGCCGCGACCTCCTTCTGCAGGGCGCCTTCGTCCATCCCGGCAAAGCCGAGGTTCTCGGCTTCCCCTTCCGTTTCCCTTCGCCGGAGGAGGCCCTGCAGGACCTGCTGTGAGGGAGAGGACCGTCACCGCGCCGGACGCAAGGGAAGAGGTGCGGGCCGGCTGGATCAGACCCGCTCCAGCCCCCCGAACCGCGCCATGATGCGCTTGTCGCCGCCCTGATCGAATCGCACGGTGTAGGTCAGGCCATCCCCCCGGCCGGAGGAGGCCAGCACCGTGCCTGCGCCGAACCGGGCGCTCTTCACCCGCGTTCCCGCCTCGAAAGCAGTCGGATCTTTGGATTCGGCAGGTTCGGAGAACCGGTCGCCCTCCGGTTCACCCGAAGGAGCCGGAACCTCCTTCACCCGGTCGAAGAAGCTGCGGATGCGCTGCAGTTCCGTCGCCACGGAAGCGCCGCCGGACCCGCGGGTGAAGGAGCTGCCCGGCCGCACGCCCTCGCCCGACTGGTAGAGCTCGGTGCCCCATCGGATGGGCGCCGTCAGGGCCTCGGCGGGAATCTCCCGCAGGAAGCGGCTGGGCATGGAGAGCATCTCGGTGCCCATGATGCGGCGGCGGCGGGCGGCGCTGAGGGTGAGGCGCCGCTGGGCCCGGGTGATGGCCACATAGAAGAGCCTGCGCTCTTCCTCCAGGCCCTCCGGCGTCTCCCGGGCATTGCGGTTGGGGAAGACATCCTCCTCCATGCCGATGACGAACACATAGGGGAACTCCAGCCCCTTGGCGCAGTGGATGGTCATGAGGCTGAGCTGCGCGGCCTCCTCCAGCTGGTCCGTGTCCGAGGCCAGGGTGATCCGATCCAGGAACTCCGACAGGCGCAGGCCCAGGGATTCGGATTCGGCGGCGGCGCTGAGGAATTCCTCCAGGTTGCGGATGCGCCCTTCGGCCTCCAGCGTGGCCTCATCCTCCAGGCTCTGGAGGTAGCCGCTCTCCTGGAGCACCCACTTCACCAGGCCCGCCAGCCCCTGGGCTTCGCGCTCCGATCCGGCGCGGTGGAACAGCTCGAGGAACTTGCCCAACTCCCGCTGGGCTCGGCCCTTCAGCTCGCCCGCCCTCAGCAGCAGCGCGAGCCCTTCGAGCGGCGTGCCGCCCTCGGGAATGGCCGCCTCGATCTTCCCCAGCGTGGTGGGCCCCACGCCGCGGCTGGGCGCGTTCACGCAGCGACGGAAGCTCACCAGATCGAAGGGGTTCGAGATGAGCCGCAGGTAGGAGATGAGGTCCTTGACCTCCTGCCGCTCGTAGAACTTCACCCCGCCCACCAGCCGGTAGGGCAGGTTCTGGGCGCGCAGGGCCTCTTCCATCTGCCGGGACTGCCAGTTGGCGCGGTAGAGCACGGCGACCTTGATCTCCGGTTCGAGATACCGCAGCTCCTGGATGCGCTGCACCACCCACTCCGCCTCCAGGCGCCCCTCGTCTGCCAGCTTGAACTGGATGGATTCACCGTCCCCCAGGTCGGTCTTCAGCGAGCCCTTCCCCTCCACGCGCTGGGAGTTGTTGGCGATCACCTCGGATGCAGCGTCCAGGATCTTCTTCGTGGAGCGGTAGTTCTGCAGCAGCTCGATGCGCACGGCCTCGGGAAAGTCCTGCTGGAAGTCGAGGATGTTGCGGATGTCGGCGCCGCGCCACCCGTAGATCGACTGGTCCTCATCACCCACCACGCACAGATTGTGGTGGCGTCGAGCCAGGTGCTGTACCAGCAGGTACTGGGCCCGGTTGGTGTCCTGGTACTCATCCACCAGGATGTAGCGGAACCGCTCGCCGTAGGTCGCCTGCATCACGGGATCGCGGAAGAGCCGCTCGGTCCAGAGCAGCAGGTCGTCGAAATCGCAGGCGCGATGGTTCTTCAGGCCCTTCTGGTAGAGGTCGTAGGCGTCCAGCACCTTGCGGGTCCAGGGGTCCAGGGCTTCCTCGCGGGCCTCCTCCGGCAGCAGGCAGCGGTTCTTGAAATCGCTGATGATCTCCAGCACCTTCTTGGGGTGGAACTGCTTCTCGGGCAGCTTCAGCTCCGCCAGCACCTGCTTGACGAGGCTCTTCTGGTCGGCCGGATCGAAGATGACGAAATCCCGGCCCACGGGCGTGCGCTCCCCCTCCCGGCGAAGGATCCGGGTGCAGAAGCTGTGGAAGGTGCTCACCCACATCTGCGCGGCAGGTACGGACACCAGGCGCTGGACGCGCTCCCGCATCTCCTCGGCGGCCTTGTTGGTGAAGGTCATGGCCAGGATGGAGCCTGGATGGACGCCCTCCTCCTCGATGAGCCACGCGATGCGGCGGGTGATCACCGTGGTCTTGCCGGACCCCGCCCCGGCCAGAATGAGCAGGGGCCCGCGGGCATGCTGGACGGCTTCCCGCTGGGGGGCGTTCAGGTTGCGGAGCAGGGGGTGGGTGGAGGGGTCGGAGAGGGCGCCAAGCATCCCTTCATCCTATCGGCCCCCCTCCGGTTCCGCGGCGATGGCTTTGCCCTTCTCGGCCTTGCGGAGCACCTCCTTCACCAGAAGCGCCATGTCCGCCTCCGTCAGCTGGTCCTTGAAGGAGGGCATGACCCGACCGAAGAAGATGCCCTTGCGGATGGTCTTCACCATGTCGGCATCGGTCTCCCCGGCGACCTTCTTCGCATCGGTGAAGTCGAACCCGCCCAGCTTCTTCCCCTCGGCGTTGCGGGCCGAGCCATCGGGACCGTGGCACTTCACGCAGTTCTGCGCGAAGAAGGCCCGAAGCTCCGTCACCGTTCGGGCGGGCTGGGGGGATTCGGCCGCCCGGAGGCCGATGGCCAGCAGGCAGGAGAGAAGCAGGGGCATTCGCATGGGCACCTCGGCGGGATCAACCCTCCTGCCAGCTTGCGCCATGCGCCCGGCGGCGCCAGATCCGCTAGCGATTTTTCCGCTGGGCCGGTGGGCGCACGATGGTCGCCAGGAGGTGCCGCGCCTCGGCTTCCGACACCTGGCGCCCGAACCCCGGCATGGCGCCGCGTCCTTTCAGGATCGAGACCACCAGTGCGCCCTCCTCCTGCCGGGCCAGCCACCGGGCATCCGCGAGGTTGCGTCCGCCGAGCTTCGCACCGCCGGGACCCCGGCCTGAACCGTCCGTCCCGTGGCAGACCTGGCAACGCTCGCGGTAGAAGGCCTTGAGATCCCGAACCTCGGCGGAAAGGGAGGGCAGGATCGCCAGCAGCAGCGCGGTGGTCCGTAGCTTCATGGGTCGAAGCTACCACGATGGCCCGGTCGCCGTTAGGCTGGAACGGCGCGCCCGTGGCGGAATGGCAGACGCCGCGGACTTAAAATCCGCTTCCGGAAACGGAGTACCAGTTCGAGTCTGGTCGGGCGCACCAACACCTCGCCGATGGCCCTGTGAATGCCTTCAGGCCTGCTCCGGCATCAGCTTCAGCAGGGAGATGAGGATCCCATTGAATCGTTTCCAGCCGGACAAATCGCCGCGGACCAGGCGATGGGCCTTCACCCAGTCGCCGTCGGCGGCAGCCTTGGGCACGCCTTTCAACATGAAGTCGTAGGCCAGGATGCGGGCAGCCACAGCCGGATCCAGCGCCCGGTCCGGATCCTCCACCAGATCCACGCCCACCAGCTTGCCGAAGCGGGCGTACTCGGCGCGGCCCAGCACGGGAATGAAGCCCCGGCCGCAGAAGCGGGCGCCGTCGCCGGGCTCGGTGTTGCCCAGGGCCCGCTTGAACGCGTACATGCGCCGGAAATAGGCCTCCGTGCCCTGCTCCTTCTCGGGTGCGAACAGGTAGCTCTCGGCCCCGATGATGGCGATGGCCGCCACCTCCGTGGCCGGCTCCAGGATCTTGAGGGTGGCCAGGGCCTCGGTCACCAGCGGCCAGTGCTTCTCCACATTCGCGAGGGGCGCATGGAGAGTCGTCGCGATGACATCCGCCGTGAAAGACATGGCTGCTCCCGGAGAATTGCGGCAGGCTAGGCGGGCAATCTACCACGGTCCGGTAACCTGACGGCATGGACATCCACCGATTGCAGGCTGGCCCGTCGAGCGCGGCCATCAGCACCACCGGAGCCGAGCTCCACGCCCTGCGCCTCGCCGGACACGACCTGCTCTGGGACGCGGGCCCCCTCTGGCCCCGGCATGCCCCCCTGCTCTTCCCCATCGTGGGCCGGTTGAACGGCGACACCCTCCGGCACCGGGGCCGGACCTTCTCCATGCCCCGGCACGGGTTCGCCCGGGAGCGGGACTTCACCTGGATCGAGCGGTCGGAAGGCACCTGCACCCTGGAACTTCGCGATGACGCCGCCACCCGGGCCTGTTATCCCTTCGCCTTCTCGCTGCAGGTGACCTGGACCCTGAGCGCCATGGGTCTGCGCATGGATCTCGCCCTGCACAACCCGGGACCCGATCCGCTTCCCGCCAGCCTGGGCCTTCATCCCGCCTTCCGCTGGCCGCTGGCCCCCGGCCTTCCGAAATCGGCCCACCGCCTGGTCTTCGCAGCCGACGAACCCGGCCCCCTCCATCGCCTCACCCGCGAGGGGCTCCTCGATCCGACCCCGCGGACCAGTCCCATCCAGGACCGGATCCTGCCTCTCCGCGAGTCCCTCTTCACGGACGATGCACTCGTCTTCGATCGGCCTCGCAGCCGCGCTCTGCGCTTCGAGGCCGAAGGCGGACCCGCCCTCGACCTGCGCTGGGAGGGCTTCCCCCACCTGGGCCTCTGGGCCAAGCCCGATCCCGGTCCCGCCTTCCTCTGCCTCGAGCCCTGGGAGGGGCATGCCGATCCCCAGGGTTGGACCGGGGCGTTCAGCGAGAAGCCCGGGAGCTTCCTGCTGCCCCCGGGCGCCGCCCGCCGCTGGGCCCTCGACATGTCTGTGACGGCGGGGCCCTGGGAAAGCAGCTTTGCCGCGTTCCCAAGGACTCCCACGACCTAGACCAGTTCCGCGCCCAGGAAATGGGGACTGGCCAGGGTGACCCGGGCGCGCACGAGCTCGCCGAACGGCAGCTCGCGGCCCGGCCCGGCCGCCAGATGGATCGTCTTCCACTCGCCGCTCCGGGCCAGCCACCAGCCCTGCTCGTTGGGACCGTGGGTCTCGATGCGCACAGGAATCTCACGGCCCAGGAACCGCTCGTTGCTGGCCCGCGTGAGCTCGCTCTGGCGCTGCTGAAGGCGCGTCAGGCGGGCGGATTTCACCGCCAGGGGCAGGTCGTCCTTGAGGCGCAGCGAAGGCGTGCCGGGCCGCGGCGAGTAGATGAAGCTGAAGGAACTGTCGAAGGCCACCTCGTCCAGCACCCGCATCGTGGCTTCGAAGTCCTCGTCGGTCTCCCCGGGGAAGCCCACGATGAAGTCCGTGCTGAGGGCCATGCGGGACCGGCCTTCGCCCAGGTAACCCAGGCGCTCCAGGTACTCGGCCACGGTGTATTCGCGCAGCATGCGCTTCAGCACCCGGTCGCTGCCGCTCTGCAGGGGCAGGTGGAGGAAGGGCGCCACTTTCGGATTGGTGACCAGGACCCGCGCCAGGTCCTTCGTGAAGTTCATGGGATGGCTGGTGGTGAAGCGGATCCACTCCAGGCCCTCCACCTCGGAGACGCGCTCCAGCAGGTCCGCGAAGGTGCAGCCTCCGGCGTAGCTGTTCACATTCTGGCCCAGCAGCTCCACCTCGCGGTAGCCGCGCGCGACCAGACCGCGCACCTCGGCCAGCACATCCTCGTACGGCCGGTGGCGCTCGGCGCCGCGGGTGGTGGGCACGATGCAGTAGGTGCAGGCGTGGTTGCAGCCCTCCGTGATGGTCACCAGGGCCTTGGCCGTATCCCGCCGCCGCGTGACCGAGGGGGGGAAGAGGTGGTTGTCCGGGTATTCGCCTGCATCCATCACCCGGGCCTTGCCCGCCTGGGCCTCGGCCACCAGCCGCGGCAGCTGCTTCAGCGCCATGGTGCCCAGCACGAAGTCGATGTGGGGCGCCCGCTTGAAGAGCGCGGCCTGTTCCTGCTGGGCCAGGCAGCCGGTGACGCCCACCATCAGCGGGCGCCGCTGCTTCTCCTCGCGGAGGCGGCCCAGCTCCGAATAGACCTTGTGCACGGCCTTCTCGCGGATGGAGCAGGTGTTCAGCAGCACCAGCTCGGCGTCTTCCACCGAATCCACCGCCTCGAAACCCTCGGCCGACAGCAATCCCGACAGCTTCTCGCCGTCGTGATCGTTCATCTGGCAGCCCCAGGTCTGGATGTGGAACTTCATGCACCGGCCCAAAACCATCGATTGTACCGGAAGCCTGTTGAAACGCCTTCCCAGATCAGAACCGGTACCGGGCGCCCAGGGTCACCTGCCGGCCGGGCAGCAGGTAGTACTGGGCATCCCCCAGCTCGCTCTCGGCCACGGGCTTGCGGCGGTCCGTGAGGTTCTGGCCGCTGAGGCGGAGGTCCCAGCGGCGCTCCCGCCATCCAAGGCTGGCGGCGTAGGTGGCGTAGCCGCCCGCGGGCGCAGTGTTGCGTTGGTTGAGGAGGACCGCCCCGGCATAGTTCATCTCCACCGTGGCCGTCAGTCCCCTGGCAGGCGCGTAGGCCAGGCCCAGCCCACCCAGGTGGTAGGGGGACATCTCCAGCCGCTTGCCCGCCAGCTGCGTGAGGGTGCCGTCCCCGAAGTCCTTCTGGTAGTTCCGGAACCGGGCGTCGTGGTAGCTGTAGGCCGCCCGGGCCGTGAGATCGCCGGCGACCCGGAAGCTGGCGCTGGCTTCGGCCCCCTGGAAGCGCTCCGCGCCGGCGTTCACGAGCACCGGCGCCCCCGCCGCGGATTGGGGGACGACCAGGTTCTGGAAGTCCATGAGGAAGGTGCTGACCTCGAGGGTGAGACGCCGGTCCAGGAGGTCGGCCTTCAGGCCGAGGTCGTAGCTGGTGGCCGTCTCCGGCTCGAGGATCCGGGCGCTGCTGTCCAGGCCAAAATCCATGGCCGCGGGTTTGAAGGTGCTGCGGACACCGGCGAAGAGGTTCACCCGGTCGGTACCCGACTGCCAAGCGGTCCAGGTGGCCCCGGCGCTACCCGACAGGCGCGTCGTGGTCTTGGTGTCCGAGCCACCGTCGAGGGCGCCGCTGCCGAAGTCCAGCGTGGCCGCGCGGCGGGCCTCGTCGGCCCGCGTGAGCCGGAGGCCGGCCTCCAGCACCAGCCTGGGCACGGCCTGCCACTGGACGAAGGCATAGAGTCCGGAAAAGTCCCGGCGGTCGTCGATGCGGATGTCGGCCTGACTGGGCAGGGTGGCCGCTCCGGGTGCGTTGGATCCGTCCAGGTTCACGGTGTAGTCGAAATCCCCGCCTCGACCGCTGCCCTGGCCGTGGAGGTGGTCCACGCCGGTGACGACCTTGAATGCCCCGCCCAGGGACCAGGTCAGGTGGGAATCGAAGTAGACATCCGTGAGGTCGATGCGCTCGCGGAATCCATGGGCGTTGGGATCCGCGGGGCCCACCTCGGTGAGGAACCCGCGGAAGGCATCCTGCCGGGCCCGCGCGACGGAGAGGGTGGTGGACCAGAGGACCGAGGCCTCCAGGAGCCGATCGTATCCGGTGGTGAAGGTGAAGCGCCGGTCGTTGAGGAAGGCCCCGGCCGGATTGTGGTTCGCATCCAGGGGCACCTGGTCGGTCAGGGCCCTGCCCACCCGGGGGAAGGGACTCGCGGGCTTCTGATCCACCGCCGCGCCTTCCAGATCGAACCGGATCACGCCATCCAGGGCCTGGAGCCGGTTCCGCCACAGGAGGTGGCTCCGCTTGAAATCGGTGCGGGCATCCTCGAAACCCTGCTGGTCGTGATCGACCGTCAGGCTGGAATCCACGCCCGACCAGACCGGCAGCCGCAGGGTCGCGCCAGCGCCGAAGCTGCCGTGAGTCCCCAGGGAGAGGCGCGCCGAGTTCTGGGTCTCCGCAGGCAGGCTGCGGATCACCTGGATCACGCCGACGAAGGAGGTCGCCCCGTACATCACGGGGGCCGCGCCCCGCTGGACTTCGATGCGCTCCACGCCCTCCAGGCTGAGGGTGGACAGGGCCGGATTGAAGGCGCCGCCCCAGGGCACCCCATCCACCACGAGCAGGAAGGCGTCGAACTCCTTCAGGCCCCAGAACTCCGGCACGCTTCCCGCCGGGCCGCCATCGCCACCGGGGGCGATGAACACCCCGGCCGCCAGACCCAGGGCGGACCGGAGGTCCGTGGCCCCGCGGTCCGCGAGCTCCCTGGCGGAAAAGACGCTGATCGAGGCCGGCACCTTGGCCGGATCCTCAGGGAACCGCGTGGCGGTCACCTCCACCGTGGCGGTACCTTCGACCTTGATGGCGGCCCTGGGCGCTGCCTGGGCAGGAGCCTGGGCCTGGAGGCCCGCGCCCGCCACCAGGAGGCAGGAGATCAGGGGCAGAAACGGATGGGGCGCCATGGGTGCTCCAGGGGCAGAAGGTGGAAACAGGATCGGACCGGGGCTCAGAACCCGGCCCGGAGGCTGAACTGCCACACGCGCGGCTGCTGGAAGTTGCCCGGCGTGAAAGCTCCGCCCAGGTTGTTCACCCAGGTCATGGGCTGGCGGTTGGTGGCATTGAGGATGTCCATCGCGGCCCGGAGATCCACCTTCTGGACGCGGATCCGCCAGGCCAGGCCCAGGTCGAGGCTCATGACATGGGGCAGTTCCTGGTCGCCGCGGGTGGTGCCGGGGGCCAGCACATTGTCGCCGGAGACCTTCACGAGGCTGCTGTACCGCAGGCCCGACCGCCAGAGGAACGCGAAGGACGACTCCAGGTTCCAGGGCAGGGCCGCGCTGCCGAAGGCCTTCCAGGCGTGCTTCACTTCCTCGTTCAGGGTGCCGTCGTAGGGCGACAGGCGGTAGTCCTGGCGCAGGCTCGGGATGGAGGCGAATCCCGTGTTCTTGCCGGTGGAGGTGTTCACATTGCCCACCTCGGAGTTGCCGTTCAAGTCGCCCTGGCTGTAGCTGAGCTGAAGCCGGTGGCCGCCCTCGAAGGCCCGCCGGGCCATCAGGTCGAAGCCCCGGAAGTCCCGCCTCAGCCCCGGCAGGTTGGCGATCACCTTCTTCGTGGCAGAGGCGTTGGCCAGGGCATCCAGCTCGGGCAGGTAGCCGTAGGTGGAACTGTAGGTGTCGATGAGATCGCGCACGGCCTTGACTGTGACCGTGGCCTCGAAGGTCCAGGTCCCAAACCAGGGCAGGTCCTGGACCCGCTCCACGCCCGCCTGGTAGAGGTCCGTCCGCGGGGCCTTGAGATCGCCCACCGCCACATTCTTCACGCCCTGCACGCCCGTGGCCTGCCAGGTGCGCCAGTCGTTCAGGGAGGGAACCCACACCTGCTTCACCGTGGCGGGGCCGCCGGTGGTGGCCCCGGCCGCGGCAAGGTTGCCCGGGGTCGCGGGGCTGTAGATGCGGCCGGCGTAGGCGTAGAGCCGCGTCCGCCCGTCCGTCGCGGGATCCCAGGACAGACCCACGCGGGGGCTCAGCAGGGTCTGGCGGTAGAGCTGCCGGCCGTCCTCCGCATCGAGACTCGCCCGATCCACCCGGAGGCCCAGGTTGGCGATCCAGCCGGCGGCGAAGGTCCAGTCATCCTGGGCGAAGAGCCCCAGCACCTCCTGCTTGAGCGGACTGCCGTAGGAGCCCGCCTCCGCCAGGGTGCGCTGGTAGAGGTAGCTGGCCCGGCCCCCCACCAGCTGGCCGGAGACCGGACTGGCGGTGGCGAGGCTGTCGCCGGCGGCGTAGCCGTAGTCGCTGCCGTGGATCGACAGCAGGCCCGCCCGGATCGCCGCCAGGTCGCCGGCGGCGGGTCCGGCGCCACCGGCGGCCCGGTCCAGGTAGGACAGGCCGAACGAAGGCCGCTGGAAGACCTTCGTGTACTCGGAGGCCAGGCCCTGGAAGCCGGCCTTGATCTGGTGCGACCCCACGAAGTAGGCGAACTCGCTCCGCAGGGTGAGGTTCTGGACGCGGTCCAGGCGATCCTCCGCATAGGCCCCGAAAGATTCGGCGCCAGGCGCGTCCAGCTGCCCCCGGGACGGCCCCGCTTCCGGCGTCGCCGGGAACCAGTGGAAGCGGGTGAGGTGCAGGCCTAGGGTGTTCTCCCAGGTGAGCTGGGGGCCCAGCGCGCCCACATGCTTCAGGAGGTAGCTGTCGCCGCCCCGGGTGCGGTTGGGCTGCTGGAGATCCTTCACGCTGCTGTCGCCGGCCGTGTCGAAGTTGGTCTGGGTGACGGGATCCCCGAAATAGCTGAACTCCAGGCGATGCTCCGCGCTGGCCAGCCAGGTGAGCTTGAGGAAGCGGTAGCTGCGGTCCTCCTCCTGGCTCCGCCGGTGGGGAGCCGCTCCTGCGGGCTGGACATTCTCGAAGTCCAGGTTCATCAGCTGGCGGTTGAAGGCCCCGAAGAAGAAGAGACTGTCCTTCACGAGGGGGCCGCCCAGGCTGAAGCCGAACTCGTTCGAGTCCGTGGGCCGCTCCTCCGGCGTGGTGGCCTTGCCCCCATCGGGCCTGGCGTTCAGCCCCCGGAAGATGCGGCTGGTGAACGCGGCCCCGTGGTACTCGCTGCCGCCGCTCTTCGTGACCAGGTTGTAGACCCCGCCGGAGGCGAAGCCCACCTCGGCCTTGTGGCCCCCGGTGGTGAGGGTCTGGCTCTCCAGGATCTCCGTCGAGAGGTTCATGCCGAAGCGGCCCGTGGAGCTGAGCCCCGTGGCCATCCCGTCCACCAGGTAGGCGTTGGCGTCGAGCATGGAGCCCAGCACCACGGGTTCCGGCTTGCCGGAGGGCGTGACGCCGGGAGCCAGGTAGGCATGCTCCACATAGCGATGGGGGGAGAAGGGCAGGCGGACGAGGTCCTCCGCGTCCAGGACCGTGTGGGCGGTGACGGAGCTGCCCTCCACCCGGAGCGGCGAGGCCTCCACGGCCACCGTGGCCTGGGCCTCCTCCAGGCGCAGGCGGATCTGGATCCGCTCGTCGGCCCGCAGGTGGAGGGTCCGACCCTCCAGGCGGTAGGTGCCCGGAATCAGGCCGGCCACCGTGGCGAGGCCCTGGCCGTCGGTCTTCAGGTTCCGCCGCTCGCCCCGCTCCACGGATTCGAGCACCAGAAGTGCGCCCGGCCGGGGCTTCCCGCCGCGATCGAGGACTTCCACCCGGAGCGCCCCCGTGGTCTGCGCGGCGGCAGAGGCAGCCAACAGAAAGGCCAGGGGTCCGAGGACGGGCACGCGGGGGAACGGCATGGAGGCTCCGGATGGGGAGGACGGATCCACCGCGGGCCCGAAGTCGGACGCCGAAGAGGTGAGGTTAACCTTACATCAACCTGATTATCGCGTCAGGTCCCGCGGAATCCACAGGTCCACCCGGGTGCCCTCACCCAGGCGGCTCCGGATCTCCATGCGGCCGCCGAGCATGCCCGCGATGCGCTTCACGATGGCCAGGCCAAGCCCATATCCCTCGAGGGGCCGGCCATCCGGCGGGCGGAGGAAGGGCGTCCCCAGCCGCGGGATCCACGCCTCGGGAATGCCCGGGCCATCGTCTTCCACGAACAGCGCCACGGTCTCCGAGGTCGCCTGGGCCCCCAGGGTCACGCGCCCTCCCCGGGCCGCCTGGCCCTGGGCCGCATGACGCAGGGCATTGGCCACCAGGTTGTGCAGGGCCCGGGTCAGGAGCAGGCGGTCGCCCTCGACGGCGAGGTCCGCCCCGGCCTCGAGGCACAGGGCCACACCCGCGTGCTCCGCCGCCGCCTCGAAGAATCCCCGGACTTCCTCCAGGAGCTCGAGGACGGGAACCCGGACCCGCTGCAGCCCCGGCGGTGCGTGCTCGGACCGGGCCAGGAACAGGATCTGCTCGATGAGGGCGGCCATGCGGTCGCACTCCTCCAGCAGCCCTCCCAGAGTGGCAGCCTCGGCTTCGGGGCAGTCCGGCCTCAGGGCCCGGTTCTCCAGGGTGCTGCGCAGGTTCTGCAAGGGCGTCCGCAGCTCATGGGCCAGTTCCGCGCCCAGGTTGCCCACCCGGTCGAAGGCCTCCTGAAGCCTCGAGAGCGTGGCGTTCAAGGTGGTCACCAGTTCCTGGAGCTCCCGGGGAAAGTGCTCTGTGGCCAACCGGCGGTCCAGGTTCCGGTCACTGATGGAGCCCGCTTCCTGGGCGATCTGGCCCAGGGGCGCCAAGCCCCACCGTGCGATGGCCCGGGCCACCAGGGCCGCCGCGGCCGTGGCCAACACGACGCCCAGCGCCAGCGTGCGGCGGAAATCGCGGATCAGGGCCTCTTCGTGGGTGCGATCCATGACGAGGATCAGCGTCCCCGCCTGCCCCCCGCCCGACCAGGCCCGGGCCACCACGGAATACACGCCCCCTCCCGGGGCCGGCTGTTCCAGGGCCGGTGCCCCCAAGGGTGGGGCCACCAAACCCGGAAGTGCCGCCATGTCTCCACTCTCGGCCAGGATTCGGCCCGAGGCGTCCCGCACGCGCCAGGCGGCCTTCTCCGGCCGCGGGTGTCCGCCTGGATCCAGCAGGGGCAGGCCGGCGGCCAGGCGCTGGGTGAGGGCCCGGGCCTGGCCCTCCATCACCTGGGCGTCTTCCGCCTCCAGCGAACGGCGCAGCGCCCCATCCATGAAGAGGGCCAGGAGCGCGGCCAGGACCATGGCCGCCAGGCCGAAGCCCACCTGGAGCTTGAGGAGGATGCTGCCGCTATGGGGTTTCACGGGGCTCCAGCAGGAGCCCCACCCCGCGGAGTGTGTGGATCAGCTTCACGGGGTAGGGTCCATCCACCTTCCGGCGCAGGCGCAGGATCTGGACATCCACCGCATTCGGATCCACCGCACAGTCCATGCCCCAGATGGCCTGCACCATCTGGCCCCTGGGAACCACATGGCCCGCATGCTCGAGCAGAAGGGTCATGAGGGCGTATTCCTTGGGCGTCAGATCGATGCGGTGGCCCGACCGGCTGATCTGGCGGTGCCCCGAGTCCCAGACCAGATCCGCCACCTGCACCCGCCCCGTCTGCTGCCGTCCCTGGACCCGCCGGGCGATGGTCCGCAGACGGGCCACCACCTCCAGGATGCTGTAGGGCTTGGCCAGGTAGTCGTCGCCGCCGGCCTCCAGGCCGTGCAGGCGATCCACCAGGTCCCCCTTGGCGGACAGGAAGATCACCGGAGTGTCGTTCCCCGCCTCCCGCAGGCGCCGGACCAGGGTGAGGCCCGAAATCCCCGGAAGCATCACATCGACCACCATGGCTTCGAACGCCTCTTCGGCGCAGAGGCGGAGACCCTCTTCCCCGCTGGAGGCCTGTCGGACTTCAAGCCCTGCGGCTTCCAACCCCACGCGGAGCTCCGAGGAGGTCCGGGCCTCGTCTTCCACGATCAGGACATGGAGCGAGGCGGGGCCCCGGGCCGACAGGGGGAGAATCCCGGTCCGCGGCATCAAGGCACCAGGTGATCAGGGTCGGTGGGCGGGCGTGGCGCCTGGACCTGGAGGCACCCGGCCAGGGGCTCGAGCCGCAGATCCATGTGGCCCGCCATGCTCCGGAGCCAGAAGGAGGCCAGGTTCTTCGGCGCGTCGGGAGGGGGATCGGTCCGAAGGGCCGGCGGCATGGGGGCATCGGTGATCCAGCGGAGCACCCAGACATCGGGCCGCGCCTCGGCTTCCACGATCAGGGGCCCCGGAACGGCCCAGGGCAGGATCTGTCTCGTGAAGACGGCGACCCAATCTTGCAGCATGGGCTCCGGCCAGAGGGAGTGCCGGGCGCCGGCATCCACCACCTCGACACGGCAACGGAAGAGGTCCGCCATGGGATCCAGGCGGCGACGGAGCCCCGCCTCCCACTCCGCCCAGGACGCCACACCTCCGGCGGGCAGGCGGCCCAGGGCCAGGGCCCGGGCCATGTCGATCAGGGATTTGCCGTCGTCAAGGACCGAGCCGAGCCGCATGCGGTTGCGCGGATCCATGGGCTGTCCCGGCTCGCTCAGATCCAGTACGCCCTGAAGTCCCGCCATCAGGTTGTTGAAGTCGTGCAGGGCCGCCCTCCAGAGCTCTTCCGAATCCATGCTCCCTCCGGGCCGCACAAAAAGCCTTGAATAAAGTTACCTTGGAGAGGACCTTCTGTGCATCATCGGAAGACCCCAGGATCTCTCATGCAGCAAACCATCAAGCGACTGGGCGAACTGCTCGTGGAGTCCGGCCTCATCACGCCGGCCCAGCTTCAGAGCGCCATCACCCATCAGAAGATTGCACGAGGCCGGCTGGGCAGCAACCTGGTGGCGCTTGGGTACATCAGCGAGGAAGTGCTGATGGACTTCCTCAGCCATCAGACCGGCGTGCCCCAGATGGATGTGAGGAACCTGGAGGTTCCCGCCGCGGTGCTCAAGCTCGTCCCCCAGCGGTTGGCCGACCAGTTCACGGTGCTGCCCATCGCCATCAAGGAACCCAAGTCCCTGGTGCTGGCCATGTCGGATCCCTCGGATCTGAACGCCATCGACAGCGCCCGGTTCGCCTCGGGACTGCACATCCAGCCCGTCGTGGCCTCCCACAGCGCCCTGAAGAAAGCCATCGGGGACCTCTACCGCCGGCTGGACGGATCGGCCCCGATGCCGCTGACCGTCGAGGTCGGCGGCGATAACGCCCAGGATGACGCCCTGCCGGTCACCTTCAGCCTCCAGCCCATGCCGGTGCCGGCCCCACCCCCCTCCGCCCAGGACCTGCTCTTCCCACCCGATCCCTTCTTCGGCACCGAGACCACCCCCACGCAGCCGGTCAACATCGACCCCTTCGGACTCTTCGAGGGCGCCGCTCCGGCCCGTTCGGCCCCACCGGCCGTGAGCGCCGACCTCATCCACAGCCGGACCCACAGCCAGACCGTTCCGCGCCTGGAGTCTTATCAGACCCGCGCCTTGGTGCTGGGCCTCATCCGGCTCTTCCAGCGGCGGGGCATCATCGGCCAGGACGAACTCCAGCGGCTCCTTGCCAACCTGATCGAGTCGGGCGAAATCAAGGATGACGATCGGATCGGCTAGCCGTTCAGGTTCCTAGTTGTCGACCTTGAGGATGGCCAGGAAGGCCTCCTGCGGGATGTCCACATTGCCGATGGACTTCATCCGCTTCTTGCCCTCTTTCTGCTTGTTGAGGAGCTTCTTCTTGCGGCTGACATCGCCGCCGTAGCACTTGGCGAGCACATCCTTGCGGCGGGCCTTCACATTGGTGCGGGCGATGATCTTGCTGCCGATGGCGGCCTGGATGGCCACATCGAACATCTGCTGGTGGATGACTTCCTTCATCTTCTGGCAGAGGGCGAGGCCGAGGGCCTGGCTCTTGCTGCGGTGCACCAGGATGGACAGGGCATCCACCGGCTCGGCGTTCACGAGGATGTCCATCTTCACGAGGTCGGATTCGGTGTAGTGCTTCATGTGGTAGTCGAAGCTGGCGTAGCCCTTGGAGATGGATTTGAGCTTGTCGTAGAAGTCCATCACCACTTCGTTCAGGGGCAGTTCGTAGACGAGCATCACGCGGTCCTGGCTCAAGTACTCAAGCTTCTGCTGGAAACCGCGGCGCTCCTCGCAGAGCTTGATCAGGCCCCCCACGAAATCCGTGCGGGTGAGGATCGTGGCCTCGATGATGGGCTCCTCGATCTTGGCGATCTTCTGGAGAGGTGGCAGCTTCGAGGGGTTGTCCACCGAGGTCTCGGTGCCGTCGGTCAGGTGCACATGGTAGCGCACGCTGGGGGCCGTGGTGATCAGGTCCAGGTCGAACTCGCGCTCCAGGCGTTCCTGCACGATCTCCATGTGGAGCAGGCCCAGGAAGCCGCAGCGGAAGCCGAAGCCCAGCGCGGTGGAGGTCTCCGGCTCGTAGGTGAAGCTGCTGTCGTTGAGGCGCAGCTTGTCCATGGCGTTGCGCAGGTTCTCGTAGTCGTCGCTGGAAGTGGGGAAGATGCCCGCGAAGACCACGGGCTGGATCTCCTTGAAGCCCTTCAGCATCTCGGTGGCGGGCTTGGTCGTGAGCGTGACTGCGTGGGTCACGGTGTCACCGACCTTCACATCCACCAGCTGGCGGATGTTGGCCACCAGGTAGCCCACCTCGCCCACGGACAGCGAGTCCTGCTTGTCCATCTTGGGATCGAAGATGCCGATCTCATCCACCCGGTGCTCGCTGCCCGTGGACATGAAGCGGATCTGATCCCCCGCCTTCAGCGTGCCGTTCACGACGCGGATGAGGTTCACCACGCCGCGGTAGGCGTCGTAGTAGCAGTCGAAGACCAGCGCCTGGAGCGGCGCGGCCGGATCGCCCTGGGGCGCGGGAATGCACTTCACGATCTGCTCGAGCACCTGGTCGCAGTTCTGACCGGTCTTGGCGCTCACATTCACGGCGTGGGCGGTGTCCACCAGGCCGATGACCGTGTCGATCTGCTGCAGCACGCGCTCGGGGTCCGCACTGGGCAGGTCGGTCTTGTTCAGCACCGGGAACACTTCCAGGCCGTTCTCCAGGGCCAGGTAGGTGTTGGCCAGGGTCTGGGCTTCCACGCCCTGAGTGGCGTCCACCACCAGGATGGCGCCCTCGCAGGCGGCCAGGCTGCGGCTCACCTCATAGGTGAAGTCCACATGTCCCGGCGTGTCGATGAGGTTGAGCGTGTAGGTCTGGCCATCCTGGGCCAGGTACTTCAATGTCACCGCGTGGGCCTTGATGGTGATGCCGCGCTCGCGCTCCAGATCCATGTCGTCGAGGATCTGGGCCTGCATGTCGCGGCCGGCCACGGTCTTGGTCAGCTCCAGCAGGCGGTCTGCCAGGGTGGACTTGCCGTGGTCGATATGCGCGACGATGGAAAAATTGCGGATGAGACTGGGATGCGCCACTGCGGAACCTCGAACTGGCCATTGTACCGTTGGAAACCCTTGCTGTCTGCGGAGTTTTACCAGGTTCCATCTTCATCCAGCGGTTGATTGGAACCGATAGGCCCTTTAACCTCGAGTTACGAGAGTAAGGAGCCAGCTTGACCCAGTTCGCGTCCCCCATGACCATCCTGATGGTGGAGGACAATGCCCTTCAGAGGCGCCAGATCGAGGCGCAGCTGCAGTCCCTGGGCCACCGCCTCGTGACGGCCGCCAACGGCCAGGAGGCGCTGGATCGCGTGAAGGAGGGCTCGCCCGACCTGGTGATCATGGATGCGGTCATGCCCTCCATGGATGGGTTCAAAGCCTGCGAGGCCATCAAGGCGGATCCGGCCACGGCGGGCATCCCGGTCCTGGTCCTGACGGCCCTGAGCCGCGACGCCAAGGACCGCAGCTACGCCGCCGGAGCCGACGACTTCCTCCGCAAGCCCGCCAACACCATGCTGCTCCAGGTGCGGGTGCAGACCCACCTGCGGATCCGTGCCCTGACCCGCCGCGGCGTGGTTCCGGCTCCGGCCCGGCCCAAGGTGCTGGTGGTCTCCGCCAGTTCGCTCGTACGGTCGCAGGTGCAGAACCACTTCGGCAAGGACCAGGCCACCTTCCTCGAGGCCCAGGGCGAAGGCCAGGCCCGCGCCCAGATCCTCGCCCACCGGCCCGATGTGCTGGTGCTGGACACGGACCTGCTCGAAGGCAGCGCGCAGACGCTGGCCCTGGCCGTGCACCAGTCCGAGGAGCTGAAGGACCTGCCCATCCTGCTGCTGTACAGCCCCGGCGAACTGGAGACCTGGTCCCGGTTCCAGGAACCCGTGGCCGACGCGCTGGAGAAGCCCCTGGTCGCTCCCGAGACCCGCCGTCGCGTCGCCCTCCTGGCGAAGCTGGCCCACCTCCAGAAGCTCGTCGGCGAGGCATGAGCCGGACGCTCAGGGCCGCCGCCCTCGGCCTTCTCGCCTCCGGTCTCGGGGCAAACCTCGGATCAGGCCTCAGCGCCGCGGCCCTGAAGGGCCGCATCACGGACGGCCACCGCGGCCTGGCGGGTGTGCGGGTCTATCCGGACCGGCAGCCTCGCATCTCTCCCGCCGGGGATCCCCCCCTCGCCCTCACGGGCGCGGATGGCTCCTTCCGCCTGGAGCTGGATCCCGGAGACCGCGTGCTGGCGGTGGAAAAGGACGGCTGGCGCCGGGATCTCGTGCCGGCCTCCGAATGGAACCGCGAGGTGGTGCTGACGCCCGAACCGGGGCACCGCGCGGAATCGGTGTTCATCGTGCGGCTGGACTTCACGGACGAGCCCTCGAAGCTGCCGGATGGGGCCCTGCGCGAGCTGATCTTCTCCCGGCGTCCCGGCGCGGCCAGCGCCGCCAACTACCTCTACGAGGTCAGCAAGGGCGCCCTCTCGCTCGTGGAGGGCCGCTTCCTCAAGCTGCGCAGCGCCGACTTCCCCGCCCCCCGCACGGACGCGCACAAGGCCGCCATGGCCGAATGGGTGCTGGAGCGGCTCCGCGGGGAGGAACTTGGCGACTGCGACCGCATCGACAACCGCACCGGCGCCTTGAAGCCCGATGGCAAGCCCGACCACCTCTGGATCATCACGCCCGGCGCCCCCCAGTCCCTCACGGCCGACGAATCCCACCTCAAGGCGGTGAGCCTGCTGCTGCCGCTGCCCTGGGAACGCTCCCGGCGCTGGCCCCTGCTCTTCCTGACCGAGGAAGTGCCTCTGGGCAACATCGTCCACGAGACCTTCCACGGCATGGGCGAGCATCGCGTGGACGACCTCTACCTGGGCTGCGAGGATCCCCTCACCGCCGGCATCTGGGATCTCATGGACGCGGGCCAGTACCGCGGCTGGGACCGCTCACACCCCGGGGAAGGCCCCTGGGTGGAGGACACGGGCTACAGCCCCTCCCATCCCATGGCCTGGGTGCGCTCGGAGCTCTGGTACCGGGGCCGGTTCCGCAGCGCCATCGCCCGCCACGCCGTGAAGGGCCGAGCCTGGGAGGGCTGGATCGCCCCCGCCAGCCGCGCCCCCGGCGCCGATCCCCAGTGGGTCACCCTGCCCGATCCCCGCAAGAAAGGCCGCTTCTTCAGTCTTGAGGTGCGCCGCCCCTGGGGCTTCGAGCGGGGCCGCGTCGGCGGCCGCTTCGGCCCCGGCCACGAAGGCCTGATCGTCGCCCGCATCGATCCCTCCCTCCTCAGCCCCGACGATCCCAAGGGTCCGGTGCGCGTGGTGGATGCCCATCCCGGCAGCCCCGAGCCCCCCAAGCCCCGCTTCCCCTGCGGGCGCTGGGAACTGGATGACGCGGCCTTCAACCTCGGCCCCGGCGAGAACCCCAAGGGCCGCAGCGGGCCCCTGTCCTGGGAAGTGCTCGAAACCGACGCCAGCGGCCGCATGCGGGTCAGGGTGGCGCTGGACCGCCCTCGCTGATGCCTTCGCCGGAGTTCCCGTGCGCCTTGCCCTGATCCCGACCCTGATCCTCTGTTCCACCCTGGCGCTTTCGGCGCAGTCGCCCACCGAAAAGGCCGTGGCTGCCGTCCTGGACGACTGGCATCGGGCGGCGGCCCAGGCCGATGGGGCCCGCTACTTCAGCCATCTCGCCGAGGGCGCCATGTTCCTGGGCACAGACGCCACCGAGCGCTGGCCCAAGGCCGCCTTCCAGGCCTGGGCCCACCCGATTTTCCTGCGCGGCAGGGCCTGGAGCTTCCGCGCCACGCGGCGGACGATCACCCTGTCGGAGGACGGCCGCACCGCCTGGTTCGACGAGGACCTCGACACCCCGAACCTGGGGCCCGCCCGAGGCACGGGCGTGCTGACACGGGCGAAGGATCGCTGGCTGATCCGGCAGTACAACCTCAGCGTGCCCATTCCCAATGCCTTGATGAAGGCCGTGAAGGCCCAGATCGAGGACCTGGCAAAAAAACCCTGATTTGTCGTTTCTACTAAGTAAGATGAGGCATGAACCTGACCCGATGCCTCCTCCTTGTGACTGCGACTGCCCTCGGCGCGCAAACCTCCCCTGAGGCGCTGCGCGCCAGCGCCGAGCGGCTGAGGACCGAAGCCTTCCGCACCCATGGTGCCTACGAGGATCTGGCTTGGTTGTGCGACCGCATCGGTCACCGGCTGTCCGGCTCACCCCAGCTGGATCAGGCCATCGCCTGGGCCCAGGACCGCATGAAGGCCGCCGGGCTGACCCAGGTCCACGCCGAACCCGTCATGGTGCCCCACTGGGTGCGGGGCCAGGAGCGGGCCGAGATGCTGGCGCCCCTGCCCCAGCCCCTCCACATCCTGGGCCTGGGAGGCAGCGTGGGCACGCCCGAAGGCGGACTGACCGCAGAGGTGGTCGTGGTGGGCTCCTTCGACGAACTGGATCGGCTGGGCGAAGCCGTGAAGGGGAAGATCGTCCTCTTTGATGTGCCCTACAAGGGCTATGGGCACACAGTGGTCTACCGCCATGACGGCGCGCCCAAGGCCGCGAAGTACGGCGCCGTGGCCGCCCTGGTGCGGTCCGTGGGCCCCGTGAGCCTCGACACGCCCCACACCGGCGTCATGGATTACGATCCCGCCTTCCCGAAGATCCCCACGGCCTCCGTGACCCTCGAGGCCTCCACCCAGATGCGGCGCATGCAGGCGCGGGGCGAGCGCATCCGCGTGCATCTCGAGATGGGCGCGAAGACCCTGCCGGACGCGCCCTCGGCCAATGTGGTGGGCGAGATCCGCGGCACGGAGAGGCCCGATGAAGTGGTGATCCTCAGCGGCCACCTGGACAGCTGGGATGTGGGCCAGGGCGCCCAGGACGACGGGGCCGGCACGGTCATCGCCCTGGAGGCGGCGCGGCTCATCCAGCGTCTCGGCCTCAAGCCCCGCCGGACTCTCCGCGTGGTCCTCTGGACCAATGAGGAGAACGGGCTGCGCGGCGGCAAGGCCTATCGCGACGCCCACCTGGTCGAGTTCCCCCACATCGTCGCCGCCTTCGAATCCGATTCCGGCAGCGAGCGCATCAAGGCGTTCAGCCTCGACCTCCGCAAGGCTGCGCCCGAGGCCAAGGCCGCCGCCTTGGCCACTTTAAAGGGCCTGGGAGAAGCGCTCGGCTCCTTCGGCGCCGTGGACCTCCGCCTCGGCGGCTCCGGCGCGGATGTGAGTCCCATGGTGGCCGAGGGGGTGCCCGGCATCGGCGTGAGCCATGCGGCCACCCACTACTTCGACATCCACCACACCCATGCCGACACCTTCGACAAGGTGGAGAAGGACGACCTGGCCCACAACGCCGCGGTCCTGGCCGCCTTCGCCTATGCGCTCGCCCAGTCCGAAGCCCGGTTCAATTAGGGGCGATCCCCATCAGCTCCACATCGAAGACCAGCATCCCCTTCGGCATTCCGGAGGCGCCGCGGTAGGCCAGCTTCTCGGGAATCCAGAAGCGCCGGCGCTCACCCACCACCATGAGCGGGAGCCCCTCGATCCAGCCTTCAATGGTGCCCTTCACCTGGAGCGGCACCGAGGTGCCTTTCTTCAGCGAACTGTCGAACAGCTTCCCGTCGGTGGTCCACCCCGAGTAGTGGACGGAGATCCAGCTGGAACGGGACGGATGGGCCGTTCCCGAACCCGGCTTGAGGATCCGGAAGGCCAGGCCGGACCGGAGGGTCGTGGCGTCCGGGGGCGGCGCGGCCACATCCGGGGGTGCCTGGCTCGGATCGGGAACGCTGTCCAGCAGCTCCAGGTCCATCACCACGGTCCCGGCGGGCCGCCCCTTGGCCCCGGCGAAGGCCAGAGCCTCCGGCACCCAGATGCGCCGCTGCTCACCCGGGACCATGGCCTGCAGGCTCTCCCGCAGCCCCGGCATCAGGCGCTCCAGGCTCAGGTAGGGCGCCTCGTCCAAGCTCCTCGTGTGGATGAAGGTCGCCCCGTCGGAGCCCCATCCCGTGAGGTGCGCCCGGACGAAATCCTTTGGGCCGGGAGAGGCACCGCCGCGCCCCGCCTGGATCACGCGATAGGTCACCCCGCCCGGAGTTCGCAGAGCCTCGGCAGGAGGCACCCGCAGGTCGGGAGGAGCCGCGAAGGCCAGGGCGGTGAAGGAGACGCAAAAAGCGGTACGCAGGCGCATCATTCCGGATTCCAGAGCGGCCGAGGGGCCGGCCTGGATCCAGGATAGAGGGGAATCCGGGCGCTGTCCGTCGGCGCCCGGTCAGCGCCCCCTCAGCGCTCGGCCACCCGCTGAAACCGGAACACCACGCGGCGCTGGAGGGCCCGGCCCTCGGGCGTGGCCCCATCGCCCTCGGGCTGGCTGTCGCCCCGGGCCTCGGAGGTCAGCCGGGCGGGGGGCAGCCCCAATCCAGCCAGGTAGCGCTGGGCCACGAGCGCCCGCTGCGAGCTGAGTTCCAGGGCATCGGCCCCGCCGCGACCGCGTTCGCGCGGCGCCGAATGGCCCTCGCAGACCAGCGTGAAGCCCTGATAGCGCGTGGCCAGCTCGGACAGCCGCACCAGCAGCACATCGCTGCCCGCCGTCAGCGTGGCGCTGCCTTCGTCGAAGATCAGGGCCCCGCGGAAGGTCACGAAGCGCAGGCGGCTGCCCACATCCGGCCCCTCGGTGGCCTGGGCGGCGCTGAGGAGCTTCTCCAGGTCCGCGGCCTTCGCGGGATCCAGCCCCGTGGACCCCGGGAGGATCCCGTCTCCGGCCGAGGGGGCCCCGGCAGGGTTCTGGACGCCCAGCGCCTTCTGGATGGAGGTGACGGCCTGTTGGAGCTTGACCTGGTCGTGGACCGAGAAGGAATAGAGCAGCGCGAAGAAGGCCATCAGCTGGACCATCAGGTCCGCGAAGGTCACCAGCCAGAGCGATTCCAAGTCCGCTTTGCGGCGCGCGAAGCGGACCGGAGCCTGATTACCCACGCGACCGCCGGTCGGCATTCCGTTCCTTCGGCGCCAGGAAGGCGTTCAGCTGGGCCTCGAGAACCGTGGGGTGCATCTCCGCCTCGATGCCCAGCACACCCTCCATCATGATCTGCTTGAGCTGCAGCTCCTCCTTGCTGCGCAGTTCCAGCTTTCCGGCGATGGGAATGGCCAGCAGGTAGGCGATGATGGCGCCGTAGAGCGTGGACAGCAGCGACAGCGCCATGGCTCCGCCGATGTTCGAGGGGTCCTTGATGCTGGCGAAGAGCTGCACCATGCCGATGAGCGTGCCCACCATGCCGAAGGAGGGCGCACTGAGGGCGATGAAGCGGAAGATTTCCTGACCCTGGTGGTGCCGTTCCTGGGTGGCCCGAAGTTCCTGGGCCAGCACGGCCTGGATGTGGCTCCGCTCGGCCCGGTCGACCACCATGCGGAGCCCCTTGGCCAGGAACCCTTCCACATCCATGGCCTTCTCCATGTTGAGCAGGCCCTCACGACGGGCCCGCTGCGACAGGCCCACGATCTGGTTCACCAGCGCCTGGGTCTCCGGCGCCCGGGTGAAGAAGGCCCGCGAGGCGATGGAGAACGCGTAACTCACATGCTCGAGGGTGAAGCGGATCAGCGTCGCGGCGATCACCCCGCCCACCACCACGATGGCGCTGGCCGGGTGGAAGAAGATTCGCGGGTTCGGGCCCAGGCCAATGGCCACGGCCAGCAGCGTGAACCCCAGCAGGACGCCCAGAAAACTTCCTCGATCCATGGTTTCGACCTCAAATCCCATTATCGGGAGGGAAGGCCGCAAATCCTAGAAATGGGGCATGGCCGCGGGCCGGGGGGGGACCTACCCTTGGGACTGTCGTCCCCAAAAGGGGGTTCCTTGGGCATCAGAGCGCTGCTGGTCTACCCGGAAATGCCGCCGACCTACTGGAGCATGCGCTATGCCCTCCCCTTCCTGGGCCGCAAGGCCGCCCTGCCGCCCCTGGGCCTGCTCACCGTGGCCGCCATGCTCCCGCCGGACTGGGAGCTGAGGCTGCTGGACCTGAATGTCGAGCCGATCACTCGCCAGGATGTCGAGGCCTCAGACCTGGTCCTCACCTCCTCGATGCTGGTGCAGCGCCCCTCCCTCGAGCGGGTGATCGCCCTTTGCCGGGAGGTGGGCCGGCCGGTGGTGGCCGGGGGCCCCTATCCAACCAGCTGCCGGGACCAGATCGCGGGCGTGGACCACTTCATCCTCGGTGAGGCGGAGGTCAACCTCCCGGCCTTCCTGGCGGACTTTGCTCAGGGCTGCGCGAAGGGCTGCTACGGCGACCGGGCGCATCCGGATCTCGCCCGCACGCCTGCCCCCCGGTTCGATCTGCTGAACCGCAAGCGCTATGCCGGGGCGGCCCTGCAGTACTCCCGCGGCTGCCCCCACCACTGCGAATTCTGCGACATCGTCGAGCTGTTCGGCCACCGGCCCCGGACCAAGGCACCCGCCCAGTTCCTGGCGGAGCTGGACCTGCTGTTCGAGGGCGGCTGGCGGGGATCCGTGTTCGTGGTGGACGACAACTTCATCGGCAACCGGAGCGAGGTCCGCCGCCTCCTGCCTGAGCTGGTCGGCTGGCAGACGGAGCGGCAGTACCCGTTTTCGTTCTACACGGAAGCCAGCCTCGATCTCGCGGCGGACGAGCCCCTGATGGACGAGATGGTGCAGGCGGGCTTCAACATGGTGTTCGTCGGCATCGAGACGCCCGACCAGGCCACCCTCGACGCCATCGGCAAGCGCCAGAACAGCCGATCCGACCTCCTGGCCAGCGTCCGGGCCATCCAGGCCAAGGGTCTGGAGGTGTCGGGCGGGTTCATCGTGGGCTTCGACGGGGATCGGGAGGACATCTTCGATCGGCAGATCCGCTTCATCGGCGAGGCCGCCATCCCCACGGCCATGGTGGGCCTCCTGACGGCACTGCCCCAGACCCGGCTGCATGCCCGTCTGGCCTCGGAAGGGCGCATCCTCACCCAATCCGTCGGGGGGAACAACACCCATGACCTCGAACTGAATTTTGCACCCCGCATGGATGCCGGCGCCCTCCGCGCGGGCTACAAGCGGGTGCTCGCGGATGTGTACCGCCCCAGCCGCTACTTCGCCCGCTGCCTCGGCCTGCTTCGCCGGATGAAGCGCCGGCGGGCCTCCTGCCGCAGGGTCCGGCTGCCGGAGCTGCGGGCCTTCGTCCATTCCCTCATCCGGCAGACCTTCTCCCGGTACGCCGTCGCCTACTGGGCCTACCTGCTGCGGGCCTTCTCCCTGCGTCCCCTCATGGCCGCCGAGATCGTGACCATGGCTGTGAAGGGGCACCATTTCATCCTCATCACCCGGAACCTGCTGGAACTGGAGCGCTTCAAGGAGCGGTTGATCCGTTCCCGCCAGGACCTGGAAGATCGCCTGCGCCACGCCCTGGTGGGCAATGCCCGGAGCCTGGCGGCCTGGAAATCCCATCGGGCGCGGCTGGTGGAACGGGCCCGGGCGCGCTGCAGCCGCCTCAACCCCGACATCAGGGGCAGCGCCCTCGCGGCCTTCGAGGAGTTCAGGGCTGCGGCGGAGCGGCTGCTGGCCCCGGGCGCCTTGGACCCGTCCAGCGCGGTGTCCCCGCATTCCTGATCCCCGGTCCTGGATCTTGGTCCGTCAGAGCCCCGGAGGGAACCCCACGGCCAGCCTCACCCTCGCGATGGCGGGATCCACACTGCCATCGGCGCGGCGGATGAGGATGGGCGCTTCGACTTCGGGGCACTGGGCCCGGGCCTCGAAGTCCTCGGGCAGGTCCTGGCGGCGCGCGGCGGCGAAGACATCCAGACCGTAGGGCTCCCCTTCCTTGAAGACGATCTCCCGGCGGTGGAGGCACAGCAGCCCCGCCTCGTGGAGGGCCGTCAGGGCCCGGCCCCGCTGGTCGTTCGGGAAGACACAGGCGAACAGCCCGCCCGGGGCGAGGAGGCGGGCCGCGGCCTGGGCGTAATCGGCGATGCTGCCACGCACCTCCAGGCGCGCGGGCACGGACTGTGGGTGGGCGGCGGGCAGCCGGTGGCCCTCGGGCCAGTAGGGCGGCGTGCCCAGCACCAGGTCGAAGGGGGCCTCGCCCGCGAACAGGCCGGGATCGCGGAGGTCCCCCAGCCGCGGGAAGATCCGGCCCTCCTGGCCGTTGTAGCGGATGCTCTTGAGGGCCAGGCGCAGGCTCTGCTCCTGGGCTTCCACCGTGTGGACCACGGCGCCGGGGCAGCGCCAGGCGGCCATGAGGGCCACGCTGCCGATGCCCGATCCCAAGTCCGCGATGCGGCCCGGGCTGGGGCACCAGGTGGTGCCGTACCAGGCGGTCACGAGGTCGTCCACACTGAAACGGTTGCCCTTCTGCAGCTGGAAGATGCGCCAGCGCCCGCTGAGACCGTCCAGCGTCTCGCCGGGTTCCACCTCCACACCGCCCGGCGGCACGGGGCCGGGGCGTGTCCAGCCCTTGTAGGCGGGGGCATCGTCGGGGGCGGAGGGGCGCGGCATTCCTTGAGTGTCGGATAAACCGCCTGGATTCAGAAGAGCGGCTGCGCGACACTCAACCATGGTCGTGTCTGGGAAAGCCCCGGAACCTATCCTCCGCGAGGGGGAAGGGTCGGCCTGCGAAGGCGATGCCTGTCTGACCCTGGACGGGGCCTTCGACCGGGTGAAGGCGGCCTTCCTGCAGCACCACCCCAAGGGTGATGTGGCCCTGCTCCGCCGGGCCTTCACCATCGGCCGGGACATGCACGCCACCCAGCTCCGCAAGAGCGGCGAACCCTACTTCTTCCACCCCCTGGCCGTGGCCCAGAGCCTGGCGGACTGGCGGCTGGACGCGGCCAGCGTGGCCTGCGGCCTGCTGCATGATGTGGTGGAAGACACCCTGATGACCCTGCCCCAGGTGAAGGCGCAGTTCGGGGACGAGATCGGCGAGATCGTGGACGGCCTCACGAAGATGAGCAAGCTGGCCTTCACGGACAAGCACCTGCTCAACGCCGAGAATGTCCGCAAGCTGTTGGTGGCCATGGGCAAGGATGTGCGGGTGCTGCTGGTGAAGCTGGCGGACCGCCTGCACAACATGAAGACGCTGGGCGTGATGGAGGAGGAGAAGCGCCGCCGGATCTCGCGGGAGACCCTGGAGCTCTACGCCCCCCTCGCCAACCGCCTCGGCATGGGCCTCGTGCGCCTGGAGCTGGAGGACCTGGCCTTCCGCCAGCTGGAGCCGGAACAGTACGCCGAGCTTCGCTCCGCCGTGGAATCCCGGCGCGCCAAGCTGTCGGCCACCATCCAGGAGATCCAGGGTTCCCTGGAGGCCATCCTCCGCCAGCAGGGCATCAACGCCCTGGTCACCGGCCGCATCAAGCACCTCTACGGCATCTGGAAGAAGATGGGCGCCCAGGCCAAGGGCTTCGACGACATCCACGACTGGCTGGCCTACCGCATCATCTGCCCCGACCGTGCCAGCTGCTACACGGCCCTGGGCCTCGTACACGGCCTCTACCGGCCGGTGCCGGGCAAGTTCAAGGACTACATCAGCCTCCCCAAGGAGAACGGCTACCAGAGCATCCACACCACGGTGCTGATGGGCTCCGGGGACATCTTCGAGGTGCAGATCCGCACGGAGGAGATGCACCTGCACGCCGAGGCCGGCATCGCCAGCCACTGGACCTACAAGGACGGCCGCATCGCCAACCGCTCCGAGATCAACCAGGTGGCCTTCCTGCGCCGCATGGTCGAACTGCACCAGGACGCCCAGGACAGCCGGGACCTGGTGGCCAACCTGCGCGGCGAGCTGACCTTCAACCGCATCCAGGTGTTCACGCCCAAGGGCGACCTGCGCAGCCTCGTGGAAGGCAGCACGCCCGTGGATTTCGCCTACGCCATCCACACCCAGGTGGGCCACCGCTGCGTGGGCGCCAAGGTGAACGGCCGGATGGTGCCGCTCAAGCACACCCTCCAGAACGGCGACCGCGTGGAGATCCTCACCCGGCCCGACCACAAGCCCAGCCGCGACTGGCTGGGTTTCGTGAAATCCGCGGGCGCCAAGAGCCGCATCCAGGCCTTCATCCGCGAGGAGGAGCGCGCCCACGCCATCACCCTGGGCCGCGAACGGCTGGAGCGCGAGGCCCGCGCCATGGGCGTGCGCCTGGATGATGCCGAATCCCAGACCAAGCTCGACGCGCGCCTCGTGGAGCTGAAGCTGGCCAACTGGGACGCCGCCTACGCGTCCCTGGGCTTCGGCCGCCTCACCGTCCACAAGCTCATCGAGCCCCTGGTGCCTGAACCCGAGCGCGCCAAACCCAAGGAGAACACCTCGAATCTCCTGGATTCGGTGGTGGTGGGCGATACCGCGGGCATCCTCTACGCCCTGGCCGCCTGTTGCAAGCCCATCTGGGGCGACGAGGTGGTGGGTTACATCACCCGCACCCGCGGCACCGCCATCCACCGCGCCGACTGCCCCCAGCTCACCATGGGGACCATGCACCCCGAGCGGCGCGTGAATGTGGCCTGGGGCAAGCACGGCACGGAGCTCTACGACACCGAGATCGCCCTCACCACCGAGGACCGCCCGGGCATGGTGGCCGCCGTCTCCGAGGGCATCCAGCGGGTGGGCATCAATGTCCAGCGCTTCCACGGCTCGGCCACCGAGGAGGGTGCGGGCCTCTTCCACATCGCCTTGCGCGTGCGCGACCGCTCCCACCTCGTGGAGCTCATGGCCGGCCTTCGCAGGATCCGCGGTGTCTACACCGTGGAGCGGGTGAAGGGGTCGGTGTTCGGGAAGGTGAAATGAGGTTGGAGCAGGGAGGCTCCTTCCGCCAATGCAGGCATTGGCAGGGATCTATGGGCACCGCTGCGAGCCCGCGAGCAGGCGGGCGATCCAGGCGGAACGCAGGTTCGGTGGAGCGGAGAACCACGGTCCGCAGGACCACCCCGAAAGGGTGGCGCACGGGATGTGCGCCATGACCTCCTGGCGCCCTCCCGAGGACGCGCCCCCAATCCCCTGGCCCCGGATCGCGGAGAGCCTCCGCCGGCCCCAGCTCGGCCCGACCCCCCACAAGCTCAGCGCCCGCTTTCCCGAGGACCCCCGCCGGGCGGCGGTGGGCGTGATCCTCTGGGGCGATGCGGCCGGCGCGCGCAAGGTCGTGCTGGCCCAACGCGGCTTCGGGGCACCCCACCACCCCGGCGAGATCGCCTTTCCCGGCGGCATGGTGGAACCCCGCGACCGCGACCTGCCCGCCACGGCCCGCCGCGAGGTGGCGGAGGAGATCGGCCTGACCGAGGGACTGTGGGAATTGGGCTGTTTCCCCGATGGTGTGGCCAAGGCCCGGGTACGCTTCACGCCCGTCTTCTTCCGATGGGAGCAGCCAGATCCCCGGTTCTACCGCCTCGACCGGGAGCTGGAGCAGGTCCTCATGCTGCCCCTGGTCCCACTTATGCAGGCCCCCTGGACCATCGAGCGCCTGGAGCGCCACGGCCTGGCCATCGATGTGCCGCGGCTTGAGCTGCCCCAGGCTCCGCTGTGGGGAGCCACGGCCTTCATCCTGAAAGCCTGGCTGGATGTCCTCGACGGGTGCCCTTAAGGCGATGACCGGGAACCCGTGCCCTACTTCACATTCACGGCCAGCCAGGCCTGGTTCACGGCCGCGTATTCCGCGGAACCGGCACCGAAGAGGTCCGCGGCGGCATTCAGCGTCGCGACGCGGGCCCCGGCGTAGTCCGTGCGCTTGGTCATGTAGGCCGTGAGGGCGCGGTACCAGATGTGGCCGGCGCGGTCGTTGCCAATGCCCGTGATGCTGGCGACGCCGTTGGTCATGGGCGAGGCGATCCCATCGCTGAGGGCGTCCGCCTGGCTGCCGTGGGCCAGCAGGAAGAAGAAGTGGTTGGCCACCCCCGAGCTGTAGTGCACATCCAGGCGCCCGAGCCTGGGGTCATAGAAATCCGGGCTGCGGCCATCGAGGCTGGGCTGGTACATCCAGCGCAGGGCGTTGTTCGGGTAGGCGTGACCCCAGCTGTTTTCGAACAGCCGATAGTTCGCCGTGATGGGGCCGGGACCGGGGGCGGTGGGGATGACGCTGCCGGTGCCCCCATTCAGGGTGTAGAACTCCACCAGGGTGCCGAGGATGTCGGAGTTGGCCTCGTTGAGGCCGCCCGATTCCTTGCGGTAGACCAGGTTCGCCGTGGCGGCGCAGACGCCGTGGCTCATCTCGTGGCCGGCGGTGTCCAGGTCAGCCTCCCCCACGGAGCCGCCCACCTGGCCGTCCCCGTAGGTCATGCAGAAGCAGCTGTCGGACCAGAACGCATTGTCGTACTGGCTGCTGTAGTGCATCCGGCTGTAGGTGGCCTTGCCCGCATCGTCGATGCCGTTCCGCCCGAAGGCATTCAGGTAGAAGTCCCAGGTGGCCTGCATGCCGCGGTGTCCGTCCACACCGGCGGTCTGGGCGTTGGCGCCGGTGCCGGCCACGCCGTCGTACTGGAGCCCATCCCCCCAGGCATCGTCGCCGTCGGTGAAGATGGCACCGTTCCCCGTGGTCTTGTTCAGCAGGTTGGTGGTCACATTGTTGCCGAAGGTGCCGCCCTGCCCCCGGGTCGTGTCCCGCAGCTCGTAGCCGGAGCCCGTGCTGTTGGTGCTGAGGGAGACCTGGCCGTACCACTGGGACTGGCCGGTGCCGGTGGTTCCCGCCGTCCGCAATGTGTCCCAGGACTCGAGGACCGCGCCCGTATGCGCGTCCACCAGGAAGTCCGTATGCTTCGTCTCCTGGGCGCCGTTCTCGAGCTCGGTATGGACATGGTAGGCCAGGATCTGGCGGGTGGCGGCCCGGCCCTGCCCGCCGGTGTCGATGCCGGCGATCACGAGCTCCACCGTGGGTTCGTGCGCGTAGCTGCCCCGCGGGGCCAGGGCGGCATGGGCCGAGGCCAGGGCCTCGGATCGCCCCAGGGCCGGCTCCACGCCGAGGCCAAGCCCGCGCACCAGGTCGTCGGTGACCGCGCGCACCCGGCCGTTCCGGAAGTGGAGGATGGCCTCCCCCTCGAACACGGGAACGCCCCGGTGGGTCTGGTGGACCCGCACATGGTCCTCGCCGAGGGCATCGGCCACATGGTTCTTGAAAGTGAACCCGGCCTGGGGTCCGAGCCCCATCTGGAATGCCCGCGCGGCCAAGTGGCCCCGCGCCTCCCGGAAGAGGGCCTCACTGTGGACCGGATCCGGCGGTGCCGCCAGCAGGAGCGCGGGGAGGAAAACGGGAGCGAGAAGGGAAGCTGCCACGCGCACAAGACACCTCCGGAGCAAGTGGGATGGGTGAACAGGGGCCGGCGGATCTCGAGCCGGCCGCCGTGGGCATGAACAGAGGGAGGAGCGGGTCCAGCCTAGGGCCCCGATCCTACTCCCGGCGGTTAAGAGATGTTAATTTTTCGGCCTTTGCAGTATGAAATTACGATCCTTCCCCATTTCTTCCCATGACTCACCTCTCCCTTTTCCCACCCATGAAAAACGGCTCCCGAAGGAGCCGCCGGTTGGATTTGAAGGAAGAAGGCCTACTTCTTCTTCTCCGCCTTCACGGAGCCATCCTTCTCCAGGTACTTGTCGGGATCCTTCTGGAGCGAGGCCCCGCAGGACTTGCTGCACACGCGGTAGGCCTGGCCCCGCACGGCGAAGGTCGCGGACTTGGCGTCCACCGTCATCTTGCAGACAGGATCCTTGGTGTTGGTGGCCGGCTTGACCTTCTCGGCGGCGGGAGCGGCCAGGACGGCCAGGGTGAGCAGGGCGGCGTGAAGCATGGGAACTCCAGGAAGAAGGTTGGACGCGCTCTGGATCACCAGAGCGGTTTCGGGAACTGGGGTGCCTGGGGGTTCCCCAGGTCGGGACGCCCCGGGAAGGTCCCCAGGTCGAGGAAGACCGGCGCGCCGAGCGACCGGATCCGCTCCCGCTCCGCGGAATTCCACCAGGGCAACGGCTTCGTGGAGGTGGCCTCCAGGCGGAGTGGCTGGGCCACGGCGGGCAGGCGGGGCGGGGCCAGCGTAGGACCAAGCCCCCACCCTGCGGCGAATAGGACGAGCACGGCTGCTTTCATGGGCCACTCCGGATCGATGCCCCAGCATACCCTTTCTCCAGACGCGGCGGCGGCCCCCGAAGGAGCCGCCGTTCAAGGGAGGAAATCCGGGGGTCCCTACTTCTTCTTCGCGTTCTTCGGCGTTCCGTCCTTCTCCAGGAACTTGTCCGGGTCCTTGAGCAGCTTGGTGTCGCAGCCGGCGCAGCAGAGGCGGTACTCGCGGCCACGGACGGCCACGGTCTTGGACTTCTCCGTGACTTTGCCGCCCAACACGGGGCAGGTGGCGTTGGTGGCGGGGGCCGGCTTGTCGCCGGACGCCGCCAGCAGGGCGAGGGTCAGCAGGGGCGTGAGCATGGGGACTCCTTGAGGGCCACGGCCAAAAGACGATGGTGGATGGAACCCAGGCCGTGCATGGGGCCACCGCGGGAGAGGTCAGGCCGGTTCTGGCACGGGGAGGGGCGTGGGCGGACCTTCCACCACCTCTTTGCGCTTCCAGAGGTAGTAGATGGCGGGATAGACCAGCAGCTCCAGCAGAAAACTGGTGGCGAGGCCCCCCACCATGGGGGCGGCGATGCGCTTCATCACATCGGCGCCCGTGCCCGTGCTCCACATGATGGGCAGCAGGCCCATGAAGGCCGCGAAGACCGTCATGGCCTTGGGTCGGACGCGCTTCACAGCGCCGTGGATGATGGCTTCGATCAGGTCACCATCGGTCTTCAGGCGCCCCTCCCGTTTGGCCTCGTCGTGGCTGAGATCCAGGAACAGCAGCATGAACACGCCCGTTTCGGCGTCCAACCCCATCAGGGCGATGAGGCCCACCCACACGGCGATGCTCATGTTGTAGCCCAGGGCCCAGAGCAGCCAGAAGGCGCCGATGGCGCTGAAGGGCACCGCCAGCATGACGACGGAGGCCTTGAAGGCGCTCTTGGTGTTGGCGTAGAGCAGACCGAAGATCAGCACCAGGGTGATGGGCAGGATGATCTTCAATCGTTCCTTCACGCGGATCATGTTTTCGTACTGGCCCGACCAGGTGAGGCTGTAGCCCGGGGGCAGCTTGAGCTCCTTCTCCACGGCCGCCTTGGCGTGCTGGACATAGGAACCCACATCGATCTTCGAGGTATCGAAGTCCACCAGCACATAGCCGTTCATCTGGCCGTTCTCGTCGCGGATCATGGCAGGACCGTTGGCCCACTTCAGGTCGGCGATCTCCTCCATGGGAATCAGGGCCCCGCCTGGCGTGGGGATGAGCACCCGGTTCAGGGCATCGGGGTTCTCCCGGTAGTCCCTGGCGTAGCGCACATTCACGGGGTAGCGGGCCCGGCCATCGTAGACCGTGCTCTGATTGTCGCCGCCGATGGCGGTCATCACCAGCATGTTGGCCTGCTCCACGCTGAGGCCGTAGCGGGCCAGCTGCTCCCGCTTCAGCACGAAATCCAGGAAATAGCCCTGGGCCGTGCGCTCGGCGAAGGCGCTGCGGGTGCCCGGGACGCCCGATAGGATGCGCTCCGCTTCCACGGCCACCTTCTGGATGGTGTCCAGGTCGGCGCCGTTGATCTTGAGGCCGATGGGGGTGCGGATGCCGGTGCTGAGCATGTCCTGCCGCGCCTTGATGGGCATGGTCCAGGCGTTGGGGATGGCCGGGAGCCGCACCACGCGGTCCAGATCGGCGACGATCTCCTCCTCGGTGATCCGATCCCGCCAGATGGGCCGGAGGGCGGCTTTCAGGAAGTCCGGCGCCCAGGAACTGAACCAGCGGGGTTTCTCGCGCCACTGATCCTCAGGCTTGAGGACGATCACCGTCTCCATCATGGAGAAGGGGGCGGGATCGGTGGCGGTGTCCGCACGGCCCGCCTTGCCGAAGACACTGCCCACCTCGGGCACGGTGCGGATCAGGCGGTCCTGCACCTGGAGGATGCGCTGGGCCTCGGTCTGGCTGAGGCCGGGCAGCGTGGAGGGCATGTAGAGCAGCGTGCCTTCGTTCAGGGGCGGCATGAACTCGCTGCCCAGGGAGACGAAGGCCGGGATGGTGGCCAGCACCAGCAGCACGGCCACGGCGATGGTCGCCTTGGCGTGCTTCACCACGAAGCGGCAGGGCCCTTCGTAGATCCGGTGGAGGAAGACACTGATGGGGTGCTTCTCCTCGGCATAGTACTTCCCGACGACAAACTGCGTGAAGGTCCAGGCCAGCCACTTGGGCTTGAACTGGAAGGGCTCCACCCGCGCGAAGAGCATGCGCATGGCCGGGTCCAGGGTCAGCGCCAGGAGCGCGGCGATGCCCATGGCGAAGTTCTTGGAGAAGGCCAGGGGTTTGAAGAGCCTGCCCTCCTGATCCAGCAGGGTGAAGATGGGCAGGAAGCTCACCGCCACCACCAGCAGGGAGAAGAAGACGCTGGGGCCGACCTCCATCAGGGCCTCGAGCCGCACCTGGTAGAAGCTCCCCGGTTTGCCCGCCTCGATCCATTTCTCGATCTTCTTGTAGGCGTTCTCCACCTCGACGATGGCCCCGTCCACCAGCACGCCGATGGAGATGGCGATGCCGGCGAGGCTCATCAGATTGGCGTTCTGGCCGATCCCGTACATCGGGATGAAGGCCAGCGCCACACTCACGGGGATTGTGATGATGGGGACGATGGCCGAGGGGATGTGCCACAGGAAGATCAGGATGATGATCGAGACGACGATCATTTCCTCGATGAGCTTGTGCTTCACCGTCTTGATGGCGTTGTCGATCAGCTCGGAGCGGTCGTAGACCGTGACCACTTCCACGCCTTCGGGAAGGCCCTGCTTCAGGTCGTTGATCTTCGCCTTGACGCGGTCAATCACATTCAGGGCGTTCTCACCCTGCCGCATCACCACGATGCCGCCGACCACATCCCCCTGACCGTCCAGGTCCGCCAGGCCGCGGCGCATCTCAGGCCCCAGGGTCACCGTGGCCACATCGCCCAGGCGCACCGGGGTGCCGTTCTCCGCCTTGAGGACCGCTTGTTCGAGGTCCTTGGTCGTCTTCACATAGCCCCGGCCCCGGACCATGTACTCGCGCCCGCTGTACTCCACGAGGCGCCCGCCAACTTCCGAGTTGGCCCCCTTCACGGCACCGATGACGGCTTCGATGGGGATCTTGTAGGCCGCCATCTTGTTGGGATCGACCTGGACCTGGAACTGCCGGGCCTGGCCGCCCACGGTGGCGACTTCGGCGACGCCGGGCGTGCTCTGGATGGCGTACCGGAGGAACCAGTCCTGCAGCGATCTCAATTCATCCGTGCTGTGCTTCCCGCTGCGGTCCACCAGGGCGTACTGATAGACCCAGCCCACGGAGGTCGCGTCGGGGCCGATGACCGGCGTCACGCCTGGAGGCAGGCTGGAGGTGATCTTGCTGAGGTATTCCAAGGTCCGGGATCGGGCCCAGTAGATGTCCGTGCCGTCCTCGTAGATCACATAGACATAGGAGAAGCCGAAGTCAGAGAGGGCCCGCACCGCCTTCACCTTCGGGGCTCCGAGCAGCGCGGTGACGATGGGATAGGTCACCTGGTCCTCGACGATGTCGGGGCTCCGGTCCCACTTGCTGTAGACGATCACCTGGGTGTCGCTGAGATCCGGCAGGGCATCCAGGGGGATATGGCGCATGGTCCAGAAGGACATGGCAATCAGCACCACAGAGGCGGCCATCACCAGCCAGCGGTTCTCCGCCGAGAAGCGGATGATCCGCTGGAGGAAGGTCGGGTGTTCGGGGTCGTAGCCGACAGGTGCGCTCATCTCGCCCCCCTCAATGCTGGTGGCCGGACGGCGCCGGCTGGGAAGGGGCCGCCTTGGGGCCCTCGGGGCCGGCGCCCTTCTGGCTCAGGTGGGCCAGGGCGGCCTTCAGGCGGGATTCGGAATCCACCAGGAAGTTGGCACGGACGACGACTTCCTCGCCGGCTTCGAGGCCCGAGCGGATCTCCACCTTCTCGCCGACGGTGGTGCCCGTGGTGACCTCCCGGGGCTCGAACTTGCCGTCCCCCAGGGCCACGAAGGCCACCTTCATGGTGCCGGCATCCAGCACCGCATCCAGGGGGACGATCAGGCCCTTGTGCCCCTGCCCCTTCAGCACGACTTCTCCGAACATCTCGGGCTTCAGCTCGCCGGCGGGATTCGGGAACTCCACGCGGGCTTTGGCGGTGCGGGTCTTGGGATCCATGACCGGATCCACAAAGGCGATGCGCCCCTTGATGACCTTCCCGGGCGAGGCCTGGACCGTCAGCTCGGCGGGCATGCCCACCTTGGCGCGGCCCAGTTCGGCCTCGTAGATGTCCACCAGCACCCAGACGCGGCTGAGATCCGTGATCTCGAAGGGGATGTCCGCCGGGGTGAGCCGGGCGCCCTCCACCACATTCTTCACCGTCACCACGCCCGAGATGGGGCTGCGCAGCGTGAGCGACTTCAGAACCTCGCCGGTCTTCTCCAGGTGGTCGATGGCCGAGGGCGGCACATCCCAGAGCGTGAGGCGGCGCCGGGCGGAGTCCAGCAGGTCGCTGCCGCTGGCCTGCAGCGACCCGCCCGACAGGGCCTTCTGGGTCTTGAGGGCCAGGAGGAACTCCCGCTGGGCGCTGACGAACTCGGGGCTGTAGAAGCTGAACAGGGGCTGGCCCTTCGCCACGGGCTTGCCAACGAAGTCCACGAAGAGCTTCTCGACGAAGCCCTCCACTTTCACATTGACCTTGCGGACACGCGTCTCGTCGACGGCCACCCGGCCCAGGGCGCGAAGCTCCCCACTCACCATCCCCTCGGCCACTGTCTCAGTGCGAAGGCCAATGAGCTGCTGGCGTTCGTGGTCGATGGTGACGGCCGCATGATCCTCGAGGCCGGCGACGGCCGTCCCCTGGCCATCCATGGGCACGAGGTCCATGCCGCAGATGGGGCAGGTGCCCGCGTGGTCCTGGATGATCTGCGGGTGCATGGGGCACTGGAACATCTGCTTCTTGGGGGCGGCCGCACTGGCGGCTTCGTGGTCGTGCTTCGGCGCCGGGCGCAGGAGCAGGGTGCCGCCGACGCCGGCGATCAGGCCCAGGGCCACCAGGCCGAGGGTGCGGAGGCGCGGAACGCGGCTGGGGGCCTGGGTGGGGGTCAAACGGGGGGGATCGAAGGTGGGTTGGTCAAGGCTCATGGGGAATCTCCTACATCTTCATGGAGGCGGGACCGCTGTCCTGGGCCTTGCCCGGGGCCTTGGCGGTGGATAGAGAAGCCGAGGGCGCGGCCGCGGCGCCGGCCGAGAGGCTGGCGGAAGCCAGCGATCCGCCATTGATGGGAACCGTGGCGCCGAGGGCCGCTTCGCGCAGGGCGATGTGCTGGGCCTGCAGCTGGGCCAGGGTCTGCAGGTAAGCGCCCTGGTCGCCCACCCAGCCGTTCAGGGCCTCAAGGGCGCCGAGGAAGGAGGCGCGGCCGGCCTCGTACTGGGACAGCACGGCCTTGAAGGTCGCCTCGCTCTGCACCAGCAGGCCCGCCTGGTAGAGATCCCGGGTACGGCGCAGGGTCTGGATCTGGATGCTTCGTTCCTCCGTGCGCTGGCGGAGCAGGGTACGGACGGACTCGACCTCGGCGCCCTGGCCCCGGCGGTGGTGCTCGTGCTCAGCGACGGCTCGCTGCTGCTTGTGGCGGCCGTAGATGGGCAGCGAGATGCTCACGCCCACCTGCCACATGGGCTCCAGGCTGCCGCGGGGCATGATGCCGGCCGTCACGGCGAAGTCCGGGCGGCGGTCCAGCTTCGCCAGGTCCACCAGCTTCTCGGTCTGCCGCACACTGGCGCGGGCGCCGGCCAGCTCGGGGCTCACGGCTTCGACCTCCTCCGGGGCCAAGGACGCGGGTTCGGGCAGATCCGCCAGGGCCGCGGTCGTGGGGATGGGGTCGGCCGGGTCGTGCTGGCGCAGGCGGTTCAGGCCGGCGAGCACCGACCGTTCCTCGGCCTCCAGCGACCAGGCCGCCTGCTTCAGCCGCGTGAGCTCCAGCTGGGCCCGCAGCAGATCGCCCTGATTGCCCTGCCCCACCTCGTACCGCGTGCGGGCCAGGCGCTCGGACTGCTCCAGGAAGACGGCCTGCTGCGCCAGCAGCTGCTGCTGCCCGCGGACCAGGAGCAGGGCCGCGTAGCCCCGCCGCACATCGGCCTCCAGGCTCATCTGGACGCGGGCGCGGGCGGCTTCGGACACATCCACACCCAAGGCGGCCGCTTCCTTGCGGAGGCCCCGCTTGCCCGGCCAGGGAAAGGGCTGCGTGAAGGCGACGCTGTAGTAGCTCGTCTCCATCTTGCCGATCATGAGTTCCTTGAAGCCGTCGTTCTGGAGGCCCAGCGACAGCGAGGGATCCGGCAGCACCCCCGCCTGAGGGATGCGCTCGCGATCCATGCGCACGGCGGCTTCGGCTTTTTCGAGATCGGGATGTTTCCCGAGGGCTTCGGCCAACAGCGCCGCCAGGACGGGATCGGCCCCGGCCGGTGGCGTGGAGGGGGGTTCGGGAAGAGGGGTCTGGGCCAGGCCCGATGCGGCAAGCACCAGGGCCGGGGCCAGACGCAGCAGCGTGCGCATGGGGAACTCCGAAAAGGGAAAGAGACGGCAGCCTGCTCGTGGGCAGGCAAAGCTACGCTCAATCCCCGATCAGATCCGGAGTGCGCTCAGTCTTGCGAGGTGCCGACCCAGATCGGGATCACGGCCCTCCGCCGCGGGGAAGGATTCGGTGCGTTCAGGGGAAGGAACCGCCTGGGCCCAGGTGGCCGGTTCGGGGCGGGGCTCGGTGCGGCGCTCGACCTGAGTTCGACGGGCGGTCGGGGCGGCGACGGCAGCGGCGCGCTCCGTGCAAGTGGACGGGGCGGGCCCGCGGTTGCCTTCGGGCTTCGGGCAGGGACAGCTGTCCTCCATGCCGGTTCCGATACCTGCCCCGATACCTGTCGGGGCGCCGCAGCAGCAGGACTCATGCGACTCGTGCGCCTGCACCGGCGTCCAGATCCCGGCCCCGCTGCCCAGGAGCAGCACGACGGTCAGGATGGCGCGCAGGATCAGCCGCACGGAGGAACCTCCGGATGCTTCCCATCATAGGCCTTCCACCCATGTGGCAACACGGAATCCTTGACCAAGGTCACAGGGTTTGATTTGCCGCCCAGGGAATCGAGCCTCCCATCCGCCCCATGGGACCTCCACCTGTTGGGTCTACACAGATTGGGCGTCGTCCGGTGGCATAGATACTTCCCCCGGGCCTTGAAAAGGCGCGTGCTTCAAGGCGCAATCACCTGGCTTTACCTTCCTGAAAGCGCATATTGATATGTGTTGAAACAAGAATCTTGATCAGCGTTCTTTCACCCACCCTGGAGCCGCCCATGTCCAATGCCCGTGAAGCCCGACCTGAGGTCCGAACGGCCGCCGTCGCCGTCCTGCTGGCAGCTGGGATGGTCTTCCTCAGCTGCGGGGGGAGCAGCTCAAGTTCTGCCACGGCCATGGCCCCACTGCCGGCGAATGTGACCACCGTTCAAGTGAACCTGGGCGACGCCCCTTCGGATTGGATCATGGCCTTCGGCATGACCGTCAACTCGATCACGCTCACGAACTCGGGCGGAGGCACCGTGAACATGGTTCCGACGGCTTCGCCCATGGAGCTGATGCAAGCCATGGCCACGGTCATGCCCATCTCCTCCGTGGCGGTACCCCAGGGCACCTACACCCAGGCGATGGTCACCTTCTCGGCGGTCTCCATGGGCTACATGGACCCCGTCTCGCACACCTACAAACAGAAGACGCTGGCGGGCCCCTTCACTGCCACCGTGCCCTTCACCCCGGCCATGACCGTGGGCGCCTCCTCCATGGCACTGAACTTCGACATGAACATGGGGTCGTCGGTATCCATTGATGCGTCCGGAACCGTCTCCCTCACCCCGATGATGACCGCCAGCATGGGGGCGACCGCTGGCACGGGAATGAATCCCTGGCAGGGCACCATGCAGCACCAGGTCGGCACAGCCTCCAGCCTGTCGGGCTCCCGGTTCGCCCTCGGTTCGATGATGGGGATGCAGCAGACCACGCTCATGACGAACGCCAGCACCCAGTTCATGGGCACGGGATTCACCGGCATGGGATCCATGACCACCGGCATGCTGGTGGCTGTGGATGCGGCGCTGCAGTCGGATGGCACCTACCTGGCGCAACGGGTGGAATCCATGGGAGCGGGAGTCAGCGGCATGATGGGCGGGGGCGTGGTCACGGCCATCACAGGCAACCCGCCCACCCAGCTCACACTGGTGGCGAACGCCGGCCAAGGCGGTGGAATGATGGCCTCATCCATCGCCGGGACCCTCACCGTGGCCATTCCAGCCTCCACGCCCTACATCATCGATGCGAATGGCGTAGATCTCACGGGCCTTCCATTCATGCCGACCTTCGGTCCTTCAACCCTTAGCAAGGGACAGCGGGTGGAGGTGGTGAGCGGCAGCGGCATGATGGGCGGAGGCATGATGGGCGGCTCCGGCTCGCTCACCGCCAGCCAGGTGCGATTGGAACAGCAGGGGCTGCACGGTGTGGTATCTGCCTATGTCACCAACGGTTCCCAGACCAGCTTCACGCTGACGCTGCCCGCGGATTCTGCCTTCACCTCCCTCACCGGAGCCACCGCCATCCAGGTCTACAAGCAGGCGGGAACCCAGCTCCGAAACCTCAATGCCATCGCCAACACCAATGAGGTGATGGTCCGCGGCCTCCTGTTCAACGATGCGGGCACCTACCGGCTCGCGGCCAGCTGGATCGTCGCACCCTAAGCCCCAGCAGGTCCCGCCCCCATTCGCTGGCCAATGAACGCCGGGCGCTTCGGCCCCGGCGGGCAGCGGCGCTAGGATGGAGGCATGGGCACAGTTGAAACGGCAGAGGTTGCGATCATCGGCGGCGGCATCGCGGGGCTCAGCCTCGCCTTCCACCTCGCCCGCGCCGGTCAGCAGGGCATCGTCCTCCTGGAACGCGAGGATCAGGCCGGCACCTACGCCAGCGGCCACAATGCCGCCGTGGCCCGCTCCCTAACCGGCCGCGACGAGCACACGGCCCTGGCGGTGGAGGGGCGGCGGCGCCTGGCCGAGGCGGGTCTGATGACCGCGGGCGGCGGCCTGCTCGTGAGCGTGGAGCACGGCCCGCTCGATGCCTTCGAGGCCGAGGCGGCCCGCCACGGCGTGGAAGTCCACCGCGGCGAGGGCATCCCCCTGCCCGGCCTGAAGGCCGCCGAGCACCTGGCCATCCCCGGCGACGGGGTCATCGACATCGCCGGCCTGGTGCGCGCCTGCGCCGAGGGCGCCCGCGCCGGCGGCGCGGACCTTCGGTTCGGCTGCGCGCTGCTGGGCCTGCGCCTCACCCAACCTCCCGCGGAGGCCGGCTTCGACCTGGACACGGACCGGGGCCCCCTGCGCGCGAAGGCGCTCGCCATCGCGGCCGGGGCCTGGGCCGGGGACCTGGGCCGCCAGGCGGGCTCTCAGATCGCCTTCACGCCCCTGCGCCGCTCCCTGGTGTGGAGTGGCGCGCCCCATCCCCAGCGGGATCCCTGGGCCTGGTGGGTGGACCGCCCCTTCTACCTGCGCCCTGAAAGCGGCGGCCTGCTCATGTGCCCCTGCGAGGAGGTTGCCGTGCCCCTCCCGCCCCGTGGGCGGCAGCCCGAAGTGGACCCCGCCGTGCTCGAGGGCCTCTTCACCAGCCTGCGGGAGCTGGCGCCGGACCTGGCGGAGCGCCCCGTCACGCGCTACTGGACGGGCCTGCGCACCTTCGCGCCGGACCGCCGGTTCGTCCTGGGCTGGGATCCCTGGAACCCCCGCCTGTTCTGGTCGGCAGGCCTGGGCGGTCATGGCATGACCAGCGGCCTGGCCGTGGGCCAGCTCGCCGCCGACTGCTTCCTGCGCAAGACCACCGCCGGACCGCTCGATCCAGCCAGGTTTAAGGGCTGAGTAGCCTCTAGAATCTCCCCATGACCACGCTTCGCGTCGCCCTCATCCAGCAGGACACGGTCTGGCAGGACCCGGCGGCGAACCTGGGCCGGGCGCGGGGCTTCGTGGAAGCGGCGGCCCGGGCGGGGACGCGGGTGGCGGTGTTCCCGGAGCTGTTCACCCTGGGCTTCACCATGGCGCCCGAACCTTACGCCGAAGCCCTGCCCGGCCCCACCACAGAGGCCGTGGCGGCGCTGTCCCGCGAGTTCGGCCTATACCTGGTGGGCTCGGCCGTGGAAGCCCATGCGCCCCACCCGCGCAACGCCGCCTTCGTCACCGCGCCGGATGGATCTCTCGTGGCGGCCTACCGCAAGATCCATCCCTTCTCCTACGGTGAGGAGCACCAGCACTACACGGGCGGCGAGGACTGCCCCCTGTTCGAGATCGACGGCATCCCCTGCGGCCTGCAGATCTGCTACGACCTGCGCTTCCCCGAGCCCTTCCGAGCCCTGGCGGCCCGAGGTGCCGAAGTGGTGTTCGTCCCCGCCAACTGGCCCGCGCGCCGCATCTCGGCCTGGTCCACCCTGCTGGCCGCCCGCGCCCTCGAGAACCAGATGGCCCTCTGCGGTGCCAACCGCGTGGGATGCGATGCCCTGGGCCTCGACTATCCCGGCGCCTCCGCGATCCACGACGCCTACGGCGAAGTCGTCGCCCAAGGCGATGCCACCGAGGGACTGGTGGTGGGGGACATCGACCTTTCGACCCTGAGGGCGTGGCGCGAGCGATTCCCGGCGCTCAGGGATCGGCGACCGGAGGTTTATTCCGCGCTGGAGCGGAAAAGGGGAACACCGATGAACACCGGTAAGAACGAGTGAATTCGAGAGTCGGGAAGCCGGCGCCCGGACCGGGATGGAGCCATCAGGCGCCTCGGCCGAAACCAGGTTGAGCCCTGCTGGCTCCGGGCCGCTCGTAGATGGGTTGGAGCGAGATGCCGTAGTTCTTTTCGGAAGAACCCAGATGTCGGCGGATCCTCTGCATTCGGGTTTCGTAGATGAAGGGCTCTCCGCAGCCATCCACCGCCCAGCGCACGACCGAGGTCGCGACATAGTCTTCCGAATCATTTTTGGCCAGGATGGTGCGGTAGCCGATGAGACGCAGCGACTCGGATGGCGCCGGACAGCCGGCATGGGAGGCGCGGTGGGCCTTGAGAACGAGGGCCCTCGTCTCATGCTGGATCTCGGCCGAGCAGGAGGCCTGGAACGAGGCGAGCGGTGTCGTCTCGACCGTTCGGCACGCCCCCAGGCCCACCACCAGTGCCGTCACCAGTACCAGCCTCATCGTCACTCCCGTTTGATTGAGACTTTGGACCCGGAATCCTTCGAGCCGGTTGAGAACAAACGAAGGCCGTGCGGGCGGCCCCCAAGCCAAGGGAAGGTCAGACTGCCGGCGGGCCGTCTGGCCTTGAAGTTCCACAGTTCCAGCACTCCGAGAACTGCGATTCCAGGATTTCGTGGCACTTCGGGCAGGTCCAGGAAGGGCCTGCTTCTTCGGGGAGGGGCTCACCGGACGAGAAGTCCCGAATCAGATCCAAGGCCGCCTCGGCCTGAGCTGAGTTCAAGATCCACACCTCGGGAGAAGTGCCCGGGATGACCAGCGATCCGGGAACCGTATTCAGGAGCACATCCCCCACCACATGCGCCTGGATGCCGTTCGACCGAAGGAGATCCTCCACAAGGTGTGCCTCAGCCTGATGTTGTGCCGTGAATACCTTCAACATGGCGGACTCCAGGTGCGGCCTAATGGTGGTGCCAACTAGCCCCGCCTGCAATGAGGCGCTGAAGGAAGGCGAGGAAGCGGGGTGCCGTGAGGGATCATCGGAACAGGGCGGCTTTGATGATGTAGAGAACGAACCCGACGAACCCGACCCCGAGCCAGAACCGACCGGAGAAGAGAAACGGAGCGTCGTCGTGCTGGAAGGTCGTGTGTCGGCTGCTTGGTTGGCCCAACGCCGGGCCCCCCAGAATGCTCATCCATGAAGCCGTACCTATCGTAGGCGGTGGATGATCTGAATCATCTTGAAGGGTGACCAGCTTCTTCTCTTGGGCCAGCGTGCTCTTTTGCTTCATCGCCTCAGGGTCAATTCGGTAAGGGTTGGTCATCAGGAGTCCCACTTAAAATGAAGCGAACCTCATTGACGAATGCCCACGGCTGGTTGGCTGCAATTCCCCGCCGAAGGTCGCCGGTCAGATGGGTCAAACCGATTCACCCTTCATCCGGCTCGGTGTTCACCAGCTTGGATCGGCGTTCATCGATGGTTCTTTTCTCATTTCCCAGGATTCGCCGGCGCATCCCGCTTGTACCACGACGCCTGCCCATAAACAGGCTTCACCTTCTGTTCCAGCGCTTCCAACTGGGCCCCATTCAGGGGCAAAAAGTCCCGCGCGATGCGGATGTTCTCTTCGAGCTGGGCGATGTTGTCCACACCGATGATGACCGTGCTCACGGGGTGGCTGAGGGTGTACCGCATGGCCTCCTTCATGGTGAGGGTGCCGGGCCGGTCGTGCTTGGCGGTGCCCCGCTGCTGGGCGGGGGGCGGCGGCTGGACGCCTTCGAGGATGCGGCCCCGGGCGGGGATCTTCATGCCGATGATGCCCATCTCCTTTTCCACGGCCAGGGGCAGCAGCGTCTTCTTGAAGGGCAGGTGCCAGGTGTCGGCGGCGTTGAAGGCCATGAGCACGCAGTCGAAGGGGAAGCGCCGGATGGCTTCCGCCAGCACATCGGGATCCGTGTGGCCGCTGAAGCCCAGGAAGCGCACCAGCTTCTGGTCCCGGGCCTTCTGGAAGGCCTCCAGCGCGCCGCCCTTGGCGCAGACGCGCTCCACATCGTCCAGGGTGCTCATGGCGTGCAGCTGCCAGAGGTCCACATGGTCCGTCTGCAGGAGCTTCAGCGAGGTCTCCAGAATGCGCAGGGAACCGTCCGCCGTGCGGTCATGGGTCTTGGTGGCGAGGAAGGCCTCCCGGCGGCGCCGCTTCATCACCTGCCCGAAGTACTGCTCACTCCAGCGGGCGTCGCCGCCGTAGCGCGCCGAGGTGTCGAGGTAGTTCACGCCCAGATCCAGGGCCCGCTCGATGAGGGGCACGGCCACCCGTTCGTTGTTCGGCTTCTCGATGGCCGCCTGGCCGCCCAAGCTGAAGAGGCCGACATGGTGCCCCGTGCGCCCCAGGTTGCGGGTCGGCATGGCGGTGGCCGTGGCGGCATTGAAGGGCGCTTTGGGGGAGGGCCTCAGGGCCAGGGGCTCCGCCGCGTCCAGGGTATCCAGGGCATCCACCGCCCCGAGCCGCGTGGCGACCAGACCGGCCGCGGCGGCCGCACCGAGCTTGAAGAGGTCCCGACGGGTGGTTCCGGCGCCGCTCATGGCGTCCTCCTGATGGATGCGATCCGCCATTATCGCCCCAATACCGGACCGTGGGATCCCCATCGGCCCGGTATTGGATAGGATCGGCAAAGGCATCCGCCCGAAGGGACCCCGCCATGGCCGTCTTCCTGAACACCATGCTGTTCGCCTTCCTGGCGCTCTTCCCCATCCTGAACCCGCCGGCCATGGCCCCGGTCTTCCTGCAGCTGACCGGCGGCGTCAAGGAGGCCCAGCGCAACCACCTGGCGGCGCTCATCGGCTTCTACACCTGGGCCTTCCTCTCTTCGCTGCTCATCATCGGGGGTTGGACGCTCAAGCTCCTGGGGATCTCCATCCCCGTCATCGCCATCGCGGGCGGGCTGCTGCTCTTCCACAGCGCCTGGCGCATGCTCAACCGGGATCCGAAGCTCAGCGAATCCGATAAGGAGCAGCTGAAGACCTACCTGCTCGACAAGGCCTTCTTCCCGCTCACGATGCCGCTCACCGCCGGGCCGGGCGCCATCGCCGTGACCCTCAGCCTGGTGCCGCGGGGCCCCTCGTGGCATCCGAAGACCCTGGCCAGCTTCCTCGCCACCAGCTGCGGCATCGCGCTGGCGGCCCTCACGGTCTTTTTGTTCTACCGCTACGGCACCAAGGCCATCCGCAAGCTGGGGCCCACCGGCGAGGCGACCCTGTCCCAGCTGTCGGCCTTTGTCCTGCTGGCCATCGGGGTCCAGATCGTCTGGAGCGGCCTGAGCGAGCTGATCCGCGGCCTGTAGCTCCCCGCAAACCTCAGGGCTTCGGCTCGGCCAGGAAGGCCCCCGCCTGGGCCAGGGCCTCCTCCAGCGTCGTGTAGGGTTGGAAACTGAAGCCGGAATGGCGGATCCCCGTGAGCATCTTGCTGACGCGGACGCCTTCGCGGGCCAGGCAGAGCACGGGCTTTCCGCGCTCCAGGGCATAGGCGATCTCGAAGCCCACGCCGTGGGAGGGCGTGCTCACCTCCGCAATGACCGCATCGCACCCGCGCAACCAGGCCGTATCCCGCTCGAAGACGGCCTCGGGAGCCAGGCCTCCATCCGCGGCGGCCACCGCTTCCGACGCGAGGTGCTCCGTCAGCACGCGGTGGCCCAGGGCCTGCAGGTGCGTCACTAGCGCCGCGTAGACGGGCTGGTCCTGGCGGCCGCCGGTGAGCGAACAGGAGAAATAGAGATCCACGGCGCTACTTCCCGGTCAGCTCGTTCACCAGGTGCTTGGCATCCATGATCTTGCGCAGGGCCTCGAGGATGGCTCGGGCGTCCGTGGCCACGGCGCGTTTGGTGTCGGCGTCGTAGATGTAGTAGCCGCCCTGCCCTTCGAACACGCTGTCGAAGTTGATGCCGACGAACTCGCCCTTCACATTCACCACGGGACTGCCGCTGTTGCCGCCCACGGTGTCGCAGGCGTAGATGAAGTTGAAGGGGGTCGCGAGGTCCAGCTTCGACTGGCGCTTGAGCCAGCGCGGCGGAAGGGTCCAGGCGCCCTCCTCCGCGGCCGCGGCGTTGCCGCCCCAGCCCAGGTGCCGGTCGTACATGCCCATGTAGGTGGTGAAGGGCTGGGCCTTGGTGCCGGTCCCGTTCGCGTAGGTGGCCACGGGCCCGTAGCCCAGCCGCAGGGTGAAGGTGGCATCGGGGTAAAGCGTCTTCCCGAAGACCTTGAACCGGGCCTCGGCGATGCGGCCGCCGTGCTCGGTGAAGACGCTGGTGACCTCGTCCTCCATCTGCTTGCGGACGGCGCGGTTGAAGGGGTCCAGCCGCTTCGCCAGCAGGATCATGGGGTCGGTGCTGGCGTCGAGCGCGGCCTTGCCGCCTTCCGCGAGCTGCTTCCGCACGGCGGGATCCTCCAGCTTCGTGCCCTCCACCGCGGCCTTGGCCACGGCCTCCGGGGTCTGGCCGCCCAGCATCGCCTTCACGAAGGGATGCTCCGCGCCGAGTTCCCGCGCGGCCTCCTGGAGGCCCGCAGCCAGCAGGGTCGCGTCGATGGGCTTCTGCACGGGACGCGGCGACAGGAGCCGCGCCTTGGTGGCCTTGAGGTTGCCTTCGGTGAACTCGTTGAGGCGCTGGGCCGAGGGTTTGGTCTCTTCATCGGCCAGCCGCACCAGGGTGAGCGCATGGCCCAGCAGGGCCACCCGGCGGGCGTCGATGTAGGTGACTTCCTTGAGCAGGGCCTTCTGCCACTCCACGGCCTGGGCGACGCGATCCCAGCTGCCGCCCGCGCGGGCCTGCAGCTCGGCGTCCTTCGCCACGGCCGCCTTCAGGGAGGCCTCGGCGTCTTCCACCTTGCGGAGGTTCTCGGCCTTGGCGAGGCCCAGCAGCTGGCCGCTGAGGCGCTTGTAGCCATTTTCGATGCCGTAGATCGCTTCGGCGGCCAGGCGGTGGGCCTCGGGCGAAGCGGCCGAGAACGCCTGCAGGGCCTTCTTCTGGCGCTCCAGGGTCTTGAGCTGGAAGGGGATGCCGGTGTCTCGCGCGTAGACCATCTGGGCATGGGTCTGCTGGCGGAAGGTGGTGCCGGGGTGGCCCGAGATGAAGGTCAATTCGCCCATGGCGGTGCCCTTCGCGCTGAAGGGCAGGATGGCCTCGGGCCGGTAGGGCTGGCCGTTCTCGTAGACGCGGAAGAGGGCGAAATCGAGGTTGTGGCGGGGGTAGGTGTAGTTGTCCGGGTCCCCGCCGAAGGCCGCCACCTGCAGCTCGGGCGCGGCGACGAGGCGCACATCGCTGAACTTCTTGTAGCGGTAGATCCAGTACTCGCCGCCCTGGTAGAGCGTGACGGGTTCGCAGGTGAAGCCGGTCTTGGCCTCCTCGGTCCTGCGGATCTCGCCCAGGGCATTCCGCCGGGCCGTGAGGGCATCCTTGTCCGCCATGCCGGGTTTCACGGCACCGTTCACGCGGATCGTCACATCCCTCATGGAGACCAGCATCATCAGCTCGAGGCCCGGTACCTTGATCTCGTCGGCCCGGCGGGCGGCGGTGAAGCCGTCCTTCACCAGGTCGGCCTTCGCGTTTGACACCTGGGCGATGGCGCCCCGGCCCACATGGTGGTTCGTCACCACCAGGCCGTCCTTGCTCACGAAGGCGCCCGTGCCGCCGGGGAAACGCACCGTCGCCAGCTGCAGGTTCTTCAGCCAGGCGGCGTCGAGGTCCACGCCGTACTTCGCCTTGATCTTCTGGGTCGGGATGTTGTCGAAGGTCCACATGCCCTCGTCCGCGCGCAGGGCGGGCAGGGCGGCAAGGAGCAGGACGAGGGCGGAGAGGCGCATGGAGACTCCGAAAAAGGGGGCCCCGGGCGGGGCCCCCTGGCCTTCAGATCATCAGGTTACTTGCCGGTGAGCTCGGCCACGAGGCCCGTGGCGCCGTAGACCTTGTCCAGGGCATGGACGATGGCGCGGGCATCCACGGAGACACCGCGGTTCACGGCCTCGTCGTAGAAGTAGTTGCCGGGCAGGCTCTCGATGTTGCCGTCGAAGATGAGGCCCACCAGCTCGCCCTTCTTGTCGATCACGGGGGAGCCGGAGTTGCCGCCGATGATGTCGACCTTGTGGGCGAAGTTGAAGGGCAGCGAGGGATTCAGCTCGCCGCGCTTGTCCACCCAGCGCTGGGGCAGGGTCCAGGCGCCTTCGTGGGCCTTGGCCGCGTTGCCGCCCCACCCGTCGTAGCGGTCGAAGAGGCCGCCGAAGGTGGTGAAGGGCTGGATCAGCGTGCCGTTGCCCTTGTACTCGGCCACGGCGCCGTAGGAGAGGCGCAGGGTGAAGGTCGCGTCGGGGTAGGTGTTCTTGCCGTAGGCCGCGAAGCGGGCCTTGGCGAGACGGGTGCCGTGCTCGGTGATCACGCTCTGCACCTGCTCCTCCGCCTTCTTGCGCAGGCTCCGGGTCATGGGATCCAGCTTCTTCGCCAGGGCGATCATCGGATCCTGGCTCTCGGCGATGGCCTTCTTGCCGCCGGCCAGCAGGGCCTTGCGGGCCTCGGGATCACTGAGCTTGGAGCCCTCCACCGCCGCCTTGGCCACCTCGGCGGCGGCCTTGCCGCCCAGCATGGCCTTCACATAGGGGTGCTGCGCGCCCAGTTCCCTGGCGGCATCCTCCAGCCCCTTGGTGAACATGAAGATCTCCTGCTCCTTGTAGAAGGGCGCGGGAATGCCGAGGCGGGCCTTGGCGGTCTTCAGGTTGGCGTCGCTGTACTCGGGCAGGCGCTTCTCGCTGGGCAGGGCCTCCTCGTCGGCGATGCGCACCAGGGTCAGGGCCTGGGCCAGCAGGGTGGAATTCGCCGTGCCGACATTCAGGGTCTCCTTGGCCAGTCCCTTGGCGACCTGGGTGGCCTGCTCGATCTTGGCCCAGCTCTGGCCCGCGGCGGCGGTGAGCTTGGGATCCTTGGCCACCTTGGCGCGCAGATCCTTCTCGGCGGCCTCGATGCGGGCCATGGCCTCCTTGTCCTTCAGGCCGGACCAGTAGCCCGTGGTGGCCTTGATGCTGTTCTCGATGCCGAAGATCTGGGTGTTGACCTGCCGGGCGGCTTCAGGCGAGGTCTTGGCGTATTCCACCATGGCGGCCTTGCGGCGCTCCATGGCCTTGAGGCGCATGGGGATGGCGAAGTCGCGGGAGTAGAGCATCTGGGCCAGGGTGTCCTGGCGGTTCGTGCGGCCCGGGTGGCCCGTCACGAAGGTGAGGTCGCCCGCCTTGAGGCCCGTCCCGGTCCACTTCAGGAAGTGGGAGGGCGCATAGGGCTTGCCGTTCTCGTAGACGCGGAAGAGGGAGAAGTCGAGGTTGTGGCGGGGGAAGGTGAAGTTGTCGGGGTCGCCGCCGAAGAAGGCGATCTGCTGCTCGGGCGCGAAGACCAGGCGGACATCGGTGTGCTTCTTGTAGCTGTAGATCCAGTGCTCGCCGCCCTGGTAGAGCGTCACATGCTCGCAGGTGAGGCCGCTCTTCTCCTGCATCTCCTTCTTGATCTTCTCGATCTCGGTCTCGCGGAGCTTCAGGGCCTGCTTCTCAGGCGTGCCCGCCTTCACCGTCTTGGCCAGGCGGTCCGTGATGTTGTCCATGGCCATGAGCGTCATCAGCTCGAGGCCCGGCACCTTGATTTCCTGCTCGCGGGAGGCGGCCGCGAAGCCGTTCTTCACATAGTCGGCCTCCTTGCTGCTCACGCGCTGGATCCAGCCGCGGCCCACATGGTGGTTGGTGAGCACCAGGCCGTCCTTGCTCACAAAGGAGCCTGAACCGCCGGGGAAGCGCAGCGACGAGAGGCGCACATGGTCGAGCCAGGCCTGGTCCGGGGCCCAGCCGTACTTCTCCGAAATCTTCTTGCTCGGCAGGTTGTCGAAGGTCCACATGCCTTCTTCGGCCCGGAGGGAAGAACCGGCCAAGGTGAGGGCCAGGAGGGTGAGGGCCAGGGAACGCGGGTTCATGGGATCTCCCAAGATGCTGATGGAATGAGCCACCATCGTATCACTAAGTATCACCGGCCCGCCTTTGACGACCTCGCGGGCAAGTTACAATTTATCAACCCCTGTGTGTCCAGTAAGTTCCACTGCCATCTCTGGCCTAATTCCGTCATACTTGTGCCCTGGACATTTAATGACCCTCACCCTGAACCGGATCCTCAAGCGCGCCTCGGCCGGACTGATGCTGGCCCTGGCCCTGGTGTATCTGCTTCATTCGGCCGCGCATACCGCCGCCGCGGAAGTGGCGATCCCCGCCAACGGCGCGGCCGTGGTCCTGGAGCTGGATCCCTTCGTCCTGGCCCAGGCCCAGAGTGGCGACGGGGTGGCTGGCTGCCACTTCTTCTGCAACCACGGCTGCCCCGTGCCACCCCTGCCCGACCGGCCCCGGCTGGTCGAGCCCAATGCCTCCCGCACCTACGCCCTGGCCCGGATCAGCTCGGCCCGCGGTGCCCACCCGCAGCCCCTCAAGGCCCCGCCCCGGATGCTCGCCTGACGCTCCGCTGATCGTCCGTGATGCCGACCGCCTCTGGCGGTGTCGGCCTTCCCGGCGCGATCCCGCCCCACCGGGCCCAGGTCCGGTGGCCTTCTGCGACGCCTGACGAGGAACCCATGATCCGTGCCCTGCTTTCGGGGGCCCTGGCCTGCACGCTGACCGCGCAGACCCAGGGGCCCGTACCCACTCCTCCCCTGACTTGGGAAGCCCTGCTGGCCCGAGCAGGCTCCGACCCCTTCCAGCTGCGCCTGGAGGCGGAGCTGGCGGCCCGGCAGCGGCAGCTGGCCGCCACCGGGGGCCTGCTGCGGGAGGGCCCCACCCTCACGGCCGAAGCCGGCCGCCGCAGCGGCCCCGGCACCACCAGCACCGACAAGGTGGCCCAGGTGGACGCCCCCCTGCTGCTGGCCCCGGCTCTGCGCGCCGATGCCCGGGACGGCCTCGCCCGCGCCGAGGGCTCTCTCCCCGCCCTGGCCCGGGCCGAAGCCCGGCACCGGCTGCGGCTGGCCTACCTCGACGCCTGGCTCGCCGAGGCTCAGCTGCGCCTGCGCAGTTCGCAGCTGAACCTCACGGAGACTTGGGTGCAGGTGGCCCAGGCGCGGGTGGATTCGGGGTCGGATCCCGCCTACCAGGCCGACCTGGTGCGCGGCGACCTGCTTCGCCTCCGCGCCGAGCTGGGAGAGGCTCAGCGCCGGGCCAGCGAGGCCTGGGGCGCCCTGAGGGCCCTCGCCGACCTGCCGGCGGAGCCGCTGCCCCTGGCCGATCCGGGCCTCCCGACCCTGCCCAACCCCGAAGGCCTGGGTGAAGCCTTCCAGCGCAGCCTGGTGCGGCGCGCCCAAGCGGACCGGACCGCGGCGGACCGTTCCGCCTTCGACCTGCAGCAGGCTCTCAAAGGTTCCCGCTGGAGCCTGCGGGGCAGCCACGCGTCCGAGGGCGAGGAGCGCATCACCCGATTGGGTGTGGCCTTCCGTCTCCCCCGCCCCGGGGAACTCAGCGCCCAGAAGCGAGAGGCCTCCGCCGGCCGCGGAGCCCTCGCCCGGGAGGCCGAAGCTGCCGCCTTCCAGCTGGAGTCCCGCTTCCAGACCGCGCTGCTCCGCCTTCGTACTTTCGGCGGGATCCTGCCGCCCCGGGGCTTCGACGCCGCCCTCCGGGCCGTGGACCTGCGGCTCCAGGAGGGCAAGGAGCGCCCCTCGGATGCCCTGCTGCTGCGGCGCCAGCTGCTGGAGGCGGACAGCGCCTCGCTGCAGCGCCTGCGGGACGGCCATGCCCTCGCCGCCGAACTCGACCTGCTGACCCTTGGAGATGCCCGATGACCGCCATCCGCCCGACCGCCCGCCTCTTGCCCGTCCTGCTCACCGCGGGCGCCCTCCTGGGCCTCCAGGCCTGCAAGTCCAAGCTGCCCGCCGAGGGGGCCTCGCCCCAGTCCCGGGCGCCGGAGGCCGATGCCGTGCCCCTGAAAAGCATTCAGGAAGGACTGCGCGCAGTGGAGATCCCCGCCCCGTCCGTGCTGCAGGCATGGTTTCCCGCTGAAGCCGCCGGAGACGAGTCCGCCCGGGCCATCCTCACCGCCCCGGTGAGCGGCATCGTGGCCTCGGCTCCTGCTGCGCCGGGGCGTCCCGTGGCCAAGGGCGCGCCCCTAGTGACCCTGCGCAGTCCCGAGCTGGCCGAGCTGAAATCGAAGTGGCTCATCGCCCAGGCCCGGCTGCGCCGAGCCCAGGCGGAGCTGGCCCGGGAGCAGCGCCTCGCCGCCGCCCAGGCCGGCGCCCGGCGCGACCTGGACAACGCCGAAGCCGAACACGCCGGCGCCAGCGCCGAGGCGGAATCCGCCCGCATCGCCCTCCAGGCCCGGGGCGTCACCCCCGAACGCGCGGATGGCACTTTCGTCCTGCGCGCTCCCAGCGCCGGCACGGTATCGACCTGGAAAGCCCAACTGGGCCAGGGGGTGTCCGCCAACGAAGAGCTCGGCACCTTCCAGGCGGCTTCGGCCTCGCTGGCGGTGGTGGAGCTGTCGTCCCCGGCCCCCGGAACCTGGAAACTGGGCAGCCGCGCGGTCATCCGCGATGACCAGCGGACCTGGCAGGGCGAAGTGGTGGGGCTGCCTTCCAGCATGGGCGACATGACCCACCGCCTGACCTACCGCCTGCGCCTCTCCGGCGCTCCCCTGCCGCTGCCCGGAACGCCCCTGGAGATCCAGGTGCCGCTGGGCCAGGGCGTGCTGCTCCCGTCGTCGGCCCTCCAGCAGGTGGAGGGCGCCTGGGGCGTATTCATCCAGGAAGGTGAGCTGGCCCGGTTCCGCCCGGTGAAGCGCGGGCCCGATGCGGGCCGCGAGACCCTCGTGCTCGAAACCCTGCCCACCGGCGCCAAGGTCTTCACCGAGGGGGCCTATCTGCTCAAGTCCAAGCTGATGCGCACCAAGTCCGGAGGCGGTGATGAGTAAGAATCCCCACGCCCTGCTCACCCGCTGGTTCGCCTGGCTGCTGCCCAAGCAGGGCCTGGTCTACGGGGCCACGCTGCTGCTGGCCTGCACGGGCATCCTCACCTTCTTCAACCTCAAGCGCGACCTCATCCCCGACCTCTCCCTGCCCTCGCTCCAGCTGCTCATCCAGAGCCCTGGGCGCGCCGCGGCGGAGCTGGAGCTCACCGTGGCCCAGCCTGTGGAACAGGCCGTGGGCGGTCTGCCCGGCGTGCGGCGGGTGGTCAGCACCGTGCAGGCGGGCCTGGTGCAGGTGGTCATCGCCTTCGAGGGCGATACGGATCCCTGGCGATCCCGCCAGCTGGTGGGCGAGCGCATCTCCTCGCTCATGGGCGGATTCCCGCCCGGCACCCTGCCCCCGCTGGTGACCAGTGCCGCCGGCCGCCTGCAGGAGATCCAGGAGCTGGTGCTCACGGGCCCCGGCGTGGGCCCCATGGCGCTGCGCGACCACGCCGTGAAGGGGATCGTCCCGCGACTCCAGGCCGTTCCGGGGGTCGCCCGGGTGGAAGCCCTGGGCGGCGAGGCGAAGCAGATCCAGGTGCTGCTGCGGCCCGACCGCATGCGGCTGCAAGGCGTGCCGCTGAGCAAGGCCATGGAGGCCCTCGAGGGCAGCGACCAGGATGGCGGTGCCGGCATCCTCGAGCTGCAGGACAAGGGCTGGTTCGTCACCCTGGGCAGCGCCGCGCCCAGCCCCGACGAACTCCGGAGGCTGCCCATCCAGACCCAGCGCGGCACCGTGTACCTGGGTGAAGTGGCCGATATCCAGGTGGGCGCCGCCTTTCGCCGGGGGCTCTCCACCTACCGCGGCGTCGAGGCCGTCTCTCTGCGCGTGGTCAAGCAGCCCACGGCGGAGGCCCTGAGCACGGCGCAATCCGTGCGCGAGGCCCTGCCGGAGTTGCGCAAGGGCCTGCCCGAGGGGATGAAGCTGGAGATGTTCTATGACCAGGGCGAGTTCGTGCGTCATGCCCTCAGCGGCGTCACCCTGGCGCTGATGCTGGGCGGCGGTTTCGTGGGCCTGGTGCTCGTGGTGCTGCTGGGCAACTTCCGGGGCGCCCTGGTGGTGATCATCCTCCTGCCCCTTGCAACCCTCGGTGCGGCCCTGCCCCTCATGTGGATGGGCCTCGGCCTGAACGCCCTCACCCTCGGCGGGCTCGCCATCTCCGTGGGCCTGCTGGTGGATGCGGGGGTCATCATGGTCGAGAACCTCACCCACCGGCTGCACCAGGCTCATGCCGGCAATCCCGCCAGCCGCCGGGCCACACTGGTGGTGGCGGCCTCGGAGGTGGGCATCCCCATCCTCATCGCCGTGCTGGTGATCCTCGCGGTGTTCATCCCGCTGCTGGCCATCGGCGGCGTGGCCGGAAAGCTCTACGCCCCGCTCGCCGTGGCCGTGGGCTCCGCCATGACCCTCAGCCTCATCCTCAGCTTCACGCTGGTGCCCACGCTGGTGGAGCGTTTTCTGCCGCCAGGTACCGTGCTGGAGGAACCGCGCTTCGTCACGCGGCTGAAAGAGGTCTACCGGCCGGCGCTGACCTGGGCCCTGAGCCACGGCGCCAAGCTGCTGGCCGTGGCGGGCACCTTGACCGCCGCGAGCATCGTGCTGGCCCTGGGCCTCGGCAGCAACTTCCTGCCGAGCCTCGATGAAGGCGCCTTCATCCTCACGCCGAACTTCCCGGCGGAAACCAGCCTGGAGGCCGTGGACCAGGGCAACCAGATGCTGGGCCGGCGCATCCGCCAGGTGCCCGGCGTGAAGGACTACTACCGGCGCACGGGCCGGGGCGATGTCACCGAGGACCCCATGCCGCACTACTCCAGCGACATCCTGGTGCTGCTCCAGCCCGGGGCGGATCCGAAGAAGGTCGAGGCCGCCCTCGGCGCCCTGGCCGAGGACATGCCTTATCCCGTGGAACTCACCACGCCCATGAACATGAAGATCTCCGAAGGCCTCGGCGGCACCCCCGCCGACCTGCAGGTGAAGCTCTTCAACCCGGACATGGCGGCCCTGGAGGCCGCGGTGCCGAACCTGCGCAAGAAACTGGCGGAACTGCCCGGGGTGAAATCCGTGGCCCCTGATACCGGCGGCCCCCTGCCCAAGTGGCAGGTGAAGATCGATGACCGCGACCTGCGCCACCTCGGCGTGCCGCGCCCCCTGCTGCTCCAGACCCTGCAGGCCGCCCTCCAGGGCCTGGAAGCCGCACCCCGCTACGACGGCCCCCAGCGCATCGGCCGCGTGGTGAAGTTCCAGATCTCGGGCGACATCACCCCCGAGCGGCTGCAGCGGCTGCCCCTGGTCCTGGAGGATGGCCGGGTGCTGGAACTGGGCCAGGTGGTGACCTTCGAGGAGTCCACCACGCCGAGCATGATCCGCCGCGAATCCAGCCAGCGGCGCCTCGCCCTGAACCTGCGCACCGAGGGCGACCTGGGCGGCGCGGCCAAGCGCGTGGACGCCCTGCTGGCTTCCCATCCGCTGCCCAAGGGCACGGTGGTGAAGCTGGGCGGGCGCATCGAGGAGGCCCGGGAAACCCAGCGCCGGCTGCTCATCGCCGTCGTCGTGGCGCTGGGCATCGTGGTGGGCCTCCTGTATGTGGCCCTTGGTCGCTGGTGGGAGGTGACCGTCGTGCTGGCCACCCTGCCCAACGCCTTTGCCGGGGGGCTCTTCAGCCTCTGGCTGGCCGGAGAGACCTGGAATGTCAGCTCCATCGTCGGCATGATCGGCCTCTTTGGCGTGGCGGTGCAGAACAGCCTGGTGCTCATCACCCAGACCAAGGATCTGTACGCTTCGGGGCTCTCCCTGCGCCAGTCGGTGCTGGAGGCCAGCCTGGGCCGCGTGCGGCCCAAGCTCATGACCGCCGGGGCGGCCATCCTCGGCCTGCTGCCCATGCTGCTGGGCTTCGGGGGCAGCGAGCTGGAGCGGCCGCTCGCCATCGTGATGGTGGGGGGCCTCGTGACCTCCACCCTGTTCACGCTGCTGGTCCTTCCCGGCTTCTACGAGTGGATGGGCAAGCGCCGGGGACTGGAGGTCGCGCAGAACTAAGCGGGCCAGAACCAGGCAGGGGATGTCCAAGGCACACTCCCACCTCAACTTGCCTTTGAAAAATAAAGCCGCAAGCCAAGGGCGCCGAGATGGACATAGAGGTCACCTATGCCCTCCCGGCGCCCTTGGCACATGCTCGTCTGCGCGGCGATCTCGGTCGCCGCTTCGGCCGCGAAAGCCCAGGCGGCCCCGAACCTGCCCGTGGAACCCACCAAGCCCCCGACCTGGCGGGAATCCCTGGACGCCGGCCGGGACCGGCTCGCCGAACGCCTGTCCGGCCTCAAGCTCTCCGCCTTCGGAGATGTGCTCGCGGCGCCCGACGATCGGGGAAGGCGGAAGCTGGACTGGGGCACCTTCGAGCTGGACTTCGCCGGAGAATTCCACGACATGGTGGACGCGGCGGCCGCCGTGGTCACCACCCGCGAGGCCACCAAGCTTCCAGTGGCCTTCCTGGACTTCCACCCCTTCGGCGGCACCATCGCGCCCCGCGGCCGGCTCTGGGTGGAGAAGGGCTTCCACATCCAGGCCGGGCGCTTTGATGTGCCCTTCGGCAACGACTGGCAGTTCTTCGCCAGCAAGGACAGCGTGTCCATCTCTCGGCCGCTGACCACGGACGGCATCATGGAGGGTGGCTACAACGACATCGGCCTGCGGGTTCTCGGCAACGATGGCACGACCAACTTCAACGCCTTCGTCCTGCGTGGTTTCGGCGATGGTCGTTTGGCGGGCGGCCGCCTGGGCTTCACACCCTTCGGGAATCCCTTCTCCCTTCGGACCGTGCGGGATCCCAAGTCCCTCGAGTTCGGGGTCTCCTGCCTCTACGACACCGGCGCCGACCGGAGGAAGCAGGAGACGGCCTGGGCGGCGGATGCGGAAGGCCGGGTGGGACCCTGGTACCTGCGGGGCGAGTACCTCCTCCGGCGCCAGGAACCCGATGGGATCCACGAACGAATCACCCGCCGGGGCTGGCACCTGACGCAGGAATTCGTCTTCGCGGATCTGCCCGTGCCCACCACCCTCTTCCTGCGCTACGAGCGCATGGGCCAACGGCCGGTGGATGGCCCGCCCGGTGGAGACCATGATGTGCGCGCCGCCGCGGGACTTTCCCTCACCCTCGCCGGCATCTTCCAGCTGAAGGCTGAATGGCAGCACTTCCTCGAGGCCACCCTGACCACTCAGGACACCCCTGCCTACAGTCCCAATGTCTGGCTGGCCCAGCTGGTGGTGGTGTTCTGATGCATGGCCTCCGGCTGTCCGCCCTCTTCTGGAGCCTGGTCGCCTTCGCCCAGGCCCCCGACGACATGCCCGGGCGGATGGCACTGAAGGACCCGACCACCTGCACGCCCTGCCACCCCGGGGACGCCGCCGCACGGTGGGCCTCTCATCGCGAGCAGCCCTGCACCGCTTTTTGCCACACCTGCCACCTGGCCACGGACATGGTGAAACACCACGCGGTGGGCAGCCTCCTCCGCAAGCCCCTGAATGCGAAACTGCCGCTCACGGCCGGCCACCGCACCGCCTGTTTCACCTGCCATACCCTGGCCCAGACCCGCTATGACCGCGTCCGGTGGAAGGCCGAAAGCCTCTTCGGCCGGCTGTTCCGCCGGGAACCCCGCCAGAAAACCTACTACCTCGTCACTCGCAATGACCGCGGGCAGCTCTGCCGCGCCTGCCATTGAGGTCTGCCATGAGCCAGGGCCGTCAGCGCCGCATCGTCCTCATCGACACCCGGTTCCAGCTCCGTCTGGCTGGAGCCTTCGTCCTGCTCCAGGTGGTGCTCACGGGGACCTTCGCCTTTGGTCTTTATGTCTTCATGGACAGCGAGCTGCAGGCAGGCCTGGCTTCGGCCCACGCCGCCTACCGCTCCCTCGATCAGATGCTGCTGCCCCTGGTCCTCATCCTCGCGGGCTTCAGCCTGGCGCTCTCCACCTCCCTGGTGACGGCCTTCGTGGTGATCCTCAGCCACCGCATCGCGGGGCCCCTCTATCGGTTCCGCCTGGTCATGGAAGGCCTGGCCGAACGGCAGCTCGCACCCCACGCCCGCATCCGTCCGGACGATCAGCTGGGCGTCCTGTCCGAGGCCACGAGCCGCGCCCTGGACACTCTCCAGTCCGATCTGGCGACCCTGCGGACCGGTCTCGACCAGGCCCGGCAATCGGTGGCTGCGGGAGATCTTCCCTCGGCCGCCCGGGAGCTCGCCGATCTGGATGGAACTCTGTCGCGGTGGTCTCTCGGGGGTCCCGGCTGGCCCAAGTGATCCCGATCACTTCCTGACCTCAAGGTATTGTTTTATTAGATTTTGATACTCAATATCAAAATCATGCGACAGCCATCCTCCTCTTCCCCCGCCCTCGCCCTGGTGCTCGCCGCCGTTTTCAGCAACGCCCTTGGCGCCCAGGAACCCTCCCGCCCTACCCCCATCCAGGACAATTCCTTCCTCCTGGAAGAGGCCTACAACCAGGAAACGGGCGTCATCCAGCACATCCAGACCTTCTCCCGGCTCCAGCGCAGCGGAGATTGGGTCTACACCTTCACGGAGGAGTGGCCCTGGGGCGGCCAGCGCCATCAGCTGAGCCTCACGGCGCCGGTGCAGCGGCTGGCTTCGTCGCCCGACGGCGGCCGCCGCGGCATGGGCGACCTCGCCCTGAACTACCGCTATCAGGCGCTGGGCGATGGTTCGTCAGTCGTGGCCTTCTCGCCGCGTCTGTCCGTCCTGCTGCCCACGGGCAACCACAACCAGGGGCGCGGCAACGGGAATCCTGGCCTTCAGGTCAATCTGCCCCTCAGCGTGGTGCTCAGCGACCGGTTCGTGACCCACATGAACCTGGGCTACACCTACACGCCCCACGCCAAGGACCTGCTTGGCCACCAGGCCGACATCGGCACCACGAACATCGGCCAGAGCTTCGTCTGGCTGGCCCGGCAGGATGTCAACCTGCTCCTGGAGTTCGCCTACACCAGCGGCGAGGTGGTGGCGGGCCCAGGGGTGCGGCAGCCCACCCAGAGCGCCTTCATCTCCCCCGGCATCCGCTGGGCCCACACCTTCCCCAGCGGCCTCCAGATCGTGCCCGGCGTTGCGGTGCCCATCGGCGTGGGCGCCAGCCGCGGCGAGAAGGCCATCTTCCTCTACCTGAGCTTCGAACACCCCTTCACCAAGGGGAAGTAGGCCTTCCAACCAGACCCGAAAGGGCCGCCCCCGGGGCGGCCCTTTCGGGTCTGGAGAAGTCCAGCACGGCCGGGCCCTGGTCAGTGAAAGGACCCGCCGTCGAGCCGGCCCAGCAGGCGCTGCCATCCAAGGTGCACCAGGGGACAGGGATCCTGGGGGCTCGACAGGACCAGGACGCGCCCGCCCGCCGCGTCATAGCACTCAAGGCGGTGCCGCTCTCCAGAAGGGCTGGGTTGTGCGACGGACCAGAGGGTGTCGAGCCCCGAGGGATCGAGCGTGAGAAGGGCGCCATCCAGGTGGATCTTCCAGTCTCCGGGGCCCAGGGTCAGGTCCCCAATCGGAGACTCCAGCACCTGGGTGCAGTGACGGTTTCCGACCTGCGCGTGGACCGGCAGGCCCGAAGCCGCCAGCCCCGCGAGAACAGAAGCCAGGTCCTGCACGGTGATGAGAGAGGTGTAGAGCCCCTCCATGGCCCGGAGGGCCAGGAGGCGATCCAGGCCCAGACCCCCCAGCCGGATCTCCAGATCCCGTTCCGACCCGGCCCCGCTCCAGGCTTCGCGCAGCATCCAGATCGGGCACGCCCCCTGGGCTGCGGTGGCCGGCCCGGCGGTCGTGGGTCGGTGGCTGAGGCAATTCCAGCAGCCATGGTGGCGGCGGACCAGGGCGATGAAGGCCTCCCAGGCCTCAGGGTCCGGCAGCGTGACCTGATGGGCCAGCTCCCCCGTTTCCCCAAAGAGGAGCAGGCAGGGCGGCGTGCCGGTGAAATCCATGCTGCGGCTGAGGACCGCCACGGTGTGGCGCCAGGAACCGTCCAGCCAACGCAGGCCGTCGCCGTCTCCGAACAAGGTGGCCCCCTCCCCCACGGGCAGGACGCTCTTCACGGCCTCCCGCCGGGTGCAGGTCACGCAGGCGTTGCGGGTGGTGTAGTCCACGCGCCCCAGGGAGGGAAGGTCCAGGAGGAGGCCCTTCGCATTCCGCTGCAGGGGCATGAGCCGGACATCCTCCCGGGCATGCAGGGCCTCCAGGTCCGAGAGCCCGCCGGGTTTCGCCCCCCGATGAACCGTCTGGAACGAGGCGATCCAGTCTCCCTCACCCGGCATGCTGTACCTCCCGGGCCGAGACCGGTCCAGTGGCGGGCGATCCCCGACGATCTGCGCTGCGATCCGTCGCCGCCAGGGGTCCCCCGTCGGGCAGGGCCGTGTCCTCCGGCGCCAGGAGCAGGGTCCTGAAGGCTTCCACGGAACCCCGGACACGGATCATCGGACCTCCCCTGAACGGCAGCAGCGGACCAGGAAGGATCCCGGCGGTCGCGTCGAGATCAGATTATACAATTGAGAATAAGTCTCAATATGATTTTTATCACAACCGGGTCAGAACTTCCACTTCACCCGCGCCGCCAGGGTGCGGGGAGGGACGACATGGGTGCCGCCGAAGGTGCTGAGGAAGTTGTAGAGGCCCCGCTCGTCCGTGGCGTTCAGCAGGTCCAGGCCCAGGGCCAGGCGCCGCCGCCCGGAGATGGCCCACTCCTTCCCCAGGCTCAGGTTCCAGGTGGTGCGCGGTTTGATCCGCCAGGTACCCTCGGAATCCTTCTGGACATACCCCGCGCCGAAGGCGTAGTCGGGATTCCCGTCGACCTGGGCGGGATCGCTGGCCACCAGGCCCGAGTCGTAGCGGCCGATCACCTGCGCCGTGAGCCCCTCGTGCTCATAGGTGAGCCCCGCCTGGACGCTCAGCTTCTGGTCGTGGTCGATGAGGAAGCGCTCGCCGGCCGCGGCCTCGGGGGCCTCCAGCTGGAGGCCGCCCACCAGGGGCGCCTGGAAGATGGCCCGGGTGCGGCCCAGGCTCAGGTAGGCCGACCAGCCCTTCACGGGCACCAGGTCCAGACGCAGGTTCATGCCCCGGAAGATCCCCCGGTCGGCGCCCACCGGGAACAGCAGGCCGGTGTTGAGGAACTGGGCGTTGTCGCCCGCATTGCGGCTCTGCTTCTCCCAGTACTCCAGCATGAGGCGGCCGGCCTTGCCCAACTGCTGCTCCACGCCGTAGCTGTACGAATGCTGGCGCTCGGGCCGCAGGGGCTGCCGGGGTGTGCCCGCGTAGGGCCCCAGGTCCCAGGCCTGCTGGGACAGCGACAGGGCCAGGTTCTCGTGCTCCCGCAGGATCATCAGGCGGTCGTAGGAGGCGCGGAAGACCGTGCCCGTGGCATCCACGCGGTAGCTCAACCCCAGGCGGGGCTGCAGCAGGTTGTCGGAGAGGTCGGCCACGGTGTAGGCATCGTGGCGGAGGCCCAGCGCCAGGAAGAACGAGCCCAGGTGGATGTCGTTCTGGAGAAAGGCCGAGGTCAGCGTGGGACGCAGGCTCGCCTCGAAGCGGAACAGGTTTCCACCGCCGGCGGGGGTGTAGGGGTATAGAGGATCCGAGGGGCCCGCGGCCTGGGCATCGTCGGTGAGGGCGAAGCGGAACCGCTCGTGAAGGGGGAAGGCGATGCGCTGGAGCCCCACCTTCAGCAGGTTCTCCTGGCCCCACCGCTGCGTGAAGGACACCTGGACGCCGAGGTTGTCCAGGCTGCGATCCTGCTTCGCCCAGTACGGGACATCGCGGTGGCCGCCCGCCGTGAAGCCGTCCGCCAGGTCTTCGCTGGGCTTCAGCTCCGCCCGGGAGGCCCGGAAGAACAGGGAGGCATCCAGGCTCTGGCTCGCGCTGAACAGGTGGGCCCAGGCCAGGCTCGCATTGAAGTCCGAGGTGGCGGCGCGCTGATCCTGGCCCCGCAGCTGCTGGGAAGCCAGATTGACCACCTCGCGGTCCGTGCGGCCCCCGGACAGCGAGAAGCGGAGGGTGTCCCGGCTGCCGAGGATCCAGTCGAAGCGCGAGAAGAGCCGCCCGGTCTTCCCGTGGTTGTGCAGGTTGTCGAAGTTGACGGGGTCCAGGAACCGGTCGCTTTCGCTGGCGGCGGCACTCACGAACCAGCCGAAAGCGGCCTTCCCGCCCCGCGCATTGAACCCGGCTTCGGAAGTGTTGAAGCGCGAGACGCCGAAGGAGGCCTCGCCCTCGAACCCGTCCGGGGTGCCGAGCCCCGACTTGGTGGTGAGGTTCACCACCACCACGGGCTTGCCGCCGTACTCCGCCGAAATGCCGCCCGTGATGACCTCCATGCTCTCCACCTGGGAGGGATCCAGGCTGTTGCTGAAGGAGGCGTGCATCTGATCCGAGACGGGGATGCCATCCACCACATAGGTCATCTGCCCGTGGCTGCCCCGGAAGTGGAAGCGGCCGTTCTCGTCAGCGATGAAACCCGGCGTGGTGAGCAGGATGCTCTCCATGGCCCGGCTCTGCACGGCCGCCGGGGTGCGCTCGATGGTGGTCTTGTCGATGTCGATGTGGGTGCTGGGATGGTCCTCCACCAGCCGCAGGTTCTCCTCCACCACCACCACGGCACCCTCGGGCTTGAGGCTCACGGTCACCTGGAGGGGCAGCTGACTGTGGATGTCCACATCGAGATGGCTGGGCATCAGGCCCGTGGCCTGAGTGTCCAGGTGATAGGTGTTGAAGGGCACATTCTGGAAGGCGAAGGCTCCGCGGGCATCGCTTCGCACCCGCTGTCGGTAGCCCGACACGGGATTGGCGAGGGTCAGGCTGGCCCCCGCCACGGCTCGGCCCTGGTCATCGGCCACCCGACCCGACAGCTGGCCGCTGGTGGCCGCGGCGGCGAACGCCGGTCCGGCGGCGAGAAGGGCGAGGAGGGTGGGACCGAAACAGCGGTGCGACACGAAGGGCATCTCCTAGATGAAATTATTTTCTAATTGAAGTCCCTGTTCCGTCAATGAAAATTTTTTTCATTTATAGATCCAAGCCTGCACTAAACCCCGGAGAATTAGGCGCGAAGATTAGATGCGTTCAGCCCCTTGGGGAGGCCTTTGACATGAAGCGGAAAAAGCTGTGGATCCTCGGTGGAGGACTGGCGGTCGTCCTGATCGGCGGCCTGAGCCTCGCCGGCATGAGGGACAAGGGCATCGGCGTGCAGGTCGCCACCGTGGGCCGGGAGAACCTCCAGTCGAAAGTCAGCGCCAACGGCAAGGTCCAGGCCGTGACCAAGGCCGACATCTCCGCGAATGTCATGGGCCAAGTCACCCGGCTGGCCGTCAAGGAAGGCGACCGGGTCACCAAGGGCCAGTTCCTCATGGAAATCGACCCCCGCAGCGCCCGGGCCAATGCGGACGCCATGCAGGCCAACCTCCAGGCCACCCAGTCGGACCTGATCTCCACTACGGCGAACCTCGCCCAGGCCCGCTCCGATTTTGAGCGGGCGAAGGCCAATCGCACGGCGGGCATCATCTCGGCTGCCGACTTCGAGCGCGCCAAGACGGCCTTCGAGACAGCCCAGGCGGCCCAGGAGACCTCGCGCCGCCGCGCCGACCAGGCGAAGGCCAATGTGAACCAGTCCCATGTGGGCCTGGGGTATTCCACGATCTCCTCGCCCATGGACGGCGTGGTGACCGCCCGCCGGATCGAGCTGGGGGAGACCGCCGTCCCCGGCATCCAGAATCAGGCCGGCACCGTGCTGCTCACCGTCTCCGACATGAGCAAGGTCGAAGCGGAAATGGAAGTGGACGAAGCCTCCATCCCCAGCGTGAAGCTCGGCGAAGAAGCCCAGGTGCGCATCGACGCCTACCCCAACCAGACCTTCCAGGGGCAGGTCACGGAAGTGGGCGGCAGCCCCATCCTCAAGACCAGCGCCAACGAGGCCACCAAGTTCAAGGTGAAGGTCTGGATCAAGAATCCCCCCCTCACCATCAAGCCCGGCCTTTCGGCCCAGGCCGACATCTTCACGGGCAGCCGTGAGCAGGCCCTGACCATCCCCTTCCAGGCCCTGGTCATGCGCGAGATCAAGCTCAAGCCCGGTGAAACCCACAAGCCCGGCGCCCCCAGGGAAGAGGAAGGTGTCTTCCTGCAGGAAGGTGGCAAAGCCAAGTTCGTCCCCGTGAAGACGGGCCTCATGGGCGACCTGTCCGTGGAAGTGCTCTCCGGCCTCAAGGGCGGCGAAACGCTCATCACGGGGCCCAACCGCGCCCTCCGCGACCTGAAGGGCGGCGAGGCCGTCCGCGTGGAGAAGGCGAAGAAGAAGGAAGAGTCGAAGACCTAAACCTGATCCGGGGGAACCGCCGGCTCGCTCTGCTCGCGATGCCCCCCGAGACCCCCATCTTCTGGTCGGGCAAAGCCGGCCCATCGGTCTGACGGGACCATTCATGAACCTCACCGAACTCCTACGCTCCTCGCTGAGGGCGATCCGGGCGCACACCCTACGCAGCTTCCTCACGCTGCTGGGCGTCATCATCGGCGTGGCCACCATCGTCGCCGTGGTGGGCGTGATCTCCGGCCTGAACACCTATGTGAAGGAAAAGATCATCGTCCTGGCGCCGGATGTGTTCATCGTGCAGAAGTTCGGCATCATCCGCAGCCGGAAGGAATTCCTGGACGCGGTCAAGCGCCCGCCCATCACCTGGGCGGAGTACGAGCGCCTCTCCAGCGGCATGCTCAAGGAGGCCACCCAGGTCTCCGCCGCCACGGGCAACGCCATGCCCGTGAACTACGGCGACAAGCGCCTGCCCGATGTCATCGTCATCGGCGCCACCGCCAACTTCGGCATCCTCTTCAACCTGGAGATGGAATCCGGCCGCTACTTCAGTGAGAGCGAGAACCAGGCCGCGCAGGCCGTGGCCGTCATCGGCGCGAACACCAAAGAGGAGCTGTTTCCGCACCTGGATCCCATCGGGCGCACGATCCTCATCCGCGGCCTGCCCTTCCGCATCATCGGTGTGATGCCCAAGCAGGGGCGCAGCATCGGCTTCAACCAGGACGGGCGCATCTACCTTCCCCTCCAGGTCTACCGGAAGAACTTCATGGCGGCCAACGAGAGCCTGGAGCTGCACATCAAGGCCCGGGGCGGCGTGGAGGGGCTGGACGCCTCCATGGATGAAGTTCGGGCCATGTTCCGCGCCATGCGGCACACCAGCTTCCGCAACCCGGACCCCTTCGGCATCATCACTCAGGAGAGCCTGCAGCAGCTGTGGAAGACCATCAGCAGCGCCGCCTTCCTGCTGCTCATGCTCATCTCCAGCGTCAGCCTCGGCGTCGGCGGCATCGTGATCATGAACATCATGCTGGTGAGCGTGGTCGAGCGCACCCAGGAGATCGGCGTACGCATGGCCCTGGGGGCCAGGAAGAAGGACATCCGCCGCCAGTTCCTGCTGGAGGCCGCGCTGCTGTCAGCGGCCGGCGGCGTCATCGGCGTGCTGGTGGGCGCTGCAGGAGCCTTCACCGTCCGGGCGCTGGCGGACTTCCCGGCCCAGATCACGCCGGGCATCGTCCTGACGGGCATCCTCCTAAGCACCCTCGTGGGTCTGGCCGCAGGCTTCCTGCCCGCCTACCGCGCCTCCAACCTCGTCGTCATCGACGCCATCCGCGCGGAGTAGCCATGAATAGGCGGAAGGCGGGATTCAGGGGCATCGGCACCGAGAACATGCGGTTCGCCCTCCGCGCCATGCTGTCCCAGAAGCTGCGCAGCTTCCTCACGCTGCTGGGCATCGTGGCAGGCGTGGCCACGGTCATCGCCATGGTGAGCTTCGTCTCGGGCTTCAACGCCGCCGTCACCGACAGCTTCAGCAGCTTCGGCACCACCCTGGTGCAGTTCCAGAAATACGAGCAGCGCTTTGGCGGCGGGGGCCCCCTGCCCGAGGACCAGAAGCGGCGGCGGAACCTGACCATCGAAGACGCCGAGGCCCTCAAGCTCACGGCCACCCTGGCGGCGGCGGTCTCCCAGGAGCGCTACCTCTTCGGTCCCGCGGGCGCCGCGCTCACCATCAAGACGCCCGAAGGCACCGAGGCCAACGGCCCCACCTTCGTGGGCACCAACCCCGACTACGCCCCCGCCAACAACAGCTTCGTCCAGGACGGCCGCTTCCTCGTGGATGCGGATGTCACGCACGCGTCCCGCACCTGCGTGCTGGGCCCGGAGACGGCCTCCGCCCTCTTCGGACGAAAGGATCCCATCGGCCGCACCGTCCTCGTGAACGGGACCGCCTTCAGCGTCGTGGGCCTGCTGGAGAAGAAGGGCAGCTTTCTGGGGGGAGATGCGGACAACATCCTGATCATCCCCATCAGCACCTTCGACGACATGTTCCCCCAGATCAAGAACGGCACGGGCGACACCATTCACATCGCCACCGTGCCCAAGGATCCGAAGCGCATGTACGACATGATGGATCAGGAAGTGGCCATCCTGAGGGTCCGCCGCGGGCTGAGGGCCAACCAGCCCAATGACTTCGCCATCTTCACCAGCGAGGCGCAGCTGAAGACCTTCCAGCAGATCACCGGAGGCATCGCCGGGGCCATGATCGTCATCGCCGCCATCGCCCTGCTGGTGGGGGGCGTGGGCGTCATGAACATCATGCTGGTGAGCGTCACGGAGCGCACCCGGGAGATTGGTGTCCGCAAGGCCCTGGGCGCCACCCGCCGCGACATCGCCATGCAGTTCCTGGTGGAGGCCATCAGCCTCACCGGTGTGGGCGGGGCCGTGGGTATCGCCGCAGGGCTGGGCATCGCCATGCTCGTCCGCCTCGTCTTCGAATTTCCTGCCGCCGCCCCCCTCTGGAGCATCGTCCTAGGCTTCGGCGTGAGCACGGCCATCGGGCTGATCTTCGGATTGTGGCCCGCCCTGAAGGCCGCGAAGCAGGATCCCATCGAGGCCCTCCGCTACGAATAAGCCAAACCATCGTCCGTGGGCCAGCGCCCGGGTACTCGACTTTGTCTCACGCACGGCGAGCCCGATCCGGCCAGAATGGGGACATGGACGCCCAAGAATTCCGCCGCCTCGGTTATCAGCTCGTGGACTGGATCGCGGACTACCGCGAAGGCCTGGAGCGCCTGCCGGTCATGAGCCAAGTGAAGCCCGGCGAGATCCGGGCCGCCTTCCCGGATCACCCGCCCCAGCATGGGGGCCGCATGGCCCAGGCCCTCGCAGCCCTGGACCGGGATGTGATGCCGGGCATCACCCACTGGAACCATCCCTCCTTCTTCGCCTACTTCCCCAGCAACACCAGCTACAGCTCGATCCTCGGCGACCTTGCGGCGTCGGGCATCGGCGCCCAGGGCATGAGCTGGCAGACCAGCCCCGCGGCCACCGAGGTCGAAGAGGTCGTCATGGACTGGCTGCGGCAGATGGTGGGACTGAGCCCCGCCTTCACCGGCGTCATCCACGACACCGCCAGCACCGCCACCTTCACGGCCCTGCTCTGCGCCCGGGAGAGAGCCTCGGACTACGCCCAGGACACCGAGGGACTGCAGAGCGGCGAATCGCCCCTGGTGATCTACGCCACGGACCAGGGCCACAGCTCCATCGAAAAAGCCGCCCTGCTCGCCGGCTTCGGCCGCAGTTTCCTGCGCCTCATCCCCACCGACGACCAGCATGCGATCCGCATGGACTTGCTGCAGGCCGCCATCGAGAAGGATCTCGAGATCGGCCTGCGACCCTGCGCGCTCGTCGCGGCGGTCGGGACCACGGGCACCACGGCACTTGATCCGGTGGCGGCCATGGCGGACCTCGCCGAGAAGCACGGCCTCTGGCTCCATGTGGATGCGGCCCTGGCGGGCACGGCCATGGTGCTGCCCGAGTGCCGCTGGATGTGGGCCGGCATCGAGCGGGCCGACAGCCTGGTGTTCAACCCCCACAAGTGGATGGGTGTGGGTTTTGATCTCAGCGCCTACTTCGTGCGTGATCCCCAGCACCTCATCCGCGTGATGAGCACCAATCCAAGCTACCTGCGCACGGCCCAGGACGGCCAGGTGAGCAACTTCCGCGACTGGCACATCCAGCTGGGCCGCCGCTTCCGGGCCCTCAAACTCTGGTTCTACCTCATGGATGTGGGCGTGGAAGGCCTGCAGGCCCGCCTGCGACGCGATCTCGAGAATGCCCAGTGGCTGAAGACGCAGGTGGACGCGGCCCCGGACTGGGAGCGCCTGGCGCCCGTGCCCCTGCAGACCGTCTGCGTCCGCCACCTGAAGCCTGGGCTCGACGAACCCGGCCTCGCCGCCCACAACCTCGAAATCGCCCGCCGCATCAACGACGGCGGCAAGGCCTACCTCACCCCCTCCCTGCTCAAGGGAGTGCAGATCCTCCGCGTGAGCATCGGCGCCGAAACCACCGAACGGCGGCATGTCGAAGCCCTGTGGGAGGCCTTGAGGCACGCGGCGCTGGAGGCCTGAATCCAACGGGGAAGGGCCCGTCACCAAGGTGATGCAAAAATCAGCAATTTAGACGAACTGTCAAAATTGGAACCTTTTCGATTGCCTTTGCGACATTTGCCGTTCTCAGTCGCCCGAGCGAACTGTTATCCTTGAAGAAAGCTTGTCGTCCTTGCGATTCCGCGAGGACGACCTTTTCGTATCGGCCTGCCTGCATTCCGCCCTGGAGGTCCCGTGTCCGTGTCCCTGCTCTCTCCCGAGAAGCCTGCCTTCGCTGTACCTGAAGGGAACCTCGTCCCCGTGAGCGATCACCTGGGGCGGCTCCTGGCCATTCCGCCTTCGCGCATGTTCCTCATCAACAAGTCGCTGAAGGTGTTCCAGGAGAAGCAACCCGGCGTGCCGGTCTTCGACGCCAGCCAGGGCGATGGTGGCGCCTCCCTGCCGGGCGTGCCCGAAGCCCTGCTCGACCGTGCCTTCGAACTGCAGAAGCAGCATGGCACGGCCTACGACATGCCCTTCGGCACCGAGGCCTACCGCAAGAGCGTGGCCGAAGCCTACTGGAAGCTGGCGCCGGACACGGGCTGGGGCCCGGCCAATGTCATCGGTACTCAGGGCGGCCGCGACGGTCTGCAGAAGGCCTACCAGGCCATGCTGGCCCTGGGCCACGGCCGCCAGGGCGATGTGATCGTGGTGAGCCGAGTGCCCTGGATCAGCTACAACTGGGGCCCGTACGGCATCGGCGCCAATGTCATGTGGGCCCCGGGTCGCGCGGAGGAAGGCTGGGCCTATTCGGAAGAGGGCCTCCGCGCCTGCGTGACCGAGGCCGCGAAATCGGGCCGCAAGGTGGCGGGCCTGGTCATCACCAGTCCCGACAATCCCACGGGCCAGACGCTCACGCTGGAGCGCCAGATCGCCCTGGCCCGCGCCGCGCTTGAAGCGGGCGTGGCCTTTGTGCTCTTCGACTGGATGTACCACGCCGTGGGCGATGGCGAGCCCTACGATGTGAATGTGCTGCTGCGGGCCTTCGAGCCCGCATTGCGCAAGCGGCTGATGGTGCTGGATGGCATCACCAAGAGCCTGGGCGGTTCCAACATCCGCAACTGCCACCTGCTGGCGGACGCCGAGGTGGTGAAGACCATCGTGGCCCAGGCCTCGCACACGGTGATCCCCTCCTTCTTCAGCCTGGCGGTGGCCATGGCCGCCTACGAGAAGGGCTTCGCCGCCGCCAGCGCGCCCATCGCCGGCCCCACCCGCGCCAGCCGTGCCTGGCTGCGCGAGTTCCTGAAGGTCCAGGGGCTCACCCACATCATCGGCCAGGGCTACTACGCGTTCATCAAGGTGGCCGATGTCCTGAAGGCCAGGAACTGGGCCGACTCCGAACCCATGGGCCAGCATCTCGCCGAAAACCATGGCGTGGCCGTCGTGCCCGGCGCCTTCTTCAGCCCCTATGGCGCCGAGTGGATCCGCTTCTCCTACGCCACGCCCCCCGAGCGCACCCAGGGTGCCGCGGAGCGGCTGGTGGCGGCCCTCAAGTCCCTTCAGACCTGAACCCATTCACCCCCCAGGCACCAAGAACTGACTTCTCTGGCTGATTGATCTGGAGCACCTGTGTTCGACCTGAACGCCTTCGTCGAGAAGTTCCTGCTGGCCCGGCAAACGGCGCTGGAGACCCGCCCCACCGGTGGGCTCTGCGGCCTGGAGCTGGAGTGGAACCTGGTCGATCCCCAGTTCCGTCCGCTGCTCACCGTGGGCACGGGCCCCGACCGCATGTCCTTCGTGGATCACCTGCGCACGAAGGTGCTGTCGCCCTGGACGGAGGAGTACCATCAGCTGGAGGTCTTCCACTGGATGATCGAGTGGGTGACCCGGCCCTACCACACGCCCAAGGGCGCCGTGTACGAGGGCCGCCTGCTGGAAGCCGCCCTCATCAACGCCCTGGCCAAGGCGGGTCGGGCTTTCGGCGAGCCCCTCCACTACTGGCACGGCAACCTGCTCGTGCTGCCCGAGATCGGCCCTGACTGCGTGCCCATGTCCTGGCACCTGGCCAAGCGCCGCTACCTCCAGCGGTGCGTCGAGCTGTACGGCACCGAGCTGGCTACGGCGGGCACCCACTCCAACCTGAGCCTGCCCGAGCCCATGCTGGCCTGGGATTTCATGCATCTGCCCGCCTCCGAGCGAGGCGACCGCCACCTCGACGACTACAAGAACCAGGTCTACATCACCGGCACGCGCCTCATGCGAGCCTTCGCCGCGCTCTTCATCGCCGCCAGCGCCAGCACGCCGCTGCAGGCTTCTCTGGAGGACGGCAAGCCCGTGGTGCGGCTCACGCCCTTCGAATCCGTGCGCAACCTGACCTTCCCGAACCCCCCCGCCCTGGATGTGCCGGATCTCAACCGCAGCCACTCCGACTACCTGCGCCTGTCCTACGACCTGGTGCGGCGCGGCGTGCGCTTCGGCAACAACAACTGGATCCCCGTGCGCGCCCGCTCCCAGGCCGAGCCCGTGGAGCGCCTCATCCAGGTCACCAGCGACCAGCTGCACGACATCTACGCCCGGGGCCTCTTCGCCGCTGGAGAAACGCGGAATGTGGAGGATATGGCGGCCCAGATCGAGCGCCAGAACCTCTTCGCCCGCATCGACCTGCCCATGGCCCGCGTGGAGGTGCGCACGGACGACCCCGGTCACGAGCTGGCCCTGGATGTGGCCAACCTCACCCTGAAGCACCTGCTGCTGCTCCGCTTTTATGCCGATCCCGACTTCGCCCGGGGCTTCCGGTACGACGCCGAGGACATCAAGCGGGCCCGCCGCAATGAGGAGCTGGCCGCCCGGGAGGGCCTCCGCGCCGTCATCGAGGATCCCCTCACCGCCAAGCCCATCGCTCTGCACGCCTTCCTGGACTGGACGCTCCAGCAGCTGCGGCCCATGGCCGAGGCCCTGGGCATGTGGGGCGATCTCCAGCCCCTGCGCGACCTGGCCGCCGGCGCGCCCAGCACCGCCGAGAAGATCCGCCAGCGGCTGAAGGTGAAGCTGGGCGGCTCGGACATCGTGCCGCCGTCCCTGCTCGTGGAGCTGGCCGAGGCCCGGAAGGCCCAGGTGCACGACGATGTGGAGACCATCACCGCCCACATCGCCGACCTGGGCGGCGAGGAGGGCAAGCTCCGGGATTTCCTCGAGCGGGCCCGCGACGAGGTGCACCTCGACCCCCAGGCGCCCGTGCGCTTCCGGCCCCGGCGGGAAACCCTGGTCGATGCGGACTATCCGGACAAGGCGACGGAGATCCTGGCCTTGTCCCAGCGCCTGGTGCGCATCCCCAGCGTCACGGCCTGTCCCGAGGAGCGGCTCCCGGAGGTCCACCGCGCCGCCACCTTCATCTACGACTACCTGCAGAACCACAGCGTGCCCGTACGCACCTTCGACCAGGGGCCCTTCCCCGCCATCCTGGCCCACTTCCCCGGAGGCGAGCAGGCCCCGGCCATGCTCTGCGGCCACTTCGATGTGGTGGAGCCGGAGCCCGACGACAGCCAGTTCGAACCCCGCATCGAGGGCGATTACCTCTGGGGCCGCGGCGCCGCGGACATGAAGACCGTGGTGTCCACCTACCTCGTGTGGATGAAAGACACCCTCAAGAAGGGCGCCCCCTACCCGCCCGTGAACCTGCTGCTGGTGGGCAACGAGGAGAACGGCGAACTGGAGCCCATGGGCACGCCCCATGTGCTGAAGCTGCTGAAGGAGGAATCGGGCTATGAACCGGCTTTCTTCGTGGCGGGCGAGCGCACCGGCGAGAAGGGTACCGAGCTCTGGGGCGAGGTCTGCACCCAGAACCGCGGGGTTCTGCGCTTCGAACTCATCGCCCACGGCACCCGCGGCCACAGCGGGCTGGCCGGGGGCAGCGACCTCACCGAGCGGCTGCTGGGCGCCCGCGAAGCCCTGCGCGAGCTGTTCGCGAAGTACCTGACGCTGAAGTCGGCCGACGGCTGGCAGTCCCTGGCCCGCTTCGCCTACATCCAGGTGGGCACCCCCGGCATCTACAACATCACGCCGGACCGCGGTTCGCTCGGCGCAGAGATCCGCCCCATTCCGCAGGACGATGTGTCCCGTCTGCGCGCCGACATCGAGGCCCTGGCCGCCGAGCTGCAGCTGGAGTTCCTGCCCTCGGCCTGGGAGCCCGGCGTGGCCTGCCACCCCGAGAATCCCCACCTGAAGGCGCTGCTGGCGGGCATCACAGCGGCGGGCGGCGAGGTGCGCCTGGGCCGCAAGGGCGCGGGAACCTCCGCTCGCTTCGCCCCCGGCGGCCAGGGCGTGGTCTGGGGGCAGACCGGCATCGGTCCCCACGCCGCCGGCGAGCGCCACTACATCCCCAGCATCGACCCCTACTACCGCGCGTTGGAGGCTTTCGCGGCCCAGCTGAAGGGCTGACCAGAGGTAGATTTCGGGGTCGTGCCAAAAATCACTGTCAAAACAGGTTTATGGGTCCACCATCAGGACTGGGCTTCAGGACTGAACGATCCTGATCATCCGAAGCCCGGGAGAGTCCTTCCATGAGTCACCGCATGAGCCACCCGGCGGCTGCCTGTACGGGCCCGAAGCCCGGGGGGGATGCCCGGCGGATGCCGACGCGGCACCCGGCTGCGGCCCACCTGGCGGAACTCCGCTCCCGCGACGGCCTGGTTCCCGTGTGCAGCTGGTGCCGGAAGGCCCGGACCGGAGCAGGCATCTGGACCCCGGTGGAGGCGGGCCTCCTGGAAGGGGCAGGCGTCGTCCTCACCCATGGCGTGTGCCCCGACTGTGCCCAGGAGCTCCTCGCGCCGAAGCATGAGCCTCCGCACGAGGCCGCCTAGGCATCGTTTGCCCCTGGAAATGGCCGGGATGGACGCGAAATCCGTGTCCCGCATCACGGAGGCCAGGGCGGGCCCTCGGCGATAATTCCCAGGAATATCGATGCCACGGTCCCGTTCCTCGCGCCACTCCCGGGGGTACTGCCATGATCCGCAGGTTGAGCCAGCTCTGGCCGCAGCTGATCCCCTGGGATGATCAGGCCACTCTGGAAATCCGCCTGTTCCGGAAGGCCTGCCTGGTGTCGGCCTGCCTGGCGCTGTTCGTCATCCTCCCGACGAACCTCCTCCAGGATCTTCCCCTCAGCCTGAACCTCGCGATCACGGCCTTCGGCGCCCTCTCCTACGCCCTGTACCGGACCTCCCTCCGCGGCGTGCATGCCATGAAGACCTTCTGCGGGTGCCTGGGTCTGCTGCTCAACTTCAGCTGGTTCATGAACGCCGGTTCCGAGGGCAGCATCACCATGTTCATGTTCGCCGGGGTCCTGGTCCTGAACATCTTCTTCCGGGGCCGGACCCGGTGGCTGTTCCTGGCCATCTTCCTCGTGAACGGGCTGGGGCTCCTGTGGGTGGAACGCGCCTTCCCGAAACTCGTCGTGCCCTACGCCCACGCTGGCGACCGTCCGTGGGATCTCATGGCCGGTTTCGTCGTGAGCACCTTCGCCTGCGTCCTCGTCCTGCGGGTGGTGCTGACCGCCTACGATCGCGAGCGGGAGCGGCTCGGCGCCATGAATGCCCGGCTGGAGCAGACCCTGGCCGAGATCCGGACCCTCCAGGGGTTGTTGCCGATCTGCAGCTGGTGCAAGAAGATCCGGGACGATGCGGGACTGTGGACCCAGGTGGAACAGTACTTGGTCCAGCATGTGGATGTGGCCTTCACCCATGGCATGTGCCCCGAGTGCGCGCAGGACCATTTCTCCAAGGAGCAGGACCGGATGCCCGAGCGCCAAGGGGTCGAGCAGAGGCAAGCACAGCGGGGCGGAACTCGGGACTTTCAGGGGATCTGAGTCGCTCCCATCCTCAGAAATCCTGATTCTCCGTCATCCGGGTGCCGTCCTTCCTGAAGGCCTCGAGGAACCGCGCGATGCGGGCCTCGGCCACGGCCAGCTCCTCCACGCCGAGGTTCAGGTTCAGGAGGTCCACATACCAGGGGGCCTTCGTATCGCTCTGGACATAGGTCTGGACGATGGCCCTCGCGATGGGCAGCGTGGTTCCCTTGGAATCGTCATGGACATCGCGGTTGCCGGCCTGGCGGAGCTTGGCGTATTCCTCATCGAGGAGGCGGGCGAAGAGGGCGGGCGTGAAGGCATCCCCGGCGGCCGTGCCGGTGGCGGCGTCCGCCTCCGTGAAGGTGGCGCCCTTGTGGAGCCACTCCCAGAGGATGGACAACCGGATCTCGCCGGTGGCCATGTCTTCCATGAGGTAGAGCACATCGTCGTTGCCGAAGAAGTCGGCGGGCTTCAGGGCCGCGGCCTGGAAGCCGCGGAGGAAGGCATTCCCGTACTGCAGGGCCACCGAAAGCAGGTCGCGGGCTCCGGCGATGGTGCGCGGCGCATCTTCGAGCCGGGTCAGGCCCGCCGCATCCTCGGGGCCGTAGGTCAGGGCCGGGAAGGCCCTCCCCGCCTGGTTGTCCTGGCCCACACGCTCCCAGACGGGCCGGACGATGTGGACCATCTTCCAGTGGGCCACCCACTTGCCGGAGGCGCCCTCGCGCTGCTCGCGTTCGGCGCCGGCCACGGCCCGCTTCATGCTGGCGGCCACTCCGGCCTCGGAACCCACGGGGATGTTGGGCTCCATGCCACCCTGCCACAGGGCGAAGCGGCCCTGGCGATCCGGCGTGTTCATGGCGCGCCGCACCCGGTCCTCGTAGGTCCGCATGTAGCCGTAGGTCATGGTGATGGATTGGATGTTGGGGTTCACGAAGGTCCGGTCCCAGGCCAGGGCATCCGAGACGCTGTTGATGTAGTCCCAGCGGCCCGTGTTGAAGCCCACGAAATGCGGCGAGAGGGCCGCCCGGATTTCCATGAGCTGGAAGCACTGCTCGATCTGTTCCACCAGCACATAGGCCTTGATGGTGCCCACCGGCAGGCCCAGATGGCCCTCCAGGGCCAGCAGCAGGCTGTTCCAGAAGGCGGCCTCCTCGGCGGTCTGGATCTTGGGCAGGTAGAGTACGAGGCTGCGGCCGGCCGCCCTCAGCCGCTCGTGGTTGTTCGCCACATAGAGCGCCAGGTCCGCGATGGAGGCAGAGAAGCCGTGGCCCTGGAGGCGGATGTGCCGGTCGTCCAGGTGCAGACCCCGGGCTCGGTAGAGCACCGTGGTGAAGTCCAGCTGCCCACGCCAGTCGGCGATGATGGGGTGGCCGAGAAAGCCCTCCGCCCAGCGGTTCATCTCCGACGCGACCTCCTCGGCCACATCCAGGAAGAGCGGATCCCGCGCGATGGCGAGCTTCAGGTTGCGGTGGTTGTCCAGCGACATCGTGTCCACCTGGCCCAGCGCGTCCTCGCCGTCGAACATCCAGCCGTCGGCGCCGGACAGAAGCGCATAGGCCACATTGCGGATGCCGGAGCGCACATCGGAGCGCGGCTTGGTGGCTGGTCCCGTGCCCTGGATCCACTGGCGCGTGAGATCGGGCGGAATCTCCGCCCCGTCGAAGTTCCCCGCCCGGGCATCGGCCACGGTGATCTGGGTGCCCGGAATCAGCGAGGCGGGATCGAGGAAGGTGATCCGCTCGCCCTGCTCGGCACGGCGCTTCCGGCGCGCGGTCCGCTGCGCCATCAGCTCCCGGCGCCGCTGATCGAGGGGCGCCAGGGCCTCCAGGGCGCGGAGAGCCTCCGGCGTGTAGACATCCTTGTACCGGGCCAGGATCCCTGCGCGGAATTCGAGAGAATGGGTCATCGTAGCCTCCGGTGGCGAACCCCCATGGCCAGGTCCTTGGGGGTTCCAGGTGAGTGCGGGTTGAGAAGGGCCGGTTCAAGGGCCCATGAAGCCGGGGAATTCCACGACATGGCTTCATGGCCGTTCGGTTGCCTGCCTAGACATTTAATTTCAGGTCACCGCGCCCTGGAAACCAGAGAATCTTTTCGATCCCTGGAATCGGAATCACCGATCGGGGCTGGCGCGGCCCTCAAGGGCCTTCCAGGTGGCATGAGGGACGCCGGTAGAATTGCCCCATGGATGTCCGAACCCTGTCCACCTTCACCGTGGCCGCCCGCACCCTGAATTTCACGAACGCCGCGCTGTCCCTGGGCTATGCCCAGTCGAGCGTGACGGCCCAGATCAAGAGCCTGGAGGAAGATCTCGGTTCAGCGCTCTTCAACCGCGTGGGCAACCGGCTCGAGCTCACCGAACCCGGCGAGCGGTTCCTGATCTACGCCGAGCGGATCCTCGCCCTGACGCACGAGGCCAAAGCCTCCCTGCAGGATGAGGCCGGGGTCGGAACCCTCCGGTTCACGGCACCCGAGACCGTCTGCACCTACCTGCTCCCGCCCGTGCTGAAGGCCTTCAAGGAGGCCTTCCCGCGGGTCCACCTGCAGTTCCTTCCAGGCTTCGTGCGCGACTTCAAGCGGCAGGTGCTGGAAGGCGTCGTGGATTTCGCCTTCATCCTGGAAGAGCCCTTCCCCTCCAAGACCCTGGCCGTGGAGAAGATCCGGGACGAGGAGATCCTGATCGTCGCATCCGCCTCCCATCGGTTCGCCGGGTCCCCCGGGATCTCCGCCCAGGACCTCATCGGGGAGGATGTGCTGCTGAAGGCGCTCGGCTGCAGCTATCGCAACCAATTCGAACGGCAGCTGATCAACGCCGGGGCGCACCCGGGGCGCTTCCTTGAATTCCAGGGCGTCGAAACGATCAAGCGCTGCGTGGAAGTGGGCCTGGGCATCGCACCCCTACCCCGGATGGCCGTGGAGGCGGAACTCCGCACCGGGCAGCTGGTGGCCGTGCCCTGGGAGGGTCCCGAGATCCAGATCTCGACTTATCTCGTCTGGAATCCCGAGCGGCACCTGGGATCCGCCGAAAAGGCCTTCCTCCAGCATGTCCGGGACGCCCTGCTACCGACGGCCTAGATCCCTGCTGCCGGCGGCCTAGACACCGTCCGTATTCACCGGCCCAGCGACCTGCCCACGCGCAGCATCCGGCAGACGCCCGCCACGGCGGTCTCCACGAGGGAACTGCCCTGCCCCATGCAGGCCTCCAGGCTCATGGGCTGGGGCACGATGGAGGCCAGGGCATCGATGCCACGGGCCAGCACCTCTTCAGCGCCGTCGCCCAGCCCGCCCGCGATGCAGACCACAGGCACGCCATGGCGCTTGGCCACCGCCGCCACGCCCACGGGCGCCTTGCCCATGGCCGTCTGGAAGTCCGTGCGGCCTTCGCCGGTGATGACGAGGTCCGTGCCCTGGATCAGGGTCTCGAAATGGGTCGTCTCCAGCACGATGGATACGCCGGGCCGGAGGCTGGCCGGGGTGAAGAAGAGCAGGCCCGCGCCCAGGCCCCCGGCGGCGCCGGCCCCGGGCAGCAGGGCGATGTCTCGCCCCGTGGCCGCGGCGGCCACCGTGGCGAAGGCGCCCAGGGCCGCGTCGAGTTCGGCGACCATCTCCGGCGTGGCACCTTTCTGGGGTCCGTAGACGGCCGAGGCCCCCCGAGGTCCGCAAAGCGGATTGTCCACATCGCAAGCCACGAGGACCGAAGCCTCCGCGAGGCGGGGATCCAGGCCCGAGAGCTCGATGCGGGCCAGGCGCGCCAGCGCCGCGCCGCCTTCGGGCAGGTCGCGACCCTCGGCATCCAGGAAGCGCGCGCCCAGGGCCCGGGCCATGCCCGTGCCGCCATCATTGGTGGCGCTGCCGCCGATGCCGATGACGAGCTTCCGAAGACCGGCGTCCAGGGCGGCCTTCATCAGTTCCCCGGTCCCGAAGGTGCTGGTGACCCTCGGATCCCGCCGCTCCTTCGGCACCAGGGGCAGGCCCGAGGCCGCGGCCATCTCCAGAAAGGCCGTGGTGCCGTCGCCGGAGATGCCCCAGTGGGCGCGCACGGGGTCGCCCAGGGGCCCCCGCACCGTCGCATGCAGGAGGCGCCCATGAGTGGCGGCCACCAGGGCCTCGACGGTACCTTCGCCTCCGTCGGCAATGGGCACCTTGAGAATGTCCGCCTCCGGGAACACCGCCCGGATGCCGCGCTCCATCGCCTCAGCCACTCCCAAGGCGGAGAGGCTGCCTTTGAACGAATCCGGAGCCACGATGATGCGCATGAAATCCACCTCGAATGCAGTCAGGGATAAAACGACCGCCAAGACGCTCGCGCGTCTTGGCGGTCATGTTTCGTCAAATCAGGGGACGAGGCCCGGGAACAGGAACGCAAAGCCCCAGACCATGAGACCCAGGAGAATCACATAGGGGATCGTGTACTTGATGGTCTGCCGCATGATCAGACCCTCCTTGCCGGCCAGGCCTACCGCGGTGGCGGCGATGACGATGCTCTGGGGGGAGATCATCTTGCCGGCGGAGGCGCCCGCGCTGCCAGCGGAGGCCATGAGGATGTCGGAGAGGCCCATGCCCTGGGCGGTGAGCTTCTGCAGGTTGCCGAAGAGGGCGTTGGCGGAGGTGTTGCTGCCCGTGAGGAACACGCCGATGGTGCCGAAGAGCGGGCTCAGCAGCGGGTAGATGTGCTTGCTCACCAAGGCGACGATGCCGTTGGCCATGGTAGCCACCATCGAGATCTGCTTGGTGGCGAGGTCGCCCACCACCGCCAGCTTGGTCTTGGGGTCGATGATGGGCAGGGCCAGGTTCATCACTTCGGCGATGGACAGGATGCAGGCCACCGCGATGAAGGAAGGGATCATCTGCTTGAAGGTCTTGCCGAACTGCTCGCCCATCACCGAGTATTTGATGCCCATGAAGGGGAAGGCGATGAGACCGGCGATGAGCATGATGGTGCCGGGGCTCTGCAGCCAGGTGAAGGAGTAGAGCTTGCCGGGGTTGTAGATCTGGGCCTTGAGGAGCACCCAGTTCCAGCCCGCGGCGCTGCCGTTGAAGAGGGGCTTGGTCTTGGGCAGGTTCACGGCGATGACCAGCACGGCCAGCAGCAGGTAGGGCAGCCAGGAGAGGAACAGTTCCTTGAAGTGGAATTCCTTGGGGGCGTCGTTCGCCGGGGCGTCGCCCTCGAACAGCCAGGGCTGGGCGTGCTTCTGAACCTTCAGGTAGATGGCCACGGCGACCAGGCAGGCGAGGCCCGCCAGCACGGAGGTGAGGTCCGCGCCGATGTAGTTGGACACCAGGAATTCGGTGATGGAGAAGCTGAGGCCGGCCACCAGGATGGTGCCGATGGCGCCCTTCAGGCCCTTGGACTTGGACATGGCATAGACCGTGGCAAACGCCATGATCAGGGCCAGCGGCGCCATGAACCGACCGGTCATCTGGGAGAGCTTCATCACATCCAGGCCCGTGGTCTTGGCCAGGGTCACCGTGGGAATGGCGAGGGAGCCGAAGGGCACGGGGCCCGTGTTGGCCACGAGGCAGACCAGGGCGGCCATCATGGGGTTGTAGCCGAGGCCGATGAGGATGCTGGCGGGAATGGCCACCGGGGCGCCGAAGCCGCAGATGCCCTCGAGGAAGGCACCAAAACCGAAGGCGATGAGCAGAGCCTGGGCGCGGCGGTCCACCGTGAGGTTCGCCATGGCGCCCTGCATCTTGTCCATCCAGCCCGTGGCTTTCAGCACGTTGTAGACCACCAGCGCGCCGAAGGGGATGTACATGATCGGGAAGATGCCCGTGAGACCGCCCTGCAGGGCCGCCAGCAGCGTGGTCTTCGCCGGGAAGTGGAAGACGAAGATGGCGGTGAGCACGGTCACCAGCCACGCCACGGGCGCCACCTTGGCGGCGGGCTTCATCAGCAGCGGAATGCCGATGAGCAGAACGATAAGCGGCAGTGTGGCCGCAAGGGCGCCGAGCAACATAATCTACCTCCGGATCGATTGTTGACACGGTACCGGACAAAGGTCTGACCACCAAGCCAAAAAACCTCAAAAAACGAGGGCTCATGCCTTCCCGGCATGAGCCCCTGTCTCTTCAGTCTGAGCTTAGGATTTTTTCGGTTCAACTCCTTGTGGTCTGACCATCAGGCCTACTTTGTTTTCACCGGATCCGCGGGCCGCCTCGGCAGAGTCATGGGCTTTTCGGCCATGCGCTTCAGGACCTCCTGCACGCCGCGCTCCAGCTGCCGGTCATGGCCCGCCAGCAGCGAGGCAGGATCGTTCTCCACCTCGATGTCGGGGGTGACGCCTTCGCCCTCGATGATCCACTCGCCCGTGGGCGCGTTGGTGCCCGACTGGGGCACGAAGACGCTGCCGCCATCGACCAGGGGGCTGTTCCCACCGCCCACGACGCCTCCCCAGGTGCGCTTGCCGATGAGGGGGCCGAGCCCCGCGAACCGGAAGTGGTAGGGGAAGATGTCGCCGTCGCTGGCGCTGGTCTCGCTGGTGAGCGCCACCATGGGGCCGTGGAACACGGTGCCCGGGTAGGTGGTGGGGTGCTCGCCCGCATAGCCGAACCGGGTGCCCAGCAACTTCTTGCCCAAACGCTCGAGGATCATCTGGCTGATGTTGCCGCCGCCGTTGGCGCGGACATCCACCACCAGGCCCTCCTTGCGGATCTGGGGGTAGTACCACTTGATGAACTCATAGAGCCCGGGGCCGCCCATGTCGGGAATGTGGAGGTAGCCCACCTTCCCGCCGCTGAGTTTGTCCACGGCCTCTTTCGAGCGCAGCACGAAGTCCAGGTAGCGCAGGCTGGCATCGCTCTGGATGGGCTGGTAGGTGACCTGCCGGGCGCCCTCGAAACCGGGTTGGCCGTTGAGCGTGAGCGTCACCGTGAAGGTCTTGTTGCGGAGCAGGCGGTAGGGGTTGTCGTCCGCCTTCAATTCCACGCCGTCGATGGCCAGGATGTAGTCCCCTTCGCGGGCATCCACGCCCGGTTCCGTCAGCGGGCTGCGGTACTTGGGCTCCTCGTTGTGGCCGCGGTAGATGTGGGCGAGGCGGTAGCGGCCGGCGGCGGCATCCAACTCGAGGCGGGCGCCCGGCAGGCCCACCTTGGCCCGTTCGGGCAGGAACTGGTCCCCGCCCTCGGTGTAGGTGTGGCCGATATTCAGTTCCGAGATGAGCTCCGTCAGCACATAGGTCAGGTCCGAACGGTGCGTCACATGCTGGAGCCAGGGACGGTACTGCTCGCGCAGGGCCTTCCAGTCGTAGCCGTGCATGTTCTTCACATAGAAGAAGTCCCGGAAACGGCGCCAGGTCTCGTCATAGACCTCGCGCCATTCCTCGGCGGGGATGCGGTCCACGAAGAGCTCCTTCGTGGAGACCATCTTCTTTTCAGTAGCCTTCGGCTTGGCGTCGAGGAGCTGGTAGGAAGCCGCGGGTCCCTGCCCAGCCCGGGCCAGGACCTTGCTTCCATCCTGGCTGAGGGTCCAGCCCTGGACTTCCGGCAGCAGCTCGCTCTCCTGACGCTTCTTCAGGTCGAAGATCCAGAGGCTGCTGCCCGCATTCCGGCGACCGTTGGCTTCGCCGTACACGAAGGGCGCGGACTTGCTGTAGAGCAGGTAGCCCTTCACGGCCTCCAGCCCGCCCAGGTTGTCGGCGGGCACGGGCACGCGGACGCCCCGCTGTTCGAAGCCATCCCAGTCGATGCGGACGGACGCAGGCGCCGCAGGGGCCTTGGCGCCCTCCGCAGGCTTGTCAGCCTTCTTCTCGCCGTCTTCCTTCTTCTCGGGCGCCCCCCCCACTTCATCGCTTTCGGGCGGGAAGGGATGGGCCGTGTCCTTGCGGAGGGCGTAGGCCACCACATCCACATTGCGGTTGCCCGCATAGTCGAACTCGAGGTTGCTGATCTGCGGCGCGTAGTCCCGGCGGCTGAGGGCATAGAGATACTTGCCGTCCGGATCCCAGGCGGGATCGGTGACGGGGAACAGGTCGCCGGTGGCCCGATGCAGCTGCTGGTCCGCCTGGCTCCACACATGGAGGCTGCGGGTGCCATTCAGGTTCGCCAGGGAGAAGGCCAGGAACTGGCCGTCCGCCGACCAGGCCAGGTCGCCCACCCGGGCGAGGGGATCCTTCGCGGCCTTGACCAGCTTGCGGTCCGCTATGCCCACCACATAGACCACGCCATCTTTGTCGGTGAAGGCGAGCTGCTTCCCCGTGGGCGACCAGACGGGCGCGTTCAGCATCCCCGCCAGCCCGGAGGTGAGGGCCTCGGGCTTGCCCTTGCCGCCCTGATCCACCAGGTAGAGCTGGTCTTCGCCGCTCAGGTCCGAGATGAACGCGATCTTCTTGCCGTCCGGCGACCAGCGGGCATGCTTGTCGTGGGCGCCGGAGCTGTTGGTGAGGTTGCGCACGGGGCCCTTCTCGACGGGCACCGTGAACACATCGCCGCGGGCCACGAAGAGGGCCCGTTCGCCCTTGGGTGACAGCGCGAAGCCCTCGATGTTGCGTTCGGCGCTGATGCGCGAGGGCCGCGAGGCGCCGCCATCGGTCGGCACGGCGATGGAGATCCCGCGGTCGCTGCCGTCCTGCACATTGAACACGCGCAGTTCGCCGTTCTGCTCATAGACGATGCGCGACTGGTGGTCGCTGGACGGCCAGCGGACATCCCAGGTCTTCTGGAAGGTCAGCTGCTTCAGCGCGTCCGTGGCCGGATCCACCGCGTAGAGGTTCAGCGTCCCGTCGCGATCCGACGCGAAGTAGACCTTGTCGCCAATCCACATGGGATCGCGCTCGGTGCGCGGGCTGGCGGCGATCTTCTTCTGCGCGTTCGTGGCCAGATCGAAGACATAGAGATCCTGCGCCCAGCCGCCCTGGTAGCGCTTCCAATGGCGGAAGTCGCGGAACATCGGCGCGTAGGCGATGCGCTTGCCGTCCGGCGAGAAGGAGCCGGGCCCCGCGGTCGGCATGGGCAGCTTCTTCGCCAGCCCGCCGCCCAGGGGCACGGTGTAGAGCGCCGTGCGGCTCAGGACGCCATCGGCATCGCTGGAGGCGCGGAACAGCACGCTGGAGCCGTCCGGCGTCCACCCCACCACCTGGTGGTCGTAGCCGCCCCGCGGCGGCAGCGGACCGGCGGCAGGATCGAAGGTCAGCTGGCGCGGAATGCCGCCACCGCTGGGAATGACATAGACCTGCTCGTCGCCGTCGTACTGGCCCGTGAAGGCGAGCCACTTGCCGTCGGGGCTGAACTTCGCGAACACCTCCAGCCCCGGATGGGCCGTGAGCCGCGTGGCCGTGCCGCCCGTGGCCGGGGCACTCCAGAGGTCGCCGCCGTGCGTGAACACCACCTTGTCCCCATGGATGTCGGGGAAGCGCAGCAGCTTGGTCTGCGCCGAGGCCGTGCCTGCCAAGGCCAAGGCCAGGGCCAGCCTGGAAAGAAGGAAGGGTCGTCCGGACATCGGTTCACCTCGGAGGTTGGAAGACCCGAGCATTGTATGACGAGGCAAAATTTCCGCCTCATCGGATTCCGTTGCGGCTTCCCCATCCCCGCTTGGCAGATCCGCTAGCCTGGAAGGCCATGAAGGTCCCCCAAACCAGCCTCCCCGCCCTGTCCCTGGCCCTGTCCCTGTCCCTGGCCCTGTCCCTGGCGCTGTCCCTGGCACTGGCGCCTGCCCTCAGGGCGGAGGAACCGCCGCCCATCGAGGTGAACCCCAACCGGCCCACCTTCGCCAATCCCGCCCTCACGACTCAGCCGGGGCTGGCGGAGCTGGAGTGGGGTCTGCAGCAGAGCCACCTGCGCGAGGACGGCCCCAGCTTCGGCACTCCCACCCTCCTGAAGCTGGGTCTGGCCAAGGATGTGGAACTCCGCCTCTCCTGCCCGGGCTACCTGCGCCTGGAACCCTCGGGTGCGCTCGCGGCCAGGGGCTTCGGTGACTTCAACCTGGCCGCGCAATGGTGCTACCTGCACGACGGGCTGTTCGGAACGGACCAGGCCATCCAGGTGGCGCACACCTTCCCCACGGCCCCGGCCTCCCAAGGGCTCGGCAACGGCGCACCCATCGACACGCTCACGCTGCTGTTCAGCCGCGACGCGGGGAACTACCACATCGATGTGAACCTGCTGGAGTCCTGGATCGGCCAGCCCTCGGACCAAGCCGAGGGACCGGCCGGAGGAAGGGCGGCCCAGGCGGCAGGCACCGTCTCCATCACTCGGAACCTCGGCGAGACCTGGTCCCTCACCGGCGAGCTGTACTCCCTCCAGTCCACGCCGCAGAACGGGCGAATCGTCTCCAACCTCTGGGCCATCGCCTACAAGGTGTCCAAGCGGCTGGTGCTGGATGGCGGCGTGGACATGGGGCTCTCCCACGGAGCCCCGCGCTACACCCTCTTCGCCGGGCTCACGGTGGGCCTCGGACGGTTCCGCAAGCCATGAACGACCTCGCCCCCCTTTCCGTCAAGCGCCTGCTGGAACAGGTGAAGACCCGGCTGGAACCGGCTTTCGCCGCGGTCTGCGTCGTGGGCGAGGTGTCGAACTTCCGGGGCTCGGGGAAGCACTGGTATTTCACGCTGAAAGAAGAAGGCGCGGCGCTGTCCTGCGCGGTCTGGGCCGGGCAGCAGCGCTTTCTCCAGCACAAGCCGGCGGATGGGCAGCGGGTGGTGCTCAAGGGCAGCCTCAACCTCTATGTGGCCGGGGGCACGATCACCCTGGCCGTCACCCACTGCGAGCCCGCGGGCGCGGGCGACCTGCAGGCGCGGCTGCGGGCGCTGGAGGCGGACCTCCGCGCCCAGGGACTCTTCGACCGCCCCAAGCGCCCCCTGCCCCGGTTCCCCCGGAAGCTGGGCGTGGTGGCGGCCCTGGGCGGCGCAGCCCTGCGCGATGTGCTGGAGGTCATGGCCCGCCGCGCCCCTGCGATCGACATCCTCATCGCCCCCGCGGCCGCCCAGGGCGAGCGCTGCGTGCCGGAAACCCTATTGGCCCTGCAGGAAATCCAGGATCCCCACTGGGGTTGCGAGGCCGTGCTGCTGGTGCGGGGCGGCGGCAGCCTCGAGGATCTCTGGGCCTTCAACGACCCGGCCCTGGTGCGCGCGGTGGCCGTGTGCCAGATCCCCGTCATCACCGGCGTGGGGCACGAGATCGACACCACGCTGGTGGACCTCGCCGCGGATCGCCGCGCGGCCACGCCCAGTCAGGCTGCGGAGCTGGCCACGCCGGATCGCGCGGCCCTGAGGGCGGAGCTGCGGCGCCGGACCGAGGCCCTGGCCGCCAAGGCCGCCTGGCGCCTGCGGGGCCTGGAGACCACGCTGAACCTGCTGGTTGATCACGGTCTCCAGCGGGCGGAACCGCTGGCAGGGCCGGGAGTCCGCCTGGCTGCCCTGGGTCAGCGGCTGGCCCTGGCCCACCCCAGCCGGGGGGTGGATGCGGCCGGGTCGCGCCTGTCCCTGCTGCGCCAGCGCCTGCGGCACGCCGCCGCCCGCGCCGCCCGGGAGGCGGATCTGCCCCGCGTCCGGGAGGCCCAGCGCCGCCTCGCCCCGGCGATCCAGCGCGGCCTGCAACGCCGGGACCACCGCCTGGCCGTGCTCGCCGAGCGCCTGCACGGCCTGGACCCGGCGGGCCCGCTTCAGCGGGGATTCGTACTGGCCCTCGATCCCGAAGGCCGGCCCGTGACGACGGCCGCCACCCTCCCTTCTGGAGCCGCCCTCCGCCTCCGATGGCAGGATGGCGAACGGCGCGCCACGCTGGACTGACCCAAAGTTCAAACGGGTCGGGCCTCGCGTCGATAGGGTTCTGGGCAGGACCATGTCTCGAATCCCTTTTCCACCCTTTCCATTCATGAACCGCTTGGTGACCCTCCTCCTGGTCGCCCTGGGTGCCGTCGGCCTGCTGGCGGCCCCCCGCCGCACGGTCAAAGTCGCGGTATTCCCCCATGTGCCGGCCATCTCCATGGAAGCCGGAGGCCAGGCCCAGGGTTTCTATGTGGACATGCTGAAGGAAGTGGCTGAGCGGGAGGGCTGGGACCTGCGCTTCATCCCGGGCACCTGGCAGGAGGGGCTCGACCGGGCCCGGTCCGGCGAGGTGGACCTGCTCACCAGCGTGGGCTACACAGCGGAACGGGAGGCCTACCTCGACTACGGCAGGACGCCCTCCTTCACGGTCTGGAGCATCCTGTACGCCCATCCCCGCGCGGGGATCCACACGATCCTGGATGTGCGTGACCGCCGGATCGCGCTGATGCGCGGCGATGTGAATGGCGAACACTTCCGAGAGCTGTGCAGCCGCTTCAACCTGACCTGCGCCTTCCGCGAGTACGGCAGCTTCGGGGAGGTGCTGGGCGCCGTGGCCGAAGGTCAGGTGGACGGCGGCGTGACCTCCAGCACCTTCGGCTACTCCCAGGAAGCCCGGTTCAAGGTCGAGCGCACGCCCGTGGTCTTCAGCCCCTTCGACATCTACTTCGCGGTGGCGAAGGGCCGGAACCCCGACCTGCTGCGGGCCCTCGACGCCTACCTGAGCGAGGGCCGGACCCGGCCCGATTCGGGCTATCACGGGGCCATCAACCGATGGCTGACGCCCCAGGAGAAGGGCGGGCTTCCCCCCTGGGCCCGGCGCGCGGGTCTGACCATCCTCGGTCTCCTGGCCCTCGCCACCGCCATCGCCTTCGTCTTCCGCCGGCAGGTGCGGGTGGCCACGGCGGAGATCCGCGCGCTGAATGCGGGCCTCGAGCGGGAACTGGCCCAGCGCCGACGGGCGGAGGAGCAGATCTTCCATGTGGCCAGTGGGGTCTCCGTCGCCACAGGGGAATCCTTCCTCCAGGAGCTGGTCAAGCATCTGGCGCAGGCCACGGCGGCAGATGTGGCCTTCATCGGAGAGAGCATTCATGAAAATGGCGCCTCCCGGATGCGGACCCTGGCGGTGTTTGCGGAAGGGGGCCCCGCCGAGAATTTCACCTACGATCAGTCCGGCACCCCCTGCGAACGGGCGGCCCGGGGCGAGCTTTGCGTGATCGCCAGCGGCGTCCAGGAGGCCTTCCCCCGCTGCCCGCTGCTCCACGACATGCGGGCCCAAAGTTATGTGGGCGCTCCCCTGGTGGATTCCCAAGGCCAGGCCCTGGGCGTACTGGCGGTGCTCCACCGGCAGCCGCTCGCCTCGCCGGTGGAAGTCACCTCCCTCCTGCGGATCTTTTCGGCCCGCGCCTCCGCCGAGTTGGAGCGCCGCAACACCGAAGGCGCCCGTGCCCTGCTCGAGCGCCAGATGCAGCATGCCCAGAAGCTGGAGAGCCTGGGCGTCCTCGCTGGCGGCATCGCCCACGACTTCAACAACCTCCTCACGGCCATGCTGGGGCACATGAATGTGGCCCAGATGAAGCTGGCCCCCGAATCCCCCGCCCTGCCCCACCTGGAGAGCCTGGAGCGCATCATCCACCGTGCCGCGGACCTGACCCGCCAGATGCTGGCCTATTCAGGCAAGGGGCGGTTCGTGGTCCGGCCCTACGACCTGAACCATGTCGTCCAGGAGGTGACGCACCTGCTGGAGGTCTCCATCCCCAAGAAGATCGCCCTCCGCTTCCAGCTCGCCCCGTCCATGCCCCTGGTGGAGGCGGACGCTGCGCAGATCCAGCAGATCATCATGAACCTGGTGACCAATGCCGCGGATGCCATCGGCGAGGCCGAAGGCACCATCCGGCTCACCACGGCCGCCCTGAAGGTGGACCGCGCCTACCTGGAGCAGGTGTTCCAGGGGCAGGAACTCGCCCCGGGGACCTACGCCACCCTGGAAGTGAGCGACACGGGCTGCGGCATGTCCCCCGAAGTCCAGGCCCGCATCTTCGAGCCCTTCTTCACCACCAAGGTGACGGGGCGGGGTCTCGGTCTCTCCGCCACCATGGGTATCCTCAAGGGTCACCACGCGGGCATGCGCATCTACAGCGAGCCTGGCCGGGGCACCACCTTCAAGCTGCTGTTTCCCGTCACCGACACCCAGCGTGTGGAAGAAACGCCTCAGGCCGTGGCCCCTGCCCTGGCCCGCAAATCCACCGTGCTGCTCGTGGACGACGAAGAGATGATCCGGGAGGCCGCCGCGGCCGTGCTCGAGTCTCTCGGCTTGTCGGTCCTCACGGCGGAGGATGGCCGCCAGGCGGTGGAGGTGGTGCAGCGGGAAGGCGAACGGGTGGATGTGGTCCTCATGGATCTCACCATGCCCCACATGGATGGGCGCGAGGCCTTCCAGGCCATCCGCCGCCTCCGGCCCAACCTGCCGGTGATCCTCAGCAGCGGCTACAACGAGCAGGAATCCATCCAGGATTTCCTGGGGCGCGGCCTGGCCGCGTTCCTCCAGAAGCCCTACACCCTCCGCGCCCTCGAGCAAACCGTCCTGGCCGTGCTGGCGAAGCAGGCCTGAGGGCGCGCGGGCCGCCGCACGGTCCTACATGTACAGGCCCCCATTGACGCTCAGCACCTGGCCGGTGATGTAGCTGGCCTCGTCGCTGGCGAGGAAGGCCACGCTGGCGGCGATGTCTTCGCCCGTGCCCATGCGGCCCAGGGGGATCTGCTTGGTGAACTCGGCCTTCACATCCTCGGGCAGGCCCGCAGTCATGGCGGTCTCGATGTAGCCGGGCGTCACAGCGTTGGCGGTGACATTCCGGCTGGCCAGCTCGCGTGCCACGGACTTGGTGAGGCCGATGAGACCAGCCTTGGCGGCCACATAGTTCGCCTGGCCCGGGTTGCCCATCTGGCCCACCACGGAGGCGATGTTGATGATGCGCCCCCAGCGCTGCTTCATCATGGGCTTGGTGGCCGCCTGGATGGCCGTCCAGGCGCCCTTGAGGTTGGTGTCGATCACCGCGTCCCAGTCCTCCTCCTTCATCTGGATGAGCAGCTTGTCGCGGGTGATGCCGGCGTTGTTCACCAGGATGTGGAGGGCGCCGTGGCGCTCGATGGTCGTCGCCACGGCGGCCTTCACGGAGGCACCGTCGCCCAGGTCCGCCGCGATGACATCCGCCTTCCCGCCCGCCGCGGTGATGGCATCCGCCACGGCCTGGAGCTTGCTCAGCGTGCGGGCCGCACAGACCACCGTGGCGCCCTGGGCCGCGAGGCGCTTCGCGATGGCTTCGCCGATGCCCTGGCTGGCACCGGTGACGAGGGCGATCTTGCCGTCGAGGCGGAACATGGAACCTCCAGATGGATGAAGGGACAGTCTACCTAGCCGGGGGAACGCTACTTCAGGTTCTTCAGCCAGGCTGCCAACGGGGTCAGATCCGCCATGGGCGTGGCGTCTCCATAGGTGGTGGCGGCGGCAGGGCCTGAGAGGCCAGCCCTGGGACGGGTCTCTCGCTTGAACAGGTGGTTGGCTTCGGGGATCTGGATCACCACGCCCTTGAAGTCGGTGGGCAGCCCATCGGGCTTCCAGGTCTGGATGTCCCGATCACCCCACACCACCGCAAAGGGCACGGCGAGGCGCTGCGCCGCCCCCCAGGGATCCAGGTCCAGGAGGTCGCGGACAAACCCGCGGCTTTCGGGGCGCGCGAGGCCCTTCGCCAGACCCACGAGGCCGGGCGCCACGCCCTTCCCCGGCTCCGGCAGGTCCTGGGTCTTGCGGATGGCGTCAAGCACCGCCTCAAGGTAGGCCATGTTCAGCGCGGACACCTCGGCCGGAGCGCCGGCGGTGTCCAGTTGCCCCTTCACCTGGGCCAGGATGACCTTGCCCATGCTGAGTCCCGGCATGGCCAGCAGCAGCGCGGCCTCGGCCTCGCCCGCCGCCAGCAGAGAAAGCAGGGCCCCCTCGCTGTGCCCGACGAGCAGCAGCTTCTTCCCCTTGGCCTCCGGCAGCGCCCGGGCCGCCTTCATCGCCGCCTTGATGTCGCCCAGCTGGGCATCCAGGGAGATGTCGAGCTTGGGGTCCTTCGACCCGATGAACCGCTTGTCGAAGCGCAAGGAGCCGAGGCCCTGGGCCTGCAGCCAGGCGGCGATATCCCGGCCCCCGTGGCTGGGCACCGGAATCAGCGGGTTCGACCAGTCCCGGTCCGTGGGACCCGAGCCCGCCACCATCACCGCGAAATAGGGATGAGCGCCGCCCGTCTTCACGCTCCCCTTCAGGGGGAAGCCGTTGAAACCCGGAAAGCCGATCAGCCGATCCGGCGCCGCAGCCACCACCTGGGCCGGCGCCTGGGCCACCGCCTGGGAATGGGCGGGCAGCATGAGGGCGGCAAAGAGCAGGGCGGCGCGAGTCATCAGGGCTCCGGAGCGGGGTTGGCGTCCTGGTTCCATCAGCGGCGAAACCCGCAGGTGGGTGCGGCGGACATCCGCCCCGGAATCAGGATGACGGGAACGGGCCGGAAGTTCGTGGCGGACCTGCGCCCAGGGCCCGGTCCGAATCCGGTCAGAGCCGTCCCGCCCCATCCCCACCAGGTTCAAGTTGACAGGTGGCGGAAAGGTTTTTACATTGTTGCCTTGGCAGTTATTGCTTAGACACCAAATAAGGGCCTGCTCATGACCATCGATCCATCGGGGACCGAGCCGCTGTACACCCCCGAGAACTACCAGGCGGAAGAGAGCCTCGGCCGCCTGATCGCCGATGTCTCCGGGCGGCTGCTGGCGGCCTTTGATGAAGAACTGGCCGACCTGGGCATCAGCGGAGCGCAGTGGGTGATCCTCATGCGCATCGCCAAGGGGTGCGCCTCCACGGCCGCCGAGCTCTGCCGCTTCAGCCGGTACGACCCCGGCTCCATGACGCGCATGATCGACCGCCTGGAGGAGAAGGGCCTGATCCGCCGGGTCAAGAGCAGCCTCGACCGCCGGATCAGCCACCTGGAACTCACGGAGGCGGGCCAGAACCTGGTCCCCCATCTCCCGCCGGTGGCCATCAAGGTGCTGAACACGCACCTCAAGGGCTTCACGCGGGAAGAGCTGGATCTGTTCAAGGGCTTCCTGAACCGGATGCGCGCCAACAGCGGACAGCCCGCATGAGCCGTCCAGCCCACTCTTCGCGACCGGTGGAGGTCTCCATGTCCCGCATCACCGCCCCTGCCCTCGGGCGAGGCTCCCTGCTCCTCCTGGCCTTGGCGACGCCCAGCCTGGCCTGGGCCCAGGTTCCGCCTGCCGCGTCCGTCGCCGGGCCGGTCGCCAGCCCCGCCAACGCCCTGCAGCTCACCTTGTCCCAGGCCATCCGAAAGGCCCTTGAACAGAATCCGCGGGTGCAGCAGTCCCTGCTGGCCATCGCCGAAAGCGGGGATGACCGCCGGGCTGCCGCCGCGGCCCTCATGCCCACCGTGGCCGCCCAGGCCACTGGCCAGCGGGCCAAGAACAACCTGGATGCCTTCATCGGCATCCCCACCCCGCACGGCCCCGAAGTGGTGGGCCCCTTCAACTGGGGCCAGGTGGGCGTCGAAGCCCAGGTTTCCCTGTTCGACCTGAGCCTCTGGAAGAAGTGGCGGGCCTCCCAGCATGCGGAGACCTCGGCCCGGGCCCAGGGCCGAGCGGTGCGGGAGGAAATCACCGCCCTGGTGGTGGGCCAGTACCTGCGCGCCCTTCGGGCCGCGGCCTCCGTGCAGGCCGGCGAGTCGCGGGTAGACCTGGCCGAGGCCCTGGCCAAGCTGGCGGAGAGCCAGCAGAAGCAGGGTGTGGGCACCAAGCTCGACACGCTGCGTTCCCAGGTGCAGCTGCAAACCGAGCGCCAGCGCCTCATCCAGGCCCAGACCCAGCAGTTCACAGCCCTCGCGGGCCTGGGCCGCCTGCTGGACTTGGAACCCGGCACCCGCCTCGACCTGACGGACACCCTCGTGGCCCCGGCACTGCCCGGAGGCAGCTTCCAGGAGGCCTACCAGGCGGGTCTCGGCCTGCGTCCTGAGCTCGCCGCCCTCGACGCCCGCGAGAAGGCGGCCGAGAACCTCCGCCAGGCCGCCCAGGGCCTCCGCCTGCCCACCCTCGTCGCCACCGGCGCCTACAGCTCCACTGGCCTCCAGTCCCAGCCCTGGGCCACCACCTACCAGGTCTCGCTGGGGCTCCGCGTCCCTCTGTTCACCGGAGGTCTCGTCTCCTCCCACATCTCCCGCGCCCGTTCCGAACAGGTCCGCATCCAAGAGGCGCGGCGGGATGTCCGCGCCCAGGTCGGCTTCGAGATCCAGGTGGCCCGGGCCGAGCTGGAGGCTGCCGCCCACGAGGTGGAGGTGGCAGGTCTGGCCGTGACCCTCTCGACGGAGGCCCTCACCCAGGCCCGCCACCGCTTCGAGGCCGGCGTCAGCAACAACATCGAAGTGATCAACGCCCAGGATGAACTGGCCCGCGCCAATGAAAACCAGATCAGCGCCCTCTACCGGCTGAACCAGTCCCGCGCGGACCTGGCCCGGGCCACGGGCCAGCTCGAATCCCTCTTCGCCCGCTGATGGAGCCCCCCATGAATCAAGAAGTTTCCGCCTCGACGGCTCCTGCCGAAGAACCCGCCAGTGGCGCCAAGGCCATGAGGGCGCTGCTCATCGGAACGCCCATCGCCCTCCTCATCGGCGGCGGCCTGTGGTTCTACTCCCGCAACCGCATGAGCACCGACGATGCCCAGGTGGACGGCCACCTCGTGCCCGTCTCCTGCCGCGTCTACGGCACCGTCGACAAGGTGCTCGTGGAAGACAACCAGGCCGTGAAGGCCGGGGATCCGCTGGTGGCCATGGACCCTCGCGACATCCAGGCCCGATTGGATCAGGCGAGGGCCGCCCAGGCCCAGGCCCGGGCCCAGGTCGAAGGGGCCAGGGCCGACCTGGAACGCGCCCGGGTGGCCTTCCAGCAGGCTCGCAGCTCGGACCTGGAGACGGCCAAAGCCACCCTCGATTCCAAGAAGGCCAGCCTGGACAAGGCCAGGACCGACCTCCAGCGCATGAAGCCCCTGGCGGAACGGGAAGAGATCTCCGCGCTCCAGTACGACGGCTTCCGCACCCAGGCCGAGGTGGCCGACAGCGAGTGGCGCGCCTCCCAGCAGCGCCTGAGCTCGCTCCAGCGCGAAGCGGACATCCGCAAGGTGGCCGTGGGCGCCGCCGAGGCCCGCCTGGCCTCGGCCCAGGCCCAGGTGGACCAGGCCCGCGCCAGCCAGGAAGGGCTCGAGCTGCAGCTCGGCTACACGCGCATCCTGGCGCCCGTGGACGGCGTCGTCACCCGCAAGTTCGTGGAGGCCGGACAGACCATCCAGCCGGGCCAGGGCCTGCTGACGCTGATCCCCCTGCACCAGACCTGGATCACGGCCAACTTCAAGGAGACCCAGCTCGCCCGCATGAAGCCCGGCCAGGAGGCTGAGGTCAAGGTGGACATGAACGGCGCGGTACTCAAGGGCCGCGTGGACTCGATCGCGGGCTCCACCGGCTCGCGCATGAGCCTGCTGCCTCCCGAGAATGCCGTGGGCAACTTCGTGAAGGTCGTCCAGCGCATCCCCGTGAAGATCCGCATCGACGAGGCTGAAGCCCAGAAGGTCATCCTGCGCCCCGGCATGAATGTCGAAGCCACGGTGATCGTGAAGTGACCTCCTCCCACCGCGCCATCAACCCCTGGGTCATCGCGCTCACGGTGATGATCGCGACCTTCATGGAAGTTCTCGACACCAGCGTGGCGAATGTGGCCCTGCCGCACATCGCGGGGGACCTCTCGGCCACGGTGGAAGAGACCACCTGGGTGCTGACCTCGTACCTGGTGGCCAACGCCGTGGTGCTGCCCCTGGGCGGCTATTTTTCGAGCCTCATGGGCCGCAAGCGCTTCTACCTCACCTGCGTGAGCGTCTTCACGGTGGCCTCGCTGCTCTGCGGCATCGCGCCTTCACTCGGTTGGCTGATCTTCTTCCGCGTGCTCCAGGGCCTGGGCGGCGGCGGGCTCCAGCCCATCTCCCAGGCCATCCTGGTGGAGACCTTCCCGCACGAGAAGCGCGGCGCGGCCATGGCGGTCTATGGCATGGGCGTGGTGCTGGCCCCCATCATCGGCCCAGTGCTCGGCGGTTGGATCACAGACAACTTCAGCTGGCACTGGATCTTCCTCATCAACATCCCGGTGGGTTTCCTGTCCTTCTCGCTCACCAGTGCCCTGGTCCAGGATCCGCCGACCTTCCACCGCATCTCCCTCAAGGAGGGCGCCCGCTTCGATTACCTGGGCATCGGCATCCTCACGCTGGGCCTCGCCTCCCTGGAGATCGTGCTGGACGAAGGTCAGCGCAAGGACTGGTTCAGCTCGGGCTTCATCGTCTTCTTCGCCATTGTCGCGGTGGTGGCCCTGGTCTTCGCCGTCCTCTACGAACTCGGGAAGGAACGGCCCATCGTGGACCTCAGGCTGCTGAAGGATCGGACCTTCGCCGTGTCGATCGTCATGCTCTTCGTCCTGGGTTTCGTGCTCTACGGCAGCCTGGCGCTGCTGCCCATCTTCCTCCAGACGCTGCTGGGCTACACGGCCCTGCTGAGCGGGTGGGTGCTGAGTCCCGGGGGCCTGGCCATCCTGCTGATGATGCCGGTGGTGGCCATGCTGCTGAAGAGGGTGGATACCCGCTGGCTCATCGCCTTCGGGTTCTTCACCTGCGGCCTGGGTCTCATCCAGATGTCCGGCTTCAACCTGCAGGTGGACTTCCAGACGGCCATGACCTCCCGGGTGGTGCAGAGCATCGGCTTCGCCTTCCTCTTCATCCCCATCAATGTCTCGGCCTTCCAGCACATCCCCCATGAGAAGACCGCCTACGCCGCGGGGCTCATGAACCTGGTCCGCAACATCGGCGGCAGCACGGGCATCGCCCTCGCCACCACCATGCTGGCCCGCCGGGCCCAGGTCCATCAGGCCAACCTCGTCGGCCACCTGTCCCCGGGTGACCCGGCCTACCAGGGCCTCCTCGACCGGGCCACCCAGCTGGGAATCCTGCGCGGCGGCCTCTCCCCCGCCGATGCCGCCCACATGGCCCAGGGCGCCGCCTACGGCACCGTGGTCAAGCAATCGAGCATGATGGCCTTCGCCGACACCTTCTGGTTCATGGGGGTGCTCTGCTTCGTCCTCATGCCGCTCCTCTTCCTCATGCGCCGGAGTCGGGCCACCGGCACCGTCCCCATCGACTGATTCCCCGGGATCGGTACCATGGACCGATGAGCCTCCGAGACCAGTCCTCTTCCGAACGCGCCTTCGCCACCTTCGTGATCCTCGCCCTGGCGGCCCTCCTCGCCAGCGGCCTGGCTTTCGCCCTCCGTCAGGAGCGGGCCCGCGCATCGGCTCCGCCGCCAGCCGCCAAGTCGCGCCTGGTGGCGGTCCTGGAGGGCGTCATGGCCCCCAATGTGACCCCGGCCGAAACCGAGACCGTCCGGATCTGGGTACAGGGCGGCGCCACGCGGGAGAGCTTCGCCCCCGTGGAGGTCATCGTGGCCAACAAATGCAGCGCCTGCCACAGCCCGGGGGCCCAGTTCCCCCCGATCACCGGCTATGAGGACCTGCGTCCCCTGGCCGTGGAGACGGTCTCGAGCGGCCTCTTCGCGCTCATCGGAGCCCGGGCGCTCCACCTGATCGTGTTCCCCCTGCTTTTCCTCATCGCAGCCTTCGGCTACCTGCGGCGGACGGCCTGGCGGGGGCGCCGCCTTCTCATGGGCTTCTGCGCGGCGATTGTGGCCTTGGATGCCGCCCAGTGGTGGTTGCGGCAGGGCCATCCCGGGGCCCCGTGGGCCTCCGGAATGGCCCTGCCCTGGCTGGCGATGGGCGCGATGGCCCTCGCCTTCGTGACGCTGGCGGCCGTGGTGCTGAAGGAGCTGTGGCTGGAACCCCGAAACTACTGAGGCGCCGGTTCGTCGACGAAGTCCTCGTCGGACAGGCCGCTGTCCGGCGGGAGCTTCGCCAGTTCGGCCTTCACGAGGTTCTGGTGGTGGGTCTCCTCGTCGCGCAGTTCCGTGAAGAGGGCCCGCACGCCGTCATCCTCGATGGAGGGAAGGGCCGCGACGAAGAAGGCATGGGCCTTCACCTCGGAAGCCAGGGCGGCCTTCATCGCCTGGCGGGGGCTCATGAAGGCGCGGGCGGCGTCGTAGTCCGGCGCCTCCACATCGAAGATCATGGCCCGGGTGGCCATCCGGGGCGCGTCGCCGAAGAGCTTTCGCCGGCGGGCGGCCAGTTCCTCGCCATGCTTGGCCTCATTGGCGGCCATGAGGCGGAAGAACGCAGCCGCCTCCGGCGTGCGGTGCTGCTCCATCTGGGCCGCGAACTCCTCGTACCGCTCCTGGGCCTCTTCCTCGATCAGGACAGCCAGATCGAGCGCATTCACCAGACTCAGGCTGGAAAAATCGATTCCTCGCGTTGCCATGCTGGGGCTCCCGTCACTTCTTGATGAAGAGGTCCAGGATACGCTCCTTCGACGGGGCGCCCTGGGAGAGCTGGGCCTGGCGCTCCCGGACCAGACCGTCGTAGGTCGGCGCAGGCTCGGGGTTCCGGTAGAACACACCGAGGTTCAGCTTGGTGCCATAGTTCTGGGCCAGGTTCATGGCCGCCAGCCGGTCCGACGGATCGTGCCCCAGGCTCTCAAGGGTCTCGCTGATGGCCTTGAGGCCCTTGATCTGCTGGGCCTCCTCGCCGTAGGTGACACAGGGGGACTGGATGTTCACGAAGGCGAAGCCGGGGTAGCGGATGGCCTCCTCGATGATGGCCGCCATGCCCACCAGGTCCGTGGGCGAGGCCTGGGCCACGAAGCCGGCGCCGTAGGCCAGCACATAGAGCAGCGGATTGACGGGGTTCTCGAGGCTCCCGTGGGGCGAGGTGCAGGTGGTGCGGCCCTTCTGCGAGGTGGGCGAAAGCTGGCCCTTGGTGAGGCCGTAGATCTGGTTGTCCATCACGATGTAGGTGATGTCGATGTTGCGGCGGATCAGGTGGGCGATGTGCCCGCCGCCGATGGAGAAGCCGTCCCCGTCGCCGCCGGCCGCCAGCACGAGCAGGTCGGGGTTGGCCAGCTTGATGCCCTGGGCGATGGGCAGGGCGCGGCCGTGGACGGTGTTGAAGCCGTAGGCCGTGGTGTAGCCGGGAATGCGGCTGGAGCAGCCGATGCCGGAGATGAAGGCGATCTCGTGGGGCGGGCGGCCGATGGCGGCCAGGGCGCGATAGATGCCCTGCACCACGGAATAGTCACCGCACCCTGGGCACCAGATGGGCTTCAGGTCGCTCTTGTAGTCCTTGGCCTGGAAGTCGCCCGGAGTGTTCACATTGGGGGTCATGGTAGCGCTCATGGTGAACCTCACTCCTGGGGCTGAAGCTTGCCCTCGTGGCTGCGCTGCAGCTCCGCGAGGAGATGGTGGAGGGCCGCGACGATCTCGCCGGGAAGGAAGGGATTCGCGCCGCTGCGGGCCAAGGACTGAAGGCCCTTGGGCAGGTCGAGGTGCATGCGCAGCACCTTGAAGGTCTGGGCCAGGTGGGACTGTTCGACGACGAGTCCCTTCTGGACCGAGGCGAAGAAGTCGCGGTAGGTCTGCTCGGCCACCGGGTAGAGCAGGTAGGGCACCATCAACTTCACATCCAGCCCCTGTTCCCGGGCCATCTGCAGCGCCTCACGGCATACGCCGGCCACGCTGCCCCAGGCCACCAGGGCCAATGGCGCATCGGGATTGCCGGTGATCTCGAAGAGGTCCTTGCGCTCCTTCAGCGGATCGAACTTCTTCGTGCGCTTGTCGTTCATGCGCGCGTGCACGGAACCGCTGTTCGTGGGGGCGCCGGATTCGACATGCTCGATGCCGGAAGCCAGGTAGGTTCCGCCCAGCATGCCGGGGTGGCTGATGGGGCTGATGTGGTTCTCGGTCTGCTTGAACCGCTTGTAGTCCTGGAGATCCGCGCCGGTGGGCTTCAGGCGGTCGATGATCTTGAACTGGCTGGTGTCGATGGGATCCAGGGTCTCCTTGCGCGAGGCGATCTCCTGGTCGGACAGGATGATCACCGGTGTCTGGTAGTACTCGGCGATGTTGAAGGCCTCAATTGTGGTGCGGAAGGTGTCGGCCACAGAGGTCGGGGCCAACACCGGGCGGATCACATCGCCATGGGCGGAGAAGGCCGCCGCGAAGAGGTCGGACTGCTCGGTCTTGGTGGGCAAACCCGTGGAGGGGCCGCCGCGCTGCACATCCACGATCACCAGGGGCAGCTCGGCGATGCTGGCGAGCCCCATCATCTCCGACTTCAGGGAGAGGCCCGGGCCGCTGGTGGCGGTCATGGCCTTCTTGCCGGCGAAGGAGGCGCCCACGGCCGCGCCGATGCCCGCGATCTCGTCTTCGGCCTGCAGCACGGCGCCGCCGTACTTCCAGACATGGTTGGTGAAGAACTGCATGATCTCGGTGGAGGGCGTGATCGGGTAGCCGCCGAAGAACTGGCAGCCCGCGAAGATGGCGGCGGCCGCGCACATGTCGTTGCCGTCGGTCAGGAGCTTGACGCCGCCCTTGTTCTCCAAGGGCACGATGGTCATGTCGGCCTTGAGGGGATGTTCCTTCGCGAACGCCATGCCGGCATCGAAGGCCTTCTGGTTGGCGTCGACGAGTTCCTGGCTCTTCTTGGCCAGCTTCTTGGAAATGCCCTTCATCACCGCCACGGCGCCGATGCCGAACCAGCCGGCGATGAGGCCCAGCACCACGGTGTTCTTGGCGCGTTCGGTGCCAGCGTGGGCCTTGGCCATCTCCGCGATGGGCACCGCGATCACCTGCAGGGGCGTCACGCCCACCAGGGGAATCTGGTTTTCGGGCACGCCGGTGGCGGCCTCGTAGATCACCACGGTGGTGCCGGCCACGGGCAGCTCGGCGCCGAACTTGAGGAAATCCTCCCAGTTCAGGGCCACGGCCACATCGAGGTTGCCTCCGGGGTTCAGAACCGGATCTGTGCTGATGCGCACGCGACAGGAGGACTCACCGCCGCGGATCTGGGAGCCGAAGCTCTTGGTCATCACGCCGTGATAACCCTCGGCCGAAGCGGCCTGGAGAAGGGAGTCACCGGCAGAGACGATGCCATCGCCTCCCGAACCGGCCATTCCGAAGACAAGATCCTTGCGCATGGGCACCTCGGACTGAGGGTGATGTGGGCGGCCTCCGAGCCTCATCCAGCCGCCCGGCACCGCACACTGGAAGACGCAGTGTCGTCCTCACCACCCTACCCCCGGGGGGCATTGCTTTTCATCACACCTTCCCGCCAGACAGCCTTGCCAGTGCTGTGTCAGCCCAGCTGGGCGAGGTCTTCGGGCGCACCGAAGCTCAGGGCCGAAACCTCAAGGCCCCGCTCCTTCGCCTGGCGCTTCACGAGGCCGGCCAGGACCTTGCCCGGCCCCAGTTCAAGAAAGGTGGTGACGCCCTGATCCAGCAGCAGGTCCAGGGTGGCCTGCCAGCGCACGGCGCCGGGGATCTGGCGCACCAGCCCGTCCCTCAGCGCCTCGGGCTCCGAGACTGCGGCTGCGTCCACATTGTTCACCAGGGGGCAGGCGGGTGCCTGGAAGACCAAGCTCCGCAGAATGGGCTCCATGCGCGCCTGGGCGGGCTCCATGAGGGGGGAGTGGAAGGGGGCGCTGACGGGGAGCTTCATCGCCTTCCGCCCGCCGCGGGCCTTGACGGCCTCCAGGGCCGCATCCACGGCCTCGGCGTGGCCGGCGATGACGATCTGCCCGGGGCCGTTGAAGTTCGCGGGCACTACGATCTTGCCGGTGGCGGCGGCCGCCTCGGCGCAGCTCGCTTCCACATCGCCCAGGCTCATGCCCAAGATCGCCGCCATGGCGCCCACGCCCACGGGCACGGCCTCCTGCATGGCCCGGCCGCGCTCGCGCACGGTGCGGACCGCATCCTGGAAGGTCAGGGCCCCCAGGGCCACCAGGGCGCTGTACTCGCCCAGGGAGTGCCCTGCGGCGAAGTCCGGCTTCGGCAGACGATGGCCCCAGGCCTGTACGACCATGATGCTGTGGGTGAGGATGGCGGGCTGGGTGTGTTCGGTGAGCTTCAGCGTCTCTTCGGGCCCTTCGGCCATCAGCCTCGACAGGGGAAAGCCCAGGGCCGCGTCGGCGTCCTGGAGCACGGCGCGCGCCGCGGGCTCAGCCTCCGCCAGCGCCACGCCCATGCCCACCGCCTGCGACCCCTGACCGGGAAACAGCCACGCGACCTTGCTCATAGGAGCCTCCATTACGAAAGAAATACTGATTCACCACGAAGACCTGAAGACACGAAGAAAAGAAAACCGGCTTCTTTTGTCCTTTTCGTGTCTTCGGGTCTTCGCGGTAGATCCTTATTCTGGGCTCAGCCCTGCGGCAGCAGCAGCGCCACGCGCTCCTGGATGCGCTCGTGCAGATGGTGTTCCGCGGCCCGCAGGGCGGCGCGGATGGCATTGCGCACGGCCTTGTGGTCGCTGCGGCCGTGACCGATGATGCTCACGCCCTTCACGCCCAGCAGCGGCGCGCCGCCGTACTCGGCATAGTCCAGCTTCTTCTTGAACCGCTTCATGGCGGGCTTGGCAAGCAGACCGGCCAGCTTGGTGATGGGGGTCTCCATGAAGCTCTCGCGAAGGCCGCCGATGATGCCCTCCGCCAGGGCCTCGCTGGACTTCAGCACCACATTGCCCACGAAGCCGTCGCAGGCGATGACATCGAAGTTGCCGTTCCAGATGTCACGGCCCTCGGCGTTGCCCTCAAAGCGGATGTCCATCTGGCGGAGCATGGCGGAGGCATCCTTGGTCACATCCGTACCCTTGCCATCCTCTTCGCCCACGCTGAGGATGCCCACGCGGGGACGCTCCAGGCCGAGCACTTCCTCGGCGTAGACCGAGCCCATCACGGCGAACTGCGCGATGTGTTCGGCCCGACTGTCCACATTGGCGCCCACATCCAGCAGCACCGTGGGATTGCCCTTCATGTTGGGCAGGACGCTGGCCAGGGCCGGCCGGTCCACGCCCTCGAGCTTGCCGATGACAAGGCTGGAAGCCACCATGGCGGCACCCGTGTGGCCCATGGACACCATGCCGTGGGCCCGCCCCTCGCGCACGAGCTGCGCAGCGACGCGGATGGAGCTGTCCTTTTTTTCCTTCAGGATGCTGGTGGCCTTGTCTTCCATCACCACGGTCTGGGAGGCGTGGACCACCTCCGCGCGAGCCATCAGCGCAGGCGTGAACCCCTGCCGCGCCAGCTCGGGGCGGAGCACCGCCTCGTCCCCGACGAGGTACAGGAAGAGCCCCGGCCAGGCCTCGAGGGCCTCCCGGGCGCCTTGCAGCGTTACATGGGGGGCGTGGTCGCCCCCCATGGCATCCAGTGCAATGCGATGGCCGTCCACCGGCCGGCCCTTAAGCCGTCTCGGCGACGCGAACGGCCAGCTTGCCGCGGTAGAACCCGCAGCTGGGGCACACGCGGTGCGGCAGCTTGGGGGTCTGGCAATTCGGGCAGGTGCTGGCGCTCATGACTTCCAGCGCGTCATGGGTGCGCCGGCGGTCGCGGCGGGCCTTGGAATGGCGGCGCTTGGGATTCGGCATGAAAAGCTCCTAGCAGATAGAACGCAATGTTCCAGGTTAAAGGGTTCAGGACTGCGGGTCCAGCTTGATTCCCGCGAGGGCCTTGGCCAGCGCCTGGTTCAGGGCGGACGGGGCCTGCACGGCATCGGGCTGGCACTGGCAGGGGCCCTTGTTCCAATTCTTGCCGCAGCTGGGACAAAGCCCCTTGCAGTCATCGGTACAGAGGGGGTGCATGGGGGCCTGGAGCTCGAACTGCTCCCGCACCAGCTCCGCCTCGTCCAGGTTGTCCTCCGGCAGGAAGACCACATCCAAGTCCTGGGAGCCCAGCGCATGGGAGCCACGGCCCACCAGGTCGGCGTCCTTGCTGCCCAGGAACTGGCTCTCGACCATGAGGGGGCGGTCCAGGGGCGCCAGACAGCGGCTGCAGAACCCCTGCCACACGGCCTGGCCCTTCACTTCGAGAAAGACATCGCCGTCGGAGGCCAGGGCAAAGACGGACCAGGCCAGCTCGCGCAGGGAGACATCCCCCTCCAGCTCCAGGCGTTCCGTGGTACCGCTCAGGCGGAGGCCCTCGGGGGGCAGGTGGTAGAGGTCGATCACTTCTTGGCTCCGGCGTCCGCAGCCTCGCCCTTGGGCGCGCCATCGGTCGTGGGCCCGGCGCCGATCACCTGGCCCTGGCCGGGGGTCCGGGTGATGGGCCCGAATTCATCCTGCCGGTCGGGATCGCCCGCGGACTTCAGCTCGTAGTTGTTCCGCGTGGACTTCCCCTCGTAGGGCTGCTTGAAGGGGTCGAGGGGGCTCATGCCGAGCTTGATGAGGCTTTCCTTCACCAGCGGGGAGTTGGGCTCCACCATGGCCTCGAAGCTGCCGAAATCGGGGTAGCGGGCATGCTTCAGGTGGTACTGGTCGAGGCCCTCGGCCACGGTCTTGAGGTCGTCCTGGGCTTTCACATGGCGGGCCTGGGCGCTGTATTTCTGGTACTGCTTGAACCCCAGCGTGCTGATGACGGCGATGATCATCAGGGCCACCAGCAGTTCCAGCAGCGAAAAGCCCCGGTGGGAGGGACGGGTCGCGCGGCAAGCGGAGGTCGGGTTCATGGGAAGGTCCGGAGAAAGGGCTCGTCTGCGTCGCATCCGAGCGTTCCAGTGTGCCAGGAATGGCCGAAAAAGCAAGGATCCATCAGCATCATGCGTCCTTGGAACCCTCGGTTCCACCGCCCTCGTCCACCGCGGACGCAGGGAAGTCGGCGGGCCAGGGGAAGGCCTTGGGAAGGGCTTCCACGCCCCCCAGTTCGGCCAGCCAGTAGCGGTAGGCCCGGAAGCTCATGCCGAGACGCTTTCCGGCCTTGGTCTTCACCCCACCCACCTCTTCCAGGGCCCGCCGGAGGAGATAGCCTTTCAGCGCGGTGAGCCAGGGTTCGAGGTCGAACCCCTCCGCCGGGATGCTGAAGGGCGAGGGGCGATCGGAGGTTTCGCTCATGGCCAGCGAGCCCAGCCCCTCGGGCAGGAGGTCCCGGGTGATGGGTCCCCCGGGATTGAGCGCCACGCAGCGCTCCATGAGGTTCTCCAGCTCGCGCACATTGCCCGGGAAGCGGTAGGTGAGCAGCTCGGCCATGGTCTCGGCGTGGAGCTGCATGGGTGGCTTGCCCAGCTTCTGGCAGAAGCGCCGGATGAAGTGCTCCGCCAGCACGGGCAGGTCCTCGGGCCGGTCGCGCAGCGGGGGCATCTCGATCTGGAGGATGTTCAGGCGGTAGAACAGGTCCTCCCGGAAGGCCCCGGATTCCGCGCGGGCCCGCAGGTCGCGGTTGGTGGCGGCAATGACCCGCACATCCACGGCCCGCTCCTCGGTGGCGCCGAGACGCCGGAACCGGCGCTCCTGGAGCACCCGCAGCAGCTTCACCTGGAGGGCCAGGGGCATCTCGCCGATCTCGTCGAGAAACAGGATGCCGCCACCCGCCTCCTCGAAGAGGCCCCGCTTCATGGCGCTGGCCCCCGTGAAGGCCCCCTTCTCGAAGCCGAACAGCTCGCTCTCCAGCAGGGCTTCCGGCAGGGCTCCGCAGTTCACGGCCACGAAGGGACCCCTGGCCCGGTCGGAGTAGCGGTGGATGAGCCGGGCCACCACCTCCTTGCCCGTGCCGCTCTCGCCCGTCAGCAGCACCGTGGTGTCGGCGCGGGAGACTTTCCCGATCAGCGCATTGATCTTCCGCATCACCGGCCCGACGCCCACCAGCTCGCCCAGGTCCGGGGGCAGCTGGGTTTCCGGCTCCGCGGCGGCCAGCAGGCCCTTCAGCGTACCGATGAGATCCTCGTGCTTGAAGGGCTTGGTGATGAAGTCCACGGCGCCCTGGTTCAAGGCCTGGACCGTGGTTTCCGTGGTGGCGTAGGCGGTCATGATCACCACCGGCGTCTCGACCCCCTGCTCCTTCATCCAGGTGAGCAGCTCGATGCCGGAACCGTCCTTGAGCTTCAGGTCCGACAGGACGCCGTCGAAAGAGGCCTCCTGGAGGGCCCGGCGCCCCTCCTCGATGCCGGTGACCGCCTCACAGGCGAACCCGGCCCCCTCCAGGGCCAAGGTCAGCACTTCCCGGAGGCCGGGCTCGTCCTCCACCAGCAGGATCCGTTGGGTCGAGGTGAGGGACATGGCACCCTGAAGAAGTGACGCGTTAGGTCAGTTATCCTATCTTGAACCCTTTTCTGGAGTCCCGTGAAGCACATCGTCTTTGCCCACCGGAAGCTGTCCTTCGGAGGCGGGGAGCGGGTGCTTCTGGAGCAGGTGGCCGCACTGGCCGATCTGCCGGTCCAGGTTTCGGTGATCTTCCGCAAGGAACCCGGGAAACGCGACATCGAGCCGGAGCTGCGCGCGCGGAACCCGAAGGTCGTAGAAGTGCTCCACCTGCCCGGCCCCCTGGGGGCCTTCCGGTGGCTGCGGCGGATCCGCCCGGATCTCCTGGTGCTCTGCAACCACAAGGGCGTGCAGCGGGCCCTGCCCTGGCTGGCCCGGACCGGCCTCCGCCTGCCCACCGTGGTCACCCTGCACGAACACTATGAACGCCACTTGCGGAAGTACCAGGGCATCCGCGGGTTCGTGGACCGCTGGCTCTGCACCTACGACTTCACCGCCGCCGTGCGGGAACACCTCGGCCCGGCGCCGTGCAGCATCATCCACCCCCTCTACCCCAGACCCGAGGCCCAGCCCGTGGATCCCGGGGCCCGGCGCGCGGCCCGGCGCGCCCTGCGCGTACCGGAAAACGCCGTGGTCGTGGGGTATGCCGGGCAGATGGACGCCCGGAAGGCGACCACCGATGTGATCCGGTTCGCAAGCCACCTGAGGGGACTCCTGGGCCATCCGCTGCACCTGCTCCTGGCGGGTCGGGAGGACGGGGGCTATGCCCAGGAGATCCAGGACGCCCTCGAGGATGAGAACCTGACCGGCCACTGCACCCGCACAGGCCCCCTGGGGGACCTTTCGCCCGCTTTCGCCGCCCTCGACCTCTATGTCATGACCAGCCGCAACGAGGGCTTCTTCCCCCTGGCCCTCATCGAAGCGCTGGAGCGGGGTGTGCCCGTGCTGGCCCCCACCGTGGGGGGCATCGGCACGGTGTTGAAGGATGGCGAGGGCGGCTTCCTCATCCCCAAGCCCGACGACCGGAAGCCCGTCGATGGTGCCCTCCTGCGCCAGGCCGCGGCCCGGATCGCCCCCCTGCTGGCGGATTCCACGACCTGGGAGGCCCAGCGGGCCAAGGCCCACGCCTTCGGCACGGCCCTGACCCGGAACTACGATGCGGCGGCCCGGTTCCGCGAGGCGGTGGCGGCATGGCTGTGATCCCCGACCACGCCACCTGGGTGCGCTTCCCGCGCTTTGTCGGGGATGCCGCCATGCAGCTGCCCGTACTGCGCCTGCTGCGGGAGCTGGCCCCCGACAAGGGCATCGGGCCCATCGTCGTCTGGGGCCCGAAGACCACCGTGGGCCTGGTGGCGAACACCTGGTTCTGCGACGCGGCCCTGGCCGACGAAGGCAAGCCCGGTCCCCTCGAGATGGCGCGCATCCTCCGCAGGCATCGCGCCGCCCGCAGCATCCACTTCCCGAAGTCCCTGCGGCCGGCCCTGGCCGCCTGGCTGGCCCGGGTGCCCGAGCGCATCGGCGTGGACGAAAGCCTGGCGGGTCTCTTCAACACCCACAGCGGCCCCTTCTGGGACGCGGAGGGCCCCTTCCTGCTCCGCTACCATGCCGTGCTGAAGCGGCGCTGGCCGGACCTGCCCCCCATGCCCTACGCCGACTTCGATCCGGCCGTGGCCATCGACAAGCCTGCAGAGCGCTACCTCTGCCTCATGCCCGGCTCGACCTGGCCCTCCAAGGCCTGGCCCGTGGACCACTACCGGGCCCTCCTCCTGAAGGCCCGCTCCGAAGGCTTCGCCGTGGCCGTGCTGGGCTCACCGGACGAGGCGGCCACCTGCGCGGCAGTGGCGGGAGGCGAAGGCCTCGACCTCTGCGGAAGGACCACCCTGAAGGAGGCCGCGGCCTGGATGCGCGGATCGACGGCCGTGCTGGGCAACGATTCGGGCCTGAGCCACCTGGCCGCCGCCTGCGGGGCGCCCGTGCTGGCCCTCTACGGCGCCACCGACCCCGGCGGCTCCACCCCCTGGGGGCCGAAGAGCCGCGGCCTCCGGAAGGAAGGCGTCCCCTGCGCGCCCTGCTTCAAGCCGGCCTGCTTCACCCCGGGCCACCCCTGCCTGGCGGGCATCGGGCCGGACCAGGTCTGGGCGGAACTCCAGGGCCTGATAACCGGATAGAATCACCGTTCACCTCCGAGGTTCCGCATGGTCCGCCGCCTTCTCCTCGCCTGCGCCGCCGTCACCCTCGTGGCCCAGGCGCCCGTCATCAGCTTCGACAAGACCCACCACGATTTCGGCCGCATCACCCCGGACCGCAAGGCCGCCGCGAAGTACCGCGTCACCAACACCGGCAACGCCATCCTCAGCATCACCCAGGTCCGGCCCAGCTGCGGCTGCACGGCCACGGTGCTGGGCAAGTGGTCCATCGGCCCCGGCGAGGGCACGGACCTGGAAGCCACCTTCGATCCCAAGGGCCTGAAGGGCGGGGTGCGGAAGTCCATCGAGGTCGTCTGCAACGACCCCAAGACCCCCACGGTCAGCCTGACTCTGGAAGCCGAGGTCGTGCAGGAGATCATGCCCTCGGTGGAATCGGTGTACTTCCACCTGGTTCCCAAGTCCGCCACCACCCGCGGGTCCGTCCGCTACGCCAGCGGCAATGGCGAGGCCGTGCAGCTCCTGGACGCGAAGGCTCCGGGCGCCCCCTTCCTCTCCTTCGGCTACCGGCAGGAGGGCAAGGATGTGGTGCTGGAAGTGGCCTTTGACGGCCGGAAGGTCCCGGCGGGCCGCTTCCGCGGCGTCGAGCAGGCCACGGTGCGGTTCTCGAATCCGCGGATGAACCAGCTGCCCCTGAACATCCAGTGGGAACTCAAGCCCTCGATCCAGACCTCTCCCATGGAGCTGGTGTTCCAGGATGCCCCCGGCAGGGAACTCCGCCAGAAGCTCTCCCTCAAACAGGCGGATGGACGCGCCTTCCGCATCACCGGGACCCGCTGCTCCCTGAACGGCGTCCGCGTGGAGGGGCTGGGGCCGAAGGCCGCGACCCAGGAAGTCTCCGTGGTGCTGCCCGCCACGCTGAAGGCTGGGCGCTACAGCGAGGTTCTGTCCCTGAACACCGACGATCCCGATCAGCCGGAGTTGACGGTCCGCCTGGCCGTGATCCTCAAATAGCAACAGTCCGTCAAGATTGCATGATGTTCGATTCCGGCCAGACGGGAGGGCGATAGCCTGGAGGGATGCCCAATTCCCGCCCCTCCCACCTGCTGGCCGTGCTCTCCCTGGCCGCCATTGCAGGCGTGTGGGGCGGGGGGTTCCCGGCCACCAAATACTGCCTGCAGGCGGGGTTGTCCGTCGGGGCCATCCTGACCATCCGCTTCGCCCTCGGCACGGCGGGCCTCGGCCTGCTGATGCTCCTGTTCCGGGTGCCCCTCCGGCGGCAGGCCGCCCTGGATGGCCTCTGGCTGGGGCTGGTCCTCGCCAGCCTCTTCTGGCTCCAGACCGATGGCCTGCGCTTCACGAGCACTTCAAAGTCCGGGTTCATCACCGGGCTCTATGTGATCTTCACGCCCATGGTGGCCCTGCTGGCGGGGGACCGCCTGCGGCCCTCCCATGGCCTGGGCGCCCTGGTGGCCCTGGCGGGCCTGGCCCTGCTGGTGCGGGAGCCGGGCGCGGCCTGGGGCGGGTGGAACCGCGGCGATTCCGAGACCCTGCTGGCGGCGGTGCTCTGCGGATTCCACATCGTGATGACCGCCCATTTCTCGCGGCGTTCCTCAGGCTGGGTCCTGGCCTTCATGCAGGTGGCCGTCACGGGGCTCATCTCCCTGCTCGTCACCCTGGCCCTGCCGTCTCCCCACGGTTTCCAGGGGGCCGGCGCCGCACTCGCCAAGGGTGGCACCTGGGTCTCGCTCGGCTTCATGGCGGTGCTGGCGACCACCCTGGCCTTCTATGTTCAAAGCACCATGCAGGCCCAGCTGGGCGCCACCGAGTGCGCCATCATCTTCAGCTCGGAACCCGTGTGGACGGCGGCCATTGCCATCAGCGGCTTCGTCCCGGGCATCAAGGAGCACCTGAGCCCGGCCCAGCTCTCCGGCGGTCTGCTCATCATTGCCGCCACCCTCGTGGCAGAGCTGGGACCCAGGTTGCTCCGGAGGCTCCAGCGACCGGAGCCGGAAGAGGCCATCGGCTAGGAATCCCCCCCTGTTTTTTGGAGAGCTGGCTTAGCCGGTATCCTGAAGGTCGAAGAGGAGTCGGCATGTTCATCGTCACGGGCGGCGCGGGGTTCGTGGGCAGCAACCTGGTGCGGGAGTTGAATCGCCGCGGGCACACGGACATCCTCGTGGTGGACAACCTGGCCCGGGCGGAAAAGGCCCGAAACCTGGCGGACCTCACGCTTTCGGACTACATGGACAAGCGCGAGTTCCGGGCGAGGCTGGACGCGGGCACGCTGGACCTGCGGCCCGAGGCCGTGTTCCACAACGGCGCCTGCTCCGACACGATGGAAACCGACGGCCGCTACATGATGGAGAACAACTTCGGCGATTCGAAGGCACTGCTCCACTGGTGCCTGGCCCGCAAGGCGCCCCTGGTCTACGCCAGCAGCGCAGCCACCTACGGTGCCAGCACGGACTTCGAACCCGTGCCGAAGAACGAAGGTCCCTTGAATGTCTATGGCTACTCCAAGCTGGCCTTCGACCAGCATGTGCGGAGCCTCCTGCCAGCCATCCAGAGCCCCGTGGTGGGCCTGCGCTACTTCAATGTCTTCGGCCCCCGGGAGCACCACAAGGGCCGCATGATGTCCGTGCTACACCAGCTGCTGCGCCAGCTGAAGGAATCGGGCGCCTGCAGGCTCTTCAAGGGCACCGACGGCTTCGGTGATGGCGAGCAGCAGCGCGACTTCATCTTCGTGGGCGACATCGTGGCCATCAACCTCCACTTCGGCAGTGCGGGCATGGCGAAGGGCATCGTGAACGCCGGCACGGGGCGCGCCCGCAGCTTCAACGACATCGCCCGCACCCTCATCACCCACCTCGGACAGGGCCGCATCGACTACATCCCCTTTCCCGAGGAGCTGCGCGGCAAGTACCAGAGCTTCACCCAGGCGGATGTGCGGAGCCTGCGTGGAGCCGGTTATGCCGCTCCCTTCACCGAGCTGGAAGCAGGCATCGCAGCGACCCTGGCGGAGATCTGATCCTCAGGCCTTGCGATCCAGGATCACCAGCGTGACATCATCCACGAAGGGCGCGGGATGGTTGAAGGCCCGGGCCTGGTTGATGACCACATCCGCGGCTTCCTCGGCGCCGGCAGGCAGTTCCGCGCAGATGCGCCGGAGGCCTGCTTCCTCGAGCATAGCCCGGTCCTCGCGCTCCACCTCCACCAGACCATCCGTGTAGAGCACCAGCCGGTCCTCGGCCTGGAACTCCGCCTGATGCTCCACGAAGGGCAGCTGGGGATCCAGGCCCAGCATGAATCCCTTGCCCCGAAGGACTTCGGATCGCTGCAGCCCGCCTCGGGCCCCGCGCACGATGCGCAACGGCGCGCAGTGCCCGGCCACCACATAGCGGATGCGATCCTCGGCGGGATCCAGACGGCCCAGCCAAGCCGTGGCGAACTGCTCCGCCAGGGTGGAGCGGCAAAGGTCCTCGTTCATCCCGTGGGCCCAGGTCAGGGGTTCACCTCCGAGCCGCACCTGGTTCTCGAAGGAGGTCTTCACCATGGCGGAGATCAGGGCCGCGGTCACGCCGTGACCGCTCACATCCGCAATCATCATGGCCGTGCTGCCGTCCGCCAGGGGCAGCACGGCATAGATGTCTCCGCCGATGCCCGCGGCGGGCAGGTAGCGGTGGGTGTACCGGGTCCCGAGCGCCTCGCCGGGCAGCTTGGGCAGCAGGCCCATCTGGAGGGCCGCGGCCAGTTCCATCTCCTCGTGCACGCGCTCCTGGAAGGCCATCAGCTCCTTGTTCTGGCGCTTGATCTCCTTCTGCATCGCGATGAGGCGGAAGGTGGAATCCACCTTGGCCAGCACCTCCTGGGCGTGGAACGGCTTGGGGATCATGTCGTCCGCGCCGAGGGAGAGGCCGCCGATGCGCGAAGCCGTGCCGTCCAGCGCGGAGAGGATGATGAAGTAGATGTCCCGGGTGGCGGGATCGCTCTTGACGCGCTTGCACAGCTCGTCGCCCGACATCTCGGGCATGCGGAGGTCCGAGATGATGAGGTCCGGCCGCAGCCGGCCCATTTCCTCCAGGGCCTCCAGGCCGTGGCCTGCGGTCAGGACCTGATAGCCCGCACGCTTGAGGTAGAAGCTGAGGATATCCCTGATGGGCGCTTCATCATCCACCACGAGGACCACGCCCTTGGCCATACGGATTCCTCAGATGGCGATCGGCGTCAGGCGCCGCGAAGGGCGTCCTGCTCCGTGGCGAAGATCGAGAAGTAGTTGGTGAGGTTCGTCTGGTCGAAGGTCTTCTTCACGGGCGCGGGAAGGCAGCAGAGGTGCAGCTTCCCACCGGACTTGTCGACGCTGTTCCGCGCGGCGACGAGCAGGCCGAGTCCCGAGGAATCGATGAAGCTGACGCCCTCCAGGTTGATCACCAGGAGCTTCGGCTGCGCCGTGGCCACCGTCTCGCGGATCACATCCCGCAACTGGGCGGTCACTTCGAAATTGACCTTGCCCTGGATGGACACCACCGAGGCGGTGCCTTCTTGGCGGGTCTGGATGTTCAGCATGGTTCCTCCTGAAGGATTCCCTGAAGCACTCGCCGCCGGGCGGCGTCCCGCTGGCGCTGTTTGTATTCCGAATGGGATGCCGGACCTGATCGTGAGCTTTGAAACCCCGATTGTTCCATCACTTGGACTTCGTGTGCGAAGAAGAAAGTAAACTCCTCCTGTTCCTGGATCAACTCAGGAATCCCCGCCAGGTCCGCCAGCTCCGCTTGGCCGAGCCCCCGGAGGCGGTTCTGGACGGTTTCCAGGGCCGCAGCCGCCGGCCCGGGCAGGCGGATCAGGGTGCGCGCGGTGAACTGGATGGCCGAGTAATCCTTGCTGGAAAAGGGGTTCTGTTCCAGCCCTCCCGATTTGAGGGCCAGGGTGTGGCTGAGGGATCGCCGTTCCTCTGGGCTCAGGTCGTAGATCTGGAACAGGGGCGGCATGGCCTCGGTCCAGGCCGCCAGGGCCTTCAGGTCGATCATCAGGTTCCGGCTCCGGCTGGGCTTGATGTGGGTGGGCATCAGCACATGGTGATCCAGCAGGAAGCGGATGACCATGAGCACGCCCAGCTGGTCCTCGGCCACCAGGCGGATGCCGATCTGATCGTAGATGGTCTCCGCCACATTCTCGGGCTTGTGGAGCATCTTCAGGAGCATGGACACGCGGTCCTTGTTCTCCTTGCGCTCCACGGCCACCAGCGGCACCTCGTAGGCCCCCCGCAGCAGCCAGCGCCCCTCCTCGCACACGAGGTACTGGTCGTAGCGGCCGAAAACCTGGCTCTGGATCTCCGGGAGGAAGCGGAGGTTCACATTGTGGTCCACATGGAAGAGCGTGTGCATCACCCGCAGGACGGCGCAGGCCCAGCGGCCGCTGAGGGTGCGTGGCCGTTCCGAGGCCCAGACCAGGAGATCGAGGGGATCCCCCAGGGCCCGGAGCTCGTTGGGAACATGCAGGTTCGTCCCCTCGAGCACCACCCCCTCCAGGAAGTCGATGGCGTCCTCGTAGATCCGGAGCACCCTCGCCCGGTGGGCGGGCACGCTCATGTCGTAGCCGTAGTTGAGGGCGAAGGTCCAGGCCTCGTCATGGGACTGGATCCGCAGCCCGTCCAGGTCGATGGGCGAACCACCGCCGAGGATCACCTGGGTGACCTCCGGGGGCATGGGAAAGAGGGCATGTTGTCGCATGGCGTCCAGCATGTGTATCGGCTCGCATCATGAATCATAAAAAATTGGGGCGCCCAGGAAATCGGGCGCCCCATCGAAAATCGGTTTTGTCCTACTTGATGGCGAAGGCGGCGACGAGCACATAGATCACGAGGGCCTCGATGAGGGCCAGGCCGATGATCATGGTGGTGCGGATGTTGCCGGCAGCCTGGGGATTGCGGGCCACGCCTTCGCAGGCGGCGACCACGGCCTTGCCCTGGGCCAGACCGCAGCCGGCGGCCGCGATGGCGAGGGAGAGGTGGGCCACGAACTGGCCTTCGAAGAGGCTCTTCTGGGCGGCGACGGGGGCGCCCTGCGCGAAGGCGACGGCAGCCAGGGTGAACAGGAAGGCGGTGGTGAGGAACTTCTTCATGGTGGTGCTCCTGAAAGGTGTCCAAGGGGTTCGGAATCCCTGGGGACGGTGAAAGAAAGGGCTCATCAGTAAGGGCGGCAAGGAGGCCTGGCTCAGCCGGGCCGACGCGCTGGGGGGTCCCGGGGGCCGTCGCCCGCAAAGCGGGCGCCCCCCGGACGATATCAATGCTCGTGAGAGACGGCACCACTCAAGTAGATGGTGGCCAGCATCGTGAAGACGAAGGTCTGGATCAGGCCGAAGAAGAGGCCCAGGAACATCATGGGGATCGGCAGCAGGATCGGCATCAGGCCGAAGAAGATGCCCGCCACCACATGCTCGCCGGCGATGTTGCCGAAGAGACGCAGGGAGTGGCTGAGAATGCGGCTGAGCAGGCCCAGGATCTCCAGCGGGAACATGAGCGGAGCCAGCCACCAGATGGGGCCCGCGAAGTGGGCCCAGTACTTCACGAACCCCTGCTCCTTCATGCCGTGGAAGTTGTAGTAGCCGAACACCACCAGGGCCGCGCCCAGGGTGACATTCCAGTTGCTGGTGCCGGGGCTCAGGGCCGGAAGCAGGCCGAAGAGGTTGTTGAAGAAGACGAAGAGGGCCATGGTCCCGATGAAGGGCAGGTAACGCTCCCCGTGGTGGGCAATGTTGTCGTTGATCATGTCCTTCAGGCCGCCGACCACGCCCTCGAAGACCTGCTGCAGGGGGCCGGGGATGCGGGCCAGGTTCTTCCGGACCAGGGTCGTGATCGCCATGGCCAGGAGCGCTGCCAGGGCCGCGTTCAGCAGGTGGTCGTAGCGCTCCAGGACGGAGAGGGCCGCCCCGTGGGCGAAGCCGGGCCAGGGATGCTGGGTCAGATGCAGGACCTGGGTGAGCCACTGGGCGAGCAACGATGCGTGGTGTTCCATCTCGGTCAAACCTCAATCGGGCGGGGTGGCTTCGGGTTTCTGGAAGGCCAGGCGCAGCGCCTCCAGGAGGATGCCGGCCACGAAGAGAAGCACTCCCAGGGCCAGCGGCAGGGCTTCCGCCGGGTATCTCCCCATCATCCCACGCAGCACCAGGGCGATCAACGCCAGTTTGCCGAAGGAGAGGAAGCCGTAGAGCCACCTCCGGCGCACGGAGGGCGTCAGCATGCGGGCCGTCAGGTAGCGGTGGAGGGTCCAGAAGGCGAGGCTGGCCAGGGCCCCCACGCCGAAGACCAGCCCGGCGGTCCAGGAACGCAGGAACCCCCAGAGGGCGATCCCCGCCAGGCCCAGGACGACCATGGCCCCAGTGACCCGGCAGAGGTGGTCCTCCCCCTCGTGGCCAGCCTCACGCATCGGGCCCCTTCCCTTCCTTGAGGCGCTTGAGTTCCGCCTCGTCCCGGCGGGTCATGCGCCGGTTCACCTTATAGAGCTCCCAGAAGGCGGCGGTGATGCCCCAAACGAGGCCCACCCACTGGCCCGTGGCCGGGCGCCCGAACCAGCCGCCGATCCAACGGCCCAGGAAGAACCCCAGGGCGATGCAGAGGGGGAAGGTCAGCCCGAGCGACATGAGGTCGCCCCACAGGGCCCGCTCACCCGGATCGACCCCGTCGCCGCGCTTGAAGATCACGGACCGCTCCCCAAGAAAAAAGGCGCGGGAGGAATCCCGCGCCTTTCAGTGTACGCCGTCGCCTCAGATCCGGACGGCCCAGTCCAGAAGCCAGGGCCCGAAGGCCGTCCCCACCAGCACCAGCAGGCAGGCCAGGGCCACGATGAAGGTCGGGGCAGCTCCCATGGGAACCACCTCGCCCTCGACAGGCTCCTTGAAGTACATCTGGGCCACCACGCCCAGGTAGTAGTAGGCACCCACGACGCTGGTGAGCAGCGCGATGACGGTGAGGGTGACGAAGCCCTGCTCGATGGCCAGCTTGAAGAGGTAGAACTTCCCGAAGAAGCCCACCAGCGGGGGGATGCCGGCGAGGCTGAGCAGGAAGATCATCATGGCGAAGGCCAGCACGGGATGTTTCTTCCCCAGGCCCCGGAAATCTTCGATGCGCTCGCCTTCGCCCTTGCCCTGGAGGTAGATCACCACCGCAAAGGCGCCGGTGTTCATCACTAGGTAGATGAGCATGTAGAGCCACACGGCCTGGGCCCCTGCCCTCGGGTCCCCCGACAGCACACCCAGCAGCATGTAGCCCACATGGGCAATGCTGGAGTAGGCCAGCAGCCGCTTCATGCTCTCCTGCCTCACGGCGGTCACATTGCCGAGGATCATGCTGGCCCCGGCGATGTAGCACAGGGGCAGCACCCACTCGCTGGTCACGCCGTGGAAGCCCGCGCCGAAGACACGCAGGAAGGCCGCCAGGGCCGCGGCCTTAGGAGCGGTGGCCATAAAGGCGGTGATGGGCGTCGGCGCACCCTCGTAGGCGTCCGGCGACCACATGTGGAAGGGCACCGCAGCCACCTTGAAGGCCATGCCCACCAGCACCATCAGCACCCCGCTATAGACCAGCAGCGTGCTGGTGGTCGGCGTGAGGGCCAGCGCCTGGTTGAGGTCCGCCAGGTTGGTGGTGGTGCCGCCCGCGGCGCCGTAGAGGAGGCTGATGCCGTAGACCAGAATGCCGCTGGAGAAGGCGCCCAGCAGGAAGTACTTCATGCCGGCTTCCACGCTGGTGGCGCGGTCCCGAAGGTAGGCCACCAGGATGTAGATGCAGATGGCCATGAGCTCGATGCTGAAATACACCGAAATCAGGTCCGAGGCGCCGCACAGGAAGAGCATGCCCGCCAGGGAGAACAGAAGCAGGGCGTAGTATTCCACCGTCTGCTGCTTGAGGCTGTTGAGGAGCCGGGTGCTCAGGGCCACCGTGGCGGCGGTGCCGAGGATGCAGAGCATCTGGAAGCCCCGCGCGAGGCCGTCCATGCGGAACATGCGGGAGAAGCCCTCGCCGTCCACGGTGCGGCCCACCAGCACGGCGGTCGCGGCCAGGATCACCAGGGTGATCGGGGCCCACTTGTGCTTTTCGCTCCGGTTGAAGAACAGGTCACCGGGCCAGAGCATCAGCGTGGCCATGACCATCAGGAACAGTTGGGGCGTGATCAGGTGCGTATCCCGGAGGAGCGCACCCAGAAGCCCCTGCGCGAAGCCGGTCATCAGTGGCCTCCGCCGTGGCCATGGGTTTCGGGGGCGGGCGTGGCGGGGGTCTCGTGACCAGCCGGGGCGGCTTCATGACCGACGGCCGGAGCCGCCTCATGAAGGGCCGGAGCGACCATGCCCCTCATCCCGATCTTGGCGGCGGCAGCCTGCTGGGCGGCCAGGGCCTGGGCGGCATGGAATCCCGGGGTGACCTGTTCGACGAGCTTGCGGACCGGCGCATCCATCACATCCATGACCGGCTTGGGATACATGCCGATCCAGAAGGCGACCACGACCAGGGGGGCGAAGTAGAGCACCTCGCGGAGGCTCAGGTCTTCCATCTTCTCGTTGACAGCGCTGATGGGCCCGAACATCACGCGCTGGTACATCCACAGCAGGTAGGCGGCGCCGAGGATGATGCCCAGCACGGCCACCACGGCGGCCCAGGGGAAGGCCTGGAAGGAACCCATGAGGATCACGCCCTCACCGATGAACCCGTTCAGCAAGGGCAGACCCAGGCTGCTCATGGTCATGATCATGAAGATCGTGGCGTAGACCGGCATGCTCTTCGAGAGGCCGCCGAAATCCGCGATCATTCGGGTGTGGCGGCGCTCGTAGACGATGCCCACCGCGAGGAAGAGGCCGCTGGTGCTGATGCCGTGGTTGATCATCTGGAACAGGCCGCCCTTGATGCCGTAGGGATTCAGGGCGAAGAGGCCCAGCATGCACAGACCCAGGTGGCTCACGGAGGAGTAGGCCACCAGCTTCTTCATGTCCTTCTGGATCATGGCCACCAGGGCGCCGTAGATAATGCCGATGAGGGACAGCCCGATCATCCAGGGCATGAGGTCCTTGGTGGCATTGGGCAGGATGGGCAGCAGGAAGCGGACGAAGCCGTAGGTGCCCATCTTCAGGAGGATGGCCGCCAGGATCACGGAGCCGGCGGTGGGTGCCTGCACATGGGCATCCGGCAGCCAGGTGTGGAAGGGGAACATGGGCACCTTGATGGCGAACCCGATAAAGAAGCCCAGGGCCAGCAGGATCTGGTAGGTCTTGGACTGCTGGGCGATGATCGGCGCCATGGCCTGGAAGCTGGCCAGCGAGAAGTCGTAGGTGCCCGTGGTCTTGTGCTGCAGGAAGTAGATGGCGAGGATGGCCACCAGCATCAGCACGCCGCCCGCCAGGGTGTAGAGGAAGAGCTTGATGGCCGCGTAGAGCTTCTGGGGGCCGCCCCAGATGGCGATGAGGAAGTACATCGGGACCAGCATCACTTCCCAGAACAGGTAGAAGAGGAACATGTCCTGGGTGATGAACACGCCGAGCATGGCCGTCTGGAGCACCAGCATCCAGATGTAGTACTCCTTGTGCCGGGTCTCGATGGACTTGAAGGAGCAGGCGATGGCGATGGGCCCGATGAAGGTGGTCAGCAGCCAGAGCAGGAGGCTGATGCCGTCCATGCCCACACTGAACTTCACCCCCAGGGAGGGGATCCAGTTCCAGGCCCCAGCCCATTGGACCGCGTCGCTGGCCCGGTCATAGCCGAACCAGAAGACGACGCTCAGCAGGAAGCTGACAATCATTACCAGCAGGGAGCCGATCTCGAAGATCCGGCGCTGGTCCTTGGGCACCAGAAGCAGGACCAGTGCCCCCAGGAGGGGCAGGAAGGTCGCCACCAGCATCAGTGTCGTGTTTGCGGTGAACATGGGGACTCCAACCAATGAGGGCTAGGCGAGGAATTTCCAGAAGGCGAAGACGAGGAAGCCGAGGAACATCACGAAGGCGTAGTGCTGCACGCGGCCGCTCTGCAGGCCCCGGAAGACCGTGCTGGTCTCCTGGATGATGTAGGCCACGAGGTTGACCGCGCCGTCCACCAGCTTCTGGTCAAACCAGTGCGACAAGTCCGCCCAGATGAGGGTGACGCGGGCGGCGCCATTCACCATGCCGTCCACCACCCAGGTATCGAAGCTCCATAGCTGGGCCGAGAAGCGCTTGATGGGCTCGATGAGGGCCGCCTCGTAGAACTCGTCCACATAGTACTTGGCGTTCACCCAGCGGTACAGGTTCGGGAAGCGCGCCACGAAGGCCTTGGCCCGGCTCCAGCTGGGGTCCACCTTGTAGATCCACCAGGCCAGCAGCATGGCACCGGGAGCCCACGCCAGCGTGGCCCAGGCCATGAGGCCGTATTCCATCGCGGGAGGGATGTGCTCGCCGTGGTGGACGGGCGCCACCTGATAGAGCAGCGGCTCAATCCACTTGCTGAACAACTCGGCAGGCACGATGGGCAGGATGCGATGCAGGCTCTCGGGGTAGTTCAGGAAGCCGCCCACCACCGCCAGACCGGCCAGGATGGAGACGGGCAGCCACATGCGCCAGGAGACCTCGTGGGGGTGGTGGCCCGGCACGATGTCGTGATCCTCCGGATCATCGTCATGGTGCGCGTGGTGCTGATCCAGCTCGTGGGTGTGGTTCTCGTGATGGCCGTGGGCATCATGACCATGGCCGGCATGCGCGTGGTCGTCATGGCCGTGGTGGGCCTCCGACTGCACGGTCAGGCCGTAGGGATCGTTGCCGGCTCCGCGGTACTCGCCGTAGAAGGTCATCGCGATGAGGCGGGTCATGTAGAACGCCGTGCAGAAGGCGCCCAGCATGCCCAGGATCCAGGCCACCAGATTCAAGGTCGGGCCTGTGTAGTGGCCATGCTGATACCAGCCCTCGAACACCTTCCACAGGATCTCGTCCTTGGAGAAGAAGCCCGAGAAGGGGAAGATACCCGCGATGGCGAAGGTCGCCAGGATCATGCTCATGGCGGTGATGGGCATCAGCTTCTTCAGGCCGCCCATGTTGCGCATGTCCTGCTCGTGGTGGCAGGCGGCGATCACCGCGCCGGACCCGAGGAAGAGACTGGCCTTGAAGAAGGCGTGGGTGAACACATGGAACATGCCCGCGCTGAAGGCCCCGGCGCCCATGCCCATGAACATGAAGCCCAGCTGGGACACGGTGGAGTAGGCCAGCACCTTCTTGATGTCGTACTGGGCCAGACCCATGGTGGCGGCCACGAAGGCCGTGAGCGAACCGAAGGCCAGCACCACGGCCAGGGCCACCGGCGCGTTCACATAGATGAAATTCAGCCGGGTGATCATGTAGAGGCCGCTGGTCACCATGGTGGCCGCGTGGATCAGCGCCGACACGGGGGTCGGGCCCGCCATGGCGTCCGGCAACCACACATAGAGGGGGATCTGGGCCGACTTGCCCATGGCGCCCACGAAGAGGCAGCAGCCGATGAGATTGAACCACCAGGTGGGACTCGCGGTGTGGCCATAGAGCGTGATGGCCGGCATGTTCGCGATGTTGCGGACGGAGCCCATCAGGGTGTCGTAGTCGAGGGTTCCGAAGACCTGGAAGATCAGGAAGAACCCGATCATGAAGCCGAAGTCGCCGATGCGGTTCGTGACGAAGGCCTTCTTGCCGGCGACGGCCGCGAACTCCTTCTCGAAGTAGAACCCGATGAGCAGGTAGGAGCAGAGACCCACGCCTTCCCAGCCCAGGAACATCATCAGGATGTTGGCGCCCAGCACCAGGTTCAGCATGCTGAACACGAAGAGGTTCAGGTAGGCCATGAAGCGGTAGTAGCGGCCGTCGTTCCGCTCTTCAGCCATGTAGCCGGTGCTGAAGAGGTGGATGAGGAAGCCCGCGCCCGTCACCAGCAGGGCCATGCAGCCGCTGAGCACATCGAACTTGTAGGCCCACTCGATCTTGTAGGTGCTGAGGCCGCCCAGGACCCGCGCGCCGCCGATGTCGAACCAGGTCCAGAGGCTCTGGTGGATGGACCGGCCGTCCGCAGGCAGGCCGACGAGCTGGACGAAGTGCCAGAGGGTGAGGAGGAAGGCCAGGCCCACGCTGCCCAGGGCGAAGGCGTCCACGACGGCGGTGTTCTTCAGCTTCCGGCCGCTGAGGCCGTTGATGATGAACCCGAAGAGGGGCAGGAAGGGAATCAGCCAGAGCAGGGTGCCCGGCTGGGAGGCGGCGGTGGCGAGGGCATTCACGCCGTGCGTCAGGGTCATGTCGGCAGTCATGGTCGTCGTCATCCCTTCAGCAGGTTGATGTCGTCCACCTGGACGGTGTCGCGCTTGCGGTAAAGGGCCACCACCAGTGCAAGGCCCACCGCCACTTCCGCGGCGGCGAAGCCCATCACGAGGAGGGCGAAGGCCTGTCCGGAGACGGAGCCGCTGTGGCGGGCGAAGGCGATGAAGTTCAGGTTGGCGGCGTTCAGCATGAGTTCGACGCACATGAGGATCACCAGCGCATTGCGGCGGATGAGCACGCCGGCAATGCCGATGGAGAACAGCAGGAAGGAGATGAGGAGGACCGCATTCAGGCTGACCATCACACCCGCTCCGTCTTTGCCAGCACGACTGCGCCGACCAGGGCCACCAGGAGGATCACGCTGAGGATCTCGAAAGGCAGCAGGTAGTCCGCAAACAGCCCGCGGCTCACGGCCTGGGCGTTCTGGTGGGCCACATCCAGGCCCTGGGCCAGTTCGGGACGAAGCACCAGGGCATCAGGGGAGGCCGTGCCGAAGATCACCCGCCGGAACACGCCCACGAAGAGAGCCGCACCGATCAGGACGGCTCCCACGGCGTAGCGCGACTGGAGCTGGAAGACCTCCCCCTCCTTCTTCTTGCTCATCTCCACCAGCATGACCACGAAGAGGAAGAGCACCACGATGCCGCCGGCGTAGACCAGGATCTGGGCCATGCCCAGGAACTCAGCCTCCAGCGCAAGGAAGCACCCGGCGATGCACAGCATCGCGAAAAGGAAGCCGAGCACGCTGTGCACGGCGCTCCTGGAGGCGACCATGAACGCGGCGCCGCACAGGGCCATGACGCCAAAGATGGCGAACATGTTCCGGCCGATCGTTTCGATGAAATGTTCCATGGGGCGTCCTCGGAAATGCGAGATGGGTGGAATCAGTCGTCAGCCACGCTGAACTTGCCTGCGTGCGAAGGCTCGAACATGTTCTGCTCCAGCCCTTCCGTACCGAGGGAGAAGTCCTCGCGGTTGTAGGCGGCCAGCTCGAACTGGTGGTTGAGGATGATGGAATCGAAGCCGCAGCTCTCCACGCAGAACTCGCAGAAGATGCAGCGCTCCATCTCGAAGTCGTAGCGGACCGGGAAGGGCATCTTGCGCCCTTCCTTCTTCCCCTTCTCGATGGTGATCACCTGGGTGGGGCAGATCTTCTCGCAGGCGAGGCAGCAGACACACTTGATCTCGCCCTGCTCATCCTTCAGTAGGGTGAGTCGCCCCCGGAAACGCGGCTGGACCTTGGCCGGCACCTCGGGGTACTCGGACACGATGTGGAGCGGGACCTTGCGCCGGTTGGCCGTGAAGAACACCTGGCTGAAGTGCTTGCCCGTGATGGACAGGCCCTTGGCGATGTCGGCGGGGATGAGAGTCCTCAGGAACTTGTGCATGGGCGGCCCCTTAGACGGCGAAGCAGCGGATGGCAGCCGCCAGCAGCAGGTTGATCAGCGCCAGGGGAATCAGGTACTTCCAACCCACGGCCATGATCTGGTCGTACCGGTAGCGGGGGATCGTGCCGCGCACCCAGATGTAGGTGAAGAGAAGGAAGATGATCTTGGCCACGAAGAAGATGGCGTGGGGCGCCCCGAACCATGAGAGGAAGCCTGGCAGGTAGGGATTCACCAAGCCCTGGAGGCCGAAGGGCAGGAGCCAGGGGCCGCCCAGGAAGAAGGCCGAGGCCAGCGCCGACACCACGGCCATGTTGATGTACTCGGCCAGGTAGAAGAGGCCGAACTTCATGCCGGAATACTCAGTGTGAAAACCGGCCACCAGCTCGTTCTCGGCCTCGGGCATGTCGAAGGGGAGGCGGTTGGTCTCTGCGAAGCCGCAGGTGAGGTAGAGCAGGAAACCGATAACCTGGGGGACCAGCGCCCAGGCCGGCATGCCCGTGGCCATCCGTGCGGACATTTCGCCGAAGTTCAGGCTGGCGGAGAGGACCACCGGCGCGAGGAGGCTGAGGGCCAGGGGGACTTCATAGCTCACCATCTGGGCCGCACTGCGCAGGCCGCCGAGGAGGGGGTACTTGGAGTTCGAAGACCAGCCAGCCAGGACGATGCCGTACACCCCCACGGTCGCCACGCCGAGGATCCAGAGCAGGCCCACATTGATGTCGGCGATGCCCCCGGAGACCGGGAGGCCGCCCACGAAGGGGAACCAGGTGGGGAGGGTGAAGAAGGTGCCGGGCACGAAGGAGATCGCGGCGAACACCACGATCGCCGCCACCATGCTGATGGAGGGGGCGATGAAGAAGACGAATCGGTCGGCCTTCGCCGGGATGACATCTTCCTTGAGGATCAGCTTCAGAACATCGCCCACGAGGCCGGGGATGCCACGCCAGTAGGAGAGGACGGGCACCCGGCCCATCTTCCACATTGAGCGGTTCATCCACCCGGAGAAGCCGACATGACCGCTGGCTACGCGGGTGGACCCCAGGCGCTGCTGGATGTGGCCAAGCACCTTGCGCTCGGCGAACACCGTGAGGGGAACGACGACGAAGACGAAGATCACCACCAGCAGGCACTGGATGAGCGTGATCACGATGGACTGGGTGAGGGTCGGAGTCGGCATGTCTTGGGATCCTCGTCGGCTAGCGGTCGATCTCGCCGAGCACGATGTCCAGGGAGCCGATGGCCGCGACGCAATCGGCGATCAGTCCGCCCTCGGCCATCTTGGGCAGGGATTGGAGGTTGATGAACCCGGGGGCCCGCACATGGAACCGGTAGGGATTCAGCGAGCCCTTCTCGCCCACGAGGTAGTACCCGATCTCGCCCTTCGGCGATTCGGTGGCGTGATAGACCTCGTTGACCTCGGACCTCATGATCTTGGGGAGCTTCGCCATGACGGGCCCCTCGGGCATGCCGTCCATGCACTGCTGGATGATGCGGGCGCTCTGGCGCATCTCCGCCATGCGGACCAGGTACCGGGCGTAGGTGTCGGCCTCGGTGCGGGTGGGGACCTCGAAGTCCATCTCGGCGTAAGCCGCGTAGGGGAAGGCCTTGCGGATGTCGTAGGCCACGCCGGCCGCCCGCAGCATGGGGCCGGTGACGCCCAGGGCGATGGCATCCTCGGCGTTGAGCTTGGCCACGCCGATGGTGCGCTTCTTCCAGATGCGGTTCTCGGTGAGCAGGTTCTCGTATTCCTCGAGACAGCTGGAGAACTTGGCCAGGAACTTGTTCACCATCTTGTCGAAGCCCGGGGGCAGGTCCTCGCGGAGGCCGCCGATGCGGAAGGCCGTGGTGGTGAGGCGGGAGCCGCAGAAGGCCTCATTGATGTCGAGGACATCCTCTCGCTCGCGGAAGGCGTAGAGGAAGACCGTCAGCGCCCCGATGTCCATGGCGTGGGTACCCAGCCAGATGAGGTGCGAGGCGATGCGGTTGAACTCGTTCAGCAGCGTGCGGATGTACTGGGCGCGCCGCGGCACGGTGATGCCGAACAGCTTCTCGTTGGCCTCGGCCCAGCCCAGGTTGTTGGCCACCGCCGAGCAGTAGTCCATGCGGTCGGTCCAGACCTGGCCCTGGAAGAAGGACTGGTTCTCGCAGATCTTTTCGACGCCGCGATGCAGGTAGCCGATGATGGGCTGGCAGTGGGTGATGGTCTCGCCATCCAGCCGCAGCTTCACCCGGAGCACACCGTGCGTGGACGGGTGCTGCGGGCCCAGGTTGATCTCCATTTCCTCGTTCTTGAACACCGTCCGCTCCTAGTCCGCCTTGGGTTGCTTCAGGTTGATGCCCAGCTGGCCGGCCTTCTGGAGGGCGATGCGTTCGAGCATGCCGCCTCGATCCTCGCGGAAGGAGATGTCCCGCTGGCCCCAGCCCACGGTCGGGTAGTCCTTGCGGAGGGCGTAGCCTTCCCAGTCCTCGGGGCAGAGGATGCGGGTCATGTCGGGGTGGTTGGCGAACCGGATCCCGAGCATGTCGTAGATCTCCCGCTCCATCCAGTTGGCGCTGGGGTAGAGCGGACAGGCGCTCTCGGGCACGAAACCCTCGGGGACGAGGATTCGGAGGCGGAGACGCCTGCGGCGGCTGATGCTCGTCAGGTGGTAGACCACGCTGAAGGCGAAGTCCTTGGCGGCGGGGTAGTGGGTGCCCGTCTGGTCGGCGAGCATCTCGTACTTCAGGGCGGCCTCGTCACGGCAGAGCGCCAGCGCCTCGAGGATGGCTTCCTTCTTCACCTGGCAGACCAGTTCACCGGCCTGCTCGAAGACCTCTTCCACCTTGTCGCCCAGGAGCACCTGCAGCTTCAGCAGATCGGCGTCCTTCGCATCCTCGGGAAAGGGGGTCTTCAGATCGTTGTCGTCCTTGCGGGGGACGGGGCGGACGGGGGCCTTGGGGGCATCCTTCCCCTCGGCCTCGGCCTTGGCCTTGGCGGTCTCGTAGTCCGCCAGGGTCTTCTGCCACTTGGCCTCGTCGGCCTCAGCCGCGGCCTTCTGTTCAGCCAGGTAGGTCCGGCGGCTCGGCAGAGGCACCGTCTTCGGCATGGCGATCTGGCGATTCGGCGCGGCCTTGTAGTCGTAGATGTACGGACCGGCGGGGGCCTCCGGGACTTCCGGGACCTGGGGGGCGTTCGGTTCCGACATCAGCCGACCTCCTCGAAGATCTCCTTGTACCGGTCAGCCAGGCTGCTGGTCATGATCTTGTCCTGCAGCTTCAGGAACCCGTAGATGAATGCCTCCGGGCGGGGTGGGCAGCCGGGAATGTAGACATCCACCGGGATGACCTTATCCACGCCCTGGATGGTGTGGTACGAATCGAAGGGTCCGCCGGCGGTGGCGCAGGAACCCATGGCCATCACCCACTTGGGTTCGGGCATCTGGTCGTAGAGGGTCTTGATGATGGGGGCCATCTTGTAGGTCACCGTGCCGGCGATGATCATCAGGTCGGCCTGGCGCGGGCTGGCCCGGAAGATGCCGGCACCGAAGCGGTCGAAGTCGAAACGGCTGGCGCCCGCGGCCATCATCTCGATGGCGCAGCAGGCCAGACCGAAGGTCACGGGCCACACGCTGGTGGCGCGGGACCAGTTCATGACCTTCTCCACCTTGGTGGTGATCAGGATGTGCTCCAGGGCGGTGGGTTGATTTACTCCCATGTCAGGGCTCCCTTGGACCAGATGTAGCCATAGCCGAACAGCAGCAGGAACAGGAAGAGTCCCAGTTCGATGAATCCGAAGAGGGCCAGCTCCTTCATCTGGATGGCCCAGGGCATCAGGAACACCGTTTCCACATCGAACACCAGGAACATCACTGCCACCAGGTAGTAACGGACGGAGAATTTCTCCCGCGCCCCACTGGTCGTGGTGATGCCGCACTCGTAAGTCGAGTATTTCGCAGCACTGGGCCAACTGGGGCGCAGGAGCCGCGACAGGTTCAGGATGATGATCGGCAGGGCCACTGCCACCAGGATCAGCAGCAGGATGGACGCGTACCCACGCATGGAGCCTCCAAGACGAAAGCAATTGTGGCGCGCGAGTCGCGGGCGGGTCAACGCTGGAAGCCGACCGCTGCATCCATTGTGACCCATGCCCGACTTCGACCCCCTCCCCCGGCCCCGATCCGCTAGGATGCTTCCATGTCGTCACCAAACCCCACGGTTCCTGCGGATGCCAATGACCCCGGCGCCCCTGCCCTCGCGGACTTCCGGCCCGCCCGGGAGTTGTATCCCACCCTGGACCTCACCCGCGAGCCGGTGGATTTCGGGCTCTTCCAGGCTTTGCCCCTCGATTTGATGCTCAAACATCATTTCGTGCCAGTGCAGGAGCGGGACGGCGCCCTCTGGCTGGCCATGGCCGATCCCCTGGACATCCCCACCCAGGACATGCTCCGCCTGCGCCTCAAGCGGCCCCTCCGGTTCGCGGGAGCCCCCCAGGCCCAGATCCAGGAAGTCCTCAAGAAGTCCGAGAGCGGGCAGAAGGTCATGGACGAGGCCGGCGAGGCCCTCAAGATCCAGGTGCTCCACGAGGAGGACCTGGATGACGAGGTCCTCGACCTGGAGCGCCTGACCGACAAGGACGAGGCCCCCATCGTCCGCCTGGTGGACACGACCATCTTCAACGCCCTCCAGCGCCGCGCCTCCGACATCCACCTGGAGACCACGGCCACGGGCTTCCAGATCAAATACCGCATCGACGGCAGCCTCTACTCCGCCGCCGATCCCATCGACCGGCGCTTTGCCTCCCCCATCATCAGCCGCGTGAAGGTCATGTCCGAGCTGGACATCGCCGAGAAGCGGAAGCCGCAGGACGGCCGCTTCAAGCTCAAGGTACGCGGCCGGGCCATCGATTTCCGCGTGAGCATCATGCCCACCATCCACGGCGAGGACGCGGTGATCCGCATCCTCGACAAGGAGAACCTCACCGAGGAGTTCCAGACCCTGACACTGGAGATCCTCGGCTTCTCCGACCACGAGCTGAAGCGCCTCCGCCGGTTCGCCCACGAGCCCTACGGCATGTTCCTGGTGACGGGGCCCACCGGTTCCGGCAAGACCACCACCCTCTACGCCGTGCTCAGCGAGATCAAGGCCCCCGAGGACAAGATCATCACCATCGAGGATCCGGTCGAGTACCAGCTCGAGGGCGTCACCCAGATCCCCGTGAACGAGAAGAAGGGCCTCACCTTCGCCCTCGGCCTGCGCTCCATCCTGCGCCACGATCCCGACAAGATCCTCGTGGGCGAGATCCGCGACCCCGAGACCGCCCAGATCGCCATCCAGTCCGCCCTCACGGGCCACCTGGTCTTCACCACCGTCCACGCCAACAATGTGCTGGATGTGATCGGCCGCTTCCAGCACATGGGCGTCGAGGTCTACAACTTCGTGTCGTCCCTGAACTGCATCCTGGCCCAGCGCCTGGTGCGCGTGCTCTGCCCCAAGTGCAAGCGCCCCTCGGCCCCGCCCAGCCCCCAGGAACTGGTGGAGAACGGCGTGGACGAGGCCTGGCTGCGCAATGCCACCCTCTTCGACCGCGTGGGCTGCGTGGACTGCCACGGCACCGGCTTCCGGGGCCGCCAGGCCATCATCGAGTTCATGGGCATCAACGACGAGATCCGCGAGTTGCTGGTGCAGCGCGCCCCCGTGCGCGAAGTGAAGGCGGCCGCCCGCCGCGGCGGCATGCAGTTCCTCCGCGAGAGCGCCATCGAGAAGGTGCGGCTGGGCATCACCACCTTCGCCGAGATCAACAAGGTGACCTTCCGCGACGGGGCCTGATCAGGCCGCATCGGCCTCCTTGGGCTGGTCGAAGGTCAACAGGTCCGCCGATTTTTCGAGGTTTTCCGCCAGGTCCAGCAACACCGGGCGCAGAGCAGCCCCGACCTCCACCCCCGCCAGGTTCCGCAGGAGCCGGGCCGCCCGCATGGGGTTGTCGTCGAGGCGTCGCAGGGCGTCGAGGGCATCTCCTTTCACGAACCCCGCGGTGGTGTCTGGGGTTTCGTGGAGTTCTTCAATGGCGTGCCCCAGGTTGATGACCGCCAGGATCCCCTTGGGCCAGCGTTCCCCCAGGTCCTTCGAGCGCCCCAGGTGCAGCGAGAGCCGCAGGATCTGCCGCGAACCCCGCGCCCGCCAGCCTTCGAGGACCTCCCCGGGGTCGGGCTCGACCATCCGGAGCAGGTCGCGGCGAATCACCTGGACCGCCTCCTCGGCCTGTCGCACTGAACTTCGCGGCATCAGAATGTAATTGCCGGCCACCAGACTGGCTGCCAGCGCCAGCGCGGCCGCGCCCCCGACCACCTCCGTCCCGGTGGCGAGGGTGGTGGCCCCAGCTTGGCTGGCCAGCAGGAAGCACATGTTGGTATCGACTCCGGCAATGGCTGTGCCGGGGTTGGCGCGCACGAAGCCACCCAGCAGCAGGAACGGCACCATCGACAGGAGCAGCCCCGCCGTCGACGAAAGATTCGGCTGCACCGCGAGGCGGTAGAACACCGCCAGGATGACCCCACTCACCACCCCGGCCAGCAGCTTGGGGGCGATGTGCTGGGGCAGGGCCAAGGAGCCCAGCACCAGCGAGAAGATGCTGACCCCCACCGCCGCCTGGACCACCAGGGGCGATCCCGTCCAATGAGCCAACGCCGTGGCCAGGAAGGTGGCGGCGCCCGAGGCCACGGCCGTGCGACCGGCCTGCGCCCATTCCCGGTGCGGTTCGAGAACGGCCAGCTGGCGGCGGAACGGGCGTGCCGTCTTGCCGACCAGGGGCCGGCCCAGGGCCGCATTCGCCTCGAGAATGCGGGTCAGGGCGCCGGAGAGGCGTTCAGATCTCGGGTGTTCACCCATTTGGAGGAGTCGGTCGCCCGGCAACGGCTCCCCTTCTCGGCGCAGCTGTTCCGCCACCTGATCCAGCTGGGGCGCCAGTTCGTCGACGCCTTTGGCCGGATTGCGGCCATCCGGTCTGTGCGCCACGGCGGCACTCATGACCGCGAGCGACCCCACCACCAGCGAATCCACATCATGCAAGCGGCGGTAGCCTTCGAAGGATCCGGCCAGGATCAGCCGGGCTGAGGCCTCGACCTCGCTGATCTCCGCGAGGATCCGTTCCTTCTCTACCCCCATCTCCGTGGCACCGCGACGGAGGACCTGGGCGGCGTAGGCGACCGCATCGGCGGACAGGCGGCGGAGGCGGGCGAAGAAGGCCTGACTCGGCGACCTGGGGGTCGCCAGACCGAAGACCACGGTCGCCACCACCACCCCGATCAGGGTGCATTCCACCCGCGCGGTGGCAAGGTCCAGCGAGGCCCCCGGGGTCAGCACGGAGGGAATGACGACGACGGCCGCCGTGATGCCCGCCAGCACGGCCCCATAGCCATGCACGCCGCGCAGGATATGGGTCAGCCCGCCGTTGAGGCCGACCCACACCCCGAGCAGGGCGAACTGCAGGAAGGGATGCACGGGCACATGGAGGATGGCGAATCCGGCCACCGCCCCCAGCAGGGTCCCCACCACGCGGAAGAGGGCCCGTTCGACCACCACCCCGCGGGAGGCCTGCGCCACCACCCAAACCGGCATGGCCGCCCAATAAGCGTTCTGCACATGCTGGATCGTCGCGATGGCGAAGGCCACCCAGGCCGATAGGGCCAGCAGCAGGGCGCGCACCACCACCCGGCGGTCGATCTGAAGTGCGTTCATCCCGCGCCCTTCACCAGCTCCCGTTCCAAGCTCTGCAGTCTCTTGAGGCGTGCGAACAGACCGGGCTGGGTGGCCAGCACCTCGGGCGTGTCCAGCTGGATCATCCGGCCCTCCTCCAGCACCAGCACCCGGGCGCAGGTCTCCGCCACGAAGACGCGGTGGGTGGCCAGCACCAGGGTGGACTTGCCGAGGAAGGTCCGCAGGTTCTCGAGGATGCGGCTCTCGGTCTCGGCGTCCACGGCGGAGAGTGCGTCATCCAGCAGCAGCAGGCGGGGACGGCGCAGCAGGGCCCGGGCCAGGGCCGTGCGCTGGCGCTCGCCGCCGCTGAGCGCCACGCCCCGCTCGCCCACCACCGTGTCGAGGCCGTCGGGCAGGCGGTGGATCAGCTCGTCCATGGCCACCACCCGGGCGATCTCCCAGATTTCCTCCTCGGTCGCCTCGGGGCGGCCCATGGCCAGGTTCATGCGCAGCGTGTCCGAGAAGAGGAAGGCCTCCTGGGGGACCCAGCCCAGGCCGGCCCAGTGCCGGCGGAGGGTGGCGTCGGACAGGGGTTCGCCGTCCACGAGCATGCGCCCGGCCTGCGGCTCGCGGAGGCCCGCCAGCGTCTGCAGCAGCAGCGTCTTGCCCGAGCCGATGCCACCCACCACCGCCAGGCTGTCGCCGGGAGCCAGCGCGAGATCCAGGGGACCCAGGCCGCGCCCCGTCTCGAAGCGGTGGCTCACGCCCTCCAGGGCCAGGGCTGCCGGGACCTCCGGCAGGGTGATGGCCTCGGCAGGGGGGAGGGGCGCTTCGGGGCTGCGGAACACCTGGTCGAGCCGTTCCTGGCCGGCCTTGGCCCGCTGGAACAGGTTCGCGGACCATCCCAGGCTCATCATGGGCCAGGCCAAGGCCACCAGGAACCCCGTGAAGGCCGTCAGGTCGCCCAGGTTCAGGGTGCCCTTCACCACCAGGCTGCCGCCGTAGGCCACCAGCACCAGGGCGGACACGCCGCTGATGAAGGCCGATAGGGGCGCATAGGCGCTGAAGATCACCGATTGCTTCATGCTGAGCGACGCGTGGCGGTAGCTGAGGGCCGCGAACTGCGCCACGCGGGCCTCTTCCAGCCCGAAGGCCTGCACCACCCGCTCGCCGCTGATGGTCTCGTGGCTGTAGGTCGAGAGGGCCGAGAAGGCCAGCTGCAGCTTCTGCTGCACCATGTGGCTCCACTTCCCGATGATGTAGAAGCCCAGTGCCAGGAACGAGAAGGGCAGCATGACGGCCACAGTGAGGCGCCAGCTCGTGTTGAACATCAGCCCCAGCGTCACCGGCAGGATGGACAGCACCTGGAGGAAGCTCATGAGGCCCGGGCCCGTGGCCATGCGGACCGTGCCCACATCGTCGCCGACGCGCGACATGAGGTCACCCACCCGCTGCCGCTCGTAGAAGGAGAAGGGGCGGGAGAGCAGGAAGCCGTAGAGGGATTCGCGCTGCTCCCGCTCCACATCGCGGCTGAGGCCGATGAGCGTGTTGCGCATGAGGTAGCGGCCGATGCCCGCGGCGGCCGTGAAGGCCAGCATCCAGCCCAGGAAGACCCGCGACCCCTGCCAGTCCTGGCGCTCCAGGGCATGCACCGCCCGGCCCGACCAGTAGGGCACCACGGAGGCCGCCACGCTGCACCAGACCGTCGCCACCAGCCCCCAATAGAGCGTGCGCCGATGACGGGCCATGAGGGGCCACCACCAGAACAGCTTGGATTCCGAAAGATCCGCCACGGGGCCTCCGCCAATCAGAGTAGCAACACCGATCATCCCGTGCGAAGCCACACCCGAAACGGAACCCGAACCCGAAACTTGGCAGGGTCCCGCCCCCCGGGCATGCTGGGTGAAACTTCCTCGAGCCCTCCATCATGCGGAACCGCCTCGCCGCCCTGACCTTGGTCTTGCTTTCGGCCCTGATCCCGGCCTTGACCCCAGCTCGGGCTCAGGTGGTGGAGGAGTCCCTGCCCCGCGATCCGGGCCCCCTGGATTTCATCCGCGGCGACAGTTACGAGCAGTGGATTCTCCAGTCCCTGGCGGGCGATGCGCTGGTGGGCATCGGACCCGATGGGCGGCTGGTGCCGCGCCTGGCCACGGCGTGGAAGGTCCAAAAGGATGGCGCTCTCGCGTTCTCCCTGCGGGCCGATGCGCGCTTCCCCGATGGCAGCCCGGTGACGCCCGAGGATGCCCTGTGGACGCTCCGGGAGCTGCTCCGCGATGCCCAGGCCAGCCCCACCAAACGGGCCATCCTCCAGGGTGCCGAAACCGGCATTCAGGATGGCCGCCTCTGGATCCGCTCGCCCAAACCCCCAGGCCGCCTGCTCCTGGAGCTGGCACAGGTGCCCGTGACCCAGAAAGGCCATGCGGACCGGGGCTCGGGGCCCTTTCTCTACCGGAAGGAACCCGCCGCCTGGGTCTTCACCCCGCGCGAACACTTCCTGAAGCCCCGCGTGGACGGCATCCGCTTCCGCCTGCTGCCGGACGCCCACAGCGTGCTCCAGGCCCTCCAGAAGGGCTGGCTCACCCTGGGCGCGCCCCCGGCCCGGCTCCAGGCCGACCCGCCCCCCACCCACCGCCTGCTGACCCAGCCCATGCACGCCCAGCTAGTGGCCTGGAGCCGGACTGGCACGGGCCCCCTCCTGCTCCTGGAACGCTGGCGCCGGGACGCCTTCCCGCCCCGCCTCCTGGGGCGGAACGCCCGGCCCAGCCGGGGCCTGTGGCCTGAGACGCTGGGCTTCGAAGCCCGGGCCATCGATACCCAGAGTCTCGAAGCCCAGAGTCCCAAAGCTGGCACCGCCAGCCAACCGCCTCGGGCCCCGGCCACGCTGAAGCTCCTCTTCGTCGCGGGCGAGGAGTCCGTGGAAAAGCTCCTGCTCGCCCTGCGCGAACGGGCCCGGAGGGACGGCTACGACCTGCAGCTCATCCCCTTGGAGCAGGCCCTGCTCGTGGCCCGCCTCCAGAAGGGCGATTTCGACCTGGCCTGCTCCATGGTGGTGTTCGAGCCCCACCCCTGGGCCGTCTTCGAGTATCTCGAGCCCAAGGGTCCCATGAACTTCACGGGCTGGAGCCACCCACGCTTCGCCGAGCTGGCCGCCCGGGCGCAACAGCCCGGAGATGCCGCCTGGCGGGGTCTGCAGATGATCTGGGCTCAGAATCCCGCAGCCCTGCCCCTGCTGGATTTCCAGAGCGTGATCTGGGTGGACCGGCGCCTGACGGTGGAACCCGGGCCCCTGGGCCTCTACCTCAGCACGCCCGGAGCGGCCGGCTGGCGCTGGGCCCGATGAGGGACGATCGGGGCCGAGATCGGACGGCCTGGGGCCCGGCCGCTTGGCGTCTGACCGCTTGGCGTCCAATCATTGGGGGCCTGGCCGTCTGGGGCTTGGCCCTCGCGCTGGCCTGGAGCCTTCCTGGGGCCCTGTGGCGGCCGGTGGCGCCCCCGCCCTTCCCCCTTCAGGCTCTGTTTCCCGCCGGCCTGGCCGTCCTCGCGCTCGCCGTGGCGGCACCCTTGGCGGCCTGGCTGGGCGGCCCGGGCTTGGCGGCCCGGCGGCCTCTGGCCCTGCTGGAAGCTCCGCCCGACCTGCTGTGGGCCGGCCTCCTGCTGGCCCTTTGGCCCGCCGCCTGGGGGCCGCCCGGTTCCGGAGCCTGGATCCTGGCCTTCCTGGCTGCCGCCCTGCCCGGCGAAGTGCGCTGGCTGTCCCATGCCCTGCCGGGAGAGCGCCCCTTCCCGGAAGCCTGGGGCGCCCAGGCCGTACGGCGGGTGCGCTGGCTGGCGTTGCGGCGGCTCTGGGGTCGGTGGCTGGCGGCCCGCCTGCCGGTCTGGCTCACCGCGACCCTCGTCCTGGAGCGCGTACTGGGCGTGCCGGGCCTCGGCGCGGACTGGCTGGCGCGGGTGTCCGGCCGGGATCGGGTCGGCCTCGCCGCCTGGGTCGCGGCGCTGGCGATCCTCTGGCTGCTGGCGCGGCCCCTGGAACGGGAAATGTCATGAAGGGGCGGCTTCTCTTCCTGCTGGCCCTGCTGCTACCGGATCTGCCCCTGGAGCCCTTCCGGGGCGGGGCGGCGATGTCCTTCCGACATCCCCTGGGTCTGGATGACCTCGGCCGGGACGCCTTGCTGCGCTTGCTGCTGGCCGGCACGCGCAGCCTTGGTTTCGCCAGTGCCTGCGCCTTGCTGGCCCTCGCGACCGCCCTCCTGCTGGCCTGGTACGGCCGGCGGGGCCGGGGTGCCCTCTCCGCCATGCGCAGCGTACCACCTCTGCTCTTCCTTCTACCCCTGGCCGCTGCCACGGGTGGCCTCTCCCTTCCGGTCCTCTTCCTCGTCATGGGCCTCCTGCTGGCCCCCCACCTCGAAGCCCCCCTCCGCGTCCGGCTCGAAGCCTTCCGCCGCTCCCCGGCCTGGGCAGCCGAGCGCGTCCTGGGAGCCGCCCCAGCCTCCACCCTTCGCCGGTGGGCCCCCTGGGGCCTGGATCAGGCCGCCTCGCTCTTTCCGGGCGCCTGGCTGGGCGCTCTGTGGGGGGAGGCCACCCTGTCCGCCCTCGGCCTGGGCCCGGGGCCCAGCCACGATAGCCTGGGGCGGCTGCTCTCCGAGGAGTTGCCCCGCCTCACCACGGACCCGAGTCCCCTGGGCTGGGCCGCTCTCGCGGCGGTGCTTGGGCTGGCCTGGGTGTCCGTGCCACGGAGGCCAGCCTGATCGCCGGGGGGCGTCGGGTCCCTAGAGCTTCGCCTGCATGATCTCCAGCACCTCGGCATCCACGCCGATCATGCCGCGGCGGGCCAGGCGCCCGAGGTTGGCGAGGGAAGCATCGCCATCGATGCCCACGATGCCATCCGTGGCCGGGATGCCGAAATCCGCCAGGGCCAGCGCCACCGACCGGAAGGCCGCGTCCACCCCCGTCATGGCCTTCATCGCGCAGCCGATCTTGGCACCGTCGCAGATCATGCCCGCCACATTGCCCACCATGTTCGCCACGGCGAGGTCCATCTGCGCGGGCGTCGCCCCCTCCAGAAGGAGGATCGCCAGGGCGATGCCGATGCCCGCGGCATTGGATGCCCCGCAGACGGCCGACAGCGTGCCGAGATGGTGCGTCGTGGCCGAGGTCATCAGACAGCCGAAGGCCAGGGCCTCCTCGATCCGGACCTGGTCATGCCCGCCCTCGCGGCCCCAGAGCGTGACGGGCACCGACAGGGTGATGCCCTTGTTGCCGGAACCGGCCAGGGACACGACCATGAGCGGCTCACCGGACATGCGCGCGAAGACGCCGGCGCTGACGAGCCGGGAGAGCCGCACGAGCCGGTCCGTCCCCGCGGGCGGTACGAACCCTGGAGGAAGCAGGGAGACACCATGTTCGGCCATGGCGAGATTGAATGCCGCGCCCTCCCGCAGCCGGGCCCGGTCTTCCTCAGAAATCGAGATGGCAAGCCTCCGCAGCTCCTGGATGCCCATGGCTCCCACGGTGGCCCGCGGGGAGGACAGGCCCGCCGCGCCGCTCAGGGACGGGCTGCCGCCGATCTGGACGCCATTCGCCTCCAGCCGGGCCAGGTGGGTGTGCTCCACCTCCAGCACCGCCCGGCCCATGCCACCCTCGCGGGCCACCGTGCAATCGATGTAGAGGTCCGGGTGGGACGGGTCCACCTCGACGCGGACCGCCTTCTGGTCCAGGAGGCCCTTCGCCGAGGCCAGGAGCCCCGCATCCACGGCGGCGAAGCAGCCCAGCCCCAGGGAGGGGTCCGGCAACCGGGCGCCCAGGGCCAGGGCCCAGAGCACGCCGGTGCGCCCACCGCTGTTGGGGATGCCGACGGCATGGCAGTTCTTGTAGGTGCGGGGATCCACCACCAGGCTCACCTGCTGGATCTCGCCCGTCCCTTGGGCGGCGGCCAGGCTGGTGGCGTGGGCCACCGCGGCGGGCTCCGTGCACCCCAGGGCGGGTTTCCATTCGGCATCCAGGAACTCGGAAAAGCGCATGATCGGCCTCACCCTTCATTCCACCCCACCCCCGAAGGGCTTGGGTCACATCCAGGCCTCCGCTACCCTGGCCCCATGAGCATCCAGCCCGGCACCTCCCTTCCCGCATTCTCCCTCCAGGACGACCAGGGCCACACCGTCACCAACAAGGACCTGAAGGGCCACTGGACCGTGCTTTACGCCTACCCCAAGGACAGCACCCCCGGCTGTACGACGGAAGCCTGCGACTTCCGGGACAACCTGGCCCGCGTGCAGTCCCTGGGCGCCCAGGTCTGCGGCATCAGCCGCGACAGCCTGAAGAGCCATCAGACTTTCATCGCCAAGCAGAGCCTGCCTTTCCGCCTGCTTTCCGATCCCGACTGCGCCCTGCTCAACCCCCTGGGCGCCTTCGGGAAGAAGCTCATGTACGGCAAGGGGGTGCAGGGCATCATCCGCAGCACCTTCCTGATCGACCCCAAGGGCGTGATCCGCCATGTCTGGCCCAAGGTCAGCGTGAAGGGACATGTCGAGGCCGTGCTCGAGGTCCTGGCAGCCCTGCAAAAAGGCTGATCCTGTCCAAGCCTTTCGGGCAGCCGGCGCTCACCCCGCCATGATGCTGAAGCCACCATCGACATAGAGCACCTGGCCGGTGATGCCACGGCCCATGTCGCTGACCAGGAAGACGCCGGCATCGCCCACTTCCAGCTGGTCGGTGTCCCGCTGCAGGGGCGTGTGGGAGCGGTGCTGCTTGAGCTTGGAGCCGATGCCCGGGATGGCCGAGGACGCCAGGGTCTTGATGGGTCCCGCCGAGATGGCGTTCACGCGGATGCCCTGGGGGCCCAGGTCGGCGGCCAGGTAGCGGACGCAGGATTCCAGGGCGGCCTTGGCCACGCCCATCACATTGTAGCCAGGCACCACCCGCTCGCCGCCCAGGTAGCTCAGCGTCACGATGGAGCCGCCTTCGGCCATGAGGGGCTGGGCCGCATTGCAGACGGCGGCCAGGGAGTAGGCGCTGATGTCGTGGGCCACGCGGAAGTCCTCGCGGCTGGTCTCTACGAAGCGACCCTCTAGAGCCTGGCGCGGCGCGTAGGCCACGGCATGCACCACGAAGTCGAGCTTCCCCCACTTCTTCCGTATCTCGTCGAAGGCCATGACAATCTGGCTGTCGCTGCCCACATCCATGGGCAGCAGGATGGGATTCTTCAACTCGGCCGCCAGCTCCCGGACATTCTCGCCCAGCCGCTCGTTCTGATAGGTCAGGCAGAGCTGGGCCCCGGCCTCCGCGACCTTCTGCGTGATGCCCCAGGCGATGGACCGCTTGTTGGCCACGCCGATGATCAGACCGCGTTTGCCCTCCAACAGCCCGCCCTTGGTCACCATGCGATCTCCTCCGGAGTCGTGTCCGAACAAGCACTTAGGATAGCGCAAAACCGCGTCCCTGCGCTATACCCGGAGTCAGGATGCAGGCTGGCCGTATCTCATTCCAAGCAATCCTGCTAATCCTGTCCTCGCATCCATCTTGAAGGTCCCCGTGCTCCTCCTTGTTCCCGCCGCCCTCACTGTTCTGGCCCCGACCCCGGCCCCCGCCTTCCGCGCCGACCTGGATGCGGGACACTACCTCAAAGTGTTGGCCGAGGCTGAAGGCAGGCTTCGGCTGGATCCCAACGAGGCTGGGGCCTGGGCGGCGAAATCCCAGGCCCTGTCGAGCCTCCAGCGCTTCGCCGAAGCCCGTGCCGCGGCGGAACGGGCCGTCTCCCTGAAACCCGGCTTGGCGGAGGCCCTGCTGGCCCGGGGCCTGGCGCGCGCCGGCGAAGCCATCCGCCAGCGCGACCTCGGCAGCCTGCGGGGCGCCCTCGGCGCCATGGACGACCTGCGCGCCGCCACCGAGGCCGATCCCACCCTGGCCCCGGCCTGGATGAGCCTCGGCCTGGCCTACGAGATGCTGCCCGGCCTGCTGGGCGGTTCCACCCGCAAGGCCCTGCAATGCGCCGAGCGCCTGCGCCGCGTGGCACCCGCCCAGGGCGACCTGCTGCAGGCCCTCATCCTCGTGGAGGAGGACAAGTGGCGCGAGGCCGAGCCCTACTTCCAGCGCGCCCTGGCCCAGGCCCCGCAGGATCCCGAAGTGGTGGGCCAGTGGCTGGATGCCCTGGACCGCCGCCCCGCCAAGAAGGCCCTGGGTGAGGCCGGGAAGAACGCCCGCCTGCTGGCCGAGGCCCCTCGCCTGCTCCCCGGCGTGCACACCCGCGCCCGCGGCGTGGCCGCCGTCAGCGAGGCCTACCTGCACGGCGGCAACCCCGAGGCCGCCTGGAGGACCGCCCAGGCGCACCTCACCCAGGTGGACGCTCCCAGCCTGCTGCGGCTACAGCTCGGCAAGGTCGCCGCCGTCAGCGGCCTGCACCGCCAGGAGGGTCTCGCCGCCCTCGATCAAGTGCTCCGCGAACCCCTCGAAGGCGGCTCCTCCGGCTACCCCGGCGCCTGGTGGCGCAAAGGCCAGATCCTGCGGGCCCTCGGGCGCCAAGAAGAAGCGCGCAGAGCCGCCCAGGAAGCCCTCAAGCTCGACCCGAAGCACCGGGGGGCGAGGGAGTTGGTGGAGAGCCTTTGAAAAGCCTCCGGTCAGCGCTGGCCCGCCTGGTCAAGCAGAGCTACGCCCTGACGGCCTTCTACTACCTCTGGACCGATTGCTTGGCTGGCTTGCGCTTCAGATGGGGCAACATCGTCTCGCATTCAGGGACCTTGCATGAGTCACTGGAGCCACCTGAATCGCTCGACTACATCCAGGGGCTCCTCTCGGATTACGCTCGGTATTCCGGCGGAGCGTCCCTCCGAGGAAAGGCCGCAGAAGTCGGCCCCGGCGACAACTGCGGAGTCGGGCTTCTTCTCCTGGAGGGGGGCTGCCAGTCGGTCGACCTGGTGGATCGCTTCTATGCGCGCCGGGATCCGGAGCGACAGGCCGAAATCTACCGGCAGTTGGCGGAGCATCATCCCGGGGTGGCGCGAATCCTAAAGGGGGCCTGCCTCCAGGATGAAGGCACCTTCCCTGGCATCCAGCGGCACTACGGCGAAGCGGCCAGCGCCGAGTCCTTTTTTCATGAAGGCCAGGAGTACGACCTGATCTTGTCCAGGGCGGTCCTCGAGCATGTCCGGGACCCCCTGCTTGCGCTCAGGCGAATGACTGAGGCGCTTCGCCCAGGGGGGCTTCTCCTCCACAAAGTGGATCTCCGGGACCATGGCATGTTCTCCGATCACCATGGCGAGTTGAAGTGGCTTGAAACCCCGGGCCGAATCCACCGCCGGATGTCGCGGGCCAGCGGCCGCCCGAACCGGGTCCTGCTTCACCGATACCGGTCGACCTTGACCTCGCTGCCCCTGGAGGTCGATCTATTGATCACCCGCCTGGCTGGCGTGGGAGACATCGACCCCCACATGCCCTACGAGGCGATTCCAAGCGACCTCCGACATCGCGCGCTGGCTGTCGTCGCTTCCCGCAAGGAATACTTCGCTTCGGAATTCGAGGGCGTTCCTCCTGCGGATCTGAGTGTGACTGGATTCTTCCTGGTGGCGCGGAAGCTCCCGCCTGGAGCGTGACTCCGACATTCCAACCTCCATGCGTTGCCCCTCCATGGCCGCGCTATAGTCATCCCTTCGAGAGGGGACCGGTGCCGGATCGCGATGTTCACCAGCTGGAATGGGATGAAGAGACCATCCGCCGCTTCTGGGATTTCGCGGCCACGCGGGAGAGTTGGCAGGAAGACTACTTCAGCTATCAATCCGGAACCGGCATCGTGGGGGTTCTCAAAGCTCTGACGCCCCTGGCAGGACGCGTACTCGACTATGGCTGTGGTCCCGGTTACCTGGTGGAGCGGCTACTCGCCATGGGCGTGGGCTGTGAAGGCGCGGACCTGTCGGAGGCCACTGTGGCTGCGGCCAACCAGCGCCTTGGGGAACACCCCCTCTGGCGCGGGGCTCGCGTCATCGATCCCGTTTTCTCCGACGAGCGGGAGGGGCTCCTCGACCTCGTGATCTGCGTGGAGACCATTGAGCACCTGCTGCCCCCCGGCCTCCCGTCCATCCTGCAGAGGCTGTGCCGGATGCTGAAACCAGGAAGCGGGAGGCTGTTCATCACGACTCCCCACGCCGAAGATCTCGCCCGAGCCCAGGTGTTCTGTCCTGAATGTGGCAGCGTCTTCCATCGGTACCAGCATCTCTCGCAATTCACCAAGGCTTCTCTGACGGAGCTGATGGAACGAGAGGGGTTCTCCACCTTGGCCTGCGAGGCGACGGATTTCGCCCGTTTCCAGGAACCTCTCCTAAGGGGCCCCTTGGAATGGAGTCCGCGTTACATCTTGAAGACGCTTCTTCGCGCTGGGGCCGCCTCGGGCGATGCCCTACACCTGCCCGGGCGGCCCAAGGGGGGCTTGGCCTTCGCCCGGAGAGTGGGTTCGGGACCCCACCTGTTCTGGCTGGGGCAGCGGCGTTGATCACCGTTTCGGTGGCCAAACCTCGGCGATGCAGGCTTCCCACAATCCGAGAACCTTTCCCAGGCTGAACCGATCAACGACCTCTCGGGCCCTCTCCCCCATGGAAGCCCGTAACGAAGCATCTGCCATGAGCCTGCTGAGGGCCTGCGTCAGCGCTTCCTGATTGCCCAAGGGGATCAAGAAGCCGTCCAGGCCTGGCCGGATGATCTGGGCCGGGCCGCTGGGGCAATCGAAGGACACCACCGGAAGACCTGTGGCCATGGCCTCGCAGAGGGCGTTGGGGAATCCTTCGAAGCGGGAGGACAGCACGAACAGATCGGATTCGGCCAAGGCTTCATAGATCCTCGGGTGATTGCCCGGGAGGGTGCTGCACCCCTCAAGGCCGAGTTCCCTCCGAAGCTGCTCAAGGACTGGGCGCTCAGGCCCTTCACCCCAGATCACCAGCTTCCAATCCGGATGCTCGGGGGCCAGACGGGCAAAGGCCTTGAGCAACATGTCGAACCCCTTCTGCGGGACGAGCCGTCCCACCGCCACCAGGGTTCGGTCTGTCCGTGTCAGGTCTGCGGGTACGGCGGGAACGGGCGCGCAGATGACGGGGTTTGGAATCACACGGGATCGTCGACGAACGCGGCCATGAAATTGCCTTTGGATCCCCTCGCCCTGAACCACGAGCCGATCCGCCCAGGGGTAGGTCATGACCCTCAGGGCATTCCAAGCCCAGCCAATTCGGTGATGGGCTGGGTCGATTCGTTCGGAGACGATCACGGGGATCCCGGTTCCGGCCAGTGCCACAAGGGTCAGGATGTTGATCTGGTCGATGAAACTGATCACCAGATCGGGATCAAGGTCCACCAGCCCCCGACGGACCCTCAGCGCCCGCCGGGACAGGTTCCAGAGAGTGGCCAGCTTGGTTCGCATCAACCATCGAAGGACACCCCGGTCCGCGCCTGCCTCCACCAAGGCCTGACCTGCGGCGGACCGCCGGGAGACAGCCAACTTGACTTGGCGGACGAGGGGATCGACGGGATAAAACGGGGGGACCTGGCCATCGTCCAGGGTCACCAGGGTGACACTCCAGCCCTTGGCCGCCCACGCATTGGCCAGGGTGGTCAGCACCCGCTCCGCCCCGCCACTGGTGATGGCATGGGTGAACAGAATAAGCCTGGGGGTAGCGGAGGCGCTTCCCTCCGTTCCCCCAACAACGGAAGTCGGCCGGGCATCCGATGGCGTATTCATGGATGGCCGGGGAAGGCCGCGACCAGGCGGCCCAGAGTGGCAGAAGAAACGGGAACCCGGTTCAATGGCCCACCCCCTGGGATTCCATCCACTGAAGCAACACAAGGAGGGGCCAAAGCCGATCCTGGTTCGGTTCCCCTCGATGGCAGAAGCCCTGCCAGGCGGAATCCACGGCTTGCCGGGCAATACCGGCTTCCGCCAGGCGATCTGGGCGGAGCAGGGCCTCCGCCCAGGGCCTGAGGGGTCCTCTGAGCCAAGCCCCAAGCGGCACGCCGAACCCCATCTTTTTTCGCTCCACGAGCTCCCGAGGCACATGCCGGTGCAGAATCTCCTTGAGAACCTGCTTTCCCTGGCCCCCGTCCAATTTGAACGCCAGGGGCAGCCTCCATGCGAAGGTGAACACGCGCTTGTCCAGAAGGGGATTCCGTACTTCCAGGCTGTTGGCCATGCTCGCCCGGTCAACCTTCACGAGGATGTCGTCCACGAGGTAGGTGAGCGTGTCCGTCAGCATCATCCGGGAGACGGGCTCCCAGTCCGCAGGAAGGGAATCCTGCCTCCAGGCGGGGGCGCCGGGGTTCGATGGCAGGGACAGGAGCTGCTCGGGTGCCTGCCAGTAGGACATCATGTCCCGATAGACGGCCTGGCTTCCCTCGGGGAGCATGAGGCGCCCAAGTTTTTGGAAACGGGACGAGGACCACCTGGGCCCCAGGAGCGCGCCCATGGTTCGGTCCCACCCGGGGCCCGGGATCTGACCACATGCCCAGGCTGTCATCCGGCGGAGGCTTTGCGGCAGCTTCTGAAACCGGCCCATCAGCATCTGGCCCACTCGGTACCGATCGTACCCCCCGAAGAGTTCGTCCCCCCCGTCTCCGGAAAGCGCCACCGTCACATGCTGACGCGTCATGCGGGACAACAGGAAAGTCGGGATTTGGGAGGGGTCCGCAAAGGGCTCGTCGTACACGGTCGGGAGCAGCGGAATCACCTCTCGGGCTTCCGAGGAAGCGAGGTAGAGCTCCGTGTGCTCGGTCCCCAGATGGTGGGCGACCGCCTTGGCGTAGGGTGCCTCGTCGAAGTCGCGTTCTTCGAATCCGATGGTGAAGGTGCGTGCTGGGGAGTGGCTTCCTTGCTGCATCAGGGCCGTCACCAGGCTGGAATCGATCCCCCCCGATAGAAAGGCGCCCAAGGGGACATCTGCCACGCAGCGCCTCCGGGTGGCGTCGAGCAATAGCGCTTCCAATTCATCTGTGGCTTCCTGGAAACTTCCCCCGAACCCCTGCTCCCGGGCTCGGAAAGCCTCTACCCTCGAATCCCAGTACACCTCCGGTCCAGGCAGTTGGCCAGGCACGGGAACGCCCAGCCGTAGGAAAGTCCCCGGCGGCAGCTTCCGAATTCCACAGTAGACGGTGGCGGGTCCGGGGATGTAGCCAAAGCGCAGGAAGGCTGCCATGGCCTCGCGGTCCAGGTCGAGGCAGAAGGCTGGGTGTCTTCGCAGGGCCTTCAGTTCCGAGCCGAAAAGGAAGACCCCGTCTCCCCACCCGTAATAGAGGGGTTTTTTGCCGAAGGAGTCCCTGGCGAGATTCAGCACCCGAGCGTTCTTGTCCCACAACGCCATGGCGAACATGCCGTTGAACCGCGTCAATGCTGTTTCTAACCCCCAATGCTCGATCGCCTCCAGGACAACTTCGCTGTCGGAGTGGCCTCGCCAGGAGCCTCCAAGTTCGGCGCGAAGCTCCTGGAAATTGTAGATTTCACCATTGAAGACCATGGCATGGCGACCTGAGTGGGCCTGCATGGGTTGGTGTCCTTCGGGACTGAGGTCCAAGATGGAGAGCCTGCGGAACCCAAGACCGACACCGGCCTCGGGATCCTGCCAGTGACCCTCGTCATCAGGTCCGCGGTGCTGGAGGGAACCGGTCATGCCCGCAAGGATGTCGAGCGACGCCTTCGAGGTATGGCGGCCCTTCACATCCCAATACCCCGTCAGTCCACACATACGATTCCTTCAAGGTTTCCAGTTTGCACCCGGCATTTGTGAATAGCCCAGCAGATGAAGGACCCGATAAAGTTATCGAGCCCCAGCCACCTAAGTTAACTGACGCAATCCAGATTTTCCTTCACCCATCGATCGAATTCATGAGGCGGCCATTTGTTGAAGTCCATGGGCGTCCAAGGCAGGCATTTTCTGTTCAAAGCCTCCTCACGGCTCCGCCAGGCCCGAATTGGCGGAACCCTTCACGGGAAAGTGTTTGCAGGATTGGCCATCCTCCTTTTTTGCGCCTACATGCCGGTGCTAGGGGCCGACCTCAAATGGCACTGGGCAAGTTCCGGCCTGATCTCCCTCTGCGGATGTCTCCTGGCGACGCGCCTGCCGCGCCCCTGGATCCTCCCGGGATTGATGGTGGGGTTCGCAGGTCTTGGCACCGTCACCCTTCTGGCCCTTTGGCACAGTGGCCTTTCCGACGGATTCACCCTGGCGGGCCTCTTCCCCTATTCCGATGCTGCCGGGTACTTCAGTGACGCTCAGCGGATCCTGGTCGGCGAACCAATCACGGCTTTCTCTTCCAGACGCCCTCTGTACGCGGCCTTCCTCGCAGGTCTCTTGAAAGTCACAGGGAACCATCTGCGTTGGACGCTATGGCTTCAGACACTTCTAGTATCCTGCTCTATCGGATGTGTCACTTGGGGCCTGCTGAAGAGAAGCCGAGACACCTTCAGCGCCTCCGTATTCGGAATGCTCCTGTGGTTGTTCTTTCGCCGCTTCATTGGAACCACCACCACGGAACATCTCGGGCTGCTGTTAGGCGCGTTCGGATTCCTGGCCATCGTGGAGGCGGTTCACGACCGCTCCATCCGGTTGTTTACCCTTGGACTATTCACAACAGGCCTCGCTTTGAATGCACGGGCTGGGGCCTTTTTCGTCCTGCCGTCCCTCTTGGTTTGGGGAAGTCGATATTTCGCGCAGAATAGTCACCGGGTTTCTTGGCCGCTCCTGGGAATGGGGTGCACCGCCATCGTCTTGTCCTTCTGCGTGAACTATGGCGTCCTGATTCTATCTGGAGGTCGCCCAGGCTTGGCCTTTTCGAACGCCTCATTCACGCTCTACGGGCTTGTTCATGGGGGGAATTGGCAGCTGGCTCTGACTCAACACCCGGAGCTGGGCGCGGTCGAACCCCAACGGCAAGCTGTCACTGTGTTCCAACTGGCCCTGGCTCAAATCGGAACTCACCCCTTCTCCCTGATCAAAGGGGCTTTTAGGGCTTGGGTGAGTTTTCTCCCCCAAGCCTTCAGCTTCGTGGATTCTCCTCATCCATTTGCGCCCATTTCTCTGGGGGGCCGGCTTGTCACCTTGCTCGCCCTCCGGGGCTTGTTCACATGGCGGCGGCCCCATTCCACCGTTACATTCTCCCTGCTGTTGGCTTACCTCGCCGGAATCATCCTCTCCGTTCCCTTTGCCCCGCCCTGGGATTCCGACTACATGAGAATTTACGCCGCCACCATTCCTGCCCTCTGCTGGTTGGCTTCGACCGGTGCATGGTTGAAGACCAGCCATGCACCAACTCATCCCTCATTCAATTCCGCCACGGTCTTCCGTGGAATGTTAATGGCTTATTCCGGTCTCCTCCTCTTATTCTCCCTGCCGCACATGCCCAGGACATCCACAGAAAGGATGCGGTTATCCGCCGTCCCGGGTTCCACCCTTCGCATCGACTCTGGCGTGGGATCGCCCGATTCCCTGAACTCGATTCCAAACCAGGAAAGGTGGAGGTCCTGGAGATGGCTGATTCAGGAGAAGCGGTTCCCTCCAATTCCGCTCAATCAACTTCTTGAAAATGCCCATCCCAAGATCTCGCCTGAAAGCGCCCGCTCATTCCTGAAGTCGCTCCCTCGAGAAAACGCAACGCTGTTTCTCGCAACAGGGAATGCATGGCCCGACTCGCCGGGCCATGACACAAGAATCGTCGTGCTTCAGGAATCCAGCGAGTGGATCTTGAGTGACCCGAATTCTCGTCCACTCCGCTCCGTCAAGCCATCATCGCTTCCATGAGAATCTGATGCCTCTTCTTCCTTCACTTGAATCCGAGACTTACCGCGCGGCGCGAAGCACTCACTGGGATGGCGTAGCAGGGAGGTCGCGAGCCAGCCTGGGCCGCTACTATCGCCAAAGGCTCCTCTCCGTTTATCGGGAGCTCATCCCTCCGGGGAGCCGCGTCCTCGAAATCGGGTGTGGTCGCGGCAACCTGCTGGCCGCCCTCTCGCCTTCCCACGGAGTCGGGATCGACCTGTCCGCGCGAATGATCGACCTGGCCCGGACCGACCATCCGGGCTTGGACTTCATCGTGGCCGATGTCCACGAACTCGGGCTCGAAGGGCAGGTCTTCGATTTCATCATCTTATCGGATGTCGTCAACGACCTCTGGGATGTGCAGGCAGCGCTCGCACGAATCCGCCCCCTCTGCGGACCCCAGACTCGCCTCGTATTCAATTACTTCAGCCACTTGTGGAGCGGCCCCCTGCGAGTGGCCCAGGCTCTGGATTTGGCCCAACCAACGCTCCCCCAGAACTGGCTGACTCGGAAGGACCTGAACAACCTTCTGGAGCTGGCGGGGTTCGAGCCGCTGCGAGGATGGGAAGAAGTCTGCGTTCCGCTTTGGATTCCACTTTTGTCCGGTGTTGCCAACCGCTACCTTTCGAAGATCCTCCCCTTCTCCTGGCTGGCCATGACCAACTTCCTGGTCGCCCGGCCGCTCACGCCACCGGAGATACAGGAGCCCTCGGTCACCGTGGTCATCGCCGCACGAAATGAATCCGGGCATATCGAGGAACTGCTTTCCAGGATTCCCGACATGGGTTCGGCCACCGAGATTCTTTTCGTGGAAGGAAACTCCACCGACGATACCTACGAGGTGATCCAGAGGGCGATTCAGGCTCACCCGGAGCGCAGTTGCCGACTGCTGAAGCAGAGCGGTCGCGGGAAGGGAGACGCCGTGCGCCTTGGCTTTTCAGAGGCCAAGGGCGACATCCTCATGATTCTCGATGCGGACATTACCGTACCACCGGAGGACCTCCCCCGGTTCTACGAAGCCCTCGCCTCGGGGAAGGCCGAGTTCATCAATGGCGTCCGGCTGGTCTATCCCATGGAGGACCACGCCATGCGCTTCGCCAACCTGGTGGGCAACAAGTTTTTCTCCTGGGTCTTCAGCTGGCTACTGGGTCAACCCGTCCGCGACACGCTGTGCGGAACGAAGGTGCTCTGGAGGCGGGATTACCGCCAGATCGCCCGGAATCGATCCCATTTTGGCGACTTCGATCCCTTCGGTGACTTTGACCTGCTCTTCGGGGCGGCGAGGCTCAATCTGAGATTCATGGAGGTCCCCGTGCGTTATCGGATGCGCCGGTACGGCGAAACCAACATCCAGCGCTGGCGACACGGGTGGCTGTTGCTGAAGATGGTTCTCTTCGGCGCGCGGAAGATCAAGTTTCTATGAACGCACTTCGCAGGAGGCTCCGGGAGGTCCTTCGCCAGGATGCCGGAATGGGCGTGGATGATCCCCGCACGACCCTTCTCAGGCGCCGCTTGCTGCAGGACAAACCATTCCTGCGATGCCTCTACCTCGAGTGGTACTCCCTCCTGGCGGCACGGATCCAAGGCCTCGACCCGGTGCTTGAATTGGGATCGGGGGGCGGCTTTCTTTCAGAGTTCCGGACTGGCGTCATCCAGAGTGATCTGATCAGGGTTCCGGGCCTCTCTCTCTCGGCGGATGCGTGCCGGCTCCCCTTCAAGGAGGGACGATTGGGGGCCATCGTGATGACGAATGTCCTCCACCACATTCCAGATGTCGCCCAATTCATGACCGAGGCCGTCCGCTGCCTCCGGCCAGGCGGACATGTGGTCATGGTCGAGCCCTGGAACACAGCCTGGTCCCGACAGGTCTACCGTCACCTGCACAGTGAGCCCTTCGACCCCGGGGCAACCTGGAAATTCCCTTTCACGGGCCCCTTGAGCAGCGCCAACAATGCCCTGCCCTGGATCCTGTTCCGCCGGGACCAGACCAGGTTTGAAGAGACTTTCCCCGAAATGAGCGTCGATATCATTCGACCCATGATGCCCTTCGCCTATCTTCTTTCAGGTGGCGTTTCCAGGCCCATTGGCGCGCCTGGCTGGAGCTACCGGAGTTGCCGGACCCTAGAGCGGCGCCTTGGCCTTGAGCGCTTGGGATTGTTCGCGCTCATCGATCTCAAGAGAAAGGGTTGATCTTCCTCACTTCAGCCACCCAGTTGATCAGCGCCAGATGACTAGCGGGCCCGAGAAGAATCTCAAAGCTAGGTCACCGGATGGCGCGACCCAGCCTGAAGTGCGATGACCTTCTCCCGGTTTGGAACTCATCGATCTGGCCCTCGTTTCCGGGCCACCAGAATCACATTGCTATAGAAGGAAGAAGTCCGGTCCAGGAAATCAACGGCCACGGCCATCCCGTTCAATAATGCGGTCACGACCAGCCACAGTGGGAGCAACGGTATTTTCAACATCCGGGTCGGAGATCTTCGGTCCCACATGGTCCGAAGCCAGGCCAACAAGAGGACGCACAGTGTGCTTCCCAATCCCCCCTGGGTGTCGTTCCGGAGAATGTCATACGACCCAGGAAGAAGTCGCTCTGTTTCATGCCTGGAAAAGCGCCTAAAGTCCCTGGGCGCCCCATGCTCGAAGTAGATGAAGGGGACTGTGATCACCACTTGCCCGCCGGGGGCCAGGACCCGATGGATTTCCGCCAGTACGAAATCCACATCCGAGGCATGTTCCAGCACCTGGGTGCACAGAACCATGTCGAACGATGCCACTGAAAAAGGCCAGGGCTGACCTTCCCCAATGACCACATCGACGCCAGGCCCAGGTTCGATGTCGATCCCCACAATGGATGGGGGGGGAACCGACTTGAACCAGGTGAGGTAGGGCTTGCTCCCGCAACCGACATCCAGGACCCGCCCTGTCACAGTGGCAAGGCTGGTTCGAAGGTCCCGGTGAAGGTCGCGTACGGCCATCCATTGCCAGTGCCAGGGATAGATGGTGGGGTGGACGCCACAGATCCGGTCGTACAGGCCCGCAGCGGCCCGGTCCAGTACCGCAACGGCTCTCAGTCGGAGAGACGGCCTGGGTTCAGGAAGACTCATGAGATGCGAGCGTATGACATGAGGCAAATCCTAGCGAGAGGGCCCAGGGGCCAGTTCCAGAGTGGATTCAGACCAATGAAGGTGAACGCTGGATTAGGAAGATTCGCCGCATCCAATCCGGGGCCAGCACCCACCCCAAGAGGCCTCCCGTGAGGATTCCGACTGGGAATTTGAGGAGCAGGCTCCTCCACGCCGACTCGCTCCATGGGAGGGCCAGGAAATTCCCAGCCACCAACGCGACCAGCGCGGCAACCCCTAGACGACCCCAGGGGAGAGGAAGGTAGAGCCTCGACTGGGCCGACCAGATCATTCCCCCAGCGATGAGGGCGAAAGTGAGGCAGTTGACGATGACCGCCCCCATGGGCCCAAAGGATCGGATTACCAGGGAGTTGGCCGCCACATTGAAGGTGGCCCCCGCGGCCCACCAGAGAGCCGTGGGTTTGAGATCTTTCTTCAAGAACAACCCCGTGTTGGCCAAGTCGGCGAGGCCGCTGAAGAAGACACCCCCTGCAATCCAGGGAATGAGGTTCGCACCCCCGTGGAATCTCGAATCCGCGAGCCACCGGACGAGATCTCCCCCCGCAGCGGTTACAGCCAGCCAGGTCACCATGTGGAGGCCCGCCAGCCGAGCCCACAGCCGGGCGATGTTGCGGGGGGCGCACTCACCGGAATGCTCGAATTCCCGGCTCACTTCCGGGAACCAGGCCGTGGTGATGGCGCTGTTGATCATCATTCCCGAGAGCCCGAGACTGGCGGAGAAGGCGTACACCCCCACCGCGCCCGCCCCCACCCAGAGGCCTAGGAACCAACGATCCGCCGAGTTGATGACCCAGAACATCGGGGCGGTCGCCATGCTGGCCAATCCAAGCCCTAGGAGCCCTCTCCGCTCCCTGGAATCCAAGGTGGATTTCTGAAGCAGGAATTGGCCCCGGGGAAGTCCCAAGATCCCCAGAGACAAGATGGACCCAACCAGGGTGCCAGAGAGCATGGCCCATGAATCTGGACGCCAGAACCTGGCCAACAGGAGAGAGACCAGAATCCCCACCCCGGTCCCGGCCAGTGTGGCCATGGCAATCCGGGCATAGGCTCCGCGAATCCGCTGGCGGGTCGTGGCCATGACGCTGGTCACGGCGGCCATGGTCGTCAGCCCGGCCATGAGGGCCAGGTCCCGGTGGACCGAGGCCGAGGGAATCAGGCGCCACCAGCCGATGCCCGCCGTCATCGAAAAAAGCAGGCCCAGGCCAAGGGCAAAACGCCAGCAGAAGCTCTCCACGGCAGAAGAATGATCACCGCGTCCAGCAAAGAAATACCGTGCATAGGCGAGATCGATGCCCACCAAGGCCACCGAAGCGGCAAGGGAAGATACGGTGCCGATCAGGGCGAGAATGCCATAGGGCGAAGGACCCACGAGCCGGGTCAGGATCGGGGCAGAGACTAGGCTGAAAAGGCGCGCGATGACCCCCGTGGTCACCATCACTCCAACGCCCTTCACCATGGTACGCGTCAGGGAGCGGATCGGCGCATCCTCGCGCACCGTCGCCCGACCCGCTGCAGTGGCCCGGGGCATCTCCGGGTCGGGGGGTCGAGGGCAATCGGAACGAGGCACAGAGTCCTCGGGAAGGTCGCGGTTCATGTCCGGAGGGGTCTCCTCGCCTGCAGCAACTATCGCACCAGGGATTGGTACAGCGATTGATATTGAAGCGCCACAGATCGGATGCTGAATTCAGTTTCCATCTTCGCGCGCCCCAGCTCCCCCAGCTGAATCCGCTGTTCAGCAGGAAGGGAGAGGAGCGAGCGGACCGCTTCCACCAGCGCAGCCGTGTCGCCGGCCGGGATGATCCGACCTGCGACTCCGACCAAAGCCGCGGAATCACCCACCCGGGTTGCCACGCAGGGCACGCCGCAAGCCAAGGCCTCGCCGAGAGCATTGGAGAAGCCTTCGTTCCAGGATGGGGAAACCGCGATATCCAGAGCCGCAGTCAAGCGGGGCAGGTCGGTGCGTTCCCCGAGCAGATGCACACGCCCCGTCAACGCCGGATCGCGCAATGCGGAAGCCAGCTCTGGCTGGTCCTGATGGACGCCCTGCCCGGCAAACACACCGTGCACCTCAAGAGGCAGCCTCCGTAAGGCATCCAGAAACATCCGATGATTCTTTTCAGGGTGGAATCGTGCGAACTGCCCGATCAGCCGGGCCTCCGCTCCCAGGCCCAACTCCTTTCGGACCTGGACGCGGGCCGAGGGATCTGGCTGGAAACGGTCGAGCGCGAAACCGTTCGGAATCCAGCGGCTACGATCCTCCCGGTACCCAATGGCCTCGTGTTGCCTCCGGGCCGAGTGGGCGTTGTAGAGCACGACATCCGCGGTGGAGGAAAGCCTGGCGCCCAGGTGGATGAGCGCCCGCGTCATGGGGCGATAGGTGGCCATGGTGTCGATCCCCACTCGGATGTTCCAGAGCAGCGGCGCATGACCGGGCAGGAAGCGGACAGCCAGGTAGGCGGCGAGGTTGCCGTGGTACATCCACCCCTGGATGATGTGGGGTTGCCAAGGTGCCCCGCGGAAGAAGAAGCCCGGGAGGCGCCACAAACCCGGCACCCCTCTCCCAAGCCCCAGGCAAAGGGTGGGCACCCCTTGTTCCCTCAGCTCCGCGGCCAACGGCGCTTCAGCCCCCAGGCACAGCACCCGTGAGTCGAAGGCCTCCCGGTCCATGGCCCCCAGGAGGCGCACCAGCATGGACTCGGCACCCCCGCGCGTGAGGCCGGTGATCAGATGGAGGACGCGAAGCTTCATCTCCCCCTCTTCCCGATCATGGAGCCAGCCACTCCAGATACCGTTGGAGCCCCTGTTCAATCGAGGTTTTCGGGGAGAGGCCCAATAGTCGCTGGGCTTTGGCGCTGTCCGCCAGGGTCGCTGGGACATCCCCAGGGAAAGGGCCCTGGAAGATGAGTTTGGCTTCGCGTCCGACCGTCCGCGAGACGGCTTGGATCAGTTCCAAGACCGTGATGGACTGGGCCCCGCCAAGGTTGATGATCTCGAACCCAAATCGTCGCTCCACCGCAGCCAGGACCCCATCGACGATGTCCCCCACATAGGTGAAGTCCCGGATCGCACTTCCATCTCCGAAGACCGTGATGGGATTCCCCTCGAGAATGGCCCGGGTGAACTTCGCGATGGCCATATCTGGCCGCTGTCGAGGCCCGTAAACGGTGAAGAAGCGCAGGGCAACCGTGTCCAACCCATGGATGTGGTTGTAGTTGTAGCAGAGAAGCTCACCCATCCGTTTGGTGACGGCATAGGGTGAGATGGGGCAGTCCACGGGATCGTCCTCACGCCACGGGAGCCTTGGGCTGAGGCCGTACACCGATGACGAGGAGGCGAACACGAATCGGGGCTTCCCGAATTTGACGGCGCCCTCAAGAAGATTCAGGAGACCGATCACATTCACCGTTTCATAGAGCACGGGATCTTTCAGGCTGGGGCGCACCCCCGCCCGTGCAGCCAGGTGGACCACCACCTCGAATTCACCCTCGAGCAGCGTCTCGATGAGGGCTCGATCCCGGATGTCCCCCTCGACGAGGCGGAAGGAGGGGTGACCCAGCACACCGGCCAGATTTCGCCGCTTGATAGCCGGATCGTAATAGTCGTTGAAGTCGTCCACGACGGTGACTTCATCGCCCCGCTTCAGGAGGGCCTCCACCACATGGGATCCAATGAATCCCGCCCCCCCCGTGACCAGAATCTTCATGGCTCGACACGCATCCTTTCTGGGGCATCAGAGCGGGGCGGGAAGCCCAGCTCCTGGTAGACGGCGAAGGTGGCATCCAGGACCCGGCTCTGGTCGAATCCCTCCACCACCAGCCTTCGGCTCTCCCGGCCATAGGCCTCCCGGGTACCAGAATCCGCCAGCAGTTCCAGCAGGGTTTCGGCCAGTGCGCCGCCATCTTTCGGCGGAACCAGGCGGCCATTGCTCCCGTGGCGGACAATGTCCCGGATCCCTTCGCCGTCGACCGCCACGAGAGGCAGACCCGAGGCCGCTGCTTCCAGGAGACTTCTCGGGACACCCTCACGGTACCGGGAGGGCAGGATCGCGAGCGTAGCCTGCCGGTACAGGTCCGGCATATCGTCCCGGTGGCCCAGGAATTGGACCATCGGGAAGTTGGCCTTCAGCGCTTCCAATTCGACGGAAGAGAAGGATCCGGGGTTGCCCTCATCGATCTCCCCTGCCACTTGGAACACGGCTTCGGGGCAGCTTTGATGCACGATGCTGGCCGCCTCACAGAAATCACCGACCCCCTTGTCCTTGAGCAGGCGGGAAGCCAGGATCAGCGTGGGGGGGGTCGACGGGTGGCCTGAAGGATGGAAGCGATCCGTGTCGATGCCGGACCCTGCGATCAACCGACACCGACCCTGGTGACCCGCGTGCGTGGCGACCTGCGCCAGGTCGCCCGGATTCTGGAAGATCGTCCTGATGCCCGGGTTCCGGAAGGTCCATCGGAGGAACACCTCCAGGAGGGTGCGGGGAAGCCGGTAGCGTCCCCAATGGCTGGAACTGAACATGCTCCCGAGTCCCGTCACCGCGTTGACGATTCGCGGCGTTCCAGCGCGTCGGGCGGCCAAAGTTCCGATCAAGATGGATTTGAGCGTGAAATTGTGGAGCAGATCCGGTCGAGCCTTGCGCAGGTCTCGCGCCAACCGCGAGGCAGCCGCCAGGTCGCGGACAGGGTTCAGTCCCCGCCGGTCGATCTCGGCGGAGATCCAATGGAATCCCTCCGCTTCCAACCTCGGGCGATAGGGACCGTCAGGGCAGATCACCCACACTTCTGCCCCCAGCTCGACCTGAAGGCGTTTTGCCAAGGGCAATCGGAAATTGTAGAGATACCATTCGGTGTTGGCGAACAAGGCGATGCGCGGGGGTTGAGGCAAAGTGTTCCCTTAGGCTGTGCCTGGCCATAGTAGCCTTGATCGTTTTCCCAGCCTACGGTGCAGCCACCCATGCCACTCGACCCCCGCCTCGCTCGATTCCTGGGAGGACTGCTTTCGGCCGGGCTCGCATCTTTTTTCGCACTTCGCATCCTGGGACCTCAGGGCTGGATGGATGTGCCTGATGGACGGAAGCACCATGGGCATCCCAGGCCCCGAACAGGAGGCGCGGCCCTCTGGGCAGCCTTGACCCTCGGACATGTCTTTGGGTGGCTCCAGTTGCCCATCGCAGGAAGCGAATGGATTTGCCTCCACGGACTCGCCCTGATGGGCGCTCTCGACGACCGCCATTCCCTGAGCCCACGGATCAAGGCCCTGGCAGGTCTCGGGCTTGCCTTCACCCTGGCCATCCCGGTGGCCTACGCCTTCGCCCTGGACCGCCCCGTGGCGATGCTGATGCGCTTGTCCATTCCGACGAACCCGCCGTACCTGACCCTCCCGCTCCTGGTGCTCTGGTTCTGGGCGATCCCTCAATCATTCAATCTCATCGATGGCATGGATGGCCTCGCCACCGGCTTGGCTCTGCTCATCGCCTCCTTCCTCCTCGTGGGACGGGGCTTCACGGGCACCCCGTTTCTCCTTGGCGCCCTGTTGGCCACTTTTCTCCTGAATTGGCCGAGGGCCTTCCACTTCCTGGGAGATTGCGGCGCCTATTTTCTCGGGGGCCTCCTCGGGTTGCTGGCGCTTCGAACCAGGGCCTTCGAATTTCCTTCGCTGGCCCTTTGGGTCTTCGCCTATCCGATCCTGGACATGGCACTGGTCATCACGATTCGATTCCTCCGGGGCCGCCCGCTCGGAGCCGGGGATCGCAACCATCTCCACCACCAGTGGGCCTCGATCATTGGGGAGCGGTGGGCAGTTCCCCTGCTCTGGTTCGAGGCGACCGCCCTCGCCGTGGGCCCCACGGGGTTCCCGGGAAGTGCCTGGGTCTGCTGGCCCACCCTCGCCCTGATGCTGGCTCAATGCGCCTTCTTCGTGCGCCGGTCCTTGCAGGAATCTGAAAAGGTCCCAGGTTGAGGCCCCCTTCAGAGGAAGGCCCCATGGTCGCGATTGGGCCATGGCCTGACGCAATCCGTCGCCCTCGGACCTGGGTCGGGGACATGACGCGGGTGCTCTGCGACGGACCCACCAAGGACCAGAGGATTTCGGGCTTTACCTCTTGCATCCAAACCAAGGTCAAGGCACCTTGTTGGCATCCCCTTAACCTGGCATGGGACTTGATAAATCATCCCTGGCCATCGCCATCCTGGAGCGCATCATGCAAAAACAGTCCGGCTTCACCCTCATCGAACTGCTGTTGGTGCTCGCCATCATCGGCATCATCTCCGCCATCGCGGTGCCCGCCCTCCTCGGCCAGCGTGAGCGCGCCCGCATGCAGGCCACCAAGGACAACACCACCTCCGTCATCGCCGACCTCACCTCCACCCTCGGCGAGCTGAGCGATCCCCCGTCCGAGCGCAAGACCGGCCTGCCCACCACCCTCTACGACGGCACGGCGGGCATGAACCAGACCAAGGCCACCGATGCCATCACCGCCGTCATGGCCAAGACCAACTTCAACACCGCCAAGAACCCCTATGGCTCCGGCCCCGCCTACATCGCCACGGCGAAGGGCACGGTCAGCGGTGCTGTCTACCTCGACGCGACCACTGCCAATACCACCACCGACCCGGTCATCACCGTCACCGGTGTGTTCATGAACTCCAAGGGCGTCCAGGACACCCTGGCCAAAACCGTGGCCGTCAACTAGGCCGGTTTGCGAATTTAAAAAAGGGGGCTTCGGCCCCCTTTTTTTGATCTTCGAAAATTACCCGAGCCCGGAGCAGGCTTTCGCCTCATCCTGGACCTGGCATGGGACTTGATAAACATCAGCGGCCATCGCCACCAAGGAGCACCTCATGAAAAAACAGTCAGGCTTCACCCTCATCGAACTGCTGTTGGTGCTCGCCATCATCGGCATCATCTCCGCCATCGCGGTGCCCGCCCTCCTCGGCCAGCGTGAGCGCGCCCGCATGCAGGCCACCAAGGACAACACCACCTCCGTCATCGCCGACCTCACCTCCACCCTCGGCGAGCTGAGCGATCCCCCGTCCGAGCGCAAGACCGGCCTGCCCACCACCCTCTACGACGGCACGGCGGGCATGAACCAGACCAAGGCCACCGATGCCATCACCGCCGTCATGGCCAAGACCAACTTCAACACCGCCAAGAACCCCTATGGCTCCGGCCCCGCCTACATCGCCACGGCGAAGGGCACGGTCAGCGGTGCTGTCTACCTCGACGCGACCACTGCCAATACCACCACCGACCCGGTCATCACCGTCACCGGTGTGTTCATGAACTCCAAGGGCGTCCAGGACACCCTGGCCAAGAATGTGGCCGTCAACTAAAGCGATCTGACCACAAAAAAAGGGGGGCCGAGGAGGCCCCCCTTTTTGCGTTTTGGCATATTATTTCCTACTCAATCCCGAAACCTGCCGAATGGATTGAGGAAACATGAGACGCGCTGCTGGATTCACCCTGATCGAGCTGCTGCTGGTGCTGGCCATCATCGGCATTCTCGCTACCATCGCAGTCCCCTCCCTGCTGAATCAGCGGGAGAAGGCCAAGATGAACGCCCTCAAGGACCAGACGGTGAGGGTGGTGGGGGACTTGGGCTCCGTGATCAATGAACTGGCCGACCCCCCCTCAGAGCGGAAAGCCGGCTATCCCACGACCAGCTACCTGGGGACGGCTGGGGACAATCAAACCAAAGCCCAGGATGCGATCACCCTGGTACTGGCGCGCCCCAACTTCACCTCCGCGCGCAATCCGTACACCGGTGGCGGCGGGGCCTACCTGGCCGCGCCGACTCCTGCACCCGGAGGAGGCACCCTCGGGGCGGTCTACCTGGACGCCTCCACCGCCAATACCACCCAGGACGCTTTCATCACGATCACGGGCGTCTTCCGCGATATTAAGGGTGATATTCAGGGCCTGACCAAGACCGTATCTGTGAATTGAGGGCCTCGATGGCGCTCGCGTGCCTGGGAGAGAACCCAGGTTGGCGCTGGGCCTCGGCCATGAGCTGACGCGCCGATTCTGGCTTGCCTTGTTCCAGGGCCGTCCTGGCGAGGCGGAGATACCGGTCGGGGTCGTGGGGAGCCACGGCGGCATAGCGGCTCAAGAGGCTCTGCGTGGCCTGCGAGTCGCCCAAGCGCCGGGCGATCTGGGCGCGGCACAGCAGCAGGTGATGGTCGAACGGGTCGCGCTGCAGGAGCTGGTCCAGTTCCCGGATGGTGGATGCGTCCACGGTCAGTGCTGCGTTTTGGATTGCGGCTTTGCTGTAGAGGTCGAAGAGGTCAGCCGTGAATGGATAGCATGTCCATAGGCTGCGAGCCTCTTCCAAGGTTTGAGTAGGACGGTTTGAAGCTTCGAATCGCTGTTCGACTCCCGGCCGCAAGACGGCGACACGGATCTGCAATCCGGCCAGAGCCAGAAGGCCGAGGGCGGCCAGGGCGTGCAGGGCTCGGGCGGCGCGCCCGGTGGTGCCGCCGGTAGGCTGGGCCAGTGGGGCCAGTGTGATCCCCGCCCAGAGAAGTCCCAGGGGGTTGTGGAAAGGGAAATCCAAGAGGGCGATCAGCGCGACCGGGACCAGCAAGGCGCGCCGTGTCTCCCGGTAATGACCGCTCCGATCCAGCCAAAGCCCCAGCAGCGCCATCAGCGCCGCGAGGAGTCCTCCTTCCACCAGCCATTCCAGCGCTTCGCTGTGCAGGTTGTTGGGTCGCTGAAAATCGCCGTAGGCAATCTCGGCAGCCGGACGGCTTCGATCGACGAACTGCGGGTAGATGGGGCGTGCGGAACCCAACCCTTGCCCCGTGAAAGGATGATCCAGGAGGGCCAGGGTAGCGGCGCGATAGTAGCTCAGCCGTTGGGTAAGGGAGACATCCCCCTGGACCAAGGTTCCCCGAACGACGGTCTGGGCGGCATTCTTGGGCGCCCGGGTGGCCATCCCAGCGAGGATGGCCAAGCTGAGACCAAGGATTGGGAGCAGTTCGGAAAAACGCCCGGATCGGGCCGATTCGGTTTTCCGAGGCTTCTTGAGAAGGGCCAGCACCCCTCCCCCCAATGGAAGGAGCCAGCCCCAGCGATGGGCGGTCAGGCTCCAGGCCAGGGCCAACACGAACGGCGGCGCGACCTTGAGCCATGTGCGGCCGGAAGAAGACTCCCCCGGGGTGCTCTGGTACAGGGCTGAATAGGCCAGGAGGCCCGCACAAACGCCGATGCCCAGGCGGCTCTGGGTCAGCGTCAGGGCCGGTAGCACCCAACCGAGATGAAGGACCCGAGATCGGCCCTGGTCGGACAACAAGAGCCACCCCGCGAGAATGACGAAGGGAAGCGCCGCCATGTTCGTGTTGTGGAACAACCCTCGGCCGATGCCCTGGAAGGGATCGATCCCGAGGCTGGGTGGCAACATGGCGCGCATGGAGGGAATCCACTGAACCAGGATCAGGAATGCGTGGATCCCGGTCCCGGCCGTGAATCCGCCCATGAAGGAAGGGAATCGACCCTCTTCGGCCACGAGCCAGGTTCCGACGCCCATGGCCGCTGCCAACCAGATGACGCGCTGCAGCCCAAAAAACGGGGCAGGACTCCAACAGGCGCTCAGAAGCAACCATCCAAGCGGCAGCAGCAAGGTCCATGGATAAGCCGCCATGGGGCGGGCCTTCCACCCCTGCCAGCCCCAGGCCAACGCGCCTGCCGTGAGCAGCAGCGCACTCTTGGGCTCCAGTGAGGGCTGGCTCCAGGAAGGCACATGCGCCACCACGATGGCGAAGCCAAACAGGAAAGCCAGGCACTTGGACATAGGCCCCATGGTAATGGAAGGGTGCCCTGCCCGAGGCAGAACCTCGCCTTGGTCCTTAGTTCCGATCGAAGCAGATCGCAGTGGCTAAGGGGCGTAGACCGTCTTCGCTCCAGACTGATCCATGCTGATCAACTTGGTGCCGGCAGTCCCCCCCTCATAGACCTCGATTCTATAGGTCAGGGGTTGGGCTGTCAGGACGAAGGTCATCTGGCTGTTGCCCTGGGCCTTGAACGACGGCGCCGGACTGACGGTGAAGCCGGTCAGGGTAGGCGCGGCAGCGGTGGGGGTCCAGGTGGCGGTGGCATTCGCGGGACCGTAAATGCCGTTCTCGGCCTTCGTGGCCTCCATGGCCATGGCAATCGTCCGGGCATTGGCTTCCGCGTCACCAATCCTCTTGGCGCGCTGGCGCTGCCCGGTGAGGGAAGGAACGGCGATGCCGACGAGGGCACCTATGACGGCCAGCACCAGCAGCAGTTCGACCAGGGAGAAACCACGGGAACGGGCTCGATCAGGCATAAGGCCTCCAGGCCGGGAATCCGCTAAGCAAGCAAGGATCGTGCGTCAATCTTTGCCGAACACATTGGCCAGATTGAAGATGGGCAGATACATGGCGATCACGATGAAGCCGATGATGCCGCCCAGCATGGCGATCATGACGGGCTCCATGAGGCTGGTGAGGTTGGTCACGGCGTTATCGACTTCGTCCTCATAGAAATCAGCCACCTTGGACAACATGGCGTCGAGGGCGCCCGTGGCCTCGCCCACACCCACCATCTGCACCACCATGGGCGGAAAGACCTTGGTCTCTGCCAGCGGCGTGCTGATGTTCCGGCCCTGTTCCACCGCATCCTTGGACTTGAGGATGGCGTTCTGGATGACCATGTTGCCGGCCGTCTTGGCGGTGATGTCCATGCCTTCCAGGATGGGCACACCCGAACTGATGAGAGTGCCCAGGGTGCGGCAGAAGCGGGCCACGGCCACCTTCCGCAGCACATCGCCAATGATGGGTATCTTCAAGAGAAGAGCATCGATTTGGAGGCGGCCCGCCATCGTCTTGTAGTACTGCCGAAGCCCGACCACGATGAGGGCAACGGCAATGATGATGAGCCAGCTGTAGTTGATGAGGGCATTCGACAGGGCGATGCAGACCAGGGTCGGGAAGGGCAGCTTGCTGCCCAGGCCGTCATACATGGCCGAGAAGACCGGAATGACCTTCACCATGATGATGACCACCACGGCGATGGCGATGGTGATGACGGCCACAGGGTAAGTCATGGCGCCCTTCACCTTGGCGGTGAGCTTCACGGCCTTTTCGATGTAGCCCGACAGGCGCTGGAGGATGATGTCGAGGATGCCGCCGCTTTCGCCCGCGCCCACCATGTTCACATAGAGGTCGTTGAAGGCCTTGGGATGCTTGGAGAGAGCGGCCTGCAGGGTGAGGCCCTGCTCCACATCCCCTCGCACAGCTTCGATGATGCGCTGAAAGCCCTTGTTCTGCTGCTGGGCGCCCAGGATCTCCAGGCACTGCACCAGGGGCAGGCCCGCATCAATCATCACGCTGAACTGCCGGGTAAAGATGGCCAGTTCCTTGGGTCGCACTTTGCCGATGGATTTGCTGCTCTTGCCCGCCATGAGGTTGACGCTCATGACTTCGATGCCGTTGCGTTTCAGCGTATTGGCGGCCGAGTCGCGGGAATCGGAGACCAGGACGCCCTCCTGGACCTCCCCCATTCGATTCTTGCCTTTCCATGCGTAAGCGGGCATGCGGACCTCGGCGAGCGGCTAGGAACGGTGGTGAACCCAGGATAGGCAGGAATGGCGCATTCGAGAAGACCTAGGTGTACTTGATGTTGGGGTTCCGCCCCCCAAGGGCCGGATTGACCGGCGTGGCCGGGGTGGCGGTCCGGCCGCCGGCGGTGCCGACGCCCACGCCCCGGTTGATGAGCTCGCGCAATTCGTCGGTGTTGGAGGAGTAGTCGAAGGCGGCTTCCTGGGTGATCTCCTTCTTCAGCACCAGGTCGGACAGGCTCTGGTTGAAGGTCTGCATGCCGTACTTCGTCTGGCCGGCCTGCATGGTGCCGTAGATCTGGTGGATCTTGTCCTCGCGGATGAGGTTCCGGATGGCGGCGTTGGGAATCATGATCTCCAATGCCAGGGCGCGGCCCTTGCCGCCGGCCTTGGGGATGAGGCTCTGGCAGATGACGCCTTCCAGCACCAGCGAGAGCTGGGCCCGCACCTGCGGCTGCTGGTGCGACGGGAAGACATCGATGATGCGGTTGATGGTCTGCACCGTGCTGTTGGTATGCAGGGTGGCGAAGGTGAGGTGGCCCGTCTCGGCGATGGTGAGGGCCGACTCGATGGTCTCGAGGTCCCGGAGCTCGCCCACCAGCACCACATCGGGATCCTGGCGGAGGGCTGAGCGCAGCGCCTTCTTGAAGCTGTGGGTATCCGCATGGATCTCGCGCTGGTTCACCAGGGCCCGGCGGTGCTTGTGGACATATTCCACCGGATCTTCGATGGTGAGGATGTGGACCGGCTCCTCGGCGTTGATCTTGTCCACCATGGCGGCCAAGGTGGTGGATTTGCCGGATCCGGTCACGCCCGTGACCAGAACCAGGCCCCGGGGCTTGTCACAGAGAGCCTGCACCGAGGGAGGGAGCCCCAGCTGCTCGAAGCTGCGGATGTTCTCGGGGATGGTGCGGAACACGCCCGCTGTGGCTCCGCGCTGGTTGAAGACATTGGCGCGGAACCGGGCCACGCCCTGGAGACCGAACGAGAAGTCCACCTCCAGGTCTTCCTCCAGGCGGTGTTTCTGCTGGTCGGTCATGACCCCGTAGCAAAGCCAGCGCGTCTGGGAAGCGTCCAGGGGCGGCAGCTTGAGGGGGACCATGCGCCCGTCGATCCGGATCTGGGGCGCGGAATCCGTGGTGATGTGGAGGTCCGTTCCCCCGTACTCCACCATGGTCTTGAGGAGCTGCTGCAACGGGGCCACATAGTTCGAACCGACTTCACTCATGGGAACCTCGCCTAGAGAACGGTTTCGCGGATGATCTCTTCGATGGTGGTGACACCGTCCAGGACTTTGCGGCAGCCCGAGCGCCGGAGGGTGATCATGCCCTCTTTCTGCCCCTGCTCGCGCAGCTCAATGGCCGAAGCGCCAGTGAGAATCATGTCCTTGAGGGTCTCGGACATCTCCAGCACTTCATAGAGGCCCACCCGACCCTTGTAGCCGCGCTTGTTGCAGACCTCGCAGCCCACGGTCTTGTAGAAGGTGATGCCCTTCTGGATCTCTTCGGGCGTGAAGCCCACCTTGAGGAGGGCCTCCTCGGGCTGGTGATGGGTGTCCACGGCCTTGCAGTTCGTGCAGAGGCGCCGCACGAGACGCTGGGCGCAGATGATGTTCACGGAGGTGGCCACCAGGAACGGCTCCACGCCCATGTTCATGAGGCGGTTGATGGTGCTGGGGGCGTCGTTGGTGTGCAGGGTGGACAACACCAGGTGGCCCGTGAGGCTCGCCTTGATGGCGATCTCGGCCGTCTCGAAGTCGCGGATCTCACCGACCAGGATGATGTTGGGATCCTGCCGCAGGAACGAGCGCAGGGCCGCGGCGAAGTTCAGGCCGATCTGCTCCTTCATCTGCACCTGATTGATGCCGGGGAAGTTGAATTCCACGGGATCCTCGGCCGTGAGGATGTTGGTGTCCACGGTGTTGAGCTTGGCGATGGACGAGTACAGGGTGTTCGTCTTGCCCGATCCCGTGGGCCCGGTGACGAGCACCATGCCGTAGGGCTTGGAGATCTGCCGGTCCCAGCGGTCGAGGCTCTCCTGCTCGAAGCCCAGCTTGGTGAGGTCGAGCATGAGCTTGTCGCTGTCGAGCAGCCGCAGCACGATCTTCTCGCCGAAGAGGGTCGGCAGGATGCTCACGCGATAGTCGATGACCTTCTGCTTGCCGCCCATGTTCACGCGCAACTTGATGCGGCCGTCCTGAGGCAGGCGCTTCTCGGCGATGTTGAGCTTGGCCAGGATCTTCACGCGGGAGGTGAGGGGGTCCTTCAGCTTCAGGTTCGGGCGCATCACCTCCATCAAGATGCCGTCGATGCGGAACCGGATGCGGTAGTTCTTCTCGTAGGGCTCGATGTGGATATCGGAGGCGCCGCGCTTGATGGCGTCGATGAGCACCATGTTCACGAGCTTGACCACCGGCGCGTCTTCGCTGCCCTTCTTCAGGGCGCCGACATTGATGCTGTCTTCCTCGTCGTCCGTGGTGTCGAATTCGGCGTCGGCGTCGAGTTCCTGTTCCAGGTCTGCCAGATCGAACTGCTCGTCCGCCTCATTGAAAGGGGAGGTTCCCCCGCTGGTGTCGGTGGGCCCGGCGGCGGCGGCCCCGCCCGCGTAGGAACTCCGACCCTGGGTGCCGTCGGCCAGGCGCACCGCACTGGCGCCCCCGTAGTATTTCTCGACCGCCCGGACGAGCCCCATCTCGCTGGAGACCACCGGATCCACATTGTAGCCCGTGTGGAAGCGGACATCATCCATGGCGAAGATGTCGGTGGGATCGGACATGGCCAGGGTCAGCACATTGCCCGTGCGCTGGAGGGGCAGCACCTTGTGGCGCTGGGCCAAGTCCTTGGGGATGAGGGCGATGACGCTCGAATCGATGGGCGGCCACTGTTCCAGGTCCGCGGCGGGCACGCCGTACTGCATGCCCAGGAAGCTCACGATGTCCTGATCCGAACAGAAGCCCTGCCGAACGACGATGCTTCCAAGCTTGCCCCCCTCCCGCCGCTGGATTTTCATCACTTCTTCCAGCTGGGCATCCGTGATGAGCTGGGCCTTGACGAGCATTTCCCCGAGCTTGCTGACCACTGGCTGCCTCCGGATGGGGTGAGGCGATGGTATCACCACCCGAAGCGTCCTGAAGTCCAACCCATTGTATGCTTTTGCCATGCCCGCCCCAGGAACCCCGCCCCAGCGCCTGCTGCTGGCCCGGCAGTTGATCCGGGAGAAGGGCCTGTCCAGAAGCGACCTGACGCTGCTGGAGGACATCCTCCGGGAAGGGGCCGGGGACCTGGACCCCCTGCTCGGTTCGGCCCCACAGGAGGCGGCTTCGGTCGAGGAATCGACGGCCCAGGCCAGCTTGCGACGCAATCTGGGACTCTTCCTGGCCTTCCTGCATCAGTTTTCCGCCCGCCGCCTCGGGGAGTCCCGTGCGGCCATGGCTCTGGTCATGCAGCACGGGTTGGGGCGCCTGGGCGATCAGGCCGAGGCGGCCCACCGGGAGCTCATGGTGGAGCTGCAGCAACCTGAATGGGTGGGTCAGCTGCTGGATCTCCTGGCTTCTCTGCGGGCCATGGCCCCCACCCCTGCCGAGGATGCCGGAGCCCTCCGGACCCTCTGGGCCGCCTTCCTGGCGGACCACCGCGACTCCTTCCGGCAGATCCTGGCCGCGATCCAGGCCTCGGAAGGCGGCTCCGAAGCCGTGGCGCGGCTGAATGCCCAGATGAAGTCCCTGAACCGCGCCATCCAGGGGCAGGGGCGGCTGGAGGAGGCCCTGGCCCGGCTGGCGGAGCAGCTGGAATCCTGCATTCCCAAGGAGATCCACGCCCGCGTGGAGCCGCTGATCCTCCTCGAGCATGTCATCTCCAACCTCCGCCTGAGCCTGCTGCGCCCCCTCGACCGGGGCATCCACTGGCCTGCCGTGGAGCAGGTCCGGGGCAGCCTGCGTTGGCTCTGGGACAACCTGGGCTGGACCCTGCCCCGCATGGACGCCGAGTTGCTCAGGGACCGCATGCCCACCGAGCTGCGGCGCCTGCTGGGGCAGATCCGCCAGGAGGACCGGGCGGCCTTCTCCGTGGTGGCCCGGGCCCTGGCCAGCCACATTTCCCTGCTGGGCCTGCTGGAATCCATCGAGCCCGCCGCCGGGGGGAACCTCCGCGACCGCTACGCCGCCGTCCCCACCTTCTTCGTCGTCGAATCGGAACTGGGCCGCATGTCGGAGCGGGCCTATGATCCCGAGCGCGCCGCCCTCCTGGACCCGGACCGGCCGGAGGCCCCCAGGCTCCGGGCCTACCTGCGGCAGGCAGTGCTGAGCCTACAGCAGGACCAGGGGACCCTGCGGAGCCTCCTCCAGCAGGCGCTGGCTGGCCAGGATGCTGACCAGCTGGCCCAGACCCTCGACAGCCTGAAGGCCCTCCTCGTGAACCACCAAAAGCAGCTCATGGGCGAGCTGGTGGGGATCTTCTCGCCGGATGTCCAGCATCGGCTCTTCCCCGAATCGCCCAGCATGATGGAGGAGGGCGAGCGGCTCCGGCTGCGGATCCAGCGGCTCTGGGAACAGGTCCCCCCCCTGCACGGCCAGCTTCTCCTCCACCTTGAACTCCAGGATTGGCCCCGGCTGGCCCTCGGCCTGTCACAGACCTACCGTCACCTGCTGGCCTTCCGACGCAGCCCGGAGTTCCCCCTGATGCGGCGGCCCGACCGGGAGGAAGGCGAGCGGCTCATCCAGGACCTGGGGCGCCTGCTCGAGTCCCCGGAGGATGTGCCCCAGGCCCTTCGCGACGGGATGGACTTGCTGGGCGAGCTGATGCGCTTCCTGGAGCTCTTCCTGCTGCGCATCAATGCGCGGGTGCCGCTGATCCGGCAGGACCTCGAAGTCGCCCAGGAGGCCCTGAGGCTCGTGGCCAGCTTGAAGCAGGGCCCCACGGGCCCCGAACGCACCCGGCTTTCCCACAAGCTCATCCAGACCGCCAAGCGGCTGGGCGTCCGTGACTCTCAGGCCCTGACCCTCCTCAAACGGTGGGTGCGGGCCGAACGCAGCCAGCGCGAGGGCTCTCTTCCCGCGCTGGAACAGCTGGCCGCTCACCTGCGCCAGTTGGCCCTGCGGCTCGAAGCGGCCCTGGGCTGAGCGCCCCCCGGCCCTCGCCACCCCCGCCCCTGATTGAATCGATCCATCGGAGTCCCATGCACCGCATCCACTGGCTGGAGCCGCATCCCTCCAGGGCCGGAGACGCCCTCCGCGTGGCGTTGGCTGAGTGGGGCTACGAGGCCATCCCCGGGCCAGGACCAGGCTCCGTTGTCCTGGTGGCCGAACGGCCCGACCCGCGGCTGATCCCGGCCGAAGGTTCGGAGTTGCTGTGGTGGGTCCAGGAGGCCAGCGCCGAAGAAGTCAGCGCCGTCCTGGGCCTGCGACCGGGCTGGGTCCTGCTGCAGGATCATCCCCTGGAGGCGGTCCGGGAGGCCCTGCATCACCTGCGGCACCGGGACCTGGGCAGCGAGGGCTGGCTGCGCCAGATGCTGCATCTGGCCTCGCTGGATGATCTGTTGCGTCTCGTGCTGGAACGGGCCATCCGGCTGTCCGGGGCCCGGGGCGGCGCCATCTGGCTGCGGCGCGATGACCTCTTCTACCAGCGTGCCGGCGATGGCGCCTTCCCCGAGGCCCCCCTGCCCCGGCAGGAGGCCGCGGACCTGGTGCGCCGCGGCGAGGCCTTCCTCCTGGCCGCCTCGGAACAGCTGGGCATTCTGCGGCTGCTGGATCCGAAGGAGGCCCCGGAGCGCTGCCTCCGCGGCTTCGACGATGTGGAGCCCCTGCTGCTCAACGCCTGGCGCCTGGAGGAGAGCCGGGCCCTCTCCTTCAAGGACGATCTCACCGTCGCCCAGAACCGCCGCTGCCTCGAGGCGGAGCTGCCCCAGGCCGTCCGGACCGCCGCCGCCAAGGGGGAGCCCCTCGCGCTGCTGTTCCTCGATGTGGACGACCTCAAGCGGGTGAACACCAGCCATGGCCATCCCGCGGGCAGCATCCTGCTGGAGGCTGTGGCCCACACGGCCCAGCGCCTCTGCCGGGCGCACGACCGCCTCTACCGCTACGGCGGCGACGAGTTCTGCATCCTCATGCCCAGCACGACTTCCCGGGGCGCCCGGAAGCTCGGCGAGCGGCTGCTGCAGACGCTCCGGGAGCAGCCGGTGGCGTTCGGCTCCAACCACCTCGCCATCTCCCTCAGCGCCGGCGTCGCCGCCTTCCCTGAGCATGCCGACGGGGCCGGCCACCTCATCGAACAGGCCGACCGCGCCCTTCTGCGAGCCAAGGAGGAAGGCAAGGGACGGGTGGTGATGGCGCGCTCGTAGACCGCTGGGCCGAGGCCCGGGCGCCTCAGCGGTCGTAACAAAGCCCTACGACGCCGCTTGAGGGGCTTTAATTACGACCTCCTACTTCCGCTTCTTTTTTCCGCCCTTCTCGGAGCCGAACACCTTGGCGAGGAAGCCCTCTCCTTCGCCCGGGGCGGCCTCGCCGTCCAGGCTGCGGCGGAGCTGCTCGACGAGCTGGCGCTGCTCGGCGCTGAGGGACTTCGGCACCGCCACCCGGAGATGGAGATACAGGTCGCCCCGCCCGCTGCCCTGGAGGCGCGGGACGCCGGCATTCACCAGCTTCACGACATGGTCCGCCGGAGTGCCCGCCGCAAGCTTCACCTTGTCCGGGCCGTAGGGCGTCTCCACCTCGAGCGAGCCGCCGGTCACCAACAGGGGCCAGGAGACCTCCAGCCGCTGGTGCAGGTCGCTGCCGTCGCGCTCATAGCGTGGATCCGGCTCCACATCGAACACCACATAGAGGTCGCCCGTCCGACCGCCGAACCGCCCGGCCTCACCCTGGTTCTGGAGCCGCAGCCGCGTGCCCCGGTCCACGCCCGCGGGAATCTTGAAACTGACCTTGGACTTGCGGTGGGTGCGCCCTTCGCCATGGCAGGTCCGGCAGGGCTTGGGAATGATGCGCCCCCGGCCTTCACAGCGCGGACAGGGGGTGAGCATCTGGAAGAAACCCTGGCGCACGGCCACCTGGCCCGCGCCCCGGCACTGGGGGCAGGTCTCGGGGCGGGACCCCGCCTCACAGCCGGAGCCATGGCAGGTGTCGCAGGCCTCCAGCCGGGGGATGCTGAGTTCGACCGAATCCTTCCCGAAGATGGCGTCGCGGAAGCTCAGCTTCAGGTTGTACTGCAGGTCCGAGCCGCGCTCCTCCCCACCGGCGCGGCGACGGCCGCCACCCCCTCCGAAGAGGTCGCCGAAGAGGCCGCCGCCGAAGAAGCTGCCGAGAATGTCCTCGAAGTCCGCGAACTGGTTCGGATCGAACTGGAACTGCTGGCCGCCGCCTCCCGCGCCGCCCAGACCCGCATGGCCGAACTGGTCGTAGACCTTCCGCTTCTCGGGGTCGGAGAGCACGCTGTAGGCCTCTGCGGCCTCCTTGAACTTCTCCTCCGCCTCCTTGTTGCCCGGATTGCGGTCGGGGTGCAGTTCCATGGCCAGCTTGCGATAGGCCTTCTTGAGTTCGTCGGATCCCGCTTCCCGGGTGACCCCGAGAACCTCGTAGTAGTCTCGCTTCATGCATCCATCCTGGGTTCCAGGATAGCCGATGATGCGGGGCTAGTTCGGGGGTGCCGCGCCCTCACCCTCCCCATCGAGGGAAGCCATCATGGCCTCGCTGGCCGCCAGAACGGCATCAGTCAGCAGGTCCTGGGCTTCCAGCAGCTGCCCCTCGCAGGCGCGGAGCGCCTCGGAGTCCTGGGCGGCCACGGCCTGCCGGGTGCGGGAGAGCACATCCCGCACCATGACCTGCTGGTCCTCGGTCAGGTATTTGCCACACTCGGCGAAGCTCTTGTCGCAGGAGAAGATCAGGCCTTCGGCCGAGGCGATGTACTTCAGGGCGTCCCGCTTTTTCACATCGGTTTCGGCATTGGCCATGGCCTCGCGGATCATGCGCTGGATCTCCAGCTCGGAGAGGCCGGAGCTGGGCCGGATGCTCATGCTCTGCTCGAGGCCGGTCATGAGGTCGCGGGCGGAAACCTTCACGATGCCGTTGGAGTCGATGTCGAAGGCGACCTCGATCTGCGGCACGCCCTTGGGCAGCGGGGGGAGGTTGATGAGATCGAACCGGCCCAGGCTCTTGTTGTGCTCAGCCAGCTCGCGCTCTCCCTGCAGCACATGGATTTCCACCCGGTTCTGGTTGTCGGTGACCGTGGTGAAGGTGCGGGCATCACGGGTGGGGATGGTGGCGTTGCGCTGGATGATCTTCACGAAGCCGCCGCCCTGGGTCTCGATGCCCAGCGACAGGGGGGTGACATCCAGCAGCACCAGGTCCTTGATATCGCCCTTGAGCACGGCGCCCTGGATGGAGGCGCCGGAGGCCACCACCTCGTCAGGGTTGATGCTGCGGTTCGGTTCCTTCCCAAAGAAGTTCTTCACCAGCCGCTGCACGAGAGGCATGCGGGTCTGGCCGCCCACCAGGATCACCTCGTCGACCTGCTTGGCGGTCTTGCCGCCCTGTTCCAGGGCGTCCTTGATGGGGATCAGGGTCTGCTCCACCAGGGCCCCGGCCATCTCCTCCAGCTGATCGCGGGTGAGGGCCGCCTCAAGATGCTGGGGTCCGCTGGGCCCCTGGGCGATGAAGGGCAGGCGGATCTCCACCCGGTCCAGGGTGGACAACTCGCACTTGGCCTTCTCGCTGGCCTCCTTGAGCCGCTGGAGCGCCATGCGGTCGGAGGAGAGATCGATGCCGGTCTTGTCCTTGAACTGCTGCACCAGCCAGGCCTGGATGGCCTGGTCGATGTCCTCCCCGCCCAGGAAGGTGTCGCCGGCGGTGGCCAGCACCTCGAAGACGCCGTCGTTCATCTCCATCAGCGTGAAGTCGAAGGTGCCGCCGCCGAAGTCGTAGATGGCCAGGATCTGCTTCACGCCCTTCTTGTTGAACCCGTAGGCGAGGGCCGCGGCCGTGGGCTCGTTGATGATGCGCTGGACATTCAGTCCCGCGATCTTGCCCGCATCCTTGGTGGCCTGGCGCTGGGCATCGTCAAAGTAGGCCGGCACCGTGATGACGGCATCCGTCACTTCCTCGTGGAGGAAGGCCTCGGCGGCCTGCTTCAGGGACCGCAGGACGATGGCGGTGACTTCGGGCGGAGCATAATCGCGCTCGCCCACCCGCACCCAGGCGTCGCCGTTGGGCGCGCCCACCACCGGGAAGGGGAGACGGCCCAGGGCCTCCTGCACCTTGGGGGCATGGAAGCGCTGGCCGATGAGGCGCTTCACGGCAAACAGGGTGCGCTGGGGATTGGTGACGGCCTGCCGCTTGGCGATGTGGCCCACCAGCACATCCCCCTTGTCGGTGAAGGCCACCACCGAGGGCGTGGTCCGGCTGCCTTCGCGGTTGGGGATGACGCGCGAATCGCCGCCTTCCATCACACAGACGCAACTGTTCGTCGTGCCGAGGTCAATGCCGATCAGCTTGCCTGCCATGGGTGGAACTCCAGGGGGATCGCGAGGTCATGGTAATGAGTTATGGACATTACATCCATCATAAGCATTGAATGCGACTAGGATTTTTAAGAACTCTGAAGTCGATTCACCACGACGCGTGCGGCCCGCAGGAGCTGACCCTTGAGCTTGAAGCCCCGCTCGTAGATGGCGGCCACGGCTCCATCCGGCAGGTTGGGATCGCTGAAGGTGGTGAGGGCCTCGGCATGGAGGGCGTCGAAGGGCTCGCCCACCTGCAGCGGCAGGGCCTCGACATTCATGCGGCGCAGGGCCTCCTGGAACTGCTTGCGGATGAGTTCCACGCCGGAGCGGAAGGACTCGACATCCTGATAGGTGGCGTCGAGCCCCCGGTCGAAGTTGTCGAGGACCGGCAGCAGCTCCAGGAGGATCTTGCGCTCGGCCTGCTCCACGGCCAGGGCGATGTCCCGCTGGGCCCGGTTCCTGAAATTGTTGAAGTCCGCCGCCAGGCGCCGGTGCTGATCCATCAGCTCGGCCTCGCGCCGGAGCATCTCCTCCATCTGTCGTTCCGCGTCGCCCAGCGCCGACTCCAGGTCCACCTCGGGCACGATCTGGGTCGGGTATTCCGAGGCCACCTCGTCGGCCACGGACTGGAGGTCCTCATCCAGGGAATCGTCCAGGTTGAGGTCCACCACATCCTCGGGTTCCCCGGCGGGATGGGGGCCCGTACGACGATGGTCGGGATGGGCGTCTGGTTCGTGGGGAAGGCCGGTGGTCATCGCAGCAGTATACGCAATCCCCGCAAGCCCCGGGGCCGTGCCCGGGCGGACCTACACCCCCTGGCGCCGGTTGACCTGCCCCGACCACCAGCGCAGCCCGCCCATGACCAGGGCATAGTCCATCCGGAGGGGCCCCACCAGGGCGAAGGTCACGAAGCCTGCGGAACCCAGCCGAACAGTGCGGACGGCGGTGGCCAGGGGCCAGCCCTCCAGGTAGGGGTTCTCCGAACCCAGCAGGAGCTGGACATCCTCGGAGGCCCGGTCTGCGAAGGCGTTCAGCAGGCGGGCCAGGCGACCGTGCTCCTCGAAGGCCGCCACGAGGCCGCGGAACCGGGCCGCATCCTCGAACTCGGGAAACCCGCCCAACCGCCCCAGGCCCGACACCATCACCGGCGGCTCTCCGGCCGGGCGCTCGTCTGGCCAGCGCGAAGCCAGGTCACGCAGCCGGGCACGGAGGAATTCCCCTTCCTGCGCCTCGGCCTGGAGGACATCCAGCAGGCGCGACCGCATCTCCACCAGGGTGAGACCGGCAAACCGGGCCGTGGCGTAGTTCCCCAGCTCGACGAGGACGGACTCGGGATAGCTCCAGGCGTTTTCCATGAGGCGGTGCTCCACCTCCCCCTGGCTGCCCACCCAGACCGCCACCAACCGGCCCGGTCCCACGGGCACGAACTCCAGCCGGGCCAGGCGGCTGTGGGTGAGCGGCAACGGCAGCGCCACGCAGACGCCCCCCATCACCTCGGCCAGCGTGCGTCCCGCGTGCCGGGCCCAGGTCTCGGGATCAAGGTCCAGGTCCTCCAGCGTGGCCGCCAGGCGCCCTTCCATCTCCGGCCCCGGGGGCTGCGCCTTCAGCCAGCGGTCCACATAGTAGCGATAGGCCCGCTCCGTCGGCACCCGGCCCGCGGAGGTGTGAGGCTGGGCCACCATCGATTCATCTTCCAGATCCGACAGCACATTCCGGATCGTGGCACTGGACAGCGGCTCGGGGTAGCGCTTGGCCAGCAGGCGGGACCCCACCGGCTCCCCCGCCTCGAGGTAGGTCTCGATGAGGGTGCGGAGCACGGACTCGCCGCGGGGATTGAGGTGGGGTCGCGCCATGAAAGGAAACCCTCTGGGGTGTCATACTATACGGCAAGATTCCCCCCAAGGAGGCCCCATGCGCACCATCTTCTCCAGTCTGTCCCTCGCCGCGATCCTGGTCGTTTCCCTGGGTTGCAACCGCAAGAGCGAAGCGGCCATCCAGGCTGAGGAAGCCGCCAAAGCCGCCGAGTCCAAGGTCGCCCAGCTGGAGCAGCAGCTGGCCGAGGCCAAGTCCGGCAAGGTCGCCGGCGCCGACAGCGACACCGTCCAGCACATCACCAAGTCCCAGGTGAAGGCCCTGGAGCGGCAGGTGGCCGATGCGAAGAAGCGGGCCGAGGCCAAGAAGCAGGAAGCCATCACCCTCGCCGCCGCACCCGCCCCCAAGGACGCCCCGAAGGCAGTGGTGGTGGAAGTCCCCACCGGCACGAAGCTCGAGATCGCCCTTGCCCGCGACCTCGCGACGGACAAAGAGCAGCCGGGGGATGCCTGGGAAGGCTCCCTGGCCGCGGATGTGGTGGTGGACGGCAAGCTGGTCTGGAGCGCCGGCAGCCCCGCCCGCGGCGTGGTCACCCAGAGCGCGGCGGCAGGCCGCCTCAGCAATGGCCAGGGGGCTTTGGGCATCCGCCTGACTGAGATCGCTGGTGTGGGCATCGACACCGACACCCATGTCGTGGTGGCCAGCGCCCGCGGGGAGCGCAATGCCAAGTTCATCGGCGGCGGCGCGGCCCTGGGTGCCCTGGTCGGCCTCCTCTCCGACAAGAAGAACCAGGGTGATCACGCCCTGGGCGGCGCGGCTATCGGCGCCGCCGCTGGCACTGCCGTGGCGGCCGGCACCGCCGATACCATCGTCCGGATCCCCGCTTCCAAGCCGGTGGCTTTCAGCCTGACCGCGCCGGAGCGGGTCACCCTGAAGAAGTAGCTTCTTCACCTCAAAGAAACGGGGAGGCGATGCCTCCCCCGTTTCTTTGAGGTGATCTGGGGAAATCGGCCACTCAGGCCTCCAGGACCTGCAATCGTCCGCCTCGAATGCGGCCCGCAGGGGCTCGATGATGGGTTCGATCATGCCGCCCATGGGGGGCCCCGCTCCGTGAGCGCAGCGCCCGAAGGGCCCAGCGAACGGGAGGGCGGTCCCGCGGACCGCCCCATCGCGGGCTGCCAGTGACCGCGTGCGCAGAGCCGCTTGCGGCGAGCGCTCAGCGGTGGAGCTTCAGGCCTCCAACGCCTGCAATCGCTCCGCCTCGAACGCGGCCCGCAGGGGCTCGATGATGGGTTCGATCATGCCGCCCATGAAGCTGTCGATCTGGTGGACGGTGACACCCACGCGATGGTCGGTGACGCGGCCCTGGGGGAAGTTGTAGGTGCGGATCTTCTCGCTGCGGTCGCCGCTGCCTACCTGGGACTTGCGCATGGCGGAGTGGATCGCGTCCGCCTCGTCCTGGGCTTTCTGGAGCAGCCGGCTGCGCAGCACGGTCATGGCCTTGGCCATGTTCTTGATCTGGCTGCGCTCGTCCTGGCACTGCACCACGGTGTTGGTGGGCAGGTGGGTGAGGCGCACGGCGGAGTAGGTGGTGTTCACGCTCTGGCCGCCCTTGCCGCCGGAGCAGAAGGTATCGACGCGAAGGTCCTTCTGGTGGATCTCGATGTCCACCTCCTCGGCCTCGGGCATGACGGCCACGGTGCAGGCGGAGGTGTGGATGCGGCCTTGGGTTTCCGTCTTGGGTACCCGCTGCACGCGGTGGACGCCGCTCTCGAAGCGGAAGAGGCTGTAGGCCCCCTCCCCCTGGATCTCGGCCGTGGCATCTTTCAAGCCGCCCGCATCGGCATCGCTTTCGTCCAGTACGGAGACCTTGAAGCCCCGGCGCTCGGCGAAACGGATGTACATCCGGAAGATCTCCGCAGCGAAGAGCGCCGCCTCTTCGCCGCCCGTCCCGGCGCGGACTTCGAGGATCACATTCTTGGCATCGGCCGGATCCTTGGGGATGAGCAGGCGCTTGATCTCCGCATCGCCCTCGGCGATGGCCTTCTTCAGGTCGGGGATCTCCATCTCGGCCATCTCGCGGAGGTCGGCGTCCATGGTCTTGTCACCCAGGATGGATTCGGCCTCCTCGAGCTGCTTGATCAGGTTCCGCTGGGCCTGGAAGGCCAGCACCACCGGCTCCAGCTCCGCCCGGAGCTTGGACAGCTCCCGGAGGCGCTTGGGATCCGATACCACGGCGGAATCCTGGAGCTGCGCCTCCACTTCCTGGAAGCGGGCTTCGACGGCTTCAAGTTGATCGAGCATGATCCACCTTTTCAGCTATCTCCAACATCCCGGCGGAGCCGGAATTGGGAGTCGACAAAAAAGAAGAACGGGCCGAGGAACTCGGCCCGTTCTTTGGAACAGCGGAGCTAGGCTTCGGTGGTCGGCGCGACTTCGGGCGCGGCCTCGGCAGGGGCCGCGGCTTCCTTCTTCGCGTACTTCTTGTTGAACTTCTCCACGCGGCCTTCGGTATCCATCAGGCGCTGCTTGCCCGTGAAGAACGGGTGGCAGGCCGAGCAGATTTCCACGCGCAGCTCCTTCTTCGTGGAGCGCGTCATGAACTCATTGCCACAGGCACAGTGGACTTTGACTTCGTGCAGCTCGGGGTGAATCTTGTCCTTCATCGCTTCCTCCTGGGACCGACCGGATGCCCCCATGAGCGGGGTATCTGCACGCGGCTTGTCCACGCAAGACGAACAGCTTACCGCCGAATCCCCGGTGGCTCAAGGGGGATTCCCGGGGCGGAGAGACGATCAGGCCGTTCCCTACCCCTGCTCCTGGGGGGTCAGCACCCAGCGCTCGGCCAGGAGACGCTTCAGCTTCAGGGCCCCCATGACGCTGAGCAGCAGGGTGGCGTTGAAGCTGAGTTCCAGGGGCACCTTCCACCACTGGAAGCGGACCCGGCCCAGGAAGCCGGCCTCGAGGATGAACATGAAGGCCGTGAAGAGGACGGGTTCCAGGAGGGTCTGCCAGAAGGGTCGCTCCTGGCTGTGGCGCTCCAGGAGGAAGCCCGTGTAGGCGCCGTAGAGCAGGCGGGTGGGCTTGAACCCGTGGTGGGTGGTGAAGCCCAGGGGGATGGACAGCAGGGAGGTGATGAGGACGGCCACCGCCGTGCGCGCCCAGGGATTGAGGCGGAGCCAGTGGCGGCGGACCCAGAAATAGCCTGTACCCACGGCCAGGCCCTGGGCCGCGGCGAACGCCAGGCTGATGTACCAGCGCCAGCCCTCGAACCACATGTGTGCGCCCGTGGCGAGGCCGATGATCATGCCGGCGGCCAGGGCCGTGCTGCCCCGGTGGTTGGCGTCCTGGCCTTCCCCGGCGGAGAGTTCTTCGGCCAGCAGGGTGGGATGCTCCTTCTCGGAAAGCATGGCCGACATGCCCGCTTCGGAGTCGATGCCCCGGGCCTCGGCCTCATCCCTGAGATGCGCTTCCAGTTCCCGCAAGAGGGTGAGCCGACGCCTCCGGGTCAGGCCCTTGAAGCCCGAACCCACTTGGGAGAGATAGGCTTCCAACGCCCGGGACACGGGATCTCCTGGACCTAGACCTTGGGCCCCACGAAGGCCTGGACCATGTCCACGAACTGGTTCCACTCCTTCTTCTTGGCCGTCAGGAAAGCGTGGCCGGCGGGCTGGATTGCGTAGTAGCGCCGCTCGCGGCCGTTCTCCTGGGTTTCCCAATAAGAGGCGATGAACTCGGTGGCCTCCAGCTTGTGGAGGGCCGGATACAGGGCGCCTTCCTTCAGCGTATAGGTGCCCCCCGTGCGCTGGCGGACCGTTTCGATGATCTGGTAGCCGTACATGGGCCCCTCGCAGAGCAGCGACAACAGCAGCAGGGGTGTGCTGCCCTTCAGCAGTTCACGGTCCACGGGGTCCTCCGGTTTAGGGCACTTCGATGCCTTTAATGTGCATCGCAAAGTGAGGTCCGTCAAGCCATCCCCTCGCGATCCCGGCAAAACCTGCACGAAATTCCGGCCCATCGGGAGGGCTTCAGGGCTGCCGAAAGGGCCGCTTCGCCTGGCGGAACAGCCCCCCCAGCCCCCAGGCGAGTGCCGCCATCGGCAGGGGAACCACCAGCAACCAGGCGACGCCCGCATGCCAGAGGCTGGTCCAGAAAAGGCCCAACGCCCCCCAGGCATCCGCCTTCAGTGCCTCCTCTAGGATGGGGAGGGAAAGCGGCAGGCGCGGCGCCCCGAAGAGCCGCTCACCCAGGCGGATGAAGGGGATGAGCAGAGCCAGCTGCAGGGGGTAGGCCAGGTAGTTGGCCACCTGCATGGCGGGCTGGTTCAACCGGAAGGCGGAGGCCACCCCCAGGCAGAGCACCGTGGAAGTGCCGTACAGGGGCGTGATCCCCAGGGCCAACCCCACCGCCACGCTCCAGGCCAGCGCCTCCGGGCTGAGCCCCTTCCGGAGCAGCCCGAGCAGCGGGTCCCAGATCCGGGCCTTCAGCCAAGCCCTCATGCCGCCACCGGCAGCCAGTGGACGGGAGCGGCCGGCGTGGCGAGAGAGGCATGGAGAGGGCTCATGGGCCCTCAGGGTAGCCGGGTGAAGGGACCTTGGCCTCCGAAGCCAACGGTCATCGGAAGGCCCCGGGAGCCTGGGACCCTTCGCGTGGAGCAAGCCAAGGGGAACGGCTTGGCCCCCCTTGGCTCATTGGTGTACCCGACTGGGGTCGAACCAGCGACCTTTGGCTTCGGAGGGAATCGTTAGTATTTATAACGGTCCTTTTACTAACAAGTTAGGAGCCGTGCATCGGTATCGCGGTACATGCCGAACACCCCCTGGAAAGTAACTCTCGAATCGCTACCCGCCTCTCTCACGGAGGCGGTCAATGGCAACCCCACATCCAGGGCTCTACAAGAAAGGGCGCTACTGGCAATACATCATCCAAGCACATGGACAGCGGGCTCATGGCTCAACCCGTGCAACAGACTTAGCGACAGCCCGAAAGGTGCTGGAGGAGAAGCGTCGCGCTCTGATTGACGGTCAACTCAAGCGTCCGACAAGGATCATTGCAGCGTCGGCTCTGATCAGTGAGTGGCTTCGGGTCAACCGGGCGACCTTCTCCCGTGGATACCTCTCCAGTGCGGAGTGTGCGCTTCGCCTGTGGGTGATGCCGGTCATCGGCACATTACCCGTCACGAAAGTAACGACCTCACAGGTGATGGAACTTCGTGCCCGGATGCTGGAGGCGGGGTGTTCCGCGACTTATGCCAACAACACCATGAAGACCCTGAAGGCGATCTTCAACTTCGGGATCCGGATGAAGTACGCCCAGGAGATTCCGTTTCATCTGCCGAAGTTGAAAGTTCAGAAGCAACCACGGGCAATCGTGCCAGCGAACCGGGTTCACGAATTCCTAGAGGCTGTGAATAAGGCAGCCCGCAACCCCCATATCCCCGTCATCATCCGCGTCATGTTCGGATTGGGGCTCCGTGAGGCTGAGGTCCTGGGGATGCGCTGGGAGTGGTTCGATCCAGAACAGAGGACCTATGTGGTCGGCAAGGCAAAGGGGAAGGAAGCCCGCGTCATCCCCGTTCCAGATTGGGTCTGGAGTGCGATCCACGGAATGCCAAAGCCCGTGCTAAGTGAGTGGGTGTTCCCCGCAGAGGACGGGAAGCCTCACCGCTCCCAGTTCACGAAGAAGGCGCTCCAGAAGGTCTGCGGGGAACTCGGGGTAGATACTCAGCCCCGGTGCTAGATCCCTCGGGTCGACCACGGGCGGCTGCATCCAGGGTGAGGCTTTGTAGCGACCAATCTCGTTCCCGTCAGCATCGAACCTGATCGTTCCTGGCGCGACCAGCATGGTCCTTGAACCCAACTTGAAGTCCCAGGGCATGACGACGCCCGCCTCTTTCGGGTGGCAGACATGGTGCTTCAGGCGATGCTGGTCAACGCTTTGTGGCAACTCAAATAGGAAGTGCCGCCCGCCGCTGGGAGTCCATGTTATGGGGCATTTGATTCCCCGCTCTTGGTTGAATCGGATGACCCGTTGAACGGTCTCTGGGCTGTCACAGTCCACGGCTGCTAGGCGGTTCCGAAATAGGTAGCCCACGCCGTTGCCTCGTTTCAGCCACGCAAATGCCAGGTCGAGCCTGGACTGCCCTTGCTGGTCATGCAGGTATAGGAAGTCATCCCATGCGCGGGTGGGCATCTTCTTGCCGGGTTGCAGTTCCAGGAAGACGCACCCATACGAGGCGATCCCTTCGAGGCTGCTGACGGTGCTACGGTCAAATCCTTTCATGACCACACCTCCCCGGAAACGGAGAGGCGATGGTCACGGTGGATCTGGTGGACGGTATCTTGCTCTATATAGATACCGGGCGGGGCTTCGCCCCTAATGAAGAGGGGGGGTGGCACTTTTCGAGTAGGGGTGTTTTTCGCAGTGCTGGTTGTCATTTACACCAGCGCCTTCCGGGGAAACCACTTCCAGGTGACCTCCGAGTCAGAGTGCGACTGGGTACGATATCCGAGGTCCATGAGGCAGGCGGCGATGGTCAACTGAAGATCTACACGCTGTTCCTCGATCCCCCACTCCTCCTCAAAGAGGTGCTGAACAATTTCCGGAGTAGTTCGAGGCTGCTCACAGAGCCACGGGTTGCTCGCCTTGAGAATGGCAAAAGCAGAGTCGAGGAAGAGATCCATTGGGGTCGCTTCCATGACGGAGTCTGGCAAGCCGAACACCGGAATGCGCTCAACGACCTGGACCTCAAGGTGCTTCAAGTAATCGAGGCAGTCGTCCATGACCGTGCGGTAATCAGGAAGATCCTTCATCCGGCTGACACAGGACCCGAAGTAGCGGTAGAGAAGATCTGACTCCTTACGAGGCTGAGCCGTCAGCCAATCGGCATCCTCCTTCATCTTGTGAACCGTTTCCCAGAAGATCGCAGCGTAAGAGTCTTCGGGTTCCAGGCAGTTGTGGTCACGCTCGTCTGAGTCGTTGGAATTGGTAAATTCGGGGTACGCGTATTCGTGTTGCATGGAGTTCTCCTGTGAGGTGTTGAGATGGGTTGCAGGCAAGCCTTCGGCGGCGTCCTGCGTTGCAGTCGCGGGGTGAGGGAGTTACTTGCTACCAGTGGTTACCCTCGTTGACCACGGGTTTGGTGCAGTGCCCTGTTGGTGTAGGGCGTGGGCGCACGAGGCACGGAGGCTAGCACTCCGAGATCGGGCGTCAGTTTCGATTACCACCAGAGTTCATCAGCCACGCTTAGCGCGACCCTTGATGAGAGGGTCAGCCGGGAGGGGCACGGTTGACTGGATAGTTCGTTTGGTCAGATAGGTTCATGGGCTGGATCTCCCCTCGCACTTTTCAAGTGCCACCAGCCAAATTCAATTTTAAAGAAGTAATTACATCCTAATAAGTCGAAATAACCTGATAGGTGGGTATCCACAACCGAGCCGGACTAGAGGCAAAGTAAGCACTCTTCTCGGATCGGCAGCCTAGCCGATATTCGATGAGGAGCGCGTGACCAGGCAGATGAAGGGGGGCAATAATGTTGAAAATAACAACATCATTGAGTCTGACTGGACTCATGGGGCTAACAAGTTAGGCTGGTCGTCATTGGACAGTAACTGTCTATAGATCAACCGCTCAGACTGTTGATGCTGCTCCCATGACCATCAGTTCTTAGGTTGACCACCCGTGGGTCTTTCCTACGCGCTCTCGGAGTCTAGAAAAACCCCTCCCCTCCGGTGGTCAAGGTGAAGGTGGCGGGGCTGGATTGACGGAAATACCAATAGGTAGAGGGTCCGAGGACTCTCTGTGGTCAGCGGGACTCCAGCAGGGCTTGGAATGGCACTGCGTTAAGGGGCGATCCGGCATGAAGTCAACAACAGTGCGCGTTTGGCTCGAAAACATGCGTGTACATGTCGTGTACTGACCCCGGAAAGATCTACACTTAGGCTTCACTCGCGGGTGGCGTCCGAGATCTTTGGCTGGATAGGGGAAACCCCCAAAACCTTTGCTGTGCTTAGGTTTCAGGGGCTTCAACTGGTGCACCCGACTGGAATCGAACCAGCGACCTTTGGCTTCGGAGGCCAACGCTCTATCCAGCTGAGCTACGGGTACTACGACTCTTCATCATGGCCGTGAACGGGCTGCAGTTCAAGGTCGGGGCGGGGATGGCGCCCCTCAACCCGGCCCACCCACCGTCCGGCGCCGCACACCGCCGTTGGTTTCGGCGAAATAGCGGCGGACGCCCTGGGTGATGGCCTCGGCCACCTTGGCGCGGAAGGCGGCCTCCTTCAGCTTCGCCTCTTCCTTGGGGTTGGAGATGAAAGCGACCTCCACGAGGACCGCGGGCATGGCTGCCCCCCGGAGCACGATGAAGGGAGCCTGCTTGACGCCGCGTTCCTTGATGCCCGCCAGGCGGTTGAGCTGCCCCTGGATGGCCACGGCGAGGCGCTCGGAATCCTGGAGGAAGGCCTTCTGGGCCAGGTCGTCGAGGATGCTGGCCACCACGCTGTCGGGGCTCCCGGGGCCTGCTCCCGCCCCGGCGTTCTCGGCGGCCACCACCTCCTCGTCATCGCCCTTGCCCAGGCTCAGAAAGTAGACCTCGGAACCCCGGGCGGCCCGGGCCCGGGCGGCGTTCAGGTGGAGGCTGATGAAGAGGTCGGCGCCCTGGGCGTTGGCCGCCCGGGCCCGGTCCCAGAGGGGGATGAAGGTGTCGTCGTCCCGGGTGAAGGCGGCCTCGAACCCGGCGGCCTCCAGCCGGGCGGCCACGGCCCGGCCGATCTCCAGCGCGGCGGCCTTCTCCTTCAGGCCCCGGGGGCCCTTGGCGCCCCCGTCATCCCCGCCGTGGCCCGGATCCACCATGACCTTCAGACGCGGAGGCTGGGGCCCGGGAGGGCCTCCGAGGGGGGCGGGTTTGGGAGTCTGCGCCCAAGACAGTAGGCTGAAGGTGAGCACCAGCGTGCTCGGGAGTCGGATCATGGCCCAGTCGGTGAAAGGTATGCGGGATCTCTTCGGGGCGGAGCTGCGTTGGTTCCAGCATATCGAAGAAACCGCCCGCCGCGTGTTCGGGCGCCACGGCTACGGCGAGATCCGCACCCCCATCCTGGAAGAGCTCGATGTCTTCAAGCGCAGCGTGGGCGAAAGCTCCGACATCGTGAACAAGGAGATGTACGAGTTCACGGACAAGGGCGGCCGCCAGGTGGTGATGCGCCCGGAGAACACCGCCGGCGTGGTGCGGGCCGCCATCCAGCACAAGCTGCTGACCTCCAACGATCCCGTCCTGTTCTATTACATCGGCCAGCAGTTCCGGTACGAGCGCATGCAGACCGGCCGCTACCGCCAGTTCTGGCAGATCGGCGCCGAGAGCTTCGGCGTGGCCACGCCGGAATCCGAAGCCGAGTCCCTGCTCATGCTCCACGGCTTCCTCACGGAGCTGGGCCTCAAGCACCTGGTCTTCTCCATCAACAGCGTGGGCACACCCGAATCCCGGCCGGCGTTCCACGCCGCCTTCCGCGCCTTCTTCGCCGAGCGCGAAGCTCAGTTCTGCGAAGACTGCCACCGGCGCATCGAGACCAACCCCCTGCGGGTGCTGGACTGCAAGAACGAGCGGTGCCAGGCCGCGCTGGAGGGGCATCCGGTCATCACCGATCACCTCGACGAAGCCTCCGCCAAGCACCACGCGCGCCTGAAGGTCCTGCTCACGGAACTGGGGATCCCCTTCAAGGAGGATCCCCGCCTGGTGCGCGGCCTGGACTACTACACCCGCACGGCCTTCGAAGTGCTCAGCTCCGACCTGGGCGCCCAGAGCGCCCTGCTGGGCGGGGGGCGCTACGACCTGCTCGTGAAGCACCTGGGGGGGCCGGATGTCCCGGCCTTCGGCTGGGCCATCGGCCTGGACCGCCTCGCCATGGTGCTGCAGCAGGTCCATGGCGAAGCGCCCCGCGAAGTCCCGGCGGTGCTGATCCCCCTGGGGGACCGCGCCGCCACCGAGGCCCTCAAGCTCGCGCGCAGCCTCTGGGAGGCCGGCGTGGCCCTGCAGCTGGAGACTCGGGGCGGCGCGCTCAAAAAGGCCATGGCCTCCGCCAACCGCATGGGCGTCCAGACCGTGCTCATCCTGGGCGACGGCGAGCTGGACGGCGGCACCGTCACCGTCAAGCACATGGCCACGGGTGAACAGGAAAGCTGGTCCCTGGAGGAAGTTGCGACGCGGCTGGCCAAATCCTGACCATTCAGATAAACTAAGCACTTCGCGATCGCAGGCGACCCCCGGTCTCCGCCTCTTTTCAGTCCGAATACCCCACTTTTCGCCCTGACCGGGCCCCCGGAATCCTTCCGCGGGCGGGCCCTTCAAGGAGCGACCATGTCCTTCGATACCCTCGGGCTGATGCCCGAGCTCCTGCGCGCCGTACGCGAGCAGGGCTACGAACACCCCACCCCCATCCAGGTCCAGGCCATTCCCCTGGTGCTGGAGGGCCGTGACCTCATGGGCCGGGCCCAGACCGGCACCGGCAAGACGGCCGGCTTCACGCTGCCCATGCTGCAGCGGCTGGCGCACCACGCCAACACCTCGGCTTCGCCCGCGCGCCACCCCATCCGCGCCCTCATCCTCACGCCCACCCGCGAGCTGGCCATGCAGGTGGAGGAGAGCGTCCGCACCTACGGGAAGTACATCCCCCTGCGGTCCACCACCATCTTCGGCGGCGTGAACATCAACCCCCAGACCAAGGCCCTCCGGGCCGGCGTCGAGATCCTCGTCGCCACCCCCGGCCGCCTCCTGGATCACCAGGGCCAGGGCAACCTGAACTTCAGCCAGCTCGAAGTCCTCGTGCTGGATGAAGCCGACCGCATGCTCGACATGGGCTTCATCCGCGACATCCAGAAGATCCTCGCCCTGCTGCCCACCAGCCGGCAGACCCTGCTCTTCTCGGCCACCTTCACGGACGAGATCAAGCAGCTGGCTTCCAAGTTCCTCAAGAACCCCGCCTCGGTGCAGATCACACCCCAGAACACCGCCGCCGAGCTGGTCCGCCAGGTGGTCCACCCCGTGGACCGCGAGCGCAAGCGCGCCCTGCTGGCCCACCTGATCACCAGCCGCAAGCTGGAGCAGGTGCTGGTCTTCACCCGCACCAAGCACGGGGCCAACCGGCTCTCCGAGCAGCTGGACAAGGACGGCATCAGCTCCATGGCCATCCACGGCAACAAGAGCCAGCCCCAGCGCATCAAGGCCCTGGAGGACTTCAAGAAGGGCGCCGTCCGCGTCCTGGTGGCCACCGATATCGCCGCGCGGGGTCTGGACATCGACAGTCTGCCCCATGTGGTGAACTACGAGCTGCCCCAGGTGCCCGAGGACTACATCCACCGCATCGGCCGCACGGGCCGTGCCGGCGCCGAGGGCGAGGCCCTCTCCCTGGTCTGCGTGGACGAGCACAAGCTGCTCAAGGACATCGAGAAGCTGCTCCGCAAGGAACTGCCCCGGGATGTGGTCCACGGCTACGCCCCGGACCCCAGCATCCCCGCCGAGCCCATCCTGACCGGCCGGCAGGGCGGCGGTGGCGGACGCAGCCGGGGCCCTGCCCGCCCCCGCACCGCGGCGGCTCCGGCCCCCCGGGGCGAGCGTGGCCGCCATCCTTCACGACCCGGTGCCCGCGGGAAGTGAGCCCGGCGATATACCCCTTGACACGAGGGTAGCCCGGACACAATCTTCTTGCTTATGCAAGAACAGACCCCCCTCCCCACATCGGAAGTCGGCCTGGGCGTCCTCGCTTCGGCCGTGCGTCGCCGCCTCAAGCAGGTGGTCTGGGCCCGCTTGACGCCCTACGGCCTCAGCCCCCAGCAGCTCTGGGTGATGCTGGTGCTCCTCGAGAAGGGCCCCTCCTCCCTGCACCCCCTCGCCCAGCAGGTCTGGATGGACGATCCCACGGCCAGCCGTGTGGTGAAGGCCATGGTGGGTCGCGGATGGCTCACCACCATGCCCGACCCCCACCACGGCCGGCGGATCCTCATCGATCTGGCGCCGGAGGCCCTGCCCCTGGCCCGGGAGCTCGGGGCCATGACCGAGCGGCTCAAGGAGTCCCTGGTGACGGGCCTGAACGAGCAGGAGCGCGCCATCGTGCGCCACGGCCTGCAGACCATGCTCGGAAACCTCGACGACCTGCTCGCCGCCGGCCAGGCCCTGGGCTCCAGCGAAGCCGCGGCTTCGTGACCGGGACTTCCCCCCAGGGATTGCCGTCGCCGACCCCCCACGGAGGCCCCATGCGTGTCCTGATTGCCGCCAGCCTCATGGCCGCCGTGGGCCTTCCCCTGGCCGCCCACGCCCGGCCCAGCGCAGCCCCGGCTCCGGCCGAGACACCCAAGGTCCATCGCGTCGAGAAGCTGGCCGAGAACGCCTACTGCATCTTCGGCCAGGGCGGGAACATCGGGCTCATCGTCACCGCGAAGCACGCGGTGCTCATCGACGACCAGTTCGAGCGCCTGGTGCCGGGACTGGTGGAGGCCGTGCGGTCCGTCACGGACAAACCCATCAAGTACCTCATCAACACCCATGGCCACGGTGATCATGTGGGCGGCAATGTGGTCCTGGAGAAGCAGGTCTCGGCCATCATCGCCCACGCCAATGTCCGCCGGCGCATGGTCACCGAGCAGGCCAAGCTGGAGCCCGCCAAGCGGGGTGGCCTGCCGGAGCTGGCCCTCGGATCCGAGGATGCGAACGAACGGGCCCGCCTGAACATCCACCTGGACGGCACCGAGATCCACCTCCTCCACCTGGGTCCGGGCCACACCAACGGCGATGTGATCGTGGGGATCCCCTCGGCCCTCGTCATGCACATGGGCGACCTCTTCTTCCTCGGCATGCTGCCCTTTGTGGATCTCGAAGGCGGCGGCAGCTTCGAGGGCCTGGTGGCCCAGATCTCCTCGGTGGCCGCCTGGATTCCGGAAGGGGCCCGCATCATTCCCGGCCACGGCCCCGTCTGCGGCAAGAAGGGCCTGCTCCGCTACCGGGACTTCCTCCAGGCCGTGCAGGCCCATGTGAAGGCCAACCCCGGCAAAGAGGCCTCCGCCTTGGCCGCCTCCTTCGACGCCGCCGCCTGGCCCGAGTGGAAACCCCGCCCGGACTTCGTGACCTGGGAAACCCTCTTCTCGGCGGCTCTCGGCAAGGGGCCGGGCCGTGTGACCCGCCCCTAACTGTCCGCCCGTATCGCCCCCATCTCCACTTGTTTGAAAAGGCTCGATTCCCGTATGGATGCTCCCGACCTCCTCTCCTCTGAATCCGGGTCCGCCCGCCCCGCCCTGCTGCGCGGCTGGCGCCTCTGGGCCCTCCTCGGGGCCGGCCTGGCCCTCGTCCTGGGCTTCCTGGCCCGGGGCGGAACGAAGCCGTCCGGCCCCAATCCGGCCGGTGGACGCCCCGTTCCCGTGGTGGTGGCCAAGGCCCGCCAGGGCGACATGGCCGTGAACCTCACGGGGCTCGGCACCGTCACGGCCCTGAACACCGTCACCGTGAAGAGCCGCGTGGACGGCCAGCTGGTGCGCGTGGCGTTCACCGAGGGCCAGATGGTGCGCCAGGGCGACCTGCTCGCCGAAATCGACCCCCGTCCCTTCCAGGTGCAGCTCATGCAGGCCGAGGGCCAGCTGGCCAAGGACACCGCCGCCTACCAGAACGCGCTCGCAGATCTGAGGCGCCTCCAGGGGCTGGTCCAGCAGGGCATCATCTCCCGCCAGCAGCTGGATACCCAGGGCTCCGCCGTCGCCCAGTACGAGGCCACGCTCAAGGCGGACCAGGCTCAGGTCGAGAGCGCCAAGCTGAACCTCACCTATAGCCGCATCACCGCCCCCATCGCCGGGCGGGTGGGTCTCCGCCAGGTGGACGCCGGCAACATGGTGCGCGCCAGCGACGCCAGCGGCCTGGCCGTCATCGCGCCCATCCAGCCCATCAATGTGGTGTTTGCCGTGCCTGCCGACCAGATCCAGAAGGTGCTCGGGCAGTCGGCCAAAGCCGGGAAGCTGCCCGTGGAGGCCTGGGACCGAGACCTCAAGGCCCGGCTCGCCGCCGGAACCCTGGCGGCCATCGACAACCAGGTGGATCCCGCCACCGGTACCGTGCGGCTCAAGGCGCTGTTCGGCAACGACGACCGGACGCTCTTCCCCAATCAGTTCGTCAATGCCCGCCTGCTGGTGGACACCCTCCGCGGCGTGGTGATCGTGCCCACGGAGGCCGTGCAGCGCAGCCCCCAGGGATCCTTCGTCTATGTGGTGAAGACCGACAGCACCGTGGAGATGCGCCCCGTGGAGATCCTGGCCACCGATGGCGGCGAGACGGCCCTGAAGAAGGGCCTGACCGGCGGTGAGACCGTGGTCACCGACGGCATCGAGAAGCTGCGACCCGGCAGCAAGATCGCCCTGCCCAAGCCTCCCGGCGCGAAGGGCTGAACAAATGAATCCCTCAAGGCCGTTCATCCTCCGGCCCATCGCGACCTCGCTGCTCATGGTGGGGCTGCTGCTGGTGGGCCTGCTCGCCTTCCGCCAGTTGCCGGTCTCGGCCCTACCCCAGGTGGACTACCCCACGATCCAGGTGGTCACCTTCTATCCCGGCGCCAGCCCCGATGTCATGGCCTCCGCCATCACCGCACCCCTGGAGCGGCAGTTCGGCCAGCTGCCGGGTCTGAACCGCATGTCGTCCACCAGCTCCGGCGGCAGCTCCATCATCACGCTCCAGTTCGTGCTGGACCTGAACATCGATGTCGCGGAGCAGCAGGTGCAGGCGGCCGTGAACGCCGCAGGGACCTACCTGCCGCGGGACCTCCCCAATCCGCCCATCTACAGCAAGATCAACCCCGCCGACTCGCCCATCCTGACGCTGGCCCTCACCTCGAAGACCCTGCCCCTGTCCAAGGTGGAGGACTTCGCCGATACGCGGCTGGCCCAGAAGATCTCGCAGCTGCCGGGCGTCGGCCTCGTCAGCATCAGCGGCGGCCAGAAGCCCGCTGTCCGCATCCAGGCCAACCCCTCGGCCCTGGCGGCCAATGGCCTCACCCTGGGCGATGTCCGCACCGCGGTAGCCCAGAGCAATGTGAACCAGGCGAAGGGCAGCTTCGATGGCCTGCGCCAGGCCTACGCCATCGGCGCCAACGATCAGCTGCTCTCCAGCGAGGATTACCGCCCGCTCATCATCGCCTACAAGAACGGCGCGCCCGTGACGCTGTCCGAAGTCGCACTCGTCAGCGACGATGTGGAGAACGCGCGGCTCGCCGCCTGGATGGACCGGACTCCGGCCGTCATCCTCAACATCCAGCGCCAGCCCGGCGCCAACATCATCGCGGTGGTGGACCGCGTGAAGGAGCTGCTGCCCCAGCTGCGGGCCTCGCTTCCCGCGGCCGTGGAGCTCACCATCCTCACGGACCGCACCACCACCATCCGCGCCTCGGTGGCGGATGTGGAGTTCACGCTGATGCTCACCATCGCCCTGGTGGTGATGGTCATCTTCCTGTTCCTGCGCACCCTGGCCGCCACCATCATCCCCAGCGTCGCCGTGCCGCTGTCGCTGGTGGGCACCTTCGGCGTGATGTACCTGCTGGGCTACAGCCTGAACAACCTCACGCTCATGGCGCTCACCATCTCCACGGGCTTCGTGGTGGACGACGCCATCGTGATGATCGAGAACATCATGCGCTACATCGAGGAGGGCGAGCCCCCCCTCCAGGCGGCGCTGAAGGGCTCGGGCCAGATCGGCTTCACCATTCTGTCCCTCACCGTCTCGCTCATCGCCGTGCTCATCCCGCTGCTCTTCATGGGCGACATCGTGGGCCGCCTCTTCCGCGAGTTCGCCGTCACCCTGAGCGTCACCATCCTGGTGTCGGCGGTGGTGTCGCTCACCCTGACGCCGATGATGTGCGCCAAGCTGCTGAAGCACACGCCGCCGGAAGAACAGGGCCGGTTCTACCAGTCCTCCGAGCGGGTCTTCCAGCGGGTCATCGCCTTCTACGGCCGCACCCTCTCCTGGGTGCTCAAGCACCAGACCGGCACCCTGGTCGTGGCCGTGGCCACCCTCGTCTCCACCGTCCTGCTCTACCTCGTCATACCCAAGGGCTTCTTCCCGGTGCAGGACACGGGCGTGATCCTCGGTATCTCCGAAGCCCCGCAGACCGTCTCCTTCCAGTCCATGGCCGAGCGGCAGCAGTCCCTCGCCACCGAGATCCTCAAGGATCCGGCCGTGGAAAGCCTGTCCTCCTTCATCGGCATCGACGGCACCAACACCACCCTCAACAGCGGGCGCATCCAGATCAACCTGAAGCCCCTGGAAGAGCGCGGGCTCAGCGCCAGCGAGGTCATCCACCGCCTCCAGCCGGAGCTGGCCAAGATCGACGGCATCCGCCTCTACCTGCAGCCCGTGCAGGATCTCACGGTCGAAGACCGGGTCAGCCGCACCCAATACCAGTACTCCCTGGAAGACGCCGATGCCAAGGAACTGGCCACCTGGGTGCCGAGGTTCGTGGAACGCCTCTCGGCCCTGCCCGAGCTGCGGGATGTGGCCAGCGACCAGCAGAACGCCGGGCTCCAGATCCGCATCGTCCTCGACCGCACCACGGCCTCCCGCCTGGGCATCACGCCCCAGATGCTGGATGACGCGCTCTATGATGCGTTCGGCCAGCGCCAGATCTCCACCATGTTCACGCAGCTGAACCAGTACCGCGTGGTGCTGGAGGCCCACCCCGGGCAGTACCAGCGGCCCGAGGACCTCCAGTCCATCTATGTCCGGTCCGCCTCCGGCGGGTCCGTGCCCCTCAGCGCCTTCACCCGCATCGAAACCATCACCGCCCCGCTGGCCGTGAACCACCAGGGCCAGTTCCCCACCGCCACCGTGTCGTTCAACCTGGCCCCCGGGGCCTCCCTCGGCGATGCGGTGAAGGCCATCCAGCGCGCCCGCCAGGACCTGGACCTGCCCCCCAGCATCAAGGCCGGATTCCAGGGCACGGCCCAGGCCTTCGGCGCCTCCCTCTCCAACACGCCGCTGCTCATCCTGGCGGCGGTCCTCACGGTCTACATCCTGTTGGGCGTGCTGTACGAAAGCTACATCCACCCCATCACGATCCTGTCGACCCTGCCTTCGGCCGGCGTGGGAGCCCTGCTCTCCCTCATGCTCTGCCGGACGGACTTCAGCGTCATCGCCCTCATCGGCATCATCCTGCTCATCGGTATCGTCGAGAAGAACGCCATCATGATGATCGACTTCGCCCTCGAAGCCGAACGGAAGGATGGCCTGCCGCCGGAGGAGGCCATCTACCAGGCCTCCCTGCTGCGCTTCCGGCCCATCATCATGACGACCATGGCGGCCCTGCTGGGCGGCGTGCCCCTGGCCCTGGGTTCCGGCGTGGGCGCCGAACTGCGCCGCCCCCTCGGCATCGCCATCGTGGGCGGCCTCATCTTCAGCCAGATCCTCACGCTCTACACCACGCCCGTCATCTACCTGGCTTTCGATCGCCTCGCACGCCGCGTGCGCGGCCTGCGGGGGATCCCTCCCCAATGAGCATCTCCACCCCCTTCATCCGCCGCCCGGTGGCCACCACGCTGCTGACGGTGGCCCTGGCCCTGCTGGGCGCCATCGCCTATCAGTTCCTGCCGGTGTCGCCCCTGCCCCAGGTGGAGTTCCCCACCATCCAGGTGCAGGCGGGCCTGCCGGGCGCCAGCCCGGAGACCATGGCCTCGTCCGTGGCCACGCCCCTGGAGCGCCAGTTCGGGCGCATCGCGGGCATCACGGAGATGACCTCCTCGAGTTCCCTGGGATCCACCAACATCACCCTCCAGTTCGACCTCAGCCGCAACATCGACGCCGCGGGCCGGGATGTGCAGGCCGCCATCAACGCGGCCCGGGGCGACCTGCCCTCCAACCTGCCCAACAACCCGTCCTACCGGAAGGTCAACCCGGCCGACTCGCCCATCCTCATGCTGGCCCTCACCTCCAACCTGATTCCCCGCGAGCGCATGTACGATGTCGCCTCCTCGGTGCTCCAGCAGAAGCTGTCCCAGATCCAGGGCGTGGGCCAGGTCTTCGTGTGGGGCGGCGCGCTGCCGGCCGTGCGGGTGGATGTGAACCCGGCCCTGCTGAACGCCCAGGGCCTGGCCCTGGAAGATGTCCGGGTCGCCGTGGCCGCCGCCAACCTCAACCGGCCGAAGGGCGACCTGACCAACGATCGCACCACCTGGTCCATCGCCACGACGGATCAGCTCATGACCGCCGAGGACTACCAGCCCCTCATCATCCGCTATCGGAACGGCAGCGCCGTGCGCCTGTCCGATGTGGCCCAGGTCACCGATTCCGTCGAGAATGTGCGGAACCGGGGGTTGTCCAACGGCGTCCCCGCCATCATCGTCCCCATCTTCCGGCAGCCTGACGCCAACATCATCGAGACCGTCGACCGGGTGCGGGCCGTCCTGCCGCAGCTCCAGGCCTCCCTTCCGCCCGCCATGGAGCTGAAGGTCCTCATCGATGCCACCCGCACCATCCGCGCCTCGGTGAAGGATGTGCAGCTGGCCATGTCCATCTCCATCGGCCTGGTGATCCTCGTCGTCTTCGTGTTCCTCCGGAGCGTCCGATCCACCCTAATACCCAGCGTCGCGGTCCCCATCTCGCTCATCGGCACCTTCGGCGCCATGTACATGCTGGGCTACACCATCGACAACCTCTCCCTCATGGCGCTCACCGTCGCCACGGGCTTCGTGGTGGACGACGCCATCGTGGTGGTGGAGAACATCACACGACACCTGGAGAACGGCATGCAGCCCATGGAGGCGGCCCTCCACGGCGCGAAGGAGATCGGCTTCACGGTGGTCTCCATCAGCATCTCGCTCATCGCGGTCTTCATTCCCATCCTGATGATGGGAGGCATCGTCGGTCGGCTCTTCCGCGAATTCGCCGTCACCCTGTCCGTGGCCATCGTCGTGTCCATGGTGGTCTCCCTGACCACCACGCCGATGATGTGTTCGCGCCTCCTCCGGCCCCACAGCGAAGAACGCCACGGACGGGTCTTCCAGGCCACCGAGCGCGTCTTCCAGTGGATCATGCGCCACTACGAATCGTCCCTCGGCTGGGTGCTGAGGCACCAACGCTTCACCCTGGCGGTGGCCCTGGGGACCATGTTGGCCACCGTCGGGCTCTACATCGCCATCCCCAAGGGCTTCTTCCCCCAGCAGGACACGGGCCGCATCAACGGCTCCCTCCAGGCCGCCCAGGACATCTCCTTCGCCGGCATGGAGAAGCTGATGACCGAGTATGTGGCCATCGTGCAGGCGGACCCGGCCATCGAGAATGTCACCGCCTTCATCGGCGGGGGCAACACGGGCCGCATGTTCGCCTCCCTGAAGCCCACCGAGCAGCGCAAGGAGACCGCGGACCAGGTCATCGCCCGCCTCCGCGGCAAGACCTCCCACCTCCCCGGCGGCACCCTGTTCATGCAGCCCGTCCAGGACCTCCGCATCGGCGGGCGCCCCTCCAGCTCCCAGTACCAGTACACCCTCCAGGGCGACGACGCCCGGGAGCTGTTCGAGTGGGCGCCGAAGGTGCTCCAGAAGCTCCGCTCCGTGCCCCAGCTGGCCGATGTGAACTCCGACCTGCAGAACAAGGGGCTGGAGGCCTCCCTGGTCATCGACCGGGCCACCGCCTCCCGCCTGGGCATCACGCCCCAGGCCATCGACAGCACCCTCTACGATGCTTTCGGCCAGCGCTTCGTCTCCACCATCTACACCTCCTTGAATCAGTACCATGTGGTCATGGAGGTGGATACGCCCTTCATGCAGACGCCCGACGGCCTGCGCCACACCTATGTACGCTCCACCGCCGGCAACCTGGTGCCGCTCAGCGCCTTCACCACCCTGGAACGGCGGAACACCGCGCTCTCCGTGAACCACCAGGGCCAGCTGCCCTCGGTGACGCTGTCCTTCAACCTGCCGGTGGGCGTGGCCCTGGGCGATGCGGTCGCCGCCATCGACAAGGCCGAGCAGGAGATCCACCTCCCCGGCACCCTGCGGGGGAGCTTCATGGGCACCGCCCAGGCGTTCCGGGCCTCGCTGTCGAACCAGCCCCTTCTGGTGGTGGCGGCCCTCCTGGTGGTCTACATCGTGCTGGGCATGCTCTATGAAAGCCTCATCCACCCCCTGACCATCCTGTCCACCCTGCCTTCCGCGGGCGTGGGCGCCCTCCTGGCCCTGCTCGCCTTCCGCACCGAGCTGAGCGTCATCGCCTTCATCGGCATCATCCTCCTCATCGGGATCGTGAAGAAGAACGCCATCCTCATGATCGACTTCGCCATCGAGGTCGAGCGCCGGGAGGGGGTCACGCCCGAAGCCGCCATCTTCCAGGCCTGCCTGCTGCGCTTCCGGCCCATCACCATGACCACCATGGCGGCCCTCCTCGGGGGCCTGCCCCTGGCCATCGGCATGGGCACCGGCTCCGAGCTGCGCCGCCCGCTGGGCATCGCCATCGTGGGCGGCCTGCTCTTCAGCCAGATCCTGACCCTCTACACCACCCCCGTGATCTACCTCTACATGGACCGGGCCCGGCTGCGGTGGGCCCGGCTCCGGTCCAGTCGGAAATCCTTGCCGTCCGTGGGAAAAGCCCTCCACGAGTGATCGACAGGTGCCTCCAGACCACCGTGACCCGCCTTCATGTCCCTTCGCGGCAGTCCTTTCACCCCGCTTGAGCCTGGGCCTCCCGGGTGCGATCCTGTAAGGCTATGAAACTCGATCGGCTCGGCGACTTCCAACGCACCCACCGCAACGGCGATCTGCGCCTCGGCCACGCGGGCCAGACCGTGCGCCTGCTCGGCTGGTGCCGCCGGGTCCGCAACCTGGGCTCGCTGGTCTTCCTCGATCTCCGCGACCGCTGGGGCCTGGTGCAGCTGGTGGCCAACGAGGAGACCGCTGATCCCGAGCTGCTGGCCAAGCTCAAGGCCGTGCGCAGCGAGTTCGTGCTGGCCGCCGAAGGCGTGGTGGCCGAGCGCGAGAGCAAGAACCCCAACATGGCCACCGGCGACATCGAGATCCGGCTGACGGGCCTGAAGATCCTCAACACCGCCGCCCCCCTGCCCTTCCCGCTGGAAGACGAAGGCGTGGGCGAGGATCTGCGCCTCACCTACCGCTTCCTGGATCTTCGCCGCGAGCAGCTGCAGCGCAACATGATCCTCCGCAGCGAGGCCTCCAACATCATCCGGAACTACTTCCGGAAAAACGATTTTGTCGAGTTCGAAACGCCCATCCTCGGCAAGTCCACGCCGGAAGGCGCCCGCGACTACCTGGTGCCCAGCCGCGTGCACGCGGGCGAGTTCTTCGCCCTGCCCCAGAGCCCCCAACTCTACAAGCAGATGCTCCAGGTCTCGGGCTTCGAGCGCTATGTGCAGATCTGCCGCTGCTTCCGCGATGAGGACCTCCGCGCCGACCGCCAGCCCGAATTCACCCAGGTGGATGTGGAGATGAGCTTCGTGCGCCAGGAGGATGTCCAGGCACTCATCGAGGGCCTGATGGTGGAGCTTTGCCCCCTGGTGGGCCAGCAGGCCGTCGCCCCCTTCCAGCGCCTGACCTACCGGGACGCCATGGAGTGGTACGGCTCCGACAAGCCCGATCTCCGCTGCAAGGTCAAGATCCAGGATGTGACGGGCCTGTTCGCCGGCAGCGAGTTCAACCTCTTCCGCGCCGCCGCCGACTCCCAGGGCCAGCGCCGGGTCCGCGGCCTCTTCCTGCCGGGCGAGGCGGCCGGCGCCTACAGCCGCAAGCAGCTCGACGAGCTGCAGGAGACCGCCAAGAAGCTCGGCGCCGGCGGACTGCCCTATGCCAAGTGGGGCAAGGACGGCCTGGCCTCCAGCTTCAAGAAGTTCATCAGCGCCGAACTGGAAGCCGAGCTGAAGGCATCGCTGGGTATCCAGGGCGAGGGCCTGGCCATCTTCGCCGTGGGCACCGATGACCAGACCTCCCGCGTGCTGGGCGACCTGCGCCTGCGGCTGGCCAGGACCTTCGGTCTGACGGATGCCTCCGCCTTCGAGTTCCTGTGGGTCGTGGATTTCCCCCTCCTCCAGTGGGACGAGGACGAGCAGCGCTTCGTGGCCTGCCACCACCCCTTCACCAGCCCCCACCCGGACGACCTCGATCTGCTGGAATCCAACCCAGGGGCCTGCCGGGCCGTGGCCTACGACCTGGTGCTCAACGGCTATGAGCTGGGCGGAGGCAGCATCCGCATCCACGACGCCGAAACCCAGAGCCTCATGTTCCGCACCATTGGCATCGACGAGGCGGAGGCGCGGGCCAAATTCGGCTACCTGCTGGACGCCCTCAGTTTCGGCGCGCCGCCCCATGGCGGCCTGGCCCTGGGACTGGACCGCCTCGTCATGCTGCTGGCGGGCGAAGACAACATCCGCGAGGTCATCGCCTTCCCCAAGACCGCCCAGGCCCGCTGCCTCATGACGGACGCGCCCAGCCCCGTGGACGAACGCCAGCTCCGCGAGCTGCACCTCCTGCAGGACGCCAAACAGACCTATCGCGTGGGTGCCGTGTTCTTCGAGTCCGCCGAGGGGGGGAGTCCCGAACTGCGCGGCCAGGCCCTGCAGCAGATCAGCCAGATGACCCCCAAGCAGACCCAAGGTCTCGTCACCCTCGACCCCCAGGGCCAGATCCTGGACGCCCAGACCCTCAGCGGGCCGACCTTCGAGTTCTGATCCCCAGGGAAACCGGCCGATCCACCCACTGGCCACGATGAGCGACGAGGAACCCATGACTGCGACGCCCGGAAAAGCCCCCAAGAAGGAAAAGGAGAAGCGGCAGACCCCCGAGGAGCGCCTCGAGGCCCTGCGCTACAACCACATGATGTACGGCCCCACGGCCGGGGAGCGGCGCCCCACCGTCAAGAAGGTCAACTACGGGGCCCCGTATCTCAGCCATCCCAAGTTCCAGAGCCTCATCGCGGCCTTCAAGAAGGGGACGGCCTTCCAGTTCGATGTCACCGACAAGGCCAAGCTCTGCAGCATCTCCACGGACGGTTCCCACATCTCGTTCGACGGGAAGATCATCTTCTATTCCCGCCCGGCCAATAAATACGAAGACAACCTGCTCTTGGACCGGACCTCGACCATCCACTACCAGGCCTACGATGCCCTGGTGCACCTGGTCTTCGCCGTCCTCCGCAGCTTCCCGGAGCTCGAGCCACCCCCACTCTCCTATATGGGCCACCAGTTCCACCTGGGCGCCGAGACCCTGGAAGCGGGCATGGCCGAGCTGGGGCCCAACCTCCTGATGGGGTCCTACCGCCACAGCAAGGTTCAGGAAAAGCCCCGGAAGTAGGCTCCTCCGGCCCGCCGCCCCAGCCAAGCGCCCCGATCCGTCGCAGACCAGGCCCGTGACCATCACCCTCCGCCAGCGCGCCCAAACCATCCTTCGCGAGGCGGGCTGGGAGCTCCCGGCGCCGCCGGTGCTCTGGTCGCCGCGCATGGCGCGGTGCGCGGGGCTCTTCCTCATCGAAAAGGACTCGCGGGGCAAGTGGCATCCCGAAATTCGCCTCAGCATCCCCCTGCTGCGCCGCCGGGACTGGCCCTGGCCCCAGCAGGTGTGCGGCATGAACTGCCACGCACCCGACGAAGTCCAACGGCGCATCCTCGAGCACGAGCTGATCCACTACAAGCTCTGGATGGACCGGGAAAAGGACTGGGGACACAGCGAACGCTTCCGGCAGCTGGCCTGGGAAGTGTTCGGACACCAGAGCATCACCCACGGCATCGGCACAGAACCGGAATGAGCCGACCCATCGCGTGGGTCGGGCCTGCTTTCGTGGATCACCCCACGCCGTACGGGGGGAACACCTCGTTGGCCGGACGCGACAGCGCGCTTTGGAGGACACCGTGCAGGAAGTCGATGGCGCTCTGCGGATCCGAGAGGACGGGACGCCCAAATTGGTGGCTGTTCAGCTGTCGGGCGTAGGCGATGTCACCCGATGCCGCCAGGACATAGGTCTGGATGCCGACGATCTCCCCTGTGGGATGGTGCAGCAGTTCCACGAACACGAAGAAATCGCCCTCCGGTCGGGTCCTCCGGATCCAATCTGCGTAGGCATGGGCCCGTTTCCAGGTGTAGCGCATCTGGTTCGCCCCGAGCGGTGTCGGGTCGATGTCCTTCGGAGCGGGGACGGGCACGGCGTACGACATGCCCTGTTGCCGCATTAAGGCCACCAGTTGGTCCGCCGTACCTGGACCCCAGGCACTCTGAGGCCCCCTCGGATCCAGGGCGGAATGCACCACGATGCGTGCGGTGCCCCTCTGCGACTTGAATTGTTCAAAGGTGGCCCGGCATCGCTTCAATTCCCCTTCGGAAGGAGATCCGAAAGCACGGGCGAGCGGGTAGAGCATGGACTTGCAACCCCATTGGGGAACCACCAGCACCAGCAGGCAACTCAAGGCAGGACCAAGTCGCACGGGATCCTCCTTCTACCAGGCACCCCAGACTCATTCACGACTACCTGGTGTCGTTCGGTTTGTTAGAGCATAGGCCTCCATGCCTGGCCCGCCAGCCATCTCCTGCCGCCGCCCCCGGGACTGACCAGCCTTCTGCATCCTCCGGCTGCTCCCGAGCTACACTCGCCCCATGACCGCCTGGGACCCCGCCCTGCTCGCCGCTCCGCCCCTGCTGGATGCGGACGACCGGCTGCCGCCGGAGCACAAGCTCTTCGCGCTGCGGACGCTGCCGCTGGGGGAGATCCGGGCCATCGGTTTCGACATGGACCATACCCTGGCCCGCTACCGCTCGCCGGAGATCGACGAGCTGGCCTTCAAAAAGGCGGCCCGGCTGCTGGTCCGCGACCGCGGCTACTCCCCCTGGCTGCTGGAGGTGGACTACGACCCGGCCTTTGCGGTGCGGGGCCTGGTGCTGGACGGGTTGCGGGGCAACCTGCTGAAGCTCAACCGGGAGCGGCAGGTGGTCCGGGCCAGCCACGGAGGCCGCGCCCTCTCGCGCCTCGAGGCGGAAGCCATCTACAGCCGCCGGCGGCTGTCCACGGCGGCCAAGGGATTCCGCAGCATCGACACCCTCTTCGAGATCCCCGAGAGCCACCTCTACGCCCAGATGGTGGATGGCTTCGACCGCGGCCGCCTGAAGGCCGAGAACTACCTCCAGCTCTTCCGGGATGTGCGCTGGGCCGTCGACACCGCCCACCGGAACGGCGAGATGAAGGCCGAGATCCTGGAGCACCGCCACTTCTTCATTCCACAGGATCCTCAGCTGGCCCTGGCCCTGGACCGCCTCAAGCGCGAAGGCAAGAAGCTCTTCCTTCTCACCAACAGCGAATGGAGCTTCACCGCGGGCGTGCTCGGGCACCTCCTGAACGGCCAGGACGAGGCCCGCCCCCTGTGGACCGACTACTTCGATCTGGTGGTGGTCAGCAGCCGCAAGCCCGCGTTCTTCCTCGAGACGCCTCCGCCAGTTCCCGTCGAGGGCCAGCCCCGCTGCTTCATGGGGGGACATGCCGCCTGGCTGGAATCCATGCTGGGCGCCGAGGGCGAGCAGGTGCTCTATGTGGGCGACCACATCTACGGCGATGTCCTGCGTTCGAAGAAGAACGCCTCCTGGCGCACCCTGCTGCTGGTGCCAGAGCTGGAACGGGAACTGAAGCTGCTGGAGTCCCGCAGCCAGGACATGCGGGAGCTCCTGCACCTCGAGACTGTTCGACGGCGGACCCTGCGCCGGGCCTCGGTGCTGCTGGACCAGTGGAAACGCAACCGGGTGCGCCGGCATCTGCTGGGCCCTCGCCTGAGCTCCGAAGCCACCATCGCCCTGGACCACGAGGCCGCGCACCTGGCCAGCAGCGCCGAGGCCCTCCAGCGGCGCGTCGAGCTGCAGACCCTCGAACTGGATGCCCTCACCCAGACCGTGGAGGCGGCCTTCAATCCTCTCTGGGGGCCCATCTTCCGGGATCGCGACGAGCAAACCCGCTTCGCGGACCAGATCCAGCAGTTCGCGTGCGCCTACACCGGGAAGGTCGGCAACCTCTACATGTACGACCCCCATGCCACGGTCTATGCCCCCGTGCCGGCCTTGCCCCACGAACGGATGACCTGATCAGGCCCTGGAAGTCAGCACCCGGTCGAGGATCTCCCGGAGTTCCTTGCTGGTGAAGGGCTTCTTCAGGAAGTCGGCGAACCCCTCGGCCACGGCCTGCTCCCGGGAGGCCGGGAGGGCATAGCCGCTGCACAGGATCCCCGGCAGTCCCGGCCGAACCTGGCGCATGCGCCGGAAGGCCTCCACCCCGTTCATGCGGGGCATGGTCGCGTCCAGGAACACGAGATCGAAGGCTTCGGGCCGGTGGTTGAAGATCTCAAGGGCCTCCTGCCCGTCCGAGGCGCACACCACCTCCAGCCCGAACCACTCCTGGAGCATCTCGGCCAGCACCGATCTCAGCTCGGCCTCATCGTCCGCCAGCAGCACGAGGTTGCGGGTGGGCAAACCATCGGCCGGCGGCACGGTGGGCGTCTCCAGACTTTCAGGCGAGGGGAAGTAGCCCCGGAAGACGCTGCCGGCCCCGGGGATGCTTTCCACCTGGATGCCCCCGCGGTGGCCCCGGAGGATCCCCAGAGCCGCGGGCAGGCCCAAGCCGCGCCCCATGTCCCGGGTCGAGAAGAAGGGATCGAAGATCCGCGGCAGGGTGGCCGCATCGATGCCGTCACCCTGGTCCGTCACTTCCAGCACCGCGTACAGGCCGGGCTCCACCGGCTCGGGCCAGTGCCCCGCGGCCAGCTCGACGGAGGTGACCTGCCGCATGAAGGTCCGCACGCGGACGGCGCCCGGCGCCGAGTTCGCCTCCAGGGCATTGGTCACCAGGCCCTCGACCACGCGACCCACCAGGACAGGATCCATCATCACCCGCGGCAGCACGGTCGCCAGGTCGCGGGTCACCCCCAGACCCACCTGGTCGAGCACACCCGCCACCAGGGAGGACAGGTCCAGGGACTCGGGTCGCCGCAGATCCCCCCCGGAGCAGTGGAGGATGTCGCGACTGAGGTTGGAGGCCCTGTCCAGGCCCGCCTGAAGGCGGTCGAGGTAGCTCCGCACGGGGGACTCCCCCGGCGCGCTGGATCGGGCCATCTCGAGATTGGCCACCATGACCTGGAAGATGTTGTTGAAGTCGTGGGCGAGCCCCCCGGCGAGCATGCCCAGGCTCTCCATTTTGTGCGCCTTGGCCAGGGCGCCCTCGACCCGGCGGAATTCCGTCAGGTCCACCATGCAGCACACGGCCCCATGGATGCGGCCATCCCCAAGGCGCAGGGGCGTGGCATAGGTCATGAGGTGGTGCACGATCCCGTCGTCAAAGATCAGATCCAGAGGCTCCTCCCGGACCTCCTCCCCCTTTAGACAAGCCCGCTGCATGGGCATCTCGTCCGGCCGGAGCTCCCGCCCGTGCTGCACCAGCCGGAAGTGGCCCGTCCATGCCACCTGGGTCTCCCCGACCTCTTGGGCAACCGAAGCGGAGTGGTTCGCATCGACGGGCACCCGAAGCAGGTCGGCGGCGGCGGGATTGCCGTGGACGACCCGGCACTCGGGATCCTCGGCGATCCAGGTGGGCAAGGGCGTGGCTCTCAGCACCGCGGAGAGCTTGTCGGCATCCTCCCGGGCCCCGGCCCGCGCCACCTCCAGGCTCGCGGCCTCCGCGGCCTTGGCGCGGAAGAGCCCGTGGATGAGGATGACGCCTCCCAGCAGCAGGGCCGAGATCACGAAGCTCATGACCTCGTTGGGAAGCAGGTAGGCGGGAAAGCCGTTCTGGTGGAATTCCACCAGCAGGAAGAGTCGGCGCACGGCCATCAGGGCCAGGGCCGAGGACATCAGGATCCAGGCCAGGGGCCGCCCCGCGATCCGGTTGATCCGCAGGGCGAACCAGGCCGCCACGATCTGCAGCAGCGCCGACAGGAGGATGAGGAGGAGGATGGTCACGGGGAAGGGTCCCGGCCATCCTATCGACAAGTTGCGGGCTTAGGTAAATGCCGATCAGAGAATGATGCGGCTCGCGGCTTTTGCGTGGGCGATCACCCGCCGGATGGCGGCCACCACCTGATCCTGGTCAGCCTCGGCCAGGCCGGGCCAGAGGGGCAGGCTCAGGAGGCGCTCGCCGCTCCACTCGCTGTGCGGCAGGCCATCTTGGGGCAGGTGCGCGGGGTGCGCGGCGTAGAAGTCCCGGTACCAGGGATGGATGTGGGCCGGACGGTAGTGGATGCCGGTGCCGATGTTCTCTTCCTTGAGGGCGGCCACAAAGGCGTCGCGGTCCAGGCCCACCTTCTCGGGGTGGATGCGCAACACGAAGAGGTGGTAGCAGTGCCCGTGGTCGGCGTCGCCGGGCCAGGGCAGCATCACCTCTTCGATATCCTTCATCAGCTCGAGGTAGCGGTGGAACAGCACGCCGCGCCGGGCGTTGAAGCCATCCAGCTTGTCGATCTGATGGAGGCCCATGGCGGCCTGGAGGTCCATGAAGTTGGCCTTGCGGGCGGGCTCGTAGACCTCCGTGTGCGGGCTGCCCTCCTTGGCGAAACGCTTCCAGGCATCCCGGTCGATGCCGTGGAAGCGCAGGCGCTTGATGCGGCTCTCGTAGTCGTCGTTGAAGAAGGCGATGGCGCCGCCCTCGCCCGTGGTCATGTTCTTGTTCGGGTGGAAGCTGTAGACGCTCATGATCGAGCGGGGATTGCCGCCGATCTTGGTGCCCTGGTAGTGGGCGCCCATGGCCTGGGCCGCGTCCTCGATGACCCAGAGGCCATGCTTTTCCGCGATGCGCCAGATCTCAGCCATGGGGCACGGCAGGCCCGTGAGGTGTACGGGGATGATGCCCTTGGTGCGGGGCGTGATGGCGGCCTCAAGCCTGGCCGGATCGATGTTGAGCGTCACCGGGTCGATGTCCACCAGCACGGGCACGCCGCCCTGCAGCACCACCGTGCTGAGGGTGCTCACCCAGGTCAGCGAGGTGGTGATCACTTCATCGCCGGGCTGGATCCCCAGCACCTGCATGGTGATCTCCTGGGCCGTGGTGGCGCTGTTCATCACCAGGCAGTGCGGCACGCCGTTGTAGGCCTTCAGTTTCTCCTCGAAGGCCGCCGACTTCGGTCCCGTGGTGATCCACCCGCTGTGGATGGTGTCGATGATCTCCGCGATCTCCTCCTCGCCGACCATGGGCCGGGTGAAGGGAAGGAAGTCGGGGCGGCGCTGATAGGACATGGGAGCTCCGGACGCAAACCATCATTTTCACACATCGCGGAGCGGAGCCCGAGACGGAGCGTAGACGACCGATCACAGACCAGCAGCGGCGGGCCCTACGCGATCGGAATCGTGATCCGCAAGGTGCTGCCCGTGCCCAGACCCTCGCTGGACAGGCTGATGGTGCCGCCCATCATCTCCATGAGGTGCTTGCAGATGACCAGGCCGAGGCCGGTGCCCCCGTATTCCCGGCTGTGGCCCCCTTCGGCCTGGGCGAACTTCTGGAAGAGGCGGGCCTGGGCCTCGGGGCTCACGCCGATGCCGGTATCCACCACCAGCAGGGCGATCACGCCGGGATGGCGTTCCACCTGGATGCTCACCGTCCCCTCCTTGGTGAACTTCAGGGCGTTGGAGAGCAGGTTCAGGAGGACCTGCTTCAGGCGGCTCGGATCCACCATCACTTCGGGGATGTCCACCACCTCGGGCCACTCCAGCGTCACCGCGGGCTGGCGGGGGTAGGCCTCCGCGATGGGCTTCACTTCGTCGAGCAGGGGGGCGAGGGAGTGGGGTTCCGGATGAACCTCCATGCGCCCGGATTCGATCTTCGCGAGGTCGAGGATGTCGTTGAGCAGCCCCAGCAGATGCTGGCCCGAGCTGTAGCTGTCCTGCAGCATGGAGCGCATTTCCTCGGCGTCGTCATAGAGGCCGTCCATGACGAGGCGCGTGAATCCCAGGATGCCCGTGAGGGGCGTGCGCAGCTCGTGGCTGGTGAGGGCGAGGAATTCGCTTTTCAGCTGGTCGGCTTCCCGCAGGCGGTTGTTCACCCGCTCCAGCTCGAGGGTCTGGCTCTGCAGGGCGTCGCGCTGCTCGGAGAGGTCGCGGAACAACCAGGCGTTGTAGAGCGAGATGGCCGCCTGCCGCTGGAGGATGGCGATGGAATCCAGCTCCTCCTCCTCCACCCGGCGATCCACGGGCATGGCCAGGACCACGAAGCCCAGCAGGAGCAGCTGGTGCTCGAAGGGGATGAAGTAGAGCGGTGCACCTTCGGGACCCCGCAGCGCCTGGAGGGTCTCCTCGCCGCAGGTGGCATCCAGCCACTGGCTCTGGAACAGCACCAGGGGCGTATCCGGGAAGGGATTCGGCGCCGGCAGGCGCATGGCGGACCAGGCCGGGCGGGGAAAGCCGAAGCCCTCCTTCGGGACATAGCCGGAACCGCCATCCTCCAGGGCCCACACCACGGCCCGCGGGCAGTGGAATTCCTGGACAAGCACATCCAGCACCACGCTCACCACCTGCCCGCCCTTGGAAGTGGCGGCCAGGATCTCGGACACATGCTGGAGCATCTGCATCTGATGGGAGCGCCGGCCCAGCTTGGCCCTGAGATCACGCGCCTCGGCCGTGACCTGGGTCAGCTGCCGCTGGGATTGCAACAGCTCCGCCAGCAGCTCGGCCCCCTGGGGTCGGGCCGCTGGGGCGCCCAGAACCTGCTTCGGGCCCGAACTGGCCTTGCCCGTGGGTGGCGCCACGGGATAGGTGGGCGGGATCGGTTTGGGGCCGGAGGAGGAGTTCGAGGCTGACATCGGACTCCAGGATGGCCTCCCGGAGCGACACTGCCAAGATGGGGGCATGGCCAATCGCGCCCAGACCTTCTCGCTGCAGCGGATCATTTTCCTGTCCGTGTCCGTCGTGCTGTGCGTCCAGGTGGGCTGGTGGATCAAGCTGCAGATCCGCGAATCGGGGCGTTTGCTGGCGGCCCGCTCGCAGGCGCTGAAGGCGGGGCGGGCCGAGGCCTGGCAGATGGACAGCCTGCGGGTGCTCACCTACATCCACGGCCAGCCGGATCCATCGTCCCGGCGCGGCGCCATCGAGGGCCGGGTCCCGTCCATGCCCAGCCTGGAGGAGCGGCGGCAGGCCATCCACTCGGCCTTCCCCTATGTGGCCATGGTGCCCACTCCCGTGGCACCGGACGATCCCCCCCTGCTGGACGGTTCCGCCTACCTGACCCTGCGCCCGGAGCCCCTGGCCGAGCTGGAGCGCCAGGAGCGTCATGCCATCATCCGCACCGGGAGCGAGGGCGCCTTCATGGTGATGGCCGTACTGTTCGGCTTCGTCGTCCTCTACCGGAAGCTGTCGGAGGAACTGGGCCTCAAGCTGCGTCAGCGCAACTTCACCTCCGCCGTCACCCACGAGCTGAAGACCCCCATCGCCTCTCTCAAGGTCTGGACGGAGACGCTCTTCACCCGCAGCCTCGGCGAGGAACAGCGCCAGCGGATCCGGGGTCTCATGGAGAAGGACCTGGACCGGCTCAACGAGCTGGTGGGCAACCTGCTCGATGTGGCCCGGGCCGAATCCGGCAGCCTCGTCCTCCACACGGCTCCGCTCGAACTGGCGCCGTGGCTGCGGGGCGTCTGCGAGGGCATGGACCACCGACTGGGGCCCGGGGCCCTGGGCCTGAAACTCGAGGCGACCCCGGAACCCCTGTGGACCCAGGCGGATCCCAAAGCCCTCGGCACCGTCATCGAGAACCTGCTCTCCAACGCCTTCAAGTACGCCGCCGAGCCCCGGGAGACCACCGTCACCCTGGACGGGGACGGCGAGGACATCCTCATCGTCGTCAGCGACCTGGGGCATGGCATCGCCGCCAAGGACCTGCCCCGGATCTTCCACCGCTTCTTCCGGGTGGGCGACGAGATGACCCGCCAGGTGTCCGGCACGGGCCTCGGCCTGTTCCTCGTCAAGGAGATCGTGACCCGGCACGGCGGCGAGGTGCGGGTGTCCAGCCGTGGGCTCGGGCTGGGATCGGCCTTCACCATCCGCCTGCCCCGGCTGGCCCCGCCCCTGGAAGCCCCGCAGGAGGCGACCACCCCCGATCCGACGGGTTCCCTGGAGGCTGGATGAGCCCCACGCCCGGGGAGCGCCCCGAAACCGCCCTGGTCCAGGCCGCCGCCTCGGGGGATGCGGACGCCTTCGAGGCCCTGGTCCGCCCCCACCTGGGCATGCTGTTCCGCGTCATCGACCGCATCCTGGGCAACGGGGCCGAGAGCCAGGACGCCCTGCAGGATGCCCTGCTCACCCTCCACCGGGAGCTCCCCGGCTTCCAGGGGGCGAGCAAGTTCAGTACTTGGGCTTATCGCATCTGTGTGAACCAGGCCCTCATGGCCCGCCGGAAGCGGGTCCGGCGTCGGGAGGACGCCATCGAGGATCTGATGCCACGATTCGGTGACGACGGGCATCACATGAATGTGGATGGGCTCCTCGAATGGAGCGAGGATGCGGAGGCGTTGATGAAAGTCGAACAGGAGGAGCTGAAGGCCCGGGTCCGGGCGGGCCTGGACCGCCTGTCCGATGACCAGCGGGCCGTCTTCGTCCTGCGCGACCTCGAAGGCTGGAACACCGAGGAGATCAGCCGGCAGCTCGGCATCACCCGGGAGCTGGTGCGCCAGCGCGTGCACCGGGCCCGGCTGGCCCTGCGGGCCATGCTGCCCGAATTCGCACCCGGCCCGGGGGAGGAGCCATGACCCTGTTCATGCCGACCTGCGCCGAAGTGGTGGATCTGCTCACGGATTACGAGGAGGGCGCCCTCGGGCCCTTCCATTGGCTCGGGCTCAAGCTGCACCTGAGTCTGTGTCCTCCGTGCCGTGCCTTCCTGGACAGCTTCCACCGTACGGCCCCCATTCTGAGGACCCTGTGGAGCGACCCCGCCGGACTGGCGGCCGAGCGGGCCCTCGACGGCGCCCTGACCGCCCTGCGGGAGGGCCGCCTGCCCCAGGGTCCCCAGCATCATCCCGAGGATGAGGTGTGGCGCGCCCTCGAACCGGGTGGCGATCCCCTGACCGCGCTGCTGCTGCGGGTGCACCTGGGCCACTGCGGAACCTGCCGCGGCATCCACGGCCCCGGGCAGGCCCTGGCCTCCGGCGACCATCCCCTTGTCGCCCTCCGCCCCCTGCTTCCCCCGGAGGATCAGTGGGAGTGGACGCGCCACGGCCTCGGCGGCGCACAGGTGGCCCGGCTCATGAAGGATCCCGCCACCGGAGCGACCCTGAGCCTGGCCCGCATGCCCGGGGGACGGACCATGCCAGTTCACGGGCACCGGGGGCCCGAACTGTCCCTGGTGCTGTCCGGCGCCCTCCAGGACGGCCCGGCGCACCTCCGGCCCGGCGACTGGATCGCCCATGGACCCGACCATCAGCACGGCCCCACGGCCGATCAGGGGAGCGACTGCTGGACGCTGGTCCGCCTGGAGGGCGGTGTGCAATTCCGGGGTTGGCGGAGCCTGCTGGGGGTCGTGGGCTGATTCCCTGAAGCGGCATGATCCAATGGATTCATGACCGGACATGGCGACAGGATGCGGGGCGCGGCCCTGGTGGCGTTGGCGGCCCTGCTCTGGAGCTCCAGCGGGCTCTTCATCAAGGTGCTGCCCCTCGGGGCGCTGCAGATCGCGTTCGCCCGCAGCCTGGTGGCGGCCCTCACCATCGCCTTGGTGGTGAAGCTCCGGGGCGGGCGCCCCTTCCCCCGGCCGGACGCCCTCGCCTTCGCCTGCGCCGCCGCCTATGCGGGGGTGCTCATCTTCTTCGTCGCCGCCACCAAGCTCACCACCGCCGCGAACGCGATCTTCCTCCAGTTCTCCGCCCCCATCTACCTGGTGTTCCTCGAGCCCCGGCTCGCCGGACGGCCGGTGGCGCGCCGGGACCTCCTGGCGGTAACCCTCTGCCTTGGCGCCATGGGCCTCTTCTTCGTGGGCCGGCTCGGGGCCGGCACCCTGGCGGGCAACCTCCTCGGCGTGGTCTCCGGCCTCTGCCTGGCGCTCTTCTCCATGACCCTCAAGCTGCAGCGGGAACGCCGCCCCGGGGTCGATCCCATCGGCGCCATCATCCTCGGCAACCTGCTGGTGGCGGCCGTCTGCACCCCCGCCCTGCCGAGCCTCCGGGTCACCCTGCCCCAGGCCGGCATCCTGCTCTACCTCGGCGTCTTCCAGATCGGCGTCGCCTACCTGCTCTTCAACGCCGGGATGAAGCACCTGTCCGCCACGGCCGCCGTGGTGACCGGCACCCTGGAGGCCGTGCTCAATCCCGTCTGGGTCTTCCTCGGCATCGGCGAGCGCCCCTCGGCTTGGGCCCTTCTGGGTGGGCTGCTGATCCTGGGGACGATCATCTGGTACAGCCTGCCGCCCCACCCATCCGGACGCCGTTCCACCCGGTTGTGACCAAGGTCCGCCCCGGCAGGACTGGATCAAAAACAACCTGAGGGTTATGTTTGGCCAGCGGCGCGCCCCGCGGAGGTTCTTTCCATGCATGGCCCTTCGGAAGCATTCCCCCTGGATGAAGCGTCCATCGGCCGGCTGTTGGACGGCGCACCGGCCCAGGACCCCGTGCGGGTCCGCGATATCCTCGCCCGGGCCCGGGAACTGGGGGGCCTGGACGAGGCCGACCTCCCCACCCTCATGGCCATCCAGCAGCCCGATCTGCTGGACGAACTGTTCCACACGGCCGAACAGGTGAAGGAGGAAATCTACGGCCGGCGCATCGTCCTGTTCGCGCCGCTCTATGTATCGAATCTCTGCGGCAACGAATGCCTCTACTGCGCGTTCCGCGCCTCCAACCGCGGCTTGGCCCGCCGTGCCCTGGGCCAGGCGGAGATCGCCGCCGAGGTGCGCCACCTCCTGCGCCAGGGCCACAAGCGCCTGCTGCTCGTGGCGGGCGAGGCCTACCCCAAGGAGGGTCTGGACTACATCCTGAAGGCCATCCGCACGATCTACGCCACCCGCGAAGGCACCGAGAGCATCCGCCGGGTGAATGTGAACATCGCCCCCCTGGACCTTCCGGACTTCCGGCGCCTCAAGGAATCCCAGATCGGCACCTATCAGCTGTTCCAGGAGACCTACCACCGGGCCACCTACGCCCTGATGCATCCCCGCGGCCTCAAGGCCGACTACGACTGGCGCCTGGGTTGCATGGACCGGGCCATGCAGGCCGGCATCGAGGATGTGGGCATCGGCGCCCTCTTCGGCCTCCATGACTGGCGCTTCGAGCTGCTGGCCCTCCTGCGCCACGCCCGCCACCTGGAAGACCGCTTCGGGTGCGGACCCCACACCATCAGCGTGCCGCGCATCGAGCCCGCCGAAGGCTCCACCACCAGCGAAGCGCCCCCATTCGCCGTGACGGACACCGACTTCCGCAAGCTCGTCGCCATCCTCCGGCTGGCGGTGCCCTACACGGGGCTCATCCTCAGCACCCGCGAACGGCCGGAGGTCCGCCGCGAGGTCTTCCACCTGGGCATCAGCCAGATCAGCGCGGGCAGCCGCACCAACCCCGGCGGCTACCGGGAGGAGGAGGCCGGGAACGGCCCGGGCGACGGCGGCGCCCAGTTCTCCCTCGGCGATCACCGGGATTTGGATGAGGTGGTACGCGATCTGGCGGAGTCCGGCTTCATCCCCAGCTTCTGCACCGGCTGCTATCGGATGGGCCGCACCGGCGCCGATTTCATGGATCTCGCCAAGCCCGGCGAGATCAAGCTCCACTGCCAGCCCAACGCCCTCTCCACCCTCCAGGAGTTCGTGGAGGACCATGCCAGCCCCGCCACCCGCGCCGCGGCCGAAACCCTGGTCGCGGGAAGCCTCGCCGTCATGGACGACCGGGCCCGCATGCGCGCCGAGGCCATGGTGGCGCGTGTGCGGCGCGGCGAACGCGATGTGTTCTGCTGACGGATCGGAAGCCCCATGCAGCCCGCGCCCCGCACCCTCCGCCTCCACATCGGCCTCTTCGGCCGCCGCAATGTGGGGAAGTCCTCGCTGCTGAACGCCCTCACGCGCCAGCAGGTCTCCCTCGTCTCCGAACAGGCGGGCACCACCACGGATCCCGTGGAGAAGCCCATGGAGATGCTGCCGCTGGGCCCAGTGCTCTTCGTGGACACGGCGGGCCTGGATGACGAGGGCGCCCTTGGGGGTCAGCGCATGGCCCGCACCCGCGCCGTCTTCGAGCGGGTGGACCTGGCCCTCCTCGTGGCCGAAGCCGGGGCCTGGGGGCCCTTCGAGGACGCCCTCCTGGCCGAACTGAAGCAGCGGGACATCCCCACCGTGGGGGTCCTGAACAAAGCCGACCTGGCGGCTCCCGTGGAATCCGAATGGGCTCGCATCGAGGCCCTGGGGACGCCCTGCGTATCGGTCTCCGCCCAGAGCGGCGAGGGTCTGCCGGAGCTGAAGGAAGCCCTGCTCCTGGCGGCGCCCGGCGGGTTCCTCGACTCCCGGAAGCTGCTCGCGGACCTCGTGCCCGCAGGACAGGTGGCGATCCTGGTGATGCCCATCGACTCGGAAGCCCCGAAGGGGCGCCTCATCCTGCCCCAGGTCATGGCCATCCGCGACCTGCTGGACGGCCACGCCCTGGCCCTGGTGGTGCAGGAAGGCGAGCTGCCGATGGCGCTGGAGGGGCTGAAGCGCCCCCCCGCCCTGGTCGTCACCGATTCCCAGGCCTTCCAGGGCGTCTCCGCCCGAGTCCCCGCCGACATCCCCCTCACCTCCTTCAGCATCCTGCTGAGCCGCTTCCACGGCGACCTGCGGGCTCAGGTGCGCGGCACCGTCGCCATCGACCGCCTCCGCGGTGGCGAGCGCGTGCTGGTGGCCGAAGGCTGCACCCATCATCCCGGCGACGAGGACATCGGCCGCGTGAAGATCCCCCGCTGGCTCGAGGCCAAGGTGGGGGCTCCGCTGCGCTTCGAGCACATCCAGGGGCGGGATTTCCCGACGGATCTCGCCCGCTACGCCCTCGTGGTCCACTGCGGAAACTGCATGGGCAACCGCCGCGAGATGCTGTCCCGCATCCAGCGCTGCGAGAACGCCGGGGTTCCCATCACCAATTACGGGTTGGCCATCGCCCGCGCCAAGGGCATCCTCGACCGCGCGCTGCGCCCCTTCCCGGAAGCCCTGGAGGCCCTGCATGGCTGACCTCGACCAGGGCCGCGTGAAGGCCTGGCTCATGGAGGACGACCCCGCCGCCCTTGACCACCTCTGGGCCGAGGCGGATGCGGTGCGCCGGGACCGGGTCGGCGACGAGATCCACCTGCGCGGCCTCATCGAAGCCTCCAGCTTCTGTGTGCGCGCCTGCCACTACTGCGGGCTGCGGGCTCCCGCCCGGGGGCTGGACCGCTACCGCATGACGGGAGAGGAGATCCTCGAGGCAGCCCGGGAGGCCCACCGCCTCGGCTACGGCAGCGTGGTCATCCAGGCCGGAGAGGACCCGGGCCTCGATCAGGCCTTCATCGCAGCGGCAGTGCGGGCCATCAAGGCCGACACGCCCCTCGCCGTCACGCTTTCCCTGGGGGAACGGAGCGACGAGGACCTGGCCGCCTGGAAGGCCGCGGGGGCGGATCGCTACCTGCTGCGCTTCGAGACCGGTGACCCGGAGCTGTACCACCTCATCCATCCGGACCTGCCGGGCCGGCCCAGCGACCGCCTGGCCCAGCTCCGCCGCATGCGGGGCATGGGCTACGAGATCGGCACCGGCGTGATGGTGGGCATCCCGGGGCAGACCTGGGACATCCTCGCGGCCGACCTGCTCCGCTTCCGGGAATTCGACATGGACATGCTCGGGATCGGCCCCTTCCTGCCCAGCCCCCGGACGCCCATGGGCGGGCCGGATGCCCCGTCCTACCTCGCCCTGCGGGATCAGGTCCCCAATGACGAGCTCACCACCCTCAAGGCCGTGGCCCTGACGCGCCTGCTCTGTCCCGAGGCCAACATCCCCAGCACCACCGCCCTCGCCACCCTCGACCGCGCCCAGGGGCGCGAGCTGGCCCTGATGCGCGGGGCCAATGTGGTGATGCCCAATGTGACGCCGGTGGGCTATCGCGTCCGCTACGAGATCTACCCCGGCAAGGCCTGCGTGAGCGAGACGGCCGAGGCCTGCCGAGGCTGCCTGGAAACCCGCATCCGCGCCCTGGGAAGGCGGGTCGGACGGGGCCCTGGGGGTCGCCTCAGAACAGAGTGTAAAGATTTAGCCGGATGTGATTTCCATCACTGACCTATCGGTCATCAATGAGCAGACTCCCTGTGCAGCTGATGTCCGGTCCGCGGTGTCGGGTCCCCACCCTCCACCGTCCTCCACATCTTTGAATCCACCCGTCCCGAGCGGGTGGCAGGAGAGTTCATGCCTCTTCCCGTGAGCGACTTCTACCGGTCCCTGGCGGACCGTGCCGTCCGGACCCTGGCCGACAGGGACCTGGAGAACCAGATCATCATCCAGGTGGGATCCGCCACCTGCGAGCACGCGGCGGGATCGCAGGCCGTGGCCGAGGAGTTCATCCGGCACATCCGGGCCTCCGGGCGGAAGGACATCGTCATCCACCGCACCGGCTGCACGGGCCGCTGCTCGCGCGAGCCCATCCTCGGCGTGCGCCTGCCCGGTCAGCTGCCCGTCAAGTACGAGCGCGTCAACCGCGACCTGGTCCACCGCATCTTCACCGAGCACATCCAGGGCGGCGTCCCGGTGATGAAGCATGTCCTGGATCACAGTGGCGAGGTGCTGCCCGAGCGCGAGTTCCTGTTCTGTGAAGGGGATCGCTGCCAGAAGGGCGGCGTGGACCTCCGCGCCCGGTTCCTGGACCTGCTCGCAGAGCATGGCGTCGAACCCCACCGCGTGGGCGTGGCGACCACCAGCTGCTTCGGGGCCTGCGGCCTCGCCGGCGGTCCCGCCGCCACCTACCTCCTGGCCCGCCCCGAGAAGATCCTCTATCGCGTGACTTCCGAGGCGGACCTCCTGGACATCCTCCAGGAGCATGTGCTCCAAGGCCGGGTGGTCGCCCGCCTGCGAATGCAGGAAGAGCCCATCGCCCTGGAGTTCCTGGAACGCTACGGAGATGTGGCGTTCTTCAACCGCCAGAGCCGCATCGCCTTGCGGAACGCCGGCGTCGTCGATCCCGAGAGCCTCGACGAATACCTCGGCTTCGATGGCTTCAAAGCCCTGGCCACCGTCCTGGAACGCCGCGAACCCGACTGGGTGATCTCCGAACTCACCAAGGCCCGGCTCCGGGGCCGCGGCGGCGGCGGTTTCCTCACGGCCACCAAGTGGACGCTCGCCCGCAAGCAGGCCGACGCCACCCGTTTCATCATCTGCAACGGCGACGAGGGCGACCCGGGCGCCTTCATGGACCGCTCCATGCTCGAGAGCGATCCCTTCAACATCGTCGAGGGCATGATCATCGGCGGCTTCGCCATCGGCGCGCAGAAGGGGTTCTTCTACATCCGGGCCGAGTACCCGCTGGCCATCAAGCGCATCGAGCAGGCCATCGGCGCCTGCCGCGCCCAGGGGCTGCTCGGCCGGGACATCATGGGCTCCGGTTTCGACTTCGACCTGGAGATCCGGCTGGGCGCGGGTGCCTTCGTCTGCGGCGAGGAGACGGCCCTCATCCGCTCCATCGAAGGTGAGCGAGGCCAGCCGAAGGTTCGTCCACCCTATCCCACGGATCGCGGCCTGTGGGGCCACCCCACGGTGATCAACAATGTGGAGACCTTCGCCAATATCTCCGCCATCCTGCGCTACGGCGGCGACTGGTATTCCCGCATCGGCACCGAGAAGAGCGGCGGGACCAAGGTCTTCGCCCTGGCGGGCAAGGTGCGCCACACGGGTCTGGTGGAGGTTCCGCTGGGCACCACGCTCTCCCGGGTCGTGAACGACATCGGCGGCGGCGTCTCCGGCGGCAAGCAGCTCAAGGCCATCCAGACCGGCGGCCCCGCGGGCGGCTTCATCCCCGCGGCCATGCAGGGCATGGAGGTCGACTTCGAGCCGCTGCAGAAGGCCGGCTCCATCATGGGTTCCGGCGGCATGATCGTCCTGAGCGAGGACGACTGCATGGTCGACATCGCGAAGTTCTACATGGCCTTCAGCCAGGAGGAGAGCTGCGGGAAGTGCACGCCCTGCCGGGAGGGCACCACGCGCATCCTCGAGATCCTGGAGCGCATCACCCTGGGCAAAGGAGAACTGGCCGACCTGGACAAGCTCGAGCGCCTGTCCCGCCTCTGCCAGCGCACCAGCCTCTGCGGGCTGGGCCGCGCGGCACCGAACCCCGTGCTCTCCAGCCTCAAGCACTTCCGGGACGAGTTCCTGGCCCACATCCAGGACAAGCACTGCCCCGCGAAGAAGTGCGTGGCCCTGATCCGCTACGAGATCAATCCGGAGAAGTGCATCGGCTGCACCATCTGCGACCGCAACTGCCCCGTGGAGTGCATCTCGGGCTCCCGCAAGGAGGCCCATGTGATCGACCAGGCCGCCTGCATCAAGTGCGGCAATTGCTTCGATGTCTGCAAGTTCGCCGCCATTGACAGGGTGTAGGAGTCTGCGATGTCCCAGATGATCAGCCTCAAGATCGACGGCGAACCCATCCTCGTGCCGGCCGGCACCACGGTCATGGACGCGGCGGAAACACTCGGCATCCACATCCCCCGCCTCTGCTACCACCCGGAGCTCAGCCTCGAGGGCAACTGCCGGGTCTGCGTGGTGCAGGTGGAAGGCTTCGACCACTGCCTGGCCTCCTGCGCCACCACCGCCTGGGAGGGCATGGAGGTCCAGACCAACAGCCCCGTCATCCGCGAGGCCCGCCGCGACATCGTGGAACTGCTGCTGGACAACCACCCCAAGGACTGCCAGACCTGCGACCGCGATGGCATCTGCGAGCTGCAGAACCTGGCCTACCGCATGGGCGTGCGCGAGCGGCACTTCGAGGGCAGGCGCAAGCAATTCCCCATCGATGACGCGGGGGCGTCTGTGGTGCGCAATGCGGAGAAGTGCATCCTCTGCGGCCGCTGCATCCGGGTCTGCGGCGAGGTGCAGGGCGTGTTCAACCTCAGCCAGCACGGCCGCGGCTTCACCACCGTGGTGGGCCCCGCCAACCTGGCTCCCATGGACGAGAGCGCCTGCATCCAGTGCGGCCAGTGCGTGAGCGTGTGCCCCACCGCCGCCTTCCTCGAACAGGATCACACCGAGCGCGTCTGGAAGGCGCTTGGATTCCCCCGGACGGACAAGCATGTGGTGGTCACCACCGCCCCCGCGATCCGGGCCGCCCTCGGCGAAGCCTTCGGGCTGCCCATGGGCACGCCGGTCACCGGGAAGATGGTCACGGCCCTGCGCCGCATGGGCTTCGACGCCATCTTCGATGTCAACTTCAGCGCCGACCTCACCATCATGGAAGAGGCCCACGAGCTGCTGAAGCGCCTGGAGGGCGGCGGCCCCCTGCCCCTGCTCACCTCCTGCAGCCCCGGCTGGGTGAGCTTCCTGGAGAAGTTCTATCCCGAGCTGATCCCCCACATGTCGAGCTGCAAGAGCCCGATGCAGATGCAGTCCACCCTCATCAAGACCTACTACGCACAGCAGAAGGGGTTGGATCCCAAGGACATCTATGTGGTGTCCGTCATGCCCTGCGTGGCCAAGAAGTTCGAAGCCGCCCGCCCCGAGCATGTCCTCGATGGAAATCCCACCACGGACGCGGTCATCACCACCCGCGAGCTGGCGCAGATGATCAAGTCCTACGGCATCGACTTCACCCGCCTGCCCGACAGCGACTTCGACCACCCCCTGGGGACCTCGTCGGGAGCTGGCGATATCTTCGGCGCCACCGGCGGCGTGATGGAGGCGGCGCTCCGCACGGCGGCCTTCAAGCTGACCGGGAAGAACCTCGGCAACCTGGAATTGACCGAAGTCCGCGGCGTCACCGGCGAGATCCGGGAAGCCTCCGTGACCCTGGCCGGGAAGACCCTGAATGTGGCCGTGGCCAACGGCCTCCAGAACGCCAAGGTCCTCCTGGAGGCGGTGAAGCGCGGCGAGAAGGACTATCACCTCATCGAGATCATGGCCTGTCCCGGCGGCTGCATCTGCGGGGGCGGCCAGCCCTACCCGCCCATCGGCACCTACACCCTGAACCACGACCTGGCCCACGCCCGCGCCAAGGCCCTCTACAGCATCGATTCCGCCAAGATCCTGCGCTGCAGCCACGACAACCCCGATGTGCAGAAGCTCTACGCCGACTTCCTCGGCGAGCCCCTGAGCCATCGGGCCCATGAGCTGCTCCACACCCACTACACCGCCCGCACGCCCCGGGGGATCCGATGAGCGACTGCTGCCCCTGCTCCACCGACAACTGGCCCGAGCTGGAACGCGGTTTCCGCGCCATGCTGCCCGAGGACATCCTCGCCTTCATCGATGCCCACCGGCACCAGGAGCACAGCGAGAGCCTGCTCATCGCCACGCTCCATCAGGTGCAGGCCCACTTCGGTCACCTGGGCCCCGGCCACCTCGAGGCCGTGGCTCAGCTCATGCAGATCCCCTTGGCGAAGGTCACGGGGGTCGCCACCTTCTACCACTACTTCCGGCTCCAGCCCCGCGGCAGGTACCTCATCAATGTCTGTCTCGGCACGGCCTGCTATGTGAAGGGCGCGGAGAAGGTGGCCCAGAAGCTCCAGGACGAGCTGGGCATCCGCTTCGGCGAAACCAGCAAGGACGGCATCTTCAGCCTCGAGAGCACCCGCTGCGTGGGCACCTGCGGCCTGGCGCCCGTGGTGATGATCGGCGACGAGGTCCACGGACCGCTCACGCCCAGCCAGGTGCCCGGTCTGCTGGAGAGCTACCTCGCCCGCGCCGCCGAAGACCTGGTGGCCGAACCGTCCCGCTGAGCCAGCCGCATCTCCACCACGCCGGTGCTCAGGGGCACCATCAGCACGCCCGCCGCCAGGGCCACCACCCCGTGCCAGCCCGCCAGGTGGTAGGCCTGGCCGCTGAGGGTGATGCCCGCAGCGCCACCCAGGTAGTAGAAGAGCACATAGAAGGCATTGGCCCGGCCCCGCCCGGCGCTGAGCTTCCGGTTCAGGGCCCCGGCCGCCGAGGCGTGGAGGGTGAAAAAGCCGGCGCAGATCAGGCCCAGGGCCGCGGCCATGGCCCAGCCCCGGGGAACCAGGGTGACCACGAGCCCCGCCCCGAAGGTCAGCGCCCCCGCCACCATGGCCGTGCCATTGCCGACGCGGTTGCTGAGGCGCCCCGCCAGCGGCCCCGCCACCACGCCCACGAGGTAGGAGAGGTAGAGCAGGGTCACCGCCCGGGTGGACCAGTGGAAGGGCGCGCCGTGGAGGTAGAACGGCATGTAGTTGAAGACCGACGAGAACACGAAGAAGGCCCCGGCGCTCACGCAGTAGAGGCGGAACAGGTCGTGCCGGAACAGCACATCGCGGAACCGCACCGTCTCGGCCCCGCGGATCTCGTCGTGGCGCTCTCTGGGCAGCCCGGCATGGGCCGCCAGGGTGGCCGCCAGCAGCAGGCCCGCGGCGACGAGGAAGGCCCAGCGCCAGTGGGCCGGCGGCAGGATGAACCCGCCCAACAGGCGACCGGAGAGCCCCCCGACGACCGTGGCGGACACATAGGAACCCATCACCACATTGAGCCGTTCCGCGGGCATCTCCCGGGCCAGGTAGGCGGCCAGGCAGGTGGTGAGGGCCGGCACGAAGAGCCCCTGCAGGAACCGCGCGGCCACCAGCAGCGGCAGGGTGGGCGCCAGCGCGGAAGCCACCCCGGCGATCGAGACCACCAGGCCGCCCGTGAGCAGGATGGGGCGGATGGGCAGCCGGTCCGCCAGCGCCCCGAAGGGGAGGTTCGCCACGGCGATGCCCAGCACCACAGCCGACACCGTCATCGAGGCCGCGCCCTCGCCCACCCCAAAGGTCTGCCGCAGCACCGGCAGCACCGGCTGAGGAATGTAGACCGTGGTGAACACCGCACTGACCAGCGCGAACACCAGCCACTGGAGGCGGGTGGCGGGGTCCTTCGGCATCAGAGCTCCGCCGCCAGCCGGTAGATCTCCGAAGCAGACACGCCCAGGTGCTTGGCCAGGGGCTTCACGGCCTCGCGGAGGGTCATGCCGCCTTCCCGGGCGGCGGCGAGGTAGGCCTCGGCCCAGGCCGGCAGCGCGCCCTCGAAGGTGGCCTCGCTTTCGGTGACCAGGCGCTTCGCGTCGGCCCCCGCCAGCACCAGCACCATCTCCCCGCGATCCTCGCGGCCGAGTTGGGCCTTCACCTGGGCGGGTGTCCCGCGATACCAGGTCTCGTGGAGCTTGGTCAGCTCCCGGCCCAGGGCGATCTCCCGGTCCGCCAGCAGGGCCTCCAGATCCGACAGGGTCTCGTGGATGCGGTGGGGCGTCTCGAAGACCACGACGGTCTCCTCCTCCGCGCCGAGCTTCTTCAGCAGGGTGCGGCGGGGCTCGCTGCGGTTGGGCAGGTAGCCCCAGAAGCTGAAGGCGTGGCTGGGCAGGCCTGAGGCCACCACCGCCAGCAGCACGGCCGAGGCCCCGGGCAGCACGGTCACCTTGGCCCCGGCGGCCCGGGCGGCCCGGGCGATCTCGAAGCCGGGATCGTTGATGCCGGGCATGCCCGCATCGCTGCAGTAGGCCACCGTGCGGCCCGACATCAACTCCAGCCCCAGCCGCTCGAAGGCGGCGGCGCCGGCGTGGTCGTCGAAGCGCAGCATGGGCTTGTCGATGCCGAGATGCTTGAGCAGGCCCCCGGTGCGCCGCGTATCCTCGCAGGCCACCAGGTCGGCCTCGGCCAGGGCCTCCTTGGCGCGATCCGTGAGATCCCCGAGGTTGCCGATGGGCGTAGGAACGAGAATGAGGTGACCGGTCATGTCTCCATCATCGGATAAGCTTTCGCCATGCGTCGCCTCCTTTCCGTCGTGTCTCTGGTCGCCCTGACGGCCTGCGCCACCCCAGACCACAACCTGACCTATCCCCGAGGGTTTCCTGGCCTCCGGGGTGTCATGAATCACCTCCCGGATGGCCGCTGGCAATTCGTGCTCGAACTCCCCAATCCCCACCGGCGGACGGTCTATCGGGTCGAATCCCTGGAACCGCTGGATATCAAGGTGGAGCAGGACGCGCCCTGGAGTCGGGCCGTCTGGATCGTCGATGCGGGCCGGGTCGACGGGATCAAGCCCTTCCAACTGAAGCTGTGGGCAGATGGGGATGACTTTCCCATCCAGGTGGGCTTCCCGAAAGACGGCCGGGACTACCGCCACGAGGCAACGGCCTCCCTGATCTTCTTGAGCCTCGCTCCGCGACGCTGAAATCAGGTCACGCGCTTCAACTGGCTTTCACTCCGGATCAGGCGGCTGTAAGCCATGCCGGTGTGGTACCAGTGCAACAGGAAGGCCTCCAGGAGAGCCCGCCCCCAGCGGCGGGGACCTCGCTCGAACGGGGGGCCATCAGGGGCGGGAGTGCAGCGCACCTCCAGGTCCAACCCCCGGGCGGTGGCCCCGGCCCGGGTGAGGTGCAGCGGGTCCGTGACCAGCAGCAGGGTCCGCCACCCCTCGCTGCGCAGGTGGGCCCGCACATTGAAGAGGTTTTCGAGGGTGTGCTGACTGCGGTCTTCCAGGAGGATCGCCGTCCCGGGGACGCCCCGGGCCAACAGCCAGTCCCGCCCGGCCTCGGCCTCGCTGCGCAGCGCCGTTCCGGTGGTTCCTCCGGCCACGATGATCCGCGGGGCGAACCCCTGCCGCCAGAGCCCCTCGGCGTGGGCCAGCCGCGCCTCGAAGACCGGCGTCAGCGCATTGGCTTCCAGCTTCCGGCCCAGCACCAGGATCGCATCCGAGGCCGCGGGTTCCTCGCCGTGAGCCCCCCGGAGCACCTGCCGCAGCCGGAACAGCACGGGCAGGCCCAGCAGGCCGAACCCCGCAAGCAAGGCCAGCCCCAGTGAAGCCGCCCCGCCCGGTCCCAGCTTCTGGCGGAAGCTGGCGCGGGGCGGGGCGTGGTAGGGAGTGTTCATCCCCCCCAGTCTAGGGCTTCAGGTGCTTGGCCAGGAACCGTTCCATGGCCTCATAGAAGGCGAACCGGTTCTCCTCGTTGCGGAACCCGTGCCCCTCATTGTCCTTCACCAGATACTCCACCTCGACGCCGCGCTTCTTCAGGGCCTCGACCATCTGATCGCTTTCGGCCTTGTTCACGCGGGGATCCTTGGCCCCCTGGGCGATGAAGAGGGGGGTCTTGATCCGGTCGGCATGGAACACCGGGCTGGCGGCCTTCAGCAGGTCCTTGTCCTTCTCCGGATTTCCGACCATCTCGTACATCATGTCCAGGAAGGGCTTCCAGTAGGGCGGGATGGTGGTCATGAAGGTGAAGAGGTTGGAGACGCCCACATAGTCCACGGCGGCGGCGTAGAGGTCCGGCGTGTAGGTGATGCCCGCCAGGGTGGCATATCCGCCGTAGCTGCCGCCGTAGATGGCCACGCGCTTGGGATCGGCGATGCCCTGCTTGATGAGCCACTGCACGCCGTCGGTGACATCATCCTGCATGCTGCGGCCCCACTGCTTGAAGCTGGCTTCCCAGAACGACCGGCCGTACCCGGTGGAGCCGCGGAAGTTCATCTGGAATACCGCGTAGCCGCGGCTGGCCAGGAACTGCACCTCGGGGTTGAACCGCCAGACATCGCGGGCCCAGGGGCCGCCGTGGGGATTCACGACCACGGGCAGGTTCTTGGCCGCCTTGCCCTTGGGCAGGGTCAGGTAGCCGTGGATCGTGAGGCCGTCGCGGGAGGCGTAGGAGACGGGCTTCATCTCGGTGAGATCGGCTTCCTTGAGCCAGGGGGCCACCTCCGCCAGGAAGGTCAGCTTGCCCGTCGCCTTCTCGAACAGGTAGCGCTTGCCCCGGGTGCGGTCGCTGGTCGTGGAGACGATGACCTTGTCCTCGGCCTTGGTGTAGGGTCCGAGCACGATGTCGTAGCCCGGCAGCTGGGCCTGGACCTTGTCGAACACGGCCTTGGTCTCGGCATCGAGGAAGTGCCGCTGGGTCTTCCAGGTGGTGTAGGAGATCTCCGTCAGGACCTTCCGCTTCTTTGAAAAGCTCAACCCGGTGACATCCACATCGGGGCGCTCGAAGAGGAGCTTTCCCTCCTTGGCGGTGGCTGGGTCGAATTCGAAGATGGCCGCCTTGTCGCGCCCCCGGTTGGAGGCCACATAGAGCTTCTTGTTGTCGAAGGTGAAGAAGAGCGGCGCCAGCGTCTCCTTGAAGTTCGTGGTCAGGATCGGCTTGAAGGGGTCCTGCTCCTTCTCCCGGTACAGCAGCGAGCTGTTGACGCCATCGGTGGTGGTGGCGATCCGCACCCGTCCGGCGTGATCGGTCACCCAGCCCGTGATGTTTCCGGGGTTCTGGGCCACGAGGGTCTCCTTCCCCGTCTTCACATCCACCCGGTAGACATCAAAGACCCGGGCATCCCGGCGGTTGTGGGAGAGCAGCAGGTGCTGGTCGTCGTTCTCGAGGTCATCCACGATCTCGGCGCGGAGCTTGTCCCCGGGGGTCAGGTCCTTCAGGTCCTTCCCGGCCAGGTCAACGCTCACCACATGGAAGTTCTCGTCTCCACCGAAGTCTTTCACATAGAGGATCCGGTCGCCCTTCCAGAAGTAGCCCGAGATGTCCCGGGCGGTTTCGGAGGTGACGCGGGTCTCGCCCCCCCCGGCCAGGGGCCGCACGAAGACATTCAGGCGGCTCTGATAGGGCGCCACCCAGGCCAGGTGCTTGCCGTCGGGCGAGATCGAGAACCCCGTCTTCTCGGGGTTGCGGAAGAAATCCTGGAGGGTGGGCGGCGCCGCCGTGGCGGGCATCGCGCCGATGGTGCAGCACAAAGCCAGGCCCACGAGAATGGACCGGATGGGAACCCGTTGCATGGGACCTCCGAAAAAGGAGCTGTTCATCGGGAGGACGAACCTCCGGTGGGGATACTCGGAAAGCCTACGCGCCTCCCGACCGGGCCGGTTAGCCCCAAAAAAAGACGCGCCCGGAAATATCCGGGCGCGAATCAATCATTTCCAAGCCTTCAGGCGTCGGAACGCTTCTCGGATTTCTTCCGCTCGTTGGTGTCCAGCACGCGCTTGCGCATGCGGATGAAGTTGGGGGTCACCTCCACCAGCTCGTCGGCCTCGATGTATTCCAGGGCCTGCTCCAGGGTGTGCTCCCGCGGCGGGGTGATGCGGGTGGCTTCGTCGCTGCCGCTGGAGCGCATGTTGGACAGCTTCTTGGCCTTGGCCACATTCACCACCAGGTCATTCTCCCGGGCGTGCTCGCCCACGATCATGCCTTCGTAGCACTTGGTGCCGGGCTGGATGAAGATGACGCCGCGCTCTTCCAGATTCATGAGGGCGAAGCCCACGGCCTCGCAGGTCTCCATGCTGATGAGCACGCCGTTCTTGCGGCCGACCAGCTCGCCCTTGTGGGGGCCGTAGTGGCTGAAGAGGCTGTGGATGAGGCCTTCACCGCGGGTGTCGGTCATGAACTCGTTGCGGAAGCCGATGAGGCCGCGGCTGGGGATCTTGAAGTGCAGACGCAGTCGCCCGCCCTCATTGGCCATGTCCTGCATCTCGGCCTTGCGGTTGCCCATGTGCTCCATGGTCACGCCCATGTAGGCCTCGGGAATGTCGATGGTGACATCCTCGTAGGGCTCGAGCTTCTCGCCCTGCTCGTTGGTGTGCAGGATGACTTCGGGGCGGCTCACGCACAGCTCGAAGCCCTCGCGGCGCATGCTCTCGATGAGCACCGAGAGGTGCAGCTCGCCGCGGCCGCTCACCTTGAAGGAGTCGGGGCTGTCGGTGTCCTCCACGCGCAGGGCCACATTGTGCTGCAGCTCCTTCTGGAGGCGCTCGCGGATGCGGCGGCTCTGGATGAACTTGCCGTCCTGGCCGGCGAAGGGCCCGGCATTCACCATGAACATCATGGTGATGGTGGGCTCGTCGATGTCCACATACTCCAGCGCCGCGGGGCTCGCGGCATCAGCGATGGTCTCGCCCACGCGGATGTCCTCGATGCCGGCCAGGGCCACGATCTCGCCGGCGCTCGCCTCCGACTGCTGGATGCGGGAAAGGCCCTCGAAGCCGTAGAGCTGGGTGACCTTGTGCTGCTGGATGCTGCCGTCCCGCTTCACCAGGGCCACGGTCTCGCCCACCTTGATGCGGCCGTTCACGATGCGGCCGATGCCGATCTGGCCGACGAAGTCGCTCCAGTCCATGAGGGTGACGAGCATCTGCAGCGGCGCATCGGGGCTGCCCGTGGGATGGGGGCAGTGCTTGACGATGGTGTCGAAGAGGGGATCCAGGTTCTCGCTGGCGTCGTTCATGTCCAGCATGGCGTAGCCCATCTTGGCGCTGGCGAAGACGCAGGGGAAATCCAGCTGCTCCTCGGTGGCGCCCAGCTCGATGAGCAGGTCGAAGACCTGGTCCTGGGACCACACGGGGCGGGCGCCGGGGCGGTCCACCTTGTTGATGACCACGATGGGCCGCAACCCCAGGGCCAGGGCCTTGCGGGTGACGAACTTGGTCTGGGGCATGGGGCCGTCGAAGGCGTCCACCACCAGCAGCACGGAATCCACCATGCTCAGGACGCGCTCCACCTCGCCGCCGAAGTCAGCGTGGCCGGGGGTGTCCACGATGTTGAAGCGGTAGCCGCCCCAGTGCAGGGAGGTCGTCTTGGCCAGGATCGTGATGCCGCGCTCGCGCTCCTGGTCGTTGCTGTCCATGGCCCGTTCCTGGACGCGCTGGTTGTCGCGGAACATGTGGGCGCCCTTGAACAGGGCATCGACGAGGGTGGTCTTGCCATGATCGACATGGGCGATGATGGCGAGGTTGCGGATCTTTTCGAGAGGCGTCATCAGACTTCCTGGTTGGCCCGGGCAAAGGTCGGGCAGAACCCTCGATTTTACCAGACCTCGCGCTGTTTTCCGAGCATGGATTGCAAGCCCCTTCCTTTCGACGGCAGGGGGTCTAAGATAAGCGGACCCTCCCCGGGAGAAGCCATGCACATCAATGAACTGCTCACCGTGGTCTGCGAGCAGGGCGCGAGCGACCTCCACCTCAAGGTCGGCAACCACCCCATCGCCCGCATTAGGGGCAAGCTCACCCCCATGACCCAGTTCAAGCGGCTGGTGCAGGAGGACACCATCGCCATGGCCTACGCCATCATGGCCAGCGACAAGCAGAAGGCGAAGTTCAAGGAGAACCTCGACCTCGACATCGCCTATTCCGTGCCGAGTCTGGGGCGCTTCCGCTGCAACATCTTCAACCAGCGGGGCACCGTGGGCCTGGTGCTGCGCGTCATCCCCCGGAAGATCTACACCATCGACGACTTGATGCTCCCCAAGGTCCTGAAGACCATCTGCGAGGAGCAGCGCGGCCTGGTGCTGGTGACGGGCACCACGGGCTCGGGCAAGTCCACGACCCTGGCGGCCATGATCGACCTCATCAACGCCACCCGCACCGAGCACATCCTCACCATCGAGGACCCCATCGAGTATCTGCACCGGGACAACCTCAGCATCGTGAACCAGCGCGAGGTCGAGGCCGACTGCCGGACCTTCTCCTCGGCCCTGCGCGCCGCCCTCCGCCAGGATCCCGATGTGATCCTCGTGGGCGAGATGCGCGACCTGGAGACCATCGAGACGGCCCTGCACGCCGCCGAGACGGGCCACCTGGTCTTCAGCACCCTGCACACCCTGGATGCCACGGAGACCATCAACCGCGTCATCTCCGTCTTCCCGCCCCACCACCAGAAGCAGATCCGGCTCCAGCTGGCCGCGGTGCTCAAGGGCGTCATCTCCCAGCGCCTGGTGCCCCGGGCCGACGGCCAGGGCCGCGTGCCCGCCGTGGAGGTCATGGTGGCCACCGAGACCGTGCGCAGCTGCATTGAGGACAAGGACAAGACCAAGATGCTGAAGGATGTCATCGCCTCCGGCACGGCCCAGTACGGCATGCAGACCTTCGACCAGAGCCTCTATTTCCTATTGCGCCAGGGACTCATCACCGAGGAGGAGGCCCTGCTCCGGGCCACCAATGTCGGCGAGTTCAAGCTCCGCCTCGAGGGCGTCATGGCCACGGCGGACATGGCTCGGTCGAACATGGAGCGCGGCATGTCCATCGCCCAGGGACAGGGGCGCGAGGCCCCGGCGGCCATGCCCCCCACCATCCAGACCCCGGCTCCCGGGATGCCCATGGCCATGCCCCCAACCACCGATGTGAAAATCACCCTGGCACGCTAGACGCACTTCCTCGTATTCTGGCTCTCCCAATCCCTGGCCCGAGGTCGCTGATGATCAAGATTGACATCGCCAATTCGCTGATGAAGGTTCACCCCTGCTCCCGCGCCACCGCCCTCCAGGTGGTGGACCTGCTCACCGAGCGCCTCAAGGACGCCCTCCTCAACGGCCACCGCATCGAAATCCGCGGCTTCGGCGTCTTCGAGCCCCGCCCCCGCAAGCGCGGCATGGGCCGGAACATCAAGACCGGCGCCAGCGTCCAGATCCCCAAGGGCAAGAGCATTCGCTTCAAGCCGGGCAAGGACCTGCGGGAGATCGAAGTCAAGTAGAGCCCGGTCAACTAGGGCTCGGACAAGCCGGGGTCAGGCCAGTCCGGCTGCCGCCGCCTGGAGCCTCTCCAGGGTCTCGTCCACCTGCTCGCGGTGGGTACGGGCGGCCAGGATCGCCATGCGCAGGTAGAAGGCGCCGTTCAGCCGGGTGCCGCTGAGGAAGATCCGGCCCTCCGCCGTGAGCTGCTGCAGCAGGGCCTGGTTAAAGGCATCCACCTCTCCCGAGGCGGGCAGGAAGCGGAAGGCCAGGACGCTCAGCTGGGGTTCGGGCCCCGGGTCCACGCCCGGCATCTCCCGGAGCCGCGCATGGGCATACCGGGCCAGCAGGAGCTTCTCGTCGAGGGCCGCGCGGAAGGCCGCCGCGCCGTGCAGCTGGAGGGGCAACCAGAGCCGGAGAGCCCGGGCGTGCTTGCTGAATTCCAGGGTCGTTTCGGAGGGGCTCAGCTCCTCCAGGTCCTCGGGCGGGGAAGGCAGGTAGTCGGCCCGGAAGGCATGGGCCTTCCGCAGGGGATCCAGATGGCGCACCAGCACGATGCCGAGACCCAGGGGCGTGAACAGCCCCTTGTGCGGGTCCAGCACCAGACTGTCGCTGCGCTCCAGCCCGCGGAGCGTGGCCTGGCCGGACTCCGTCAGGGCGAACGAGGCCCCGTAGGCCCCGTCCGTGTGCATCCACAGGCCATGCTGCTGCGCCAGGTCGGCGCAGGCCTCCAGGGGATCCACGGCCCCGGTGTTGGTGGTTCCGGCGGTGGGCACCACCAGCCAAGGCCGGAGACCGGCGCGAAGATCGTCCTGGATCGCGGCTTCCAGGGCCTCGGGCCGCAGGCGGAAGTCGGCGTCCGTGGGGATGCTCCGCACGGGCGACTCGTCCATGCCCGCCACCCGGAGCGCCTTCACGATGCAGTGGTGGGCCTGATCCGACAGGTACACACAGGCCTTCGGATAGTCCGCGGCCTTCAGGCCCGCGGCTTCCCGGGCCGTGCAGATGCCCACCAGGTGGGCCATGCTGCCGCCGGCGGCCAGGTTGCCCGAGCTGCCCTCGGGGAGGCCCACCTCGTGGGCCAGCCAGCTGATCACCTGGTTTTCCATCCGCACGGCGCCCGGCCCGGCGAAGAAGTAGGCCGCGTACCGGTTGGTGATCGCCGCCAGCAGGTCGCCCAGGGCGCCCGCGAACAGCGATGAGGGCGGAATGAAAGCCAGATGCCGGCCCGAGGCCCCATTCGCCCCCACGCCGTCCACATGCTCGGCCAAGGCCTCCAGCACCTGCGAGAAGGGCCGCTCCGCCTCAGGAATGGGAAATCCAGCCAGGCCCGCCCCCGGCCGGTCCTTCAGCACGAAGGCGGGCGACTCCGGAAGCGCCTGGAGGAAGGTCTCGCCATACTGCCGGGCGGCCTCCCACAGCGGGGCGCGCTCCCCGGCGCCGGGGTCCAGCTTCCGGGACTGCGCTTCCAGGTCCTTCAGCCGTTCCAGCACGGGCATCCCTCCAAGGCGGCCAAGGCGGAAGGGTGCGGGAATCCCACCCTCTCCCTGGACCTCGGACGCTCCAGCGTAGCAAACGGTAAGATGGATGCCATGGATGCCTGCCCTCGCCCCGAGATCACCTACCCCGTCCGCGTTCCCATGAAGATCATCGGGCGCCAGGAAGAGCTGCGCCCCGACATGGTGATGGAGCTCATCCTCGCCCACCTCGGCCCCCAGGCCGAGGGCGACGAACAGCACACCGCCAACTGCAAGGGCAGCTTCATCAGCTACACCTTCTGGGTCACCCTGCCCCACGACAAGGCCGAGACCCCGCTGCGGGAGGCGATCCAGAAGCTGCCCGGGGTTGTCATGCAGCTGTGAGGGCCCGTTCGGCCGGCCGAAAGGGCACGACACTCACAGAGGCACGCAAAGACAACAGCGAATGTGGAGAGCAGCCCCAGAGAGGCCTTCCTTCGCGAATCCTCGTTATCCCGCCTTCTCTCAGCGAGTGTTGTTAACAGCCCAATCCGCGCGCTGCGGATGAAGCGTCCCTATCATACGGGGGCACGGAATGGTCTCGCGCACATGCAGCGAGGGACGAAGCGGGGCGCGGTGTCGTGGCCGGGTGCTATGGCCTGAGCGTCCCCATCATGCGGGGGTACGGAATGGTCTCGCGCACATGCGGCAGCTTGCAGATCCAGGCCACGGCGCGTTCGAGGCCCATGCCGAAACCCGCGTGGGGGACGCCGCCGTACTTGCGCACATCCAGATACCACTCGTAGTCGGCGCGGTTCAAGCCCTCGTGGTCGATCTGGTCCAGGAGGTACTGGAGGCTGGAGGCGCGCTCACCGCCGCCGATGACCTCGCCGTAGCCCTCGGGGGCCAGCAGGTCGGCGCCCAGGGCCAGCTTGGGATCCAGGGGATCCGGTTCCATGTAGAAGGCCTTGAAGGCCTTGGGGAAGCGGTGCACCCACAGGGGCTTGTCGGTGGCGTTCATGAGGATGGTCTCGTCATCGTTGCCGAAATCCTCGCCCCACTGGATGTCGCTGCCCAGGGTCTTCAGCTTCTCCACGGCCTCGGTGTAGGTCATGCGGTCGAAGGTGGTGTTCAGGGCCGTCTCCAGGGGCGCGAGGTCGCGCTCCAGGATTTTAAGCTCCTCCTGGCGACCCTCCAGCACACGCTGGATGAGGAACTTGGTCATGCGCTCGCCCAGGGCCATCACATCGTCCAGATGGGCGAAGGCCACCTCGGGCTCCACCATCCAGAACTCCGTGAGGTGGCGGCGGGTCTTGCTCTTCTCGGCCCGGAAGGTGGGACCGAAGCAGTAGGTCTTGCCGAAGGCTGCGATGCCCGGCTCCTGGTAGAGCTGGCCCGACTGGCTGAGGAAGGCCATGCCTTCGTGGAAGTATTCCGTGCCAAAGAGCGTGCTGGTGCCCTCGCAGGCGCTGGGCGTGAGGATGGGCGCGTCCAGCAGGGTGAAGCCGTCGCCGTCGAAGAAGTCGCGGATGCCCTTCACCAGGGTGTGGCGGATGCGGAGAATGGCCCACTGGCGCTTGCTGCGCAGCCAGAGGTGCCGGTTCTCCATCAGGAACTCGGTGCCGTGCTCCTTGGGGGTGATGGGATAGTCCTGGCTGCCGCCGATGAGCTCCAGGGACTTCACCAGCAGCTCAGGCTGGCCGGTCTTGGGGTGCAGTTGCACGACGCCGGTCACAGTGATGGCGGATTCCTGGGTAAGCTTCCCGGCCAGGTCATAGCTCTCGGGATCCGCCTCGGCGGCGCCGACGACGCACTGGACGAAGCCGGAACCGTCCCGCAGGTCGATGAAGCGGGTCTTGCTGGTGCGGGCATTGCGGACCCAGCCCCGCAGCCGGACGGTCTCGCCGACCTGGCCGGCGAGGAATCGGACTTCGGTGAAGGGCTGGCTGGTCACGGGGGCTCCTGAGCCTAAAACCCTATTGTGCCCGGGGATGGGCAGCGGCTCCAGGGCTGGAGAGGCTACTTGTCCTTCCGGTCGGAGCGGAACTTCCCCGAGATCGCCACTTGCATGCCCTTCAGGTGCGCCATGACCCGCTCCAGCTTCTGGCGGGCGATGTCCTGGAACTGGACCTGCTGGATGAGGGTGAAGACCGCATCTTGAAGATCCTGGTTGGTCCGCTCCAGGTCGGCGATGGTCTGCTCGTGGCCCTTCAGCTTGCCGATGCCCGCCTCCTGCTTGAGGTAGGCGAGACCCTGGAAGACCTTGTCCGCGCCCGCCAGCATGGCCTCCACGCGATCCAGGACCTTGGCCATCTCCTGCTCGGTATAGGAGACCGAGGACTCGATCTGGGGCAGCACGCGATGTTCGCCCTGCTCCTTGGAGGGGGCCAAGGCGATGAGCCGGCGAAGATCCTCGTCCAGCCGCTCCTCCAGGTTCCGAGTGGCCAGGCCCTGCCGGCCCTGGCCACGGACGGTTCCCTGGGCGGCCACCAGGGCCGCGTCCAGCAGGGTCACGACCCGCTCGCCCTGGACGATGAAGCCCGACACCCAGGCGCCATCAAGGCCAGCCAGCAGCGGACTGGCCGGGACCAGATCCTCCGCAGGCACGCTCACGACCGCATCCACGGCATCCACCAGCAGGCCGGTGGGCTGGCCTTCCAGGTCCAGCACGAGGATGGTGCCGACCTTGGAGGCGTCCAGACGCGGGAGGGACATGCGCAGGCGCAGGTTGACCACCGGCACCACCCGGCCTCGCAGGTCGAGGATGCCTTCCACGGACCGGGGCATGTGGGGCAGCTTGTTCAGCTCCCGGAAGGGGCAGATCTCCGCCACATGGTTCAGCGGCAGGCCGTAGGCCCGGTCATTCAGGAAGAAGGTCATGAACCGCTGTTGGGCGGTCTCGTGGCCCTCGGCGTGGGCCCGCGCCTCGGGGGGCGAAGGGGCGGCGCCCAGGTTCACACGGCCTCCTGGACGGCGAGCTGCAGGAGTTCAGCAGGGTCGAGGATCAGCACGACGCCGCCATCGCCCATGATGGACGCGCCGCTGATGCCCGGCAGGCTGGCGAGGTACGGCGCCAGCGGCTTGATGACGACTTCCTGGCGGCGCACGAAGGCATCCACGATGATGCCCATGCGGCGCCCCGCGGAAGCGATCACCACCACGGAGAGGCCATCCTCATCCGCGGCATCGGCGGCCGTCGTCGAGCGGAGCAGGGTCCGGAGCCGGGAGACGCCCAGCACCTCGCCGCGCAGGTTGATGGCCTGACGGCTGGTGAGGTGGGAAAGGCTCTCGGGAGGAACGATCAGGGTCTCCTCCACGGCCGTGCCGGGGATGGCGAAGACCTGGCCACCGCTCTTCACCAGCAGGGCGTCGATGATGGCGAGGGTGAGCGGCAGCTTGATGGTGAAGATCGAGCCCTTGCCCACGGTGGAACGGACGCCAACGCGGCCGTTGAGCTTGCGGACATTGGAGCGCACCACATCCATGCCCACGCCCCGGCCCGAGATGTCGGTCACCTTGGCGGCCGTGCTGAAGCCGGGGGCGAAGATCAGCTCGATCACCTCGTCGTCGGCCATGGCGTCGGCCCGATCCTGGCTGAGCAGGCCCTTCTCCACGGCCTTGGCGCGGATGACGGCCGGATCGATGCCCTTGCCGTCGTCCTCGATCTCCACCACCACGCTGTCGCCCTCGTGGCGGGCGCGCAGGATCACCGTGCCGACCTCGGACTTGCCGGACTTCACGCGGACTTCCGGGGATTCGATGCCATGGTCCGCGCTGTTGCGGATGAGATGGATCATCGGATCGCCCAGCTCCTCGATGATGCTCTTGTCGATCTCGGTATCCTCACCGGTCATGTGCAGGTCGATCTTCTTGCCGCTGGCCTTGGCCAGATCCCGGAGCATGCGGGGGAACTTGGAGAAGATGGTCTTCACCGGCACCATGCGGATGCCCAGCACGGAAGCCTGGATCTCCTTGCTCACATGATCGAGGTAGACGGAGGCATGGGCCAGTTCCTTGGCCACGCCCGCGGCCGGATGGCCGTTGACCTGGGGCACCAGGCGCTCCACCAGGTGGCTGATCATGGTCTTGCTGATGATCAGCTCGGCCACGATGTTCATGAAGTGCTCGAGCTTGGCCTGGCTCACACGGATGGTGTCGGAGGCGCCCTTGTCGTCCGCGGCGCGGCGGCCCGTCTTGCGGCGATCCTCCGCGGCAGGGGCGGCGGCCTCGGCCGAGCCCCCCAGCTCCAGGGGAAGGATGGTGACCACCGCATGGGTCACCGCCCCGAAGACCTTGCGGATCTCCTCGAGGGGTTCGCTCGCCTCGATGACCATGACCAGGTCCAGGTGGAAGTTCCGGGGCTCGAAGCTGTCGAGATCCACCAGGGGCTCCCGGGGGATCATCTGCCGGTACAGCAGCCGGCCCACCAGCTCCACCATCTGGAAGAGGGAGAGGGGATTGAAGGCCGTGCCGTAGATGGCGGAGTCCAGTTCCGCGTGGATGCCCACCACCGACTTGCCTTCGGCCAGGGCGGCCTCGCCGGCCTTGCGCCCGACCTCGTCCAACCCCTGCAGGAGTGCGGGCAGATGCAGGTTCCCCTGGGCCGCCGCCTGGGGTACGGCCGCCGCGGCAGCACCGCCCTTGCGGATGACTTCCAGGCTGCGGATGAGCTCGCTGGGATCGGGGTCCTCGGGCTCGCCCTGTTTCCGGACCTGGATGCGGACATCGTCCACCAGGACCTTGAGCATGTCCACGGTCTCGAAGAGCAGCTCCATCACGCGCTCGTTGAGCTCCATGCGGGACTTGCGGAGGTCGTCCAGCACGCTCTCGCCGACATGGGCCAGGGCCTGGACCTTCTGCAGGCCCAGGAAGCCGGCGGCGCCCTTGATGGTGTGCACGCTGCGGAAGATGGCATTCAGCAGGTCCAGGTCGCCCGGGGCTTCCTCGAGGGCGAGGAAGTTGGTCTCGATCTGCTCGAAGTGCTCCTGGGCCTCGACGAGGAAATCCTCGTAGAAGCTGGGATCGTCGAGGGCGAAGTCGCTCATGGCTCACCCATCTTGTTGGCCGTGGTCCGGCGCCCCTGGAGTCCCTGGAGCTGTTCGGTCTCGGCGTCCGTCAGAAGCTGCTGCAGCTCGAGCAGGAAGATCATGCCGTTGTCGAGCCGCGCCACCTTTTCGATGTAGCGGTTGGCGCCCACGGCCGTGACGGAGGGCGGGGGTCCGAAGCGGTGCAGCTCCACCGGCCGCACTTCATCCACCGCGTCCACCACCAGGCCCGTGAATACCCCGCCGATGCTGGTGATGAGGATCCGGGAGATGGAAGTGGCCTCCACGCGCTCCAGGCCGAACCGCGTGCGGAGATCCACCACGGGCATCACCTCGCCCCGGAGGTTCAGCACGCCATCCACGAACTGGGGGGCCCGGGGCACGGGGGTGACTTGGCCCACCATGATGATTTCGCGGACCTCATGCAGTCGCAGGCCGTAGTTTTCGGGGCCGAGGCGGAACACCACCAGCTCGAGGCTGGGAATCGATTCCTGGACGCGTGCGTCGGTGAGGCCGAGGCCCTGACCCATGGCCGCGATCTTCTCCTGATCGTCGCCCGTGATGATCTTCAGGACATTGATGAGGCTCACCATGCGCCCCGGCAGCAGCAGGATGCCTTCCAGGTGCTCCCGCTCGGCCTCGGACAGGGTCTGGGGCGGCGGCAGCGTCTGGCCGTCCTGCACGCGGAGGATCTCCTGGATCTCGTCCACCACCACGCCGATCCGGGCGGAGCCGAAGGAAAGCAGCACCACCATGTCGCGCTTGCGCTCGGTGTCCCCCTGCTGGATGGACAGGATCTCGGACAGGTCGATCAGCGGCATGACCTGATCCCGGAGGCAGATGACCCCGAGGACATAGTCCGGCGCATCCGGGACCTTGGTGACCGCGGGCAGTTCGACGATCTCCTCCACCTGCTGGAGGGCGATGCCGAAGGATTCGACGCCGAGGCGGAAGGTTACGAAGGGCCGACCGTCGGCTTCGGCCTCTTCCTCGAAGTCCTCGGAGCCGATGGCCAGGGCCCCGGCCATGCCCAGATCCTCGAGCTCCGTCCGGCGGCTGAGCTCGGAGCTGTCCAGCAGCTTCTCCAGGTGGATCAGGGTGATCAGGCGGCTCCCCACCGTGACCATGCCCGCCAGATACTCGGACCGGATGCCCGCGACCAGGGGCGGGGTCTCGCGGATCGTGTGATCCTCCAGCCTCACCACCTCGGCCACGGAATCCACCTGCAGGCCCGTGGGCCCGCTGGCCAGGCGCAGCACGATGATGCGGGTCTTGGGGGTCGGTTCCTGGGACGCCAGGTGGAAGCGGATCCGGCTGTCGATGACCGGGATGATGAGGCCCCGGAGGTTGATGACGCCCAGGATGAAGCTGGGGCTGCCGGGCACCGGGGTCACATCGGAACGGTGGGTGATCTCCTGGACCCGGTCGATGTCCAGACCGAACTCCACCCCATCCAGGGTGAAGGTCACCAGCTGGCCCGATGGGACCAGTTCGCTGGCGAGAAGGGCCTGGGTGGTCTCGGCGGCCATGACTTACCCCTTCTTCTGCTGCTTGAAGGCCTCCACCACGGAATCCGCGTGGGCCTTGTTCTCATCGGGCGTGGTGCCGGTCTGGGCGATGGTGTGGCTGATGGAGGGCCGTTCGGCGTCGCTCTTCAGACCCGTGCCCAGCAGGTCCACGATGTAGTCGTGGATCTGGCGCAGGTGGTGGACGATGCGCTCCAGCTTCTGCCGGGTGATGTCCTGGAACTGCATCAGGTCCATGGCCTCGAAGACCTTGTCCTGGATCTCCTTGCCCGCGCTCATGACCTCGTGGATGGCCTTCTGCACGCCCGGGGTCTGGGCGCCCTCGTGGCGCATCATGTCGGTGATCAGCTGCTGCTGCCGGGACACCAGGCGGCTGATCTGATCCAGCTGGTCCATGACCTTGTTGGACTCCCGCTCGGTCACGGCCGTGACCGTGTCCAACTCGGAGATCACATGGCCGGCGCCATCCTTGTGGGGTTCGGAGGAAGGCGTGGCCGGTGCAGGGGCCGGTGCCGCAGCCGCCACAGGAGGTTCGGCCGGAGCTTTCGCCGCGGCCTTGGCTTTTTTGGAAGGCTTGCCGCCTCCGGCGAGGAGGGCGTCGATCTCTGACTGGTCCATAAGGCTGCTCCCTACCCCAGGAGGGATTCGATCTTTTCCTTGAGGGTCTCCGGGGTGAACGGCTTCACCACGTAGTTGTTCACGCCGGCCTGGAGGGCCTCCACGATGTCCTCCTTGGCGGCGTTGGTGGTCACCATGAGGATCGGAATGGCCGGATTCTGGCCACGCACGGTCTTCACGAACTCGAGGCCATCCATCTCCGGCATGTTCCAGTCGGTGATGATCATCTCCACACCGCCCTGGCCGAGCTTTTCCAGCCCGGACTTGCCGTTTTCACCTTCCACCACATCGGTGTAGCCGATGCGGGACAGGGTGTTGATGATGATGCGCCGCATCGTCGAGGAATCGTCCACGATGAGGATCTTCACGGGGGCCTCCTAAAGGGTGGGAAATCAGGGTCAGAGGGGGGACGGGGGGGCGGAGGCCGCCACGAACTTCATGAGCGCTTCGAGGTCATCCGGGTACACATTCTGGAACTTGACGCCCAGTTCGTAGCCTCCTTCGTCCAACTGTTCGACGCGGACCACGGTGCCCAGGGCGACCAGGGGGCGGACATCGGCCTCCTGGGCGGGACCGAAGTGGTTCTGGAACCGGCCCCAGCCGGGCACACGGATCTCCAGCTTGAGGAGGGTTCCCAGGGGGTAGGCCCGGGGGGAGTCAACCAAGAGCCCCCCGATGGAGACATCCCGGTAGCTGCTGACGGCGGGGGTTTCGCCCTTGTGGAAGCTGAGCTCCTGGAAGCTCAGGGCGGCTTCCATGGGAATCCTTTGGTAATGTCGCCTTTCCTGGCTCATGGGCGTCCTCAGATGGGGCATCGGAGCGGGGGGAGCCCGACTTGAATCCTGCAAAAGCCGGCCTGCCTCATCCTCCGTCTTAAGGCCGGGCTCGGCTAGACTTGAATCCGTGCGCGCGCCCCGCGGGGGCGCACCCCGGAGGTTCCATGCCCGAAGCCCAAGGCCCCTGCCCCATGGACCCTGGCCAGATGGACGCCGCCCTCAAGCGCCTCGCCGTCGATCTGATGGCCCGCCTCCAGCCTGAGGAGGAGGTGGTCCTCCTCGGCATCCGGTCCCGGGGCCTGCCCCTGGCCGAGCGCCTGGCCATCCTCCTCCGGGCCGCCACCGGGGCCCAGGTGCCCGTGGGCTCCCTGGACATCACCCTCTACCGGGACGACCTCACCGAAATGGTGGGCAGCCCCATCGTCCGCCCCACGGAAATCCCCTTCACGCTGAAGGAACGCACCGTCGTGCTGGTCGACGATGTCCTCTACACGGGCCGCACCGTCCGGGCCGCCCTGGACGCCCTGTTGGATCACGGACGACCCCACCGCGTCATGCTCCTGGTCCTGGCGGACCGCAGCGGCCGGGAACTGCCCATCCAGGCAGATCTGGCCGGGCTCCGGGTGGAGATCCCCCCTGGCCACCGCGTGGCGGTGAAGCTCAAGGAAATCGATGGCGAAGACAGCGTCACCGTGGAGGCCTGCTGATGACCGCGGAACGCTATGTCTTCCCCCACAAGCACTTGCTCGGCATCGAACCCCTCAGCCCCCAGGACATCACGGCCCTGCTGGACCAAGCCCGGGCCTTCGAGGAGGTCTGTGAGCGCCCCAGCATCAAGATCGTCCCGGCCCTGCGCAAGAAGCTGGTGGTGAACCTCTTCTTCGAGAACAGCACCCGCACCCGCAACAGCTTCGAGATCGCCGAGAAGCGCCTCTCGGCCGAAATCATCAACTTCGACGCCGACACCAGCAGCCTCAACAAGGGCGAGACCCTCATCGACACGGCCATGAACCTGGAGGCCATGCACCCGGACCTCATCGTCATGCGCCACAGCGCCCCCGGGGCCCATGCGCTCCTGGCCCGGCACATGAAGGCCAGCATCGTGAACGCCGGCGATGGCGCCCACGAGCACCCCACCCAGGCCCTGCTGGATGCCTACACCCTGCGCAAGCACTTCGGCAAGCTCGAGGGCCTGCGGGTGGCCATCGTGGGCGACATCCGCAACAGCCGGGTCGTGCGCTCAAACCTCTGGCTGCTCACCCGCATGGGCGCCAAGGTCACCCTCGTTGGTCCCCCCACCCTGGTGCCTCAGGAGATGAAGGCCACCTGGCCCTCCATCGACATCAGCCACGACTTCGACGCGGTGATCCCCAAGCAGGACGCCATCATGATGCTGCGCGCGCAGTTCGAGCGCGGCACCGGCGCCTACATCCCCGGCCAGGGCGAGTACAGCCGCTTCTTCCAGCTCAATCCGGCCCGCATGCAGCGCGCGAAGAAGGATGTGGTCGTCCTGCACCCCGGGCCCATCAACCGCGGCCTGGAGATCACCAGCGAGGTGGCCGACGGCCCCCGGAACCTGATCCTCGACCAGGTGACCAACGGTGTGCCCGTCCGCATGGCCGTGCTCTACCTGCTGTCCCACCCCCACGGAGAGCAGGTGCCCTAATGGCCGCTCCCGTCGAGATCCTCTCCCGTCTGCTCTGGCTCAGGGACGCGGCGGCCCTGCCGGATGCGGCCCTGGCGGGCCAGCTGGGCATCGAGCCCCAGGCCCTGGCTGCCCTGGTGAAGGCCCATCCCGGACGCTTTCCCGAAGCGCTGGTGTTCCACCTCACGGCGGCGGAGCGCCAGGCGATCCCCGAAGCTCCCGTGCTGGCCTTCACCGAGGCCGGGGCCGCCCTCCTGACCGGACTGCTGCCCGGATCGGAGGATCGGCTGCTCACCCTGCTGCCGGCCTTCGCCGAAGCCCGCCATGTCCTCACGGACCAGGCCGAGCTGTCCGCGCGCGTGGCGGCCATGGAGCAGAAGCTGGACCTGGTCCTGAAAGCCCTCCAGGGCGAAGAGGTGGAGGGCGCCCCCCCGGAACGGCCCATCGGGTTCCTCGCCGATGAGCTGCCCAAGGGATTGAAGGCCAAGCAGCGCACGACGAAGAAGGGATGACCCGCCCCATGATCCAAGGCCCCATCACCCTCCTCATCCTCGACGGTTTCGGCGATGGTCCCCGGAATGCCTTCGACGCCACCTTCGTGGCCGCCATGCCGCGCTTCAATGCTTTGCGGAAGGTCTACGCCACGACGCAGCTCCAGACCAGCGGCGAGGCCGTGGGCCTGCCCGAGGGCCAGTTCGGCAATTCGGAAGTGGGCCACATGAACCTTGGGGCCGGACGGGTGGTCTGGCAGGAGCTCACCCGCATCGACGCCGCCATCCGGCGCGGCACCTTCCGCGAGAACGCGGCCATGGGCGCCCTGCTGGCCGGTCTCAAGGCCTCGGGCCGGCGCCTGCACCTGATGGGCCTGGTGAGCGACGGGGGCGTCCACAGCCACCAGACCCACCTGGCTGCCCTGGCCCAGTGGGCCCAGGCCGAGGGCGTGCCGACGACGATCCACGCCATCACCGATGGCCGCGACACGGGCCAGAAGAGCGCCGACGGCTACCTCCAGTGGCTCGCCTTCCAGCTGCGGGCCTGCCCCCTGGTGACCCTCGGCTCGGTCTGCGGGCGCTACACGGCCATGGACCGGGACCAGCGCTGGGAGCGCACGGAGCAGGCCTGGAAGCTGTATGTGGACGGCGAAGCCCCCCACCAGGCCCCGGACGCCTTGGCCGCCCTGGCCGCCGCGTACGCCCGGGGCGAGACCGACGAGTTCGTGGCCCCGACAAAGCTCGACGCCTTTCACCCCATCGCGGACGGCGACGGGGTGCTGTTCTTCAACTTCCGCGCCGACCGGGCCCGCCAGATGTGCCATGCCCTGGTGCATCCCGCCTTCCATGGCTTCAAGCCGAAGCACCGGCCCGCGGTGAAGCTCGTCACCTTCACTGCCTACGACATCGAACTGGAGCCCTTCGTCTCGGTGGCCTACCCGCCCCAGAGCCTCGACCACATCCTCGGCGAGCTCGTCAGCGCCCAGGGCTGGAAGCAATTCCGCACCGCCGAGACCGAGAAGTACGCCCATGTGACCTACTTCTTCAACGGCGGCCGGGAAGCCCCCTTCGCGGGGGAGGAGCGCCGCCTGGTGCCCTCGCCCAAGGTGGCCACCTACGACCTGCAGCCCGAGATGAGCCTGGCGGAGGTGAGCCAGGGCCTCGAGACGGCCATCCGGTCGGGTCAGTACCGCCTGCTGGTCTGCAACCTGGCCAACCCGGACATGATCGGCCACACGGGCGACCTGGGCGCCGCCATCACCGCCTGCGAGGTCGTGGACGCCGCCATGGGCCGCCTCGCCGACGCCACCCTGGCCATGGGCGGCGCCCTCTTCATCACGGCCGACCACGGCAACTGCGAGTGCATGCGGGATGAAAGCGGCAACCCCCACACGGCCCACACCCTGAACCCCGTGCCGGCGGTGCTGGTGGCGCCGGGCTTCGAGGCCCGCCAGCTTCGCAGCGGCGGGGCCCTCCGCGATGTGGCGCCCACCCTCCTGAAGCTCTTCGGTCTGGAGCAGCCCAGTGCCATGGATGGGGTTAGTCTGATCTGACGGAACCCCATGAACGCCGCGCTTCCAACCCGCCGGGTGACCCCCACGACCTTCGCGCGGGGCATGCGGGGATTCATGATCGCCTTCCACCTGCTGATGGTGGCCTTCGCCGCGTGGGCCCTCTACCGATCGCGGAAGCACGAGGTCGAGCAGGCCTCGATCACCACCCTCAACCTTGCACAGGTGCTGGAGGAGAGCCTCAAAGGCACGATCCGCCAGATCGACCTGACCCTGCTCTCCATCAAGGAGCAGGCCGAGCACAGTCCGGGCGGCCCTTTCAACAAGAGCCTGGGGGCCTTCGCGGAGTCCCGCCTCGCCCGCCTGGGCATGGCCGATGCCCTCCGCATCACCGACCGCGAGGGCCGGGTCCTCCACGGTGCTTCCCCGGGAACCTCGACCGAGGTGGGGCGGCGGGACTTCTTCCGTGCCTTGAAGATGGATCCCCAGGCCGGCCTGGTGGTTTCCCGGCCCGCCCAGGATGCCCGGGACGGGGCCTGGGCCCTGACCCTGGCCCATCGGATCGAGGCCCCCGACGGGACTTTCGCCGGGGTGGTCTGCGCCACCCTCACCCTGGAGCAGCTCGGCCGCGCCATGTCCCTCGTGGATGTGGGCCGAAAGGGATCGATCTCCCTGCGGGGGGAGGACCTCGACCTCCTGGTCCGCTACCCCGCCTTCGCGGGGCAGGAGAAACTGATCGGCAGCACCCAGGTCTTCGGCGACTACCTGACGGCCGTGAAGAGCTCCGCCGCCACCTCCCAGTTCTCCGCCACCTCGGTGGTGGACGGCCAGCGCCGCATCTACACCCTGCGAAAGCTCGATACCCCGAGGTTCTATGTCCTGGTGGGCCTCTCGGAAGAGGACTACCTCCGCACCTGGCGGCACCAGGCCGCCTTCGCCGCGGTGGCCGTCGCCGGTCTGGTGGGCCTCACCCTGGCCATGGGCTGGCTCGCCCGGGCGGCCTGGCTGCGCCAGCTGGCGGACCAGGAACGCCTGGCGGCCCAGGAGGCCAAATACCGCCTGCTGGCCGAGAACGCCCTGGATGTCATCTGGACCATGGATCCCGACGGCCGGCTCACCTACATCAGCCCGTCCGTAGTGCGTCAGCGCGGCTGGACCCCCGAGGAGTTCCTGCTCCTGGGCTCCGAAAGCAGGGCCCTCTCCGCCAACGGGGCGACCATCATCCAGGAGCGCATGGCCCGTTCCCGCCAGGCCCTCCCAGGCACCCAGCCCTTCGAGCAGGACCTGATCCAGGCGACCGTGAACCGGAAGGATGGCCAGCAGATCCAGGTTGAGGCCCAGTGGCGGATCGTCTGGGGTGAAGACGGCCGCCTGCTGGGCTTCCAGGGCGTCACCCGGGATGTCACGGAGCGCATGCGGCTGGAGGCTGATCGGGAAAATCTGATCCGCGATCTGACGCAGGCCCTCACGGAAGTGAAGCAGCTCAGCGGCATGCTCCCCATCTGCGGCCAGTGCAAGAAGGTGCGCGACGACCAGGGCTACTGGAGCCAGATCGAAACCTACCTCTCCCAGCACACCGAAGCCACCTTCACCCACGGCCTCTGCCCTGAATGCACCGCCGCCTTCCGGCAAGAGATGCAGGCCCGGCGGGAGCAGCGGAACCCAGACGAGCCCCAAGGGTGATCAAGGGCACATTCCCCTCCGAACCATCCCCTGGATACTGGAACCATGTGGATCGGAACCCCATGAGCCCAGACCAGAACCGAAGGGCGAGGCCCAGGAGGCGCCGGGTGAGCCCGCAGCAGCAAAGGGGCACATTGCCGAAGGCGGAGCCCGTGGGACAAGGCACCGGAGGTGCCGAATGAGCCCGAAGCAGGAGCGAAGGGCCACCGTCGCGAAACGATGGCCCGCAGGGCACGGCACAGGAGGTGCCGTGTGAAGATCGCCTTCATCGGCACGCACGGGGTCGGAAAAACCACCCTCTGCTACGAACTGGCCGCGGCCCTGAAACGGGGCGGCGTCCATGTGGACATCGTCAAGGAAGTGGCGCGGCTCTCGCCCCTGCCCATCAACCGCAAGACCTCCCTGGAGGCGCAGACCTGGATCTTCATGACCCAGATCGCGGAGGAGATCCGCTCGGCCAGCCAGCACGATGTGGTGGTGTGTGACCGCAGCGTGCTGGACAACTACGCCTACATGCTGTTCGCCTTCGGTCGCCAGCGCTCCATCGAGAGCTTCATGTACCACTGGATGAAGACCTACGACCTGCTCTTCAAGGTGCCCGTGTCCGGCGAAGTCTCCGCGGACGGCGTGCGAGACACGGATGCCTTCTTCATCCGCTCCATCGACCAGCTGGTGGACAGCCTGCTGGAGGAGCGGAAGATCGCCCATGAACGGCTCCGCCCCGAGGAGCGGGCCACCTGGATCGGTCGTGTGAAGGAGGTGGTACTCGCGCACCCCAAGGGGCAGCTCCCCCTGCTGTCCGAACCCCGCTGAGCGACTTGTGATCCAGGTCCTCCATTCGGCGCTGGAGGGGTCCTGACTTCGGGTAGATGATCAGGAGGTCGGGAGGTCCGTTATGGCCGAGACCAGCATGCTGCCCGTGCGTGGTGGCAGTTTCATGTTCCACCCCGCGGGCTCCCTGCCGCAGTTCACCCCCGAGGACAGCAGCGAAGAGGCCCTCGCCATCGCCGAGGCCGCCCGGGACTTCATGAACGGCGAGGTCATGCCCCGGGATGAGGCCATCGACCACCTCGACTTGGAGCTGAACCGGGAACTGCTCGGCAAGGCCGGCGAGCTGGGCATCCTGGGCATCGAGATCCCCGAGGCCTACGGCGGCCTGGACCTCGACAAGAAGACCGCCCTCCTGGTGCTGGAGGAGATGGCCAAGCAGGCCAGCTTCTCCACCAGCTACGGGGCCCACACCAGCATCGGCACCCTGCCCATCGTCTACTTCGGGAACCACGCCCAGAAGTCGAAGTACCTGCCGAAGCTGGCGAGTGGCGAGTGGGTGGCCGCCTACGCGCTGACGGAAGCCGGCAGCGGCTCCGACGCCCTGGGCGCCAAGGCCACCGCGGTGCTGGAGGACGGTCACTGGGTGCTGAACGGCACCAAGGCCTGGATCACCAATGCCGGTTTCGCCGATGTCTTCGTCGTCTTCGCCAAGATCAACGGCACCCACCTCAGCGCCTTCATTGTGGAGCGCACCGATCCTGGTGTTAGCACCGGCGCCGAAGAGAAGAAGCTCGGCATCAAGGGCAGCTCCACCCGCACCGTCATTCTGGAGAACTGCCGCATTCCCGAGGACCGCCTGCTGGGCGGCAAGGGCAAGGGCGCCCGCATCGCCTTCGGCATCCTGAACATCGGCCGTTTCAAGCTCGGTGCCAGTTCGGCGGGGGCCGGCAAGCGGGTGCTGGAATACACCCTGAAATACGCCGGGGAGCGCACCCAGTTCGGCAAGCCGCTCACGGCCTTCGGCCTCATCCAGCAGAAGCTGGCGAACATGGCCGTGCGGATCTTCGTGGGCGAGAGCATGAACTTCCGCACCATCGGCTACCTGGACGAGGCCCTGGCCCGCACCAGCTGGGAGAGCGAGACCGCGGGCACCGACAAGATGAGGGCCATCGAGGAATACGCCGTAGAAGCTTCCATGGCCAAGGTGTGGGGCAGCGAGGCCCTCTTCGCCACCGCGGACGACGCCGTGCAGACCTTCGGCGGCGCGGGCTTCAGCGCCGAGTACCCCGCCGAGAAGATCTACCGGGACTGCCGCATCAACCGCATCTTCGAGGGCACCAACGAGATCAATCGCCTGCTCATCGCCGGCACTTTCCTCAAGCGCTGCGGGGGGCCCGAGGGACTGCCGCTGGTGGAAACCGCCGCGGCCCCCCTGGATCTCCCCGAGGATCCCTTGTTCCGCACCATCGCCCTGGCCAAGGCCCGGGCCTTGAAGGTCATCGCCTTGGCCCAGACCGACTGGGGACCAAAAATTCTCGACAATCAAGAGGCCTCCGCGCGCATCAGCAACCTGCTGCTGGAGATCTACGCCATGGAGTCGGCGGTCATCCGGGCCCGGCGCATGCTCGAAACCGGGCACCGTTGGGCCGCCCTCGCCCGGGACCTGGCCGAGGTCTACGCCCAGGAAGCCTGGAACCGCGTGCAGGGCGAGGCCCGGATGCTGGCCGCCGAGCTGGCTTCCGACGCCGTCCTCGACGCCCTGGTCGCGGATCTGCTGGCCATGCACGCCCCCAGTCCCGCCCCCCTCTCCGTCCTGCGGAACCGCATCACCCAGGCCCTGATCGAGCAGGGGAGGTACCCCCTCTCCTGACCACGGACCTCGGGGTCGTCAAAACTCACCTACCAGGCCTGAAACACCCGATACCAGTCGGGTGGAGACTCCCTCATGAGCAGCAGGCCCCAGCCGACCCAGCAGGAGCGCGTCCTGGAAGAGGATGATTTCATCGTCTCCAAGACCGACCTGAAGGGTCTGATCACCTACGGCAATCGCATCTTCATCGGCATCTCCGGCTATTCGGAGGAGGAATTGCTGGGCGCCCCCCACAACATCCTCCGGCACCCGGACATGCCCCGGTCGGTCTTCAAGCTCCTCTGGGACACGCTCCAGGCCAAGCGGGAGATCTGCGCCTATGTGAAGAACCTCGCCAAGGACGGAAGCTTCTACTGGGTCTTCGCGAACATCACGCCCTCCTTCGACCGCCGGGGCGAGGTGATCGGCTACTACTCCGTGCGCCGCAAGCCCCGGGCCGAGGCCGTGAAGGCCGTCGGCGCCCTCTACCGGACCATGCTCGACGCCGAGCGCAAGGCCGGAGACGGCCAGGCGGGCATGAAGGCCTCCCAGGCGATCCTCAACCGGACACTCGAAGAGAAGGGCATGGGCTATGAAGAATTTGTCCTTGGGCTCTAGGGTCCACCACCTCGTCGCCGCGACCCTCGGCCTGTTCCTGCTCTTCGCCTACTTCGCGGTGGGCTCGAAGGGGCTGGACCTCCGGTTGGGCCTCCTCCTGGGCCTGGTCCTCGCGCTACTCGCCCTCACGCTCTGGACGACTCATCGCATCCTGTACGCCATAGATCGGCTGGCCACGAACCTGGAGGAGGCGGCCCAGGGCAACCTGGACCAGCGGATCACCCACATCAAGAAGGGCGGCGCCACGGAGAAGCTGTCCTGGGCCCTCAACGACCTCCTGGATCAGCAGGAGGCTTACTTCCGCGAGGTCGTGTCCGCCTTCGACCACGCGAGTCGCGGCCAGACCTTCCGCATGGCCATGGACCAGGGGCTCCACGGCGCCTTCAAGGACGGCATGACCCGCATCAATGTCTCGGTGGAGAGCCTCGGTCAGGTCCAGCAGATGGCCCTGAAGGAGAAGCTCATCGCCAAGGTCACCGACCTGAACAGCGGGAACCTCATCCAGAACCTGCGCTCCATCCAGGACTACCTCCTCACCATGACGAAGGAGCTGGGCACCGTGGGCGACCTCTCCCGCGAGACGGCTGAGGACGCCGACGGCAGCCGCAGCACCATCGAAACCATCGTGGCGGACCTCAACCGGATGGCCGAGATGGTGGGCAGCACCAACGCACAGATCGAACTCATCCACGAGAAGAGCACGGAGATCACCCAGATCGTCCAGGTCATCACCGATGTGGCGGACCGCACCAACCTGCTGGCCCTGAACGCCGCCATCGAGGCCGCCCACGCCGGGGATGTGGGCAAGGGCTTCGCCGTGGTGGCCGAGGAGGTCCGCACCCTCTCCGAGAACACCAAGGATGCCGCCGCCAGCATCGCCGCCACCCTCGACTCCTTCGCCCAGGCCACCACACGGATGCTGGATGAGTCCCAGCAGGTGAAGGCGATCACCGAGAGCTCCCAGACCGCCGTCACGGCGTTCAGCAGCCGGGTCCGCCGCTTCGCGGACTCGGCGCGCACCTCGCTGCGGCAGGTGTCCCGGGCCCAGGATGTCAGCTTCGCCTCCCTGGTGAAGGTGGACCACTTCCTCTTCAAGCAGAACGGCTACCGGGCGGTGAACCAGGGCGCGGATTCTGTGGAGGCGCGGGCCGTCCAGACCGATCATCGCGGGTGCCGCCTGGGCCAGTGGTACTACGAAGGCCAGGGCTTGCAGCAGTTCTCCCAGGTGCCCTCCTACTCCCGGCTGGAGGCCCCGCACGCCCAGGTCCACGGGCACATCCACGAGGCCGTCACCCTTCTCGCGCAGCGCTGGCAGAGCGACCCGAACATCCAGCTGCGCGTGGTCTCCCACTTCGAGCAGGCCGAGCGGGCCAGCGAGGAGGTGGTGGCCATCATCGACCGCATGGTGGACGAGCGCCACCAGCTGGGGGCCTGAACCTACTTCAAGCCCGTGTGCAGGGCCACGATGCCCCCCGTGAGGTTCGTCCAGCTCACCTGGCGGAAGCCCGCGGCCTCCAGCTCGGTGGCCAGGGCCCGCTGGTCGGGGAAGGTCCGGATGCTCTCGGGGAGGTAGGTGTAGGCCGAGCCGTCGCCGCTGATCCAGGCACCAATGCGGGGCAGCACACGCAGGCTGTACCAGTCGTAGAAGGCCTTGAGGCCCGGAAGCACGGGCGTGCTGAACTCCAGGATGGTGAGCTGGCCGCCGGGGCGCAGCACGCGCAGGAACTCGGCGTAGGCCCGGGTCCGGTCCTCCACATTGCGGATGCCATAGCAGATGGTGAGGCCGTCGAAGCTGGCGTCCCGGAAGGGCAGCCGCTGGGCATCCGCATCGCTGGAGGCCCAGATCAGACCCGCGAAGCCTTTCCGGCGGAACTTGGCCGGCCCCAGGCGCAGCATCGCATGTGTGAAGTCGGTGCTGACCACTTCCGCCCCGCGGCGGGCCAGGGCCAAGCTGGAGTCGCCGGTACCCGCGGCCACATCCAGGAAGCGCTTTCCGGCGGCCGCGCCCGACTTCCGCGCCATGCGCCACCACCACCAGAAGTCCACGCCACCGGAGAGCACATGGTTCAAGACATCGTACTTCCCGGCGATGGCCGAGAACATCTGCTGCACTTGCCTGCCTTCCGGCATCCAACCTCCTGGGAACTTCCATTGAAGCAGACCCGCGCCTGACCGCGTTGACCGAAGGTAGAGGCTAGCCAAGCCGCCCCCTCCCGCCCATCGTGATCCCTACCCAATCTGGAGGACAGAGATGAGCACCACCGCTGCAGAGCAGGTCAAGGGGGGCAGTTTCCTCATGACCCCCATCGGGGCCCTGCCCCAGTTCACCCCCGAGGAATTCGGCGACGACGCCAAGGAATTCGCCCGGGCCGCCCGGGATTTCATCCAGGGCGAAGTGCTGCCCCGGGATGAGCAGATCGACAAGCTGGACCTCCCCCTCACCATCGAGCTCATGAAGAAGGCCGGCGAACTGGGACTGCTGGGCCTGGAGATCCCCGAAGCCTACGACGGCATGGATGTGGACAAACGGTCCGCCATGCTCGTGCTCGAGGAGATGAGCAAGCAGGGCAGCTTTGCCGTGAGCTACAGCGCCAACACCGGCATCGGCACCCTGCCCATCGTCTACTTCGGCACCGAGGCCCAGAAGAAGCATTACCTGCCCAAGCTGGCCACGGGCGAGTGGCTGGCCGCCTACGCCCTCACCGAGGCCGGCAGCGGCTCCGATGCCCTGGGCGCCAAGGCCACCGCCGTGCTGGACGGCGACAACTGGGTGCTCAACGGCACCAAGATGTGGATCACCAACGCCGGTTTCGCCGATGTCTTCATCATCTTCGCCAAGGTGGACGGCCAGCACTTCAGCGCCTTCATCGTCGAAAAGAACGACCCCGGCATCAGCACGGGTGCCGAGGAGAAGAAGCTCGGCATCAAGGGCAGCTCCACCCGCACCGTCATCCTGGAGAACTGCCGCATCCCCAAGGACCGCCTGCTGGGTGAGCTGGGCAAGGGCCACAAGATCGCCTTCGGCATCCTCAACATCGGCCGCTTCAAGCTGGGCGTGGGCAGCCAGGGCGGCATGAAGCGGATTCTGGAATACGCCATCAAGTACACCTCGGAACGCCAGCAGTTCGGGAAGCCCATCAACTCGTTCGGGCTCATCCAGCAGAAGCTGGCGGACATGGCCACCAAGATCTTCGTCTGCGAGGCCCTGAACTTCCGGACCACCGGCTACATCGACGAGGCCCTGCACGCCACCAGCTGGGACAGCCCCACCGCCGGCGCCGACAAGATGGCCGCCATCGACCAGTACACCATCGAGTGCAGCATCTCCAAGGTGTGGGCCAGTGAGGCCCTCTTCTCGGTGGCGGATGAGGCCGTGCAGGCCTTCGGCGGCTACGGCTTCAGCGCCGAATATCCTCCCGAGAAGGCCCTGCGCGACTGCCGCATCAACCGCATCTTCGAGGGCACCAACGAGATCAACCGCCTCCTCATCGCCGGCACGCTGCTCAAGCGCGCCATGAAGAACGAGCTGCCCCTCATGCAGTTCGGCCAGCAGGTGGCCAAGGAGATCTCGAACCCGCCCAAGGCCGAGAGCTTCACGGGCCCCCTGGCCCGCCTGAAGCATGGCGTCGAGCTCAGCAAGCGCCAGTGCATGCTGGCCGCGGGCCTCGCCGTGCAGGTGCTGGGGCAGAAGCTCATCGACAACCAGGAAGTCATGGCCCGCATGAGCAACATGCTCATGGAGATCTACGCCATGGAAAGCGCCGTGGTGCGCGCCGAACGCATGGTCGAGTCCGGCCACCGCTGGGCCCAGATCGCCCGCGACATCACCGAGCTCTATGTCAACGAGAGCTGGCACAAGGTCCATGGCGACGCCCGCATGCTCTGCGCGGATGTGGTCGAGGGCGAAGCCCTGCGCCACGCCTTGGCCGGCGTGAGGGCCTTCACCGAGTTCCACCCCACCAGCAGCGCCCGCCTGCGTGGCCGCATCGCCTCGGAACTGATCCAGAAGGGCAGCTACCCGGTCGATGTGATCTGATCCCGCCCGCAGCCGCACATGCAGAAGGGGCCCCATTGGGGCCCCTTCTGGTTGAGGTGGGATCAGCGCCGGATCTCGCGGCCCCCGCCCCGGCCCTCACCACCGGAGGGGCGGGAAGGCGCCGGCTCGGACCGCGGCTCGGGCCGGGGCTCGGGCCGGGGCTCGGGAGCGGACTCCCGGGGCCTCTCGCGGGGCGGCTCGGCCCGGGGTGCGGGCCGGGATTCCCGTTCCACTTGCCGCGGCTGGGGGTCGGGCCGCCGCTCTTCCCGGTTGATCTGGGGACGGGATTCGATCGGGCGGGATTCTGCCGGCCGCGACCGGGGGGCCGCCTCGATGCGCCGCTCTTCCGCGGGACGCGGTTCGACGGCGCGTTCGCGCGGACGGGGCTCCACGGCGCGCTCGCGGGGAGCCGGATCCACTCGCCGCTCCTCGGTCCGGGGACGGGATTCCACGCCCCGGTCCCGGGGGGTCGGGTCGACCCGGCGGTCCTGCGGTGTGGCGACCTCGCGGCCACGCTCCGCGGGGCGCTCCTCGTGGACGCGTTCGCGCGGGCCCAGGGGGCGCTCGGATCCCTGGATCCGGCTGCGGTCTTCAAAGGGCGCCCGGACGCCGCCGCCCACCGGGGAACCCGGACGGACATCCCCGGCGGGTCCCACCGGAGCGGGGGTGCGTCGGATGATGGTGCGTCCCGTGGTGGCCTGGGCCTGGCGCTCGTAGGCCATCAGGCGGTCCCGGTTCACATCGCGCTGGAAGGCCGACTGCATCTGGCCGGGATTGCGGAACTCCGCCTGGGAGACGACCAGGGGCGAGCGCTGCCAGGGCGCGCGGAGATCCCGGCCGCCGCCCGTCCAGGTGGTGCCGCCGGTGGCGCCGTTGAAGCCCCGGAGGACCGTGGCGTCCGAGTAGATCCGCGTGTGTACATGCGGTGCGTTGATGTAGTTGATGGACACCACATTCCAGGCGTAGCCGCCGCCCCAGGCGCCGTAGCCCCAGTGGCAGGGCGTGTTGTAGTAGCCCAGGGGCGCCCAGCCGTAGTAACCGGGCGTGTGGTTCCAGGCCACCCAGGCGGGACTGTAGTAGACGCCGGGGATCCAGAACCAGCCCACGCCCAAGCTCCAGTGCCAGCGGCCATGGTGGTAGGCCACATAGGCCCAGGGCTCGTCGGAGACCCAGGTCATACCGCCTGAATAGGGGGCCCAGCGACCCTGGTAGTAGGGGCGCCAGTCCTCGGCGACGCCGTTGGGCTGCCAGACCCAGCCGAACTCGCCGGAATTGACCCAGCGGCCGTGGTCGTCGAGGTCGTCGGCGTAGTAACGGATCTCGGAGGGGACACGGTCCCAGCTCTCGCCACGCTTGATGACCACCGCGCGCTCGCTCCACCGGTCGAAATCGTCGCCATCGTAAGTGTTGAAGCTGCGCACCCGGTCCAGACCGTCCTGGGGGCTGTACACCGTCAGGCGCTCTCCGGCGGCGACGCGGGCTTCGCCCCGGTCATTGGCGAAGGTCACCCGGCCGGTGTGGACCTTCAGGCGGACGATGCGGTCCCGCTCGGCCTCCACCGTGAAGGCGCCCTTGTCGAAGCAGGTGGCGGTACCCGAAGGCGTATCCACCCGGAAGCGGGCGTCGGACTGCCCGCCCAGCAGCACGCGGAGCCGGCCGTAGTCCAAGCGGAGCAACACCTGCTTTTCACCCTTGCGGTCGGTGAAGAGGGTCGCGACGGTGAAGCGCGTGGCGCCACCGAACGCGATCCGGGTGCCATCGCCCAGTTGCAGAACGCCACGACCGCGGCTTTCCACGACATCGCCCTCGGCGATGGGGGTGCCCCGGCTCAGGGTTTCGTCCAGGTCGCCCTTCCGGATGCGGACATCCCCCTCCAGGGCCCTCACCATGGCATAGCGTTCGGGAGCTTCGCCCTGGTAGGTGTCATCGTCGGCCGGGACCGAGGCTGGGGCCTGGGGTGCGGCGCTCACGAAGGCCGCGGGAAGCAGGAGTGCCGCTGCGAGCCGGGTAGAGGTGAAGGTCGCGTTCATGGAGCCTCCGCTGGAATGGAATGCCGGGACCCTAAAGGTCGGTTCCGGGGAATGAGACAGCCAGGGTCGTGCCAGTTCCTAAGTCTTCAGTCTTCAGTCTTCAGTCTTTGGGGAAGGGCGCGAGCGCGGTGCCGGCCTTGGGTGGATCCGGGTGGGGGCCCAGGGCCGCCAACCGGGGCAGCAGGCCCATCCAGGGGATGGACCACCGACGGGGGGCGCCCTTCTCCACATCGCCCGCCGCCACCTCCAGCCGGTCGGGGAGGAAGCGGATCCGGAGGTCTCTCCCCGGAGGCAGCGGCAGATGGATCACCCGGGCCGTGGCGGGATGCACCACGCTGAGAAATCCCTCGCCATCCTCCAGCACCCAGAGCAGACCCCGGAGGAAGGGCCGGAAATCATCCGCGCACCATCGCAGGTTGCCGAACCCCCCGGTCAGGGCGGAATCCGTGGGGAACCCCCAGGCACCCGAGGGCACCGCCAGGGGGACGCCCCCATCCCGCCAGACCCGCAGGGGGCGGCCGGGCAGACCGATCTGCAGGCGGATCAGACCCCGCGCATCGCTGATCCGCAGGGTGCCGTCACCGGACAAGTGGATGATCATGGGCCCGCTGGAGGCTTCAGGCAGGGACGGGGTTCCCTGGGGCGCCACCCAGGGCTCCGCCTGCCAGCCGAGGGGGGAGGCATGTTCCCAGGGCAGGGAGGGGCGGCCCTGCACAGCGGCCACCTCGCCCTGCCCTGGGAGCGACCCTGGCAGCGGAGGCGGGGCGGCAGTCAGAGTCGAGGCGGCCGCCAGGGCCGCGGCGCTCAGGAAGAGGGTGCCCAGCCGCACAGGGCCTCCAGGTTGCGGGTGGTGAGTTCGGCGAGCTTCCCCGGGGAGATGCCCCGCAGTCCGGCCACGGCTTCAGCCGTGAAGCGCACGAAGCCGGGTTCGTTGGGCTTCCCGCGGTACGGCACCGGGGCCAGGAAGGGCGCGTCGGTCTCCACCAGGATGCGGTCTGCGGGCGCCCAGGCCGCCACCTCGCGCACCGCTTCGGCCTTCTTGAAGGTGGCGATGCCCGAGAAGCTCAGGTAGAAGCCGAGGTCGAGGGCCCTGGCCGCGAAGGCGCGGTCTTCGCTGAAGCAATGGATGATGCCCTTCACCCGGTCGGCGCCCTCCTCCTCCAGGACCCGCAGGGTGGCCTCCGGCGCGGACCGGGTGTGGATCATGAGCGGTTTGCCCAGAGCCAGGGCCAGGCGGATCTGGGCGCGAAACACGGCTTCCTGCTCATCCCGGGGGCTCAGATCGTAGTGCCAGTCCAGGCCGGTCTCCCCGATGAAGCGGACGGAGGGATCCGCCGCCAGGGCCGCCAGGGCGGCCCCGGTTTCCGGCGTCCAGGTCTTCGCTTCATGGGGATGCACGCCCAGGCTGGCCTGGACACCCGGCAGCTGATGGGCCAAGGCCAGCACCACGCTGGAATCTTCCAGATCCGTGCCCACGGCGATGAACCCGGTCACCCCCTCGGCCCGGGCGCGGGCCAAGGTGGCCTCGATCTGGTCCTGGGCCAGGTAGCTCCCCGTGAGATGGCAGTGCGCGTCCACAAGCATGCTTTCATAGTCCCATGCCACACCGGAATCACGCCAAGCCCCTTGCGTGCCGATGGTGTCTCCACAGATAAGAACCATGCTCCCTCGACGCACCATCCTCCTCTGGCTTTGGCTGGGCTTCACCACGGCCATCCTGCCCCTCCTGGGACAGCAGCCCGCCTTCCGCCGCTACGGGCTGAGGGATGGGCTCCCCCAGAGCCAGGTCACCGCCTTGCTGGAGGACCACCGGGGCTTCCTGTGGGTGGGCACCAACACCGGCGGCGTGGCGCGCTTGGGAGCCTCGGGGTTCCGGACCTTCGCCGGGCCCCAGGGGCTCAAGGCCTTGTTCATCCGGGGGCTCATGGAAGATGCCTCTGGCGGCATCTGGGTCGCCAGCCAGGAAGGCGTCTCCGAAATCCGCGGTGAAACCGTCCTGAACTACGGCCCGGCCCAGGGGCTGGAGACTTCCGATGCCGTCGCCTTGGGCCTGGATGATCAGGACCGCGTGCTGGTGGGCACCCGCCGGGGGCTGTTCCGGCTGGAGGCCGGCCGCTTCCACACCGTGCAGCTGCCGGCGCCCTGGCCCGGCGGCCCCATCCGGCGGCTGGCCCGAGACCACGCCAAGGGACTTTGGATCGTGGGCCAGGACACCCTTGTGGCCCGCTGGGATGCCCAGGGCCTCCACCCGTATCCCCTGCCGCCCACGCCCGCCGGGACCCGCATCCGCGATCTGCAGGTGGATCCGAAGGGACGGGCCTGGCTCCTGCTGGACACCGCGCTCCTGCGCATGGAGCGGGGCCAGTGGGTGAAGGAGCCGCTGGCGAACCTGCCGCCTTCTCCCCGCATGGTCAGCCTGCGCTTCGATGCGCGGGGGGACGGCTACCAGATCACCCTGGGCGGCGACGGCGTGCTGGTGAAGGAGGAGGGCCAGCATGCCCGGCTGCTGACCGCCGCCATGGGCCTGCCAAGAGATCGGATCTTCGTCGCCATGCGCGACCGTCGCGGGGTGCTCTGGGTGGGCTCCGACGGCGACGGCCTCGCGGCTCAGGCGCTGCCCGGGCTCTGGACCGTGGACGGCGCTGCCCAGCTGGCGGGCAAAGACCTGGCCGCCGTCACCGCCGTGCAGGAACTGGGCGGTGGGCGTTACCTCTTGGGCTCCAGCACGGGCCTCTACCAGGTGGACGAGGGACGGGGGCTCACCGGGCACTGGACCACCGCCAACGGCATGCCGGCCAACCCGATCTGGGAGTTGCTCCAGGACGGGCGCGGCGGCGTGTGGGTGGGCACGGACCGCGGTCTCGCCCATTGGAAAGCGGGGCGCGTGGCTTCGGCCGGCCCGAAGGAGATGTCCCGGGTGGCCGTCCTGACCTTGATCCACCATGCCGGGACGATCCTCGCCGGTACCGATCAGGGGCTCTTTGAACTCGATCTCCAGGGCCGCCTGCGCGCCCACCTCCGCCTGCCTCCGGAGATCGGCGAGGAGTCGATTCCGGACATCCTCCCCTACCAGGGCCGCCTGCTGCTGGCCACCTCGTCGGGCCTCTGGGAGCGTGTGGATGGGCGCCTCCAGCGCAGCTTCACCGACGCGCCCTTCGCCGCCTCCACGGTGACCGCCATCACGCTGGATGCCCGCGGGCGCCTCTGGATCGGCACCATGAAGGGCCTGCATGTCTGGATGGACGGCCACTGGGCCAGCTTCGGCATTGCGGACGGCCTGCCGGACGAGGGCATCAACTTCATCGTGGATGTGGGCCAGGGACGCATGGCCATCGGCCACAACAAGGGCGTGACTTTCCTCGAGGGACGCTCCCTCCACCACCTGAGTCGAAGCCAGGGCCTGATTTCCGAAGAAACGAACCACGACGGGTTCCTGCTGGATTCCAAGGGGCGCTTCTGGATCGGCATGATCGGCGGGGTCTGCATCCTGCAGGATGTCCGGACTTTCCGGAACGCCCCCTTGCCCGCGCCCGCCCTGCTCGAAGTGCGGTGGCCGGGCGGATCCCAGGTGCCCCCGGTCACCGCCCAGGTGCCGCCCCGCCCCGACTTCCTCGATCTCAGCTTCGACACGGGGGATCCTCTGGTGCCCTCCCGGATCTCCTACCAGGCCTACCTGCAGGGCGTGGATGACGGTTGGCGGCCCGTGAGCCAGAGCCTCACGCTCCAGTACCGGAACCTCAAGGCGGGCTTCTACCGGTTCCACCTCCGGGCCTCCACCGATGGCGTGACCTGGACTGAAGGCGCTCCGGTCTCCATCGAGGTGGCGCCGGCCTGGTACGAGCGCTGGCTCGTGCGGGGCCTGCTGGGCCTCGCCCTCGTCGCCCTGCTGGGCTGGATCCTCTGGCTGCGCGTTCACGCCCTCGCCCAGAGGGCCCGCGACCTGGAGGAGACCATCGAGGACCGCACCCTCCTGCTCGCCCGCCAGAACCGCGCCCTGGAACAGGCCCACCAGCAGATCAAGCGCAGCCTGGAAGAGCGGCTGAAGCTGCTGGACATGGTCACGCACGATCTCCGCTCGCCGCTCACCACGATCCTCCTCACCCTCGACCGCCTGCACGACCTCGTCCCCGGCCACACCAACCTCCTCGATGTGATGGAGCGGGAGGCCAACCGCATCGAGGCGCTGGCTCGGAACCTGCTCGACCAGAGCCGGTCCGAGGCACTGCTCCAGAGCCTCAAGCTGGTACCGATCCCGCCTGCGGAGGTCACCGAGGGCTTCGAGGAGGTGCTGCGGCTCAAGACGGAAGCCGCGGGCCTCCACTTCCATCTGGAGATCTCCCCCGAGACCGAGCGGGTCGACATCCTGGCCGACCCCGCCACCCTCCAGCAGGTGATGCTCAACCTCTTCGAGAACGCCCTCAAGTTCACGCCGGAAGGCGGCCAGGTGGGCCTCCGGTCCACGGTGGACCGGGCCGGGGCCGCCTGGGTCCTTGAGGTCTGGGACACGGGCCGCGGCCTAGATCCGGCCAAGATCCAGGAACTGCTCCAGCCCTTCGGACAGACCCAGGCCGGGGATGCCGCCAAGGGCTGGGGGCTGGGACTCTCCATCTGCCAGAGCATCGTCGATGCCCACCACGGCGAGCTGAAGATCGACAGCGAACCTGGCCAGGGCGCGCGGTTCCGGGTGGTCCTGCCCCTCTGCACCGAAACCCCCTGATCCCTGGGCTGTGATCGAGGGCAAAACCGCCGCACGGCCTCCGGCCACTCCGCGCATGCTGGATGGATCCGGAGCGCCCGTGCTTCCCTCCTTCCCCTTGCCGCCGACCAGCCAGCCCCCCCGCATGCTCCGGCTCAAGGACGGTCTCAAGGATGGTCTGGACCGGGGCATCACCTACCTGCGCGTGTCGGTGACGGAGCAGTGCAACCTGGCCTGCGTCTATTGCAAGCCGCGGACCGGCGCCCTCGAGCGCGCCGAACCCCCGGCCATGAGCCGCAATGAAGTGGTGCAATTGGTGAAGGTCTTCACCCGCCTGGGCATTCGCAAGGTCCGGCTGACCGGCGGCGAGCCCCTGATGCGCCGCGACCTGGAGACCCTCGTGGCGGGCATCAGCCCCGAGGTCGAAGGCCGCGTGCACCTCACCACCAACGGCATCCACCTGGCCCGCCGGGCCCGGGGCCTGCGCGACGCCGGACTCTGCGGCGTGAATGTGAGCCTGGATGCGGCCGAGCGCGGTGCCTTCGAGCGGCTCACGGGGAAAGATGGCCTCGCCAAGGTGCTCGCGGGCCTTGAAGCTGCGCGAGCCGCCGGTCTCAAGGCCAAGCTGAACGCCGTGGTGCTGCGGGGCTGGAACGACGATCAGATCCTCCCCCTGGCGCGTCTCGCCCAGACCGAGGGGATCCAGGTCCGCTTCATCGAGTTCATGCCCTACCAGGGCAATGGCTGGGGCAAGGACCAGTTCATGCCCGCCGACGAGATCCTCCGCACGGTCCAGGAAGGCCTGGGCACCGCGCTGGAGGAGGAGCCCGTCGTGGGCCTGGAGGAAGGCCCCGCGCGGATCTTCCGCCTGACCGGGAGCGAAGGCAAGGTGGGCGTCATCTCCACCCTCAGCGCCGATTTCTGCGACCGCTGCAACCGGGTGCGTCTCACCAGCCGCGGGGAGTTGAAGGCCTGCCTCTTCGGGAATAGGCCGGTGGGTCTGCTGGAGCCCTTGCGAAACCACGCCTCCCACGAGGAACTCGCCCACCTCATCCGCCAGGCCCTCACCGAGAAGCTGGACTGCCACCCCATGCGCCGCGGACAAACGCCCGAGTTCGCCGGAGGCATGTGGCAGGTCGGCGGATGACCTCCGGGGAGGCGGGCCTGCTGCTCCTGAGCGGGGGGCGCAGCCGCCGCATGGGCGCCGCGAAGCACGCGCTGACGCACCCGGATGGCGGCAGCTGGGGAGGGTACCTGGTGCGGGTCTTCGAGTCCGTGTTCCCAGGGGCGCCGATCCGGGTGCTCGGTGCCCTCCTGCCCGATCGACCCGACCTGCCGGTCTTTGACGATCCGCGCCAGGGCCCGGCCGCGGCTCTGCGGACCTGGGCTTTGACCGAGGCCGCCTCACCCCGGCGGTGGTGGGTGGTGGCCTGCGACCAGGTGCGCTGGACCCCGGCCCGGCTCGAGGCCTGGGCGCAGCGGGCCGAAAGCGCGGATCCCGAGGCCGCCCGCTGGGTGCTGGCGCAGCACGGGGGCCACCTCCAGCCCCTCGGCGGGTGGCTCCCGGACCGTTTCAGGCCCCGCCTCGCCGCGGCCCCGCACCGATCCCTCGTGGCCCTGGCAGAAGCCCTTCCCCATCTCCTCCTGCCCTGCGACGGGCCCGAGTGGATCGATGTGGACACCCCGGAAGAACGGCGCGAGTTCGAGGCGGGAAGCTAATCCGACCGCCAGCCCGGCCGCTAACCCAGGCGCTTGCGCACCAGCCGCTCCACCGGCACGCCGCCCTTCAGGTGGCTTTCGATGATCTCGGGCACATCCGCGGGGGTGACATGGGCGTACCAGATGCCGTCGGGATACACGAGCACGGCGGGTCCGATGGCGCAGAAGCCCACGGAGCCGCAGTGGAGGCACTGCACCTCGCCTTCCCGGTTGCCCTTGTAGAACAGCAGCCCCTCATCGATCAGGTGGGCCTTGAAGGCTTCCAGCACCGCCTCGGAGCCGTTGGCGGAACAGCTCTTGGAGGTGCACACCAGCACCTGCCGCTTCAGCGCCGGGCCCATCACAGGGGTCACGGCGGCATCCTGCTCGGGCGTGGGGAGGGAACGGGATTCATCCATGGGGCCAACCTCGGATCCCCACGATAGCAGCCCTGCCTCCGACCGACAGGAAGGCTCCAGATCCATGCCAACTGAGGGTTTAGAATCAAATTACTTAGTGGTTATTTAATTAATAGTGATCATAGTCACGAACGACTTGACCTCGTTATCCACCCGATCATCCTCAATGGCAAGATCCTTCCGCGCCCCTCCTCCGAGGCGCCGCGGAATCCCGGAACCCAGCGTCCTCCCGCCCTGGGATGGCGTCGCCCTGCCCCCAACTCTCCCCCAGAAAGGATGTGCTCCATGCGGAACACCCTGAAGCTCCTCGCCGTGGTCGCGGCGCTATCGGCCTCGCTGGCCGCCCAGGGCGGCAGCGACACCAAGGGCAAGTTCTTCTTCAAGAAGAGCTGCAAGTCCTGCCACGCCCCGGGCGGCAGCGCCAAGGAGATCACGCCCCTCTCCAAGACCCAGGCCCAGTGGAAGGCCTATTTCGCAGCAGGCAAGCACAAGAAGGGCGCGGAGAAGCTCGACGGCCTGCTGAAGCCCGAGCAGGTCAAGGATGTCCAGACCTTCCTCGTGAACCACGCCTCCGACTCCCCGCAGCCCGAAACCTGCGGCGGCTGAGCCGCTTGTGCGTTCTGCCCTGAACCCTTCCCCGGAGCTTCCATGAAACCCTCCCGCATCATGCTCGCCCTGGTCGCCATGCTGGCGCCCGCGGCCCTGAGCGCCCAGTCCAACGAGGACCTGCAGAAGCAGATCGAGCAGCTCAAGACGCAGCTGAAGGCCATCGAGGAGAAGGCCGCCGCCGCGCAGGAAGTCGATGCCCGTCTGGTCAAGGTCGAGACCAAGGTCGCCGGCGACAACATCCAGTGGGGCGGCGATCTCCGCACCCGCTTCGAGTCCAGCGAGTGGCACTTCAAGCCCTACCAGCAGTTCATGGGCTTCGCCCAGAGCGCCGGCTATCCCGGCCCTCTGCCTCCGGGCTACGCGTACCCCTTCGTGCCCCTCACGCAGAACTCCCCCGCCCAGGACTGGACCAACTCCGTCCAGTGGTCCACCCGCCTGCGCCTCAAGCTGGGCATCACCATCAACGAGCACGCCAAGATCATGGGCCGCCTGACGATGTACAAGGTCCATGGCGGCGCGGATGTCCCCACCTTCAACGGCTCGCCCAACACCGTCCAGAACTCGTTCAACAGCGCCAAGGTGCCGGGTACGGATGTGCTCCGCGTCGAGCGCGCCAGCCTCGTCTATGACTTCCCGGTGGGCGTCCTCTCCATCGGCCGCCAGAACACCTCGGACGGGCCGCCGTTTGAAGTGAAGGACGGCGTGGAGCGCCAGGCCACCCCGCAGGCCCTGGCCGTGAACGCCATGGTGGATGGCATCGGCTTCAAGTTCCACCTCGACAAGCTCGGCCTGCCCGAAGGAACGCTGCTGGGCCTCTGCTACGGCGTGGGCTACGAGTCCGGCTTCGGCGGCGGCGGCAATGTGAAGGCCAGCGCGGCCCCCGTGGGCTTCAACTTCACCAATGTGAACTGGACGCCCCAGGGTCCCAATGCCTCGGCCGCCACGCTGCAGGTCGCCAGCATCGGCCCCCTCAAGGACAGCACCGTGCTGGGCGCCATGTACGACATGCCCTTGCTCTTCCAGATCGGCGATACGGTCAGCAGCACGAACCTCTACATCGGCTACAACCGCATGGGCAACCTCACGGACATCCCCTTCGGCAGCACCAACAACTTCCCCGTGCCTGCCATGCCCGGCATGGGCGGCATGCCCGCGATCCAATATGTCACCGCCACCAACAACCTGGGCGACATCGACCAGTGGACCGCCACCTGGAAGCACAAGGTCGGCGACAGCTTCACCTACTTCGCCAGCTACGGCCACATCAAGAGCCTGCCCAACGGGAAGATGAGCCAGTACGGCGCCTACTGGACGATGCCCGCGGCCTTCGGCGGCCAGACTCAGCAGCTCGCCGGATTCGGCGGCCTCCTGGGCGACGCCAACAAGAGCCAGACCGCCAGCGCCTACTATGTGGGCATGCGCTGGGATGCCACCGAGAAGCTCGGCTTCGGCGCCGAGTTCAACCACGGGTCCCCGCGCTGGTGGACCTACAGCCCCGCCACCGGGGAAGCCACCGAGAAACTCGGCACCCGCGGCGATGTGTGGGAAGGCTACATCCACTGGCAGTTCGCCAAGAACGCCGCCTTCCGCCTGGGCTTCCTGGACTACAAATACAGCCACGCCTTCAGCGGCTGGCACATCAGCCCCGGGCCTTCCATGCCCGGCCAGAGCTGGGAAGATGCCTACGACCTGAACAAGAACCCGATGCTGCAGTACGGCTTCCCCGCCTCGGTGAAGTCCACCTACGCCTCCATCGAGGTCAAGTTCTAGACACCGCCCCACCGGGCCGGAGGGGCAACCCTCCGGCCCGGCCTTCGTCCTTCCTGGGAGATCCCGATGGGAACCACTCGCATGGACCGCCGCCTGTTCCTGAAGGCCGCCGGCGCCACCGCCGCCGGAGCCGTCACCGCCAGCCAGGCGGGATGCCTCCGGTATTTCAAGAAGGGCCGGACGGCCTCCGACGACCGCCGGGAAGTCCCGACGACCTGTGAGCTGTGCCCCAACAAATGCTCGGCCATCGCCGTGGTCGAGGGGGGCCTCGTCAAGAAGCTGAATCCCAATCCCGAGAACCCGAAGTCCCGCGACATGCTGTGCGCCCGCGGCAATGCGGCCATCAAGCAAGTCTACGATCCCGACCGCCTCAAGCAGCCCATGATCCGCGTGGGGGCCCGGGGTGAAGGCAAGTGGAAGCCCGTGAGCTGGGACGAGGCCTTCGACTTTGCCGCCAAGAAGCTGGCGGAAGCCAAGTCGAAGTACGGTCCCGAAAGCACCCTCTGGTCCTCCACCGAGGGCTTCCAGGAAGTCTTCTTCAAGAACCTGGGCCTGGCCTTCGGCTCGCCCAACCTCGTGCGCCACCCCACCCTCTGCCTGGCCTCGGTGAACCTGGCCTACAGCGCCACCTTCGGCACCGTCCCCAGCTTCGACCTGCTCAACAGCAAGTTCGTCATCATGTCCGGCGCGAACCGCTTCGAGAGCATCATCACGCCCGACACCATGGATCTCATCGGCGGGGTGATGGAGCGCAAGGCCAAGCTGGTCTATCTCGATCCCCGCTTCACCGTCACCGCGGCCAAGGCCGACGAGTGGTACCCCATCAAACCCGGCACCGACCTCGCGTTCATCCTCGCGATGATCCATGTGATCATCAAGGAAAACCGCCACAGCAAGGATTTCGTCGCCGCCTACACCACCGGCTTCGATCAGCTGGCCGAGCATGTGAAGCCGTACACCCCCGAGTGGGCTGAGCAGGAGACCGAGATCCCGGCGAAGGACATCATCCGCATCGCCCGGGAGTTCTCCGATGCCGCGCCCCGCGCCCTCTACTACGCAGGACGCCGCTCCTCGTGGTACCAGAACGACTTCCAGATGCGCCGCGCCCAGGCCATCCTCAACGCCATCATCGGCAACTGGGACCAGCCCGGCGGCATGGTGCCCAACGCCAAGCTGCCCAAGGGCGAGTTCCTATTCATGCCCTGGGACGAGCCCAAGGCGCCCCGTGTCGACGAGATCGAAAAGCACTTCCCCCTGGCCGCCAAGGGCGACGGCGTCTACCTGAAGCTGCGCGAGAATGTGCTCAGTGGGAAGCCTTATCCCATCAAGGCCTGGATGGTCTACAAGCAGGACCCCCTGAACGCCATGCCCGACCAGGCCAAGACGCTGAAGATGATCGAAGGAATGGACTTCATCGGCGTGATCGATGTCCAGATGAGCGACATGGCCTGGTATGCCGATGTGGTGTTCCCCGAGAGCGCCTACCTGGAGCGCACGGATCCGGTGGAGGTGATGCCGGGCATCTGGCCCGCCGTGGTCTACCGCCAACAGGTGGTGAAGCCCATCCACGACACGAAGCCGAATCTCGACATCGTGCAGGGCCTGGCCAAGCGCCTGGGTCTCGGCGACTACTTCGACTACACCATCGAGCAGTGGGTGGAGGCGGAGTTCAGGGATCTGCCCATCCCCATGGCCGCCGAGCACATGAAGAAGCACGGCGTGTGGGCCGCCAGCGGCCAGCCCAGCTACGGCAAGACCCTGACCCCCGATCACCGCTTCGTGACCAAGACCGGGAAGATCGAGCTGTTCTCCGAGCGCCTCCAGGAAGCCGGCCATGACCCGCTGCCCGTCTACGCCGCGCCAGTCCAGCCGCCCGGCGACCGGTTCCGCCTCATCCTCGGCCGTGTGGGCTACTTCACCCACGCCAACCAGTCGAACAATGTCTGGCTGAACGAATTCATGAAGGAGAACGACCTCTGGATCAACCCGAAGCCCGCCGAGCGCCTCGGGATCAAGACCGGATCCACCCTCACGGTCACCAGCAGCGTGGGCAGCGTGAAGCTCAAGGCCCGCGTCACCGAGGAGATCCGCCCCGACTGCGTGTTCATGCTGCACGGCTTCGGCAAGAAATCGAAGATGCAGAGCCTGGTCTACCAGGTGGGCGCCAGCGATGCGGTGATCCTCGAGACCGCTTGGGACAAGGTGTCGGGCAATGCCGCCTTCCACGAAACCTTCGTCAAAGTCGCGAACGCCTGAGGAGGGTGGACCATGGCCATCAAGAAGAAGCGCTACGCCCTCGTCATCGACTCGCGGAAATGCATCAATTGCAAAGCCTGCGCCGTCGCCTGCAAGGCCGAAAACGAGGTTCCGGTCGGGAACTTCCGCAACTGGATCAACGAAGACCGGCAGGGGGAATACCCCAAGCTCCGCATCGACTTCGAGCCGGAGCAGTGCCACCACTGTGAGCATCCCTCCTGCGTGCGGGTCTGCCCCACCGGGGCCTCCTGGCAGCGCAAGGACGGCATCGTGCTGGTCAACGACGACGAGTGCATCGGTTGCCGCTACTGCATGATCGCCTGCCCCTACGACGCCCGCTACTTCCACGAGGCCAGCGGCACGGTCCACAAGTGCACCCTCTGCAGCCATCGGATCGACAAGGGCACCATCCCGGCCTGTGTGGAGACATGCCCCTCCAAGGTGCGCGTCTTCGGCGACCTGGAAGATCCCGCCAGCCGGGTGCACGAGCTGCTCGCCACGCGGCGCTACCGCGTGAAGGAACCCCAGACGGGCAATGGCCCCCAACTCTATTACCTGCTCTAGGAGCTTGATATGCACGAGTTCAACTGGGGTCTCCTCATCGTGGTCTACCTGTTCCTGGGCGGCCTGTCCGCCGGGCTCTTCTTCGCCGCAGGCCTCGCCAACTACCTGGAGGTGGACGGCCAGCCCGCCTACCCCCGCATCGCCCGCATGGGGGCCCTGCTGGCGCCCTGGCCGGTGGCCATCGGCTCGGCCCTGCTCATCCTCGACCTGGGCAACTGGTACCGCTTCTACAAGCTGTTCATGCACTTCCGCTGGGAGAGCCCCATGTCCATCGGCAGCTGGCTTCTCACCCTCTTCACGCTGATCGCGTTCGTCTACGGCTTCGCCTGGCTGCCCGAGGACTGGCGGCAGAAGCTGTTCAGCAAGGTGCCGCCCACCTGGAAGCAGGTCCACCGGCTGAATGTGGATCTCTCAGGCCATCGCAAGACCCTCGCCATGATCGGCTTCCCCTTCGCCATCGGCGTGGGCATCTACACCGGTGTGCTGCTCGGCGCCGTATCCGCACGCCCGTTCTGGAACACCAACCTGGTGGCCCAGATGTTCCTGTTCTCGGCCCTCTCCAGCGGCGCGGCGGCCCTGCTGCTGGCCATGGTGCTCGACCCGAAGAACCCCATCGAGACCCACGAGACCAAGTTCCTCATCACTCTGGACATCGTGTTCATCGTGCTGGAGCTCTTCATCATCCTCCCCTACCTCATCCACGGGACGCTCTCCGTGCTGGCCGTGAAGCAGGCGCTCTGGCTCATTCTGGGTGGCCCGTACACGGTGGTGTTCTGGGTCTTCTTCCTGGGCCTGGGGCTCCTCACGCCCCTGGGCATCGAGGTCTACGAACTGGCTCCCAGCCTGCTCAAAGGGCACGCCTTCCACGGCAGCCGGAACCTCGCCCTGGCCGCCTCGGGGCTCGTGCTCTTCGGCGGCTTCCTCCTGCGCTACCTCTTCGTCTACGCTGGCCAGGTGAGCAGCTTCCACAAGATGGGGATGCTGCACTGAAGGAGCCCCCATGTCGCTCGCCCTCTTGGCAGACCTCGCCCAGATCCTCGCCGAGGCCTTCCTGGAGCCCGAGGCGGACCTGAAGGAAGCCCTGGAAGACCTGTTGAACCGGGACCCTGGCCCCTCTCTCGCAGGCCCCTTGCAGCAGATGTCGCAGCACACGCTTTCGTCCCAGGAACAGCCCGTGGAATATGCGCGGCTCTTCCTCCATGCCAAGGATGCGGACACGGTCCACCTCTTCGAATCCGTCCAGGCCCGGGGGCACCTCATGGCCCCCGAGGTGCTCGGCCCCCTCCAGGCCCTCTACGACGAGGCCGACATCAGCCTCCAGGAGGATCTCACCATCCCCCCGGACCACCTGGGCCTGGAGTTCGCCTGCCTGAGCTTCCTCCTGGGGCAGGTGATCGAGGGGGACCTGGCGGAACGCGACCCGTTCGTGGCGCTGGCCCAGCGTCTCATACGGGTCCACCTGCGTCCCTTCGTGCAGGCCGTGGCAGACCAGCTGCCCCAGGTGGCCGCCCACCCCTACTATCTGGCCGCGGGGGAACTGGCGGCCGCCCTACTGCCCGAAACCGAGAGGGCATTGGGAGAAATCTAGGCAACCTGCTGCTGGACAAAGGCTTGGCCCGCGTCCAGCATGGAATCATGCGCGCCCCCATCACCATCCTCCTGGTGGATGACGAGCCGGGAATCCGGCGGTCCCTGGGCGAAGCCCTGAAGGACGAGGGCTATCAGGTGGTGAAGGCCGAACGCGGCGAACAGGCCATCGACCTGCTGCACAACCCCGACGGTGAGGGCATCCAGTTCATGCTGCTGGATGTGTGGCTGCCGGGTCAGGATGGCCTGGAGACGCTGAAGCAGGCCAAGCAGATCCGCCCCGACCTGCCCGTGGTGATGATCTCGGGCCACGCCAGCATCGACACGGCCCTGCAGGCCACCAAGCTGGGCGCCTTCGACTTCCTCGAAAAACCCATCGACCTGGACCGCCTGCTCCTGGTGACCGGCAACGCCCTCCGCCAATCCCAACTGGAGCGGGAGAACCAGCGCCTGCTCGCCGAGGTGGAAAGCGGCCGTTTCTTCCTGGCAGACAGTCCCGCCATGAAGCGCCTCATGGCCGATGTGGCGCTGGTGGCGCCCACCGAGGGCCGCGTGCTCCTCACGGGCGAGAACGGCAGCGGCAAGGAGGAGGTGGCCCGCCTGCTGCACCTGCAGAGCCCACGCAAGGACGCCCCCTTCATCGAAGTGAACTGTGCGGCCATTCCCGAAGAGCTCATCGAGAGCGAGCTGTTCGGCCATCAGAAGGGCGCCTTCACCGGCGCCGTACGCGACCAGAAGGGCAAGTTCCGCGAGGCGGACGGCGGCACCCTCTTCCTCGACGAAATCGGCGACATGTCCCTGAAGACCCAGGCCAAGGTGCTGCGCGCCCTCCAGGAGGGCCGGGTGGAACCGGTGGGCGGGGGCGGCGCCGTGGGCGTGGATGTGCGGGTCATCGCCGCCACCAACAAGGACCTGCCCGGGGAGATCTCCCGGGGGCGCTTCCGCGAGGACCTCTACTTCCGCCTCGCCGTGGTGCCCCTGCGCATCCCGGCCCTGCGCGAACGCCCCGAGGACATCCTGCCCCTGGCCGAGGCCTTCATCAGCCGCATCGGCCGCCAGTACGGCCGGCCCCCCAAGCACTTGGGCCCCGAAGCCAAGGACACCCTGCTGCGCCACGACTGGCCCGGCAATGTGCGCGAATTGAAGAACCTCATGGAGCGCGCCGTCATCCTGGGCCGCGGCAACGAGATCGGCCCCCGGGACCTGGGCCCTCTCGCCGCTCGCCATCTCGCGGAGCAGGACCCCTTCTCCTTCCCCGAATTCCCCAGCCTGAAAGAGGCCCGCGACTGGTTCGAGGCCCAATACCTCCAGCGGGAGATGCGCCTCCAGAACGGCAACATGACCCGCGTGGCTGAGCGCGTCGGCGTGGACCGCTCCAACCTCTACAAGCGCCTCAAGGCCCTGGGCATCGAGCCCAGGGAGAGCTAGGCGGTGCCGCGATGACGGACAAGAAGTGGTTCAAGATCGGCGAAGCGGCTTCCCTGATCGGCGTCGGCCCCAAGGACCTGCGCTACTGGGAGGAGGTCATCCCCGACATCAAGCCCCGGCGCAGCAAGGGCAACCTCCGCTACTACCATGTCGACGAGCTGCCGCGCCTGAAGCGCATCAAGGCCTGGCTGGCCGAGGGCCTCACCGTGGCCGACTGCGCCGAGCTGCTGGCCCACGGCCACCTGGTGCAGCGCCTGGACCTGGGCCTCGAAGCCGACGAGCTGCCCGCCGCCCCCGTCCAGAAGCCCAAGGCCGCCTTTCCCAGGCTCCTCCGCACCAGCTCCGACCTGCAGCCCATCCTCAAGTCCGTGAAGGCCCTGTACGAACGCCTGTCCGCGCCACCGAAGAGTTGACCTGCCCCTCAGATGCGTCTACAGTCAATAGTTCACGGCGCGTGGCGCAGCCTGGTAGCGCACTACCTTGGGGTGGTAGGGGTCGGAGGTTCGAATCCTCTCGCGCCGACCAAAACACACCAAAGGGGCCCTCGGAAGAGGGCCCTTTTGGTGTGCTACCCCTTCGCCCGAAGGGATTCGAACCTCCGAGTGGGATCGTGGAGGCGTGCCTTGATGGCACGCCGGAGCGAGACCGGCGGCTGGCATAGCCAGACGCAGTTCGAATCCCCGCCCCGAGGAGTCGGCGCCAAATACGGAGCACCATCCACCTCCGGGTGGGATCGTGGAGGCGTGCCTTGATGGCACGCCGGAGCGAGACCGGCGGCTGGCGCAGCCAGATGCCGGTCGAATCCCGCCCGGGGGTCGGCGCCGAATACCGCCTCGTTCCCTTTTCCGCCCCCCCGTTTACCCCGGCCCAGGCGACAAAAGCCGACCGAAAGAGCGCCAATTGTCACCCGGGGCGGGGATGAATCCGAGAAGGAGGGGATGAAAGCCGGATCTTCTGTGTTTTCATGAACCCTCCTCATCAGGACACCCCTATGGAAGCCACCCGCGTACTGGTCGTCGAAGACGAGCCGATCAACCTCGAGGCCCTCGTCGAGAACCTCCAATTCGAAGGCTACGAAACGACCGGCGTATCGAGCGGCGCGGAGGCCTGGCGGGCCATCTCCGAGCATCCCGATGAGTTCGATGTGATCCTCCTCGACCGGGTGATGCCGGACATGGACGGCATCGAGATCCTGCGGCGGCTCAAGGCCCGGTCCACCCCCATCCGCGCCTCGGTCATCATGCAGACCGCGCTCTCCAGCGACCGGGACATCGTGGAGGGGCTGCGGGCCGGGGCCTACTACTACTTGACCAAGCCCTTCACTGCCCAGGCCCTGCTGGCCATCGTCGGCGCCGCGGCCCGGGATCGCCGGGGCTACCGGAAGCTCCAGCTGGACGCCCAGCAGGCCACCCGGGCCCTGGCCTGCATGGCCACCGCCCAGTTCACCTTCCAGACCCCGGAGCAGGCCTGGGACCTCGCCACCGTGATTGCCAAGGCCACCCCGAATCCGGAGCGGGCCGTCGGCGGGCTCTCCGAGCTGATGCTCAACGCCATCGAACACGGCAACCTCGGCATCACCTACGCCGGGAAGTCCCGCCTCCTTGCCGAGGACCGCTGGAAGGAGGAGATCGCCCACCGGCTCGCGCTGCCCGAGCATGTGGGGAAGCAGGCCACCATCTCGTTTGAGCGGGTGGACGGGGAGATCCGGTTCCGCATCCGCGACGAGGGCCCGGGGTTCGAGTGGCGGGACTACCTGGAACTGAGCCCGGAGCGCGCCTTCCACCTCCATGGCCGGGGGATCGCCATGTCCAGGCAGGTCTGGTTCGATCGCCTGGATTACCTGGGCACCGGCAACGAAGTCGTGGCGGTGATCCGCCTCTAATCCGGCTCCGGCGTACGGGGGTCCCTGCGTTCGAGCGTCCGAGCTATTCCGGCGCGGGAAGGGCCCGGATCGCAGCGCAGACCCGGTCATTCTCCCCTTCGAAGGCGGCCAGCAGGCCCTCGATCTCACCGGAGGGCCCCTCCGGGCGGAGCGCCGCCTCGAGCGCTCCGGCGAGGGCCTGGATCGAGGTCAACCCCAGGAATCCGGCGGCCCCCTTCAGGGAGTGGGCCAGCCTCCGCGTGGCCTCGGGCTCCCCGACAGCAAGGCCCTCTCTCAGAACCTGGATGTCGCCCCCGTGCAGCTGCTCGTACTTGCGGATCAGGCGCGCCAGGCTCTCCACCCGGCCGCCCACTGTCATCAGTCCGACTTCGACCTCCAGACCGGGGATGTTTTCGAGGAGCCGTCTCAGCTGATCTGCGGCATCCACCTGCATTGCGCCCTCCCCGGTCGACTCTGATCAAACCACAATCGGATGCTCCCCAGGCCGCCGAAAGCGCCTCAGGAGGGTGCCCCGGGCACCATCGGCACGAACCGGACGGGCAGCACGGCCTGGGTTTCGAGCCCGGCGGGCCGCTTGCGCAGCAGGTAGAGTTCCTGGGCCCCGAGCGCCCGGCCCACCGGGATGATCATCCGGCCGCCCACCTTGAGCTGGTCCACCAGGGTCTGGGGCACCTGGTCGGGCGCGCAGGTCACGATGATGGCGTCGAACGGTGCCGCCTCGGGCCAGCCGAGGTAGCCGTCTCCAGCCCGGACCTTCACATTCCCATAGCCCAGTCGCTGGAGGTCGGCCTCGGCGCGGCGGGCCAGAGGGACCACGATCTCGAGCGTGAAGACCTCCGCCACCAGACCTGACAGCACCGCCGCCTGGTAGCCCGATCCCGTGCCGATCTCCAACACGCGGTCTCCGGGCTTCGGAGCCAGCGCCGCCGTCATGAAGGCCACGATGTAGGGCTGGGAGATGGTCTGGCCATGGCCGATGGGCAGGGGCCAGTCCTCGTAGGCCTCGCTCCGCTGACCGGCGGGCACGAACTCATGCCGGGGCACCCGCGCCATGGCGGCCAGCACCCGCGCGTCCGTGACGCCGCGCGCGGCGATCTGGTCGCGCACCATGCGCACCCGGGCCTCGGCGAAGGCCGTCTCCGCCGGGACGGCCGGCCGGGCGGGTTCCGGATCGCAACCCCCGAAGGTGAGCATCAAGAGCACCCCCAGCTGCCTTCGCATGGTCCGAAGGTACCCCCTTCGGGGCCGTACGCCAGCGCGCCCCCCTGGAGGCCAGGGGGGCGCGGGTAGACAGGTGTTGATCAGGGATTCAGGCTGAGGCTGAGTTCCAGGCTCCCCGCCAGGCCCCCGGTCCAGCTCCGCAGGCGCCAGGCCAGAATCAGGGCCTTGGCTTTCGCGGCCCCGGGGAAGGCCTGGTCGAAGGTCACGGAGACCACCTGTCCGGCGTGGTCCACCTTCACGGCCAGCTCGGTGCCGGCCGGAAGGCCCGCCAGGGCGGCCACCAGGGCCGGGTCCTGCAGCCGGGCCTCCAGCTCGCCCCGCAGGCTCCTGGGATCCGAAGTCCCCGTGAAGCCCGAGAAGGCCAGGATGCGAAGACGGGGAGCGGCCTGTTTCACCTCCCGCCGGGCCCGGTCCTGGGCCAGGACTTCCACCACCGCGGAGGCCGGGGAAGCCAGCTTCATCATGGGCGCGGGCGCGTAGGCCACCGCCTGGGCCTGCAGGCCCCCCACGGCGGCGTCGGACACGCCTTCGGGCAGCGGCAGGGGCTGGGTGACCGTGGTGGAGGGTCCACCTGCGTTCCGGATCACCGTATCCACGGCCACGAAGGAGGTGTGGGCCGTGAGCAGGTGGTAGGCGAGGCCCAGGCGGGTAACCTCCGCCTTGCGGCCTTCGTCCTGGCCGAACTGGTCGTAGTCCGACAACATCTGGATGCGCTGGCGGGCCCAGAGCTGGCGCAGGGCGCTGTGCTCGCGGCCCTTCACCTTGCCCACCTCGAAGGTCTGGCTCCAGGGCCCGGCGCCGCTCATACCGGACAGCGTGACCGTGCCCTTCGCTTCGCCGGTCCACTTGCCGAGGCAGATCACAGGCCGGTCCGCCAGCACATCGGGCAGCTGCAGGGGCTCGAGGTCCTGGATGTGGAATCCATTCGTGGTGAGCTTCAGGTTGGTGAGCACGGGGGAGGAGACATAGGCCCGGAACCGCTCGGCCTCGGCCGCGGCCTGCTCGGGTCGGGTGATGACGAAGGCCTCGCCCTGCCCCGCGTGGGCCATGCCCTCGATGAGGTGGCGGTTGACGGAGGTGCCGATGCCGAAGGTGAAGAGGTTGGCCGAGCCGAGGTTCTTCCGGATGAGGTCGAACACCTGGCCGTCGGCGCTGATGTAGCCGTCGGTGGACACCACGAAGGTGCGCGAGATGCCCGGCACCCGGGGCAGGCCCAGGGCGCGCCGCAGGGCGCTGCCGAGCTCCGTGCCGCCGCCGCCGTTCTGCGAGCGCACGAAGGCCAGGGCCTGCTGGGCGTTTTCAGGCGTGGCGTGCAGCGATCCCGAGGGCGACCAGAACGCCGAGCTGCCCTCGAAGACCATCACATTGAAGAGGTCCTGGGGCCGCAGGCCCTGGATCATCTCCTTCATGAGCACCTTCGACATCTCGATGGGAAAACCCATCTGGCTGCCGGAGACATCCATGATGAAGACGAACTCGCGGGGCGGGATGTCCTTGGAAGCCACGCGCTTGGGCGGCTGGGCCATGAGCAGGAAAGTGTTCTCCTCCTTCCCCTGATCCAGCAGCAACCCGGATTGCACCGCACCCCCCGCCAACTGGTACTGGACGATGACATCGCGGTTGCCGCCCTGGCTTTCCGAGGGGTCGAGCTTCAGGGTGGCCTCGGTCCGGCCGTCATAGGCGATGGCGGTCTTGTGGGTGCCGCAGACCATCCGCTGGATGGGCAGCCCCGCCGACAGCTTCAGCTCCAGATCGAAGGTGGCCGCCGGCTTCTCGCCGGCATGCGTGTAGGGATTCGCCACCCAGCGTTCGCCCGTGCTTGAATCCGTGCCCCCCTTCCCGGCATAGCGCGGGCCCACCACCGTGGGATAGACGAAGCGGTAGGTGCCGTCCGTGGGGACCAGCAGCTCGGTGTAGGACAACTCCACGCGGATCTCGTCGCCAGGCAGGATGTTCGCCACATTCATCTGAAAGACATTGGGCCGGTGCTGCTCCAGCAGGGAGGTGCTGCGGCCCTGCTGCTTCGCCTGCTCGTAGTCGGCCCGGGCCTGGCCGCGTTCCTTGATCTGGGCCTTGAGCACCCGCTCGCCGATGCGCATGGTCATGCCGTGGACGGCCGAGCGCGTGGAGCCGGGGAAGACATAGACGGCCTCCAGGGGTTTCGTCCCGGTGTTCCGGTAGACCTGGGTCACCGTCACCTCGGCGATGACTCCCGCGATGGCCACCTTGGCGGAGGTGGCCTTCAGCGGCAGCTGATCCACGGCGCCACCCTCGCCCTTCACGAAGAAGTAGGGGGAGAGGGTGGCCTCGGCCGGTTCTCCGCCCTGGGGAGGGCTCTGGCGCACAGAGGAGGGCCGGCTGCGGGCCTGGGCGCCCCCCGGGACGGACACGGTGAGCCCGGCGCAGCAGGCGAGCAGGGTGGTGGTGGACCGGCGCAGCGACATGGGGTTCTCCCGGATGGGCCGCACCGGAATGGCGCGGTTCAGAGGGGAATGCCGCCAGCCGGAACGCCCTTTCAGCGGGGCGCATCTTTTTTCTCGGCCGGATGGATCCGCGCCCGGAAACCCTCGACGGGGCCCGTTTCCGGCAGCTTCGCCGGGTCCGCCACCGGGCCCTTCGTCAGGTACAGGTCGAGGGCATCACCCGGCCCCAGGCGGACCTGGCCGACCCAACGGACCAGGGCCTGGGGTCGGTCCTCGATCACCCGGAGTTTCAGCACCTCGACGCTGGAAGCCGTCCGCCGCAGGACCGCAACTTCCGCCTCCCGCGCGGCCGTGACCAGCACCCGGGTGATTCCGTCGGGCTGGAGCTCCAGGCTCCAGGTCGGCGCCGGGCCGGCCCCCGCGCGCTCGACCGCATTCAGCTCCGCCCGGTCCGAGGCCATGGCCTTCGCCATCGCAGGGGCCCCGGCGGCCTGGCCCAGGACCTCCACCACCGCGGCAGCGGGAGCCGGAGCGGCGGCCGTGGCGACGGGACGGGCCCGCTCGGCCTTTTTGGCCCGATCCTCCCGGGCGGCATCCTCCCTCCCGACGGGGACCTCCGCCGGGGCCACCCGCGAGGCGGGCATTGGGACTGGCGCCAGAGCGGGCGGTGGCGCCGCGACCGGGCGCGGGGAGGCCAGCTCATCGGGTGCGGCCACCGGAGCCACCTTCCGCGCGGGTGCCGCCTGGGATGGCAGCAGGGCCTGGGCCTGAGCCGGGGGCCGAGCTAGGGCCGGTGCCGGAACGGGCCCTTCGACGGCTTTCGCCGGACCGGAGGGGGCGGCCTTCGCCGTGTCCTGCCGCGCTGCCGGGGGTGGGGTCCCCGGACTGCGCAGGTAGGCCAGCCCGGCCGTGGCCGCGACGATCAGGCTGGCCGCGGCGCCGATGAGTCCCGGATGGCGGTAGAAGGGCACGACCTTCGGCGGGGCCCCCGGCGCCAGGGCCGATAGCAGGTGGGCCCTGGCCGCCGGGTCGGCCAGCAGCTCCCGCAGGGCCTCCTCATCGGCCAGCACATCGAAGAGATCCTGGTGCTCGAGGGCCGCCTCGAACAGCGTGCGCCGCTCGGTCTCGGTGAGGGTTCCCATGGCGTAGCCGCCCAGCAGCTTTTCGGCCTCGGCGTGCTTCATGGCGTCCCCCTTCCGCCGGATCCGTCCCAGCTTCCGCCCAGCGATTCGAGCAGCTGTTTCCGGCAGCGGTGGTCCCAGGTGTAGATGGTGTTGAGGCTGCCGGCGCCCATCAGGCCTTGGATCTCCAGGAAGCTGTGCCCCTGCAGCTTGAGGCGGAACAGCTCCCGGCAGCGCTCCCCCATGCGGCCGATGCCGCCCAGGAGCCGGGCCAGCAGCTCCTTGCGCTCCAGGACCGCCGCGGGATCCGGCGCGTCGGAGGCCGGCGGGAAGACCTCCACATCCACGGCGTCGAATTCGCCGCGCCGCGCGGCCTTGCGCCGGGCGGCCGCCAGCTTGAAGCGCAGGATCTGGAAGGCCAGGGGCAGCAGATCCTCCAGGTGCTCCAGATGGCCGTACTTCGTGTGGATCAGCACCAGCACCTCCTGGGCCAGGTCCTCCGCCTGGGAGCCTGCATACCGGGATGCCGCGAAGGCCACGATCCTTTCACGGAGTCGGGCCAGGATCGCCGCCCGGCCGTCGGCGGCGGCCAGGTCCGGCCGCGCGGCCGCCAGGGCGGGGAAGGGATCGAGGGGGAGGTCGGAATCCATGGGAATGGCCCCATCCTCGCATCCTTCTTCCATCCCGGGCGATACACTGATTGCATGTCCGAACGCCTGATCCTGCTTACCAACGATGATGGCCTCTGGGCCCCCGGCCTGTCGGCCCTCGCCCGGGCGGCCTCCCGCTTCGGCCGCGTGGTCACCGTGGCCCCGGACCGCAACCGCTCGGCCATCTCCTCGGCCCTCAGCCTCCACAACATCCTCCGCCTGCATGAGATCGGCCCCGATCGCCACGCCTGCGACGGCACGCCCGTGGACTGCGTCCTGCTGGGCGTCTGCGAGGTGCTCGACCGCAAGCCGGACTGGGTGCTGTCGGGCATCAACCACGGGTTCAACCTGGGGGAGGATGTCTTCTACTCGGGCACCGTGGGCGCGGCCTTCGAGGGCCGCCTCCAGGGCGCGCGCGCCGCGGCCTTCTCCATCCACCCCTCGGGCTCGCTGGAGCAGGTCGAGCCCTGGATCGGGCGCTTCCTCGAGCGCTGGGAGGCCATGGACCTGCCCGGCAACCGCATCTGGAATGTGAACTTCCCGAAGGGCGAGCCCAAGGGTTTCCGCCTCACGAGCCAGGACAGCCGCGCCTACCACGACCTGGTGGAGCGGCGCACCGACCCCCGCAACACACCCTATTTCTGGATCGGCGGCGATGCGGGCCCCACCTACGCCAAGGCCCCCGGCAGCGACGCCGGTGCCGTGTTCGAGGGCTTCGCCAGCGTGACGCCGCTGCGGCTCGACCTCGGCTGCCCGGAAACCCTGGCGCGGCAGGCCGACTTCGATTCGGCGTTCAACGGGTAGCGATGCGGATCGCCTTTCGCGTCCACGGGGCGGTCCAGGGCGTGGGCTACCGCCGCTTCGCCGCCCGGGAGGCCCAGGCCCTGGGTCTGGCGGGCTGGGTGCGCAACGAGGCGGACGGCTCCGTGGCCGGGGAGGCCGAAGGTCCGGAGGCCGCCCTGGCCGCCTTCCGGGCGCGCCTGGCCCAGGGTCCGGCCTTCGCCGCCGTGGGACGGCTGGACTGGGACGGCCTGGATGTGCGATCCTCCCTTCCCCATCCTTTTGAGATCTACAGGTAGCCATGTCCCTCTCAGCCCCCCTTGCCTCCTATGTCCGCGATGTGCCGGATTTTCCGAAAGCGGGGATCCTCTTCCGCGACATCACGCCGCTGCTGTCGAACGCCGAGGCCTTCGGCGAGGCCGTGGCGGCCATGGCCCAGCCCGTGCTCACCCTCCAGCCGACCCATGTGCTCGGCCTGGAATCGCGCGGCTTCATCTTCGGCAGCGCCCTGGCGCAGAAGCTCGGCGTGGGCTTCGTGCCCGCCCGCAAGCCCGGCAAGCTGCCCATGGCCACCCACAAGGAGGGCTACGGCCTGGAGTACGGCACCGATGCCTTGGAGATCCACACGGATGCCTTCGGCCCCGGCGACCGGGTGCTCATCGTGGACGATGTCATGGCCACCGGCGGCACGGCGGCCGCGGCCCAGCGCCTGGTGCAGCGCACCGGCGCCCAGCCCGTGGCCCTCACGGTGTTCATCGAGCTGACCTCCCTGCCCGGCCGCGAGAAGGTCGAGGGGCTGCCGGTCTTCAGCGTCCTGCGGTACTGATCAGCCCCATCTCCCGCAGGCTCTCGCGCACGCCGGTCTCGGGGTCCGCATAGCGCAGGGTCACGCCCAGGTCCTCCACCAGGCGCCGGTTGAGCACCTTCCGGGAAGCCTGGAGGAAAGCCAGCATGCCGGGGCTCAATTCCCTGCGCGCCTCCGCCAGGGTCACCCGGCGCGGCGCGGGGAGCCCCGCCAGACGGGCGACCAGTTCCAGGAAAGCCCCGATGCTGCGGGGGTCCCCATCCGTCACATTGACCGCCCCGGCGACGGGCCGGTCCAGGGCCGCCAGACAGGCCGCCACCAGGTCCTCCACCTGGATCCGGTTGCCGGGCCCTGAATCTTCGGGCCGCAGGACCGGCTCGCCGCTCCGCAGCCGCTCCAAGGGCAGGCGACCCGGCCCGTAGATCCCGGCCACGCGCAGCGCCACACCGCGGACGCCGCGCTCTGCGCCCCAGGCGAAGGCCGCCTGCTCTGCCGCCAGGCGGCGACGGCCGGCCGCATCGCCGGGCGCCGGGGGCGTGGCTTCATCCACGGCCTGGCCCTGCGCATCGCCATAGACCCCGGTGGTGCTCAGGTAGACCAGCACCTTCGGCCGGACTCCGCCCAATCCCGCCAGGAACCGCTGGAACCGGGGATCGCCCTCGCCCTGGCCAGGCGGAGGCGCCAGGTACAGCACGGACTCCAGGTCCCGGGGAGGCTCGAAGGCTCCGGGAGCATCCAGATCCAGGGCCTGCACCTGGAGCCCGCCGGCCGACAGTTCCGGAGTCAACTCGGCGGCCAGCGCAGTGGTCAGCGCGGCGGCGGAAGCCTGCGACCGCACCAGGGCCAGCACCGGACCCCGGCCTGCCAGGCGTCGCGCCAGCCGGGCGCCGGTGTAGCCGCACCCTGCGATGAGGCAGGTGCCCGTCGATGCCGTCTGCCGGTTCTCCATGGGGCCAGCATACCCCGTGGTTTGGGACCCCCGGGCCGCTCCCGGAAGTCGCCCCGTGAGAGGCTATCCCTCGCGTCGCAAGCCTCCGCCGGAGTTCCCGTGTCCCCGCTCGTCAAGATGGTGCTGCTGGCCTGGCTGGTGCTGGGGCCCGTGGGGCTGTGGCTGCGCCGGCGCTCCCGGCACAGAAGCTGATCGGGCATGAATGACGGCGAGCGGGATCCTTTGGATCCCGCTCGCCGATGAAACCCGGGACGGTCAGTAGCCCTGGATCTGGAAGTCGTCCAGATTGAACCGGGTGGTCGTGCCGCCGACCTTCCGGAACTCGAACCGGATGGGTCCCGGCTGGTTCAGGACGAAGACGGCCTGCGACAGCGTCGTCGTGCTGCTCGTGACGGCCGGACCGGCCAGAGTCCAGGTGCTTCCGCCATCCACCGAGTAGTACAGCTCCCAGGTGGAATTGGCGTCCGTTCCGTACTTCGCGTGGTTGACGGACACCGTCTGGGCGCCCTTGGGCCAGTCGAAGGTCATGGTCACGACACCGTTGCGCACCCGGAGGCTCTTGAGGTCGCTCTTCGGGTCGCTGGCGCTGGTGCCGACCAGCGCATCGGCCAGGGTCCAGACGCCGGAGGCGAAGGTCACATTGGCGGCGGCGTAGGCCGTCTTGGTCCCGGCCTCGAAGGTTTCCACCAGGGTGTTCGTGGCCGCGGCCTTGACCGTGAGGAGGAAGGTCCGGGTCGAGGTCGCGCCATCCCCATCCGTGAGGGTGACGGTGACGGTCGCCACGCCCTCCTGACCTGCCGCGGGGGTGAGCCTCAGGGTGACGGCGCCCGAGGCGTTGGCGGACTGGATGCCGCTGGCCGGAAGCAGCGTGGCGTTGTCGGAGGTGGCCGTCACCTTGACGAGGCCGGCCAGGGTGCGGTCGTCGGCCACCGTGAAAGCCACGGTGAGGGCCTGCCCCGTGGTGGCGGCCTGATTTTCCAGCACGGCCGGCATCGTCGTGGGCGCCCCATTGCTGGAGGCCGGCGGAATGACCCGGATCACCCGAGTGAGGGTGTTGCTGGTGCCGAGGTCATCGCTGGCCGTGAAGGTCGCCTGGAAGGAGCCCGCACTCGCGTACTGGTGGGCCGTCGAGAATCCCGTGCTGCTGGGGCTGGCGTCTCCGAAGGTCCAGCTAGCCGCGGCAATGGCCGTGCCCGCCGAGGTGCCGGGCGTGGCCGCACCTTCGAAGGTCACCGTGCTGCCCACCTCGACGGTGGTGTCGTAGCTGGGCTGGATCATGTGGACATTGGGCCCGGTCGCCTGCTCGAAGGGGACCTTCCAGCCGCGCACATCCACGGTGGCCTTCCAGGTGGGGATGTCCAGCTCCGGGGCGACGGCGGCCAGGTTGGGGAAGAAGTTGAGCCCTGTCAGCGACTCGATCCGGGCCACCGAGGTCACATACCCCGTCAGGGTGGCGGCGCTGTTCGTCAGACCCCAGGTGTTGGGCAGCAGCAGGGCGAGCACCTCGGGGTGCCCGGGGGTCTTCTCGTGGACGACGATCTTGTAGCAGGCTTCGGGGATCGCGATGCGGAGCCCGGGCGTGACTTTGGAGTTCCACCAGGCCGGGGTGCCCGGAAACACGGATCCGGTGTAGACCCAGACTCGCCCCTTGAAGGAGGTCAGCCCGTTGGTGGCGCCGCCCTGAGTGCCGCCGATGGCATCTTCCAGCTTCTGCCAGGTCTGCTGGTTGAACTGGGAGATCTGGGGGACGAGGTTGCTCATGATCGTCGCGTCGTCGCCCGCCACCGGGGTGTAGCGGTAGGACACATCGGCCCGGGGCACCTGATGGCCGCGGTCATAGCTGTCGGGGAACCCGGCGCCGCCCGTGTAGATCCCGGTGTAGTCATCCTTGCCCACCTGGGGGGCCTCCAGGCGGCCGTCCGCCTTGTAGTCCGCCGTCGAATTCGGGTACGGGGCCCTCACGGGGAAGTTCACATAGGCCGTCCACACGGGATTCTTCAGGGCCTCGTCATAGCCGAGCCGGAAGGCCCCGTTGGGGAATTGCACGGGATCCACATGGAGAGAAGGCAGCACCGTCAGGGGCCGGCTCGGCACCGGAACGGGGTCGCCGGCGTAGGTGGGTGCGGGGACCGAGGCCAGGGCCTGGACCGGCTCGCTCTCCGTGCCGAGATGGCCTTCGCTCACGGAGACGGAATAGGTGTCCGCATTCAGGGCGAACTCGGTGGAGGGCACGGTGTAGGAAGCCGAAGTCGCCCCGTCCAGGACCGCTCCGTTCTTCTTCCAGGCATAGGCCAGCGATCCCCCGTTGTTCGCCCGGGCCGTCACGGTGAAGGTCACCGCATCGGGGGGCCGGACCGTCTGCGTCTGGGGCTGCACGAGGATGGTCGGAGGGAGGTTCACCTTGAGGATCGCCGCCAGCGAGGTGACCGAGGCGACCGTGCCGTTCAGGAGGCTGGAGACCACGACCTCGTAGCTGCCCGCGTCCGCCGCAGTGACGGCCGCCAGGCTGAAGGTGGCGGCGGTGGCGCCGGGGATCGGAGCGCCATCCTTGCGCCACTGGTAACCCAGGGCCGCGTTCCCTTCGGCCGCCGCGGCCACCGTGAAGGCCACGCCCATCCCCTGGTCGACGGCCTGGGCCGCGGGCTGGAGCGTGATCGTCGGCGGGAGGTTGACCGTCAGGACCGCGGAATCGCTGGTGACGCTGCCGGTGGGATTGCGCACGGTGACCGCATAGGCCCCGGCGTGCCGGGCTTCGGTCGCCGGGATCAGGTAGCTGGGCGCGTCCTGGCCGACCCGCTGCCCGTCCTTCCACCACTGATAATGGAGCCGCCGGGGTTTCCCTTCGGCCACGACCGTGAACTGGGCCGGGTCCCCCATCGCCTTTGTCTGGCTGAGGGGCTGGGAGAGGATCTGGATGTGCGACGGTTTATGGATCTGATTCCCCGGAGCAGATGGGGGAGCCTGGTCGCCCTCGGCCCCTCGTCCGGGGCGTTCGGAGGGGGGGACGGGACGGGCCTCGGCCCAAGGGGAGAAGGCGAGGCCGCCCAGCAGGGCCAGGCAGAGGGCCCGGCGCCCGAGGCGCAAGTGAGTCGTCATGGATTCTCCAGGGTTGGTTTTCAGGCAACTGGAGCCATGCTCAGGCGTGCCGATCACACCCTGGTGTCGGCCCTGTAACTTCTTGCCTCCGCCTCCTGGCGCTCAGCCTTTCGGGCCCTTCGGCAACCACAGGTTGAACCGGCTGCCCTGCGTCAATGGCTGGTAATCCGCGTCGCCGCCATGGTCCTGGGCGATGCGGCGCACGATGGCGAGGCCCAGCCCCGTGCCCTTCCGCTTGGTGGAGAAGTAGGGTTCGAAGAGCCGTTCGCGATCGCCCTCGGGCACCCCCGTGCCGTCATCCTCCACGCTGAAGCGCAGGCCCTCGGTGTCGGGATCCACCGTGAGCGACAGGGCCACCGACCCCTTGCCGTCCACGGCAGCCACCGCGTTGTCCACCAGGTTGATGAGGGCCCGCTTCACCATGTCGCCATCCCAGAGGACGCCCGGCGACTCCGGCGGGCAGCTCAGGGTCCAGCGGATCTCCGGCTGGTTCGGCTCGTAGAGGGCCAGCACCTGCCGCAGGAGCTCGGCGGGATCGCAGGGCGCGAACTGGGGTACGGGCAGCCGGGCGAAGCGGCTGAAGCTGTCCACCAGGCGCGAGAGGCTGGCCACCTCCGCCAGGATCGTCTCGGCGCCCTCCTGCACGGCCTCGGGATCCAGGCGGCCCTCGCGGGAGCGGCGCAGCAGACGCTGGGCGGTGAGCTGGATGGGCGTGAGCGGGTTCTTCACCTCGTGGGCCATGCGCCGGGCCACTTCCTGCCAGGCGGCGCGCTTTTCGGCCTGGGCCAACAGGGACAGGTCCTCCAGCACGGCCAGGACGCCGCCGCCCTGGAGCGGCTCGAAGATCGCGCGCACAGGGCGGCCCTCGCCTTCGCCGCCCAGGCGCAGCTCCTCCTGCGCGCCGCGCCCGGATAGGCGCACGGCGGCCAGCAGCTCGGGCAGGCGGCCCAGGCGCGGCAGCGATTCCACGGTCGCCCAGCGGGCCTCGGTGGGATCGAAGGTCTCCAGGCCCAGCCAGCTGCGGGCCGCGGCATTGAAGGTGCGCAGCTCGCCGTCCGCGCGCCAGCTCATGACGCCCACGGGCAGGGCCGCCAGCAGCTGGTCCAGGTAGGCCCGCTGCTGCTCCAGCCGGCCGGCCTGCGCCACGATGGCCGCCCGGTTGGCCTTGAGGTCCCGGATCATGGCGTTGAAGGTGCGGGCCAGGAAGGCCAGTTCGTCCTCGCCCAGCTCCGGCAGCTGCACCTCCAGGTCGCCGCTGCCCACGCGCTGGGCGGCCTTGGCCAGGGCGCGGATGGGCTCGCTCAGCGACTTCGCCAGGGCGAGGCCCGACCACACGGCGAAGAAGAGCGTCAGCATGGTGAGGAAGAGGAAGGTGTTCTGCGGCAGCGTCTCCAGGGTGTCCTTGGCGGCCCGCATCTGCTGGCTTTCGCGGAAGCGCTGCTCCAGGGCCAGCACCCGGTTCAGGGTCTCCCGCGGCATGAAGATGCCCACCATCCAGAACCCATCGCCGCGGGGCACCAGCCGGAGCAGCCACAGCCCCTCGGTGGCCTCCTGCGTGGCCTCGGTCCCTTGGATCTGAAGGTTCGGCGGCGGCAGGCCGGCGCCCAGGTCCAGGGCCTTCACGCCCTCCCCGACGCGGACGCCCAGGTAGGCCACCAGATCGAGGCCCGAGGCCGTCCGGATGCTGGCGGCGTCCGCCGAAGGCGAAGCCAGCAGGCGCTCGGCGCCGAAGTCCATCCGGGCCTTGGCGGCGGCGCGGAGATCCCCCGCCACCAGCTGGCCGTCCCGGATCGAGATTTCCGTCTCCGGGCTGAACCAGCGCTCCACATTCTTGTTGATGAAGTTCTGCCCCACCAGGAAGAGGATCAGGCTCGGCACGAGGCACACGCTGAAGATGGTCAGCACCAGGCGCGTGCGCAGGCGGGCGCCCAGGATGCCGCTGCGGCGCTCGAAGTAGAGCTTGGCCACGCTGCGGGCCACGATGAAGAGCAGCGCCCCGATGGCGAGCACATTGGCCAGGCCCAGCGCCAGCAGCGCCCACCGCGAGGGCGCGTCCAGCCCGCCCTCGGCCACCCGGTTGCCCACGGCCTTGTAGGCCAGGATGGTCATGATGATCAGCACGGCCAGACCCACGGCCACATAGAGGCGCGTCAGCTCAGGGTGGCGCTTGGGGGCGGAACTCATCGCCACAGAGTACTCTGGCTCATCGGGATGGAGTGCAATTGGTAAAGAACACCGCGACCTACGACGAGACCTTCCAATCAAAAGCAGACCATCTGCTACGCCTGTTTCCTCCGCTCGGAGGCACGGAGGTGATGGAGCTGAAGACGGGCCGTGGCCCGATCCCCAAGATCACGGCCGAATTTTGGGGCCCTGGTCAGAGGAACGGCCACAGCCTTCATGAAATCAGCTACCGCGCCTGCTACAAATCCGAATTACCGGCACTGTTCATCGAGGCCCTGACCCAACCCGGAGACTGGGTCTACGACCCATTTGGGGGGCGGGGTACGACCGCGCTTGAGGCGGCACTTCGTGGTCGCAACGCAGCATCAAACGACATCAACCCTCTCTCCGGGATGCTTCTGCGCCCTCGGCTTGCACCACCGAGCCTCGAGGCTATCGCCGATCGCCTTGAGCAGATCCCCCGAATATCCAAGAAGGCCAAAACGCCCGACCTCTCGATGTTCTTTCACGCGGAGACGGAGTCAGAAATTCGAGCGTTGCGCGATTGGTTTCGATCCCGCCAGAAATCCGGTCGTTTCGACGAAGTCGACGATTGGATCCGGATGGTTTCTCTCAACCGCCTCACTGGCCATAGTGCCGGATTCTTTTCGGTATATACCCTGCCGCCCAATCAAGCCATGCCGGCGAAGAAGCAGGCCGAGATCAATCTAATCCGAAAACAGGTCCCCCCTTATCGGGACACCCATGCGCTCATTCTGAAGAAATCAAAGGCTCTTCTGAAAAATTTCACCCGCTCCGAGGACCTGGCATCCCTTCGATCCATCGGCGAGTTCGCCTCCTTACATTGTGGAAGTGCCGACCGGACGCCGGACATTCCCGATGGAAAGATCGATCTCGTCGTGACCAGCCCGCCCTTTTTGGATGTCGTCCAATACCACCTGGACAATTGGATGAGGAATTGGTTCGCCGACATTGATGAAAAGTCCGTCGAATCCTCGTTCATCTACGAAAGAACCATCGAAGGCTGGTCTCGTCGCATTGAACGGGCGTTCCAGGAGGTCCACCGAGTGATGAAACCGGGAGGCTGGTTCGTCATGGAAGTCGGAGAGATCAAGAAGGCGAGCATCCACATGGAGGACCTTCTATGGCCTATTGGTGAGTCCACCGGACTTAATCTTCAGGGCGTGTTGATTCACGCCCAGTCCTTCACCAAGACGGCCCATATCTGGGGTGTCGGGAACAACCAATCGGGAACCAACAGTCACCGGATGGTGTTATTCCGGAAGCAAAGTATTGAAGTCCCCGGGAACAGGATCTAACAGTCGCCAAGAGAACCAGTTGAAATCCAAGGGCAGAACCCACTGCCCCTCCATCTGTTGTCGCTGCACCCATCGATCGTCATCCACCGAGTATTCACACAGGTCCAACACAGCGACCAAACCGTTGAACAGGTCGAAATCCACAAGGTAAGTACGGATGGCATCTCGCTCGAAGATGTCCCTGGCCTCAACAACCTTGTGCCGCTTCAAATCATTGATGCCCGTAAACCCGCTCTGGACCTCGAGCCTCGCTGCAGAGCGCCCATCCTGATCGATCACGGCAAGGTCAGCGGTCGCGGAACGGCGGAAAGTAGCCGCCTGAGAAAAATCATCCGCACCGATGGACCGGATTTCATTCCCGAGGGGACGGAACATCTCTGTGATGGCCCTGTGGAAATACCGGACAACGAGATGGCCCCGCATCCAGCTGAAATAGACTTCCTCGGGCCGGCGGCCCTGGTTGTTCAATCGCGCCAACAAGTTGTTGCTCCGCAATTGAACAAGCACAGCATCTCGATTGTTCTCAAGGAAAATCGGGAGTTCCCCATCGGGAAGGGCACAGGAGGGATGGACCGCCTCTTGAAGCCCCTGAACCAGTTTCCCAAGGTGGGTATTGAGCGATTCGAGGTACCCCTCGTCAATCCCGGGCATGACGACCTTCCCGCTCAGGAAATCGCGACACTGCGACTGGTTCGTGAACCCCATCCGCTTCCGCCATTCCTTGGCGCTCTCCCGTGGATCAAACATTCGTACTCCAGTAATAGGCTTCAGGCATTGACTGCAGAAGGCCGAGAGCAGAGCGATTGGGCCACCGCCTGTCCCATCGCCTCACCTAGAAGCGGAGGGACGGCATTTCCGATCTGAAGGTTTTTTTCACTCCTCGTGCCACTGAATCGGTAGGAATCCGGGAAGCTTTGCAATCTCGCACCTTCCCGGGTGCTGAGCCCCCGGTCGGCAAAGGGATGGATGCAGCGGCTACTGCTGGGCGTTCCGAGGTTCCGAGTGATGGTCGGCGCAGGCCGGTCCCACCACAAGCGGGCATAGGTGTTCGCGAAGTAGGATCGGGGCCTGAGTTCTTCGGGAATGTCTTGGATCGAACCCCCTTTAGGCACATGGGAAATCATGTGGAGTAGCTTGTCACCATGATGGGGACCTTCATGTTCCGTGAGAATTTCCCCAGCACCCGCCCTCATGCGTTGCTGGAACGAGTTCGCTGGGGCGGCTGCGTATCGAACCGCGATTTCTCCAGAATGGATGATGGGAAGGTCGGACAAAGCATCCTGAAGGGTGAGTTGCTGCTCACCTCCGAAAAGGCCCACCCCCTTGAGATGGCTGGGTTCTGGAAAGGAAAACGGCTGCGAACCCGCTAGGCCAACCACAAAGGTCCGGAGCCGTGATTGGGGCACACCAAAATCCAGGGCATCAAGGATGCTATGAGAAGTGGTATAGCCTTCAGCCTCAAGCAGCCCCACCAGCCGTTCATAGGCACGGCCCTCGTACATTCGCTTGAATCCGCTCACATTCTCGAACAGCACCACCCTCGGCTTCACAATCCGAACCACATCCAGGAAGGTGTAAAAAAGGCGATTACGAGGGTCATCCTCGTCTTTTTTCCCTACCGTCGAGAACCCCTGGCACGGCGGACCTCCAGCGATCAGATCCACCTTCCCGGCGTAAGAGAAGAGCCTCTCCTGCACTTCGGGTGAGAGGACATCGCCGCAAATCACATCGGTATGTGGGTGATTGATTCGATACGATTCCGCGAACACCGGTTCAAATTCGTTGGCGGCAATGACATCCCATCCTGCCCATTGAAGCCCAAGACCCAATCCACCGGCCCCCGCGAAAAGGTCCATTGCCTTGAATGTCATCAGCTCCCCACGGTTCCATATCTCATATTCTACCTCCGGCCCTGAGGGAGGCTGTTCGATTTGTGGGCCGGCTTCCGCGCCCACGGCGTGCTGGTGAACAGCCAGGTCTTCACCAAGACTGCGCACATCTGGGGCGTGGGCAACAACACCAAGGGCACCAACAGCAACCGCATCGTGCTGTTCGAGCGGGCCTGACCCCATCCGCCAGGAAACCGAGGCGGCCCGGGCGCGGCCCGGGCACGACTTGGCCGCGCCCGGGTTTGCCCCGTGGTGGGCGAGATCAGAACCGGTAGCCAACTCCCACGCCGAAGAGGAACGGATCCACCTTCACCTCGGTGACCTTGACCCCGGCAGCGGTCTTCACCTCGCTGCGAATCTGCGCGTACTTCACATCGACATTGATGAAGCACTGCTTAGCCACCTTGAAATCCACCCCCACCTGGGCCGCGGGACCCACGCTCGTCTTGTCCAGGTCCAGGGCGCCGCCCGCCAGCTTCACATCCGAGATCAGGGTGAGGTTCAGGCCCAGGCCCACATAGGGATCCACCGTCTGGCCCGGGAGGAAGTGCCACTGGGCCGTGAGGGTGGGGGGCAGCTCCTTGAAGGTACCGATCTTCGCTCCGGCCAGGGTGACATCGTGCTTCTGCGGCACCGTCAGCACCAGCTCCGCGGCGAGATTCTTCGTGAAGAAGTAGCTGATGTCCACCTCTGGGATGGTCTTCGAGCTGACATGGATGGCATCCGCCGGGAGGCCGGCGGCCGCGTCGGACTTGTCGGCGGGCTGGAGGGAGACGGCGCGCAGGCGCACCATCCACGGACTCTCCTGGCGCGGGCCCTCCTGGGCCGGGAGCGGGGCAGAGCTCAGCAGTCCGGCGGCCAGGGCCACCGGCAGGACGAAGGACTTCATGGGACATCTCCTTGGCATCGCCCCGGAAGCGGGGCCTGGGACATAAAGGCTCCCCGCCCCGCCACGGGGCGGGGAGCCGGTTCACACGCGAGGGATCAGGTCAGGAAAAGGACGGTGAGGGCACCCTATCGCAGGGCTCCCGGACCGCATCAATACGCAGGGCCCTTCTGGATGCTCTCCGCCGTCACCGTGTCCCGGAAGGTCAGGTACACCCACAACTGGTAGCCGATCACCACGGGCAGGAAGCAGAGCACGACGCCCAGCATGATCTTGAGCGTCAGGGGGCTGGAGGCGGCGTTGAAGGCCGTCACCGAGGCCGCGGGGTCCATGCTGGAGGGCAGCAGGTCGGGGAAGAGGCCCGCCACGCCGAAGAGCACGGCGCCGAGGATGAGGGCCGAGGAGGAAAACCAGGCCTTCCACCAGGCCGCCTGCGCCGCGAAGACTCGCGTCAGCAGCAGTCCCGCGACGGCCAGCAGCGGCAGGAACAGGAGGACGGGCTTCGCCAGCACATGCTGCCAGAGCCGAGTGCTGAACCAGGTCATGGCCAGGAAGGCCACGGCCACCACGGCCTCGACCAACCACAAGACGGTGGCCATGCGACCGGCGCGGGCCTGCAGCTCGCCCTCGGTGCGCGTGGTCAGCCACAGGGCGCCATGCACGGCGAACATCAGCACAAAGAGCACGCCGCCCAGCAGGCCGTAGGGGTTGAGCAGCGTGAGCAGGTCGCCGTGGAAGAGCCCGGCGGCATCCAGGGGCAGGCCCTTGAAGATGTTGGCGAAGGCCACGCCCAACAGCAGCGCGGGCAGGAAGGAGCCCACGACCAGACAGGCGTCCCAGGTGGCGCGCCAGCGGGCGCTGTCCACCTTGCCCCGGAACTCGAAGGCCACGCCCCGCAGGATCAGCGCGAAGAGCAGCAGCATCAGCGGCGTGTAGAGGCCCGAGAACATGATGGCGTAGGCCCTCGGGAAGGCCGCGAAGGTCACGCCGCCCGCCGTGATGAGCCACACCTCATTGCCGTCCCAGAAGGGGCCCATGGCGTTCACGAGGATGCGTTTGTCGGTCTCGTTCTTCGCCAGGAAGGGGAACAGCGTGCCCAGGCCCAGGTCGAAGCCGTCGAGCATGAAGTAGACGGCCCAGGCCACGCCCCAGATCACGAACCAGATGGATTCCAGCATGGTCGCCTCCCTCACTTCGCGGCCGCGGCGGCGGCATCAGGGCCCTTCCGGGCGAATGTGAACAGCAGGTAGAAGTCCACGGCGCCCAGCAGCGCATAGACCAGGAAGAAGGCCGCGAGTGAAGTCCCCACCTGCGAGGCCGCCAGGGGCGAGGCCGCGTCCGAGGTCTTCATCAGGCCGTAGACGATCCAGGGCTGCCGGCCCAGCTCCGCGATGGTCCAGCCCAGCTCGTTGGCCAGGTAGGGCAGCGGGATGAGCCAGGGCAGCACCCTCAGGAACCGGGTCTGGTCCTCGATGCGGTCGCGTTTCAGCCAAGCCCAGAAGCCTAACGCCAGGAAGAGCACGCCCAGCCCCACCATGGCGCGGAAGCTGAGGAACACGGGCAGCACCGGAGGCCGCTCCGAGGCGGGGTAGTCCTTCAGGCCCTTGACCTCTCCGCCGGCAGAGTAGGTGGCCAGAAGGCTGAGGCCGCTGGGCACGGAGAGCGATTGCACGGCGTTGCGCTCGTTGGCCGCGTCGGGCCAGGCCAGCAGGTGCATGGGCACATGGCGGCCGGTCTCCCAGTGGGCCTCCATGGCCGCCAGCTTGGTGGGCTGGGTGGTGCTGAGGATCTCGGCGTTCATGTGGCCCTGGGCCATCTCGAAGAGGGCGAAGATCAGCGTCCAGGCCGCCGCCAGGCGGAAGGACTTTTTGAAGAAGGCGGTCTCGCGTTTGCGGATCAGGTGCCAGGCCGAGATGCCCAACACGAAGAAGCCCGCCGTGAGGTAGGCGCCACCCAGGGTGTGGATGAACTCGAGGATGGCGAAGCGCTGGCTGATGACGGCGAAGAAGTCCGCCAGCTCGGCGCGGCCATTCCGCAGCACGAAGCCTGTGGGGTGCTGCATCCAGGCGTTGGCCACGAGGATCCAGAAGGCCGACAGGTTCGATGCGATGGCCACGAGCCAGATGGCGGTGACATGGGCCTTCTTCGACAGCTTCTCCCAGCCGAAGTGCCACACGGCGATGAAGGTGGATTCCAGGAAGAAGGCCGCCGTGGCCTCGATGGCCAGCAGCGAGCCGAAGATGTCGCCCACATAGGCGGAGTAGCGCGACCAGTTCGTGCCGAACTGGAACTCCAGCGTCAGGCCCGTCACCACGCCCACGGCGAAGTTGATGAGGAAGAGCTTCCCCCAGAACTTCGCCATGCGCTTGTAGTCCTCGTCACCCGAGCGCACATACTGCGTCTCCATGAGGGCGACGAGCATGGAGAGCCCCAGGGTCAAGGGCACGAACAGGAAGTGGAAGTAGGTCGCCACCGCGAATTGCAGGCGCGACAAGGTCAAGGCGTCCACGGACTCCTCCTACAGGTCGGGGTTGGGGATGGGGCTTAGGGGATCAGGAACAGCTCGACGCCGCCTGGGTCCTGAGCGCCGAGTGGCAGCGCAGGTGGGCGGCGAGGTGGGTCTCCGGAGAGCGGGCCAGCGCATCGAAGCGCACGCCGGCCAGGTGGGTCTCCAGGGCACGGGCGGCCTCGGCCCAGGCCGCCTGGATGGGGCAGCCGTGGGCCAGGGGGCAGTGGTGATGTCCGTCCAGGCACTGGTTGAGGACGATGGGGCCTTCGAGGGCGGTCACCACATCCAGGAGGGAGATGTCCGACGCGGCCCGGGCCAGGGCGATGCCGCCCCCCGTGCCCCGGGTCGTCTGGAGAATCCCCGCCTTGGCCAGGCCGCCGATGAGGCGGCGGACGAAGGGCGCGGGCAGGAGGCGGGCCTCGGCGATCTCCGCGATGGAAGCGCGCGTCCCCTCCGGCAACGAGGCCAGGTGGAGCACCAGCCGCGCCGCGTAATCCGTCTGTCTGGAGATGCCGATCATGGGTCCTCGAAGGTGACTGCGGAGATAACATTACCTCAAGAGTCACCTTGGTCAATACCATTGAGTCATCAATTTAATAGACCTGTTTGTAGCCTGAATTCACAGGGATCGGCCTCCCGCCCCGACGCCGATGGGATCGAGACGAAGGGCCGTGGCCGGGACGGGCGGGATGGGGGCTGGAAGACCAGGCAGGCCAAGGCTAATCGCACCGGCCGGCCTGGACGATGGGGTGTCCTGGGGCCCACCCCGTGGATGGCATGGCGTCCCTCCAGGGACAAGGGTGGAAACTGGCGCTCGGGGAGGACGGTACCGATGGATCGGGACATCGCGAACAAGATCATTGATTTCATCTACACCGCCACGGGCATGAACTCGATCGTCTGCGATGTGGAGGGGACCATCGTCGCCGCCAAGATCAAGTCCCGGGTCGGCGACCTGCACTCCGGCGCGCGGAAGATGCTGCAGGAGAACCTGCCCCACATCATCATCACGGCCGCCGAAGAGGAAGCCTCGGGCGGAACCGTCCGGGCGGGCATCAACCTCCCCATCCGGCACAATGACGAGCTGATCGGCTCCATCGGCATCCCCGGCGATCCCGAGAAGACGCTGCTGGTGACCAAGATGGCCTCGGGCCTGTTCTCGAAGGAGCTCCGCGAGCGCGAGCTGCTGGACCTTCTGCTGGGCCACGCGGCGCAGATGGACAGCGCCATCACCACCATCGTGTCCACGGTGGAGCAGGTGAACGCCTCCCAGGAGAAGGTCTCCAGCATGGTCGACGAGGTGGAGCAGCTGGTTCAGGCCTCCTTCGAGGACATCAAGACCACCGGCGAGGTGGTCGAGACCATCCAGTCCATCGCCAGCAACACCCAGATGCTCGGCTTGAACGCGGCCATCGAGGCGGCCCACGCCAAGGAGGCCGGCCGGGGCTTCGCCATCGTGGCCGAGGCCGTGCGGAAGCTGTCCGACCAGTCCAGCGCCTCGGTCGAGGACATCAAGGTCACCCAGGCCCACCTGAACGAATCCATGGGCCGCGTGGTCGATTTCTCGAAAGATCTGACCACCCAGACCCACGAGCAGACCAACGCGACCAACGCCATCGCCCACATGGTGCTGGACCTGAAGAAGATCAGCGAAGCCCTGATGGCCATGACCCAGTCCTGAACCGGGTCGCCACCGATTCATCCTCGCCGGTAGAGCACCGCGTCTTCCCCATCGGGGTAGTAGCCGGGCCGCCGCCCGCAGGGTTCCCACCCGCAGGCCCGGTAGAGGCGGATGGCCGCGGCGTTGGAGGGCCGCACCTCCAGGAACAGGTGGGTCAGCCCCTCCTCGGCCAGCTGCCGCTGGCAGGCCTCCAGCAGAACCTGGCCCAGGCCCCGGCCCCGGTGGGCCGGATCCACGGCGATGCGCAGCAATTCCGCCTCTCCGGCCGCGGGCACCCGCGACCACCGGGCGAAGGCCACCTCCGGCACCAGCCACAGGGTCTCGTGCTCGGCGGGGGCCTTCCAGGCCGAGCCGAAGGCCGTGCGGTCCAGCCGCGTCACCCAGGCCGGCAGGGGCTCGCCGGCCGCCAGCCGCCGGACTCCGGACTCCGGACCCTCCCTCACCGCGCCACGCCCTTCCGCAGGGCCTCCGGCAGGTGGGCGGCGGCGTGGGGGAAGTTCACCTCGGCATCGGTCTCCCGCAGGTAGAAGGGCACCAGGGGCGCTTCCGGCGGCCCCTGGGAGACGCGCCGCGCCAGGGCCACCAGGCCCGCCAGGGTGGCTTCCCCCTCATCGGACAGAGAAATCCGGTGCGCGGGCAGCACCGCCTCCACCTTGGCCGCAAAGGCCTCCGGGGCCCACCAGGGCTCGGCCCCCACCCGCTCGGGGAGGGCGGCCAGCGGGTGCTTGGCGGCGGGCTCCGTGGGGCCCTCCGCCCAGCGCTGGTGGAAGGCCTCGCTGCGCTGGCCGTCCAGCAGAATCCAGAATGGTCCCGCCGCGCCAGCCTGGCCCTTGACCTGGCGCAGCGCTTCGGCCCGCAGGGCGAAGGCCGAGAAGCCCCAGGTGGGCAGCCCCGTGAGGCCCAGGCCCTCGGCCGTGGCCACGCCGATGCGCAGGCTCGTGAAGCCGCCCGGCCCCAGGCAGGCCGCCACGCCCGACAGATCCATCGGCCTGCCGCCGGCCTCGGCCATCAACGCCTCCAGCGCGGGGATCAGCCGCTCGCTGTGCCCCCGCCCCACCCCCGACGCCACCCGCCGCGTCCATGCGCGATCCCCCTGGATCAGCGCCAGGTGCAGGATCTCCGTGGTGGTGTCGAGGGCGAGCAGCATGAGGCCAGTGTATCGGGCCGGTGGCGTCCACGGCTTCTGGCGACCTCCGGCCTCGCTAGGCCTCCAGGCTCCGCTGCCGCACGAAGGCGCCCAGGTCCTGGTCCTGGCGCAGGATGTGCTCCACCAGCCAGGTCTCGAGGAAGGCCAGCACGGCCTCCGTCACCCGGGCCCGGCCGGCGCGGAAGTCCGCCAGCAGGTCGCTCAGCTGCAGGGTCAGGTCCGCGTGGGCCGCGAAGTGGGCCGAGGCCCGGGGGTACCCCACCCGGATCATCAGGGCCTCCTCGGAGCTGAAATGGGTGACCGCGTAGTCCCGGAGGAAGCCCAGGATCTTCCCGATCTCCTCCCGGTCCTTCCCCTGATCCAACGCGGCGTGCAGCCGGTTCACCGCGTCCACCAGCGAGCGGTGCTCCGCGTCGATCTGGTCCTGGCCTGTGACCAGCTCGGGTTGCCATGCCATGTAGCCCAAGGACCGCTCCAAGAGATGCCGCGAACCGCGGGAGCCCCGCCGCTTCGCGGGCGTCAGACCCGCCCTCCGGCTCCCCGCCGGCTGGTCACAGAAAAAGGCGGCCGCTCGGGCCGCCTCTTCGACTTTCGAGCTCGGCCTAGCAGGCCTTGAGGACCTTGCCCGCCTGGATGCAGGAGGTGCAGACGCGCAGGCGCTTGGGGGCGCCGCCCACCAGGGCGCGGACGCGCTGGATGTTCGGGTTCCAGCGACGCTTGGTCACATTGTTGGAGTGGGAGACATTGTTCCCGAACTGGGGCTTCTTACCGCAGATTTCGCACTGACGAGACATGGGAACCTCACGAACCAAAGGTGAAAACAGCCAAGAGAACCAGTGTAGCCAAGCGCATGCATAACGCAAGGGGAAAGCCCTTGCGCGGGACTGGCTTCCTTGCCCAGGATAGCCACACTCCCCCGGAATCCCATGGATCTGCCCCTCTGGGCCCTCGCCTTCACCGTGCTGGATTGGCCCGAGCGCCACAAGGCCGAGGCCTGGGCCGCGCTCCAGGCTGGCGTGGAGCCGACCCTCTCCACCGAGCAGGCCGGGGCCCTGGCCCGCCTGGAGGCCGACCTCCCCCGGCGGCGGCAGGAGGCCCGGGACCGGGAGGCCCGCCTGCTGCTGCCCGGGGATCGGGAAACCGATCCTCAGGAAACCGCCGCCGTGGAGGCCCTGCTGGCGCCCCTGCCCTACCCCGTGGCCCTGTGGGTGCGCGGCACCCTGCCGCCCCCCGGCCCCCGCCTGGCCATCGTGGGCAGCCGCCAGGCCAGCAGCCGGGGCAAGGCCCGCACCCGGGCCTGGGCGAAGGCCTTCACTGAGGCCGGCCTGGCCGTGGTGTCGGGCCTGGCCCGGGGCATCGACGGCGCAGCCCACCTGGGGGCGCTCGAGGCCGTCCCCGGGCCCTCCGGCCTGACGGGCACCTGGGGCATCCTGGGCTCGGGCTTCGACCACCCCTATCCGCCCGAGCATGTCCCCCTCATGGCCCGCATGGTGGCCGCCGGGGGCGGGGTGATCACCCCCTTTCCGCCCGAGGCCCCGCCCCGGGCCTGGCACTTCCCCCGGCGGAACTGGCTGCTGGCGGCCTGGACCTACGGGGTGCTGGTCACCGAGGCCCGGCTCAAGTCCGGCTCCCTGGTCACGGCCCGCCTGGCCCTGGACCTGGGCAAGGAGCTCTGGGTGTGTCCCGGATCACCGGAGGACCCTTCGGCCGAGGGGCCCAACTTTTTGCTAAGAGAGGGCGCCGCAAGGATTTGCCTATCGCCTTCCGACCTGCTCGAGGACCTCGCCCCCGCCCGGTCACTTGACAAACCTCCGCCCATAGGATCCATCCTTAGCCCCCTAGGAGTTCCGCCGTGGCCAGGAAGCTGAAGCAAGACGATGCAAGTGCACCAAGCCCCGCCGAACCCTCCGCCAAGGGCTCGAAGCTCGTGATCGTCGAAAGCCCGTCGAAGGCGAAGACCATCACCAAGTACCTGGGCAAGGGGTTCAAGGTCATGGCCTCCGTGGGCCACATCCGGGACCTGCCCCGCAAGCTGGGCGTGGACATCGAGAACGGGTTCCAGGAGGAATACGAGATCAGCCCGGCCAAGGAGAAGGTGGTCAAGGAGCTGAAGGCCGCCGCCAAGACCGCCACCGAGCTGGTGCTCGCCACCGACCCCGACCGCGAGGGGGAGGCCATCAGCTGGCACCTGCTGGAGGCCATCAAGCCGCCGAAATCCCTGCCCGTGAGCCGGGTGCTCTTCAACGAGATCACCCCGGCGGGCATCGCCAAGGCCATGGCCGCGCCCACCATCATTAATAAGAAGCTGGTGGACGCCCAGCGGGCCCGCCGCGTGCTGGACCGCCTGGTGGGCTACAAGGTCAGCCAGGTGCTCTGGGACAAGGTGCGCCGCGGCCTCAGCGCGGGCCGCGTGCAGAGCGTGGCCGCCCGCATCATCGTCGACCGCGAGCGGGAGATCCTGGCCTTCAACCCCGTGGAGTACTGGGTGCTGAAGGGCCGGTTCGCCGCCAAGCTGCCGCCCTCCTTCTGGATGAAGCTCGTGAAGCTGGGCGGCCAGCCGCTGCAGCTGGGCAACAAGGAGACCAAGCGCCGCGTGGCCGATGCCGTGCAGGCCAAGGACCTGAAGGCCCAGCTCGAGAAGGCCGCCTACACGGTGACGGGCCTGGAGACGAAAGAGAAGAAGCGCAACCCCGCCGCCCCCTTCACCACCGCCAAACTGCAGCAGGAATCGGCCCAGAAGCTGAAGATGAGCGTGAGCCGCACCATGCAGAACGCCCAGCGCCTGTACGAGGGCGTGGACTTCGGCGAAGGCCCCGTGGGCCTCATCACCTACATGCGCACGGATTCGCCCCGCCTGGCCCCCGAGGCCGTGGAGGCCACCCGCGCCTTCATCGCCGAGAAGTACGGCCAGGAGTACCTGCCCGCCAAGGCCCGCATCTTCACCGGCAAGGCCGGCGCGCAGGATGCCCACGAGGCCATCCGCCCCACGGACATCACCCGCACGCCTGAGAGCCTGCGGGGCCACCTGGAGCCCGACCAGTTCCGCCTCTACGCCCTCATCTGGCGGCGCACCATGGCCTGCCAGATGGAGGCCGCGCGCTTTGACGAGACCGTGGTGCAGACGGAAACCGAGGTCGGCAAGGACACCGCCCTGTTCGAGGCCAAGGGCGAGATCGAGCGCTTCCCCGGCTGGCTGGCGGTCTACCGCGCCGACAAGACCGAGGTGGATGCCGAGGGCATCGCCGACGCCACCAAGGGCGACGAGGAGGACGAGGACGAGGCCCTGCTGCCCGCCCTCAAGCTGGGCGAGGCCCTGAAGCTCGAGCAGCTCGACGCCGACCAGCAGTTCACCAAGCCCCCCGCCCGCTTCAACGAAGCCACCCTGGTGAAGGAGCTGGAAGAGGATGGCATCGGCCGCCCCTCCACCTACGCCAGCATCATCAGCACCATCCAGGACCGCGACTATGTGAAGAAGCACGAGGGCCGCTTCAAGCCCACGGAGCTGGGCATGGTGGTCACCGACCTGCTCATCCAGGGCTTCCCCCGCCTGCTGGACACGAAATACACCTCGGGCATGGAGGGCAACCTCGATCTCATCGAGGTGGGCAAGCTCACCTTCAAGAAGGCCATGACGGACTTCTACGGCCCCTTCGAGCAGGCCCTGGCCGCCGCCGGGCAGGACATGCAGAACCTCAAGGCCGGCGTGCCCACGGGCGAGAAGTGCCCCAAGTGCGGCGACCGCAAGAAGAACCCCGGCACGCTGCTCAAGCGCATCGGCCGCAACGGGCTCTTCGTGGGCTGCACCAACTACAGCGCCGAGTTGGAAAAGGACAAGTGCGACTACACCGCGGACCTCGAGAAGATGGAGGAGCCCGAAGACGCGCCCGAGTGTCCGCTCTGCGGCACCACGCCCATGAACCTGCGCAAGGGCCAGTGGGGCCCCTTCTGGGCCTGCCCCAACTACCCCAAGTGCAAGGGCATCGTGAAGGCCGATCCGAAAGGCATTCCGGTTCCCCCCGACGAACCCACCGGCGAGACCTGCCCCAACTGCGGCAAGGGCTTCGTGAAGCGCCACGGCCGCTACGGCGAGTTCATCTGCTGCATCGACTACCCCACCTGCAAGACCGTGAAGAAGGAAATCCTGGCCGTGCCCTGCCCCAAGTGCGGCGGCGGCCTCAGCCCCCGGAAAACCCGTTTCGGCAAGGTCTTCTACGGCTGCACCAACTACCCCAAGTGCGACTACACCGCCTGGGACAAACCCGTCCCCGTCACCTGCCCCGCCTGCAAGAACCCCAGCATGGGCGAAAAGACCCGCAAGCCGCGCGGCAAGGACCCCATCCAAGTGCTGCTCTGCCCCAAGTGCGGGCATGAAGAGCCGATGGGGTGACCTGCCGTACGACTTAGGAAGTTCTGCGGATAGCAATCAATAATCGTAAAATTAAGTAATGCGGGCGTTTCGCATTGCCCGCAACATGGTCAAATCTTCTTGAAAGTTTGACGGTAGTTTACCACTCTCATAGAGATGATCGGCATATACAATTTCGTTCAATGGCGCTGATAATAGCTTTGGCCGTTTTGATTCGTATTCAATTATATCAAATTGATTCGTAAGAAATGCTAAATCATAATTTTTTAATAATCTATACAATGCATTTGCAAGGAATTTATTTTTACCTCGATACACAGAAATATGAGGATAAAATCCGAACTGCCCTATCGGATAACTTGGTTTCCACCAAACCTTTCGAAGGTTAACACTATTTACATTTAAATATACAACCTCTTCTTCTTCGTTTGAAAAACTGTTAACACCTTTAATCTCTAACACATCGTTTTTTATTGTATTTAAAATTTTATTGATTTGCACATTATTTATTTTGTTCCTGTAGGGGCCGCGGATGGTCAAATGGGCAAGGTAAGGAGATTTTTCACCATAAACAGCCTCTTCAATGCTATGTATTAAATAGTTAATTTCACGATCATATATTTCGAGAAATAAAAAATACATTGGACTCTCAGAGTATTAGAGCTTTTCGAAGGATAGGATCAATCTTATCATTAGTTAGTGTATCATATAAAAAATTCGAAAAACCAGTGGAATATCCAGAGATAATTTTTCTGTCCTCAAGAGATAAATTTTCTCGATCTATTTCTTTTGACTCCTTCCAGTTCAAAAAAAATTCATAATGGTCGAGAATGGCTTTCCAAGATTTAATTAATGCCTCAGAACCCAATGCGTCTATGCCCAAGGCCATGCGCTCCAAAGGCTTGTAATTCGTCAACTCAAAACATTCTTCTATTTTTTGAATCGGAGTACTAATTATTGGCAGCACAGTAGCAAATACGGTGAGCATACGACTAAATTTTAAATTAATGCTCTTTTTTCGCCAGGGACGGGATCGTTCACACCTAAAATCTTCATAATTCAAACACAAGGTTCTCCAATATCTTAATATATCATTAATTAAAAAATATGGAATATAATTATTAACCGCCTTTTGATCTCTAAAATAATTTTTCAATATTTCATTTTTATGTGATTCGAACAAATTATTTGAACTCAAATAAATACCCTCTAACAATAACAACAACCTAACAGTAAACCTGTTTTCTGAATCATCCAACGGCGATCCAGTTTTTGAAACTAAATCACCAATTGGATGAAGTTTTAGAAATCTACCAGAATCACTTAGCGGAGGGTACCCCAAATCATTATTTATTTTATGCAATGCACTTTTTACATCTGATTCAAGCTTTTCGGCCACATCAATTGTGCCATTAAATGTCAGCAATATATCTAAATCTGAATTTCCTCCGTACTCGCCTCTAGCGATTGATCCGGCACAGAATATTGATATTTTATCATCATTTAAAATATCTATTCTAGCTATCTCCCGCCTTAAAACCTCAATCCTAGCAGATGAGATTCTACCTCTCTCCATCAATCGCGCATGTGATTTTAATATATCTATAGCCTTATCCACAATTGCCTCTTTTATTTATAATATCATATACCTCTTCCCAAGATAAAGCTCTTGGTTTTGCACAATTTTTATTAGTACTATTTGCAAAACAAATTGCAAATAGGCCTTGATTTCTTAAGTTTTCTATATTATTGGGTGAATCATCAATATATATATTAGCATTTACATGTTCCTTTTCTTTTAAAAAGCAAATATCCCAATAAGGGATTCCATTGTAATCAAGCCATTTCACTGTTTGTTGTATTGCAATTTGGTGAAAAAATGGAATGAATAGGCGATGAGTGATGATTCTAATTTTATATCCTTCATCCGATAAAATTCTCAGAAATTTTCTAGCCCCAGGGATCATTTTTGAAGTCTCAAACAATCCTCTCTGAGTGACAGCGAATCTATGTAGCTTTTCATAATGATCCGAGCCAGAAATTCCCCATTCAGGAAGCCCATAGCTCACTTCAGTCGGGAGTTCTTTCAGATCCCTTTCCAGCCATTCAGCAGCAATCTCACGCATTCGCCCGTAGAAATCTGCGCAGACCCCATCCAAGTCGACTCCTAGAATTGGGCCATTATTGGTATAGCTCATGGTGCTCCTTATCATAAAAATAGCTGATAGATTGATTCAATATTCCTTAGGTACAGAGCCACTGCAAGGATTTGTTTCTCGGGAATACATTCCTTGTGCGGTTGCCCGCCTAGCCTGCTACTTCCTGGACAAACTTCAGGAAGAGATTCCTTCCATCATGGTCGGTCAAATTTCCCAAAGTAAAGTTCCCCTTTATCATAATTTTCCATGCTCCAAGACACCCCCTCCTTCCTCGCCTACAGGCGCAACGCCGGGTCCCGCACGGTGCAGGCGTTGGAGGCGCCGACGCCCGAGGATCTGGAGTGGGCGCCGGTCCCCCGGGGCCTTCACCTTCGGTGACTTGTTCCGCCACCCTGCGGGGCTGGAGCACTTCATGTACGCGGAGAACATGCAGGGCTACCGCTTGCGGCCGCTGGAAAAGCCAAAACAGAACACCGATAAAAGCTGATAAACACCGATCAATCCAGTGCGTGAACGAGCGCTCACGGTTTTTTCATCGGTGTTTATCATTCAGTTCTCGGTGTGCATCGGTGCTCTTCTTTAGCCGGTGATGAAGGGCAAGGCGATAGGAACCGCCACAGCTTTTCATCCCATCCATCCCCTTCATCCTGGCTTCATAGGTTTTTCTTTAGCCAGGATGAAGGGGATGCAGGGGATGTCTGGAATCCGGGGCTGGTTCTCGTGTTTCAAAAGGACCTGCAAGTCGTTTGAATAGGTCATTTATTGACATGTTCAACATGAAATTTATTGGTAAAAAAGAGGCAATGATGCTTTAGGATAATTCTTTCCTTCGAAAGCACCCATGCCGAACCCCCTGCGTACCAAGAATCTTCTGGGCTCAAGCCTTGTGGCCAGCCTGGTTATCCCTCTGCTGGCCTGTCTGGGCGGGGGCGGGGGGAACGCGTCGTCCCAGCGATCCGGCCCCGTGCCCCTGCAGGTGAGCGTCCCGAGCCTGAGCATTCCGGCGGGGGGCGGGGGCTTCGTCGCGGTGACAGCCACCCGGCCGCTGGCCCACTACCTGAACTACCAGGGCCCCCTCACCCTCTCGCTGGATCACCCCCCCGCCGGGGTGCGGGGCAGCGGCAGCATCCCCGCCGACCAGTCCACGGGAACCCTGTCGCTCTGGGTGGATCCCTCGGTGGCCCCCCGGACGATCCAGGGCCTCCAGGTGCTGGCCACTGGCGGGAGCACGGTCTCCGTGGCCACCTTCGACCTGACCATCGCGCCGCCCCTGCCCCCGGGCCGCATCCGCTCCGACTTGGTGCAGGCCAGCGGACGCGTGCAGCAGGCGGGAACCCTGACGAACGCCCCCCTGATCCAGGAGCCCGTTGCCGCCACCACCGCCACGGATGCCGCCAAGGTCGACGCCGTGCGCCACGGCTTCGACCCCTCGACCCCGATCCCCTGATTCCGGCCCCCTGATTCAGGCCCCCTGATCCCGGCCCAGCCCGGCCTTCAAGGCTCTGAACCCCGGGCCCCGTCCCTCCTCCACCCTTCTTCGAGAGAACCCATGCGCTTTCGCCCCACCCTCCTGACCCTGACCCTGATCAGCCTGTCCCCCGGCCTGAGCGCGCAGGTGGCGCCCGCGGCCCCGGTGGTCGAGGCCGCGCCCAACCCCCAGGTGGCCTACCAGGGCCGCCTGAGCGAGGCGGGGCTGCCGGTGACCGGCACGCGGAGCTTCTCGTTCTCGATCCTGGATGCCCAGGGCGCTGAACTCTGGACCTCGGGCCCCCAGGATGTCTCGGTGAACAACGGCCTCTACGCGGTGGCGCTGGGCGGCTCGGGCATGCCCGCCATTCCCCCGGCCGTGCTGGCCAAGGCGAACCTGCGGCTGCGCCTGTCCATCAACGGGGCGCCGCTGACGCCGGACACGGACCTGGTGCCGGCCCTGCAGGCGCGCAGCGCCTTCGACTTCTCCGGCGCGCTTGCCGGGGATGTGGGCGGCACCCAGAACGCGACGGTGGTGCTCCGCCTCCACGGGGTGCCCCTGGATCCGACCGCCACCCCCTCGGCGGGCCAGGCCCTGGTCTTCAACGGCTCGAGCTGGGGCCCCTCGACGGTGGTCGGGGTGCCCGGTCCCGTGGGCCCCCAGGGCGCCACCGGACCCGCCGGACCCCTCGGCGCCACGGGCCCGCAGGGCCCCATGGGCCTGCCCGGCGCCACCGGTGCCACTGGAGCCACGGGAGCCACCGGCGCCCAGGGACTTCCCGGCACCGCCGGCAGGACCGTCCTCAGCGGCGTCACCGCGCCCGTGGCCAGCCAGGGCGTGGATGGCGACTTCTACCTGAATACCGCCACCAGCGTGCTCTACGGCCCCAAGGGGGCCCTCACGGCCGGAGCCTGGCCCGCCACCGGCACCAGCCTGGTGGGCCCGGCCGGGGCTCCCGGCCCCCAGGGACCCACGGGTTTGACTGGCGCCACCGGGGCCACGGGACTGACCGGGCCCGCCGGGCCCCAGGGGCCCGTGGGCTTGACGGGTGCGACGGGCGCCACGGGCGCCTCGGGCGCGACGGGGCCGCAGGGCGCCACCGGCCCCCAGGGTGCCCAGGGGCCCCAGGGCCTCACCGGACCCCAGGGTCTGACTGGGGCGACCGGGGCCACGGGACCGCAAGGCGCCACAGGCCCTCAGGGTCTCGCCGGGCCCCAGGGCCTGACCGGCGCGACCGGGGCGACGGGCGCGGCCGCCACCGTCAGCGTGGGGACCGTCACCACGGGTGCGGCGGGCTCCTCCGCCGCCGTCACCAATTCGGGCACCGCCAGTGCCGCGGTGCTGAACTTCACCATCCCCCAGGGGGCGACGGGCTCCGGGGCCGCGGGCCTGCAGGTGCTGGACAACACCAATGCCGTGCTGGGCAAGGTGACCCGCGCCGACAGCTACGGGTACACCGTCCTGACCTCCACCGGCTACCTGCTGGACCTGTCCTGGGATGGCACCGCCTATCCCGCCCAGACCTGGTTCACGACTTTCTCCGGCGGCGTGTGCAGCGGCACGGTCTACCTGAATGACGGCGCCGGCGGCGCGGGCGGCCTCAAGATCTGGGGCAAGACGGCCTACTGGGTGGGGTCCAAGAACAGCTTCATGGTCCCGCAGGATGTGAACGGCTCAGGCATGAGCATCTCGGTCGGCTTCACCAGCCAGGGCATCGACAACCCCGACTGCGTCGCCGCCGCCGGTTCCAACAGCGGCTGGCGCCTGACCACCATCACCAACGCGGCCCTGGGCCTGCCGGCGACCATCGCGGCCCCCCTGAAGCTGCAGTAGGCCGGCCCGGGGGCCTGCGAGGAAAATCCGTTGACAGGGATCCAATCCGAAACCACGATGGTTACGGATTGGATCCCCATGAGCAACACCCGCTACACCGTCGCCATCCATGTGCTCACCCTGCTGGCCTACGCCGGCCCCGAGGCGCTCACCTCCGACTACATCGCCGGCAGCGTGAACACCCACCCCGTGGTCATCCGCCGCATCCTGGCCCGCCTGCGGGCGGCCCGGCTGGTGCGCTCGCAGGGCGGCCCCGGGGGCGGCTGGCAGCTGCTCCGGGCGCCGGAGGCCATCCACCTCCAGCAGGTGCTGGTGGCCGTGGGCGCCGATGCCTCCTTCCCCCTGCACGCGGCGGCCCCCAATGTGCAGTGCCCCGTGGGCCGCTCCATCCAGGGGCTGCTCACCCACCACTTCCGCCTCGCCCAGGAAGCCCTGGAGCGCCAGCTGGCGGGCGTCACCCTCGCCGATCTGGTGGGGGGCGTGAAGGCCCAATCCGCCTGACCTTTTTTTTGGCCCTATTCGCAACCATTTCGGTTGCACTTTTTCCCGGAGACCCCATGACCACCTCCACCCTCACCGGCCCCCTCGTCGTCACCGGCGCCACCGGCCAGCTGGGCCGCCTCGTGCTGGCCGCCCTCCTGAAGCGGGTGCCCGCCGCCCAGCTGGTGGCCGCCGTGCGCACCCCTGAGAAGGCGCAAGATCTGGCCGCCCTGGGCATCCAGGTCCGCAAGGCCGACTACGACCAGCCTGAGACGCTGGTCGAGGCCTTCCGCGGCGCCGCCAAGGTGCTGCTCATCTCCTCGAACGAGATCGGCCAGCGGTTCGCCCAGCACCGCGCCGCCGTGGACGCGGCCAAGGCAGCCGGAGTGCCGCTGCTGGCCTACACGAGCCTGCTCCACGCCGAGACCTCGCCCCTGCCCCTGGCCCTCGAACACCAAGAGACAGAAGCCTACCTCAAGGCCTCGGGCCTGCCCTTCGTGCTGCTGCGGAATGGCTGGTACACGGAGAACTACACGGCCAGCATCCCCTCGGCCCTGCAGCACGGGGCCTTCCTGGGCAGCGCGGGCGACGGGAAGATCGCCTCGGCCGCCCGCGCCGACTACGCCGAAGCCGCCGCCGCCGTGCTGCTGCGCGACCACCAGGCAGGCCAGGTCTATGAATTGGCAGGCGATGCGGCCTACACCCTGCGCGAGCTGGCCGCGGAAATCAGCCGCCAGTCGGGCCAGGCCGTGGCCTACCAGAACCTGCCCGAGGCGGAGTACCTGGCCATCCTCCTGGGTGCCGGGCTGCCCGGACCCATCGCCAGCCTTCTGGCGGAATCCGACGCGGGCGCCGCCAAGGGTGGCCTCTTCGACGATTCCCGCACCCTGAGCCGCCTCATCGGCCGCCCCACCACGCCCATGGCGGAGACCGTCAGAGCCGCCCTGCGGGGCTGAGTTCCCTCACCTTCATGGCGCCTCCCCCTCCTGGGACCGATCCTTGTGCTGCGCCCGCCCCGGCGCCCATCCGGGTTCGGTCCCAGGAGGCAGCCATGCCCACGACCTTGCTGAAGGATTTCCTCTCCCAGAACCGGGTGGCCCACCAGGTCATCCAACATCCGGTGGCCTTCACGGCCACATCGGTCGCCGGGGCCGCGCACATTCCCGGCAAGGAGATGGCCAAGACCGTGGTGGTGAACCTGGACGGGCGGCTGGTCCTGGCCGTGGTGCCGGCCAACCGGAAGGTGGATCTGGAGCGCCTGCGCCAGGCCGCCGGGGCGGTCCGCGCCGAGCTGGCCGACGAGCGCGAGTTCATCGCCGACTTCCCGGAGTGCGAGCCCGGGGCCATGCCGCCCTTCGGGAACCTCTACGGCATGCCGGTCTTCGTGGAGCCGCACCTGGCGGCCGACAAGGAGATCGCCTTCAACGCCGGGACACACACCGAACTGATCCGCATGTCCTACCAGGACTTCGAGCGGCTGACGCACCCGAAGCTCGTGGACATGTAGCCGCCCTCGCGGAGGGAGACCCGGGCCGATTCGCGAGCGAGTCATAAACCTGCGAATGGGCCCGGGCCGGAATCAGCGATACTCGGCTGATGCCACCCCTCTCGCGCCCCGCCTTCCGCTGGACCGCCCTCATCGGCCTCTGGGCCCTGGTGGGCGCGGTGGCGTGGATCCTGGCGGTGCAGGTGTTCCTCATCATCCTGAACCCGTTCTGCCATGTGCAACGGCCCGGGATCGCGTGGATGACGGTGCGCAGCGTGGATCGCGATCCCGACAGCCAGCTCACGGACTTCGTCACGGCCCGGCAGGGCGACGCGGAGCAGGTGCTCCGCATGGCCAAGGCCGAGGCGGCGGAGCTGCGCGCGGACGACGAGGTGTGGATCCTCGACGCGTGGTACGCCGACGGGCTGCGCCCCACGCAGTTCCGCCTCACGCCCCTGCGCCTGCTGCTGGAGTATCCGGCCCTGCTGCTGCTCCCCGCCGCCTGGGCGCTCTGGCGCGTGCGGCGGGCCCGCCAGGTGGCCGAGGCCGCCCCGCCGCCGCCCGTGCGCCGCACCTTCACCGATGACTTCCATCTGCGGGCCCAGCGCTTCGCCAAGCCAGAATCCGTGGACAAGGATCCCGGCGGAGACCCGCCGGCTTGATCCGGCCGGGCGAGGCTTGGCTTCAGCCCTTCTTGTCGCCGGGCTCGGCCTTCAGTTCCTCGGCCTTGGGAGCCTCGGGCTTCGGGGCCTCGGCCGGTTTCGCCTTGGCCACCTCGGCGGGCTTCGTCTTGGGCGCCTCGGCGGCCTTGGGCTTGGCGGCCTCGGCGGGCTTGGTAGCGGCCTGGTAGGCCTTCCAGGATTCCTCGGCCTTGCGGTGGAGTTCCTCGGCCCGCTTCTTGTGGGCGTCGGCGCGCTTCTGGAGCCCTTCCGCCTGCCGCTTCGCCGCGTCGGCCTTCTTCAGGGCCTCGGCTTCGGCCCGCTTGTACGCCGCCTGCCGGGTCTTCTCCTGGGTCGCCCGCAGCTTCTGCTGGCGCGCCTCCCGGGCCAGCCGGTCGGCCTGGACCTGGCGCTTCTCCAGTTCCTGGTCCCGGCGGGCGGGTGGCGCCACCTTGACCTTCTCGGCGGCCTTGGCCGGGGCGGCGGGTTTCGGTTCCTGGGCGGACAAGGAGAGGGGCAGGCAGAGGGGCAGGAGCAGCAGGCTGGTGAGGCGCTTCATGGGAACTCCGGGGGTGAGAACCCCCATTCTGATCCCTTCGCGCCGGAAGCCTGAAGGTAAAGCTGCGGAGGGCGGTCCTCCCGCCCTCCGCAGCCGTGTCGCCTAAGGACCGGGCGGGCTACTTCGCGCCCTCCTTTGGCGGCTTGACCGTCCAGAAGCCGGGATCGCTGGCGACGACGCCGGGGCCGGGGTAGCTCAGCTTGGGGTTGAAGGCGAAGAGCTGGTTCTCCACGGCATTCACCGTCTCGGCGAAGACCTTCTGCATGCCCTTGCGGCCCTCTTCGCCCAAGGCTCCCTGGAAGGCCTTCTCCGCGTCTGCCATGCCGTCCAGCTCGGCCAGGGACTTCAGGGGCCGCAGCACGATGAAGGTGGGCGAGCCGGTGCCGGCGGCCACCTCGTAGAAGGCGAAGGAGGCCGCGTAGTGGCTCTTCTCGTAGGCGGCCAGGGCCGTCTTGACGCCCTCCTCGAACGCTCCGCCCTGGCCCTGCTTGATCCGGAAGGTCCGCACCCGCATGTAGCGCATCTTGCCGATCTCCACGGGCGGACCGTAGCTCAGGTCCTTGCGGTAGGTGCCCAGGAAGGTGCGCGTGCCGGTGAGGTGGTCGCCGTCCTGCTGGGAGATCTTCTCGATCTCGTGCTTCAGCGCTGGGTTCTTGTCGAACTCGTTCTGCTTGGCCTCCCAGTCCGCGAAGCTGGCGTAGCCCATGATGAACCAGGCCTCGCTGGCCCCGGTGAGGGCGTTCATGCCCAGGTAGTGATCCGCGGACTTGCCCTTGGTGAGCGTCCGCGTCCAGGCGGATTCCGTGACCGAGTGGGCGGCCCCATGGCCGGGCTTGACCTCCTCGCGGACGAAGAGCATCAGGGGGGGCGGCGGCATGGGGCCGCTCTGGGCGAGCAGGGCCGGCGCCACGAGGAAGGCCAGCCGGAAGCAGAGGGAAGAGGAGAAGAGGGACTGCTGCATGGAAGCCCACCTCCAGAGGGCGGTCCCGAGCGTGGTCCCCATTCATTGTTTGTGTCTAGTATTTTTTATGTTGTAACATGATAATTTAATCGTTTTAATCCAATATTAAACCTTGTGGTGCATTACCTGTTCAGGCCCCTTCCGATTTGCCGACTTCCGACGCCTGGAAGCTGCGGTACAGCAGCAGGTCGTACAGGAGCTTGAGGCCCCCCGCGATGAGGAAGGGCGCCCCGGCCAGGGCCGGGATGGCCAGGAGGGGCGTGGCCAGCACCGGGGAGATGGCGGCGCCGGTGGTGCGGGCGATGCCGGTGACACCGGCGGCGGCGGACCGCTCGTCCGGGGCCACCACCGCCATGGTGTAGGCCTGGCGCGTGGGCACATCCATCTGGGAGATGCTGAAGCGCAGCAGCAGCACGGCGATGGCCAGCGGCAGGTTCGGCATCAGCGGCACCAGGATCAGCAGCACATTCGAGGGGACATGGGTGAAGACCATGGTGCGGACGAGGCCGATCTTGCGGGCCAGCCGCACGGCGTAGAGGGCGGAGAGGCCCGCCAGGATGTTGGCCGCGAAGAAGATGGAGCCCAGCGTTCCCGGCGCCACGCCGAACTTCACATGGAACCAGTAGGCCACGATGCTCTGGATGACGAAGCCGCCGGCGAAGGCGTCCAGCGAGAACAGCGCTGACAGCCGCAGCACCACCCCCCTGGAAGCATGCAGGCCCATGCGGTTGGTGGGGGCGCCGATGGCGGCAGGCGGCGCCTCCACCGCCCCGGACATCTTGGCGAAGAGCAGGGCGAGGATCAGCCCCACGGCGGCGTAGGCGAACACCAGCACGCGGTAGCTGGCCACGGGCGCCAGGCCCGCGGCCTGGAGGGCCTGGGCGGCCCAGCCCCCGGCCAGCGCGCCGGTGGCGGTGGCGAAGGAGCCGGCCAGGTTGTACCAGGCGAAGACGCCGGTGCGGCGGTCCTCGGGCAGCAGCTGGGAGAGGGCCGCCTGCTCGATGGCCAGGAAGGGCCCCACCTCGTTGCCCGAGGGGCTGATGACGCCGAAGGTGGCCGCCAGCACCAGCACCGTGAAGTCCCCGCTGAGGGCGAAAGGCACCCCCGCCACCACCATGAGCGCCGCGCCCAGGACGAGCATCTTCTTGCGGCCGATGCGGTCGGCATGGAGCGTGATCCAGAGCGAGATGAGCGTGTCGCCCACCAGGGTCAGCGTCAGCAGCAGGCCGATGCGCCCCTCGCCGAAACCCAGGCCCGCCAGGTAGAGCACCAGCACCACCGACAGGAACCCGTACGAGAACATCCGCGCCGCCCGGCTGAGGAAGAGCAGCCGGCCGTCGGGGCCGAGGGTCTGGCCGAGCGTCTGGCCGGGCGCCTGACTGGGTTGGGGGGGCGGCATGGTGTCTCCCGGGCAGCGGCCACCGGCCGGTCCACCGACAAGATAGAGCCATCGCGGAGGCCCCGGGCATCCAAGTGGCCCTGTCCATCCAAGTGGCCTCTGTCCATCGTTTCCTCCCCCCGTCAACCGCAGCCACACTGGAACCCGAGGCGATCCGCGAGGCCCCCATGGACATCAAGCTCTCCCCCGACACCGAAAAGCGCCTGCACGGCGCCATCCAGCGCTTCGTGGCCGAGGAATACGGTGAGAGCGTGGGCGATCTGGGGGCGGGGACCTTCCTCTCGTTCTGCCTGAAGGAGCTCGGCCCGGCCATCTACAACCAGGCCATCGCCGACGCCCAGGCCTGCCTGCAGGAGCGGGTCACGGACCTGGAGAACATCTGCTTCGCGGAGGAGACCAGCTACTGGGACCAGGGCGGCCGCAAGGGCGTCGCGCGGAAACCCGGCCTCCGGCGCTAGACTGGCCCGTGCCCCACTGCCTCCTCGAACACTCCGCCAACCTCCTGGACGCGCCCGACTGGACGGGCCTGTTGCGGGAGGTCAACCGAACCCTGGCGGACACGGGCCTGTTCACGGCGGCCGACATCAAGAGCCGCGTGATCCGGCACGAGACCTTCGTCATCGGCGACGGGGCGCCGGACCAGGCCTTCGTCACCCTGAACCTGCAGATCCTCGGCGGTCGCCCGGACGAGGTGAAGGCCGGGCTCAGCGAGGCCCTGCTGGCGGTGCTGAAGCCCGCCTTCCCCCTCACCGCCGGGAAGATGCGGCTCAGCCTCACGGTCCAGATTTCGGACCTCCACCGCCCCAGCTACCGCCGACAGACCAGCCCCTAGGAGCCCCCGTGGCCGATGCCATCACCCCCCGCCAACTCACCCTGCTCCAGGTGGTGGCCAAGCACCCGGATGTGCCGCGGGACCACCTGGTGAAGGCCGGGGCCACGGACGCCGACCTGGCCTACCTGGAGCGCCACGACCTCATCCGCGAGCGGGCCATCGGCCGCTATCGTGTCTCCCACATGGGCCTGGAAGTGCTGAAGCGGAGCCTCTGAGCCCGACCCAGGAGGCAGTGCGTGACCCGGCCCCTGTCCCTCGACGATCTCTGGCGCTCGGTCGCACCGGGCACCGAGGCCTATGATCCCTCCGCGCGGCGGGCCCTGCCCTCCGGGGTGCAGCGCTTCCTGAACCATGCGGTGGCCCCGGGCGCACGGCTGCCCGAGGCCGTGCGCCTCTCCATGACGGGCACGATCCGCCTGAAGGGCTGGCATCCCTTCGAGGCCGAACAGGTCATCGTGCGGGGCCGGGGCATGATCTGGGCCGCGAAGGTGCGGATGAAGGGCCTGACCATCCGCGGCTCGGACCGCCTGCTGGAGGGTCGGGGGTCCATGCGCTGGGCCCTCTTCGACCTGATCCCCCTCCTCAGGGCCGAGGGCCCGGACATCACCCGCTCGGCCCGGGGCCGCCTGCGGGCGGAGTCCATCTGGCTGCCCTCCCTGCTGGCGGATCCTGCCGTGACCTGGACGCAGGAGGGCGAGAACCGCCTCCGCGCCGAGGTGCCGGTGGACGGCGAGCCGGGGGACCTGCACCTCCGCACCGACGAGGCGGGGCGCGTGTGCGAAGTGCGCCTGCCCCGCTGGGGGAACCCCGGCGGCGGGGACTTCCGCGAAGAGCCCTTCGGCGGCCTCATGGAGGCCGAAGCGACCTTCCAGGGCCTGACCATCCCCACCCGCCTCCGCGTGGGCTGGCATCCAGGCACGCCGCGCTTCGACGCGGAGGGCGAGTTCTTCCGCGCGGAACTCCGGCAGGTGGCGTTCCGCTAGCCTGAAGCACGCCCCCCGAAGGCCCGAGCAGGAGATCCCATGGCCCCCACCCCGACCCGCATCCCCGTCGCCGCACCCGGTTCACCGGCGCCCATCGGGCCCTACTCCCGTGCCGTGTGGGCGGGCGACCTGCTCTACCTCTCGGGGCAGACGCCCATCGATCCGGCCACGGGCCGCCTGGTGCCGGGCGACATCGGGGCCCAGACGCACCGGGCCTTCGACAACCTCGAAGCCGTGCTGGGCGATGCCGGGCTGACCATGGACCAGGTCATCAAGGTCAATGTCTACCTCACGACCATGGCCCACTTCCAGGCCATGAACGCCGCCTACGAATCCAGGTTCCGGGCGCCCTACCCCGCCCGCACCACCGTCGCCGTGGCCGAGCTTCCCCTGGGCGCCGCGGTGGAGATCGAGCTCGTGGCGAAACGCTAGCAGCCGGACCCCTCCGGCGAGAGAATGCCCAACCTCTTCCGGAGTCTCCATGTCCCTGCTCACCCGCGCCGAAGCCACCCGCTACGAGGAGACCAGCCGCCATGCGGATGTGATGGCCTTCATCGCCGGGTTGGAGGCCAAGGGCGACAAGCGCCTGCATGTCACCTCCTTCGGCGTGAGCCCTGAGGGCCGGGAGCTGCCCCTGCTGGTGCTGTCGGCCCACGGCGTGACGACTCCCGGGGAGGCCCGCAGCCTGGGCCGACCGGTGGTCCTGGTCATCAGCGGCATCCACGCTGGCGAGGTGGAAGGCAAGGAGGGCTGCCTGATGCTGGTGCGCGACCTCCTGGACGGCAAGCCCGGCCTGGACGCGGGCCAGATCCTCGCCGACCTCACCCTGGTGGTGGTGCCCCTCTTCAACCCCGACGGCAACGACGCCATCGACCCCGGCAACCGCAAGCTGCACCTGCCCAAGCTCACGGGCCAGCTCGGGCCCGACAGCGGCGTGGGCACCCGCGTGAACGCCGCCAAGATCAACCTGAACCGCGACTACCTGCGGCAGGAGGGCGTCGAGATGCGCCTGCTGCAGACCCGCGTCTGCCAGCCCTGGGCGCCGGACCTCACCATCGACAACCACGCCACCAACGGCTCGGTGCACCGCTTCTCCATGACCTACGACATCCCCCACACGGTGGAGAGCGGCCGGGGCGAACCCATCGAGTACATGCGCAACCGCCTGCTGCCGCCCGTCACCGCCGCGCTCAAGGCGAACCACGGACTGGACGCGGGCTGGTACGGCAACTTCGTGGAGGACGAGCGGGCCCTGGATGCGGACCGCGACGCCGAGCCCGGCGCGCCCGTGCGCGAAGGCTGGATGACCTACCCGCACCACCCCCGCTTCGGCAGCAACTACCGGGGCCTCACCAGCCGCATGGACCTGCTGCTGGAGTGCTACTCGTACATCCCGTTCTCGGAGCGGGTGCGGACGGCCTACGCCTTCATGCTGGAGACGCTCAAGCATGTGGCCGCGCATCGGGACGATGTCCTGCAGACCGTGACGGAGAGCCAGACGCCCCGGGAGCGCATCGCCGTGCGCTACGGCCTGGAGCGCTTCGATCGGCCCGTGGAGATCCTCACGCGCACGCCCCGCACCCTGGAGGGCGCGCCCTCCACCGTGACGATCCCCCACCTTGGCCGCTTCGTGGGCACCACCGTGGTGGACCGCCCGGCGGCCTATCTGGTGCCCCCCTCCGTGGCGGCCCACCTGCGCCAGCATGGCCTCTCCCTCCAGGAGGCCCTGGGCGCCTTCGAGGTGGAGGTGCCCCTGGTCGAGGCCCTGGGCTCGGAAGAGGGCCGCGCCATCCTGGAGGCCGCCGCCGTGGGCGAACTGTCCGTCTCCTGGCGGCGGGGCCCCCGGAAGGCACCCGCGGGGTGGTCGCTGGTGCCGACGGATCAACCCCTGGGCGCCGTCGCCGCCTACCTCTGCGAGGCCGAGAGCGACGACGGGGCCGTGGAGAACGGCCTGCTGCCCGTGCCCGCCCTGGGTGAGGAGCTGGCCCTCTGGCGCGTGCCGAACCTGGGCTGACCGCCGCCGGTCTCCGTTTCGGGAGGGTGGATGAGTGCCTCCGGCTTCTTCGGGGGCGGGCAGCTTATGAACTTATTTGCAGCAAATAAAATACTTAATAATTAATCATAAAAAAAGATTCAAAGCCTGTCGATTCCGCCACCTCCCATTCGACGCATGAGTAGAATCCGGGGCCTGCCGCCATCCCGTGCGGAAGCCACCCCGCGGTTCCCATCCGAAGCGCGTCCCACGGAGGCCCCCTTGCCCACCCACACCCCACCCGTCCCGACCCCTGTCCCCGCCCCGGCCCCCGCCCCAACCCGATGGCTCTGGGCGGGCCGCATCCTCAGTGCCCTGCCGATCCTGTTCCTGGCCTTCGACGGTGTCGCCAAAGCGATGCGGGTGCCGCCGGTCCTCGACGCCTTCGCCAAGCTCGGCTACTCGGAGAATGTCGCGGGCCCCCTCGGAATCACCCTGCTCGTCTGCGTCGCGCTCTACGCGGTTCCCAGGACCTCCATGCTCGGAGCCATCCTGCTCACGGGCTACCTGGGCGGCGCGATCGCCACCCATGTGCGGGTCGGCGATCCCCTGTTCTCGCACATCCTCTTCCCCACCTATGTGGCCGCGCTGGTCTGGGGAGGCCTGTACCTGCGCGAGGCACGGTTGGGTGCGCTCCTCCCGCTCCGGAAGTAGCTCCGTCCCCGGAATCCCGCCCACGAACTCAGGAGACCCACCATGCGATTTCTCTGCCTCTACAAGCCCAGCCGACCGGAAGGTACGCCACCCAGCGACCAGGACATGGCGGGGATGGACGCACTGATCGAGGACATGCGGACTTCCGGTGTCCTGCTCGCCACCGAAGGCTGCCTGCCGAGTGCCCTCGGCGTGCGCGTCCGCCTCTCAAACGGGAAGTTCGCTGTGATCGACGGCCCCTTCACAGAGTCCAAGGAGCTGGTGGGGGGCTATGCGCTGATCCAGGTGGCTTCCAAGGAAGAGGCGATCGAGCACACCAAGCGCTTCCTCCGAACAGCGGGCGACGGGGAGAGCGAGATCCGCCAAGTCTGGGAGCCCTGATCCCAGTCCATGTTCCAGACGATCCACTTTTCCAACCTCAACCCTTACCAAGGAGGCGTGATCATGCGCGTCATGGTCCTGATCAAGGCAACCCACGACACGGAGGCCGGCGTTCTCCCCGACGAGAAACTCCTGACCGACATGGGCCGCTACAACGATGAACTGGTGAAGGCCGGCGTGATGCTCGCGGGGGAGGGGCTCCACCCCAGCTCGAAGGGCGTGCGGGTGCGGTTCTCCGGCGCGACGCGGACCGTGATCGACGGGCCCTTCACCGAAACGAAGGAGCTGATCGCCGGCTTCTGGCTCTGGCAGGTCCGGTCGATGGCGGAGGCCGTCGAATGGATCAAGCGCTGCCCCAATCCCACGGGCGAGGCAGCCGAGATCGAGCTCCGCCAGGTCTACGAAGCTGAGGATTTCGGACCTCAGTTCACCCCCGAATTGCGGGAGCAGGAGGAAAGCCTGCGTGCCCAGATCGCCCAGAAGGCCTAGACGCAACGGCCCCATCACCCACCGACAAGGAGAGCATTCGATGCCCAAAATGATTTTCGTGAACCTGCCCGTCACCGATCTCAAGAAATCGATGGCGTTCTACACATCCCTTGGCTTTACCAACAATCCCACCTTCTCGGACGAGACTGCGGCCTGCATGGTGTGGAGCGAGGCCATCTATGTGATGCTCTTGACCCATGCCAAGTGGCACACCTTCACGACACGGGCCATTCCGCCATCAACCTCCAGTGAGGTGATGCTCACCCTCTCCTGCGAGAGCCGGGAGGCGGTGGATGCGATGAACACCGCGGCGGCCGCTAATGGCGGGGTGTCTGACATCAACCCCATTCAGGACCTTGGTTTCATGTACGGCCGCGATTTCACCGATCCGGACGGGCACACCTGGGGGCCGATGTGGATGGATCCGTCCGCGGTCCCGCCTGGCAAACAGCCCGGTTGAAACGAGGCTGGCGCCTCGGCAGCCGTGAGGTGCCGGGGCGCGCCCATCCCTGGGCCAGGCCCTCACGGTGTTTTGGAAACGCCCGCCCCAGGTCCTGGAGGCTCCGATGCGAAAGCTCAAAATCATCGAACACATGTCGCTGGACGGCGTGATCCAGCATTCCGCCGATGGCGACGGTTTCCCCTACAGCGACTGGACTGCGCCTTATCGGACGCCTGCTGGCCGGGATGCCATGCTGGCGGCGTATGGCGGGCGTTTCGATCTGCTGCTTGGCCGCCGCACCTACGATATCTGGTCGGGCTTCTGGCCAAAGGCGCCGAGCAGTCCGATGGCCGACGCCCTCAACGCGGCGACGAAACATATCGCGACCCATCATCCGGAAAGCCTTGAGTGGGGACCGTTCGAGGGCCTTGGACCGGACATCTTGGACGACATCCGCCGCATCAAGTCGCAAGACGGCCCGGACCTCATCCTCTCGGGCAGCTCCACCCTGACTTCCCCGCTCCTCGAACACGGGCTTGCGGATGAAGTCCTGCTGGCCGTCTATCCAGTCCTGTTGGGCACGGGGAAGCGCTTCTTTGCAGAGGGAATCCCACCCCTTTCGTTCGAGCTTGTCAGCACGAAGGCCCTTCCCTCCGGCATCACCTTCAATTCGTACAAGGCCTCTGGGCCTTTGAAGCGGCCTTTGAAGCATTGACAGGAGACTTCCAAATGAGCAAGAACACGATCTGTCTGTGGTACGAGCGTGACGCAGAAGAAGCGGCACGCTTCTACACCGGGATCTTCCCGCAGAGCCATCTCGGAGCCATCCACAAGGCCCCTTCGGACTATCCGGATGGCAAAACGGGCGACACCTTGGTCGTGGAGTTCATTGTCGCGGGAATACCGTGCATTGGCTTGAATGGCGGGCCTCAATTCAAACCCAGCGAGGCCTTTTCGTTCCAGATCGCGACGGAGGACCAAGAGGAGACGGACCGGTATTGGAACGCGATTGTCGGAAACGATGGCCAGGAAAGCCAATGTGGCTGGTGCAAGGACAAGTGGGGCGTCAGCTGGCAGATCACGCCGCGCATTCTGACCGAGGCGATGGCGAGGGGCGGCCAGGTCGCGAAGCGTGCCTTCAAGGCCATGATGCCCATGAAGAAAATCGACATCGCTTCAATTGAAGAGGCCATACGAGGTTGATATCCACCTTCCGGCCAGCTGCGCCGAGGCGTGCCGAGCAAAACCTCCTCGCTCAACAAGGCCGAGGCCGTCGCGGGAGGTTGCGGCCCGCGGGCGAAGCTGGTCTGATTCCCATGTGACGACATCCGACGCCCATCGAGCCATCGACGCCGTCTGGCGGATGGAATCCGCCCGGCTCATCGCGGGGCTCCTGCGGATGGTGCGCGACCTCGATCTGGCGGAGGAACTCGCCCAGGATGCCCTCGTCGCCGCCCTCGAGCAGTGGCCCGGAACGGGAGTCCCCGACAACCCCGGGGCCTGGCTCATGGCCACGGCCAAGCACCGGGCCATCGACCGGCTGCGGCGAATCAAGCTGATGGAGCTGAAGCACGAGGCCCTGGGACGGGAACTCGAGGCCCAGCAGGAGACGGCCATGGAGGCCTTCCACGCCGGACTGGATGATCCCATCGGGGACGACCTGTTGCGGCTCATGTTCATCGCCTGCCATCCGCGGCTCTCGCCCGAGGCCAGGACCGCGCTCACCCTGCGCCTGCTGGGGGGCCTGACGACCGAGGAGATCGCCCGCGCCTTCCTCGTACCGGAGCCCACCGTCGCGCAGCGCATCGTCCGGGCCAAGCGGACCCTGGCCGAGGCCCGGGTTCCCTTCGAAGGGCCCCACGGGGCCGAGCTCCGCGACCGCCTGGCCTCGGTGCTGGAAGTGATCTACCTCATCTTCAACGAAGGCTACTCGGCCACCGCCGGCGAGGACTGGATCCGGCCCGGGCTCTGCGAAGAGGCCCTGCGGCTCGGCCGCATCCTGGCCGGGCTGGTCCCGCAGGAGCCGGAGGCCCACGGCCTGGTCGCCCTCCTGGAGATCCAGGCCTCCCGGCTGCGCGCGCGCGTGGGGCCCGACGGCGAACCCATCCTCCTGCTCGACCAGGATCGCGGACGGTGGGACCAGCTCCTCATCCGGCGCGGCCTGGCCGCCCTCGAGCGGGCCCATGCGCAGGCCCTGGCGCTGGGCGAGCCCCCGGGCCCCTACGCGCTGCAGGCGACCATCGCCGGCTGCCACGCGCGCGCCCGTACGGCCGCCGACACCGACTGGGCCCGCATCGCCGCCCTCTACGAGACGCTCGCCCACCTCACCCCCTCGCCCATCGTGGAGCTGAACCGGGCCGTGGCACTGGGCATGGCCTCCGGTCCCGCGGCGGGTCTCGAGATCGTCGACGCGCTCACCTCTGAGCCGGCGCTCCAGAGCTATCACCTGCTCCCGAGCATCCGAGGCGACCTCCTCGCGAAGCTGGGGCGCGCCAGGGAGGCCCGGAGCGAGTTCCAGCGGGCGGCCGGTCTCGTGCGGAACGCCCGGGAGCGGAAGCTGCTCCTCGACCGGGCCGCCGCCTGCGGCGACGCCTGAGCCTCTCAACCCACCCGGAAGGAGATCCCCATGCCCTACATGCTGCTGATCCTGGAATCGCGGGCGCAGCGCCCGAGCCGGACCCCAGAGGAGGGGCATGCCGTCTATGACCGGATGGTTCGTTTCTCGGAGGATCTGCAGGCCCGCGGCCTGCTCCTGGCCACCAACTCGCTCCGATCCGACCGGGAGGGCGTGCGGGTGCAGGTGCGGGAGGGTCGATGCACCCTCCTGGATGGTCCCTTCTCCGAGTCCAAGGAAATGGTCGGGGGCTTCTTCTACCTGGATTGCCAAACCCGGGATGAGGCTGTCGCCATCGCGGCGACCTGCCCCGCCGCGGAATGGGCCACCGTCGAGGTCCGGGAAGTCGGCCCCTGCTACGACAATTGAGGCCTCGGCTCGGGCTCTTCCGCACTCAGCCGTTCCTTCGCCGATGCCCGCCTTCCGTTCGCCGGTTCCAGGCGCCCAAACCGGCGCCGGCTCGTACATTGGGGGTGTCCCGGAGGCCCCGTGTCCTTGTTGTCCCCCTCCCATCCCGGTTTCTTCGAGATCCTGAGTTCCCGCCGCGCCTACACCACCCTGCTCTACCTGCTGCTCTCCCTGGCCACGGGCATCCTCGCCTTCACCTACGCGGTGACGGGGCTCTCCCTCAGCCTGGGCCTGGCCATCCTGATCATCGGCCTTCCCGTGGCGCTGCTCTTCCTGTCCGGCACCCGCTTCCTGGCCGTGGCCGAGAGGCATTGGCTGAAGGCCCTGGTGGGTGGTGAGGAGGCCGAGGTCCCGCCCCTGCTGCCCGTCGGCGAGGGCTGGGCCGCACGGCTGGGGGTCCTGGTCCGCGACCGCCGCACCTGGACCAGCCTGCTCTACTTCGTGCTGCTCATGCCCCTGGGTGTCGTCTACTTCACGGTACTGGTCACCCTCCTCACCATGGGGCTGGCCCTCGTGGCGGTCCCGATCCTGAGCCTGCTCCATGCCACCGGCACCTCCAGCGTGGACCTCGGCGGCCCCGCCTGGCTGGCCGCCCATCCGACCCTGACGGCGGTCCTCTGCGGCCTGGCGGGCCTGACCCTCGTCCCCCTCACCCTGCACCTGGCCCTGCTGTTGGGCCGCTTCCAAACCTGGCTGGCCCGGCATCTGCTGGTCTGCGCCTGACCCCGGAGATCCCCCATGCCCACCGACGCCGCATCCGGCCGCACCCGAACCGAGGAATTCAAGCTCGAGGGCGGCAAGGTCCTCGACAAGATCAAAGAGCTCATCCACCAGGGCAACATCCGGCGGATCATCCTGAAGAACGAAGAGGGCAAGACCCTCATCGAGATCCCGCTGACCCTGGGCCTGGTGGGCGCGGCGCTGCTGCCGATCTTCGCCGCCGTGGGGGCCCTGGCCGCGGTGCTCACGCGCATGGTGATCGTGGTGGAGAAGACCGAGGGCGACTGATCGCGGAGGTTCAGGCGGCGGCGCGTCGCACCGCCACCAGGGTGAGATCGTCGCCGCAGGGCGATCCCGCCAGGTAGTGCTCAAGGTCCGCCCGGCAGGCGGCCAGCAGGTCCGGAAGGGGAAGCCCGGCGCTCCGGCGCAGGGCGGCGGCGGCCCGGCCGATGCCGAACTCGCGGTCGTCCCGGGAGCCCTCCGTCCAGCCGTCCGTGTAGAGCAGCAGGGTCTGGCCCGGGCGCAGCGTCAGCTCCCGTTCGGCGTAGACGGAATCGCAGAACAGGCCCAGCGGAAGGCCGCCGCCCTCGATGGGCCGCACGCCCCGGCCATCGGCGAGGAGCGGCCGGGGATGGCCCGCATTGGCGATCGAGAAGCGGCCCTCCGAAGCCAGCCGCAGGGCCGCCAGGGTCGCATAGCTGACCGAGGAGGTGGCGTCCGCGAAGAGCTCGTTGGCCCGCCTGAACAGGTCCGGAAGCGGTTGCCCGGTGGGCACCAGTGCCCGGAACAGGGCGTGCAGGTGGGCCTGCAGCAGGGAAGCGGCCACCCCCTTCCCCGACACATCGCCCAGCAGCAGGTGAAGGGGATCTCCAGGCGCGGCGGGTGCGATCAAGTCCACATGGTCGCCCGACACCACGCCCCGGGGCTCCCAGTGGTAGGCCACCTCCCAGCCGTTCTGCACCAGGTGGGGCGGCGGCAGCAGGGTGCGCTGCACCTTGCCAGCGGATTGGAGGTCCCGCTCCAGGCCCCGGCGCTCGGCCTCGGACAGGCATTCCAGGCAGACCGTCAGCAGCGGGTCCTGGGCCATGCGGCTGGCACTCATGGGATCGTGGCACACCGCACAGGTGCCCCAGGTGCCGATCTCGATGGCGCCGATGGCCGCATCCGCCCGCCGCATCAGATCCACCCACTGGCCTTCCTTCCGCGAGGAGGTCAGGTCGGCCAGGTGATCCCGGCGCGCGATGAGCCGTTCGAGGGTCCGGGTTTCCAGAGGGGTCACGACGGCCTCCCGCCGGCCGCCTCCGCCAGCTTCCGCAACAGGGCGATCTGGCCCGCGTGGTAGGCGTTGTGCTGCAATGTGCCCATCAGAAGGCCGCGGATCGTGGTGTCGGAGCCCGCTCTGGCCTCGTCGAAGCGGCTTTCCTCCAACTGGAGGACGGCGGTCCTCAAGCGGCCATGGGCCTCCTCCAGGGCTGCGCAGACCGCCTGCCAGGCGGCTTCGGAGTCCATCGCGGCGGGACCCCAATCGGAACCCGGTCCACCCTGCAGACGGGGGGCGCCGACGATCTGCCGCTCCGCATCCGCGAGCCAGTACGCCAGATGGCCCGCGAGCTCCGCCATGGAGTGGCTGGCGGGGCCCGGTCGCCACTGGGCCAACGACGCATCGGCGCCCGCAAGCAGCTCCATTACGGCCGGCCCATGCCAGGCGCCGCCTCGGAAACCGCGCTCAAGCTGGTCCGCCAGACCGGTGGAGGTCAAGGTTTGGGTCTGGGCCATGAATAACCTCCTTGATGCTAAATGGAGGTTAAATATGAAGCTCATTTCTAACCTGTCAAGGTAGATCTTTGGGTTATCATCTAGGGGTGGACGAAACCCCTGCCCTGGCCGCCCAAGGCCCCTTCGAGCTGTCGGGGGGCGATCTCTGCCTGGATTTCGTGAACACCTGGGGTGACCGCGGCCGGCCCGAGACGGACGGGCTGCAGACCTATCCGCAGCTGGTGGCCTTCGCCCGGCAGACCGGCCTGATCGACCCCGTGGGCGAGGCGGCGTTGGCCACCCGGGCCGCCGCCAAGGCCCCGGCCGCCGCGGCGGCGATCGAGGCCGCCCGGAGCCTGCGCGAGGCGCTGTACGGCATCTTCTCCGCCCGGGCCCAGGACCGGGAGATCCCAGGCCCGGACCTGGCCCGGCTCAATGCGGCTCTCCGGGAAGCCCTGCCGAACCTGCGCCTCGGCCTCCAGGGGAGGACGCTGGTCTGGCATTGGCGACCCGATGCCGCGGCTCTGACCTCGCCCCTCTGGCCCATCGCCCGGGCCGCGGCGGACCTGCTCACCCAGGCCACGGCGCCCGTGCGGGAATGCGGCGGGGCCCATTGCACCTGGCTGTTCCTCGACCAGAGCCGCGGCCGGTCCCGGCGCTGGTGTTCCATGGCCAGCTGCGGCAACCGCGCCAAGGCCCGCCGCCACTATCGTCGGACCAAGCATGACCCCCCGGCAGGGGGCTAGGGCCCGCTCCCTGGCTCCGGGTAGGTCCGTCCAGGCCCTACACTGGCCCCACTGACCCGGAGTGCCCGTGCCCTACCCCCGCCTGCTGGCCCCCCTCGACCTCGGGTTCACCATGCTGCGCAACCGCGTGCTCATGGGCTCGATGCATACGAACCTGGAGGAGGCCAAGGACGGCTTCGCCAAGCTGGCGGCCTTCTACGCCGAGCGGGCCCGGGGCGGCGTGGGCCTCATCGTCACGGGCGGCATCGCTCCCAACCTGCGGGGCCGCCTCACGCCCTTCGGTTCCCAGCTCTCCTGGCCCTGGCAGGTGGGCAAGCACCGGAAGGTGACCGAAGCCGTCCACGCCGAGGGCGGGAAGATCGCGCTGCAGATCCTCCACGGCGGGCGCTACAGCTACCATCCCCTGAGCGTGGCGCCTTCCTCCGTGAAGAGCCCCATCACGCCCTTCCGGCCCCGGGCCCTTTCGGAGCGTGGCATCCGCGCGACCCTCCGCGACTACGCCCGCTGCGCGGCCCTGGCCAAGCAGGCCGGCTACGACGGCGTGGAGATCATGGGCAGCGAAGGCTACCTCATCAACGAATTCATCGCCGCCCGCACCAACCGCCGCACGGACGGCTGGGGGGGGTCCTACGAGAACCGCATGCGCTTCCCCGTGGAGGTGGTGAAGGCCGTGCGCGGCGCCGTGGGACGCGACTTCATCGTCATCTTCCGCCTCTCCATGCTGGACCTCGTGCCCGAGGGCAGCACCTGGGAGGAGGTGGTGCGGTTGGCCCAGGCCGTGGAAGCCGCGGGAGCCACGATCATCAACACGGGCATCGGATGGCACGAAGCCCGCGTGCCCACCATCGGCGCCATGGTGCCCCGCGGGGCCTATGCCTGGGTGACAAAGAAGCTCAAGGGCGAGGTGGGCGTCCCGCTCATCGCCACCAACCGCATCAACACGCCGGAGGTGGCCGAGGAGCTCCTGGCCAGCGGCTGCGCCGATATGGTGAGCATGGCGAGGCCCCTGCTGGCGGACGCGGAGTTCGTGAAGAAGGCCGCCGAGGACCGCGCCCCGGACATCAACACCTGCATCGCCTGCAACCAGGCCTGCCTGGATCATGTCTTCCAGCAGAAGCGGGCCACCTGCCTCGTGAACCCCCGGGCCTGCTACGAGACCGAGCTGGTCTTCGCGCCGGCCTACGCCCCCCGCCGCATCGCCGTGGCGGGCGGGGGCGCCGCGGGCATGAGCTTCGCCTGTCACGCCGCCGAGCGTGGCCATGTGGTCACCCTCTTCGAGGCGGGCCCGGAGCTGGGGGGCCAGCTCAACCTCGCCAAGCGCGTGCCGGGCAAGGAGGAGTTCTACGAGATGCTGCGCTACTTCGGGCGGCGCCTGGCCACCGCGGGGGTGACTGTGCGGCTGGGTGAGCGGGCCACCGTGGAGCTGCTCTCGGACTACGAGGAGGTCATCCTCGCCACGGGCGTGCGGGCCCGGACGCCCGACATCCCGGGCCTCGACCACCCCAAGGTGATCAGCTATCCGGACCTGCTCTCCGGGCGGAAGACGGCCGGAAAGACCGTGGCCGTCATCGGAGCCGGGGGCATCGGATTTGATGTGGCCGAGTTCCTGGTGCAGCCTGACGCCACCCCCCAGGTCGAACGGTACCTGAGCGAGTGGGGGGTGGACGGCACCCACGACCTCCGGGGCGGCCTGCTCCCCGCGCCCCAGCCACCGGAGCCCGCGCGTCAGGTCTTCCTGTTGCAGCGCAAGACCGACCGCATGGGCGCCGGGCTCGGCAAGACCACCGGCTGGATCCACCGCGCCGGCCTGAAGGCCATGAAGGTGAAGATGCAGGGGGGCATCCACTACGAGCGCATCGACGACGCGGGCCTCTGGATCCGCGATGGCAAGGATGCCGGATCCAAGTGTCTGGCCGTGGACAGCATCGTCCTCTGCGCAGGCCAGGTCTCCGAGCGCAGCCTCGCGGAGCCCCTGCAGGCCCTGGGCCGTTCGGTGCACCTGATCGGTGGCGCCGACCTGGCCGCCGAACTCGATGCCCAGCGCGCCATCCGGCAGGGGGCCGAGCTGGCGGCGAAGATCTGAACCCAACCATTCACCACAGCGAACCCCGAGCGCGCAGAGAACGCGGTTTATTTGGGCGCCCTTTGGGTTCTTTGGGGCCCGTTCTTCCTTGACCCCAAAGGCCCCAAACACAGGCCGGTCCTTTTGCGGTGTCCCGGGTCCGGGCATCCTGGAACCGGCCTCTTCTCCCAGCGCTCTCTGGTCCTCTGCGGTTGGCTTTTTTCAGGTGGTCCGTGCTCCCTCTCGTCTCCGCTTCCGCCGCCCAGCGCCTCTTCCTGGGGGCCCAGGGCCTGCTGGACGATCCCGGCCGCCGGGCCACCGTGCCCTCGCTCCAGGCCCTCATCGAACGGCTGGGCTTCGTGCAGGTGGACACCATCAACATCCTGGCGCGGGCCCATGATCTGACGCTCTTCAGCCGCCTGGATGGCTACCGGCCCGAGCAGCTGAAAAAGCTGCTGGAGGACAAGCGGAGTCTCTTCGAGGGCTTCACCCACGATGCCTCCGCCATCCCCACGGTCTGGTTCCCGCACTGGAAGCCCCGGTTCGAGCGGGACCGGGCGCGCATCCATGCCCACGCCTGGTGGCAGCACCACTTCCGCGGCACGGACGGCGGGCGCGTGGTGGCCGATGTGAAAGCCCGCATCACGCAGGAAGGCCCCCTGAAGTCCTCGGACTTCGAGCATCCGGAGAAGCGCGGTCCCTGGTGGGGGTGGAAACCCCAGAAGGCCGCCCTGGATTTCCTCTGGCGCACCGGCGAACTGGCGATACCGCGCCGCGAAGGCTTCCAGAAGCTCTACGACCTCACCGAGCGCGTGCTGCCGGATCATCACGACCGGCCCTGCCCCGGCCCGGCCGAACATCTGGAGTGGGCCTGCGCCACCGCCGCCGAACGGCTCTGGCTCTTCACGCCGAAGGAGCTGGCGGATTTCTGGGCGGTGATCGAGGCGCCCGAGGCCCGGGCCTGGTGCCGGGCCGCGGAGGCCGAGGGGCGCATCGTGCCCGTGGCGGTGGAGGGGGTCGATGGCGAAACCCGCCCCGCCTACGCGCTGGCGGACTGGGAAACCCGCCTGGCCCGGCTGCCCGACCCTCCGGACCGCACCCGCCTGCTCTGCCCCTTCGACCCCATCCTGCGCGACCGGACGAGGGCGCTGCGCCGCTTCGGATTCGACTACCGCTTCGAGGCCTTCGTGCCCGAGCCCAAGCGCCAGTACGGCTACTTCGTGCTGCCCATCCTCGAGGGCGGCCGCCTGGTGGGCCGCCTCGATCCCAAGCTGCACCGCGACCGCGGCGTCTTGGAGATCAAGGGGCTCTGGTGGGAGCCCGGGATCAAGGCCACCAAGGCCCGCCGGCGCGGCTTGGACGAGGCCCTGGAGCGGCTGGCGGCCTTCGTGGGGGCCGAGCAGATCGAGCTTCCCGCTTGACCACGCTATTCTTGGCCCCATGTCCGCCTCGAAGACCCCCCTGCTGAACCGCCTGCATGGTGCCCAGGGGTTGTCCCCCAGCCAACGCCAGATCGCCGACTGCCTCATCGCCCACATGAACGAGGCGGCCCTCTGGGGCGTGGAGGAGCTGGCCGCCAAGTCGCAGACCTGCGTGGCCACCGTGGTGCGATTCGCGAAGAAGCTGGAGTACTCCGGCTATCTGGAGATGCGGAAGGCCCTCGTCAGCGTCGCCAAGAAACACTACGGCCGGGGCGAGCAGCTCCTGCAGGCCCCCCGGCAGGCGTCCGCCACGCTCCTGGAGGTGGCCCGGCGCGATGTGCGGAACATCGAAACCCTCGTCCAGGCCGTGAACGAGGATCTCCTCCAGCGCGTGGTGAAGCAGCTGAAGGGCAGCCGCATCCGCGTGGCCATCGGGGATGGCGTCTCGGCCCTCATGGCCCGGCAACTGGCCTACCTCCTGATCAACACCGGCCTGCCGGTGGTGGAGGGCAACCCTGCTGATTTCGCCACCCAGGTGGGGATGCTTGATGGCCGGGACCTGCTCATCGCCATCAGCATCAACCCCTACACGCAGGAGACCCTCGACGCCGCCGCCTATGCCCGCAAGCGGGGCATTCCGGTCCTGGTGTTCACGGACAGCCTCAACTCGCCCCTGGCCAAGTCGGCCACCCTGGCCCTGCCCATCCCCGGCGAGAACCTCCTCTTCTCCCACAGCGTGACGGCCTTCGGCGTCCTGGCCCATGCCATCGCCACTTCCATCGCCAGCCAAGCCCCGCAGAAGGCCCTGAGCAAGCTGCGCGAGGTCGAGCGGGTGGCCCAGCGGAAGTTCGCCAAGACCTGAGGCCCCCTCGGTCGCTTGAATCCGCCCGGCCCCCGTCCGGCGGCGGGTGGCTACAGGTCCACGGGGGTCGATGAAAAAAAACTTGACTCGCTTTTAGCAAAAGCATTACTTTTTCGTCACCAATCCAAAACTTTTCGGGAGGCGTGATGGCTAGAGGCTCTGGCAATTCCAGATTCAGTGCGCTCGTCCTGGCACTGGTGGCGTGTCCCGCGGCCCTGATCGGGCAGAGCACCACCAGCTCGGCCCTCACGGGCACGATCCTGGATCAGAACGGCAAGCCCATCCAGGGGGCCGTGGTCCGCGTGACTTCCGAATCGCTGATCGGCGGCAGCCGGACGGCGGTCAGCTCCGAAAACGGACGCTACCGCATCCCGATCCTCCCTCCGGGGCGCTATGCGATGACGGTGGAGGCCAAGGGCTTCCCCACCCGGAAGGCCGAGGAGGTCGCCGAACTCGGCAAGACCACCGTGGTGGACTTCAAGTTGTCCCCCGAGGCTTCGGCGGTGGTCGAGGTCGTGGGGCGGTCCGGCGCCGAGGAAATGGTTTCCACGACGACCCGGAACTTCAAGGCGGAGGACATCGAGAACCTGCCCATCAAGCGCGACATCGCCGCCATCGCGGCCCTCACGCCCGGCGTCAACCTGACCGTCAGTTCCGGCGCGCGGGTGTCGGCCTCGGGGTTCGGCGGTGATCGCGACAATGCCAACGCCTACCTGATCAACGGCATCAATGTGGGCGATTCCTCCGCCGGCCAGGCCTGGGTGCAGGTCAACCCGGACTGGTTCGAAGAGGTCCAAATCGGCGGCGTCGGCGCCGGCGCGGAGTTCGGCGGATTCTCCGGCGCCTACTTCAACGGCATGATCAAGAAGGGCGGCAACCAGTTCTCCGGGTCCCTGGCGGGCTACTACCAGAAGGACAGCTGGAGCGCGAACCGCAATGTGGCGGATCCCTCCCTGCCCGACATCATCGTCCGGAAGGTGGGCGACACCGCCTCCGACCTCGCCCTGAACATCGGCGGTCCCATCATCAAGGACAAGCTCTGGTACTTCTTCTCCATCGAAGCGATCTCCATCGAGCGCACGCCCGTGGGGAGCCCCGTCTCCGAGAAGCGCTCCACGCCCCGGGCCATGGCCAATGTGACCCTGCAGGCGACGCCCACGGCGACCCTCTCCCTGTTCCTGGACTACGACACCGTGCAGACCGACCACCGCGGCGCCAGCCGCACCCTGGCGGCCGAGGCCACCCGCAAGCAGGACGGCCCGAACTTCACCTTCGGCCTCGAGTGGCTGCAGGCCCTGAACAGCAACATGGTGCTGACCCTCCGGGCCAGCGGCTACAACGGCATCGACGATCACAAGGCCTACAACGGCGAATCGTACTCGCTCTATGTCGATGGAGGCGTGCCTGCGAACGCCGCCATCCCGGGCTACGCGAAATACTTCGGCTTCGACCAGATGAACAATGCCTACCAGTCCTTCGAGAACACCCGCAGCCGCCTGGGCCTGCTGGCGTCCCTCGACTGGTACATTCCCGCCGGAAATGGCTCCCACGCCCTGAAGTTCGGCCTCGACATCGACCGCGCCAAGGACAAGGAGAAGGCCTGGTATCCCGGTGGCATCTCCCTGAACGCCATCGCGGACGGGGACACGGTCTACACGGACTATGTCCAGGTGGGCGGCGGCTACGACTTCGACACCAAGCTGGAGCGGAACACCTTCTATGTGCAGGATGTGTGGACTGTCAACGACCAGCTGATCCTGCGCCCCGGCCTCCGCTTTGAGGAATTCAAGGGCGGGGATCTGTGGAAGACCACCACGCTGGCGCCCCGCTTCGGATTCACCTGGACGCCCAACGCCTCCAAGACCCTGGCCCTCAAGGGCCACATCGGCCGCTACTACGACGGGCTCTCCGGCGCCAACTACGACCGCGCGATCCCCGGCGCCTACCCCCTGGAGAAGCGCTACTGGTGGCCGAACTACGATGACGCCCAGGTGCTCAGCCTGACCAACCTCGGCAACCCGCTCGCCGATGTGCCGCTGCCCACCTTCACGCCGGACAACTACCGCAACGGCGTCTCGGAGCAGAGCACCCTCGATCCGAACATCAAGCACCCCTACTTCGACGAGATCCAGTTCGCCGTGGAGCAGCGCCTCGGCAAGAACTGGACGGCGGCGGCCAGCTATGTGCGCCGGAACGGAAAGGATCTGCTGGCCCGCTACGACCGGCTGCCCCTGTCCGCCTCGACCACCTCGGTGACCAACCCCCTGACCAGCCAGACCCTGACCTTCCAGCGGCCCGGCGTCAACGCGGACGGCACCCACGACTACTACATCACCAACGATCCGGACGCCAAGCGCACCTACTCGGCCACCACCTTCTCCCTGGACGGCCGCTTCACACCGAACTGGGACATGTCCTTCAGCGTCACCAAGGCCAGCAACAAGGGCAACCTCCTGAAGTCGAACGGGTATTCCTCGGGCCGGGAGTGGGTCGGCACGATGTACAACAACGACGGCTACCTGCCCGGGTTCAACGACGACGAGCTCAAGCTGCGGACCTCGTACAAGGCCCCCTGGGGAACGCGGTTCAACGCCAGCTTCGTCTACCTCAGCGGCCTCCACTACACCCGGTACATGCAGACCTCACGCCTGGGCAACCGCGAGCGCTACTACATCAACATCGAGCCACTCGGTGCCAGCACCTACGACGCCCGGCGCCTGCTCGACCTCCGCGTGTCCCACAAGTTCAGCCTCGGCGGCAAGCGCGCGCTCGAGTTGTTCGGCGATGTGTTCAATGTGCTGAACGACGCGGCCGTGACCTCCCGCGGCGAACGCTACGGCAGCGCCTACTACGGCATGGTCCTCGACCAGGAGCCGCCCCGGACCTTCCGTCTGGGCGCCAAGCTCCTATTCTGATCCTTCGGACGGCCAGCACGGGATTTGAGCGGCGGGGCGCGTGGACAACCGCCCCGCCGCTGTGTGATGGGATGGAACCATGAACCGACTTCTTCTCGCCCTCGCCCTCGCCTTCGACCTGTCCGGCTCGATCCTGGCGGCCGGGGGCCCGGCCACGGCTCCCCCGGCCCCAGCTCCCAAGGGCACCCTCGTCATCGTCGGCGGCGGCGGCATGCCCCAGGTGATCCTCGAGGCCTTCCTGAAGGCCTCCGGGGGAAAGGGCGGGGTGGTGGGCATCGTGCCCACCTCCACCAGCGATCCCGATGGCGCCCTCCGGGAGTGGAAGGCCGACCTGGAGCAGGCGGGGCTCACCATGGTCCCCCTCGACATCCGCACGCGGGAGGATGCCTCGGATCCGGCCCTCCTGGACCGCGCCCGGCGCTGCACCGGCTTCTGGTTCTCGGGGGGTGACCAGAACCTCGTGGGCGACAAGATCGTGGGCACTCCCTTCCAGCAGCTCGTGCTCGCCCGCTATGCGGCCGGGGCCGGCGTGGGCGGCACCAGCGCCGGCGCCGCCATCATGTCGAAGGTGATGCTCACGGGCGAGGACCGGAACGGCAAGGAGGCCCTCACGGAATTCGGCCCCGGGGCTTACCGCACCCGGGAAGGCATGGGATTCCTGCCGGAACGGGTGGTCGTGGATCAGCACTTCCTGCGCCGGGGCCGGGAGAACCGCCTCTTCAGCCTCATCATGGAGCGCCGCGACCACCTCGGCCTCGGCATCGACGAGGCCACGGCCCTGGTGGTGAAGGCCGGAAAGGCCGTGGTCCTGGGCGAGCGGGCCGTGATGGTCTTCGACCCTTCGGACATGACCGCCGACGGATCCTCCTTCTGGGACCTCCGCATCCACCTCCTCCGCCCGGGACAGGCCATCGACCTGGCCACGCGCAAGGTCTACCAGCGATGACCGGCGCGGGCTTCTTGCGTTCCGTTCCGGTCCTCCTGCTGCTGGCGCTGCCGGGGCTGGCCGGGTCCCGTCCAACGCCCCTTCAGGCGCCCTTCCCGAAAGACCATCGGACCCTGCGCCAGACGGTGACCTATGGAGAGATGCTGGCGTTTCTCGAACGCGTGGCCAAGCCGGACTTCATCACCGTCAGCGAGGAGGGCCTGAGCACCCAGGGCCGCAAGCTCCTGTTGGTCCGGCTCAACCGGGGCGGCGCCAAGGCCCGCTTCCGGGTGCTCTTCTACGCCCAGCAGCATGGGGACGAGGTGGCCGGCAAGGACGCCCTGCTCACCCTGGTGCGCGACCTGGCCGAGCGCCCCCACCTCCTCCCGGAGGATGTGGACCTCTACCTGATGCCCATGCTCAATCCCGACGGGGCCGAGGCCCACCAGCGGGTCAACGGGGCGGGGGCGGATCTGAACCGCGACCATCTCCTCCTGGCCCAGCCCGAGACCCGCGCCCTCCACCGGGTGGCCCGCCGCGTCCAGCCGCACCTCGCGGTGGACGGCCACGAGTTCGGACGGGACGGTGAAAGCTACGCCGCCAAGGGCTGGGAGGCCTGGCCCGTCATCACCATGGATGCGGCGAATCATCCCCTGATCCCGTCGTATCTCAAGACCACCGGGCTGGCGGCCGTGACCTCCGCTGCGCCCCTCCAGGCGAAGGCCGGACACCCCTACGCCCGCTACAGCGTGGGCGGGCCGCCTCCCGATGAGGAGATCCGGCCCTCCACGCCGGAAGTGGACGACGGCCGCAACGGCATGGGCACGCTGGGGGCCCTCTCCTTCATCATCGAAGCCGGCGTCCGCCACCGCGCCGCCGATCCCCAGGCCGACCTGGGCGAGCGGGTGGATGGCTACCGCATCCTCTACCGCCACCTGCTCGGCGACCGGGCCTGGCGCGACCGGGTTCGGGCGCTTTCAGAGCGGGCCCGCCGGGAGCCCCTGCCCCCCTTCATCGCCACCAATGTCTTCTGGGCCAACCTCGGCGGCCAGACCCGGTCCGTGCCGGTCCGGGAGGTGGCCACCGGCCGCACGGTCGAGGTGCCCACCGCCAACGCCATGACCGATCTCGTGGTGAAGGGCAGCGTGCCCACCCCCAGGGCCTACGCCATCGATCCCACGGCCGCCGCGCACTTCATCCCGGTGCTGGAGGCCCAGGGCCTGCGCTGGGAGACCCTGGCCGCGCCCCGCCGGGCGCCGGGGGAGCGGGTCCGCCTGCTCCGCCTCGAAGCGCCCTACGACGACCTGTACCAGCGCTACAAGGACCGCCAGATCGTCCAGCGCCAGCGTCCATCGGAGCTCGATCTCCCCGTGGGAACCCTCATCGTCCCCCTCGACCAGGACCTGGCCCGGCGGGCCATCCAAGTGCTCGAGCCCTGCCTGCTCTATGGCCTCTACGGCTACCCCGGCTTCCGCGACCTGGCGGTCCCCGGCGCCGACCTGCCCGTCTCACGCCTCTTCTGAACCCGCTGCCGGCCGCGCGGCCCGGTTGGAGTCCCCATGCTGCTCCTGATCAAGAATGCCGATGTCTACGCCCCGGAGCCCGGAGGGCGCTGCGACCTGCTCATCGGAGGCGGGAAGATCCTGCTCATGGAGCCGGACATCCGCATCCCCAAAAAGCACTGCGAGGTGGTGGACGCCCGGAACTTCAAGGCGGTGCCGGGCTTCATCGACGGCCATGTGCACATCATGGGCGGCGGCGGCGAAGGGGGGTTCGCCACCCGGACGCCGGACCTGCCCCTCACCGACGCCATCTTCGGCGGCGTCACCACCGTGGTGGGCTGTCTGGGCACGGACGGCTACACGCGGAACATGGCGGGCCTGCTGGCCAAAGCCAAGGGGCTGGAAGAGGAGGGCCTCAGCACCTTCGTCTATTCGGGATCCTACGGCCTGCCCCTGCGCACCCTCATGCCCTCCCTCGAGGAGGATCTCCTCTTCATCGACAAGGTCATCGGCGCCGGCGAGGTGGCCCTCTCCGACCACCGCTCCAGCCAGCCCACCTTCGAGGCCTTCGCGCAGGTGGTGGCCATGGCGCGGCGGGGCGGCATGCTGTCCGGCAAGGCGGGCATCGTCAATGTCCACCTGGGCGATGGAGCCCGGGGTCTCGACTTCCTGCGGCGCGTCGTCGCCGAGACCGAGCTGGCTGCCACCCAGATGTGGCCCACCCACATCAACCGCAACCCCCGCCTCTTCGAGGAGGGCATCGCCTACGCCAAGGGCGGCGGGTTCGTGGACTTCACCACCTCCACCCTGCCCTCGTACCTCGAGGATGGCGAGATCCCCTGCGCCAAGGCCCTGCGCCGCATGCTGGAGGCCGGCGTGGATCCCGGCCAGATCACCTTCACCTCTGACGGCCAGGGCAGCCTGCCGGACTGGGACCCCAGCGGTCGCCTGCAGGAGATCTCCGTGGGCCGGGTCACCTCCCTGTTCCCCGCCGTGCGGCAGGCCGTGCTGGAGGAGGGCATCGCCCTCGAGACCGCCCTCCGCATGGTCACCGCCAATCCGGCCCGCATCCTCAAGCTCCGGACCAAGGGGAGGCTCGCGGTCGGCATGGATGCCGACCTGGTCCTCCTCGACCCCAGGGACCTGGAGATCCGCACGGTGGTGGCCAAGGGCCGGCTCCTCATGAAGGGCGGGCGCCTCCTGGCCAAGGGGATGTTCCAGTGAACGCCCGGGAACGCGGCGCCCGGCCGAAGCCCCCCGCTCAACCCCCGACCCCGGCGTCATCCCCGGCGCCGTCCACGGGCCTGAAGATGCCCCACACCCTCGTGATCGTGGGGGCCCTCATCGTGCTGGTGCTGATCCTCTCCTGGATCGTGCCCTCGGGTGAATTCCAGCGCATCGAGAAGGTGCTGCCGGACGGCGGCCGCCTGAAGGTGCCCGTGGATGGCACCTTCCAGCGGCTCCCCAAGACCTACCTGGGCCTGCAGACCCTCTTCCTCGCCCCCATCAAGGGCTTCCTGGACGGCGCGGGCCTGATCTCCTTCCTGCTCATCATCGGGGGCAGCTTCGCCATCTTCCAGGAGACCGGCGCCGTGGAGCAGGGCATCAAGCGGCTCATGGTCCATGTGCGGCGCCACCCGGTGCTCGAGATGTTCTTCATCCCGGTGCTGATGACCGTGTTCTCGCTGGCCGGGGCCGTGTTCGGCATGGCCGAGGAGCTGATCCCCTTCATCGTCATCTTCATCGCCCTCTCCCGCGCGCTGGGCTACGACTCCATCGTCGGCACCGCCATCCCCTTCCTGGGGGCCGCGGCGGGCTTCGCCTGTGCCTTCTTCAACCCCTTCACCGTGGGGGTGGCCCAGGGCATTGCCGGGGTTCCCATCTACTCGGGCCTGGCCTACCGGGTGGGAGCCTGGGTGGTGGCGACCGGCGTGGTCATCGCCTATGTGATGGTCTACGCCGCGAAGATCAAGCGGAACCCGGAGCTGAGCCCGGTGCGCGACATCGACCTGGCCCGCGTCTCCACGGCCCCCGCAGGGAGTAGTGGGGAGGCCTGGAACACCACCCACATCCTCGCGCTCCTCACCTTCCTCGGCGCCCTGATCCTGCTGGTCTGGGGCGTCTTGAAATACCAGTGGTACCTGGAGGCCATCGCGGCCCTGTTCCTGGGCATGGGCATCCTCATCGGGCTCATCAGCCGCATGGGGCCCAGCGCCATCGCGAAGCACTTCGTGGCCGGAGCCAAGGACATGGTGGGCGTGGTGTTCATCGTGGCCTGCGCCCGGGCCCTGCTCGTCATCGCCAACGATGCGCGGATCATGGACACCCTGCTGCTCTACGGCTCCACCGCCATCCGCGTGCTGCCCGCCGCCCTGACCGCCCAGGTGATGTTCCTGGTGCAGTGCGTCATCAATTTCTTCATCCATTCCGGTACTTCGCAGGCCGCCCTCACCATGCCCGTGCTGGCCCCCCTGTCGGATCTCGTGGGCATCACGCGCCAGACCTGCGTGTACAGCTTCGCCCTGTCCGAGCTCATCAACCCGATTCTGCCCACCAGCGCCGTGACCATGGGCGTGCTGGGCGCCGCGAAGATCCCCTGGGAGCGGTGGGCCCGCTGGTTCCTGCCCCTCATGCTCATCCTGGTGGTGCTCGCCTTCCTGCTGCTGGTGCCGCCCACCCTGCTGTTCCACTGGGGCCCCGTGTGAGGCGTTCCCTCGCCCTTCTCGCCCTGCTGGGGAGCGCCCTCCTCGCCCAGGGCCCGGAGGGGGACTTCGTCCGCGTCCGCCGCCCCGAGCCCCTGCCCCCCGCCCTTCAGGTCGCGGTGGATGGTCTGGACGCGGCCCGCCTCACCCGCCACATGGCCTTCCTCACGGATCCCCGGCGGGAGGGCCGCGGCCTCGGCACCCGGGGCCTGGAGGCCACCGCCCGCTACCTTGCGGGCCAGCTGAAGGCAGCGGGCATCCCCCCCGCGGGGGCCTCCTACCTCCAGGCCGTGCCCCTCCGCGAGGTGCGGCCGGAACCCGGCGCTGTGCAGATGGTCCTCGGTTCCCGGACCTTGATCTTCCGCACTGGCAAGACGGCCGTACTGCCGCCCACGGAGCCCGGTACGCTCACAGGCCCCCTGGTCTTCGCCGGCTACGGCATCCAGGAACCCGCCCTGGGCCATGACGACTTCCAGGGCCTCGAGGTGCGGGGCAAGGTGGTGGTCTTCCGGGCCGGCTGCCCGCCCGGCGCGGCCTGGCAGAAGCCGGAGCTTACGGCGAAGTACGCCTCCGAGCGGCCGGCGGATCGCTACGACAGTCGGCTGGCCCTGCTGGAGAAGCTCGGCGCCCGGGCCGCCATCGCCTTGGAAGAAGATCTGGAGCGCCGCCTGGCCGAAGGCCAAGAACCTGCTCGACCCTACTTCCTCACGGAGCCATGTGCCCCGGCCCCCGGCGAGCCGCCCCTGGCCCGCGTGGCGCTGACGGCGGAGCTCCGCGCCCTCCTCGCTCCCGGGCTCGAAGGTACAGCCACCCTCCTTACGCGCGGCCGGGTCCGGACCTTCCGGTCTTTCAATGTGCTCGGGAAGCTCGCCGGATCGGATCCAGCCCTGCGCCCGGAGGCCATCGTCGCGGGGGCCCACATGGACCACCTCGGCCTGCAGGACGGCCGGCTGCACCCCGGCGCGGACGACAATGCCTCGGGTGTGGCGGCCCTGCTGGAGCTGGCCCGGTCCATCGCCGCGCAGCCGGTGAGACCCCGGCGCACCCTCCTGTTCGCCTTCTGGACCGGCGAGGAGGAAGGCAAGTTCGGGTCGGGCCACTACACCCGCCACCCCGTGTGGCCGCTGGCCAGGACGAAGGCCTACCTGAACCTGGACATGATCGCCCACCCCTGGGCGCCGGCAGAGCTCGACGCCTTGGCGGCCGGATCGGGACTGAAGGATCCCAAGGCCTTCTTCGAGGGGCTGGATCCCGCCCACTTCGCGGAGCCCGGCCCCTCCTCGGCGCACGGCGACCTGGGCCCGGTGCTCGCCCAAGCCGGCCGCGGCACGGGTATGTCCCTGCACCTGGACTGGACGGACGGCCGCAGCGGCGGCAGCGACTACCGCGACTTCGCCCGGCTCGGCATGCCTTTCGTCCGCTTCTTCGGCAGCTATTTCCCCGGCTACCACCAGCCCGGCGACACCCTGGACCGACTGGACCCCGGACAGGTGAAGCGCATGGCGCGACTGGTGCTCGCCACCGCCTGGCTGCTGGCGGATCGATAATTTTATCCCGGTATTATTGACGGATATTTTAACCTGGATAAAAATAAGGGTTCCGGAAGGACCCCATGGACGATCGGCTCCAGACCCCCTGCACCGCCTTCGAAGGCCCCCGTCGCCTGGCCTCCGGCCCCCTGGGGGAGGTGGCCCTGGCAGTGAAGGCCCGCCTGGAGGCTCACCCAGCTGCCCCGGTGCTGCTCTTCGACGATGAGACCGGGAAGATCGTGGACCTGGACCTCCGCGGCACGGCTCCAGAGGTGCTGGCCCGGCTGGCGCCGATCCCCGAGGGGCCCCGTGGCCGGGGTCGGCCCAAGCTGGGCGTGGAGGGCCGGGAGGTCACCCTCCTCCCCCGCCACTGGGAATGGTTGAACGGCCAGCCCGGCGGGGCCTCGGTCACCCTGCGCCGCCTGGTGGAGGCCGCCCGCCGGACCGCCGGGACGGGCCGCCGTCCGGCCCAAGACCGCGCCTACCGCTTCATGTCCGCCCTGGCGGGGGACGAGCCCGGTTATGAAGAGGCCCTGCGCGCGCTCTACGCCATGGACGCGGCGGCCTTCGCGATCCACACGGCCCCTTGGCCGGCGGATGTGCGGGACCACGCCCGGATTCTGGCCCATTCGGCCTTCGCGGGAGAACCCTGACCATGAGCGAAGCCTTCGACCGGAAAGCGGCGCTCCGCGCCTACAAGGCCCGCAGGCCCCGGCCGGGCATCTACGCGGTGCGCCACCGGGAGACGGGCCGGGCCTGGGCCGATGCAAGCCCGAACCTCGACACCACCCAGAACGGCCTGTGGCTCCGGCTCGAGCAGGGGCGCCACCTGGACCGGGATCTGCAGGCTGCGTGGAACCGATGGGGCCAGGCCGCCTTCGACTATGTGATCCTCGAGGCCCTCGAGGAGGAGATGAGCCCTCTGGTGCTCAAGGAGACCCTCAAGGCCAAGCGGGCCGAATGGATCGCCCTTCTGGCCGCCGGCGAAGATCCTTTCACGGGAGATCGACCTCCGCGTACCAGCCCTTGCTGACGATTTTCGTCCCGTAGGGTTCGGACAGCCTCTGCATCAGGGCGATGATCTCGCCGCCCCGCTTGGTGCCCGCCAGCTTCGGCACGCCGTAGAGGGGGCCCTCGTCGTCGATGGTGATGGGCAGGAGCTGGATCCGCTTCAGCTTCCCCTGGTTCAGGGTCATGCGGACCATCACCGTCTCCATGACCTCGCGGGAGTCGCGCCGGTCCCACACGGAGGTATTCGCCGGCCGGGGCATCTCGATGTCGCGCTGGTGGATGAGGTCCACGGGGATGCGGTCCGGGGTGCGGTACTGGTAGATGAAGTCGCCGAGGCTGTAGAAGATCGGCCTCCCCTTGTGGATCTCGATGCCCCGGAGCACATGGGGGCCCGTGCCGATCACGAGGTCCGCCCCGGCCTCGATGGCGCGGCGGAACATGATCTCGTCGTTGGGCGGCGTCCGGTCCTGGATGCCGTGGGCGCGGTGGTGGGTCACATCGTGGTTGTGGAGGGACACCAGCAGGAGGTCCGACCGGCGCTTGGCCAGGAGCACATCGTCCTCCATGGCCTTCACATCCGATTCCAGCGGGCCTTCCGCCTTCTCCACCTTGCCGTCCTTCGCCACCAGGATCACGGCCGGATCAATGGTCGCCAGGGAGGGACCATGGGGGTCCTTGGTCCGGTACTTGGCGGTCCAGTACCGCATGTAGGAAAGCAGGGCAACGGAAGTCTTGTGCCCGGCCACTTCCGTCCGGCCCGGCGCGCGGGCCTCCGCCAGGGTCGTGCCCGCGCCGGCGTGCGTGATGTTGGCGTGATCCAGGGCCTGCAGACACTCTCTCAACCCTTCCGGGCCAAAATCCAGCGCGTGGTTGTTGGCCATGCTCACGAGGTTGATGCCCGTGCGCGCCAGCTCCCAGCGGAAGTCCCGCCCCGCCCGGAAGTTGTAGAAGGGGCGCTGGAGGTCCGGCCGGTCGTTGAGCGAGAACTCCATGTTCCCGTAGGCGAGGTCGGCCTCCTGCATGAGGCGGAAGAGGCCCGCGCGATCGGGATCACCGAGGTGGCTGATGGGCTGGTTGAAGATCATGTCGCCCACCGCCGTGATGACCAGGTCCCCCGGCTCCTCCTTCAGGAGCTCTCCGATCCGCCCCGGCCAGTCGATCCGCTCGACGGGTTCCCTCGGCTGGATGCGGCGCTGGTACACGGAGCGGGGATCGTCCTTGACCGCCGCCGGGGGCGGCGCCGTCTGCGCCAGGCCCGCACTGGCGGCAAACGCCAGCAGCGCGGCGGCCAAGGGCCGGTTCCGATGGGAGATGCCCGTCCTGGCCATGGTGCCCTCCTGAGGTTTGGATGATGTGCACAATTTTGTTTCATTTACTGATTATTTGCAAAGTATTTAAAGCATATTTGAGCCCTGGCGAAGCGGCTTATCCTGGTGCGATGACCACCCACCCGGACGACTGGAACCGCCTCTACGAGGACGAGGGCCGTCCCGGCTGGGACATGAACGGGGCCACACCCCTGGTGGCAGAGCTGCTGGACCTGGCTCTCCCCCGGGGCCTGAGGGTGGGTGGAGAGATCGTGGTGCCCGGATGCGGCTACGGCCACGATGCGGCCGAGCTGGAGGCCCGCGGCTTCGCCGTCACGGGACTCGACTTCGCCCCCCTGGCCATCCAGGGCGCCAGGCAGCGCTACGGCGACCGCGTGGCCTGGTCCCTGGCGGACTGGTTCACGACCCATCTCGGCCCCTGGCACGCGATCTTCGACCACACCTGCTTCGTGGCCATGGATCCCGCGCGGCGGCCCGCCTATGTGGACGCCTGCGCGGCGCATCTCAAACCCAACGGCCTGTGGTTGGCTGTGCTCTTTCACGATGTGAAGGGCCGGCCGGGGCCGCCCCACGCCATCACCATGGAGGACATGCGGCGCCTCGCCGAAGTCCGCTTCGAGGTGCTGCACCTGGCGGAGGCCGCCTCCAGCCACCCGCGCCGGGCGGGCCGGGAGTTCTTGCTGGTGGCAAGACGCCGCCCGGAATGAGCCCTGCCCCCGGTGGGGGCCATGACCTAGAATGGGACCATACCCCCCGGAGTGACCATGCGTGCGAAAGCCCTCCTTTCCCTGCTATGCCTCTCTTCCGTGGCGCTGACGGCCCAGGATGTCGTCCGCCTCGGCAACCTGAAGTTCGCCCACTACGGCGCCGTGTCCTACATGAAGGAACTGGCCCCGAAGTACCGCCTGAAGGTCGAGGAGCGGATGTTCGCCAAGGGCATCGACATCAACCCCGCCATTGTGGCGGGTGAGATCGACGCCAGCGCCGCGGCCCTCGACGCGGCCATCGCAGGCCGGGCCGCCGGCGTGCCCATCGTCGTGGTCGCGGGTTTCGCCAGGGGTGGCGCCCGCATCGTGGTCGGGGCGAACTCCGGCATCCGCTCGCTGAAGGACCTCAAGGGCAAGAAGGTGGGCGTGGCCCGGGGCGGAGCCCAGGAGCTGCTGCTGCTGGCGGAGCTGGCCAAGGCCGGTCTCACCTGGTCGGACAAGCCGGGCAAGGATGTGCTGGTGCTCTACCTCCCCTTCGCGGACCTGAACCAGGCCCTCATGGCCAAGAACATCGACGCCATGTGCCAGAGCGAGCCCTACAGCTCCCAGGCCATCAACCGGAAGTTCGGCGTGGAGCTGCTGAAGCCCTACGACACGCCCCTGGGCGAGCCCATCCGGGCCCTGGTCATCACCGAGAAGCTCTATAAAGAGCGTCGCGATGTGGCCCAGCGCTTCCTGCTCTGCTTCGTGGAAGCCACCAAGAAATTCATCGATGAACCCAAGGCCGCGGAGAAGTTCGTCCGCGAAGTGATGTTCAAGAACCAGATCTCGTCCGAGGACTACCAGGACGCCATCGGCAACTCCCCCTTCAGCTACGACATCACCGTCTCGCATGTGCAGGTCACCACGGACCTCATGGCCAAGTACGGCGTGGGCAAGATGGCGAATCCACCCAAGGCCGGCGACTGGGTGAAGCTCGACCTCCTGGCCGAGGCGAAGAAGCAGCTGAAGGTGAAGTAGGCATGAAAAAGTACAAGAGCGCCGCTTCCGGCATCCTCGTCCCGCTGGCGGCCCTGGCCTTCTGGCAGCTGCTGTCCACCATGGGGTGGGTGAACGCCACCATCCTGCCCTCCCCCGGGCAGGTGCTCATCAAGTGGTGGGCCTACCTGCGCCCTCTGGAAGTCTTCGATCCGGCCCAGGGTTCGTACCTGAAGTGGTGCTTCTCTGGCGAGCTGATCCAGGATGCCCTCGGAAGCCTCTACCGCGTGCTGCTGGGCTTCCTCATCGGCGGCGGCCTGGCCCTGCCCCTAGGCCTGGCCATGGGGTACAGCAAGGTGGCCTACGGGCTCTTCAACCCGCTCATCCAGGTGCTGCGCCCCATCCCCCCCATCGCCTACATCCCGCTCTCCATCCTCTGGTTCGGCCTGGGCAACCCGCCGGCCGTCTTCCTCATCGCCATCGGCGCCTTCTTCCCCGTGCTGATGAACACCGTGGCCGGCGTGCAGAATGTCGACAGCATCTACCTCCGCGTGGGCCGCAACCTGGGCGCCTCGCGGCTGACGCAGTTCACCCGCATCATCCTGCCGGCGGCCACGCCCTACATCTTCACCGGCGCCCGCATCGGCATGGGCACGGCGTTCATTGTGGTGATCGTCTCCGAGATGATCGCCGTGAACAACGGCCTGGGGTACCGCATCCTGGAGGCCCGCGAGTACCTCTGGTCCGACAAGATCATCGCCGGCATGTTCACCATCGGCCTCCTGGGCCTGGGCATCGATACCCTCATGAGCCGCCTCAGCTCGCGCCTGCTGCGGTGGCATCGCGGTCTGGAGCAGGGATGACGGAAGCGGCCATGAGTTCCAGAACCCACATCTCCATCCGCGGCGTGCACAAGGTCTTCCAGAGCGGGGGCCAGGATGTGTACGCGCTGAAGGCCATCGATCTGGACATCGCCCAGGGCGAGCTCGTCTGCCTGCTGGGCCCCTCCGGCTGCGGCAAATCCACCCTGCTGAACGCCGTCGCGGGCTTCAGCCTGCCCACCTCCGGCGAGATCGCGGTGGAAGGCGCCGCCATCACCGCCCCCGGCCCGGATCGCGGCATGGTCTTCCAGGAATACGCCCTCTTCCCCTGGATGACCGTGGAGCAGAACATCGCCTTCGGCCTCGAGATCAAGGGCCAGGCGAAAACCGCCATCCAGACCAAGGTGGACGGCCTGCTGGAGCTCCTGCATCTCCAGGATTTCCGCAAGCGCTACCCCAAGGACCTCAGCGGCGGCATGCGCCAGCGCGTGGCCATCGCCCGGGTGCTGGCCCTGGATTCGCCCATCATGCTCATGGACGAGCCCTTCGGCGCCCTGGACGCCCTCACCCGGCGCAACCTCCAGGACGAGCTGCTGCGCCTGTGGACCGAGCTGAGGAAGACCATCCTCTTCGTCACCCACAGCATCGAGGAGGCCCTCTACCTGGCGGACCGCACGGTGGTCATGACCTACCGCCCCGGCACCCTCAAGCGCGACCTGCGGGTGGACCTGCCCCGCCCGCGCGATGTCGCCAGCCCCGGCTTCAACGCCCTGAAGAAGGAGCTGAGCCACCTCCTCATGGAAGAACAGAGCCGCCACAACCAGGATGAGTTCCGCGGCGCGGCGGTGGATTAGGGCTGGTCGTCAGCCCTACGAGTTCAGGGTTTCAGGGGTTCAGGATTTTGATGGGTGGCTTCGGGCTCTCGGGGGCGTCAGGTTCGGGCCCGCCCTCGCCGCGGCCCCGGGTGGCCAGCGCCACGGCCAGGGTCCAGAGCGGAGCCAGGTTCAGGTAGGGGACCGCCTCCGTGACGAACGAGGGCAGGAAGGCCCAGTGGAAGCCCACCATCACCCACATCACGACCATGGTGATCAGGTCCAGCCCTGCCCCCAGGAACCAGCCCAGGGGCCCCGAGGCATCGATGGGCACCTGGATGGCGTCCACCGCCAAGGCGATGACCCAGGCCGCGCGGATGCGGGTTTTGCTGAGGGGCCGGAGCATGGGGGAAGTCTACGCCCCGGCAACAGCCCTGCGAAAGGCGGAACTCAGGCTTCGAGGCGGATGTCCGCCAGCGCCTTCATCACCCGATCGGCACAGGCCTGATAGCGGGCACGACCGGCGAGCCCGGCGGGGAGCCCGGAGAAATCGACCGGCGGCCCCGCGACGAGGGTGATCCGCCCCGGCCTCGGCCAGCGGGCCTCCCGGCCCCAGCACTCGAAGGCGCCGAAAATCCGGACGGGGACCACGGGCACTTCGCCTTTGGCGATGATGAAGCCGATGCCCGCCTCGGCCTCCTGGAGGGTTCCATCGGGTGAGCGGGTGCCTTCCGGGAAGATGAGCACCCGGTTCCCCTCCTTGAGCAGACTCAGGATGCGCTTCATGCTGGCGAGATCACCCTTGCCCAGGTCCACGGGCAGCACCTGGATCCGTGGGAGCAGCCAGCCGAGGAACCCCTTGAACAGGGTCTTCCGGGCCAGGTAGTAGATGGGCTTCCGGAAGGCGGCCCCCACGGCCGCCGGATCCAGGAAGCTGACATGGTTGGCCACGATCAGGGCCCCTCCGGCCTCGGGAAGGAACTCGCGGTGCAGGGTGCGGTGCCGGAAGAAAAGGCGACCGGCGAGGCGCGACAGGGTGTGGGCCAGCCAGTAGATCACGGGCGGGCCGCCTTCCTGGAGCCGCGAGCCTCCGTTCACCGGCGCGCCTTCCCCGTGGCCCGTTCGATGCGGATGCGCAGCACCGCCGTGCGGAAGAGGTCCTTGCCGATCTCCCGGTCCACCAGGTCGGGGTGCCCCGCGGCGAAGCGCAAGCCCAGGGCCCGCAACGCCCCACGCTTTTCGACTTCATCCACCAGCAGCTCCGCCCGGCCGAAGACGATGACGCTGGCGTAGCGGGTGGCCAACTCCAGAGGCAGGGTCTCGGCCTGGGTGACGGCGCAGTAGGACACCTTGGGGTTGAAGGCCAGGTTGGCCAGTTTGTGGCCCGCGGTGGCGCAGTGGATGATGAGGGCACCCTCCACCACGGCATGGTTCACGGGCACGGCGTAGGGCCAGCCGGCCTCGTCCACCGTGGCGAGAACGCCCCACTCGGCCTCCTCCAGCAGATGCAGCACCTCCGCCTCGCCGAGGGCCCGGTCCCGCCGCCGGAGGGGGTGCTGGGGTGCGCTCATGCCCGCTTCGATGCGATCCAATTGAGCGCCTCCAGGGGGGTCATCCGGTTCAGGTCCAGGGCCTCCAGCTCGGCCCGGAGGGCGTCCGGTTCGGGTTCGAACAACGGCAGGGCGGGCTGAGAGGGCATGGGCGCCCGGGGCGGGGCTTCGGGCGCCTGGGCCAGCAGGCGCTGGGCCTTCTGGATGACGGTCCGCGGCAGGCCCGCCAGGCGGGCCACCTGGATGCCGTAGCTGCGGTCAGCGGGGCCCGGTGCCACGCGGTGGAGGAAGTGCAGCTGCTCTTCCCACTCCTGCACTTCCACATGGAGGTTCTGGATGCGGCTGTCATCGGCCAGCTTCGTCATCTCGAAGTAGTGCGTCGCAAACAGCGTGCGGGGCGCGCCCCCCTTCAAATCGCGAAGGAAGACGGCGATGGCTTCGGCCAGGGCCAGGCCATCCCGCGTGGAGGTGCCGCGGCCGATCTCGTCGAGGATCACCAGGCTGGCCGCCGTGGCCTGGTTGAGGATCCGGGCGGTTTCGGTCATCTCCACCATGAAGGTGGACTGGCCCTTGGCCAGCTGGTCCGAGGCGCCGATGCGCGTGAAGATGCGGTCCACCAGGCCGAAGCGCATGAGCTCGGCAGGCACGAAGGAGCCCGCCTGGGCCAGCACCACCAGCAGGGCCGCCGTGCGCAGGAAGGTGGACTTGCCGCCCATGTTGGGGCCCGTCACCACGGCCATGGGCTGCGCCGCGCTGAACTGCAGGTCGTTGGGGATGCACTCGCGGCCGAGGCGGGATTCCAGCATGGGATGGCGGCCCGCGGCCAGCGCCAGTTCCCGGTCCTCCCCCAATTCGGGACGCGTCCAGCCTGAAAGCCGGGCCCGCTCGGCCAGCGCGGCGAGGACATCCAGCGCCGCCACGGCCCGGGCGAGGCGCGTGAGTTCCGCGCGGTGATCCAGCACCAGGGCCAGCAGCCGCTGGAGCTGCACCGCCTCCAGCCGGGCCTGATCGCTCTCGGCGCTCAGCAGCCGCTGCTCGAAGGCCACCAGCTTCTCCGTGGTGAAACGCTCGGCATTGGCGAGCGTCTGCTTGCGCAGGAAGTGCGCCGGCACGGCGCCCAGGTTGGCCTTCGTGATCTCGAAGTAGTAGCCGAACACGCGGTTGTACTTGATCTTCAGGCTCTGGATGCCGCTGGCCCGGCGCTCCTCCTCTTCCAGCTCGAGCATCACCTGCTTGGCGTCCCGGGCCAAGCGGCGCACGGCGTCCAGCTCCGCGTCCACGCCTTCGCGGATGACGCCGCCCTTTTCAAGGTCCAGCGGCGGGGCCTCCGCCAGACACCGCTGCAGTTCTTCGCAGAGCGGCGTGCAAAGCGGCGTGGCCTCGGGCCACAGCTCCAACTCGGCCACCTCGGAGGCCCAGCCTTCATCCTGGATGCGGGCGGGCAGCTTCTGGAGCACGGCGAGCCCTTCCCGAAGCTGGGCCAGTTCCGGCGGCGTGGCGAGCCCCAGGGCCACGCGGCCCAGCAGGCGGTCCAGATCTGGCACCTGATCCAGCAGGGCCTGGATGGGCGTGCGGCGGCGGTCCTCCGTGAGCCAAGCCACTTGGGACCAGCGGCGTTCCAGGGCGGACCGGTGCCGCAGGGGCTGTTCGAGCCAGGCCCTCAGCAGGCGCGAGCCCATGCGGGTGCGGCACTGGTCCAGCAGGGCGAAGAGGGTGCCGGCGCGCCCCCCGTCCAGGCCGTTGGCGAAGACTTCCAGGTGCCGGGCGCTGGTGGCATCCAGCAGCGGCCCCGAAGCGCCCAGCTCCAGTGACACGCCCTGCAGGTGCGCGGGGCGGCCCTTCTGCGTGGCCTCCACATGGTCGAGCAGGGCCGCCAGGGCGCCGAGGGCCGCCGGGTAGGGATCCAGCCCCACGCCTTCCAGGTGCTGCCAGCCGAAGAAGGCCAGCACCTGCTGCTTCGCCCGGGAGGCCTCGAAGCGCCAGCCCGGCAGGCGCGTGCGGGCGGCCTCCAGGTCGGGGATGTCCTCGGCCCCCTCGGCCAGAATCAGCTCCTGGGGGCCCAGCCGCTCCAGGGTGGCACGCAGGGCTTCCTCGCCCTCGCCCGGCAGCACCCGCAGAGCGCCGGAGGCCAGCTGCAGCAGAGCCAGGCCCCAGGCCGATCCGATCCGGTGCAGGGCGCAGAGCCAGCGGGCGTCGTCATCCAGCCAGGTGCCAGGCGTGATGATCCGCTTGATGGCGCGGGGCAGCAGACCCTTGACCTCCTCGGCCTTGGCCGTGGGCTCGGCGATGGCCGCGGAGAAACCCGCCGCCAACAGCTTCGGCAGGTAGGATTCCAGGGCGAAGTGGGGTACGCCGCACATGGGCGTCTCGGACTCGGACCCCTTGCCCCGCAGGGTGAGCGCGATCTCCAGCACCGGCGCGGCCCGGATGGCGTCCTCGCCCAGGATCTCGTAGAAGTCGCCCATGCGGGTGAGCAGCACGGCCTCGCCCGCCTCGCGCTTGAGGCCGGCGATCTGCTGCAGCATGGGAGTGGACATTCGGCGGGTCGGCTCGGGGAGGGTGGGAGAAGGCGAATCTCCGATCTTCCCACAGACCCGCTCAGACCTTGAACTGATCCACCAGATCCAGCAGCCCGTGGGCGATGCGGGCCTGCTCGCGGGTGGTGCGGGAGGTGTCCTCCACGGTGGCCGAGAGCTGGAGGGTGGAGGCGGCGTTCCGGATCGCCACCTGGGCCCCCTCCTCCACCTGGTCGGCCACTTCGGTGCTGGTCTTGGCCTGCTCCTCGGTGGCGCTGGATATCTCGAGGGTGAGCGACTGGAGGATGCGGATGCGGTCGCGGATCTGGTCGAGGGAGTTCACCGCGTCCTGGACCGTGGCCCGGCCGCTCTGGACCGCCCGGTTGGATTCGTGGATGAGGTGCCCGATCTCCTCGGCGGCGGTGGCGGACCGTTCCGCCAGCTTGCGGACCTCCTCGGCCACCACGGCGAAGCCCTTGCCCACCTGCCCCGCATGGGCCGCCTCGATGGCGGCATTGAGGCTGAGGAGGTTGGTCTGCCGGGCGATCTCCTGGATGACCTGGACGGCCTTCACCACCTCGGCCGTGGCGGCCTCCACCTCTGCCATGGCGGCCATGGCGGCCTCGCCGGCCTGATCTCCTTCCACGGCGGCCTGGACGGCCTCCTCGGCCTGCTTCTGGCCCTGGCGGGCGTTGGAGGCCACCTGGGTCACCGACGCGGACAGCTCGGTGATGGCGGAAGCCAGGCTCTCGGAAGTGGCCCGCTGTCCTTCGGTGCTGCGGGCGATCTCCTCGGTGGCGCCGGTCATCTGGGTGGTGGAGGCCGACAGGGCCTCGGCGCTGGAGGCCACCTCCGTGGCTTCGAACCGCAGACGGTTCACCATGCTCTTGAAGCGCTGCTGCATGGCCCGGATGTGGGCGAGCACGCTGGTCACATCCCCTTCCCGGGTCGTGATGCTTGCCGAGAGGTCGCCTTCCGCCATGTTCTGCAGGATCGCCATGGCTTCGGCCGGATCGCCGCCGAACTGAGCCTCCAGCGAGTGCGCCAGCAGCCGGGCCAGCCCCAGACCGGCGGGAACGCCCACCAGCAGACCCAGCCCCAGGGCCCAGGCGCCGCCACCGATCCGCCAGCCCAGGGCCGCGGCCAGAAGCATCGCGGCCGCGGCCACCCCGAAGGAGACCTGGATCTTCGCGCGCAGACCAAGGTTCGGCAGGAGGATGAACGGTTTGTGGTAGGTGGATTCCAGCGTGCGGCCCTGATTCAGGAGACCGTAGGTGTGCACAGCCTGGTCGATCTGGGCCCGGGAGGGCCGGCTGCGGATGGAGACATATCCCGTCACCCGCCCCCGGTCGTGGATGGGCGACACGGCTGCGTCCACCCAGTAGAAATCGCCGTTCTTGCAGCGGTTCTTGACCATGCCGTGCCAGTGCTTCCCGGCCTTGATTGTCGCCCACAGATCCGCGAAGGCCGCCGCCGGCATGTCGGGGTGGCGGACGATGTTCTGGGGCGCCCCGATGAGCTCCTGCTCCGTGAATCCGCTGATCCTCAGGAACTCGGAATTGACGAAGGTGATCACCCCCGCGAGGTCCGTCTTGGACACCACGAAGGTGCCCTCCTGGATGTGATGCTCGACGGCCGTGACCGGTAAATTGGTGCGCATGGTGGGGTGGGTCTCCTGGGGGAGTGCCGGGCCCGTTCTCGCGAGGCGAGCGGCGACAGCATCTCAAAGTCCTATCGAGTCGTTTGAGGCCGGGTGTGAATCGTGGAATTTCGGGTGCTTCGCCTTGATTCAAATAATTGATTACAGAATTAATAGGTTTCCAGAAAGACAGCTGCGCAAAGCGCGGGCCCTCTCGGGCGCGGGGAGACATCAACGCCCATGGCCCCGGTTTCGGCCTGTTCAAGGTTATGTGTTAATAAAAAAATCTAGACATATTTTTCCGTCACGACGGGCTCCAGGGCGGGAGCCTCGGTCCGGCCTGGAATAATCGTTCCCGCGGGGGCCCATCATGGAACGAGTCCAATGCGTCGTCATCGGCGCCGGGGTGGTGGGGTTGGCCCTGGCCCGCCGGCTGGCGATGGCGGGCCGCGAGGTGGTGGTCCTCGAGGCGGAGGATCGCGTCGGCACCGGCATCAGCTCGCGCAACAGCGAGGTCATCCACGCGGGCATCTACTATCCGGCGGGATCCTTGAAGGCCCGGCTGTGCGTGGCAGGCAACCGCGCCCTCTACGCCTACTGCCGCGACCGGGCCGTGAACCACCGCCGGTGCGGCAAGCTCATCGTGGCCACGGAGGCCTCCCAGCTCGAGGCCCTGCGGCAGCTCCGTGCCCGGGCCGAGGCCAATGGGGTGCTGGACCTCCAATGGCTCGACGCGGAGACCTGCCGGCAGCTGGAACCTCAGCTCCGCGCCGCCGCCGCCCTGAGCTCCCCCAGCACGGGCATCATCGACAGCCATGGGCTCATGCGCGCTCTCCGCCAGGATGCCGAGGCCCATGGCGCCACCGTGGTGCTGAAGAGCCCCGTCCTGGGGGGCCGGTCGCGGTCGGCGGGGCTCGAGATCGAAGTCGGCGGAGAGGACCCGATGACGCTGCGGGCCGAGCGCGTATTCAATTGCGCCGGGCTCGGTGCCCTGGCCCTGGCCTGGGCTTTCGAGGGGATCCGCACCGCCGCCCTTCCACCCCTGCCCCGGCGCTGGGCCAAGGGCAGCTACTTCACCCTGTCGGGGCCCGCGCCCTTCTCGCGCCTGGTCTACCCCCTCCCCGACCAGAGCCACCTGGGCGTGCACCTCACCCTGGACCTGGCCGGGCAGGCGCGGTTCGGACCCGACATGGAATGGGTGGACCGCGAGAGTTACGAGGTGGACCCCCACCGGGCGGACGGATTCTACGCCGAGGTCCGCCAGTACTGGCCGGGTCTGCCGGATGGCGCCCTCCAGCCCGCCTACGCAGGCATCCGGCCCAAGCTGCACGCCCCGGGCGAGCCGGCCCCGGATTTCCTCCTTCAGCGGGAGGACGCCCACGGGCTGCGGGGGCTGGTGAACCTCCTCGGCATCGAATCGCCGGGACTCACGGCCTGCCTGGCCCTGGCGGAGGAGGCGGCGGGCTAGGGGAGCTCCCCCGGGGCCCCAGACCCGCGCGGCCCCTGGGGTCCGCTAACCTGGGGCATGTCCACGGCCGGATCATCCGATTTCCAGGGAAGCCCCGAGGCTGCCCCGTCCACCCCGGCCTCGGCCCCGCCGCCACCGGAAGTGGCCCTCTGCCTGGAACTGGGCCGCGCCTTCCAGGCCTACGGCATTCCCGCCCATCGCTTCGAGGATGCGTTGGAGCGGGTGTCCCGGCGCCTGGGCCTGGATGGCCAGTTCCTCGGGCTGCCCACGGCCTTCTTCGCCTCCCTGGGGCGGGGCCATGAGCGCTGGGCCTTCATCCAGCGCAGCCCCTCGGGGGAAACGAACCTGGAGAAGCTGTCCGACCTGCAGGAGACCACGGACGCCCTCATCGAGGGTCGCATCGGCGCTCCGGAAGCCCGCGAGCGGGTGCGCGGCATCCTGTCGGCTCCGGACCGCTGGGGCCCCTGGCTCACCGTGCCCTGCTTCGGCCTGGGCTCGGCCCCGGCCGCCATGTTCTTCGGCGGCGGCTGGCGCGAGATGGCGCTCACGGCGCTGCTCGGCGTGCTGGTGGGTCTCACGGCCCTGCTGCTGGGGCGGAAGGCCGGGCTGTCCCGGATCGTCTACCCGGTGGCCGGCACGCTGGTGGGGTTCCTGGCGGTGGCCGCCGCCGCGCGGTTCACCCATGTCTCGCCGCAGATCCTCACCGTGGCCGGGCTCATCGTCCTCGTGCCCGGACTGCGCCTGGTGGTTTCGATGAACGAGCTGGCCACGGGGAACCTGGTGGCGGGGACGGCGCGGCTGCTGGATACGGCCATGACCTTCCTCTCCCTGGGCTTCGGGGTGGCCCTGGGACAGCGCCTGGCGGGCCCCCTGGTGGACCGGGCCCTCCAGGGCACCCCCCTGCCCCTGCCCGCCTGGACCGTACTGCCGATCCTGCTGCTGGCGGCCGCGGCCTTCGTGGTGATCTTCCGGGCCCGCCCCCGGGAGCTGCCCTGGATCTTCGCCGCCTGCATCCTGGCCTTCTACGGCACCCGCCAGGGCGCCGCCCTGCTGGGGCCGCAATTCGGCGTGGGCCTGGGGGCCTTCGCCCTGGGCCTGGGCAGCAACCTCTTCACCCGCCTCACCCACCGGCCCTCCGTGGTGACCCTGCTGCCGGGGCTCATGGTGCTGGTGCCCGGGGGGCTCGGGTTCCGGGGCCTGGAGTTCATCATCCAGAAACAGCTGGTGGTGGGCCTCGACACGGCCTTCCAGGCCCTCTTCGTGGCCATCGCCCTGCTCACGGGGCTGCTCCTGGCCCATGCGGCCGTGCAACCGAGGACAGCCTTGTGATATTTGATTCATAAAATTTTAGTTGATTAGCATCAAATTTGACCTAAGCTGGAACCCGTCGAGGTGTTCCATGTCCCTCCTCCCCTTCACCCAGAAAGCCAACGACGCCGTGGTGGCTGCCCGGCAGCGCGCCGTGCAGGATCAGCACCCCGAGCTGGTGCCTCAGCACCTGCTCGGGGCCCTGCTCGCGCCGGAGGCCGGACTGCGCCCCCTGCTGGAACGGGCCGGCCAGAGCCCGGACTCCATCCAGGGCCTGGAGGACGCCGCCGAAGCCCTGGTCGACAAGCTGCCCCGGGCCGTGGGCGGCTCCGAACCCCAGGTCGGGGCGGCCTTCCGCCACTTCCTGGAAGTGGCCAGCGACACGGGCCGCGGGCTGGGCGATCGCTTCCTGGCCACCGACGCCCTCCTGCTGGCCCTGGCCAACGCCCACACGGACGCCAAGAAGGCCCTGGAGCGCTTCGGCCTGGACCGGAAGACGCTGGAGGCCGCCATCCGGGAAACCCGCAAGGGATCCCGCGTCGAGGACGAGGCGGCCGAGGAGAAATTCGCCAGCCTGGAGAAGTATGCCAAGGACTACACCGCCCTGGCCGCCGCCGGAAAGCTGGACCCCGTCATCGGCCGCGACGAGGAGATCCGCCGGGTGCTGCAGGTGCTCTCGCGGCGCACCAAGAACAACCCCGTGCTCATCGGCGAGCCCGGCGTGGGCAAGACCGCCATCGTGGAGGGACTGGCCCAGCGCATTCACAAGAACGATGTGCCCGAAAGCCTCAAGGGCCTGCGGGTCATGGGCCTGGACATGGGCGCTCTCGTGGCCGGAACGCAGTACCGGGGCCAGTTCGAGGAGCGCCTGAAGGGCGTCATCCAGGAAGTCGAGAAGGCCGAGGGCCAAGTCGTGCTCTTCATCGACGAACTGCACCTGCTGGTGGGCGCGGGAGCCGTGTCCGGCGGCATGGACGCCGCCAACCTGCTGAAGCCGGCCCTGGCCCGGGGTGAGCTGCGCTGCATCGGCGCCACCACGCTCGACGAGTACCGCAAGCACATCGAGAAGGATGCGGCCCTCGAGCGCCGCTTCCAGCCGGTCTTCGTGGAAGAGCCCGGCGTGGAGGACGCCATTTCCATCCTGCGGGGCCTGAAGGAGCGCTACGAACTGCACCACGGCGTGCGCATCCAGGACGCGGCCCTGGTGGCGGCGGCCCAGCTGAGCCACCGCTACATCGCCGACCGCTTCCTGCCCGACAAGGCCGTGGACCTCATGGACGAGGCCGCCAGCGCCGTGCGCATGCAGCTCGACAGCCGGCCCACGGAGATCGATGTCCGCGAGCGCCGCGAAATGCAGCTGCAGTTGGAGAGGCATTCGCTGACGAAGGAGAAGGATGCGGCCAGCCGCGCGCGGCTGGCGGAACTGGACAAGGAACTGGCGGAACTGAATGAGGAGCTGAGCAAGCTCCGGGCACAGTGGGAGAACGAGAAGAAGGTGATCGAGGGGGCCCGCGCCCTCCAGAAGAAGCTGGACGATCTCCGCATCGAGCTGGAGCAGGCGAAGACGAAGGGCGAGTACGAGCGGGCCTCGCGCCTGGAGTATGGCGAGATCCCCGCCCTGGAGAAGCAGCTGACGGCGACCTCCCCCAAGGAGAGCGCCATGTTGCGCCTGGAGGTGGGCGAAGCCGACATCGCGGCCATCGTGAGCCGCTGGACCGGCATCCCCGTGAGCCGCATCCTCGAAGGCGAGGTGGAGAAGCTCCTGAAGATGGAGGCCCGGCTGGGCGAGCGGGTGGTGGGCCAGGATCCAGCCCTCACGGCCATCTCCGATGCCCTGCGTCGGAACCGCGCGGGGCTCAGCGACCCCAAGCGGCCCATCGGTAGCTTCCTCTTCCTGGGCCCCACGGGCGTGGGCAAGACGGAAGTAGCGCGAGCCCTGGCGGAATTCCTCTTCGATGACGAGAACGCCATGGTCCGCATCGACATGAGCGAGTTCACCCACGAGGCCGATGCCACGCGGCTCATCGGCGCCGCGCCGGGCTACATCGGCTACGAGGAGGGCGGGCGCCTCACGGAGGCCATCCGCCGCCGCCCCTACGCCGTGATCCTCCTGGATGAAATGGAGAAGGCCCACCCCCGCACCTTCGACCTCTTCCTGCAGGTGCTGGAGGACGGGCGCCTCACGGATGGCCAGGGCCGGACGGTGGACTTCCGCAATACTGTCGTGCTCATGACCACCAACCTGGGCAGCCAGGCCATCTTCGATGCCGGCGGCGACGCCTCCAGGGCCGAGGCCGCCGTCCAGGCCGCCCTGCACGACCATTTCCGCCCCGAGTTCCTGAACCGCCTGGACGAGGTGGTGATCTTCCGCTCCCTGAGCCGCGAGGACATGAAGGCCGTGGCCCGCATCCAGCTCAAGCGCGTGGAAACCATGCTCCAGGCCCAGCGCCTGGAGCTGGAGGCCCCGGAGGCGGCCCTCGACTGGCTGGCCGCTGAGGGCTTCGATCCTCTCTATGGCGCCCGCCCCCTCAAGCGCCTCATCCAGCAGACCGTCGTGAATCCCCTGTCCCGCCTGGTGCTCCAGGGCCGGCTCAAGCCCGGCGGGCTGGCCCGGCTCCAGATCGAGGATGGTCAATTGAAAGTAGAGACGGAGGCCGTGCAATAGGGCAGGCTGGAGGCCGGAAGGCGGGACTCCCCCCAAACTTGTCCCCCTCCCCCTCCCGTCCGATGAGGCGGGGATCCTTGGAGTCGGCGTGCCCCTCACCACCCCCATCCCCATCCTCATCGTGGACGACGAGGCGGATCTGCGGAACCTGCTGGTGGAGGCCCTGGAGGACCAGGGCTACGCCGCCGAGGGGGCCGAGGGCGGCGCCCAGGCCCTGGCAAAGGTGCGGACCCGGCATTTCCCGGTGATCTTCACGGACCTGAACATGCCCGGCGGGCTGTCGGGCCTGGAGCTGCTGCGGGCCATCCACGACGAGGACCCCCGGAGCCTGGGCATCCTCATGACCGGGTATGCCACCACCGAATCCGCCATCCAGGCCCTGAAGCGCGGCGCCTACGACTTCATCCAGAAGCCCTTCAAGCTGGCGGAGATCGAGGCGGGGCTGGAGCGGGCCCTGGAGCACTACCGCCTGCTGCGGGAGAACGAGGAATACCAGCAGAACCTGGAGCGCATGGTGGAGGCCCGCACTCAGGAGATCCTGGGCCTGAAGAACGACATCGAACGCCTCTTCGAGGGCTTCGTGAACGCCTCCGTGACCGCGATTGAAGCCCGCGATCCCAGCACCTCCGGCCATTCCAGCCGGGTGGCCGAGCTCACCGTGGGCCTGGCGGAAGCGGTCAACCAGACCCCCAATGGCCCCTATGGCGAGCTGCTGTTCACCCCCATCCAGATCCGCGAGATCCGCTACGCCAGCCTCCTCCACGATTTCGGCAAGGTGGGTGTCCGGGAGCAGGTGCTCGTGAAGGCCAAGAAGATCGAGGGCGAGCACCTGGAGAGCATCTTCCAGCGGCTGCACCAGCGCACCCTGGAAGCCATGCGCGACCGGATGCTGGACGCCTGGAGCAAGGGACAGACCTTCGACCCGGGCCAGGCCAGGGTCCTGCTGAACCAGCAGGAGGAGGAGACGCGGCGCCTGGTGGACCTGGTGCGGCGCAGCAACGAGCCGACCGTGCTGCCCCAGGAGGTCGCGCACGAACTGAATGTCCTCGAGGACCTCACCTACCAGCACTGGTCCGGGGATCGCCGGGCCCTCATGGCCCCGGGCGACCTGGACCTGCTGAAGATCCCCAAGGGCAGCCTCTCGGCCCAGGAGCGGGACGAGATCCAGAGCCATGTCACCCACACCTACCGGTTCCTCAGCCAGATCCCCTGGACGAGCGAGCTGGCCGGCGTGCCCGAGATCGCGTGGGCCCACCACGAGCGCCTGAACGGCCGGGGCTATCCCCGCCAGCTCAAGGAGCCGGACATTCCCGTTCAGAGCAAGCTCATGGCCGTCTCCGATGTGTACGACGCCCTGACCGCCGCCGACCGGCCCTACAAGGCCGCCGTGAGCGTGGAGCGCAGCCTCGAGATCCTGGAACAGGAGGCCAAGGTGAACCTCCTGGACTCCGAAGTGCTGCGCATCTTCATCGACGCGAAGATCTTCGAACGCACGCTGGTCCCGGCGAGAACGGCCCCATGATCCAGGAGCCCATCCTCATCGTGGATGACGAACCCGAGGTTCGCACCGCGCTGCTGGAGGCCCTGCAGAGCCGGGGCTATTCCGCCGAGGCCGCCGCCGACGGGGAGGCCGCCCTGGCCCGGATGGCCGAGACCCCCTTTCCCCTGGTGCTGACGGACCTGCACATGCCCGGCGGGCTGTCGGGCCTGGAGCTCATCGCTGCCCTCAAGCAGCGGCATCCGGATGCCATCTGCATCCTGATCACCGCCTTCGCCACCCTGGATACGACCATCGGGGCCCTGAAGCAAGGCGCCTACGACCTCATCCAGAAGCCCTTCCGCCTGGCCGAGATCGAGGTGGTCCTGGACCGGGCCCTGGATCATGCCCGCCTCCTGAAGACCGTCCGGGCCTACCAGGCCGAGCTGGAGGCTCGCATCCTCAGCCGTTCCCAGGATCTCCGGGCGGCCCACGAAGAGGCCCTCGACCTCTGCGACCTGAGCCTCCAGGGCCTCGAGGCCCCCTCGCTGGAGGTGGCCCTCGGGCCGCTGCTGGACCGGCTCGTGGCCCGGTGTGCGCCGGATGGCCTGGCCTGCTACCGCCACGATGCCGATGGCCAGCTGCGCGCCGTCGCCCGGCGGGGGACCCGTCCCCTCCCGGTCGCACTCGAACGCCCCCTGCCCGGCCCCCTTCCCGCCCCAGCCCTGGGCTACCCCGAAGAGCACCTGGTGCCCCTGGGGAGCACGGGCTGGCTCTACCTGGGATTCGAGGATCGCTCGTCGTTCCAGGAAGCGAGCCCTGGATTCCTGCTCCTGGCCCGCCACCTGGAGCTGGCCCTCCGGGTAAGGTGAGGGATGCCCAGTGCCCAAGAGCTCCTCTGGACCGGTTTCCGGGGCCTCGATGCCGCGGAAGTAGACCTTCCCTTCCGCCCCGGCGGCCTCATCCTCTTCGCCCGCAACCTGGATCCTGATCCCACCCAGGGGCCAGCCCGCTGCAGGGCCCTGATCGATGGCCTCCAGGCCCGGTTCGGGACGGATCTGCCCCTGGCCGTGGCCCTGGACCAGGAGGGTGGGCCCGTGAGCCGCCTGCGCCCCTGGGTGGGCGCGACGCCCCCCCTCCGGCGGATCTGGCTGGGCGGTGGCGCCGCGGCCTGCGAAGCCTGGGGCCGCCTCTGGGGTGAGGGCCTGCGCCTCCTCGGCTTCAATGTGGATTTCGCCCCCGTGGTGGATCTCTGGGATGGTCATCCCGGAGCCGGCATCGGGGACCGGGCCGCCAGCGGGGATCCCGGCGAGACCATGGTGGCGGCGGGCGCCTTCCTCCATGGCCTCGAATCCCTGGGCGTCCGCGGCTGCCTGAAGCACTTCCCCGGCCTGGGCGGCACCACCCTCGACAGCCACCTGGGCCTTCCCGAGCTCGCCGATGCCGCCCAGGTGGGCCGCAATGCCGCCGCCTTCACGGCCCTGGCCCATCCCGACCGACTCGTGATGGTGGCCCACCTCCGCACCCCGGCTTCCGGCACCCTGCCCGCCAGCCTGCACCGGGGATCCGTGGCGGCGAATCCCTGGGGCATCCAGGGCCGCTTCCTGCCCGATGACCTGGAGATGGGGGGCTGCGCGGACTGGAGCTGGCCTGAGCGCGTGCGGCTGTCCCTGGAGGCCGGCCACCAGTGGCTGCTCGTCTGTCAGACGCCAGAGGGCTGGACCGCCTGCGCTGAGGCGGTGGGAACGATGCCTGACACCCTCTGCCAGGGCCCGCTCCAAGCCACGCGGAACCTGCGCCGGAACCTGCCTCCCCCGCCTGGAGACTCGTTCGCCCCGGACGCCTGGCAGGACTGGCTCATGCGACTCCTCGCCGCCGCCGAGGAGGTCTGATGGGCGCCCGCATCCTCATCGTCGATGACAACACCATGATCCGCAGCGAGATCAAGGCGGTGCTCATGAAGGACGGCGGGTTCTCGCACTTCATGGAGGCCGCGGACGGCCTTACGGCCTTCAAGACGATCATGGAGACCCCACCGGACCTCGTGCTCTGCGACCTGGTCATGCCGGGCTTCGACGGCCTGAAATTCCTGGGCCTCAAGGCCAGCCGCAAGGAGCTGGCACAGATCCCCGTGATCATCCTCACTGCCGAGGACGACCTGGACCGCAAGGCCGAGATCCTGGAACGGGGAGCTTCCGACTATGTCACCAAACCCTTCCACGAGAAGGAACTGCTGGCGCGGGTGCGCATCCATACCAAGCTGAAGCTGCTGCAGGATGAGCTCCGCGAAATGAATGTCCAGCTCGAGGCCCTCTCCGTCACCGATGTGCTCACGGGCCTGGCGAACCGGCGCCGCCTGATGACACGCCTGGAGGAAGAGGTCCAGCGGGCGCGACGCTACAAGACGCCGCTGTCCGTGGTGATGATCGACATCGACCACTTCAAGCAGGTGAACGATTCGTACGGCCACGCCATGGGCGACGAAGTGCTGCGGAACATCGGCGCCATGCTCAAGGCCAGCCTCCGGACCACGGACCTGGCCGCCCGTTACGGCGGCGAGGAGCTGACCCTGGTATTGCCCCACACGGACATCCCCGCCGCCCTGCAGGTCGCCGAGAACCTGAGGCAGAAGTTCTCCGAGATGGATCATGTCCTGGACGGCGTCACCATCCGGAAGACCGCCAGCATGGGCCTGGCGGCCCGCGATGGCCAAGGGGAGATGCCCGATGCCGAGGATCTCCTCAAGCACGCCGACGAAGCCCTCTACCGCGCCAAACAAGGCGGCCGGAACCGCGTGGAAGTGGCGGGGTAGCCTTCAGTCCTGAGTCTTCAGTCTTCAGTCTTCAGGTAAGGATTCCTGATGCGCCGCAGGGCGGCGGGATGGCGTTTGGGTTCACCGTCCCACCGGAGCGCCCCAAAGGCAACCAAAGGAGCGGCCCACCGGGCCGCTCCAAAGCTGCACCTGAAGACTGAGGCTCGAAGACTGGAGACTTACTTGGCCGCCTTCCTCAGCGCCTCCACCTTGTCCGTCTTCTCCCAGGAGAATTCGGGGCGGCCGAAGTGGCCGTAGGCGGCGGTGGCGCGGTAGATGGGCTTGCGCAGATCCAGGGCCTCGATCATGGCCTTGGGCGTGCAGCTGAAGACCTCGCGCACGGCGCGCACGATGGCCTCGTCCGAAACCTGGCCGGTGCCGAAGGTGTCCACCGCGATCGACACGGGCTCCGCCACGCCGATGGCGTAGGCCAGCTGGATCTCGCAGCGGCCGGCCAAGCCCGCGGCCACGATGTTCTTGGCGATGTAGCGGCCCATGTAGGCGGCGCTCCGGTCCACCTTGCTGGGATCCTTGCCCGAGAAGGCACCGCCTCCGTGGTGGCCGCTGCCGCCGTAGGTGTCCACGATGATCTTCCGGCCAGTCAGGCCCGTGTCGCCCATGGGCCCGCCCACCACGAAGCGCCCCGTGGGGTTCACATGGTAGACCGTCTGCGCATCCAGCAGATCCGCCGGCAGGCTGGCCTTGATCACATCCTGCAGGATGCTGTCGCGGATGGTGTTCTGGGTGACATGCTCGTCGTGCTGGGTGGAGATCACCACGGTGTGGATGCGCTTCACCCGGTCGCCGTCGAACTCCACCGTGACCTGGGACTTGCCGTCGGGCCGCAGCCAGGGGAGCTGCCCGCTCTTGCGGACTTCGGAGAGCTTCCGCGTCAGCAGGTGGGAGAACTGGATGGCGGCGGGCATCAGCTCGGGGGTGTCCTGGCAGGCATAGCCGAACATCAGGCCCTGGTCCCCGGCGCCGCCGGTGTCCACGCCCATGGCGATGTCGGGGCTCTGCTGGTCGATGGTCACCATCACCGCGCAGGTGGCGTAGTCGAAGCCCTTGATGTGGTGATCGTAGCCGATGTCCTTCACCACATCCCGCACGAGGGCCGCCACGGGAATGTAGGTCTCGGTGGTGATCTCGCCGGCCACCAGCACCAGGCCCGTGGTCAGCAGCGTCTCGCAGGCCACGCGGCTGCGGGGATCATCCTTGAGGGCTGCGTCGAGGACGGCGTCGGAGATCTGGTCCGCCATCTTGTCGGGGTGCCCCTCGGTGACGCTTTCGGATGTGAAAAGGTGACGCCCCTGGGTGGCCATGCCGGACTCCTTGGAACCCCTCCAAACAGTCGCCTGGAGGAAACAATGAGTATATCCCGAGCCCGCAGCCCCCTACACCTTTCGGATGACGCGGGAAACCTTGCCATGTCCTAGCCTTAAGGACTAAGGTGGTGAGTTCCCCGTCCCAGAAGCGCCCACCTAAACGCCCCCATGGAGGAACCCATGATTCCATTCCGCCGACCGACCTTGGCCCTGGCCCTGATGGCCGCATCCTTCCTGATGGTCTCCACCGCCTGCAAGCGGGAAGATCCGCAGATCCGGGAACTGACGCAGAAGGCCGCCGAAGCCGACAAGGCCAGCCAGCAGCTGAACCAGGCCGGCACCGAGCAGCAGAAGAAGCTGGCCCAGGCCGGCGTCAATGATGTCAAGCCCAACGCCGAGACCCTGCAGCTCACCGACGAGCAGAAGAAGGCCCTGGAAGAGCGCATCAAGAACGAGAAGAACAGCTCGTACCAGGCCCTGCTCCAGGAGGTGCTGGACAAGGACAAGGAGATCAAGGAACTCAACACCAAGCTCGCCAAGCTCAAGGCCGACCTGCCCAAGCCCGACCTGGCCAAGCCCAACGACAGCCACTACGGCATGGCCATGCGCTTCCTGAAGAAGAAGGGTGTACCCGAGGCCGAGGCCAAGAAGCTGGTGAGCCGCGTGGCCATCATGGAAAAGCTGGCGCCCGGTTTCGAGGTCTACCACTTCTACGCCAACGGCACCTACGGCACCTGGGTCGCCCAGGGCAAGGCGAAGATCACCCCCAACGACCTGATGCGCCAGGAGCGTGAAAAGGTCGAGGGCGAGCGCGACGAGGCCGTGGCCCAGAACGAGAAGCTTCAGGAAGAGGTCGTGGACCTCGAAGGCCAGAAGAAGAAGATCGAAGAAGAGATCGCGGGCCTCCGCTCCGAGCGCACCAACCTCATCGAAGAGCGCGCCAAGCTGCAGTCCGACAACGCCGCCCAGGTCTCCAAGCTGAACTCCCTGCACTATGTCGTCGGCACCCGCGACAAGCTGAAAGCCGAGGGCGTCATCGAGATCCCCGTCTTCGCCAAGGACCGTGCGGGCAAGAACTGGCGCGACGAGGTCTTCACCCAGAGCCTCGACCTCCGCTCCGCCAAGACCATCGCCATCAAGGCCGCCGACCTGGGCCTGAAGAAGATCGGCAAGGTGAATGTGGTGCCGGGCTCCTACCTGAAGGACGAGCACTACAAGCTCACCATCAGCGAAGACAAGCAGACCGCCACGATCGAGCTGATCACCGTGAGCCGCTTTAAGAACGACAAGGTCGTCTTTGCAGTCACCGATTAGCTGATTCCGCGCACCCGAAGGGCCCCGCCAGGGGCCCTTCGCTTTTGTATGGCATTTCGGTCCGGAGCCGCCTATCGTTTGGGACCAATCTCCCGTTTCCTTCAACCCCACCCATGAGGTGATGCGATGCATCCACGCTTGAACCAAGCGATTCTCGGCGCTTCCCTGCTGATGATCCTTGCCTGCAACGGCGGCGGCGATTCCAAGGCCCCCTCCATCGTCACGGGCGGCGGTTCCATGCCCAGCACGACCACCCCGGTGTTCGACCCCGCCAACGCGAAGATCCCCCTTCCGAACATCCTGGCCACCGCGACCGCCACCGATCCCCTCGTGGGCCGTGCGGCGAACACCCCCCTGACCCCCCCCGAGGCCCTGGCGTATGTGAACCTCAAGGAAGTGGGCGGCACCAACGCCGTGGCCGGCCTGAACGCCCCGATCTACCTCCAGTTCAACGCCGCGGTGGATGCCAGCACCGTCACGCCCGCCAACATCAAGGTGTTCCAGCTGAGCACGGATGCGGCCGGCACGGAGAACGCCGCCCTGGGCTTCACCGACATCTCCGCCACCTTCACCTATCAGTACGCGGCCGGCGGCACGGACCTGTTCCTGTTCCCGAACTTCCCCCTGCTTCCCGGCACCCGGTACCTCTATGTGGTCACCAACCGGGTGAAGGACGCCGCCGGGCTGCCCATTTCCGCCTCCCCCTACTTCGAGGCCCTCAAGTCCACCACCCTCCTCGGAGGTTCCTTCGCGGCCCTGGAGCCCATCCGGGCCAATGTCCAGAGCGGTTCGACCATCCTCCTCTCCGGCTACGCCAAGGTGATGGATGACCTCATCACCGCCACGGCCACCACCACCGTGACCAAGCGCTCCGACATCGCCTTGATCGGCCGCTTCATCACCACCGGTGCGGGTTTCATCGCGCCGAACCCCGCGACGCCCACCACGCGCATCCCCGTGGAGACCGCCCTGCGGTCCTTCGCCGCCGGCTCCACCCTCGGCGGTCTGGCGGGCAAGACCTGGACGAACACCGTCTCCGTCACCGCCACCTTCGACCGCGGCGGCATCAATCCCAGCCCCGATGCCTACTGGAGTGCCGTGATGGGCACCGCTACCGCGGCCCCCGCCACCGTGGGCACGGTGATCCTCGGCACCATCAACAGCGCCGACCTGTCCATGGATCCCGTCGTCGTGGCCGCCAATGCCACCGCCGCCGGGGGCAACCTCACCGGCATCACCGGCGCCTACAACCCCGCCGCGGGCGTGGTGCAGCCCTTCCGGACCACCGGGGCCCTCACCAGCTACTACCATGTGCCGCGGGCCATCCCGTTCGTCTACATCGCCCCCGCCGCCGGCTCCAACTGGCCCCTGGTGATCTACCAGCACGGCATCACCAGCCAGAAGGAGACCGCGATCGCCCTGGCCCAGACCCTCACCACCGTGGGCCGCGCCATCGTGGCCATCGACCTGCCCCTGCACGGCGCCCTGGCCATTCCCGCCCACCAGATCGCCGGCGGCGATTCGGCCACGGTCAAGGGACAGAAGCAGCAGGCCTGGGGCCAGGACTTCATGGCCATCGGCGCGCCCCTGGCCACCCGCTCCAACATCCAGCAGGCCGCCTTCAACCTGAACCGTCTGGAGCTCACCGTCGCCGTGGGCGGCTTCGCCGCCCTGTCCGCCCCGCCCTCCAACACGGGCATGCGCTTCGTGGGCCACAGCCTCGGTTCCATCGTCGGCACCTACTACCTGGCGGGCAACACCACCCTGGCCACCACGGGCGCCCCCTACACCCAGACCACCCTCAACAACGACATGAAGGGCTACCTGTCCGTCCCTGGCGGCCGCCTGGCCTACCTCATCCAGAACAGCCCCTCCTTCGGCCCCGCCGTGGACGCCGGTCTGGCGGCCGTGGGCATCGTCAAGAACACGCCCACCTATCACCAGTTCTTCCAGGTGACCCAGAGCGTGGTGGACCCCGCGGATCCCGCCACCATGACCACGCCCCTGGCCGCGGGCCTGCCGAGCCGCCTCTCCAACCGCGTGGCCATCCAGGAATCCGTGGGTGATGTCGTCATCGGCAACCCCTACACCCGCTATCTGGGCAATGCCCTCGGCGGCCGGGAAGTCCTGGGCGCCGCGGGCGCGGCCGTGGCCCCCGGCTTCAAACAGCTGGCCTACTCCGCCGGCGGCACTCCCGCCCATGCGGCCGGCGTGCCCGCCCAGTTCATGTTCACCCTCACCGCAGGCGCCCCGGCCCCCAAGGCCGCCAACGCCGCCGTGGCCATCACCGCCACCACGCCGACGGAAGGCTACTTCCAGTTCGACCAGGCCGGCATCGGCCACGGCTCCCTGCTGGATCCCACGGCCAGCCTCGTGAACACCGGCCTCCTGCAGAAGCAGATGCGCTACTTCCTGGGCGCCATGGGCACCACCCTCGTGGTGGATCCCACCCAGGGCGGTGCGACCCTCCCCCTGGCTCCCCTGGCCTTCCCCGAGGTCCAGGCGCCCGATAAATACACCATCTTCGGCCACTGATCCCAGGGCCGCGAATGAAGAAGGCGGGGCTTCGGCCCCGCCTTCTTCATTCCCCTTCCAATTCTGGAAACGCCTCGATCAGCTGCTTCCGGGCCTCCAGCAGCTCGGGCACGGCCGGATCCCGGCGGCGCAGGAAGCCGCGGATGGCCTGGAGATCCTCCGCGGACCGCTCCAGGATGGGCAAGGCCAGAAGGAGCACCAGCAGCGCTCCCGGAGCCGCCAGGGCTGCCCACCCGCCCCAGCACCACCCGGCCAGCCCCGCCAGCGCCGTCGCCCAGAGGGGATGGAGCAGGAGACCACCCAGCAGCTTGAGGGTGGCCACCTGGTCGCCTTCCTCTGTGAACCGGGTCGCGATCCAGTCCACAAGTCGGTACGAAGGCCAAAACGCGAGGGCGGCCGGCAGGAGGAGGACCGTCAGGCCCAGCCGCCGCGCGGCACCCGGCAACCAGCCCCGGATCTCGGTCCAGGGATAGGGATGGCCCACCTGATCGGGCCGGAGCCCCCGGGCGCGAAGCCAGCCCTGGGTGTCGTGCACCCGGGCCTCAAGGTCGGCCAGAGCCGCGGGTCCCAGCGCGGCCAGCCGGGGCACCAGGGCCCGCACGCGCCTGCGAAGCGCCTCCAGATCCACCCGGCTGCCGGGGGCCTCGGCCAGCAGCCAGGCCACCTCCTGGGCCAGGGCCAGCACCCGCACCTCCGGGTCCTGCAGGGTGAGCGGTTGCAGGGCCGCACGGATGCGGGCGGTCAGCTCCACCACCGCGTCGGGATCCGTACCCCGGCGGGCCAGATCGCTCCAGGCAACCGGTTCCCCCACCCGAAGGAGGGCGCCATGCCGGAAGGCGCCTCGATCCCCGTAGACCAGCCCCGCCGGGATCAGGAAGGGCGGTGTGGGGCTGGAGAGGGCCATGCGGGCAGCGCCGGTCTTGAGGGGGGCCAGGTCCGCCCCCGTGTGGCTCACACCCTCCGGGAACAGGGCCACAGAGCCGCCCCGGGCCAGGACCTCGTGGACCTTCCGGAAGCACTGCTGGATGGATTCCGGCGTGGCGTCGCCATCTCTGGGCCGGGTGACGGGGATGGCCCGGAACGCGGCCAGGAAGGGGCGGAGGGGCGCCAGCTTCCAGAGGGTGGCCTTGGCCAGCCAGCCCGCCCGGCGGTCCAGCGAGGCCGCAGCTGCCAGGGGGTCCAGCAGGCCGTTCGGATGGTTGAGCAGGATCAGGCAGGGGCCCGGCGGCAGAGGTGGGCCTTCGCGCCGGAGGGCGCGGAACCAGATCCGCGCCAGGAACCGCGCCGTGCGACTGGTGCCCACCTCAGGCCCGCGAGGGCCGGTGCCGCGCCCACCACAGGGCCAGGCCGCTGAGGACGATGGCCGGCACCACCACCAGGAGGGCCCGCGCCAGGGCATCCCCGCCGGAGTTCCCCATCGCGTGCAGCGCGTCCGCCCGGCGGCCCACCCACTCGGGGCTGATGGCGTCGCCCAGCAGGTGGATGAGCAGCACATTCACCGCCACGCCCGTGGCCCGGATGCTGGCGGGCAGGCTGCTGACGGTGAGGGCGTTGACCGGGCTGGTGTTCACGAAGAGCAGGAACATGCCCACGAAGAACAGCGCATAGGCCGCTCCCAGGTGGTGGGTGCCCAGGGCCCAGGCCACCACGGGGGCTGCGGCGAGCAGCGTGACGCCGGAGATCCCGGCCCCGGCATCGGGCCAGCGCTTCTGCCAGCGGTCCGTGAACCAGCCGCCGAGGAATGTCCCCAGGATGCCCGTCACCACCGCCAGGCCTCCGAACACCAGGCCCGCCTTGGCCGTGGAGACCGCGAAGCGGCGCTGCAGCAGCGTGGGTCCCCAGGTGCTGAGGCCGCCCATGGCGAAGGTGTAGGCCACATAGCTGGCGGTGCAGGCCAGCCAGATGCGGTTGAGGAAGACATGCTTCAGGCGCTGGAAGTACGGGGCGTTCGCGTCATCCTCCCGGGTGCCATCCATGGCGCCGCGCACCGGATCGGCCTGGAGCGCCATCCAGAGGGCCAGGGCCAGGCCCGGGAGGCCCGCCACCAGGAAAGAGGCCCGCCAGCCCCAGGCGCCCGCCACGAGGCCGCCCAGCCCGTACCCGAAGGCGCTGCCCAGGGGGATGGCGAGGTAGAACCAGGTGAAGGCCTTCGCCCGGTCGGATTCCGGGAAGCCGTCTGCCAGCATGGCCGGGCCCAAGCTGGCATAGGCGGCCTCGCCCACGCCCACCAGAGAGCGCGTCACCAGGAGCGCCGGATAGCTGTGCACGAAGGCGGCGCCCACGGTGGCGAGGCTCCACAAAGCCACGCCCCCGGCCACGAGGCGGGGGCGGTGGAAGCGGTCGGCCAAATACCCGAAGAGCGGCGCGGAACACATGTAGACCGCGATGAAGACGAAGGTCAGGCGCCCCAGCTGGGCGTCGGACAGGTGCAGCTCCCGGCCCAGGGGCTCCAGAATCGCCGCGACGACATACCGATCCAGGTAGTTCACCAGGTTGATCCCGGTGAGCAGCAGGAGCAGCCGTCGCGCGGCGGTCATGATTTAGGGCTTAGGTATCGCGGAGGGCTCCGGAGACCTACTTCTTCGGCGCGGCCGGCTTGGGGGCGGCGGGTTTGGCGGCGGCAGGCTTCGACGCGGCGGCGGGGGTGCCCTCGGAGGCATCCAGGCGCTTGGAGACCTCGGCGGTGAAGCCCTTCATCCAGGCCTCATCGGCCCAGGAGAGGATCTGCACGGACTGGTCGGAGAAGACCATCTGGATCTTCTGCTCCTTGGCCAGCTGCTCGACGATGGGGCCCGCCAGCTTGGCGATCGATTCGCTGACCTTCTTCTCCACGCGCTGGTACTCGGCCTGGCTGTCCTCCTGCATCTTCTTGGCCTCGAACTCCAGGTCGCGGTAGCGCTTGGCCAGGGCTTCCTTCTTATCCGGGTCCAGGCTGGGGGAGTTCAGCTGCTGCTGCAGGGTCTGCAGCTCCTGGCCCTTGGCCTGGAGCTTCTCCTGGAGGTTCTTGCCCGTGATCTCCAGCTCGGAGAAGATCGCGCCAGCCTTCTTGGAGCTGCGGACCAGCTGATTGATGCTGAAGAAGGCGAAGCGGGGCGCCTCCTGGGCCGCGGCGGGCATGGACAGAGCGGCGGACAGGCACAGGGCGGCCACGGAGGGGGCGAGCAGGCGCATGGGAAAACTCCAGGGGGAAAGGGCCATTGTAGCGCGGGAGGACCGGGCCCCCCGGGAATGGATCAGAAGGTGGTGCCGATGGAGAACTGGAAGTCGGTCCGGCCCTCGGTGTCGAAGGGATAGGGATTCAGCTTGCGCGCCCAGATCAGGCGGAGCGGCGCGGGGCTGATGGGCAGGAAGAACCGGAACTCCAGGCCCGCCGAGCGCACCAGGGTGGGGTTGGTGTAGGTAACCACCGTCGAGGTTCCGTAGGGCGTGTAGCTCACGGAATCCTTGCTGAAGATCTTCGTGCCGCTGCCCCAGGCGTTGCCCGCATCGTAGAAGAACACCAGGCGGAACTGGTCGGCGATCTTGAACTGGTACTCCAGGTTGGCGATGAACTGCTTGTTGCCGCCCACCACGACCGGCGTTCCTGTGTTGTCCAGCAGGACGCTGCCCACCTGGCCGAAGCGGTAACCGCGGATGCTGTTCTCCCCGCCGGGCCGGTACAGGTCGTAGAGCGGCAGCTCCTCCTTGCCCATGTTCTGGAGGTAGCCGTAGCTGAGGTTCAGGGCGAAGATGTGCCGGTCGGCCACATTGGCGAACTTGGCGAAGTCCCAGGTGGCGCGGAGGAAGGGCTTGTCGCCGCCGAACTGCCAGCCGCCGTATTCCAGACTGAAGGCCACGCGGGTGCCCTGAGTGGGCTTGAACTGGTGGTTCACGGTGCTGAAGGCCAGGCTCTGGCTGAAGGTGGAAGTGAGCTGGTTGCTCAGGTCGCGGAAGTAGTAGTTCCGGCCACCCTCGATGCGGATCAGACGGAAGCTGTAGCCCGTGGAGTAGGTGGTGAACCAGGCCCAAGGGCTCTGGGGCAACCAGTTGCTGAGGCGGGCGCCCACGGACAGGCCGAGGCTGCGGGTGAACTGCTTGTAGGCGTTGGCCACGCCCACGCGGGAAGCATCGTAGTCCGCCGACCCATTCGAGACCGAAGTGGAGAACGAGTAGGGCAGGTCGAAGATGAAGGGCTCGGTGAAGCCGACGGAGACATTCTTGGAGAACTTGCCTCCGTTGTAGCTGACGGACAGCGTCTCGCCGCCGCCGCCCAGGTTCCGGGTGGAGAAGCTCACGCCGAGGGAGAAGCCGAACAGCGAGCCGTAGCCGCCCTGGAAGAGGAGTTCGTTGACGCCGGCCTCCTCGCCGCGGATCACGACATCCACCTGGGACTTCTCCGGCACCAGGTCCACCTTGGGCTCGGAGTTCTTCACATCGAAGTAGCTGAGCTGACTGATGCTCAGGATCGAATCCTTGAAGCGGTCAGTCTGGAACAGGTCCCCCTCGCGCATGAGCATGCTGCGGCGGAGCACCTTGTCCTTGGTGGTGAGGTTGCCCTCGAATTCGATTTTCCGGACCGTGTAGGGCTCGCCCTCGTCCAGCTTCAGGGTGGTGTCCACCTTCTTGACGCCGTCCTCATCGCGGATCTCGAGCTTCTTCTCCGCCCGGAACATGATGTGGGCCTGGTTGCTGTAGGCCTCCTTCAGCTTGTCCACGGTCTGGTTTACCGCGTCGAGGTCGAAGGGCACGGGCTTCTCGCCCGCCTTCGGGGTCTCGAGGGAGGGCTTGATGTTGAAGAACTTCTTCAGGAAGGATTTGTTGTCCCGCTTCACCTCGGCGTACTTGCCGGTGTAGAAGGTGTCGCGGAAGAGCTTGCCGCCCTCGGCCTTGAAGGTCCCCTCGAAGTACTGCTGGCCCTCGAGGATGGGAACGGTAAGGGTGGCCCGGAGGTCGTACTTCGGAGACTTGGCCTCCTTGATCCGCTTCTCGTTCTTGATCTTCTGCTTCGGGGAAGTATGGTCATCCACCTCGATGAGGGGCTTGCCCACGAAGACATCCTTGTAGCCCATCTTCCAGTAGGCCTTCTTGAGGTTTTCCAGATCCTCTTCCAGGTTCTTGTCCACCAGCAGGTCGTGGGTGGTGAGCCAGCTGAACATCCAGTGCTTGCGGGTCTTCTTCATGACGCCGCGCAGCTGGGAGCTGGAGAACACCTTGTTGCCGCGGAACTCCACGCGGTAGATCTTCGCCTTGCCGCCTTCCTTGATGTCGAAGACCAGACGCGCCACGCCCGTGCCCATGGGTTCGAGTGTGATGTCCACCACGGGGTTCCGGAACCCCTTCTCGCCCGCCTGCTCCACGATCAGGTTCTTGATCTTGCGGGCGGCCTCGGGGTCGTACACCGTGTCGGGATTGATGGTGAGCTTCTTCTCCTTCACCTTGTCCTTGATGTTGGTGATGCCCACTTCGGTGCCGCCGCGGTAGTCCACCTCTTTGATGAGGGGCCGCTCGCGGATGCGGATGACCAGCTTCTTGCCGCCCTTGTCGTCCTCCAGTTCCAGCTTCACATCGTCGAAGGAACCGCTGGCCCAGAGCTTTTCGAGCACGGCGCTGAAATCCAGGTTCCGGAGGTCGTCCCCCACCTTCACGCCCGACTTGAAGATCACCGTCTCGGCCGTCTGCTTCTGCGCGCCGATCACCTCGATCTGCGTGATGGGCTCGATGTCCTGCGCCGCCAGCGAAAGGGAGAAGCCCGCCACCAGCAGCAAGGGCAGCACACCCCTGCGCCACCGGGGCCGGACCCGGTTCCGAACCATGTTCCGCTGCGTCATTCAGGCGCTCCGACCAGATGGGTTTCCTGGCCAGTGGCCACGTCTCCGGACTCAGACAGGGTGGGGACGAGCTTTCCGTCCACCAGATCGAAATTCACCGCGCCCGAGGGCACCGTGTCCTGGCCCACCATCAGCTCGGCGAGGGGATCCTCCACCTGCTTCTGGATGGCGCGCCGCAACGGCCGCGCGCCGTAGGCCCGGTCGCGCAAGGTGGTCTTCACCAGCCAATCGCAGGCCGCGTCCGTCAGCGCGACGGAGAGCTTGTGCTTCTGGAGGGTGAGGTTGAGATCCTCCACCAGCAGGCGGACGATCTTGCGCAGCTCGTCATCGCCCAGGCGGTTGAACACCACAATCTCGTCGATGCGGTTCAGGAACTCGGGGGGGAAGGTCCGCTTGAGCACCTTCATGGCATCGCCGCTCTTGGCGTCGGGACGGCCGTCCTGCTCGACGAAGCCGAGGTTCTTCTCCGACAGCAGCTCCCGGCTGCCCACATTGGATGTCATGATGATGATGGTGTTCTTGAAGTCCACCAGGTTCCCGAAGGCGTCCGAAGCCTGACCATCGTCAAAGATCGACAGCAGGATGTTGATCAGGTCGGGGTGGGCCTTTTCGATCTCGTCGAAGAGCAGGACGCAGTACGGGTTCCGCCGGATGCGGTCCGTCAGCATGCCGCCCTCCTCGTAGCCCACATACCCCGGAGGGGCCCCGAGCAGCTTGGAGACCTCGTGCTTCTCCATGTACTCGGACATGTCGAAGCGGATCATCTTCTTGGCATCCCCGAAGAGGAAGGCCGCCAGGGTCTTCGCCAGCTCGGTCTTGCCCACGCCGGTGGGGCCTAGGAACAGGAAGGAGCCCATGGGCCGGTTCGGATTCTTGAGGCCGGTCCGGGCGCGGCGCACGGCGCGCACCACGGCGCTCACCGCCTCGGGCTGGCCGATGACCCGCTCGTTGATCCGGGGTTCCATGTTCACGAGGTTGGCCTTCTCGTCGCCCTTCAGGGCCTTCACGGGAATGCCAGTCCAGCTGGCCACCACATCCTCGATGTCCTGCTCGGTCACTTCGGGGAAGCGCGCGTAGTCCTCGTCGGTGAGCTCGGAGCGGCTCTTCTGGATCTCCTCGCGCAGCTGCAGCTCCTTCTGGCGCAGCAGGACGGCCTTCTCGAAATCGCGGCTCAGCACGGCCTCATTCATCTCGTTGATGACCCGGTGCAGCTCGTCCTCGTGGGTCTGCCCCTCGGGCGTGGCGCCGCCGGGACCCGCCCGCAGCTTCACGCGGGCGCCGGCCTCGTCCAGCAGGTCGATGGCCTTGTCGGGGAGGAAGCGGTCCGTGATGTAGCGGTTGGACAGGTAGACCGAGGCCTCCATGGTCTTCGGCGTGTAGCGGACCCGGTGGAACAGCTCATAGCGGTCCCGGATGCCTTCGATGATGCGCAGGCTCTCGATCTCGTCCGGCGGATTCACGGTCACCGGCTGGAAGCGCCGCACCAGGCTGCGGTCCTTGTCGATGTATTTGGCGTATTCCTTGTGCGTGGTGGCGCCGATGCACTGGATCTCACCCCGGCTGAGGGCGGGCTTCAGGATGTTCGCGGCATCCAGGCTGCCCTCGGCGGCGCCGGTGCCGATGAGGCTGTGGATCTCGTCGATGAACAGGACCACGCTGGGATCCTTGCTGGCCTCGGCGATGATGGACTTCAGGCGCTCCTCGAACTGGCCGCGGTACTTGGTGCCCGCCACCACCAGGCTGAGGTCCAGTGCGTAGATGCGCTTGTCCGCCAGGCTCGGCGGCACCACGCCCTCGTGGATCTTCTGGGCCAGGCCCTCCACGATGGCGGTCTTGCCCACGCCGGCCTCGCCCAGCAGGATGGGGTTGTTCTTCCGGCGGCGGCTGAGGATCTGGACGATGCGCTCGACCTCCTGCTCGCGGCCGATGAGGTTGTCGAAGATGCCGCGCTCGGCCATCTCGGACAGGTTGCGGGCGAACTCGGAGAGGAGGGGGTGCTCCTTCTTCTTCTTCGCGATCTTCTCTTCCTTGCTGCTCTCCAGCAGGATCTCCTTGGCGGCGATCAGGTCGGCGCCGGCCTCCTTCAACAGGCGTCCCGCCAGGCAGCCCTCCTCCTTCAGCATGCCCAGCAGCAGGTGCTCGGCCCCCACATGCTTGTGGTTGAGCTTGGCGCTCTCGGCCGTGGCGTGCTGGAGGATGCGCTTGACCTCCTCCTCCATGGGAATGTCGATGCTGGTGCTGCTGGGGGTGATCTTCTTGTCCCGGGGGGTCAGGGCCGTCACCAGGCGTTCCCGCAGGGCGCTCACCTGGACGCCCATGCGCTCGAGCAGCTGGGTGCTGGTCTTTTCCGACTCCCGGAGAAGCCCCAGCAGGAGGTGGCCGCTCTGAATGCTTTCCGCACCGAACTGGCTCGCCTCATAGCGGGCGAAAAACATCACGCGGCGGGCTTTTTCGGTGAATTTTTCGAACACGGGACACCCTTCCGGGTCAGCTGCAGATCACCCTCACGGGTCTTGGATGGCCCCGAAGCCGGGATGGTTCCGGGGCGGCCTACCAGGGTAGCGCCTTCCACCCCCCTTGTCCCGATCCGCCTGGGGCTGGACCGCGCCTCCGTTCGGGACAGAACCGGCCTGGACCGCTAGACTGGAGGGTCGGGGAGGGCGACATGAGCCTGGTTAGGACCAATCTGGCGATCCTGGGCCTGCAGTGGGGCGATGAGGGCAAAGGCAAGGTCGTCGATCTCCTCAGCCCCAAGTTCCGCCAGGTCGTGCGCTTCCAGGGCGGCAACAACGCCGGCCACACCGTCGTGGTTGATGGCCAGAGCATCGCCCTGCACCAGGTGCCCAGCGGCGCCCTCCACCCCGGCTGCTTCCTGGTGGTGGGTAACGGCGTGGTGCTCAACCTCGAGGTCTTCCAGCAGGAGCTGGACCGCCTCCAGGCCCGAGGCTTCGACCTGACCGGCCGCCTGATGCTCTCCGACAAGGCCCACATCATCCTGCCCCACCACATCGCCCTCGACCTCTGGCGTGAAGGCGGCGCCAACAAGATCGGCACCACCGGCCGGGGCATCGGGCCCGCCTACGAGGCGAAGGCCGGCCGCATGGGCGTGCGCCTGGGCGACCTGCACCACCCCGAGACCTTGGCCGACCGCATCCGGCCCGGCTACGAGGAAGTCCGCCTGCGCCTGGGCGCGGGCGCCGACCTGCCCTCCCTGGAGCGCGTCGTCGAGTCCCTGCTGCGCACCGCCGAACCCTTCCTGCCCTTCATCGGCGACACGCAGAACCACCTGGTCGCGGCCTGGGAACGCGGCGATCGCATCCTCTTCGAGGGCGCCCAGGCGACCCTGCTCGACATCGACCACGGCACCTACCCCTTCGTCACCTCCAGCAACTGCAGCCTGGGCGGCCTCTTCACCGGCACCGGCCTGCCCCCCAAGGCCCTCGACAAGATCCTCGGCATCGCCAAGGCCTACACCACCCGCGTCGGCTCCGGCCCCTTCCCCGCCGAGATGCACGATGCCACCGGCGAGCACCTCCGCCAGGCGGGCCGCGAGTTCGGCACCACCACCGGCCGGCCCCGCCGCTGCGGCTGGTTTGACGCGCCCATCACTGCCCACGCCTGCCGCACCAACGGCGTGGATGGCCTGGCCATCATGAAGCTCGATGTCCTGGACGGCCTGGACGAAGTGGGCCTCATCGTGGGCTACCGCACCGGTGAAGGGACTGTCACCACCAAGCTCCCCAGCTGCGCCGCCGACTGGAAGGGCCTGAAGCCCGAGGTGAAGTATTTCAAGGGCTGGGCCAGCACCCGGGGCATCACCAGCCACGGGAAGCTCCCCGCCGAGGCCCACGCCTACCTCGAAGCTCTGGTCGAGAGCGTCGAAGTGCCCATCGCCTACCTCAGCACCGGCCCCGACCGTGCCGAAGGATGCATCTACCCCGGAACCTTCCTCGAACCGCTGCTGGCTTGACCCCGGCGCCCTTCGCAGGCACACTGGTCGTCCTGCCCATTCAGGCACCGCACGCTTGCGTGCACCGCGGACTCGAGGGTTCGCGGACCTGAAGCCACCGGCAAGGGCCCTTAGCTCAGTGGTAGAGCAGCGGCCTTTTAAGCCGTTGGCCGCGGGTTCAAATCCCGCAGGGCCCACCAAGTTCCACCCCATGGGGCTATCGTCTAGGGGTCAGGACACCGCCCTTTCACGGCGGTAACACGGGTTCAAATCCCGTTAGCCCTACCAGAAAAGAGCCTAGAGGAATCTAGGCTCTAATTGTATAAATACGGCTCAGCAGACTACCGGGTGAAATGAACGCTCCAAAAAACGCTCCAATTTGAGGGCAATTTTGGGAGCGTTTTCTCAGTTGATGCCGAGGTCATGTGGCATGTCCAGCAGGAGGGCCCGCTGGGGTCGGATGGCTGACGGCAGCCGCAGGCCGATCTGCCCAAGGGCTTGGTCGTCTTGCCAAGGTTGACCGCTTCGGCAGGTCCCTACCTGGAGCTGGAAGCCTGGAGAAGTCCACGGACATTTTCTGTCCAAACCGGTGTGGCAGGATGGTCTGGAACCAAGTCTGTCCTTGAGATGCCTGCATGAGCTACGACCCCTTTGATGGCGTGCTGCTGAACGACCCTCGACCGCCTGTGTCGGGGGCCGTCAGTCTCATGCTGCATCTGCGAGTAGCACGAAGACTGGCCAAGGCTCAGGGACGCTCGGTGGGTCCCAGCATGGAGGCGCTGACGGCACGCGCTCAGGCCTGCCGGGAGCTGCTGGCCCAGGGTCTGTTGCCGGTCACCCTTCGGGAATTGCAGACCTACGGGCTGGACCTCGGCCAGCCCAAAGCCGCCCACAGCCTGGCCAGCGTGCTGGCCCACATGGAGGCCTACCTCAAGGAAGTGGAAGCGGGCGGTTACTTGGAGCCGGACCTAGCCCTATGGCAGGCCGTGGACCTGGAATTGGCCGGGAAGCGCGGGCTCTGGATCGAGCGGACCGAGGCCGATGGGCCGTTGGAAGCCGGGCTCCGGGACCTGGTGCCTTCGCGTCTGCGGGCCCTGGCCTGCGTGCCGGGCCTGTGCGGTGCCACCTTCAGGTTGGCTGCCCAGAAGGGAGGCGAAGCCTCAGGTCTCTTCGGCAGCGCCCAGCCCCTGGTGGCGTGGTTCCTTGATGGGCTCGAAGCCCATGGCGAAAGCCTCCCCAATGACCTCGACCTTTCTGAACCGGAGGGCTGGGGATCAGCCCCTTGGTCGCCCGCTCTGGAATCCCTATTCGAGGGACCGCTGGATCTGAAGGACCATGCAGACACATTCCAGCGGGGGCTCGTCGAAGGTCCCCTCGACCTGCTTCGCCAGGCCATTGAGCAAGTCTGCGTCTGGCTGGACGCTGGGATTTCCCCCGCCGAGATAACCCTCATCCATCCCGAGCCTCAGACAGTGGCTGCTTTCCTCGCGCCCCTCCTGGCAGAAGAAGGCGTGGCGCTCCATGTGCGCGGCGGCCTGCAGCCCCTCCTCGCCAGCGAAGCCTGGAGCCCGCTCTGGACTCTCCTCATGGGCGTGCAGCGGCTGGACCCATGCGCCGTATCCGCCGGGCTCCGAGCCTCGAGGCGCGACGATCTGCGCCACTGGGCGGACGCCTTGGCCCTTGCGGATCAGAGCGGGACGCTCGCCTTCGAGGGCAGCTTCATGCACCTGCGGGACCGCGTGAAGGATTACGCCCAAAGCATCTGGCAGGAACTGGCCGCGCTGAGGACCACTACCCAGGCAGCCCACCGGTGGGCCGAGCGCCTGGAATCCCTGGCCACCACGTTGCGACTGCCCATGAATCCCGACGATTTCTACTCCCCGCTGGGCCTGCTCAAAGAGGCTTGGGGGCTCGAAACCTGGACCTTCGCCGACATGCTCCTGGCGCTGGAGGCCTTCCTGGACGCGGCGCGCAGCAGCGAGATCCCCCGAGCCGTCGAGGGACTGCGGCTGGTCACCCCAGGTACGGTCCTCGACGACTGGAACGGCGCGCGCGCCACACTGATCCTTGATCTCTCAGAAGGTGCCTGGCCCAGCCGCCCTGCCGAGAATCCCGACCTGGACGGAGACCGCAAGGCCGCCATCAACCGTGCGCTGCTCGCTTGCAGTCAGGCGGAGCCGACGGCTACGTTCCCCCCTGCCCTGCAGCGGTTCTGGCTACCCCGCAGCGAGCATGGCGACCAGATTCCCCGCGCTTTCCAGCGAGAGGCCTACGCATTCAACAAGGTGCTGGCCATGACCCGCGAGCGCCTGGTGGTGCTCAGTCCTGCCCAGGATGAGGATGGCCGCATGAAGTCCCAGGGACCCTTCTGGACGGCGCTGGAAGGTGCGGCCCCATGGAGTGCTGAAGCCGCGCTGCACAGCCGCCTGCGCTGGCGCTGGGAAGGCCACGATCAGTCACCTCTCCATCAGGCCCGGGCCACCGCTGCCCAGGCTTGCCCCGCCAGTGAGGCGCTGCTGGCGGAAGCGCCGGACTTCGACCGTGCACCGGGATTCCGCGCCGCCTGGCTCAAGGGGCAGGACAGCGCCAGCCCCACGGCACTTGAAAGCCTCGCCAAGTGCCCCTTCCGTTCTTTCGCTGAGCGCGTTTGGGGCTTGCAGACCTTCGATGCGCGCACCCGGATGTCCATGGCCGTGGGCATCCTCGTCCACCACATCATGGAAGAAGCCCTGGCCCCTTTCGTGGGCGTGGAGGACTGGCCTGCCGCCTTCCAGACGGCACTGGGGCTTGGCCCTGAGGCCGGAGCCGATGACCTCATTCCCCACCTGCAATCCCTATGGCTGGATCACCAGGGCCAGTGGCTGAAGGAGCTAGATCGCCACATTCCGCAAGAGCAGTGGCCCCAGGCCGTGCTCCGCCTGGAATCCCTTCTGCCTAATCTGGCCGCAGGCCTACTTCGGGATGTTCAGGCGGATGCCCCCGACAAGGGGGAACTCGCATTGCTCGACCCTGCATGTCTGTCCACTCCGAAGGGCAAGAAGGCCGCAGCGCCCCCACCGGAGATCTGGCATCGGACCCTTCTGTCCCTCGAGGGCAGCCTCGGTCCAGTCTCCTTGGACCTGGGTGACGGTCACACCCTCGCCGTCAGTGGCAAGGTGGATCGCATCGAGCGCTGGACCAGTGACAGCCTCTCCTTCCTACGGGTCGTGGATTACAAGACCTCGAAGGAGACCTACCTCAAGGCCTACGCCGACGACGACGCGCCCTTCGGGTCCCACCTCCAGACTCCCCTCTACATGCTCCTCGCGGAGCAGGTCTATGAGGGCGAAAGGGCCACGGCGGTACTGTTTCCCCTGAAGGAGGATGAGCCAAAGCCCTTCACCAAGCACCTGGGCACCCTTGCCGAGGCCGGACCCGATGGTGCCTGGCGCGAGAAGTTGCTAACGAACCTCTCCCGCTTCGATGCACGCCTGGAGTCAGGGGACTTCCCTCCCACGCCTGGCGAACATTGCAGCCAGTGCCAGTTGGCGGCCCTCTGCGGGCGGCCCGTGGACGTGACCGTCGAGACCGATGGGGAGGGGGACTGAGATGCGAAATCTCAACCTGAGCGATCCCCGCATCCTCGACCAGTCGCTGGTGGTGAGTGCCAGCGCGGGCTCCGGCAAGACCTTCACCCTCACGGTGCTGGTCACCGCCCGGCTGGGTCGTGGCGACATCCGCCCCTGGGAAATCCTCGCCACCACCTTCAGCGAGGCATCCGCTGCGGACCTCCGCGAGCGTCTGCTCCGCCCCCTGGACCTGCTGTCCGCTCTGGATGAGGCGGCGTGGCAGCAACTGCTGCCCCACCTCGAAGCCCCCGTGGCCAAGGACCTCGAGACATTGCTCAAGGATCAGTCCACCATCCAGCATGTGAAGAAGTCCGCCGGTGAGGTGGCACAGGCCGCCGCTCACTGGATGAGTGCGCCCTGGCTTGCGTCAGCCGCAAAGGCTCGCGCCTTCTGGCGTCGAGTGCGAAGAGAGGCCGAGCTGCTGCAGGTGTCGACCATCCACAGCCTGGCGATGCGCGTACTGAGCAAAGGCGAGGGCAGCAACGACACCATCCTCGATGTTCGCCACCCCTCCCTCCTGCGGCTGCTGCGACTGACGGTACGCGAGTCTCTAACTCTGCCCCTTGGCCATGTCGATGAAGTGCCCGCGCGGTTGCTGCTGGCCTGGGCCGAGCAGAACTGGGAGGCGCTGTCCCAGGGCTTCGACAACCACCTGGATGCCCTAGGGCACCTGACGGGTGAGGACCCCAGCCGCCACCGCGACGCGCTGAGCCGTGCCCTGGCTGCAGCTCGGACCGCGCTGGCGCCCTTCGCCGCAGATCCTGAGCTGGCCAAGCATCCCAGCGGCAAGGGCCTCCACAACTTCAAGCAGGAGAACCTCCTCCCGGTACCGGGTGATGGCGCCGATATGCAGGCGAACCTCCGCTGGGCCCAGGCTCAGAGCGGACGCGTGTCGAATCCGCCCCCGGCCTACTATTCCGACGCCTTCTGCGACGCGATGGCGACCCTCAAACCGGTAGCCAGCGCCCTGGAAGCCTGGCTGCGCTGCCTGCTGGTGAATGCGCTGCGGCGTTTCGAGGAAGAGAAACAGGCCCAGGGTTTGGCCACCTTCGGCGACCTGGTTCGCAAGGCCTTGGATAGCCTCAAGAATCATGGCCTGGAAACACCCCCGCCCAAGCTGCTGCTGGTGGACGAGTACCAGGACACCTCCAAAGTTCAGGATGCCTTCCTGGAGGCCCTTGGCGCTGAGCGCATGGTGCGTGTGGGCGATGTGAAGCAGGCCATCTACGGCTTCCGCGGCGGTGATCCCGACCTGCTGCGGGACCGGCTGGCGGCCGCGGGAGAGGGTGCCTTTCGCCTCGCGTCCAACTTCCGCTCCACACCCGAGATCGTGAGCCTGGCCAATACCTATGTGGACCAGGTCTGGCCCCAGTTGGACCCCTCGGTTGGTGACCTCGACGGTGCCCAGGTACCTGTTGCCCCATCGGGGCCTCCAGTGGGGTTGGTCCGCACGCCTGCGCCCTCAACTTCAGGCGACCTTCCGGCACTGTCGGATTGGATCTCGGGCCTCTCCCGGGAGTCTGGTTGGACCGAATCCCTCGGCGCGCCCACTAAGACCGGCAGCCGCACCCGGGCGCTTCTGCTCAAGCAGCGCACCCGCCTGCCGGGGCTCCTCCAGCGCCTGAAAGCCCAGGGCATCCAACCCTATGTGGTGGCCAAGGAAGGTTTCTGGGACAGCCCCGGTGTGCGGCTCATCCTAGCGGCCCTGGAGGCCGTGGCCCACCCCGAGCGCCCCATTCCCTGTGCGGCGTTGCTGCGGCAGGTGGTGGGCCTGACCGATTCTGAATTGGCGACCCTGGCCCAAGGCGGCGAAGGCCGTCCCGGGCTGCCCGGCCTGGGCCAGTTGGATCCCGAGCGGCTGCCGGAAGCACACCGAGATGCCGCCCGCTTCCTCCTCGACCTGCGGCAGGCCTCCACCCAGACCATCGCTGGCCGACTACTGCGCCACGGTGCCCTACTCCAGGCCATCGCGACCCTGGAGGTGCACGGTGCCTTGGAACCCCTGCGGGCACGACGCAACCTGGCCGGACTGCTCGCCAAGTTGCAGGGCCTGCCAGCCAGCCCCTCCGTGGCCTATGCCCTGCTAGATGACGAGCGGAATGGTCTGGAGCGGGGCGATCTGCCCGCCTCTGTGGAAGATGCCGACCTGCTCATCCAGACGGCTCACGGCAGTAAGGGACTGGAATACGACGATGTCATCCTGCCCCTGCTCAATGTGAACCCGCGCAGTTTCCGGAAGGGTGATCTGCGCACCCGACCCGAGACTGGCGAATTGTTGCTGGCCTGGAAGCTGGGGAAGTTCACCGGACGCACCTACGACGACCTCAAACCCCTGGTGGAGTCGAAACAGAAGCGCGACGAACTCAACCTGCTCTATGTGGCGCTCACCCGCGCCAAGGGGCGACTCTGCGTGCTGCTCCAGGAGCCCAAGGATCCCAAGGAGCCCAAGCCCCCCAGCGAGTTCAAGACTTGGGCAAAGTGGGGCCAGGTCCTGGCAAGCGCCCACCCGGACTGGAAAGCCCTGACCGATGCCCCGATGCCGGAGCCCTTGCCCGCACGGATCACCCTCAGGCCGGACTTACCGCCTGTCAGAACGGCCCTGGCCGACATCGCCCTGCCTGCCGATGCCCATGACGACCTCCCCGGCGACACCCGAAGCAAGGCCCGTCAGGAGGGCGAAGCCATGCATGCCTTCCTCCGAGATCTCCTGGTTCGCTGGGAAGATCCCGGGGCCTTCCTGGCCTGCCTCGACAGGGCCCCATCTGTGGCCCACGCCCGCGAGAATGCCCTGCGCTTCCTGGAGCAATTCGACGCCAAGGGCTGGCGCCATCTCCGTCGCCGCACAGAATTGCCCCTTGCGGGGGCAGCCAGCAGCGGCGCCCTCGGCCGGGCCGACCTGGTGGTCTGGGAGGACGACCGCATCCACCTCCTGGATTTCAAGCACTCGAAGGCCTTCGGCGAGGCGGAACTCGTTGGCTACCGGGACCAGCTGGCCCGCTATGCCAAGGTGCTGGAAGCCCGGGAGGGCAGGATCGTGGAGGCCTGGCTCGTGGCGCTGAAATCCGGTGAGTGGGTGCGGGCCTAACCCTCCGGGCAGGATCAGGACTCGACACCCCGTGTCCAATGGGTAGGTCGACTCTGGGGTTCTGGAGGTGATCCATGAGCCCGTCGAGCCCGCTTCTGCTTCCCCTGCCCCTGACCCACCATGCCCGGAGGAAGATGGATGGCCGCCGCATCCCCAGCGAAGCTGTGGAGGCCGTTCTGGCGTATGGCCGGGCGGTCTGGGCGCGGGGAGCCCAGATCTACGCCCTGGGCAGGAAGGAGGTCGAACGGGCCTCTCGGCGAGGGCTGGACCTCCGGCGCTTCGCAGGCCTCCAGGTCGTCTGCGCGGCCAATGGCGATGTGCTGACGGTCTACCGGAACCACGACTTCAAGCCCCTTCGGCGGTCGGCATGAGCCTCTTCCTAGATGGGAAGCCGTTGGCACGGGAACCCCGGAGCGGGACTTGGCAGGGCTGGTGGCGGCATGGCCTCCGGGAAGGTCATGAGGCGCTCAGCCTCACCATCGCGGGCGGCCGGGTCCATGGCACGGGCCGGGATCAAGACGGGAGCTTCTCCCTGGAGGGCGAGGTTCATCCCGACGGCACGGCCTCGTTCACCAAGCGCTACACCCAGCCCCTGGTGGCCACCCCCTCCCGTCTGGACTATCGGGGTCAGTGGAATGGCCGAGTCATCCGGGGAACCTGGGCGAATGGGACCTCGGCCTGCAGCCATGGCCCATTCCTCTTGTGGCCAAGCAGCGAAGAGCCCCGGCCTGCGGCCACAGCCCGCACCCCGCTCACTTCCTGAGGTAGCGCTTCACATCCCGGACCACGGGGCCCACGACCAGGACCGCCTGCTGGATCTTCTCGGTGGACACGCTGAAACGGATCGCCCAGCTCCGCAGATCATAGGGCTGATGAACATTGATCCGCTCCTGCAGTTCAGGCTGGCGGATCGCCAGATCGACGGACACGGAACCTCCTGGAAATGGGGGCTCGGCAGAGACGGGGGATCCCGGCCGAGTTCCTTGCATGGCGGATCCTAGGACCCTCTCCCCGGATCGGCCGAAGCCTTTCCCCCAACGGTCGTTTTAGGCGTCCGAACGGGTTTGCCCGGCGGCCCCGTTAGGCCGTGGTTGACCCTAGTTGGTCGTCTGCGCCAGCCGGCCGGGCTCCTCGGGCTTTCCACGACTGAAGTCGTGTTTACATACCGTTCATGGAAAGGCATTGGCCACTGCCCCGGCTGGGCTCACAACCAAGGTCGCGTTCCGGGTTCGCCAGTGACGATCCAGGAGAAGCCGAGGCGCCATCGATCCCCTGGGCCCACCTGTTCCCCTTGGCGAAGAACTGGCGGGCGATGGGCGTCTGCTACGCCCTCTGGGTCGCCTCCCTGCTGTACAGCCACTGGACCTCCACCCGCATCGAATCCGGGTGGATCTGGGCCAGCGTCTTCTCCGCGCCCCTCTTCCATGTCACGGCGTTCGCCCTCCTCGCACCGCTGCCCTGGATCCTCCCCAACCGGCTGCGCTCTCCATGGAACTTCGTGCTGGGGTTCGCCCTCTCGATCGTGGCTTGTGAACTGATCGCGATCCTTCTCCCGCTTATCGACGGGTGGCTGTTCACCCAGGCGCAGGTCAGGTTTGACCGGACCAGGCTCAGGCTGATGTACACCGGGCTGGTGGGCCCCGCGATGATGGTCGTGGGGGGTCTCGCCGCCGCCAGGGCCCGCTCCGAAGAACTGCGCCAAGCTTCCGAGATCGAAGCCCAGATCGCCAAGAACCAGCTGCTCCAGAGCCAGGTGCACCCTCATGTGCTCTTCAACGCCTTGAACGGTCTGGTGGAGCTCGTCCACAAGGATCCAGGAGCCGCCGAGACGGCGATCCGGCACCTGTCCGACCTGCTTCGCCGCCTCCTCCTGGCCTCGGAGCACAGCCGCCTGCCCCTGGGGGAGGAACGGAAGATCATTGCCGATTTCCTGGCGCTGGAGGCCATCCGTTTGGGGAGCCGGCTCCGAGTCGCCTGGGAGTGGGACGAGGCCCTGGACGCGATCGAGCTCCCGCCCCTTCTCCTCCAGCCCCTGGTGGAGAACGCCATCAAGCACGGCATCGCGCCCAGCATCCAGGGCGGGGAGATCATCGTTCGAGCCCAGGCTGAGGATGGAGCCATCACCCTGGAAGTCTGGAACTCCGGGGAACCCTTCCGCGATGGCGGGCCAAGGGCCGGCATCGGCCTGAGGAACCTGCGCTCCCGCCTGGCCTTGAACTTTGGCCCTGGCGCCAGCCTGTCCCTCGGCACTTCAGGTCGAGGCACGCTGGCCTGCCTCCGCTTCGCGGCAACCCTCGTAGAATTCCCCCATGGCTCCACTGAAAGTCCTAGTCGTCGATGATGAGCCCCTGGCCCGAGAGCGGCTCTCTCGGCTCCTCCAGGAAGCCGGCTGCACCATCGCGGGTGAGCTCGAAAATGGCCTGGCCCTGCTCCAGTGGCTGGAGGCGCCGAATAAAACAGGCGTGGATGCCATCTTCCTGGATATCCAGATGCCCGGCCTCAGCGGCATGGAAGTCTTGGCCAAGATTCCGGACGGCCCGCCCGTGGTCTTCGTCACGGCCTTTTCGTCCTACGCGGTGCGCGCCTTCGAGCTGACAGCCGCGGACTACCTGCTCAAACCGGTGTTCGAGGATCGCCTCGAGACCTGCCTGCAGCGCCTTCGCGAGCAGCTCGTGCGGCGCCTCAACCCCTCCGAGTTGAGGGGCCTCCTGCGGCCTCCCGCGCAGTTTCCCATCCGGGTGAAAGACGGCGAGATCTACCTGGAGCTGGAGGTCGTCACCCACTTTGAGCTGGAGCACGACCGTGTGTGGGCGTGCCGGGGGGCCAGCCGCTATCTGACGCGGTGGACCGCCCTGTCAGATGTGGAGCAGGCCTTCCCCGATGACGGCCTGCTGCGGATCCAACGCCACCTCCTGCTCCGCCCGCGAATGGTCAGGGGCATCCGCCCGGCCTCGGTGGGGCGCATCAAGGTGATGGTGGCGCCCAAGGTGGAGCTGACCGTCAGCCGGGCCATGACCCCGCGGGCGAAGGAACGCATCCGGCCCTGAACATGCACCTCCTCAACGGAGGCGGCCCTGCGGACCCAGGCGGTGCAGCCTCATCCCAATACATGAAGAAGGGGGCCGACGGCCCCCTTCTTCATTCGGCAACCGTCTGACTACTTCTTCTTGCCCTTGGGAGCGGCCTTCTTCGCGACCTTGGGCTTCGCCGTCTTGGCGGCCTTCGAGGCCTTGAAGCTCATCGACTTCGAGGCCGCGATCTTGATGGGGGCGCCGGTCTGGGGGTTGCGGCCCGTGCGCGCCTTGCGGGTCTTCTGGCTGAAGGTGCCGAAGCCGACCAGCGTGACCTTGCCACCCTTGCCGACATGGCCGGCGATGGATTCAAGGAAGCAGCCGATGGCAGCAGCGGCGGCGGCCTTCGTGATGTCGGCAGTCTTGGCGACGGCTTCGACGAGTTCAGCCTTGGTGAGGTTCTCGGCCATGTTGCTGGCCTCCTGAATGAAAGCGCCATCGGGCGCTGGTTGGGTTTCCGCTTGGATAGTGCCTCAATTTCGCGCCAGTGCAAGTCAAGAAAAGCCTCTCTCTTTCAGAACCCCCGGGGGTTCCCCCGGGATCGGGTTCCTCCGGCACCCCGAAAAACCCACCGGGGCCAGGGATTCTACCCTCGGCGAGCTGGCCGCCCGGGGCCCCGAAAACCCGCTGCACGCTTGGATTTCAGCTCGGCGATGCTGGAGATCTGACAGGAACGGGGGTGGGGGCAGGCCCCTTCACGACCCGCCCCCACCCCCAGCCCAGGACCCCGGCCAGCAGCAGCCAGCCGATGGGGGACCGGGCCGCGATGCGGAGGTCCTGCCAGGACGGCAGGGCCCCGAAGAGCAGGTTCGCCAGGAGGAACACCATGCCCGCTTCGGACCAGCCCGGAACGGGGTGCCCGCCCAGCCGCCACGCGAAGATACCGTAGGCCGCGGGCAGCAGCAGGAGCGGCGCCAGACCGATGAAGAAGGCGTTGTACCATCGCAGGTTCGTCAGGGCCACGGAACCCAGCACGAAGCCACGGCCCTCGCGCCGAGGAAGCACGGTGAAGTGGACGGGTCGGCCGCGGAGCAGGTGACCCACGGCCCAATGGCAGAGCTCATGGCAGATCGTCCCGGGCAGCACCAGCAGCGAGAAGAGCCAGAAGGAGCGCCGGGTCTGGTTCAACAGCCAGAGCACCGCAGCCGTACCCGCCAGGTAGACCAGCGCCGGGCCGTGTCCCCCCGCCATCCATCCCCAGGCCTGGTCCATCCCCATCACCTCCCGGGTCCATTGGACCACCCCCGGCCTCACCTCAACCCGTGCGCCGCCTTGAAGGTCGGCCATTCGTCCTTGAGGCGGATGAAGGCCTGGACATCCGGACACAGGAGGAAGGGATTGGTCTCGCGCTCCCAGGCCAGGGTGGAGCTGGGGCGGGCGCCGTAGTCGTGGCCGGGCCAGAGGGTCGCGTGGGCCGGCCATTCCCGGAGCAGACGCTGGAGGCTGTCCCATTCGGTGCGGGCCTCGCGATCGTCCGGGGTGCCGCCCACCTTCCCCACGAACAGCAGGTCGCCGGTGAGCCCCGCGGCCAGGCCATCCGCCCGGCCCCCAGCAGGGCCCTCCACCAGGAAGGCCAGGTGGTCCGGGCAGTGGCCGGGCACCCGCCACACGCCGAGCCGCCAGGTTCCGAGGGGGATCCCCGCCCCGTCCTCCAGCACCCGGTCCAAGGGACCGGGATGGCCCGGGCCACCCCACACCGGCGCTCCCGTGAGCGCCTGGGCCTCGGCATTGCCGTTGCTGTGGTCCGCATGGCCATGGGTGTTCAGGATGGCTGTGATCCGGAGGCCCTGGGCCTTCGCCCGGGCCACGAGGGCCCCGGGATCGTAGGATGGATCGACCAGGATTCCCTCCCCCGCCGTCCGGTCCCCCAGGAGGTAGCCGAAGTTCCGGTCCCCGCCCACCCGCACCTGCTCGAAGACGAACCGCATGAGGCCTCCTCAGGATGTCCCTGACCGAAACGCCATTGTCCCACCCGCCTCCGGGAACGCCCGGCCCCTGATCGGCATCCAACCCTGCATCCGGAGGATCTGCCCATGCTCAAGAGGAAGATAGGGCTGGCGGTGGCGGTTGCGGTGGCCCTGGCCGGCGCGGCCGTGGCCCTCCCCCACCGGAGCACCCTTTCCGCCCCACCCGATCGCGAGGTACAGGTGAACGCTCCCAAGAAGCCCACCCCGGAAGTCCTCCGGCAGAAGCTCACGCCCATGCAGTTCCATGTCACCCAGGAGGCGGGCACGGAGCCGCCCTTCCGGAACGAGTACTGGAACGAACACCGGGAGGGCGTCTATGTCGATGTGGTGAGCGGGAAGCCCCTGTTCTCCTCCAAGGACAAGTTTGATTCCGGCTGCGGCTGGCCCAGCTTCACGAAGCCCCTGGAGGGCGAGGATGTGGTCGAGAAGCGGGATGTCAGCGCCGGGATGATCCGCACCGAGGTGCGGTCCAAGGACGCCGATTCTCACCTGGGCCATGTGTTCGACGACGGTCCGAAGGATCGGGGCGGCCTCCGCTACTGCATCAACAGCGCGTCCCTGCGCTTCGTCCCGGTCGAGGACCTGGAGAAGCAGGGGCTGGGCGCCTTCCTGCCCTTGTTCAGCAAAGCCGCCGCCAAAGCCAATCCGGCGCCGGCGGGCGAGGAGATCGCCACCCTGGCCGGCGGCTGCTTCTGGGGCATGGAGGACCTGCTGCGACGGCAGCCCGGCGTCACGGCCATTGAGGTGGGCTACACCGGCGGGAAGGTGGCCAATGCCACCTACGAGAACCACGAGGGCCATGCCGAAGCCGTCCAGATCCGCTTCGACCCCTCGAAGACCACCTTCGAGGCGCTGCTGCGCTTCTTCTTCCGCATGCACGATCCCACCACGCTGAACCGCCAGGGCAACGACCTGGGCACCTCGTACCGCAGCGCCATCTTCTACCACTCGGAAGCCCAGCGGCAGACCGCGGAACGCGTGAAGGCCGAGGTGGACGCCAGCGGCAAGTGGAAGCGCCCCATCGTCACCGAGATCACCGCCGCGGGCCCTTGGTGGAAGGCCGAGGACTACCACCAGGATTACCTCGTGAAACATCCCGGCGGCTACACCTGCCACTTCGTGCGGGACTGAGGGCCTGTGGCATCCTTGTCCTCCAGGCCGGCCGCAAGGCTAGGCTGGAGTTTGGAGCCCCTCATGCCGAGCGAGCACCCCCTGGAAGACCGGCCCGACCTCCATGCCGTGGTCGAGGCCCTGGCTTTGGCCGCCACGGCCCTGACGGACATGCCCCTGGGGCGCCGGGAATTCCCGTCCCGCACCATCCTGGGGGGCCTGGTGGAGGAACTGCGCGCCCTGCTCTTCCCGGGCTATTTCGGCGCGTCCGAGCTGAAGGCCGAGACCCTGCACTACCACCTGGGCGCCCGCATGGACCGGGTGCTGATCGGCCTTGGCAACCAGATCCAGCGGGGCCTCATGGCTTCCGATCCCACCTGCGGGAACTGCCGGGAGCGGGCCCTGGACCTGGCGCGGGCCTTCCTCGCCCGGCTGCCCGAGGTGCGTCGTCTCCTCGCCACGGACATCCAGGCGGGCTTCGAGGGTGACCCGGCGGCCACCAGCCCCGATGAAGTCCTGTTCTGCTACCCCGGCCTGATGGCCATCACCAGCCAGCGCCTGGCCCACGAACTGCTGAAGCTGAAGGTGCCCCTGCTGCCACGCATGATCACGGAGCACGCCCACAGCCTCACGGGCATCGACATCCACCCCGGCGCCGAGATCGGTGAGCGGTTCTTCATCGACCACGGCACGGGCGTCGTCATCGGCGAGACCTGCATCATCGGCCGCAATGTGCGGATCTACCAGGGCGTGACGCTCGGCGCCAAGAGCTTCCCCCTGGATGCCGAGGGCCACCCCGTCAAGGGCGTCCCCCGCCATCCGGTGGTGGAGGACGATGTGATCATCTACTCCAATGCCACCGTCCTGGGCCGCATCACCCTCGGCAAGGGGTCAGCCATCGGCGGCAATGTCTGGCTCACCCGCAGCGTGCCGCCGGGCAGCGTCATCACCCAGGCCAACGAGAAGGACGGGATGCCCTCATGACCACGCTCCTGCGCTTCCTCTTCTCGGCCATCGGCCTGCTGGTGGCTTGCTCCTTCGTGCCCGGGCTGGGCCATGGATCTTTCCTGGACCTCCTGATCGTGGCCGTGATCCTGGCAGCCCTGAACACCACCGTCGGCAGCCTCCTCAAGGTCATCGCCTTCGTGCCCATGGCCTGCTCCCTCGGCTGCTTCAGCCTCGTCATCAACGGCCTGGTCTTCTGGCTCGCCGGCGCCCTCTCCTCCCGGCTGGGCCTGACCTTCACCGTGAGCGGCTTCTGGTCCGGCTTCTTCGGCGCCCTGGTCACCAGCATCGTCGCCTCCGTCCTCGGCGCCCTCTTCATCCCCAAGGACCGCCAGCGCCCGCAGGGTCCGCCTCCGTCCATCAAGGTCGTGAACTGAAAGGCCGGTAACCGCGGAGGCGGCGGAGGAATACCGGTCTGCCCCGCTCCGGATGAAGGGGACCGGTCCAGGCGAATCAGGTCACTTGACGCCTGCGTCCTTCGTCATTGACTCTCCTCGGCTCTTTTCCAAGAGTCCCTGCACTGCCGACTGGGCCGCCATCCGGAGAGCCTCGGCATCAGGGTGGGCGTAGGATTCCAGCGGCGTGCCCATCGTGATGCGGTAGAGGCCGCTTCGCGTGCGCCAGGTCCCCTTGGGCAGGATGTCCGGTCCGCCGTGGATGGCGAAGGGCACCACCGGCACCCCGGCTTCGAAGGCCAGGGCGAAGGCGCCCTTCTTGAAAGGCAGCAGGCGGCCATCGCGGCTGCGGGTGCCTTCGGGAAAAGCCACGATGGCCTGCCCCGCGCGGATCCGGACTGCGGCATCCTCCAGGCTGCGCAAGGCGGCCGCGCGGTTGCTGCGGTCGATGAAGATGAAACCCGCCAGCCAGATCACCCAACCCAGGAAGGGCACCCCCGCCAGCTCCCGCTTGGCCACGAACACGGGGTGGCAGGGGAGTGTGGAGATCATCAGAGGCGGATCGAACAGCGAAGTGTGATTGCCGATGAAGACCGCCGGCCGGCTGCCGTCGCGGAGCGCTTCGGGAAGGTCCTCCCAGCCCGCCAGTTCGCGGCGGATGCCAAAGGCCCAGGCGGTACCGCGGATGTAGCGGGGCGCCACGATCCAGAAGGCCCGCCGGCCGCCGATGAAGGGCGCCAGCAGGAAGCAGAGGCAAACGGCCAGGGCCAGGGCCAGGGCACCAAAGACCCAGACCAGGGCTGGTCGAAGAAAGGGGCGGATGGGCATGCCTACTGCGGCAGCAAGGAGACATCCTTCAAGCGCACGGGATACTGCGGCACGCCGCTCTGCCCTTTGCGCCATTCCGTCTTCACCTTCTCGATCTTGTCCACGGCCTCCATGCCCGAGACCACGCGGCCAAAGACGCAGTAGCCGTAGCCTTCATCGGTCAGGTCGCGGTGATCCAGGCTCTTGTTGTCCACGGTGTTGATGTAGAACTGGGCTGTGGCGCTGTGAGGCGAGCCCGTGCGGGCCATGGCCACGGTACCCCGGGTGTTCTTCAGGCCGGCCCGGAAGGTCTGGGGCGCCTCGTTGAGGATGGGCTCCCGCAGGGGCTTCTCGTCCAGGTTCTCCAGCAGACCGCCGCCCTGGACCATGAAGCCGTCGATGACCCGGTGGAAGATGGTGCCCTTGTAGTGGCCATCCTTCACATACTGCAGGAAGTTCGCCACGGTCTTGGGCGCCAGCTCCGGCTCCAGCTCGAGGACGACCGGCCCGTAGCTGGTGAGCAGCTGCACCCGCGGCTTGGCCACCGGGGCCGGAACGGGAGCTGGGGCCGGAGCCGGCGCTGGAACAGGCGCCTGAGCAGCCAGGGACATGGCCAGGGATCCAGCGAAGGACAGGCAGAGCAGCAGACGGGGCACGAAAACTCCTGGGGCTTCCCTTCATTCTGCCGCGAATGGCAGGGAAGTCCCCACTCCTGAAAACGAAGCCCCGAGCAGGCCGCCCTTGACGGAAGGCTCCACCTGCCAGCAAGGCGGGGACCAGGGGGGCGCAGAGGTCGCTCGCAGCCGGGCGGTCACCCCTGAGTTATCGTAGTCCCATGCCCTTCATGGACCTCCCCCCCTGGCTCCTGAGTCTTCTCCTGGCGCCGTTCGGCCTGATCTTCGGCTCGTTTTCCAATGTGCTCATCCACCGGCTGCCCCAGGAGGCGCCGGAGGACCGCAATGTGGTGACCAAGGCCAGCCACTGCCCCGCCTGCCAGGCGAAGATCAAGCCCTGGCACAATGTCCCGCTCTTCGGGTGGCTGTGGCTCCGCGGAAAGTGCGCCGCCTGCGGCTGGCGCATCCCCGTGCGCTACCCGCTGGTGGAGGTGCTGGGCGGCCTGATCCTGGGTGGCGCCCACTGGTTCTTCCCCTTCGGAACGCTTATCTGGCTCAAGGCCGTGATCTGCGCCTACGCGCTGGTCGTGCTGTTCTTCACGGACTTCACGGAGATGATCCTGCCGGACGCCATCCAGTTCCCCCTCATGGCCTTCGGGGTGCTCTGCGCCCTGCCGCAGCTGGCCTGGCCCGAGACCCTCCTCAAGGTCTGGGGCCGCCAGGACACCCTCATCCAGGCTCTGGCCTTCCACAACGGCCTGCAGCCCGCTCCCGCGTTCCGCGGCTTCGAGGCCGCCGTCACCTGGGAGACCAGCCTCCTGGGCCTGCTGATCGGCTATGGCGGTCCCGCCCTGCTCAACCAGGTCTACAAATGGATCCGCAAGACTGACGGCCTGGGCATGGGCGACTTCAAGATGCTGGCTTGGCTGGGCGCCTTCTGGGGCTGGGGGCCCATGCTCGGCATCCTCTTCCTGGGCGCGGGCCTCGGCGCCGCCGTGGGCGTGCCCCTCATGCTCATGCGCCGCGGCCCCGACCAGGCCGTCTCAGGCCAGACCATGCTGCCCTTCGGCTGCTTCCTGGCGCTCGCCACGCCGGTGGTGGTGTTCTTCGGGCGGGCCCTGTGGCTCGGATACCTGGGGTGGGTGGGCTGACCGCCTCGCAGGGCCCCGGGGGCTGGCGGGCCAACCTCCACCCCTGGCATGGTGGTCATCCGTCCCTCCACTCGGGCCTCCCTTCCACAGGACATCCATGCCCCCTCCCCCCCGCGGTATCCCAGTTGTTGACGACCTCGGTTTGGGTCTCCAGGCGAACTCCGGTCGAGGGGTCAACAAGGACGGCTCCTTCAATGTGCGCCGCCGGGGCCTGCCCCGCTTCCGCTTCTACGAGCTCTACCACCACCTCATCACCATGGGCTGGGCCCCCTTCCTGGGGCTCCTGCTCCTGGCCTTCGTCATCACCAACGCCCTCTTCGCCCTCCTCTACCTGGGCATCGGGATGGAACACTTCACCCGGCCCGGGGGCGAGACGCTGCCCGACCGGATGCAGGACGCCTTCTTCTTCAGCGCCCAGACGCTCACCACCGTGGGCTACGGGCACATCAGCCCGAAGGGCACCCTCGCCAACACTGCCGCGGCGCTGGAATCCCTGCTGGGCCTCCTCAGCTTCGCCCTGGCCACGGGCCTCCTCTACGGAAGGTTCTCCCGGCCCCAGGCCTGCCTCCGGTTCAGCGCCCAGGCCGTGGTGGCCAGCTACGGGCCCATCACCGGCTTCATGTTCCGCCTCGTCAACATGCGCAGCAACCAGCTCATCGAGGTGGAGGCCACGCTCAGCCTCTCGTTCGAAGATCCGGGCTCCCGCCAGCGCCGGTTCATGAACCTTTCGCTGGAGCGATCCAAGATCAACCTCTTCCCTTCCAGCTGGACCGTGGTGCATCCCATCGACGAGACGAGTCCCCTACAGGGGATGACCGCCGAGGACCTGCGCCGGGCCAGGGCCGAGTTCATCGTCCTCATCAAGGCCTTCGACGACACCTTCTCGCAGACCATCTACGCCCGCACCTCCTACACCGCGGAGGAGGTGCGTTGGGGCACCCGGTTCACGCCCATGCTCTTCGCGACCGCCGATGGAATGACCGAAATGGATGTGACGCAACTGGATGCCCTGGAGGGACCGGAGGCCACGGAGCGCGGCTGACAGGGCCGGCAGCTCCCGACCCGGCGCGAATCCGATCCGCGGAACCCCTCACGCCCCCTGGCTCAGCTCCATCAACACGCCCCCGGTCTCCGCCGGATGGATGAAGGCCACGCGGCAGCCGTGGGCACCGTTCCGCGGGGCCTGGTCGATCATGCGCACGCCTTTGGCGAGCAGCTGCGCCACGGCCGCGTCGATGTCATCCACCTCGAAGCAGACATGGTGGATGCCGGGGCCGCGCTTCGCCAGGAACTTCCCGATGGGACCTTCGGGGTCGGTGCTCTCCAGGAACTCCAGGGTGCTCTCACCCACGGGGAAGAAGGCCGTCTTCACCTTCTGCTCGGCCACCTCCTCCGCATGGTCCGCCGTCATGTCGAAGAGTCGTGCCATGCGCGCCATGGCCTCGTCCAGACCCGGCGTCGCGATGCCCAAATGGTTGATGCGGAGCAGGTGCATGGGATCCCCCGGACACAGTGTAGGCCCGAGGCTCCGTTAGATTGACGGGTGCTTTCCCGAGGAGCGGGGGAAGACTTCCTTCGCGCACTCGGGACAGATGCCGTGGGTGAATTCGGCGTCGGTGTGCTCGTTCAGATAGGCCTCGATCTGGTTCCAGTAGCCCTTGTCATCCCGGATCTTTTTGCAGTGGCTGCAGATCGGTAGCATGCCGCCCAGCGTCTTCACTTCCGCCAGCAGGTTCCGCAGATTCTCGTGGACCACCTGCTGCCGCTGCCAGGCCCGGTGCATCAACCAGGAAGCCACCAGGGTCAGGCAGGTGAACAGGGCCACTTCCGTGAGCTCCTGAACCGCTTCCCGGCACCATCCCGCCAGGTAGTCCTGCTCGGCCAGCCCCACCAGAACATAGAAGGGCTGGCCCGTCACCCGGCGGATGGCGAAGGTGCGCTGGACATGGTCAAAGGGAGTGCGGGCCCGGTAGATGCCCATGCTCTGACCGGACTGGGCGAAGGCCGAGAACTCGGTCGAGATGACCTTCTGGCCGACCCCAGTGCCGGCGGCCACGGGCTCGGGGTGGCGGGCGATCAGCTCCAGTTCCAGGTTCCGGAGGGCCACTGAACCGTGGGGCCCCACATCGAGGGAAGAGAACGCCTGACTGAACTGATCCAGGCCAATCACGGCATGGACCATGCCCGCGAAGCTGTGATCGGGGCCCTCCAGGCGCCGGGCCAGGATGATCACCCAGGTGCCGGTGAGCCTCCCGAAAATGGGCTTGGAGATCACCACCCCGGCCTCGGGCAGGTCCCGGAGCCGGATGAAATGCTCGCGATCCGCCACGCTGACGCTGGTGCCACCCCCGACGCCACTCCCGTGGTCGATCATCCCCTTGGCATCGGTCGTGCGCAGGGCCAGCAACCCCGGCACCCGCTCGTACTGCCGCCGGATGAAGGCATCCAGATCGCGGCGGTCACCCTTGGGGCCGGCCACGGACCGCTCCACCTCGTCCTTCACGGCCAAGACCGCCACATCGGCCCGGATGAAGGTGTCGGCCACATAGCGATCAAGGACCTGGGCCAGGTTCTGGCCCGTGACGATGGCCCGATCCTGGTGGTTGCGCCAGCTCTGCCGGAGGGAGACCACCGCCATGAGGATGACGAACAGGTTCAGGATCAGGATCCCCGCGCTCAGCCGGATCAGAAAGGACCGGGGGGCGAAGGGTGAATCGAGATCGACCGGGTGGGCGTCCATGAGGTCCGCGGTGGAAAGACTTCCTGGAGATCCTACTGGAGTCCGGCCTCTGACCCCTGGAATCAGTGCTGGCAAGCCGGGGCGGGCCCCAGGGTCACCCGACCGTCGGCCAGGTTGATCTTGCCCTTCTGGCCGAGGAAGGCCAGCACACCGTCGAAGTCGAAGGAGTCGCCGTGGCAGTTGTGATAGACGGGATCAGGCCCATGGACGGCGAGGGCGGCGGTCCGGAGATCCTCGACGGGGATGGATCCGCCGCGCTCCATCACCAGGGACAGCAGGTCGTGGCCGTAAAGGGGATCGGACATGGGGGTCTCCGGTTCAGGAGCGCTGACTCCTGAATCAAGTTTAGCCCAGGGTGGGGTGATCCGGGTCACGCCCGCTCCCGAGCCTGCCTGAGATGGCCAGAGCCGCCCGGGCCGCGGTCAGGATCAGGAGGCCTGGAGGGTCAGACCCACTTCCCGCAGCAGGGGCTCCGGGCTCAGGTTCCGCGGCAGGTGGCGCAGGGACTCGAGGACAGCCTCCTGGGGGGTCTTGAGGTCCCGGAACTTGGCGGCCAGCGGCTCCAGGGCCCCGCGCCAAGGCTCGAGGGCCGGGGCCTCCCCCGCCTGGATCCGGGCCAGATCCGCCAGCAGGCGCAGAAGCAGCTCCAAGGGCTGCCGCAGCTGTTCCCCCTGAGCCAGGACCGAGTCCTTTTCGGGAAGCAGGGCCTCCCCCACCTCGCTGAAGGCGCGGCCCCCCAGCAGGGCGATCCAGGCCTCCACCTGGGCCTCGGCCCGGCGGAAGGCGGGTTCTTCCAGGAAGCGCAGGCTGCCCTCCCCCAGGGCGGCCCAGCGGGCCCGATCGTCCTCGCCCCACCCCTGCCGCATCGCCACCGCCCAAGCCTCTTCCGGCGGCAGGGGCGCGAAGGGGATGCGCTCGCAGCGGCTGCGGATGGTCTGGAGCAGGGCCTCGGGCCGGTGGGTCACCAGGATGAAGTGGGTACCCTCGGGGGGCTCCTCGAGGGTCTTGAGCAGGATGTTGCCGCTGGATTCGTTGAGGCGGTGGGCCTCCTCCACCAGGATCCAGCGGTGGCATCCCAAGGGCGGGGCCAGGGAGGCCCACTCGATGACACCGCGGCTGAAGCGGGGCTGGTTGTTCGAGTCCAGGCCTTCGCGGATCTGGTCGATGCGGATGACGCCCGCCTTGCCCTCGGGCGTGATGCGCAGCAGGTTGGGCAGCTCGAAGGGCAGGTCATCGCCCAGGAACATCCGGCAGCCTTCGCACTGGCCGCAGGCATTCCGGCGGAAGCAGATCTCGCGCTGGGCCAGCTCCAGGGCCACGCGGCGTTTGCCGATGCCCTCCGGCCCGGTGAAGAGCAGTGAGCCGCGGATCCGGTCGGCCTGCAGGCGATCCAGCAGGCGCTGACGGAGGGCCCGGTGACCGGCGATGTCCGGGGCGAACATCAATCGACCCCGAAGCCGGCGCTGCGCAGCAGGGGCGTCACCCGCGCCCAGATGGCCGCTTCCACCTGGTCGACGGGATCCCGGGCGGGCACCAGGGCCACGCGGCCGGGGTGGCTCTGGGCGATGGCCAGGAAGCGGTTGCGCACCTTGCGGTGGAACTCCAGGGCGGCGTTGTCGAAGCGCGTTTCCGCGAATTCGGCCCCCAGGGAGAGGTTGCGGACCTCCACGCGCTGGAGCGACAGCTCGGGATCCATGTCCAACACCACGGTGAGGCTGGGGCGGAGTCCCCGCAGGACCAGCTCGCTGAGGCGGTCCAGGGCCGCCTCGGGCACGCCGCTGGCGCCCTGATAGGCCCGGGTGGAATCCTCGAAGCGATCCACCAGCACGACCTTTCCTTCCGCCAGCGCGGGGCGGATCACCGTCTCGAGATGCTGGGCCCGGTCGGCGTAGAAGAGCAGCAGTTCCGCGTCCGCGCACCAGGTCTCGCCACTGGCGTGGCGCTCCAGCAGCAGGCGGCGCAACTCCCGACCCAGGGCCGTGCCGCCGGGCTCCTTCGAGACCACCAGGGGCAGGCCCAGGCGCCGCAGGCGCTCGGACAGCCGGAGCAGCTGGGTGGACTTGCCCGAGCCTTCCACACCCTCGATGGTGATGAACACGCCGCGCACCGGACCTCCGTCCGATGAGGATACCCGGCGAGGGGCGGCCGGCGGCGGGCCGAGGTGTGTCGGGAGGTTTGGCCCGCGCTCATGCGGAGTGCTATCCTGCTCGAAACTCCAGGAGTTCCAGGTGGCCGAAGCGATCCATTGCCCCAGCTGCTCCACCCGCTACCGCCTCCGCCCCGAGCGGCTCCGGCCGGCCATCCGCCGGGCCCGGTGCTTCTCCTGCGGCGGCGTGTTTCCCGTGGGTGACATCGTGGCCCGCCTGCTGGCGCCAGCAGAAGCAAATGACTTCGACCTCGGCGCAGACCTCGAATCCGGCCTCGAGTCCCGCCCGGGCTCTGAGCTGGGGGACCTCCCCGACTTCCAGCCCTCGGATGGACCCCCCTCCCTCACGCTGGGCGACCTGGAGGGGACAGACGCGGAGATCCTCGAGAAGACCCTCGTGGACACTCCCGCCGCCCTGCCCGAGGCCCAGCAGGCCCCGGCGCCTGAGAGGGCGCTTGAGACGGCGCCCGCGGTCCCGCCCTTCCCCCCCGAGATCACCGAGACCACCCTGTCCGGCTACACCTCCGCCCGGGACGCCATCGACAAGCTGTTCGGGGATGCCCCGGCCCAGCCCTCGGGTCTGAAGATCACCAAGGATTCGTCCGCCATGGACATGGAGGCCACCCTCACCGCCCTGGAAGCCACCCTGGGCGGCGGTGAGATGCCCACCCCCCCCGGGGAGGCCCACTGGTCTGACGAAGGCCCCACCGCTTCCGGGCACCCGACTGAAGGCCCCCAGGCTGCCTCCAGCACCACGGTGCGTCTCTCCCAGGAGGATCTCCGGGCCGCCTTGGCCGTTGCGCCTCAGGAGCCTTCGTCCTTCCGGTCCCCTGAGCCAGTCCCGGCTCCCGAAGCGCGCAAAGCGGCCGCACCGTCGACGCCGTCCCTCTCCCCTTCGGACTTGTTTCCGACTTCGCTGGCCACGGATGCGGGCGCCGAGCTTCTGCGGCTGAAGATCGGCGAGGAGATCTACCCCGGGCTCACCATGTCCCAGATCATCGCCTGGGTGGAGGAGGGCCGCATCCTGGAGAACCACCTGGTGGCCCGGCAGCACAGCGAAAACTGGCTGGAGGCGCACAAAGTTCCGGGCCTGCGCCCAGTCTTCGAGCGCCTCCGCCGCGAGCGCAGCGGCGGCGCTCCTTCCCTGGATTCCCCGGTCATGGAGATCGCCCCCAAGAAGAGCCTCTTCGGCGGCCTCTTCGGCAAGAACTGACATGCAGATCCTCGCCCTCGCCGCCCTCCTCGCCCTGCCCCAGGTCCCGCCGACCCAACCGGCGCCGCCCGTCGCCGTTTCCGCGCCCCTCTCCGCCCCCGAGGCCTCGCTCTCGTTCTACTCCGAGAGCTTCGCCTTCGCCTGGGACCGCGTGATCCCCCTCACGGTGAACCTCGACGGCCTCAAGGTGACCCAGATCTTCTTCAACAAGCGCGTGGTGGAACCCGGCTTCTTCAACCTGCTCAAGGGCGCCGAGTTCGGCACCCGGGCCCAGGTGGAGGTGACCAACACGGGCAAGTATCCGAAGATCCCCGGCTTTGCCGTGGCCGTTCTCGATAAGGACGGGAAGCTTCTGGGCGCGGCCTCCGGCGGCACCAAGGTCGGCACCATCAAGCCTGGCGAAACCGAGACCTTCGATCTGAACTTCACCCAGGTGAAGGAGCGCCTCGCCAAGGGCGACCGGTTCCTGCTCACCATCGAACTCAGGAACTAATTCGCTTCTTGCTCGTGGTAGTGGGCGAGGATCTCCGCCGGCGTGGCCGTGGCCGTGCCCACCTTGGCGACCACCACGCCTGCGGCGGCGTTGGCCAGCATGGCGGCTTCGCGCCAGTCCGCCCCCGCGGCCACGGCGGCGCTGAACGCGGCGATGACCGTGTCGCCCGCGCCGCTCACATCGAAGACCTCCCGGGCTTCCGTCGGAACCATCCAGGGAGCCGCGTGGTCCTCGTCTGGCGCGAAGAGGGCCATGCCCCGCTCGCTGCGCGTGACCAACAGGCCCCTCAGGCCCAGCTCCGCCATGATGGCGCGGCCCGCCTCGGCCACCTCCGCATCGGTCCGGGCCGGCGCGTGGGCCAGCTCCGAGGCCTCCTTGGTGTTGGGCGTCATGAGGGTGGCGCCCCGGTACAGGGCCTTGTGCGCTGGCTTGGGATCCACGATCCAGGGCAGGTTCCGCGCGGCGCAGAACTCCCGCACCGCCTCCATGACGGTCTCGTTCACGGCGCCCTTGGCGTAGTCGGACACGATGAGGGCCGAGGCCTCGCTCAGGGCGCGGTCCAGACGGTCCTTGAGGCCCAGCAGCACGGCGGCCTCCCTCGGTCCTGATTCCTCTCGGTCGATGCGGAGCATCTGCTGCTGCTGGCCGATGACGCGGGTCTTGATGATGGTGGGCCGGGAGGCATCCAGCACCAGGCCCGAAATGGAGATGCCCAGGCGGCCCAGCAGGCTGAGCACCCGGTCGCCCGCCCCATCCTTCTGCAGGGTGCCGATGAGGAGGGGCTCCGCGCCCAGGGCCTTGAGGTTGGCCGCCACATTGGCCGCGCCGCCCAGCACGGCGTGCTCCCGCACCACCCGGACGATCGGTACGGGCGCCTCTGGCGAGATGCGGCTCACTTCGCCGAACAGGTACTCATCCAGCATGACATCGCCCAGCACGGCCACCTTGCGGCCTTCCATGCGCCGGAGCAGCGATTCGGCCTGGGCCCGGTCGAGCCTCATGGCTGGGCTTTCTTCGCCTGGTCCACCAGCATCACGGGAATCCCGTCCTCGATGGGGTAGAGCAGGCCGCAGCCCTGGCAGTGCAGTCCCTCCGCCTTCTCCAGCAGGTCGCCGTGGCAGGCCGGACAGCAGAGGATCTCGAGGAGGCGGGGATCGAGCGGCATGGGGGTAGCTTATCGGAATTGGCTCGCCCCCGGGGCCCGCTCCCCTCCCGCGGGCAGGTCGAGGGGCCTACCCAGAAACAGCGTGCCCCGCGCCACGCCCCGCAGGGTGTTCGCCAGGATGTAGAGCCAGAGGCCGACCAGCGTGACCGTCAGGAGGAGGGCGTAGCCCCGCGTGAGGGGGGAGGGGAAGCGCAAGGCGATCTTCTGGCTGCCGATGGTGTAGGCGGCCAGGGGAAACACGAAGGCCCACCAGCCCAGGCTGAAGGGGATCCCCCCGCGGCGGACCTGGTGGAGGCAAATGATCAGGATGATGGCCAGGATCCACATGCCGAAGCCCCAGAGGGTGGCGGCGCCGACGGAGAAGAGCCCGGTTTCGGTGACGAGCCCCAGACTCCGGGCATGGATGCCCAGGTCCAGGAGGCAGCTCACCGCGAGCCCCGCCGCGCTCAGGAAGATGCCGAAGGTGGGCGTCGTTTCCGCCGGGGGCAGGGGGTGCTGCGCCAGCCGGACGAAGATGATGGCGCCGATGAACAGGAAGAGGAAGAAGCCGATGCCCAGCATCGCGGCGTTGACGGCGAAGATCGTCAGGCACCAGTCCGGCCGGAACTGAAGGGCCTGTCCCAGCACCGGATTCCCCAGAAGCAGCAGGGCCATGTTGGCGATGGGCGCCATGATCCAGGAGAAGTTCATGGTCTCGGGATCAGGCGGTGCTTCGGCGCGGATGAACCGGAAGGTCGTGAAGAGGGTGAAGAAGGCCACGCCGGCGACGGCGATGACCCAGCAGGCCAGCATCAGCCCAAAGGCCCACGCCCGGTTCAGGTGGGGCCCCCAGATCAGGTGGATGTTCGTGCCCAGGATGACGGTGGCCACCGGCATCGTGACGAAGAAGTTCGACGAGACGGGATGGTGGAGGTCGCGCCGCACATAGTCGAAGTGGCGCACCCAGCGGAGCAGCCACGGAATCAGCACGATGAAGAATCCGACATCGGCCAGGGCCGCCACGACCAGGCTCGAGCGCCACAGCCCCGGGATCTGGCCCTCCCAGAGGAACAGGATGTTCGCCAGCCCTCCAGTGCCCATGATCACGGCGAACCAGCCTGGCGCAAAGTGCTTGATGGCGTGCTTTTCCTGCATCCGTACTCCCTGGACCCTGTCTTTCGCCGTGCCTGCGAACGCATCCCTTTCGGGTGGCGCAGGGAATCGGCTGGAAGACCGCAGTCTCCCGGTTCGCAGCCTCTGCCCGGGTGCCACCCGCACGGCATGAGAAACTCCTACCTTAGCCCTTCCGGAAAGCCCCGGCCATGACTCATCACACCCTCGAAAACCTCAACATCGATGCCTTCGACCGGATGCCCTCTCCGGCCGAAGTCCACGCGGCCCTTCCCGTCCCGGACGCCGTGGCCGACACCGTGGCCGGCGGGCGCCGGGACCTCCAGCGCATCCTCGCGCGCGAAGACCCCCGGCTCATGGTGGTGGTGGGACCGTGCAGCATCCACGACCCCGCGGCGGGGCTGGAGTACGCGACCCGGCTCAAGGCTCTGTCGGAGGAGGTCTCGGATTCACTCCTGCTGGTGATGCGGGTCTATTTCGAGAAGCCGCGCACCTCCACGGGCTGGAAGGGCTACATCAACGATCCGCGGATGGACGATTCCTTCCACATCGAGGAGGGGATGCGGAAGGCCCGGGAGTTCCTGCTGCGCATCGGGGAGATCGGTCTGCCCGCCGCCACGGAGGCCCTGGACCCCAACACGCCCCAGTACATCGGCGACCTCATCGCCTGGACGGCCATCGGGGCCCGGACCTCGGAATCCCAGACCCACCGGGAGATGTCCAGCGGCCTGTCCACGCCCGTGGGCTTCAAGAACGCCACGGACGGCGACCTGGGGGCCGCCGTGAATGCCATCCTCTCGGCCGCCCGTCCCCACAGCTTCCTGGGCCTCAACGACCAGGGCTCCGCCGCCATCGTGCGGACTCGGGGGAATGCCCATGGCCACCTGGTGCTGCGCGGCGGCGGGGGTCGCCCCAACTACGACACCGTCAGCATCGCCCTGGCCGAGGCCGCCCTGCGCAAGGCGGGACTGCCCGAAAACATCGTGGTGGACTGCTCTCACGCGAACAGCCACAAGAATCCCCGGCTCCAGCCCCTGGTCTTCCTGGACTGCGCCCACCAGATCCTCCGCGGCAACCGGTCCATCGTCGGGTTGATGGTGGAAAGCTTCCTCGAAGAGGGTAGCCAGCCCATTCCCGCCGACCTCGCCACCCTGCGCTACGGCTGCTCCGTGACGGACGCCTGCCTCGGCTGGGAGGATACGGCCACCCTGCTCCGGGAGGCCCGGAACCTGCTGAAAGATGCCCTGCCGGAACGGCGTGGATGAGCCCCGCAACGGTAGGCGGGCCGGTGCTCTCCCCTACCGGAGCCCCTCGACCAGGTAGAGGGCGCTGAGCTTGCGGTCGTAGGTGAAGGCGAAGGCCTTCCCGTCGGGCGTGGCATAGGCCGTCCGCGTCTGCAGGTAGCCTGCGGCATCGGGCGGCATGAAGCGGTGGACCTCCACCCGCTTCCCCGTGACGGGATCCAGGCGGTGGACCGTCACCGGCAGGAGGGAGAGTTCCGGGCGGACGAAGAGGCTCCGGCCATCCGCCGCCCAGCTGATGAGCCGTTCCTCGGCCTGGACCCCCCGGATGGGCACAGGCTTCCCCCCATCGACCGGCAGGATGAACCAGGTCTTGCGGTCGCTCGTGATGAAGAGACGCTTCCCGTCGGGCGACAGGGGACTGCTGCCCACGATGTTGTGACCGAAGCCCTCCTCGGTGATGGCCCGGGGCTCGCCGCCCTTGAGCTCCACCAGGTAGTACTTCAACCCCTGGGATCCCTCGCTCCCCTGGAAGAGCGCGCGATGTCCATCCGGCAGGAGGAAGGCGCACCCGACCGCCCGGAACCGCTGGGGCAGGGGCACCACGATGGGCTGGTCCTGCCCCACGGACAGGAACACCAGGCAGGGCCTGGGCGAGGCGGGATCCAGGACGGCCGCAGGGTTCAGGCCCGCCTTCAGGAGCCCCGTGGTCACGCCGGTGTCGAGATCCTTCGGGCTGAGTCCGTTGAGGTTCAGCTGAATCCAGCGTCCCCCCAGGGAGAATCCGTAGGGGTTGCCCTTGGCCAGCTTCAGGGCGGGCCCACCCGCGAAATCCGCGAGATAGGTTTCATCCAGGGCGGTTCCCCCATCCAAAGCTGGCGATTCGAGCAGGAGCAGCCGCCCGCCATCCGGGCTCAGCCCCTGGACCTGGGTGCCGCCGCGGACCGAGCGTTCCTGGTGGGTCAGCTCCCCGGCCCGCTGCACCAACACGCCACGCCGCACCTGATGGTTGGCCAGGAGGGCCCGCCCATCGGAAAAGACATCCATGAGCTGCTTGGAGCCGTCCCCACGCCACAGGAGGCGCGCCGGAGATCCCGGCCGGATCGACCACAGGGCCGTCTGATCCGCCTGGAGTTCGCTCAGCCACAGATCATTCCCAGGCCCCCAGGCGAGTCCGGTGAGGGTGTCACCGAAGCCGTCTCCGGGCTTTTCGAACACCACGGTCCGCCGGCCCTCCCGGTCCAGCAGCACGACCTTGGCGCTTCCACCCTGGGTCTCGACCATGGCCATCCGGTCTCCGCCCGGAGACAGCCGGATCAGCTTGGCGGTATGGCTGATGCCGTTGGACTCGAAGGCCGCCCGTCCGATCGGAAACTCCAGGCGGCCCCGCTGCGCGTCGTCGCTGGTCAGCAGGGCCAGACCCTGGCCGTCCCAGGCCGCCTCGAGCACATCCGCCTGGAGGTCCCGCAACGCCCCTCCACCCGCAGGCACCCGGGCGAGGGTGCCGCGGTAGCGCCCCAGCAGCCAGCGGCGGGGGTGCCGGATCAGGGCCAGGTCGTTGTTCCCGGACACCCCCACCAGCAGGGCATCCTTCAACCCCAGGGGCTTGGGTTCCAGGCTTCGGGGGTCGATGACGAAGGTCTCCGAATCGCCGCCTCCGAGCCTCGCCGAGAAGAAGATGGTCTTGCCATCGGGCCCGAAGAAGGCGGATTCCACGGTCCCCGGCGTGAAGAAGAGCCGCTGGAAGGCGGGCGCCGAAAGCGCTGCCGGGGTGCCGCGGAAAGCCCAGGCGAGCCCGCCCCCGGTCAGGGCCAGCCCGAGGGCGGAGCCCAGGAGGACCCGGCGCCGCCAGGCCGGCCATCGGAGCCCCGGGCCCCACGCGGGGAGGGGGCTCGCCATGGACAGGGGGGCCTCCAGCCCGAAGGCCAGGTCCTTCATGTTCTGGAACCGGTCCTGGGGGCGCTTCTCCAGGCAGCGGAAGACGAGCCGGTCCAGCCCGGGGGCCAAGGCGCCCCGGAGACCCTCGAGCTCCGGGGGCGCGTCCCGGAGGATGGCCGAAAAGGTTTCGGCGCCGCTGGGTCCGGCAAATGGCCGCCGTCCGGTGAGCATCTCGAAGAGCACCACCCCCAGGCTGAAGATGTCCGAGCGGGTGTCCGCCGGCTCACCCCGCACCTGCTCAGGGCTCATGTAGCCCACCGTCCCGATGAGCATTCCGGCCTCGCTGAGCTCTGTCGGGTGCTCGGATCCGGGCCTCAGGGTCGCCATCTGGCCGCGCCCGGATTCCAGCGTCTTGGCCAGCCCGAAGTCCAGCACCTTGACCTGGCCATCCTCCGTGATGAAGACATTGTCCGGCTTCAGGTCCCGGTGGATGATGCCCTTCTCGTGGGCGGCCCCCACGCCACGGGCGATCTGGATGGCCCACTCCACGGCCTTCCGGGGGGGCACGGCGCCATCCCTCAGGATCTCCCGGAGGCTGCTTCCCTCCAGCAGCTCCATCACCGCGTAGGCCCGGCTGCCATCCCAGCCGAAGTCGAAGATGCCCAGGATGTTGGGATGAGAGAGGGCCGCCACCGCCTTGGCCTCGCGTTCGAAGCGGGCCCGGGTCCGGGGGTCCTGGTAGAGCGCCTGGGGCAGCACCTTGATGGCCACGAAACGGTCCAGTTTCGGATCGTGGGCCTTGAAGACCTCCCCCATGCCACCGGAACCCAGGGGGCTCAGGATCTCGTAGGGGCCGATGCGGGTTCCAGGGACGGGGGGCATGGATTCGCTGCGGGAAATGGTGCGGTGGAGGACCGGGCGGACGGGAAAGCCAGGTTCCTCACCCAACCCATCTGAGGATCAGGCCCTCAGGGTGACACGGTTTGGCGGGGGGCCGCCCGGGCCCGGGAACCCCGGCGGAGCAGCCGTGCTCCAGGTCACAAAGGAAAGGGGGGTGCCGGTGGCGCCCCCCTTTCCGGTCAGCCATCCGGCTACTTCAGGGCCTTCGCCGCCAGCTCCAGCACATCGGTGGTGGCCACGCCCTCGTGGTTCGTCTCCCCCGCCGCGTTGTTGAGCATCACATTGCAGAAGGGGCAGCCCACGGCGATGGTGGTGGCCTTGGTTTCCATGGCCTGCTCGAAGCGCTCATGGTTGACGCGCTTGCCCAGGTGCTCCTCCAGCCAGAAGCGGCCGCCGCCGGCGCCACAGCACATGGTGGCCTCCCCGTGCTTCTCCATCTCGGTGAGCTTCACGCCGGGGATGGCATCCAGGATGGCCCGCGGCGCCTCCACCTGGCCGTTGATGCGGCTGAGGTAGCAGGGATCGTGGTAGGTGAGGTCCACATCCACGGTCTGTTCCATCTTCAGCTTGCCTTCGCTGATGAGTTTCGCCACCAGTTCGGTGCCGTGCACCACTTCGAAGTCGCCCCCGAAGGCCGGATACTCGTTCTTCAGGGTGTTGAGGCAGTGGGGGCAGTTGGTGATGACCTTCTTCACACCATGGCCCTTGAGGACCTCGATGTTGGCCTCCGTGGCCGTCTGGTAGAGGTACTCGTTCCCCAGGCGCCGCGCGGATTCGCAGGTGCAGCTCTCCTCGGTGCCGAGGATCGCGAACGACACATTCGCGGCCTTGAGCAGCTTCACCAGGGCCTGGGAGACCTTCTGGCCTGCGGCGTCGTAGGAACCGGCGCAGCCCACCCAGAACAGATACTCAGCCTCGGGGTTCTCGGCGAAGGTGGGCACTTCGAGTCCCTCGGCCCACTTGGCGCGGTCCGCCTGGGGCAGGTTCCAGGGGTTGCCCTGGCGCTCCATGCCCTTGAAGGCGGTCTGGGCCTCGGCGGGGAAGTCGCTCTCCTCCAGCGTGAGGTAGCGACGCATGCCGATGATCTTGTCCACGAAGCTGATCTGCAGGGGGCAGGCCCACTCGCAGTAGCCGCAGCTGGTGCAGGCCCAGATGGTGTCCTGGCTGATCCAGCCTTCCAGCTGTGCCTTGCTCCAGGGCGCCACTTCGTCATCGCGCTTCCAGTAGGAGCCCTCGGGCACGGGGCCGCCGATGAGCTTGCGGTCCTCGGGGACGGGCTGGTCCTGGCCCATCTGCTCCAGGGGCGTGGCCTTCAGGTAGTCGCGAAGGTCATTGCCGAAATCCTTGGGCCGGAGCGGCTTGCCGGTAAGCGTGGTGGGGCAGTTCTCCAGGCAGCGGCCGCACTCCACGCAGGTGTAGAAGTCGAGCATCTGCTTCCAGGAGAAGTCCTGGATCTTGTTGATGCCGAAGTGCTCGGCCTCCAGATCCATGGGCTTCAGGTTCTTCTGGGGCTCCAGTTCCCGGAAGTAGATGTTGAAGAGCGAGGTGAACACATGGAAGTGCTTGGAATAGGGGAGGAAATTGGCGAAGAAGTAGAGGGTCGCCAGGTGCAGCCACCACATGCTCTTGTAGAGCACCAGCAGCCCCGTGCCGCCCATGTCCCGCAGCTGGTTCGCCACGAAGAGGCTCACGGGGGCCCAGGCCTTCCATGCCGGGTTGTGCAGCCAGATGTAGGCCCCGTCCGCCAGCAGGTCCGTGATCATCAGGGTGCCGATGAGGCTCAGGGTGGCCCAGGCGTCCCAGGAGTTCTCCAGGCGCCAGGGCTTGGCGGCCAGGCGGCGGAAGGTCGCGAGGCCCAGCCCCAGCAGCACCAGCACCTCGAAGACATCCTTGGTGGCCTGGTAGCCGTAGCCGAAGGCGCCCAGGGCCTCGGTCATGTGGAAGGCGGGGAAGAGCCCTTCCAGCACCAGCCCGATGGACCGCAGGGCCAGGGCGCAGAAGCCCCAGAAGATGAGGATGTGGTAGAAGCCCGCGTATTTGTCGCGGACCATGCGCTTCTGCATGATGGCCAGGGTGAAGACCCCCTTCAGGCGCACCCAGGGCTGGTCGAAGCGGTTGTCCGGCAGGCCGGCCCTCAGGGTGGCCAGGCGCTTCCGCACGGTCCAGGCGAAGAACCCGGCCGCAGCCAGCGTCATGATCCAGAACAGCGCGATTTCCAGGGCCTTCATGGCGGTCCCTCCTTGCAGTCATCAATCGGAACGGGCCGTGGCGCGGCGCCGCCCATTGTCTCACCCGGCTATCAGGTATGCAGTCGAAGGGACAGTGTAGCCATGGGCATGACAAACTGAAGGCCCGACCTGGAGTCAGACTTGGGAAGCACCTCCGCCCTCCATTTTGAAGCCGCCGTCACCCGCCCCCTGTCGGTGGTGTTCCGGGCGGGCGAAGCCTGGGAGGGCCACGACTACACGGTGGAGGTGGTGGCCACACGGCAGGGCCTGGACGGCTTCGATGTCGTGGTCGACTTCCGCGACCTGGAGGCCGCCCTGGACCGCAGCCTGGCCCCCCTGCAGGGCAGGCTCCTCTCCGAGCTGGGGCTGGACGGCCCCCTGGCCCTGGCCCAGCGCCTGCTGGCCGAGCTGGCCCCCTTCGTCCCGTCCCCCGCGCGCCTCAAGGAGGTGGCCCTGACGGATGGGCGGGGACGGAGGATGGTGGTGCTTTCGTGAGGCTGGGCTGACCCTCATGCGTCCCTGGATCCCCGGCGCTGCCCTGGCCCTGGCCCTCTCGCCGCTGGCCGTGATCCACCCGGTGCGCGTGTCCGGGCGCAGCATGGAACCGAACCTGGCCAACGGCCGCCTGCGCTGGGTCCTGCGGGCCTGGGTGATTCCCCCGCCCCGGCGGGGGGAGGTCTGGCTGGTCGAAGGACCGCACGGTTCCTCCGTGAAGCGGGTGCTGGGCCTGCCCGGCGAGACCCTGACCTGGCAGGGTCCCGATCTCTGGATCGACGGCCGACGCATCGACGAGCCCTGGGTGGTCCACCCCGAACGGGGAGGAGAGGGGCACCAAATCTGCAACCGGGGTTATCTGGTCCTGGGCGACAACCGGCCGGAGAGCCAGGATGGGCGGCAATGGGGCCCCCTCCCCAGGACCGCCATGAGAGGCCGGATCCTCTAGCCGGGGCGCGGTTGGGCTACGCTGGAGGGCTGGAGATTCGATGGACCGACTGGTGATCCAAGGTGGACATCCCCTGCGGGGGCGCATCCGGGTGTCGGGGGCCAAGAACGCGGCCCTGCCCTGCCTCGCGGCGACCCTGTTGACGCCCGACCCGGTCCTCCTGTCCAACCTGCCCGCCGTGGCCGACATCCGCACCATGGTGAAGGTGCTGCAGGCCCTGGGCACGGAAGCCTCCCTGGAACCGGAAGGCGAGGGCTTCGAGCTGACCGCCCGGCTGGCCTGCGCCGGCAGCGAGGATCCCAAGGCCCCCTACGACCTGGTGAAGACCATGCGGGCCTCCATCCTGGTGCTGGGGCCCCTGCTCGCCCGCTTCGGCAAGGCCACCGTGAGCCTCCCCGGCGGCTGCGCCATCGGCGCCCGCCCCGTGAACCTGCACCTGGAGGCCCTTGAGCGCATGGGCGCCTCCATCGAAATCAGCCATGGCTACATCCACGCCACCGTGAAGGGCCCCCTGCAGGCCATCGACCACGCCTTCGAGAAGGTGAGCGTGGGCGCCACGGAGAACATCCTCATGGCCGCGGCCCTGGCCAAGGGCACCACGGTCCTGCGCAACGCGGCCATGGAGCCCGAGATCGGCGACCTGGCCCAGCTGCTCGTCAAGATGGGCGCCCAGATCGAGGGCATCGGCACGGGAACCCTCACCATCACCGGTGTGGCGAAGCTCCATGGCTGCGAGCACGCGGTCATCGCCGACCGCATCGAGGCCGGCACCTACCTCTGCGCCGTGGCCGCGGCCTGCGGCGATGTGGTGCTGGATCGCTGCGAGCCCGGGCACCTGCGCGCACTGCTGGACCTGCTGGAGCGGGCGGGCTGCCTGGTCACCGAGCGGGAGGGCCAGGACGGCCGCCAGCTCCGCATCCAGCGGGAGCCCGGCCAGAAGCTGCGGTCCAAGGATGTCACCACCCTGCCCTACCCTGGTTTCCCCACGGACCTGCAGGCGCAGGTGATGGCCGTCATGACACAGGCCTGCGGCATCAGCGTCATCAATGAAGGCATCTTCGAGAACCGCTTCCAGCACGCCATGGAGCTGGAGCGCCTGGGCGCGAACCTCCGCACGGACGGCCACCGCGCCATCGTGGCCGGCCCAGCGGACCTGACCGGGTGCACGGTCATGGCCACAGACCTCCGCGCCAGCGCCGCCCTGGTCATCGCCGGCCTCGTGGCCAAGGGCGAGACCATCGTCGACCGCATCTATCATCTCGACCGCGGCTATGCCGGCCTGGAGAAGAAGCTCCAGGGCGTCGGGGCCCGCATCGAGCGGGTGGGTGGCGGCAAGGTCTAGCCGACCGCGCGCCCCGCCCGCCCTCGGAAACCCATGCGCCGCGCCGACCGCCTGTTCCAGATCGTGCAGCTGCTGCGGCGGGACCGCATCAGTACCGCCGCCCGCCTGTCCAGGGAGCTCGGTGTCAGCGAGCGCACCCTCTACCGCGACATCGCGGACCTCATGGCCTCGGGCGTGCCCATCGAGAGTGAAGCCGGTGTGGGCTACAGCCTCCCCCGGCATTTCGACCTCCCTCCCCTCATGCTCAACGCGGAGGAGGGCGAGGCGCTGCTTCTGGGTGCTCGCGTCGTGGCCGCCTGGGGCGATCCCTCGCTCCGGGAGGCCGCAGAGAGCCTCCTCCGGAAAGTCGAGGCCGTCCTGCCGCCGGACCGGAGGCGGTCGCTGTCGGACCTGCCCTTCCTGGTGCCGGACTTCCATGTCCCCCCGGAAACCGCCCGCTTCCTCGGCGAGCTGCGCCGGGGTCTGCGCGAGCATCGCCGCGTCCGGATCACCTACGCGCGCGCCGACGGAACCGCCTCGACCCGGGTGCTGCAGCCCCTGGGCCTGGTCTTCTGGGGCTACCGGTGGCACCTCGCGGCCTGGTGCGAGCTGCGCGAAGCCCTCCGCACCTTCCGCGTGGACCGCATCCAGTCCAGCGAGGTGCTCGACCCCTTCGAGCCGACCCCTGGCCAGGGCCTGGAGGACTACCTTGGACAATTCCGGGCGGGACCTTCCCGGTGACCCCGCTCCGGGGATGAACCCTCCTGCCACCAGGTTGTCAGGAGCCCTGTCCTATCCTGGGTCTCCCTCATCCAAGGAGCCCCGATGCCGCTCTCCCAAGCCCTCCTCCCCGAGTTCCAGCACGAAATGGCGAGCCTCCGCCGCGTGATCGAGCGGATCCCCGCCGGCCGGATGGACTACCGCCCCCACCCCAAGTCCTTCACGCTGGGCGACCTAGCGAATCACCTGGTCACGATTCCCGGCTGGACCATCAGCACCCTGACCCGCACCGAGCTGGATTTCGGCCTGCCCGAGACCCGCGCCAGCCAGCCGAAGCCGAGCGACACCGTCGAGGGGCTGCTCCGGACCCTGGACCAGGGCGTGGAGGGGGCGCTGGAAGTCCTGGCCAAGACCCCGGATGAGGCCTTCCAGGTGGTCTGGACCCTCAAGAACGAGGGCGTGGTGATCCTGGCCATGCCGCGCGCCGCGGTCTACCGCAGCTTCGTGATGAACCATCTCATCCATCACCGGGCCCAGCTCGCCGTCTATCTCCGCCTGCTGGATGTGCCGGTCCCCTCCATCTACGGCCCCAGCGCCGACGAAAGCTGAGTTCCTCCCCCGGAAACCGGGTCAGGCTGCTTCCGCTTCATCCCTGTGACGACCTCCACGCGGGGGGTCGGCTACACTGGGTCCGAGATCGGGGGATCCATGTTCGGCGAGATGAAGGTCTTTTCCGGGAGCAGCCACCCGGACTTGGCGAGAGGCATCGCCACGCACATGGGCATGCCCCTCGGCAAGCTGAAGGTCACCCGGTTCTCCAACGAGAACATCAAGGTGAAGGTCGAGGAGAATGTCCGCGAATCGGATGTCTTCGTGATCCAGACCTCCTGCCCGCCCGTCAGCGACAACCTGCTGGAGCTGCTGATCCTCATCGACGCCCTGAAGTTCGCGTCCGCGGCCCGCATCACGGCGGTGCTGCCCTACTTTCCCTATGCCCGTAGCGACAAGAAGGACGAGGCGCGCATCTCCATCACGGCCCGCCTGGTGGCCGACCTGCTGGAGACCGCCGGGGCCGACCGCGTGCTCACGATGACCCTGCACGCCCCGCAGATCCTGGGCTTCTTCCGGAAGCCCGCAGACCAACTCCTGGCCACGCCCATCCTCACCAACTACTTCAAGACCAAGGATCTCTCCAATGCCGTGGTGGTGGCCACAGATGCCGGAGCGGCCAAGTTCGCCGGCCACTTCGCCAAGCGGCTGTCCGTGCCCATGGCCATCATCGACAAGCGCCGCTTCGATGACTCCGAGAAGGCCCAGAGCGTGGCCCTGATCGGCGACGCGAAGGGCAAGGACGCCATCATCTACGACGACGAGATCGCCACGGGCGGCTCCATCAAGGAGGCGGCCCGCATCCTCCGCGAGTTCGGTGCCCGCACGGTGCGCGTGGGCGTCACCCACCCGGTGCTCTCCGGCAACGCACTGGAGACCCTCACTTCCGCCAACCTGGATGAGCTGGTGGTCACCGACAGCATTCCGATCTCGCCCGAACGCGCCAAGGCCCTTCCGAACCTGCGGGTGCTTTCCACCGCCGCCCTCTTCGGGGATGCCATCCTTCGCATCCACGGGGGCCGCAGCATCAGTGAGATGATGGACTGATGCCCCCGCGCCTCGGCCCCATCGAGGCGCCGCCGGCCCTCGACCTGCTCGGGCCCCTCGGTCCCGAGATCGCCCGCCTGTTCACCCGGCCCTTCCTGGTGCTCCACCGGGCCTCGGGTCTGTACACCGCCCGAACCTGCCTGCTGCTGCTCATGGACCTGGGCTGGGAGGCCCGGCTACGCGGTGGCACCACCCTCGACGCGCTCTGCGAGGGGCTCCCCGCCCAGGCCCGCAAGCCCCTGGCCTGGATGCTCCCCTTCCTCGCCTCGGAGGGCCTGCTGCAACGGACTGGCGAGCGCTTCACGCTGGCGGGCGAACCCGACCTGGACCTCGCCGGCCTCCGGGAGCAGGTGGAAGCCGAGGCCCCTGGCCACGGGTCCAACTTCGACCTGCTGGACGGCGTGCGTTCCCACATCCAGCCCTTCTTCACCGAAGGGAAGAGCGGTGACAGCCTCCTGTTCGACCTGGCCCTGTTCCCCCTCTGGCTCGCCTACTTCCGCAATGGCAACCTGGGATACTTCCCCAACAACTGGCTCACCCTGCTGGCCCTCCGCGAGGGGCTCCCGGAAGGCGCGCGAATCCTGGAGCTGGGGGCCGGCGCCGGATCTTTCGCCCAGCTCGTCGCCCAGACGGGGGCCGAAGCGGGCTGGCTTGGCCGCATCGCGGACTACCGCTTCACCGATGTGGCTCCCACCTTCCTGCGACGGGCCCAGAGGGACCTGAAGAGCGTCGCGCCCGGACTGCCCGTCAGCTTCCAGGCCCTGGACATGAACCGGCCCCTCGGGGACCAGGGCATCGAAGCGGCGAGCCTGGACGCCATCGTCGGGATCAATGTGCTGCATGTGGCCCAGGATCTGGAAGCCACCCTGCGGGACCTACGTGGCCGCCTGAAGCCCGGCGGCCGCCTGGTCCTGGGCGAATGCCTGAAACCCACCCTGGATGCCCCCCTCTACCTGGAATTCTTCTTCAGCTTCATCAAGAGCTTCACGGAGGTGAAACTCGACCCGCGCTGGCGCCCCCGCCACGGTTTCCTCACCCCCGAAGCCTGGCGCGAGGCCCTGGGTCACGCGGGCTTCTCGCGGGTCGAGTGCATCCCCCCGCCCCGCCCCCTGATGGACCAGCACCCCAGCTTCACCGTGGGCGCCATGTCCGCCTTCGCCTGACCTCCAGACAGGAAGCGGCGCCTGGGCGCCGCTTCCTGTCTGGGTACCGGAGAAGGGTCAATCCGGAGGACCGTTCTCCGGCCCCGGGTTCCCCACCCAAGCATAGAAGCTCGGCAACGCCAGCAGGGTGAAGAGCGTACTCGTGATGAGTCCGCCCACCATGACGATGGCCAGGGGGCGTTCCAACTCACTGCCGCCAAGCCCGAGCAGCATGGGCATGAGGCCGAGGATGGCGCTTCCCGCGGTCATGAGCTTGGGGCGGACGCGACCGAGGCTGGCCTCCTTGAGGGCCTCGTGAAACGGCTTCCCGGCAGCCACCAGGTGCTTGGCCTGGGAGATGAGCACGAGGCTGTTCTGCACGGCCACGCCAAAAAGTCCGATCATGCCGACGATGGAACTGATGTTCCAGGTTTCCCCCGCGAGCCAGAGGGCGAAGAGCCCCCCGGCGAAGGCATCGGGGAGGGTCAGCACGACGACCGCCACTTCGCGCCAGCGCCCCAGGGCCAGGTAGAGCAGGCCGACCACGAGGGCCAGGGCGGTTCCGATGGCCACCATCAGTCGCTTCTGGGTCTCCCGGGCGTCCTCGATCTTGCCGCCCAGCTTCACCACGGTGCCCTTCGGCAGGTTCAGCCCCTTGAGGGCCAGCTCCAGGCGATCCGCGGTGCCGCCGAGGTCGCCCGTGGTGCGGACATTCAGGGCCAGGCGCCGCTGAGCGGATTCACGCCGGATCAGGCTTGGCGTGGTGGCCTCCTCGAAACGGGCCACCTGGCCCAGGTCCACCACCCGGCCATCATCCAGCACCAGGGGCAGACGCTTGAGGGTCTCGGGACTGGTGCGACCATCGTCGGGAAAGCGCACCACCCGCTCGATGCGCTGGGGGCCCTCGAAGCGGGGCGAGGTCTCAATGCCCTGAAGGGCTGTTTTCAAGGTCTTCACGATGAGCGTCCGAGGCACATCGAGACGACGCAGGGCATCCTCATCGGGCACCACGGTCCACTTTGGCAGGACACCGGCGCCTTCGGGGGTGATGGACGCCACGCCGGGCACCTTCCCCAGCACCTCCTGGAGGGCGGGTAGCCGAGCCTGCAGGGCGGCCAGGTCCGGGTGGAAGAACTTCACCTGGATGTCCGCCGGCGTGCCTCCGATGCCCTCGGCGATGCGCATCTGCATGGGCGTGGTCAACTCCACCGGATAGGGCAGCCCATCCGCCATCGCGGCCACTTCCTTCTGGATCTCGGGCGTCCGGCGCGTGCCGTCCAACACCACCAGCACATCTGAGATCGTGTGGGGCATGGGGTCCTCGGTGAGTTCAGAACGGCCCGTGCGTCGATAGACAGACGAGACACCAGGAAGCTTCACGAGCTTCTGTTCGAGTTGGAAGTTGGCCTCGTCCACGGCGGCAAGACTGGTTTCCGCCGGCAGGATGCTGTTGAGGAGGAGAGCCCCTTCATCCAGGTTGGGCAGGAAGTTGCTCCCCAGATGCAAGGCCAGCCATAGGCTGGGGATGGTCAGGCCCAGGGCCAGCACCCGCACCATGGCGCCATGGCCCATGGCCCATTCGAGGGCCGGGCGGTAGAGGCGCTTCAAGGCGACCACCAGCCGGGGTTCTTCGAGCAGGGAGCCCGGGGGGAGGAACCGCTCCACGAGGGCGGGCACCAAGGTGAAACTGAGCACCAGGCTGAGGGTCATGGCTGCCGCGATGGCCACGGCCAAGGGCGCATAGAGCCTGCCCGCGAGGCCCCCGATGGCCAGCAAGGGGATGAAGACGGCCAGGATGACCAGCACCGCCGTGAGGATGGGAACGCCCACCTCGGCCGCGGCGCGGGTGAGGGCGACCCGCCGGGGTTCCAGATGATCCTTGTGCTCGTGGAGGCGATGCGCGAGGTTCTCCACCATGATCACGGCGGCATCCACCAGCAGGCCCACGGCGATGGCGAGGCCGCCCAGGGTCATGGCGTTGAGCCCCATGCCGGCGGCGTTCAGGGGAATCGCCGCCCCAAGCGTCGCCAAGGGCAGCACGGCGATGACGATCAGGGCCGCCCGGAGATTCCCCAGCAGGAGCACCAGCACCAGGGCGACGAAGAGCCCACCGAGCAGGAGCGCCAGGGTCACGCCGTTCAAGGCGTGGGTGACGAGCCCCCCCTGGTCGTACATCAGAGTCAGTTCCATACCTTCGGGCAAGCTCTGGCGCAGTTCATCCAGAGCCTTCCGCGTCTCACGAGAGACGGTCATGGTTTCCGCCGTGGGTTGCCGGACCACCCGGAGGCTTACATCCTCGTGGCCCTGGTGACGGGCGAGTCCTCGCCGGAAACCCGCGCCTTCGCGGACTTCGGCGACATCGCCCAGGAGAACCGTCCCCCGAGGTGTCTTCAGGCGGAGCTTCTTCACGGCCTCGGGCTGGGCCGCGAGGCTGCCCACGGTGATGAACCAGCCTTTGTCCTGGATCTCCATCACCCCGGCGGCGCTGTCCTGGTGGGTGCCATCCATGGCTTCAAGGATCTGGGTCAGGCTCACCCCCTGGAGTCGCATCCGCTCGGGCTGGACGATGACCTGGAGCTGGCGCTCCTCGCCTCCCAGCCGCTCGACGCGGGCGACGCCGGGGACGGCCTGAAGCCGGGGGATGAGCACCTTCTCCGTGTGATCCCGCAGCTTCATGGGATCCGTGGTCGGGCCCTCCAGCACGATCTCCATGATCTCCTGGAGGCGCCCGGCGGCGCTGGAGACGAGCGGGGCCCGGGTCCCCTCGGGGAAGTTGCCGACGATGCCCGCGAGGCGTTCGGCCACGAGCTGTCGGGCCCGCCAGGGGTCGGTGCCACCTTCGAAGGACACCACGACCTGGACCACTTCGGCCTGCACGGTGCTCACCACGCGCTTGACACCGGGAAGGCCGCCGATGGCCTGCTCTACCGGCTGGGCCACGGTCAATTCCAGCTCCGTGGCAGCGCGTCCCGGACTCTGGATGAGGAGGTTGAGGCTGGGGAGGGTGAGATCGGGGAAGAGGTCGCGCTTCAGGGTGACGAAGCTGGCGAGGCCAGCGATCCCCCACACCATGGCCAGCGCGAACACCCAGCCCTTGCGCGGGAGCATCCAGTCGAACCAGCGCCGGATGGGGGAACGATGTTGGGAGGATGAACCATCAATGGTCATGGTCTTCTCCCCCGCTCTTGCGCTTGATCTGGAGCGACTTCAGCAGGTAGGCACCCTCGCCCACCACGGTCTCGCCAGGTTTCAGGCCCTCGAGCACCATCACATCGGTACCCAGCTCAGGGCCTCGGCGCACAGGACGGAACTCGGCCTCCTCCCCTGTCTTCACAAAGACCCCCCAGGTGCCTTCCACCTGTTGCAGGGCGCTCTGAGGAAGCACGACCGTCTTCGCCAGGGGGACATGGACCTCCAGCGGTGTGCCGGGGATCGGCAGAGGGTTGCCCAGCAAGCGCAGGCGATAGCTCAGCCGCCGCGTGTCCGTGGTGAGGGTCATGGGCGTGCCCTCCAGGCGGGCCTTCCACCGCTGGCCGTCGCCCTTCCGGGCCTCCGTCACGGTGCCGGGTTGCCAGTTGTCGGGCGCGGGGAGGGGCAGTTCCAGCTGCACGATGGCGGCGAAGGCCGATTGGAAGCGGCCCAATTCCTGGCCGGCCTCGATGCCCTGACCCGGCTGGATCTTGTAGGCCGTGACGGAGCCCGCCCTCGGCGCCTTCACGGTCATCACGGCACCCGCCGTCTCGGGATTCAGTCCCCGGGCGTCCAGGGCGAGCCGGGCGGCTTCCTCGTCAGCCCGCGCCGTGGCCGCTTCGCTCTTGGCGGCTTCCAGGTCGCGGCGGGACCCGGCCTGGGCTTCGTAGAGCCGCTGTTCCCGGGCCAGTTCGCCTTCGGCGCGGTCGCGCTTGGCCCGGGTGGACAGCCAGTCCGCCTTCAGGCGCGCCAGCTCGGGGCTCTGGAGCGTGAACAACCCGGCCCCTGCACCGACGCGCTGACCGGGAGCAACCTGGATGGCCGAGACGATGCCCTTCACCGGACTGCTGAGGATGGCCTGGGCGGATTCGTCACCGATGGCCTCGGCGGGATACCAGGCGCCCTCGGCCTTGGGCTCGGAAACCACCAGGAAGCGGAGACCCCGGATGTCCTTCAGGGGGAGGTGGGCCCCCTCGTCGTCGTGGACGCCCTCCACCTGATGGGATGCCTTGGCCTCGGTCGGTGCGGCCTTGCGTTCGCAGGCCCCTGTGGCTACCAGCGCGAGTGTCAGCAGGGAATGTCGGATGACGGGGTTCATGGGTTCACCTCGGATGTAAGGGCCTGGAGCTCGGCAGACAGAAGGTGGGCGGCTTGAAGACGCCGGTAGGAAGCGGCTTGGGCCTCCAGGAGCTGGCGCCGGATGGGGAGCGCCTCGGAGGGACGCTCCTTGCCTTCGCTGAGGCGCAGGCTCACGGCCATGAGAGACCGGTCGAAGCCTTTGAAACGGGTGGGCGGCGGGGCCGTCTGGAGCCGCGTCCACGCTGACTGGAAACGGGCATCCAGCTCCAGGAGGACGATCTCCAGCTCTCGCTTGGCGGCCTGGAGGGTGGCCTCCGTTTCGCGATGAATGGCCCGACCTTCCCCCGGGCGGGAAAAGCGGTAGGCCAGACCGATCTTGCCGATGCGCTCTTCACCCTCCTTGGCGTAGCTGCCCCGGAGGCTCCAACGGCTGCCGGCCAGGGCTTCCTGGTGTCGCAGGGCTTGTTGCTCCAGGTTCAGGCGGCTCTGGATCGCTTGACGCAGGGCGCCGGCCTCGAACCTGGCCTGGAGCCCATCGGCAGGGAGGATCTGCGCATCGCCAGGATCGGCGAGGGGGACGGGGGACCTCGGAACATCCGCCATCGCCCGGAGACCCGCCCAGGCATTCAGCCTCTGTCTCCGCGATTCATCCAGATCCGCCTGGGTGCGAAGCACTTCGCCCTCCACGAGACTGGCCTGGAATCCAGGCTCCGCCCCGGCCTCCAGCCGCGCCTGGGCGGCCTTGAGCCAGGCCTGGACCGTGGTGAGGTCCGCTTCTCGGAGTTGCAGGAGGCGCTCGGCCAGCCAGGCGTCCAGGTAGGCCTGGCGGAGGCGGAACCCCGTCTCGATCTTGGCGGCCTCCCGCAGGGCTGGGTGTGCCTGCCCGAGGGCCTCTTCGAGACGATGCCGGGTGGCGGGTGACAGGAACAGCGGCAGGTCCAAGTCCACGGACTGGTCCGTCGTCGTGGGCGCGGCCGGGTTGGTACGGGGGCCTGCGGAGTAGCCCAGGGAGGGGCCTTCGCGGAGGAATCCCTGGGTGCCGCTCAGCGCCCGGTGGCGTTCGGCCAGCAGGGCTTCCACCCGGAATTGTCCAGGGCTGGTCCGGGCCCGCTGAAGGATGTCGTCAAAAGAGAGGGGCGGCGCCTGTGCCAAGAGCAGGCAGGGCATCGCCCCCAGGAGAAAGGGTCGCATCGGAGCCTCATGGGAAATGGAGGGATGGCATGGCAGGGCGAGGCCCGGCCATGCATTCGCACGCTCAATCCCTCAGGCTCGAGGAGGATCCTTTTCCGGTTCGATGTCCAGGTTGACGAGACATCCCGCCCGTTCCGCCAGGAAGCAGCGATCCGGCAGGGCATCAGGCGAGGGGGGAGCCGGCGGTTCCGGCACGGGCACGGTGGCACATCCATCCGCACAGAGAATGTGGCAGATGGGCGCACAGTCGTCGCCTGGGCCTTCCACGCAGGCATCCAGGCTGGTGGCACCCAGGTACATCCCCGTCAGGCAGAGCAGAAGAATCGCCACCCAGCGCCGCAGGAAGGGCCGATCCAGCGCTCGAGAGGGGGGCCTCAGCATCGCCCCCAGACTACCCGAATGGGCCCGGCTCCGGGAATGCTCGGGCCTTGCCCCCCCGGCGTCCCTACCTCCCAAAGGAAGCGGCGCCGGAGCGCCGCTTCCTTTGGGTGAAGTGGGCTGATGGCCTCAGAACCCGGTGAACACCACCACCGCGTAGGCGGCGAAGCTTCCATCGGGTTTGGGCACGACGGCCACGCGGGCCTTGGCGGGACTGACGAGCTTGGCGCCCCAGGTGCTGGCATCGAGGGGCAGGACCGTGACCGTACCGGCCTGGTTGACCACTTCCAACACCACCGGTTGGGCCCCCACGACGGTGTTCAGGCTGACCGAGATGGTCTGGGTGGCCACAGTGGAATTGGTGAAGGTGAACCCCATCTGGCCGCCGCTGTACGAGGTGCTGATGGCGCCCTGGGGCAGGGCCACGGGCAGGAAGATGGCGTTGCTGGCATCCCAGGCGCTGGTGCCGCCGTTCCACACCAGGTCGCTCACGCCCTGCACGCGCACATCACCCGCACCGGTGACAGCGGCCGCGAAGGCGCCGCTGCTCCCGGAGGTCGCGCCGGGGAAGCCGAGATACCACCAGGAGAAGGCATTGGCGTAGGCATGCATTCGATCGCCGGCCAGCAAATGCTGGTAGGTGAAGGAGGTGGCGGTGGCCGCCTTGATCACGCCTCCGTCCACCGCCCGCTGGATGTTCACCGATTTGGCATGCATGGGCACCTGGAGCGGGTCCTTCACTTCGACCTGCACCTTGAAACCCGTCCACAGGTTGGCGAGGGCCGCCGGGCCTGTGCCAAGGGTCTGGCTCGTGCGGAAGGTGAAGGCGGTATCCGCATCAATGGCAATGGCCCGGGGGGTGCTGGCATTGGTGCTGACCAGCAGGCGACCCATGGCCTGATCCACGCCATAGACATGGCCTTCGGGCGTCCAGCCCGGCAGGGCGTTGGCGCCGTACCACACGCGCACGGCCCAGAGGCTGCCGTCGGCTTGCATGCGCAGTGACACCAGCGCGTTCTTGCCTGGGGCCAGGCCTGCCAAGCTGCCCACGGCCTTGGCATCCGCATCGAAGAACCAGCTGCCCGCATCCACATTCACCGTGAGATCGTTCCCACTGTCGGTGTGCAGAACGAAGCTCGAGGCGCCCACGGAGGCGATGGTGCCGCGGCGGTGGCGGAAAGCCATCTGAGCCATGCCCATCATGCCGTTGGCGTTGGGGCGGTGCTTCACCTGGAGGTTCATGACCCAGGAGCCGTCCGGCAGCGGCACCAGGAACAGCGGATGCCCGAGGTCGAAGTCCAGCTGCACGGCATTGTTGCCACTGGCTGTCACCACCAGGTCCGAGCTCAACCCCACCTGCACTGTGGAACCCGCTACGCGCACCAGGTTGCTGGGCACGGAGCTGCCGTCGGCCTTCACCAGGTTCACGCTGGCGGGATCGATCGTGATGCGCAAGGCGTCATAGGTGCCCACGGGGATCTGAGCCGTGGCGAGCAACTCGCCCACGCTGTCGAGATCCACGAGGTTGATCTTGGCGGTGGCACCCTGGAAGGCCACGACTTCCTTGCTATGGTCGGTCTTGTTCAGCAAGGTCACCCTGGTGACGACCACCTCGATGGCCGACCACTGGTCCGAGGGGGCGTCCGTGAGGATGATCGAGGCGGCGCCCATGGGGGTGGAGGCCGGAGTCGCGGCGGAGCCACCAGAAGAACCGCCGCTGCAGGCCAGACCAAGCGCCAAGGCGCCTAGGCTGAGGGGAAGCGCCGCCAGGGAAAGACTTCGGAACGCGGGACGCATGGGATCTCCAAAGGGGCGGAGCCGAGGCTCCGGGAGGGAGAGGGAAACGGATACCCCACTGACCCACCCCCCAGGAGGAGGGTTGAGGCGGTTTGATTTTGCGGATCCGGCCCTCGCCTTGCGATACTTCGCCATGGCGTCGACCCTGCGGGACCTCCTCATCCAGCGCGCGGCGCGGCTCCAGGGCCGCCCGGCCCTGACGGCCCCGGGGTGGGGCACCCTGTCCTACGCACAGCTCCGCAACCGCGCCGAGGGCGTGGCCCTGGGCCTATTGGCCGCCTCGCCAGCCCCGGTGGTCTTCAGCGCCACCGGAACGCCCTGGGACTGGGCCGCCGAGCTGGCGGCCGCGGCCTCGGGCCTGGCCTGGGACGCTGAAGGGTGGGCCGTGCCCTGGGAGATTCTCGGGGGGTCCCGGTTCAACCTGGACGAAGGCCGGGGCCCCTACCACACCCGGGAACAGAGCGTCTCCGTGTCCACGCCCTTCTCCGCGGGGCTCTCCCACGGCGAGTTGATGCTGCGCCTCCAGCGCTTGAACCGGACCCTCGGCTGGGACCACGACACCCGCGTGGACCTGCCCCTGGCCCACCTCCGCGAGAATCCCCTTCGCGCCGCGCTGTGGAGCCTCCTCTACGCCGGAGGCCATGCCGTCCTGGTGGAGGTACCAGCATCGCGGGGGTTGCTGGCCCGATTCCAACGATCGAAGACCGAGTGGGATCCGGCGCCCTTCACCGCCTTCTGGACAGACTAGAAAAACATCAGCCGATGCCACCTCATCGTCGGTCGCCGAGGCCCCCTGCGCCTTGCTTCTCGACAGTCACTGACCAATCATGATGCGGAGGAGACTGCCATGGCTCGGACTGCGCACCGCAAGGCCCTCGAATCGCCCCGTCCCGATGGCGGCCATCTGGTGAAGCCCGAGCGACTCCAGGCGGTGCTGGAGGCCGTCCGCGACTCTGGGGACCGCGGCATCACCAAGGCGGGGCTCGCGCGGAAGCTGGGCGGCACGGCCATGCGCACCGTGGACCGCGCCATCGCCTTGCTGGAGGAGCAGGGGGCCCGCTTCGGCAAGGCGCGCGAGGGTCGGCCTGCCGTCATCCACTTCACCCTGGAGAAGGCACCGGACTGGGACAGCAAGATCACCCCCCACGCCCGCATGGCGCTGGAGGTCGCCCTCATGGCCCTGGAGGGCACCGCCACCGAGCTGTGGTACGACCAGCTGGAAGGCCTGCGCACCCTGGCCGACAGCCACCTGAGCACCCGCGACCGCGACCTGTTCCGTGCCCTGCAGGAGCATGTCTGCGTGCGCGGCAGCGCCGACGACCAGCAGGCCCTCGACACCCGGATGCTCACCCAGGTGCTTCTGGCGCTTGGCCATCCCGATGGACCGCGCGAGCTCGAGCTCACCTACCGCGCCGCCTCCACGGGCCGCACCAGCGCCCGCACCGTGATCCCCTTCACCCTCACCCACGATGTCTTCTCCGGCGGCGCCTTCCTGCTGGCCTGGGACCCCGCCAAGCAGGAGCCCCGCCACTTCCGGCTGGCCCGCATCGAGGAGGCCAGGGCCTCGGCGAAGCGCGGCCTCATCCCCGACAAGCGCCCCCTGGAGCAGGCGCGGGACCTCCAGATCGGCGGCTGGTTCAGCCCCGGCACCCCCTTCCAGGTCCGGGTGCGGATCGGTGGCTCCAACTGGCCCCAGGCCCTCCTGGACGCGCCCCCTGCCCTGCCTGGCGTCGAGGTCCGCAAAGAGAAGGGCGGCACCGTGCTGCTGAGCTTCATGGCCACCGACTTCCAGGGGCCCACCCGCTTCGTGCTGCAGGTGGGAGCCGAGGCCGAAGTTCTCGACCCCAAGCCATTGCGCACCCATCTGGCCGCCACCCTGAAGGCCATGGCCGCACGGTACCGATAGGGACGGCCGCCTCCCCTTGCAAGCCGCCCCCCTACGATGGGCCGCGGCAAGTGGCGACATCCGTTCCTCGTTTCCAGATAGACTTATCTTCTAACACCGCTCCCTGCCAATTCATGATTCAAGACCCAGCCACCATTCGAAGCAACCGACGGAGGGTTCTGTTTTGCGCCCCAAATTACGGCCTGCCACATCCCAACTCGCCGCCCTCACGCTCCTGGGCCTGACCCTCACCAGCAGCGCCTGGGGAACGGTACCGAGGGACTCCGGCGAAAGACGGATCCTATCCATCCAGCAGGACCGGGACGAATCGACGCACACCCGGTTCCTTCGGACCCACCAGGGCCTCCGCGTGTGGGGTGGCGACGGCATCATCCACTCCCGGACCAAGGGGGGGGATTACCTCATCACCGACCCGACGCCCGGTGAGATTCCCCTCAACACGAGTCCCAGCCTGACGGCGTCGGAGGCCCTCTGGATCGTGTCGGCGGACCTGAACAGCGCGGGCCCCTTCGCGAAAGAGCCGAAGGTCGAGCTGGTCGTCCTGCCTCAAGTGGAACGGTTCCATCGAACGACCGGTCTGCCGGTCCGGGCGGGTGATCCTCTCAACGCCGTCGAAATCCTGGAAAAGCCCACCGGATACCGATTGGCCTATTTCGTCGAGGCCGCCTTCGGCAACAGCCGGGATGGCGTGATCTCCGCCGGTTACCTGGTGGATGCCCATGACGGGTCCATCCTGCGCAAATGGAACGCCCTGCAGAGCACCCTCGGCACCGGGAACTCCCAGTACAACGGAACCGTCACCCTATCCACCACCGCGGGGGGCCCGGGCTTCGAACTGAGGGACCTCAGCCGGGCCGGCAATGCGACATTGGATCTGGGGCACAGCTGGGACATGGCGTCTGCGGGGAGCCTCTACGCGGATGCCGACAATGTCTGGGGAGATGGCCTTCAGTATGCCATCGGCACTCCGACGAATTCCACCAACGGGCAGACGGCCGCTGTGGATGCGCATTTTGGCACTCAGGTGACCTGGGATTTCTATCAGCAGGTCCTGGGTCGGAATGGGATCGACGGGAAGGGAACGCCCACCCGGGCCCGTGTTCACTTCGGAAGCCAGTACGACAATGCCTTCTGGTGGAACGAGTGCTTCTGCCTCACCTTCGGTGACGGAGACAAGTTCCTGACCCTGACCGCGCTGGATGTGGTCGGCCACGAGTTCAGCCATGGCGTCACTTCGACCACGGCCAATCTCGTGTACATGGGAGAGTCCGGATCCCTGAACGAAGCAACCTCGGACATCCTCGGAACCATGGTCGAATTCTACGCCCGAGGCGCCGGGGGCGCTGGCGCGGTCCTTCCGGATGCAGGCGGGAACTGGACCATCGGCGAGCAGATGAAGACCCCTGCCTTCGACCGGCCGCTACGGTACATGTACAAGCCGAGTCTCGACGGCATGAGCCCGGATGCCTGGTCGACGAGCCTCCTCAACCTGGATGTCCATTACGGCAGCGGCCCCATGAACCGCTGTTTCTACTTTCTTTCCCAAGGGGCTGCTTCCAACTCTGCCTCGACGGCCTTCTCCTCCTATCTTCCCGCGGGTATGACGGGGATCGGCAATGACCGGGCCACTCGGATCTGGTACCGGGCCCTGGCCACCTACCTCACCTCCTCGAGCAACTACCTGCATGCACGCATGGCCGCGCTTCGATCGGCCATCGATCTCTACGGCGCAGGCTCCGCGGAATATCAGGCCGTCCGGAACGCCTTCGCCGCCATCAATGTCGGATACGCCTCGGGCCTCGGCGATGACCTGACCCCTCCGATGGTCTCGGGCTCGGTGAGCGGTTCCACGGGGATGATCGCTCTCGGGGTTCACGCCCAGGACAACACCGGAGTGGGCAGCCTGATCTTCTATGTGGATCAGCAAAGGATCGAAACCACGAATGGGGGCGGCCAGACCGATGTGACGCTGAACCTATCCTTCGATTCTCGGAGAATCCCGAAGGGCAGCCATGTTCTGACCGTGGTGGCCACCGACTCGGTGGGAAACACCACCCGCTCGGCCGAAGTCCCCTTCTCCACCTCAAACGCCTTCTACGAGCTGCTGCTTCAAGGCGATTTCGAATACGGCAGCGTCTGGGATGGCGGCATCGACAAGCACAACATGGCCTGGGTGGATCCCCAGGGCATCATCACGGGTGATTGGCCTGGCACAGCTTATCTCGGACGGTGGTGTGCGGCCTTTTGCGGTTTGGGCGACGCCAATACCCAGTCCATCCATCAAACCATCACCATCCCCGCCGAGGCCCAGAGCGCCGTCCTGACCTTCTGGCTTCAGGTCTTCTCGCAAGAACGGGATGGCCTGGCCAGAGACACCTTCCAAGTTCAGGTCCGATCCGCCGCCGGGGAGCTGATCGAAACCCTGGCGACCTACTCCAACCTGGACCGCAGCCTGATCCCCATTGCCATTCCGGCACAAAAGGACTACTTCCAGCGATCCCTCGATCTGTCGGCCTACCGGGGCAAGACCATCCAACTCTGGTTCGAAGGGAAGGAAGACGCAGCACACCCCACCCCCTCCTTCCCCCACGGTGCGGAAGCGCCAGTCGCCGCAACAGCCCCCTTGGCACTCCCATGGCCAGCGCCGGAACGGCCCCATGCGATGGAGGCCATCGAACGCGCCGCCGGCGGCGCCTACACCTCCGGTGTCGGGCTGACGGAATTCCTGCTGGACAATGTTTCACTCCGGATCGGGGAGGTCCTGGATGCAGAGCCCCCCATCGTCAGCGCCCGCGGCGTTCCGGGTACTTTTGGAGCCCTCAACCTCACGGCCGATGTCAGCGACAACCTCGCCATCACCCGAGTCGATTTCCTGGTCGATGGTCAGGTGGTGGGAACGGCCACCCACGGCCCCCGTACCATCCTCTTCGATTCTCGGATTCTCTCCGATGGTGCCCACGCGCTCTCGGTGAACGCTTACGACCAGGCTGGCAACAAAGGCACATCGCCCGCCATTAGCTTTCAGACAGACAACACCTTTAGTCAGCTCTTGAACAATCCCAGCTTCGATTTCGGGGATTCCGGGTGGGCCTTCGCCAACTGGGGCATCATCTTTTTATCGTCGATCTACGACCCACAGGTGACCACCATGGTGGGCAATGGGGGCAGCACCTCCCCTTCGTTGGCGACTCTGTCCCAGCGCGTCACCATCCCCCTGGAGGTCAACTCGGCCAAGCTGAAGTTCAGCTATGGGATGCAGTCCCTCTCCAATCCCCCGGATGATGCCCTGAAAGTCCAGGTTTGGGGTCTCGATGGTTCACTGAAAGAGACCCTGGCCTCGTTCACCCCACCAGGTACAGACCCCTTCTACGGGAATGCAGAGGTGGATCTGAAGGGCTATCGCGGCCAGGAAGTGATCGTGGCCCTTGTCGTCAATGCCCTTTATCTGCCGCCAGGCGGAGGGATCAAGGGCCTCGCCATCAACCTGGACAGGGTCGACCTGATCGTCCAGGCCGCCCTTCCCCCCACCATCCGGACTCAACCCTTGAGCCAGTCTGCGCTGGTGGGCGCCTCGGTCACTTTCTCCGTCGATGTTTCGGGCACTTCCCCCCTTACCTATCAGTGGCGGAAGGATGGCTCCGACATTCCCGGCGCCACCAATCGAACATTCACCCTCGCGGCCGTCCGCGAAGTGGATGCAGGGAGCTATGAAGTCAGAGTCAGCAACGGCCTTGGCACCGTCGCCAGTTCAGCCGCCCTGTTGACGGTGACCCTCCCCCCTCTCGTCGCCCCAGCCATCACGACCCAGCCTCAAAGCCAATCCGTGACCACCGGGACTCTCATCACCCTCGGCGTATCCGCCACGGGATCAGCCCCACTCGCCTACCAGTGGCGGAAGGACGGCTCGGACATCACCGGCGCCACCAGTTCCACATTCACGGTCGCGTCCGCCCAGGCAACGGATGCAGGCAACTACCAGGTCCGGGTCGCCAATGCGGCGGGAAGCGTCCTGAGTTCCGTCGCCACCGTGACCGTGACTGCAGCCCTCGTCGCCCCGACCATCACGACTCAGCCTCAAAGCCAATCCGTGACCACCGGGACTCTCATCACCCTCGGCGTATCCGCCACGGGATCAGCCCCACTCGCCTACCAGTGGCGGAAGGACGGCTCGGACATCACCGGCGCCACCAGTTCCACATTCACGGTCGCGTCCGCCCAGGCAACGGATGCAGGCAACTACCAGGTCCGGGTCGCCAATGCGGCGGGAAGCGTCCTGAGTTCCGTCGCCACCGTGACCGTGACTGCAGCCCTCGTCGCCCCGACCATCACGACTCAGCCCCAAAGCCAGTCCGCCGTGCCTGGGAGCGCCATCACCTTCAGCGTGACGGCCACGGGCTCCACGCCCTTGTCTTATCAATGGCGCAAGAACGACACGGACATCTCCGCCGCGACGGCGCCAGCCTACACATTCACGACCAGCCAAGCAGACCACGGCGCCCGATTCTCGGTGCGGGTCACGAACGGGGCCGGGAGTGCCATCAGCGGCGACGCCACGCTGACGGTCTCCCCCAAGAGTCGCGACCTGAACGGGGATGGCATCGTGAATGTGCTCGATCTCGCCTTTCTCATGCGGGCCTATGCGCCCGGAGTTGCCGTCGCGACCTCGCCCGTGGATCTGAACGGGGATGGGTTCGTGGATGATGTCGACCTTGCCCTCCTGATCGCCGCGTTGTAGGAAACCCCCATGAACCGGACTCGACTCCACCCAGGAATTTGCGTGTGTGCGCTCTTGATGACCTTCGCCTGCGGGGGGGGCGGAGGTGGTGGTGGGACTTCCGCTCCTTCCACCACCCCGCCCGCCTCGCCCTGGGCCAGTGCGCTGGTCTATGCGGATCCGCCCTCGGGCAACGGGTTCCGCTTCGTGGCGAACCAGGCCCTTTCCACCCCCACGCGGCTCGTACTGGACCTCGTGGGACCGGCGGCGCAAAGCGGTCAAGGCCTGAGCTTCATCCTGAAAACAGACGCCTCGAAGGTCACTTGGGTTGCGCCTTCCACGGCTTCCGGGCTGGTGCAGAATGTCGCATTCAACCTCCTCCCTGGACCCCAGGCCCTTGTGGGACTCGATAAAGGAGGGGGCAGCCTTCACGGCGCGGTGTACCAGAATTCGGGAAGCATCCCCCTCGGCCAACCGCTCGTCCGCGTCTGCCTCGCCCTGAACTCGGGCGCCGTGGGTACGGGTGTCTCGGTCCCCCTCACCCTCTCCGCGGGGAACAACCTGTCGAATGGCGGTGTGATCGCACCCATCGACATCGCCTTCGGATCTCTTACCGCCAAATGATGAAGGAAAGGGCCGGTTGCGCCGGCCCCTTCCTTCGTTCCCTACGGCGCCTTGGCTACTTCTTGGCCACCTTGGCCGCGCCCAGGTCGCGCAGGGCGACCTGGCCCTGGCGGCCGAAGTCGATGGCCTCGCCGAGGATGCGGGCGGCTTCCTGGGGGGCGTGGAAGCCCATGGAGTTTTCGGCATTCACGAAGTCCACACGCCACTGGGCCTTGCGCTGAAGCTCATAGATGGGCTTCAGCTTGGCTTCATCCACACCAGCCTTCTTGGCGGCCTCGAGGTTGTTGATGAGGTCCACCACCGCGTCCTCGGCCCGGTCCATGAGGGCCTTCGTGCGGTCCTGGATGGTCGTCACGCGGGCCTTCAGCTCTTCCTCGGGGAAGCGGTGGCAGGTCTGGCAGGCCCGGGAGATGTTAAGCAGAGGGCTCCGCACCTGGTGGTCGCTGATCTTGAGGGCGCCCTCGCGCTGGTAGGGCATGTGGCAGTCCGCGCAGGACACGCCGGAACGGGCATGGACGCCCTGGCTCCACATCTCGAACTCGGGGTGCTGGGCCTTCAGGACCTCCGCGCCGGTCTTGCTGTGCTTCCAGTCGAAGAAGCGGCCGCCATCGGGGAACTTGTAGTCGTTGTAGGTCGCCTCGATCTGCTCGACCTTCAGGCCCTTGTTCCAAGGGAAGAACAGCGTGACCTTGGGCCCGCAGTAGTACTCCACATGGCACTGGCCGCAAACCATGGAGCGCATCTCCTGGCGAGAGGCGTCACGGTTGGCATCGTAGGCCACGGTCTTGTCGCCCTTGCGCCACTTCTCGATGGAGGGCAGGTGCGGCACAGGCTCGCCGCTCTTGGCCAGGGCGTCGATCCCGCGGATGAAGCCGGGCTTGGTGACGCGAAGGGCCATGTTCTTGGGATCGTGGCAGTCGATGCAGGCCACAGGATGCTTCACGAGCTGGCTGGCCTCGGCGTAGGGCATCTTGCAGATGGCCTCGAAGCCGGCCATGAGCTGGGCCTGGGCATTCGGGCTGGTAAAGGCCTCGTCCAGGGTGCCGGGGGCGCCGCCCTTCAGGCCCACCTCGCGGAAGGCCACGGTGTTGGAGGCGTGGCAGTGGAGGCAGGCGCCGGGCTGCTTGCGCTCGGTGACGCGCTTGGTCTTGCGCTGGTCATCCAGCATGTAGGCGTGCCCCTGGCGCTGGTTGAAGTCGATGGCGAAGGCGTAGCCATCGAAGATCGTCACCAGCCGGGGATCCTCCTGGATGCGGCTCTTGGGCAGTCCCTCGCTGCCGGCCCCGCCGTACTTGGTGCTGTACTTCTCCGCGGTGCGCTGGTAGGCGTCGAACTGGCGGGGGAAGTTCTTCCCCCACACGGCCGGATCGACGGTCTTCTCGTCGAGGTCCACCAGCTTGAAGCTGGTCTGCTTCGCCTCGGCCTTGCGGTTGGTGATGCTGGCATACAGCGACATCACCAACACAGTGGCCAAGGCCGCACCGGCGGCGATGAGGCCCATCCGGACCACCGGACGGGAGAGCAGCGGAGTAGGGTTGTCGGTCATCGGGGAGGTCCTCCCGCGTGGGTTTCCACGCGCCAATGGTGAGTCAGGGGTTGAAGGTCAAGGCTTGGTGAGTCGTCTGGACATCAGCGCGTCGGCCCATGGCCCACCTCCTGATGGCAGCGCACGCACCCGTAGAGATCGGCCTTCTGCGTCGGGTCCGAGGGCACGCCGAGGGTGCCGTGGGCGGTGATCTCGCCCACCAGCTCGCCGTGGCAGCGCAGGCAGTTGTCCTCCAGCACCTGGGCGTTGGAGGGCTTGATGCGGATGGGCTCGGGGAAATTCAGCAGGGTGAAGGCCTTCGAGTGGTGATAGCCGTTGCTGGCCTTCACGAAGAGCTTGTTCACGGGGTTGTCGTGGGGCAGGTGGCAGTCGTTGCACACGGCCACGGCGTGGTGGGACCCGTGCCGCCAGCCGTCGTACTCCTCGCGCATGATGTGGCAGTTCACGCACACGGAGGGGTCGTTCGACAGGTACGAAGTGCCGTGGGCCGAGACGAAGGTATAGGCCCCGGACCCCAGGAACACGCCGGCGAAGACGCTGGCAAGGATGCTCAACAAGAACAGGCGACGCTTTCCGCTCACGGGGTGTCCATCCGAATGTGCGGGGTTCCGGCCTCGCACCGGAACAGGATGAAACAAAAAACGGACCTGTCAATCCGATATCAAAAAAAGTTCCTCCATCGAGCCCCGGGCCAACAAAAAGGGCCGGCTCAGCCGGCCCTTCCTCAGATGAGGTGGCGATCAGTTGATCGTGATGCCGCCATTCACCGTCTCCAATTCGATGCTCTGGTCCCCACCAGGGAAGACGGCGCTCACGCGTCGCTTGCTCACCTCGACCTGCTCGGCCCCCTTGGCGTTGAAGGTGATCCCGCCGTTCAGCGTGGAGGCCTTCAGGCGGCCCTTGAGGCCAGCGATCTGCAGGTGGATGCCCCCATTCACGGTCTCGGCCTTGACGCCCTTCCCCTGGCCGTCCAGGCCCGATCCCTTGATGCCGCCGTTCACGGTCTGCAGGGACAGTCCGCCCCGGACGCCCTCCAGGGTGATGCCCCCGTTCACCGTCGTGGCCTTCAGCGAATCATCCAGGCTGGTGGCGCGGATGCCGCCGTTCACGGTGGTGAGGACGGCAGCGCCCTGGGTGCCAGTGAGGGTCACTTCGCCGTTCACGCTGCCGAGGGTGGCCGCCACCCGACGCGGCACCTTGAGGGTCATCTGGCATTGGGGCCCCCGGTACGAGCCCCAGCCGTGGTGCTTGGGGTACTCGCCCCGGATTTCCAGACTGTCCTTGCCCGGCTCGATCACCACCTTCACCTGCTCATCCTGGCTGCTGGGCTTGAACTCCCCCGTGAACTGGACCTCCTCCCGGTCCCAGGCTTCCACACGGATGAAGCCGTTGACATTCTTCACCCGCAGGGAGGACCCGGAGGCCAGGGGCACCGTGCGGGTTTCCGTGGCCTTCTCCGCCTTGGCGGGCTGGATCACTTGGGTCTGGGCCCCGAGCGAGGCACAGAGGATGACGACGGCGACGGCCGCGGCGAGGGGACGGGCGAGGGCCATGGGAGCCTCCTGGGATGTCAGAGATCGTGACCTTGATTACGAAGGGTTTCGGAGCAGGTTTAGATCCCCCGCCGGATCTCCGTATACTTGGGGCGCCCCGGGAGCTTCCCATGCCGCAGACCCCCATGCCGCAAAGCATCGACCAGCCGAACCTCAGCCCCTCCGAATGGAAGCTCATCCAGGGCCTGCGCGCCCTTCCCGACGAGGCACTCCGGGGGCGGATGGAGACCTCCCTGGGCGAACTGCTCTTCTTCTTCCGGACCCCCCGCTGCCAGGGCATCGGGATCGAAGGTTTCCCCTGCGGGGACCCCCGCTCCTCCTGCGAGGACTGCCACCAGATCTGGGACATGCTCGACAAGGTGGCCGAACGGGCCCGGAAAGCCTGAATCCTAAAGCCTGCAGTATCCTGGTCGAGGAGTGGAAAAGGCCGTTCCTCTGGCGGCCGGATGCCTGGAGAGCACCATGAGCCGCAGGCTGAGCGTCAGGATCCTGGTGGTCGAGGAGGATCGCTCTGCCTGGCCCCGGATCGAGGCCTTCTTTGGCCTGCAGCTCGCCCAGGTCGGCACCCGGCCGGTGATGGTGTTCCGTGACCGGCTGCCCCAGCGGGCCGCGGGCTTCGATTTCATTTCCCTGACGGATCGCACGGGCCGGCGGAAGGTGGTCCACCTGCTGCTGGACCGGCCGGAGCTGCTCGCGGATCTGCGGAGCACGCCCATCGTGAACCTGCATGCCCCCCGGCCGAGCAGCATGCACGGCGACATGCGGGCCCTGCTGGGTCGCGAAAGCGTCGGCCTCCTGTCGGATGGCCTCTGGGTGTTCGCCCAGGACTGGATGGCGCCCGGGTTCGAGGATTCCCTGGAATTCCCGGAGCTGGGCCTGGCCCAGCTTCCCGCGGTCCGGCCCGCGACCGCCGATCGGACTTGGGAGCGGCGTTCCGGCCGGGCCAGGGACCTGAGCCGGGCCGCGGGCTTCGGATTCCCGCTGCCCGCAGGGGCCCGCTAGGAAGGGCTCAGGACGGCTGGGACCCCAGCCAGCGGTCGCCGAAGTTCACCAGCACGGCCCCCGCCAGGATCAGCACGGCGCCCGCGAGGCGGATGCCGGAGATGCCTCGCACCGGCAGGCCCAGAAGGCCGTAGCGGTCGAAGACCAGGGAGGAGATCACCTGCCCCGCCACGATCAGGGCGATCATGGCCGCCACGCCGATGCGGGGCGCCAGCAGTGTCGAGCCGAACACGAAGAAGGCGCCCAGGGCGCCGCCCAGCCATTCCCACCAGGCCACCCTCGGCAGGCCGCCGAGGGCCGCGAAGGGCTGCCCCGTGAGCACCGAGGCCACCAGGAGGGCGAGGGTGCCCACGGCGAAGGAGACGAGCGCCGCCAACACCGACCCGCTGTGCAGGGTGTCCCGCAGCGAACTGTTGATGGCCGACTGCAGGGGGATGACCAGCCCGATCACGAACGCCATGAGGATGAACACCAGGACCATGTGGTTCTCCAGCCCCCGGGAAGCCGTTTCCCGGAACCGCGATGGTAGCCCAGCCCCTGCGGCCTGTCTTCAGAGGCCATCCCAGGCATGGCGCGCATTCCCCGAGGCGTCTGCCGTCCCCGCCTTCACCTGGGCGCGAAGGTCGGAGGGGAGGCGCTGGGCGGCCTCCAGGGCCTGCACCCGGAAAGGCTGGGCCAGGGCGGGCCAGGCCGCCAGGAGTGCCTCGACCCAGGTCGCGTCCCCCAGGGCCGCCCGGGAGGCCCAACGCCAAGCCGAGCCGAGCCCGGGCTCCTGCAGCGCCGCCCGCACCTCGCCGACCCTGCCCGCTCGGAGGGCCAGGTCGGCAGCAGCCTCCACGGCCTCCCGTTGAGTGAAGGGATCGGGCACCAGGGCGAGGATGGCCGGCAGGGCGGAGGCATCGCCCACGCGGCCCAGGGCCTTCACCAGGGCGAACCGGGAGCCTTCAGGCCCACGGTCGAGCGCTTCCAGCAGCCAGGGTGCATCCACGGGCCGGGCGGCCCCGCAGAGCCCCTCGGCAGCGGATCGGCGGATGCCCACGGGGCCCGTGGCCAGGGCATCCAGGTACGGCCCCAGGCGCTCCTCGGGGCCGGATTCATCCCGCGGGCCCGCCAGGGTAGCGGTCTCCCGGTCCACGGTCCGATAGCCCGGCAGGGGTTCTTCACCCCACCCGGCGGCTTCGGCGCTGTCCAGCCAAGTGGACAGTTCCTGTCCGAACGCCTCCATGTCCGGGAGGCGCTTCGAGGGTTCCGGCTGAAGGGCCCGCAGGATCAGTCCCGCCAGCCGGGGAGGGAAGCCCGTCCGCGCGGCGGCTGGCGGCAGCTGGACCTGGGCATAGGCCTGGCCCGTCGTGAACTCGTAGAGGATGGCGCCCAGGGCATAGACATCGCAGCGGCCGTCCACGCGGCGGGGATCGCCGTGCTGCTCGGGGGCCATGTAGCCCAGCGTGCCCACCACCATGTGGCTCCGGGTCGCGCGGGTGCGGCCCTCGCCGCCCTCCCAGAGGCAAACCCCGAAATCCGTGACCTTCAGACGGCCATCGGGGGCGAAGAGCAGGTTGGAGGGCTTGAGATCCCGGTGGATCACGCCCTCGCCGTGGGCCACCCGCAGCGCATCGCAGATGGGGACGAGGCGCCGGACCAGGGCCGCCGGAGCTTCGCCCCGGCAGGCCTTCAGGCTGCCACCCGGAAGGAGCTCCATCACCAGGTAGGGCCAGACGCCGCTGCGCCCGAAGGCGAAGATCTCCACCAGGTGCGGGTGGGACAGGTGCGTGAGCACCTCCCCTTCGCGAAGGAAGCGCCGCACCAGGCCGGCGTCTCCATGCACTTCGGGGCGGAGCAGCTTCACGGCGGACGAGATGCCGCGAAAGCGATCCTCGCCGCGGAAGACCAGGGCCATCCCCCCTTCACCCAGGGGTTCCAACAGGCGCACGCTGCCGATCTGGGCCGGGGGCCGCAAGGCGCTCATGGCGTCGATTCCTTGCGGGCACTCATGGCATCCATTCTCCGCCGGCGCTCATGGCGCCTGGGCGACGCGGTTCCGTCCCTCAACCTTCGCGCGGTGGAGGGCGGCGTCGGCCCGTGCCAGAACGGCGCCGCCACAGGAGTCGGCGGTCTTCAGATCGGCGACGCCCAGGCTGCAGGTGGCCTGGACTAGGCGGCCGTCTTCCAACTCGACCCCGCGCTCGGCCAGGGCCAGGCGGAGGTCGTCGGCCGCGGGGAGGGCCAGCTCGGAGGGGGTTCCGGGAAGGACGGCCAGGAATTCCGCTCCCCCCAGCCGGCCCACGGAATCCCGGTCCCGGAGGCGCCGGAGCAGGTGCCCGCCGAAGGCCCGGATCACGCGGTCACCGGCGGAGGCACCGTGAGTCCCATTGAGGCGCCCGAGGTGGTCGAGGTCCGCCAGGATCACCGACAGGGGCCGGTGGTGCCGGCGGGCCCACTCGAAGTGGGCCTCCAGCTGGTGCAGCACCGCGGCGCGACTGCTCACGCCCGTCCAGGCATCCAGCGCGGAGGGCGCCTCCGGGGCCTGGTGATACCGCCGCTCCAGCGGGTCGAGCCACTTGAGCTTGAAGGCGTGCCCTCCCACCCGCAGCACATCGCCGGGCCGGAGGGTCGCGGGAGTCGGAGCCGCTAGGGCCTTGCGGCCGTTCACATAGACGCCATTGGTGGATCCCAGATCCAGCAGCGCCAGGGACTCCCCGTCCTCGGCGACCTCGAGCCGCGCATGCCGACGGCTCACCTCAGGCTCCGGGAGGCAGATCCCGCATTCCGGGGCCCGCCCGATCTCCAGCCCTTCCAAGGGCAGGGTGACCATCTCGCCCAGAGGCTGGCCGATGTACCGCACCAGGACCCACGCGCGGGCCCCGAGCCCCCCCGGGGCATCGGCGGAACCGGGTGGCCTGGGTTCGAGCGGCTCGGGTTCGGGGGTCATCCCTCCCAGTCTAGGAGGCTGCCGGGGGAATGAGAATGCCCCGGGCAAACGGGGCGGCCAACCTCAGCCCTGGCTCAGCCCTGGCTCAGCCCTGGCTCAGCCCTGGCTCAGCCCTGGCACACGCGATTGCGCCCCCCGGCCTTGGCCCGGTAGAGGGCCGCATCGGCCCGGGCCAGCAGCTGGCCCGCATCTTGATCCCCCGGGAGGCGCTCGGCGATGCCGAGGCTGCAGGTGACTTCCAGCCCGCCTCCGGGCAGGGGCACCGGCGCCGAGGCCACGGCCTTCCGCAGGCGCTCGGCAAAGGTCAGGGCACCGCCCAGGTCGGTCTCGGGCAGGACCATCAGGAACTCCTCGCCGCCGATGCGCCCCGCCAGATCGGCTTCGCGCTGGGTGGCCAGCAGGCGCTCCCCGATGACCCGCAGCACGAAATCCCCGGCGCCATGGCCCAGGGTGTCGTTGATCTGCTTGAAGCGATCCAGGTCGCACACCGCCACGGACAGGGGCCGGTCGTACCGCAGGCTCAGGCCGAACCGGGTTTGCAGCTCCGACAGGGCGCTGCTGCGATTGGCCAGGCCCGTCAGCGGGTCCCGGGTGCTCAGGTCGAGCAGGGTTTCGTGGAAGGCCCGCTCCAGGGCATCCAGAGCCACCAGCTTCAGCACATGGCCCCCGATGGACAGGCGGTCTCCCGCCTGGAGCGTGGTGATCCCCCGCACGCGCTCCCCGTTCACGAGCGTCCCATTGGTGGAGCCGAGATCCTCCAGCGCGACCCGTCCCTCCTGAAGGACAAGCCGGGCATGGAGCCGGCTCACCTCGCCATCCAGCAACGCCACCTGGGCCTGGGGCGCCCGGCCGATCAGCGACTCTCCCGGCGGCAGCGGGAAGATGCGCCCCAGGGCCGCGCCCGCATAGGCCACCAGGGCCCATTCTGCCGGCAGGGCCGAGATCTCCGCTTCCGTCTTCGGGCGCACCATCGTGGGCATCTCGGGAGAAACCGACGCCGCCGGCAGGGCCGGTTCCGCAGGTCCGGGTGGATGCGTCCGTTTCAAGATTCCTCCACGAAACAGCTGACCAGCGCGCCGTCGTCCTTCCGCCGGGCCAGGATGAAGGGCGCGCGCGGAGCGGAGGCCGCCACGGGCTCCAGATGGACGAAGATCCGGCCCGATCGCGGATCATGCCGCAGATCGGCCACGCCCTTGCGGGGGATCCGGAACAGGCCCAGCACCTCGAGGTTCCGGACATTCTCACCCGTGCCCCGCACCAGCTGGAGGCTGTACCGCATCCACAACCCCTTGGGCAGGTGGTGGATGTCCTCGCCGCGGATGGGCACCGGCAACGCGAAAGCGGCCGCCAGCCCGGCCCGGGCCATCCCGCCCTCCAGGGCGGGATCCAGGCGCCGGACGCCCGGCCGGAGCAGAGGATCCGACAGGCGCCGCGCCGCCGGGCGCGCGAGCGGGTCCGCCTGGCCGGCGACCGGGACCCTGCGCGGCAGGGGAGGAACGCCCACCTGCGTGGCCCGGCCCGGCTCCAGCGGCGCCATGCGGAGCACGGTGGCCTCCGTTCCCCAGCGGGCCCAGCCGGACTCGGCCCTCAGCGTGGCCTCGAAAGGTTCCAGGGCCCGGCTTTCCACCGCCTCCCGGAAGAGCGGCATGTCCCGCAGGTCGGCACGAGGCGCCTCCAGCCCCGCCCGCACCACCGCGCCCAGCTCGGAGGATCCGTGGCTATGCGGAACGAACGGCTCCGGTGAGGCCTCGACCACCGCCAGGCTGGAGAATGCCCGCCGCAGCGTTTCCGCTGCGTCCGACATCGCCTCCTTCACCCGTCCGAACATCAGGAACCCTTCACCACCAGGCTCTGGAGGGCCGCGCCCACGCGCTCCAGGGGCTCCACGAGGTCCATGTGGTAGCCGGCCTCCAGCAGCTTCGGCACGGCCTGCTCCTGGGCCGCCGCATCCACCGAGGTGGCGAACATCACGCGCAACGGCGCCGCCCCCTCCGCCAGTTGGATCAGCAGATCCCGCGGTCCGGCGCGGAACACATCACCCACCTTCGCCAACGGGGATTCCTGGCTCTTCTGCACCGCCATCACGGGGTACTTCGCGTCCCCCGCCCAACCTCCCGCCAGCTCGGAGGCGCTCAGGATGAACAGGTCCGGGGCGGCCTTCAGCTCCTTGAGGAGCGTCTTCTGGATGACCTCCTCCTTCAGGTGCGGCTCCAGCGACTTGCCGTAGAGGATGCCCTGCAGCCGGGTGGGCGTGATCGGTTCGGTGTAGCGGAAGTCCAGGGGGATGCCCGAGGTATCCGTCACCAGGAGGCCCCCCAGGTAGCTCGCCCCCTCCTTGACTGCCATGAAATAGGCCAGTTTGATCGATTCCGCCATGTCGTCCCCTCTATCATTGGAAGGTTACTGCGCCCATCGGCAGAACCCCCCCTTGCCTTTTGCCCCGCACCTGATACATTGGATCTTCCACTCGTTGGGGAGTGGTCTAATGGTAGGACAACGGTTTCTGGTACCGTCAGGTGAGGGTTCAAATCCTTCCTCCCCAACCATTCACAACTTGTTCGATGGTCCCATCGTATAGCGGTTAGTACACCGCCCTCTCACGGCGGGAACAGGGGTTCGATTCCCCTTGGGACTACCAAACACGGCCCGGCTCACGCCGGGCCTTTTTCTGTCCCATGGGGAATCGAAGCCATGGATGGTGCGCAGGTAGACGAGCCTGGGCACACCTCTCGGATGCCTCTGCCTGTGAGCATCGCCACAGGAAGGAAGGCATCCCATTTTTCGGATCCTCCTTCGTGTTGAGGGAGGATCACCCAGCTCGTTTAGTCCGGGTGATCCGGGCGATGAATGCCACCGTCCCGGGTCCAGTCTGAAGGTGGATGGTTTACCGCGTGCGGACGACCCTCAGGCCCTTCCGCCCTTCGACCACGAACCAGATGAGGCTGACGATGGCGAAATAGGGGAGCAGGGCGATGGCCCGGCTGGGATTGTCGACGCCGAAGAAGGTCACGACCGCGATGGCGATGGGAGCGAAAAGCGGGAACCAGCTCATGGTGACCTCCTGAAGGTGTAGATGAGTCAGCATAGATCTCCGAGGTGACGATGCAATGAAAAAACAAAAATAACATTACTATATTCTTTATTTAGATACTTCGATCTAGAGCCTTGTCCCCCGTTGGGCCACTGCCGGATGCATCGAAAAAGCCCCGTCGCGGGGCGTTCAATCAGGGGTCTGCGCCTTCCGTCTTAGCCTGCGCTGGTCCGCAGGCCCGGCTGCGCAGCGATCATGGCCTCCTCGCCGCAGGCGGCGACCAGGGACACGAGCTCCGGTTCCAGGCGGCCCGCGGCCACCAGGTGCTCCAGGAAGCCCAGCGCCTGCTCGCGGTCCAGGCCCTTCCGGTAGGGCCGGTCCTGCACCATCGCCTGGAAGATGTCCGCCACGCGGAGGAGACGGGCCTCGATGGGCAGGGTCCTGCCGTCCAGGCGGAAGGGATAGCCGCTGCCTCCGGGTTCCTCGTGGTGGTAGGCGGCCCAGGGGGTGATCTCCTCGAAGCCCTTGATGTGGCGCAGGATCTGGTAGGTCTCGAAGCTGTGCGTGTTGATGATCTGCCGCTCCTGCTGATCCAGCGCGCCGGGCTTGTCCAGGATGCCGTCTGGAACCCGGAGCTTGCCCACATCGTGCAGAAGGCCGGCGATCTCGATCTTGGCGCAGCTGTCGGCGCTCAGCCCCGACCGCTCCGCCAGCAGCCGGGCAAGTCCCGCCACCCCCAGGGAATGCTCCGCCGTGAAGGGGCTCTTGGCGTCCACGATCCGCGAGAAGATCTCTGCGAGCTGCCGGAGGTCCCCCATGGAGGCCTCGTAGCTCGCCCCCTGGTCGAGGATGTCCTGGATGAAGGTTTGGACGGAGCGGGGCTCCAGGCGCAGCCAGAACGCCTCGGAGCGGGAGGCCTCCAGGAACAGCTCCACCAGCTCGGGAGCGAAGAAGGTCCCGGAACGCTGCTGGATCAAAGCCCGGATCTCCCCGGTGTGCAGGAGCACCGTGCCCGCCCCGTGGAACGGCGCGGCCAGCGCGTCGACCCGGTCGGCCAGGAAGATCAGGTTGGCCTGCCACGCCTGCATGGGCCCCACCCCGGAGGTGGGGACCTGGTCCCAGCGCGTGTGGTGGTACTTCACCGGCACCGCCAGGGCAGCCAGGGGCGGGAAGGCCTGCAGCAGCTGGTAGCCGATCTCGCAGTGCAGCGGAGAGCCCACCCAGTCGAACTCCGCCAGGAGGCTGCGGTGGACCTCGGTGGAGGACACGCCGATGTCGTGCAGCAGGCCGAGGTCGAAGAGGAAGGTCGCCTCCGCCTCGCTCATCCCCTTCTGCCTGGCGCATGCGTAGGCCACGATGCCGACCCGCTTGCCGTGGCCGACATCATTCAGGCCGACCAGATCCAGCGCGTCCGAAAGCGCGTAGGTCACATGCCGGAGATCAGCCTTGAGAGGTGCGGTGGACATGGCGAGTCGGGAATCGGCGGTGCCGGATCTGCATCATGATCCCTTCCCCGCCGCCCGGAGGGAAAACCCAGAGGACCCGGTGGGGATCTGTCCGTGGACGCCGACAGGTTTATGCCAATTGCTTTAAACAAGTAAGTTACGAATATATCATTCGCGCCGGGTTCATGCCCGCCCAAAGTAACGAGGCCCGGGGCCGGTTCGCTTCCCCGCCCCGCCTGTGGTTCGATGAATCATGCGCATGCGATGGCTCTGGATCCTTCCCCTGGCGGTGGCTGCGGCCATTTTTTCGCTGAGCGCGCAATCGCAATATCCGGGCGGCATCCAGCTGCCACCGCCCCTGGACAAATGCGCCCACGCCACCGTGTTCGGGGCGCTGGCGCTGGCGCTGGACCTGACCCTGCGGATCACCCGACCCGACCTGCCCCTGTACCGCCGCCACCTCCTGGTGCTGGCCGCCGTGTCCCTTTACGGCGCTTCGGACGAGTGGCACCAGTTCTTCGTCCCCGGCCGCGCCTGTGAGTTCGGCGACTGGGTGGCCGATACCACGGGCGGCATCCTGGCGCTGACCGCGGGTTCTCTCCACCTCCTGGCGACGCGGCGCCTGGGTGCCCTGTCCTGGTGGCGGGGCGAGAGGAAGCGGCCCGATCCCGCCCGGGAGCTCATCCTTGTGGCCGATCCCCACTGGGGCGCCACCCTCACGGGTCTGGACGCCGCCACCGCCGCCCACCCGGAAGCCGACTGGCTCTTCCTCGGCGATGTGTTCGATGTGTGGGTGGGTCTTCCGGGCATGGAGACCGAGGGTCAGCGGACCTTCCTCGCCTGGGTGGCGGCGCGCCGCGCCGCCGGCCGCTGGGTGGGCCTGTGGCTGGGGAACCGCGAGTACTTCCTGGATCCCCACGCCGCGCGGTTCGACCTGATGGGTGAAGGCATCGGCGGCACCCTCGAAGGCGAGGCCCTGACCTGGGAGCACGGCGACCTCATCAACACCGCGGACCGACAGTACCGGCTGTGGAACCTGGCCTCGCGCTCGGGCCTGCTGTGGCTGGTGTTCCGTCTCATGCCCGGTGGCACGGCCCGCCGGGTTTCCGCCTGGATGGAACGGAAGCTCCGCACCACCAACGCCGCCTACAAACTGGCCTTCCCCCGCGAGGCCTTCCGCGCCGCCGCTGAAGCGCATCCTGGCACGACCTTCCTCACCGGCCACTTCCACACCCGCGAAGGGGAGGCCAACGGCCTCGCCCTGCCCTGGGCGCATGAGGGGCGGTTCATGGTGTGGCGGAACGGTCGGGTCGAGGATCTCTAAAGATTCAGTAGGTCGGCCACTTCGCGGCGCAGCTCGGGAATGCCGGTGCCCTTGCCGGCGCTCACCCAGGCGATGTCGTTGGCGTGCAGGCCCAGGTCGGCCGCCACATCCTTGCGCTGCTTGAGGGCCTTGCTCGGCTTCACCTGGTCGGCCTTGGTGGCCACGATGCGGTGGGGCAGGCTCTCGGCGCGCAGCCACTCGATCATCTGGTGGTCCAGCTTGGTGGGACCCACTTCCGCATCCACCAGCACAAAGACCATGCGCAGCGTGGCGCGCCCCGTGAGGTAGCCCTCGACCATCTTCTGCCAGGTGGCCCGCTCGGCCGCGGGGCCGGTGGCGAAGCCGTAGCCCGGCAGGTCCACGATCCAGCGGTCGGGGCCGGTGAGGAACACATTGATGAGTCGCGTGCGGCCCGGCGTCTTGGACACCCGCGCCAGCTGCTTCTGGTTGGCCAGGGCGTTCAGCAGGGAGGATTTCCCCACATTGCTGCGCCCCACGAAAGCCACCTCCGCGTGGCAGACCCCGAGCTTCTTCGCGTCGGCCGCGGAAGTGACGAACTTGGCATCGGTGAGGGGTTGGGCCATGGGAATCCAGTCTGCAGCTTCCAGACTACCGCCAACCACGCCTCAGACTGTCACCAGGCTCGTGGGCGCGGGCTGGTCGAAGGCGATGCGGCCGTGGTCGAGGCCGATGACGCGCTTCTTCATGCGCTGGATGAGGCTGCGGTCGTGGGTGGCCACGATGACCGTGGTGCCCTGGCCGTTGATGCGCTCGAAGAGGGCCATGATCTCCTGGGCGAGGTCGGGGTCCAGGTTGCCCGTGGGCTCATCCGCCAGCAGCACCAGGGGATCGTTCACCAGGGCCCGGGCGATGGCCACGCGCTGCTGCTCGCCGCCGGACAGCTGCAGCGGGTAGCTGCTCAGCTTGTGCTGGAGGCCCACCATCTTGAGGGCCCGGAAGGTGCGCTGCTTCTGCTCGGCGGCGCTGACGCCCAGAACTTTGAGCACGAAGGCTACATTCTCGAAGATGGTGCGGCTGCGGATGAGCTTGAAATCCTGGAACACCACGCCCAGTTTGCGCCGCAGCAGGGGGATCTCCTTCTCCGGCATGGAGGCCAGCCGGTGGCCTGCCATCTGGATCTCGCCGCTGCTGGGCACCTGCTCGCGGAAGAGCAGCTTCAGCAGCGTGGACTTCCCCGCCCCGCTGGGCCCCGTGAGGAACACGAACTCCCCGGCCTCGATGCCGAAGCTCACATCCGCCAGGGCGGTGTGGATGCGGTCGTACTGCTTGCCGACATGGGTGAGGGTGATCATGGGAGCCCGATCCTCATCTAGAGGCGCTCGACCAGCATGGCCACGCCCTGGCCGCCGCCGATGCAAAGGGCGGCGAGACCGAGCTTCTTGCGCTCGTCCTGGAGCAGATGCAGGAGGGTCACCAGAATGCGGGTGCCGCTGGCCCCGATGGGGTGGCCCAGGGCGATGGCGCCGCCGCGCAGGTTCACCTTGGTGGGATCGAGCTCCGGCAGTTCCGCCAGCACGCCCAGGCTCTGGGCAGCGAAGGCCTCGTTCAGCTCGAAGAGGTCGATGTCGGCCAGCTTCACGCCGGTCTTCGCCAGGAGCTTCCGGATGGCGGGCACGGGCCCCAGGCCCATGGTGGCGGGGTCCACGCCTGCCTGGGCGAAGCCGAGGATGCGGGCGATGGGCTGGTGCGACTTCGCGGCGGCTTCGGTGGCCAGCACCAGGGCTGCGGCGCCGTCATTGATGCCGCTGGCGTTGCCGGCGGTCACCGTGCCGTCCTTCTTGAAGGCGGGCTTGAGCTTGGCCAGTCCCTCGGCGGAGGCGTCGGTCTTGATGTACTCGTCGCGGTTGAAGACCGTGTCGCCCTTCTTGCCCGCCAAGGTGACCGCGAACACCTCCCGGTCGAAGGCCCCGGCAGCCTGGGCGGCGGCGGCTTTCAGCTGGCTCTGAAGCGCGAAGGCATCCTGGGCTTCGCGCGTGATGCCGTGCTTGGCGGCGACATTCTCGGCGGTGATGCCCATGTGGGTGTCGCCGTGGCCGCACCAGAGGCCGTCCTGGATCATGCTGTCGACGAGCTGGGCGTGGCCCATCCGAGCGCCCCAGCGGGCCGCGGGCAGCAGGTAGGGCGCGTTGGACATGCTCTCGGTGCCGCCGGCCACCACGAAGTCCGCATCGCCCATCAGGATGGACTGGGCGCCGAGGGCGACGGCCTTGAGGCCCGATCCGCAGACCTGGTTGGGCGTATGGGCCGGCGTGGCGTGGGGCAGGCCCGCCTTGAGCGCTGCCAGGCGGGCCACATTCTGGCCGCTGCCGGCCTGGAGCACATTGCCCAGCACCACATCACCCACGGCAGCCGGCTCCACCCCGGCCCGGACCAGGGCCTCGGCGATGGCCAGGGCGCCCATCTGCACCGCATTCAGGGGTTTCAGGGCACCCCCGAAGGAGCCGACGGCGGTGCGGGTGGCAGAGAGGACATAAGCGGACATGGCGGACTCCCGGGGGGACCTTCCAGGTTAACCTGACTAAACGCCTCCGACCCCGGAGCGTGAACTTCTCACCCAGGCCCGCCCTGGTTCTTTCTCCCACGGGAGTCGCCATGACCGTTTCCAGCCGCTGGATCCCCCTATTATTGGTCGGGAGTGCGCTGCTGGCGCAGGTTCCGCCGCCCCCCCCACCGCCGCCCGCGCCCCCGGCCCCGCCAGCGCCCATGATCGGCGTGGACCTGCCGACGGGATCGCGCACGGAGCAGCGGACGGAGAAGTTGGCCCAGGGATCGAAACTCTGGGTCAAGAACCGCAACGGCGGCATCCGGGTGACCGGCTGGGAGCGGGATGAGGTGGCCCTCACCGCACAGATCCGCGACAGCGAGCGGCGCCGGGTTGAGCTGGTGCTCCAGCGGAAGGGACAGGACCTCGACATCGAGGCGGTCTTCCAGCAGCCCTCCTGGAGCTTCGGCGTCTACATCAGCCCCCGCTGCGAGATGACCCTGCAGGTGCCCCGGAAGCTTCTGGGCCACTTCCGCACCACCAACGGCACGGTGGCCGTGGAGAACCTCGAGGGCTACGCCCGCTGCGAGGCCACCAACGGCGCCATCCTCATCACCCGCGTCCGCGGTGAAGTACAGGTCGACACCACCAACGGCCCCATCGAGGGCCGCGGCTTGGCCGCCCGCCTCAGGGGCAGCACCACCAACGGCCGCATCGTGCTCGAGGATGTGGAGGGCGGCATCAACCTCGAGACCACCAACGGCAGCATCCGCGCCCGCAACCTGGACGGGTGGGGCGAAGGCATCCATCTCGAGTCCACCAACGGCAGCATCGAAGTCGAGCTGGGCAGGGCCACGGGCGACCTGGTCGCCGAGAACAGCAATGGCTCACTGGACATCAAGGTGCCCGGGGCCCAGGTGATCGAGATCTCCAAGCACAGCGCCCATCTGAAAGTGCCCGGACGGTCGCAGGCGATCCGCCTCGAGACCACCAACGGCAGCATCCGAGTCAAATAACGCCCTCCCGGGCTACCCTGGGGACCATGCGATTCCTGGTCCCGATCCTTGTCGCCATCTCCGGGCTTCTCACCCCCTCCAGCCTGCGGGCCCAGGCCCCTGGCTTGAGCGATGTCCAGGAACGGCGGCTGGCGAACGGGATCCGCCTCCTGGTCGTCGAGCGGCGCGACCTGACGGCCTTCCACGCGACCCTGGTCTTCCGCCGGGGCCGGGCCGAGGAGCCCCCGGCCCTGGCCGGCGCCACGGATCTGCTGGCCCGGGCCCTCTATGGCGCCACCTGGCCCGAGGACCTGGATTCCGCCCATGGGCCGGCCTCCCTGGATGCCCTCCTGCAGCAGGAGGAGGGCCTGTTGGAGGCCCTCCGCCTGGAGCGGCTGCGCCTACAGAAGGATCCTGCCACGGCCACCCAGGCCCCAGCCCTGGAGTCGAGTCTCCAGGCCCTGCAGGCCGCCCTGCGGGTCCGGTTTTCAGCCTCGCCTCTGGCGGACACCTACGCGGCCAGGGGTGGGCACCAGACCGCCAGCGCCGGGCCGGATGCCCTCGTGGTGCAGACTGAGCTTCCCACCGAGGCTTTCGAGTTCTGGTGCCGCACCGAGGCCCAGCGCCTGGCCACACTCCAGCTGAGCCGCTTCTCGCAGGCCCGCTCGGCGCTCATCGCGGACCTGCGGCTGCCCGGGCGCCAGGGCATCGCCCTGCTGCGGGGCGCCGCCCTGCCCGGCCACCCCTATGGCCGCGATCTGGCCGACAACCTGCCGGCGATCGAGGCCCTGCGCCGCTCCGACCTCCGGGCCTGGGCGCGGCATGCCTGCGGTCCGGAGCGCCTCATCCTAATCGTCGTGGGCAGCCTCGGCATGGATGCGGTGCGGCCCGTCGTGGAGCGCCACTTCGGCCTCCTGCCGGCCACCAAGGAGGTCGAGGATCCGATCCTCCCGGAGATCCCGGCGGACCTGGGGGATCGGCGGGTCCAGGCCGCCCTGGGGGCGGCCCCCCGCCTGCTGGTGGGCTGGCGCATCCCCCCCCGGGCCCAGGCCGACCACCTCGCCCTCTGCATGGCGGCCCAGCTGCTCGGGGGTGGCCGGTCAAGCCGCCTGCCCCTCAAGCTCGTGGCCCAGAAGGCCCTGGCCGAACATGCGGAAATCCAGCTGGATGTGCCCGGCGGCCGGCTGCGGGGCCTCCTGGTCGCCGACCTGACTCCAGCCGAGGGGCACAGCCTCGCGGAAGTGGAAGGCGCCTTGCATACGGAGATCCTGCGCCTCCAGCAGGAGCCCATCCCCCTGGACGAATGGCAGAAGGCCTTGGCCCGCCTCGAGGTGGATCACCTGGTCGCCCAGGATGACCCCGCCAACCTGGCCCGGAGCCTGGGCCTCGCCTGGGTCGAGGGCGGGGACTGGCGTCTCTCGGACCTGGAGATCCAGCGCCTGCGGACCCTCGGCCCCGAGGCCGTCCAGGCCGCGGCACGGACCTGGCTGAGACCCACCCACCGCACCACCGTCCTGCTGCAACCGGACGCTGACGAGGGCAAGGACCCGCTGGATGCCGAGATGGCGCGGGTCCTGAAGGCCCTGGCCGCCACGCGCATCGAGGACCTCGCCCAGCGCGAGCACCTGGTGGCCGAAGGCCTCCGGCAGCTCCGGATGCTCAATGCCAGCGAACGCCTCCGCACCCTCAAGCTGCTCGAGGCCCAGCTCGCTCCGGAGAAACGATGAGACCCCTGGCCACGGCCCTGACCACCGCCTGGGCCACCCTCGCCCTCCCGGGCCTGATCTGGGCCCAGTCGCCCGCGGGTCCCGTCGGCGTCCAACGGTTCACCCTGCCCAACGGCCTTCGCGTGGTGCACCTGGAGGATCACGAGCGGCCCCTGGTGCGGATCCGCCTCCAACTGGACCTGGAACCCGGCGACGGGCCGCCCGGCCGTCCCGAACTCGCGGTCCTGGCCCTGCGCATGCTCGACCAGGCCGATGCGGGATCCCTGAAGGCCCAGGACATCGATGAAGCCCTGGAGGGCTCGGGGATCCGGCTGGTTCAAGGGCTGGACCACGAGGGCATTTCCTGGCGCCTGGTGGCCCGGAGCCGAGACCAGGACCGGGCCCTCGGCCTGCTGGCGGACCGGGTGCTCCGGGCGGTCTTCGATCCCTTCGTCCTGGAGGTCCAGCGCCTCGCCTGCTGGCGGGAAGCCGGCCGCCTGGACGCTTCGCCCCATGCGCGGTTGCGCCGCGCCCTCGAACCGGAACAGTCGCTCCGGACGCCGACCATCGCCGGCCTGGGCGCCGTCACCCTGGAGGATCTGCTGGCCTTCCGGGCCCGGGCCTTCCGCCCCGACCGGGCCGTGTTGATCCTGCACGGCGACCTGGGTCTGGAACAGGCGAAGCGGCTCGTGTTGCTGAGTTTCGGCACCTGGACGGCCACGCCCCCGGCACCCCCGGCCTCCACCGCCCCTGCAACCAATGCCCCGACATCCACGGCCCCGGCCGCACCCACTCCGGCCGCCACGGTGCCGAACCCGCTTCTGGTCCCCGCAACCGGTGCCCCTCTGCGGGTCCAGGCCGTGGCCGCCGCCCCCGCCGACCTCGCGCCGGAGGCGGAAGCCCTGCTCATGCTGCTGCTGCCCGAGGATCCCGCCCTCTACCCCGTGAAGCTGCGAATCGAACCGCCGTGCCTGGTGGCCACGCTGGATGGCGAGACCTCAGCCCCCGCGGCCCGGGCCAGCCTCGGTGCGCGACTGGAAGCCCTGCGGCAGCGCGGGTTCACCGAAGTGGATCTGCGCCGCGCCCGCGCCGCCTGGACCGCGGGCCGCGCCCTGCTCACCCTGCATCCGGAGGCCCGGATCGCCGAGGCGATGAACGAGGTCCGCGGCCGGGCCGTCCATCCCGCCCGCCTGGAGACCCTCACCTTGGGAGCCCTGAACGGCGCCCTGCGGCGCTGGCTGGAGCCCGCCCGCCTGCGCCTCGGCCTGACGGGGGACCCCGGGGTCCTGAAGGAACGCTAGTCGATGCCGAAGCGGCCCGCGAGATCCAGGTAGCGGGCGCGGATGCCCTGAATCACAGCCTCCGGGAGGTGCGGCGCCGGGGGCTGCTTGTCCCAATCGGGCAGGGTCTCCAGGTAGTCGCGGAGGTACTGCTTGTCCAGGCTCGGCGGATTCTGGCCGGGCGCCCAGCTGTCGGCCAGCCAGTAGCGGCTGCTGTCCGGCGTGAGCGCCTCGTCGATGAGCAGCAGTTCTCCCGAGGCGCTGAGGCCGAATTCGAACTTGGTATCGGCCAGCAGGATCCCCTTCCGGGCCGCCAGTTCGGCGCCGCGCCGGTACAAAGCCAGGCTGAGGTCCCGCAACCGGACCGCCAGCTCCCCACCCACAATGCCGGCCATGCGCTCGAAGCTGATGTTCTCGTCGTGCCCCTCCTCAGCCTTGGTGGCGGGCGTGAAGATGGGCTCGGGCAGCCGATCCGCCAAGCGGAGCCCCGACGGCAGCGCCACGCCGCAGACGCTGCCGCCGGCCTGGTATTCCTTCCAGCCGCTGCCGGCCAGATAGCCTCTCACCACGCATTCCACGGGCAGGGGCCGGGTCTTCTCCACGATGACTGCGCGCCCGGCCAGGTCCTTCCGGTGAGCCTCCAGGGCCGCGGGCCAGCCGGGGTGACCGCGGAAATGGTTCGGCACCAGATCCTCCGTGGCCGCAAACCAGTACGACGCCACCGCGGTGAGGATGCGCCCCTTGTCGGGAATGCCTTCGGGCATCACGCAATCGAAGGCGCTGATGCGGTCCGTGGCGACGATGAGCAGCTCGGTCCCAAGGTCGTACACATCCCGGACCTTGCCCCGACGGAAAACGGGAAAGGGCAGGTCGGTGCTGAGCAGGACGGACATGGGGCTCCCCGGGGCAAACCTCATCATCGCAAGACCCGGACCGCCAGGCCAAGCAGACCCTGCAGAACCCGGCCGGACCTTCCGCCCTTCAGAGTCATCCACCGGGTTCAGGCCAGTTCAGGGAGGTGCCGCGGCGTGGGTGCGGACCAGTGCAGCCCGCCGGGCAGCAGGGCATAGCGGTTCATGACGCCCACCCAGCGGGCCAGCTCCGACTCGCGCACGGTCCCCTCGGGTCCGCTGAGCGGAAGCCCGAGAAATTGGACGAAGTCCTGGACCTCGGCCCCGGAGATGCCCAGCAGCGAGGGCAGTCCATCCAGCCCGTGGAGCCGGTCCCCGTCTGGGGGGACTAGGAGCCGGTAGTCGAAGGTCTCCCGCAGCACCGAGGCCGTGGCCGCCGGATCCAGCTCCTGCGCGGCGTCCAGGTGGGGAAAGGGATTCCCGCCCATCAGGCCGAGGGCCTGGGCCATGCCGAGGTGGGCCAGGAGGTGGACGGGATGGATCTTCAGCACGGCCTCGAAGGCGGCGCGGGCCTCCTGGGCGCGCCCCAGACGCAGCAGGGCCTCCCCCTGGCGCAGGTGCGCCTCCACGCGCCCGGGCTCCGCCTTGATCCACCGCTCCGCCACCGCGGCCATCTCCTCGGCCATGCCCTGGGCCCGGAAGAAGCTGGCCAGGTAGGCGAGGCTGGCCACATCCTTGGGCGCCAGCAGCAGCAGGCGGTCCAGGATCTCGGCGGCACGCAGGGTCTGCCCCTCCTGATCCAGCCGGTTGGCCCAGTCCCGGAGCACCTCCACCTGCCGTGGCACGGGATGGTTCGGGGTGGAGTGGGCCGGGTCGGCAGGATGGAGGAGCTGGGTCCGCACCCACAGGTAGCGCAGGGGATTGCGCCCCTCAGGAGCGGCCAGTTCCTCTTCGATGGCGTGGACGATCGTCTTGAGGCCATGCTCCCAGAGGGGGGGCACCGGCATCTGGACATGGGTCCGCAGCTCCCGGCTGAGGGGGTCCAGCGGGTTCCCCGCCCGGCCCAGGTGGAGCCTGAGGCGGATCAACTCCAGGCCGGGATCGGGGCCGGGCTGGAAGGCCACACGCAACGCCAGCTCCCCGGTATCGGGGTCGAAATCGTCCAGAATCAGGAAGCGCAGGTGGGCCCGCATCCCTGGAGGGTAGCAAAGTCACCCGGACCGTACATCCTCGATCCAAAGGAGGTTGACCGGGTGGGGTTCCGGGCCGATGATGCAGTATTCGTCTGATTTGGAGGCTTCCCATGCGAAAGACGCTGCTGTTCGTGCCCATGCTGGCCGTACTTCCAGCCTTCGGTGGCGAGGTGGGCCTCCTGCTGGACAAGCAGGTGGGCAAAGCCCAGGCCGCGTCGGGTGCCCTCGGCACCCAGAAATATGACGCCGTGAGTCCCACGGGTTTCGGCATCCGCGGAGGCTTCGATGTGCTCGACCTCAAGGTGGCAGCCCTCCAGGTGAACGCCACCTGGCACAACAAGACCACCGGCGACCTGACCTACGGCGGCACCAAGTACGGCGAGCTGGAGAACCAGTACTGGGCTGCGGGCGCCATGGTGAACTGGAAGCTCCTCGTCAATGTGGGCGCCGGCGTGGAGTACCGCTCCGAGAAGCTCAGCTTCCGCCCCACCTCCGGAGCCAGCACCGACAGCACCCTGGGCCGTCCCTGGGCCCGGGTGAATGTGGGCTTCAGCATCCCCACCCCCGTGGTGAGCCCCTTCTTCCTCTTCGAGGTGGCCGCGCCCCTCACCAAGAAGGACACCACCAGCACGCGCCAGGACCTCACCGAAGCCCTGGCACCCCAGGTCCAGATCGGCGTCTACGGCGGCATCCGGTTCTGACCTGAGCCACCGGGCGTGAAAGGGGCGCTTTCCAGCGCCCCTTTTCCGTATGATGGAGGCTCATTCTCCGAGGGACGATGGAACTCCGGATCCTGGGCTGCAGTGGCGGGGAAGCCGACGGCGAGCGCCTGACGGGGCTGCTGGTGAACGGCTGCGTGGCCATCGACGCAGGCTCCATCACGGCCGCCCTGACGGTGGCTGAGCAGGTGAAGATCCAGCATGTGTTCCTCAGCCACTCGCACCTGGATCACATCTGCACGCTGCCCTTCTTCACCAAGAACATCTTCGGCCACACGCACGAGGCCGTGGAGATCCACGCTCTGCCCGAGACCCTCGATGTGCTGCGGCGCCATCTCTTCAACGATGAGCTGTGGCCCGATTTCAGCGTGATCCCCAGTCCCAACGATCCCACCATCCGCTACACGGAAGTCGAGCCTGAGCGCTCGTACCATGTGTGCGGCCTCCACATCACCCCCATCCGCGTGAACCACCTGGTGCCCTGCGTGGGCTACAAGGTGGACGACGGGAAGGACGCCTTCATCTTCACCAGCGACACCGCCGAAACCGACCGCATCTGGGAGGTGGCCAACGCTACGCCGAACCTGCGGCTGGTCATCACGGAGGCCAGCTTCCCCAATGAGCAGGCCTGGCTGGCGGAAGCCTCCAAGCACCTCACCCCCGCCAAACTGGGCGCCGAACTCACCAAACTCAGCCGCGCCGTGCCGGTGAGGATCTATCACCTCACCCCCGGTGACAAGGCCACCATGCTGCCCCAGCTCGAGGCCCTGGGCGATGCCCGCGTGCGCCTGCTGACCCAGGACGAGCGGTTGGTCTGGTAGAAACCGGCGGTCAGGATTCCGGAAAGGCGTCCTGAAGCGCGGCCAGAGCCTCTTCGTAGGCGGCCGGCAGAAGCCCCGCCAGCGCGCGCGCCGGGTCGAGGCAACCCTCGCGGGCATGGGCCTCGATCTGGGCTGCGAGGCCCGCGAATTTCTGCAGCCCGAGGTTGCCCAGGGCCCCCTTCAGCTGATGGGCTTCCTGGATGACCGTCGCGGCATCTTCGGAGGCCAGTGCGGCCTGCACGGAGGCGATACGGGGGGGCGCATCCTCCTTCAGAAGTCCGATCAGCTCCTGCACCAGCTCCGGTCCCGCCCCAATGTCGAGGAGGTCCCGCAGCGGCCTGGGATCGAGAATCAGCAGATCAGACAAGAGGTCTCCAGAAAACGAGCGGATCCAGCATCACCCGGATCCGCATCATCAACCCGCTCTCGGCGGCCAGGCTCAGAATCCGTGACCGGCGGGGTGGCCCGCGGCCTGCAGGCGGGTGAGGCTGGCGTTGAGCTTGGCCTGGGCGGCGGCGATGTCGTGCTCCGTCTGGGCTTCCTTGAGGAGCGTGAGGGCCCGCTGGCGGGAAGCTTCAGCCCGCTCCAGGTCGATCATGTCCACCGTCTCGCTTTCGCGGGCCAGGATGGTGACACGGTCGGGGCCCACCTCAGCGAAGCCGCCGAAGACCGTGATCCAGTGTTTCTGGCCCTCCTGGATGTAGTACAGGAGGCCGTCGCCGACTTCCGTCATCAGCGGCGTGTGGCCCGGCAGGATGCCGTAGTACCCGCGGGCGGCCGTGGGGAACTGCACCTCGGCCACCTCGGCCGAGAACACCGGCCGCTCCGGGGTCACCACTTCCAATTTGATGGTCTGAGACATGGCGGGCTCTTTTCAAGGCTCGGAATCCGCCTGCGCGGATTCCGAGTTGGAGAAAGACAAGGCTATACGGCGGCCAGTTTCTCGGCCTTCTCGACGGCTTCTTCGATCGTGCCGACGAGGTAGAAGGCCTGCTCGGGCAGGTGGTCCCACTTGCCGTCGCAGATCTCGCTGAAGCCCTTGATGCTGTCCTCGAGCTTCACATACTTGCCCTGCATGCCCGTGAACTGCTCGGCCACGAAGAAGGGCTGGCTGAGGAAGCGCTGGATCTTGCGGGCGCGGGCCACCACGAGCTTATCGTCGTCGCTCAGTTCGTCCATGCCCAGAATGGCGATGATGTCCTGCAGTTCCTTGTACTTCTGCAGGATCGCCTTCACGCGCATGGCGGTGTTGTAGTGGTGGTCGCCCAGGATGCGGGGATCCAGCAGGCGGCTGGTGGAGGCCAGGGGATCCACAGCGGGGTAGATGCCGAGAGCCGCGATCTCACGGGAGAGGTTCGTGGTGGCGTCCAGGTGGGCGAAGGTGGTGGCGGGCGCGGGGTCCGTGTAGTCGTCCGCGGGCACATACACGGCCTGCACCGAGGTGATGGAGCCCTTCTTGGTGGAGGTGATGCGCTCCTGCAGCTCGCCCATTTCCGTGGCCAGCGTGGGCTGGTAGCCCACGGCAGAGGGCATGCGGCCCAGCAGTGCGGACACTTCGGCACCGGCCTGGGTGAAGCGGAAGATGTTGTCCACGAAGAGCAGCACATCCTTGCCTTCCACATCGCGGAAGTACTCGGCGACGGTGAGGCCGGTGAGCGCCACGCGGGCACGGGCTCCGGGCGGTTCGGTCATCTGACCGTAAATGAGCGCCACCTTGCTCTTCGACAGGTCGTTCTTGTCGATGACGCCGGAATCCATCATCTCGTGCCAGAGGTCGTTGCCCTCGCGGGTGCGCTCGCCCACACCGGCGAACACGGAGTAGCCGCCGTGGCCCTTGGCGATGTTGTTGATGAGTTCCATGATGAGCACGGTCTTGCCCACGCCGGCGCCGCCGAAGAGGCCCGTCTTGCCGCCCTTCGCGTAGGGTTCCAACAGGTCGATGACCTTGATGCCCGTCTCGAACATCTCGGAGGAGGTGTTCAGATCTTCATACTTGGGGGCTTCGCGGTGGATGGGCAGCGTCATCTTGTGGCCGATGGGGCCGCGCTCATCCACGGGGTCGCCCACCACATTGATGATGCGGCCCAGGGTCTCGGGACCCACCGGCACATTGATGGGCTTGCCGGTGTCGGTCACGATCTGGCCGCGGACCATGCCCTCGGTGGGCTGCATGGCCACGCAGCGGACGCGGTTCTCGCCAAGGTGCTGCTGCACCTCCAGCGTGACGGAGACACCAGCGATATCCGTGAGCAGGGCGTTCATGATTTCGGGCAGGTGGCTGCCGAACTCGACATCCACGGCGGGACCGACGATGGCGATCACGCGGCCTTGAAGGTTGGTTGACATGGGGGACCTCGACGAAGGAATGGGCAGAAGAGCTTAGGCGTTGGCGCCGGACACGATCTCGATGATCTGGTTGGTGATGCTGGCCTGGCGGATCTTGTTCATGGTCAGGGTCAGCTTGGCGATCATGTCGCCGGCGTTGCTGCTGGCCTTGTCCATGGCCGCCATGCGGGCGCCATGCTCGGAGGCGCTGCTCTCCAGCAGGTTGCGGAGCAGCTCCGTCTCCACGAAGCGGGGCAGCAGGGTCTCCAGCACCGCATTGGGATCGGGTTCGAGCAGGTGGGACACCTCGACGGCATCGCGGCCTTCGGAACGGCGGTCCAGCTCCATGGGGAAGACCCGGAACACCGTGGGCGTCTGCGCCACGGCACTGTTGAAGTAGTTGTAGATCACATAGAGCGCGTCGATCTCGCCCGCATGGTACTGAGCGGCGGCGCTTCCGGAGATCTCCGTCACCACCCGCTGGAAGCCCGTGAGCGGGAGGCCGAGGTATTCCCCGGCCGGCGTCATGTTGCGCTTCCGGGCCCATTCGGCCGCGCGCTTGCCCACCACATCCAGATGCACGATCTCGGCGGGGCACTCGGCCACGAAGGCGTTGGCGGCCTTGAGCACATTGGCGTTGAAGCCGCCGCAGAGACCCTTGTCGGAGGCCACGAGAACCACGCGGATGCGCTTCTCCTCGCGGGGGGACAGGAAGGCCTGGGCGGCGGGACCCGGCTGAATCTCGGCGTCACCCTTGATGCGCCCCACGACGCGGCGGACGACTTCCATCATCTTGCCGGCGTAGGGGCGCAGGGCCACCAGGCGCTCCTGAGACTTCCGCAGCTTGACCGCGGAGATCATCTTCATCGCTTTGGTGACCTGCTGGGTGTTCTTCACCGACCGGATGCGGCGGCGAATGTCCTGGAGACCGGCCATCGGACTAGGCTCCCGCGGTCTGGTTCAGGGAGGCCTGGAAGGTCTCCTTGAAGGCCGCCACCTGGGTCTTGAGCTGGGCCTTGGCGTCGTCGCTGAGCACCTTGGTGTCGCGGATGCCGCGCAGCACCTCGGGGGCGTTCACATCAAGGTAGGCCATGAACTCGGATTCGAAGCGGCGCACCTGGGCGACCGGCAGGTCGTCCGTGTAGCCGTTGGTGGCGGCCCAGATGATGACCACCTGCTTCTCCACGGCCATGGGCTGGTACTGGCCCTGCTTCAGGATCTCCACCAGGCGCTGGCCACGGTTCAGCTGGGCCAGGGTGGCCTTGTCGAGATCGGAACCGAACTGGGCGAAGGCCGCCAGCTCGCGGTACTGGGCCAGGTCGAGCTTGATGGTGCCGGCCACGGACTTCATGGCCTTCACCTGGGCGGAACCGCCCACGCGGCTCACGGAGATGCCCACATTCACGGCCGGGCGGACGCCCGCGTTGAAGAGGTCGCTCTCAAGGAAGATCTGGCCGTCGGTGATGGAGATGACATTGGTGGGGATGTAGGCGGACACATCGCCGGCCTGGGTCTCGATGACCGGCAGGGCCGTCAGCGAGCCGGCGCCGCGCTCGTCGCTGAGCTTGCAGGCCCGTTCCAGCAGGCGGGAGTGGAGGTAGAACACATCGCCGGGGTAGGCTTCGCGTCCGGGAGGGCGCCGCACCAGCAGGGAGATTTCGCGGTAGGCCGCGGCCTGCTTGGACAGATCGTCGTAGATGCAGAGGACATGGCCGCCGGGATTGTCCTTGCCGGCAGGCTGGCCATCCTTGCCGTGCCACATGAAGTACTCGCCCAGCGCCGCGCCGGTCATGGGGGCCAGGAAGAGCAGCGGGGCGGCTTCGGAGGCCGACGCCGCCACCACGATGGTGTGCTTCATGGCGTCGTATTCTTCGAGCGTCTTCACCACCTGGGCGATGGTGGAGCGCTTCTGGCCGATGGCCACATAGATGCAGATCACGCCGGTATCGCGCTGGTTGATGATGGTGTCCACGGCGACGGCGGTCTTGCCCGTCTGGCGGTCGCCAATGATCAGCTCGCGCTGGCCGCGGCCGATGGGGATCAGGCTGTCGATGGCCTTGAGGCCGGTCTGCATGGGCTCGTGCACGCTCTTGCGGTCCACGATGCCGGGGGCGATCTGCTCGATGGGGTTGGTCTTGGCGGCCTGGATGGGCCCCTTGCCATCGATGGGATTGCCGAGGGCGTCGATCACGCGGCCCACGAAGGCGGGGCCCACGGGGACGGACATGATCTTGCCGGTGCGCTTGACGGTGTCGCCTTCCTTGATGGCGGCGGCGTCGCCCAGCAGGATGATGCCGACATTGTCCTCTTCCAGGTTGAAGGCCAGGCCCATGACGCCGTGGGGGAGTTCCAGCAGCTCGCCGGCCATGGCCTTCTCGAGGCCGTAGGCGCGGGCGATGCCGTCACCAACGCTGATGACGGTGCCGACCTCGGCCACATCCACCTGGGCATCGAAGCCTTCGATCTGGCTGCGGATGATGCGGGAAATCTCTTCCGCGCGAATGTCCATGAAGTCCTCCAAACCTGCGAGTTGAAAGCGAATGAATTAAGCGGAGAGAAGCTGGGTCTTGAGCTGGCGGAGCTGGCCCTGGAGCGAGGCATCCAGGACCGTGGAGCCCACCTGCACCTTGAGGCCGCCCAGAAGGGTGGCGTCCTGGCTCCAGGTGAGGCGGATGGTCTTGCCCGTGCGGGCGGCCAGGGAGGCCACCAGCGCCTGGGCCTGGGCCTCGCTGAGGGGCTGGGCGCTGGCCACCTTGGCCTCGACGATGCCCGCCCGCTCGTCCACCAGATCCGCGAAGGTCCGGCGGAGCTCCGGAAGGAGGTTCAGGCGGCCGGCCTCGGCCACCACGCGGAAGAAGTGCCGCAGGGTCTGGCTGACCTTGGCCGTGGCGAGGATGGTCTCGAAGACTTCCGCCTTCTTGGTGGGGAGCACCAGGGGCGAGGCCACCAGGCGGGAGAGATCGGCATTGGCGGTCACGGCGGCGGCCACCATTTCCAGCTCCTGCTGCAGCTGGGGCACATTGCCCTGCTGGTCGCCGATCTGGAGAAGGGCCTTGGCGTAGCGCCGGGCGGTCAGGCGGCTGCTCACTGGGCGCCTCCAATCTGCTGAATGGCGCGATCAATGACCCCGCCGGCGGTCTTGGAGGCCTCGGGCCCCTGCAGCTTGGCCTCCAGGCGCTTGGCGGCACCTTCCACCGCCAGCTCCGCCACCAGGGCGCGCAGTTCCTGTTCGGCCTGGCGCTTCTGGAAGCCGATCTCGGCCTGGGCCTGGGCCAGGATCTGGACGGCCTCGGCCTTGGCGGCCTCGAGCAGGCGCTGCTTCTCGACCTCGCCATCCGCCTCGGCCTTGGCGAGAATGCCCGCCAGCTCGCCTTCGAGCCCGGCCATCTTCGCTTCCATGTCCTTCATCTGGGCCTCGCCCTCGGCCTTGTCCTTCGCCGCCTGGGCGAGCAGCGTCTCCAGCTCTTCCTTGCGGGACTTGAACATGACCGACAGGGCACCCTTCAGCATGAAGAACAGGGCGGCGCCATAGATGGCGAAGTTCATCAGCTGGACCAGGAAGGCGCCCAGGTTGCCGTATTCCTTGCCGAAGAGCTTCATGGCCGGGCCGTGGTGGGCCCCACCGTGGGTGTCGCCGTGTCCGGGAGCGGCTTCATGGCCAGCCTCGGGAGCCCCGTGATGGGCGGGTTGGGCGTCATGCCCGGCGGGCTGGGCCTCATGGCCGGCAGGCTGGGCTTCGTGTTTTTCGGCGGCGGGGGCCGCGTGGGCATCATGCGCCTGGGCCGCGAGCCCCAAGGGACTGAGCGCCAGCGCGGCGGAGAGGGTCAGTCGGGTCAGCATCGTCATGCTCAGGCCTGCTTCAGAAGGGACTGGGCCATGGACTCGGAGAGCGCATCCACCTGGGCCAGCAGGTTCTGTCGGGCTTCCGCCTGCTGGGCCTTCAGGGACGCCACTGCCGCCTGCCGTTCGGCCTGAGCCTTGGTGCGCGCCTCATCGAGAAGGCCCTGCTTCTCCCGGCCCGCGGCATCCGCCAGGGCCTTGCGCCGCTCGAAGGCCTGGGCGCGCAGATCCTTCAGGCGGCCCTGGTAGTCCTTCTGGCGGGCCTCGAGCTGCGCCGAGGCCTGGGCCTTGGCGTCACCGCCGGCGCTCAGGTCGCGGTCACGGTCCGCCATCACCTTCGTGATGGGCTGGAAGAAGACCACCCGGAGGTAGAGGTAGAGCACCACGAGCAGGACGATCACGAACAGGATGGCCGGCAGATCCGGCCGCATGGGATCCGGCATCTGGGCCAGGATGCGCGCCACGGGGCCGTCCCCATCCGGGGTTCGGAGCGTCAGATTCGCCAGTTCCAGCAGCGCCACAGGCCACCCTCCAGAAACATCCCTAGGCCACGGCCGATGGGTCGACCAGGGTCACACCGACACCAGCGTTGGTCCGCGGGAACCCCTGGCACGGAAGTCTTAAAACCTTACCAGACCAGTCTGGATCCCTCAACGCAGAGCTTTGGCCTTGACCCCTCCCGCATCGTGTGTGAACATCAGGGTTCGGCGATTCGGGCGATTAGCTCAGTCGGTAGAGCAGCTGCCTTACACGCAGCATGTCGGCGGTTCGAGCCCGTCATCGCCCACCAGTCACCTGGTGAAATGCAACAAACGCAAGGGGTTGTAGCTCAGTCGGTTAGAGTGCCAGCCTGTCACGCTGGAAGTCGCGGGTTCGAGCCCCGTCAGCCCCGCCAAAAAACGCGCCCCTTGGGCGCGTTTTTTTTGCGCCCCGGCCGCGCATGCGCGGCCGGGATCCAGCGTCGAGTGGGCTGGTCATCCCTGGTATCGGACGAGATGAAGGGCGGGACTGTCCCCCTAATCCCTCAACGACCACATCCGCACGATCTTCCCCGCCTTCACCTGGTAGATGGTGACCGCCACCAGGGGCCCCTTGCCCGCCCGGCCCTTGATCTTCTCCTTCTGGATCACGAAGTCGCCGGACACCATCTGGGCCTCGGCGGAGGCGTGAAGGTCCGGGTTCGCCTGGAAGCGCGCCGCATAGAGCTCCCGGAGGCGGGCCTTGCCGGTGGGGGCCGAGGTGCCGGGGATCTCGGAGACTTCGACCTCCTCCGCGAAGAGGGCCAGGAAGCCCTCCAGGTCGTGGGCATTGAAGGTCTCGATCTGCTTCTGCACCGTGGCGGTGGGGCTGAGGACCTTCGGGGTGGGAGCCGCAACCAGCATCGAGGAGACGATGAACATGGACAGAGGACGGATCATGGACACCCCGGGGACGATCGGTCCACTGTAGCCGCCCCTGCGAAATCCGCCCGTGCCCTTTCGCCCCATGCCCGATAGACTGGAAGGCTTGGAACAACTATGAAACTGCCCCTCGTCGCCCTCTGCGGACGCCCCAATGTGGGCAAGTCCACCCTCTTCAACCGGCTCACCCGCAGCCGCGCGGCCTTGGTCCACGACCTGCCGGGCATGACCCGGGACCGCAGCTACGGCCGCGTCACCTGCCTGAGCGAGGAGGGCGAGGCCGAGGAGGTCTTCGAGTTGGTGGACACCGGCGGCCTCGACTTCGAGGGCGACGATGTCATCACCCAGGGCATCACCCGCATGGCCGAGGCCGCGCTGGGCGAAGCCCATGTCGCCATCCTGCTGGTGGACGGCCACGACGGCCTCACCGCCGGCGACGAGGAGATCGCCGCGCGCCTGCGCCGCCAGGGCAAGCCCATCCTCCTCGTCATCAACAAGCTCGACGGCATGAAGGGTGGCGCGCCGGACGCCGGCTTCTACGGGCTGGGCTTCGACGAGGTGCTGGCCATCTCCGCCGCCCACGGGGCGGGCGTCCCCGAGCTGATCGAGGCCCTGCGGGCCCGCCTGCCCTTCCACCGCACGCCGGAGGAGGCCGAGAGCCATTCCCTGTCCGACGAGCTGCGCTTCGCCCTCATCGGCCGGCCCAATGTGGGCAAGTCGTCCCTCACGAACCGCCTGCTGGGCTATGAGCGCAGCCTCGTCAGCGAAGTCGCCGGCACCACGCGCGATACCGTGGACACGGTCTTCCATGTGAAGGACCGGGTCTACCGGATGATCGACACGGCCGGCATCCGCAAGAAGGGCAAGACCCACGAGGGTGCGGAGAAGCTCAGCATCCTCAAGGCCAAGCAGGCCATGGCCCGGGCCGATGTGAGCCTGCTCCTGCTGGACGCCGTGGAAGGTGCCACGCACCAGGACGCCGTCATCGCCGGCTATGCCCAGGAGGCCGGGGCCGCCGTCATCCTCGTGGTGAACAAGTGGGACCTCGTCGAGAAGGACACCCACACCATCTACGGCGCCGAGGAGGACCTGCGCCGCAGCCTGGGCTTTCTGCACCACGCGCCCATGATCTTCCTCTCGGCCCTCACGGGGCAGCGGGTGTCCAAGCTGTTCGGCATGATCGACACCCTCGCCGAGGCCCATGGCCGCCGCATTCCCACGGGCGAGCTGAACCGGTTCCTTCGCGAGACCGTGAGCGCCATGAGCCCCCACGCCATCGACGGCAAGCTCCCCAAGCTCTACTTCATGACCCAGGTGGGCGTGCGGCCGCCCAGCTTCGTGGTGAAGGCCAACACGGACCGCGGGCTGCACTTCAGCTATGTGCGCTACATGGAGAACCGCCTGCGCGAGCAATTCGGCCTGGCGGGCGTACCCCTGCGCCTCAGCGTCCAGAAGAAGAAGACCGGCGAGGGTGAGGAGCCGGAAGTGGCTCCCGTGCGCCGCATCCTGGATCCCGGCGAAGGCTTGAAGCCCTCCCGCAGCAACGAGTCCCTCCAGGCCCAGCGGGTGGACAAGGTCAAGGCCCGGCCCCGCCCCAAGAAGAAGGAAGGCCCCAAGCCCGCCGCCAAGCAGGCGCCGAAGAGGGGCAAGGGCGCGCCGCCCAAACGGATCCGGCAGAAGTCCACCAAGAAGGTGTAGGGGCGGAGAGCCTCCGGAATCATGGAAACGGGGCGCGCAGGATGGGGCTTTGGGCTATCGTAGGCCACCTCCCCGGAGCCCCCATGATCCTGCGCTGCCTCCTCGTCAGCCTTCTCGGCCTCACGCTTTCCGCCCAGGAGCGCCCGCTCGTCCTGAAGGCAGCGCGGCTGCTGGATGTCCGCACCGGGAAGGTGGAGACTCCGGGCCAGGTCTGGGTGAAGGATGGCCGCATCCAACCCGGCGCACCGCCCGCCGATGCGGACACGGTCGATCTGGGCGACCGCACCCTGCTGCCGGGCCTCATCGACTGCCACACCCACCTACTCATTCCCGCGGGCCTGGGCGAGCTGGGCTATCTCAAGCGCACCCAAGGGGCCCTGGTCCTCGATGGCGTGGTGAACGCCCGCAAGGTCCTCCAGGCCGGCTTCACCACGGTGCGGGATGTGGGTGCCTCTGCCGGCTTCGGTGATGTGGCCCTGCGCGAAGCCATCGCCCGCGGTGATGTCCCCGGCCCACGCCTGCTGGTGGCCGGTCCCGCCCTCTCCATCACAGGGGGGCACGGAGACCTCAACGGGTTCCCCCCCCACCTCCACACCCAGGACGACCACATCGTGGATTCCCCCGATGCGGCCCGGCACACCGTCCGGGAATGGCGCAAGCGGGGCGTGGACCTCATCAAGATCCACGCCACCGGCGGCGTGCTGTCCAACCATGACGACCCCGCCGCGCCCAGCTTCAGCCCGGCGGAGTTCAAGGCCATCGTCGACGAGGCCAACCGGCGCGGCATGGATGTCTGCGCCCACGCCCACGGCGATGCCGGCATTCTCGAGGCCACGGTGGCCGGCGTCCGTTCCATCGAGCACGGCAGCCTGCTGAGCCCCGCCACCGCCAAGGAGATGAAGGCCCGCGGCACCTTCCTCGTGCCCACGCTCTATGCCCTCGAATCCATCCTGCTGCCGGGGAACCCTTACAAGGTCCCCCAGGGTTCCCTGGCCAAGGCCCGCGCCATCCTGCCCCTGCGGCGAGCCGGGTTCAAGGCCGCCCTCGACGCCGGCGTTCCCATCGCCTACGGCACCGACATCGGCGTCTTCGAGCACGGCCAGGTGGCCATGGATTTCCGGTACCTCGTGAGCTACGGCATGACGCCCCTACAGGCCATCCAGAGCGCCACCCTGACCGCCGCCCGGCTGCTGCGGCTCGAGGCGGAGATCGGCACCCTGGAGCCCGGCCGCACCGCGGACATCATCGCGGTGGACGGCGACCCCCTGAAGGACATCACCACCCTCGAACAGGTGCGGTTCGTGCTGCGGGAGGGCCGCATCGTCCGCCGCGAGCATTGATCAAAACCTCCAATTGCGACTCCGAGATATGTTATTAATTGTTTTGAATAAATATATTTAGATGACATTTAATCAAATAGAATTGATTCTCATAAAAATTAACAAGCCTTAACTTGTGGGGCCCCGGGCGGGCCGGGAAGCTGACGGTCTCACTTCCGTTCTTTCTTCCCCCCCGTGATCCCAAGGTCTTCGCTTGCGAAGCCTGGGCGCCGTCCAGGCCGGAAGAGCCGGGGCGGTCGCGAACCCTCTTCCCCTTCCTGAAGGAGTTGCCCATGGCAACGACTAAGGGCCGCATGGCCCTGTCCTTCCTGACCGCGGCCCTCGCCGCCGGTTCCCTGACCGCCCGTTCCCCGCAGGAATCCCTGCGCGTGAACGCCGCCGCCGAGCGCCTCCTGGCCGAGCGCACCCAGCTGGGCCTGGATGCCGATCACGCCTTCCGGCTCCGCGACTCGCACTCGGATCAGCTCGGCCAGACCCATGGCCACTTCCAGCAGACCTACAAGGGCGTGAAGGTCTGGGGCGGCGACGCCATCACCCACACCGGCAAGGACGGCGCCGAACTCCCGCTGACCAACGCCCTGCACCGGAACATCACCATCAATGTGATGCCTTCGCTGAGCGAGGGTGAAGCGCTGGCGGCGGCCCAGTCCGACCTGGCCCCCAAGGGCCCCTTCGCCTACGCCCCGACCACGGAGCTGGTGGTCTATCCCGAGATGGTGGAAGTCACCCGCCCCGGAAAGCGCGCCCTCGATCAGCTGAACACCGACGATGTGACCCGCCAAGTGCTCCGGCACACCCTGGCCTACCATGTCCACACCGAGCTCGAGAACGAGGCCGATGGCATCCGCCACACCGACTACCTCGTGAACGCCCACACCGGCGCCATCCTGAAGAAGTGGAACACCCTCCACACCACGGCCGCCACCGGCACGGGCAACAGCCAGTACAACGGCATCGTCTCCCTGCCCACGAACTACACCGGCACCACCTATGAGCTGCGGGACATGACCCGCGGCACCGGCGGCACCTTCGGCAACAATGTGGTGACCAACTCGGCCCACGCCGCGACCACCTCCACGGCTGCCGGCACCCTCTACACGGACGCCGACAACACCTGGGGCGATGGCGCCAACTATGTGGAAGGTTCCTCCACCACCGCCGCCAACGGCGAAACCGCCGCGGTGGATGCCATGTTCGGCATGGTCAAGTCCTGGGACTTCTACAAGAGCGTCTTCGGCCGCAACGGCATCGACGGCGCCGGCACCGCCACCTACAGCCGCGTCCACATCGGCAACAGCTACGACAACGCCTTCTGGTCCGACAGCTGCTTCTGCATGACCTACGGCGACGGCTCGTCCTTCACCACGCTCACCGCCCTCGATGTGGCCGGCCACGAGATGAGCCACGGCGTCTGCGCCCGCACGGCGAACCTCACCTATTCCGGCGAGTCGGGCGGCCTGAACGAGTCCAATTCCGACATCTTCGGCACCATGATCGAGTTCTATGCCCGCGGCGGCTCCGGCGCCACCATCGGCAACACCGGCGGCAACTGGACCATCGGCGAACAGCTCGCGTCCACGCCCCTGCGCTACATGTACAAGCCCAGCCTGGATGGCTCCAGCCCCGACGCGTGGTCCTCGACCGTCGGCAGCCTGGATGTGCACTACTCCAGCGGCCCCATGAACCGCTGCTTCTACTTTCTGAGCCAGGGCGCCACCACCACGGGCAACACCAGCACCACCTACCTGCCCAGCGGCATGACGGGCATCGGCAACGACAAGGCCGCCGCCATCTGGTTCCGGGCCCTGACCACCTACCTCACCTCCAGCTCCAACTACGCCGCGGCCCGCACGGCCGCCATCAGCTCCGCCAAGGACCTTTACGGCGTTGGCGGCGCTGAGGAACAGGCCGTCTGGAACGCCTTCCACGGCATCAATGTGGGCGCCGCCTGGTCGGGTGGATCCACGGACACTACCGCCCCCACCGTCTCGGCCACCGAGTCCGGCACCAGCGGCACCATCACCTTCTCCGCCACCGCCTCGGACAATGTCGGCGTGAGCCGGGTGGAGTTCTATGTGGACGGCGCGCTGAAGGGCACGGATACCACCAGCCCCTACAGCATGACCTTCGACAGCACCACCCTGACCAACGGCAGCCACAGCCTGGTCGCCAAGGCCTATGACGCGGCCGGCAATGTGGGCACCAGCACCACCACCACCTTCTCCGTGTCCAACACCACCTCCGGCACCGAGCTGATCCTGAATGGCGGGTTCGAAAGCGGCGCCACCAGCTGGACCCAGACCAGCGGCGTCATCGGCACCTTCACCGGCCAGGCCGCCCACACCGGCTCCTACGACGCCTGGATGTGCGGCTACGGCTCCGCCCACACCGACTACATCTACCAGCAGATCGCCATCCCCACCACGGCCACGGGCACCCTGACCTTCTGGCTCCATGTCGACTCGGCGGAAACCACCACCACCACCGCCTACGACACCCTGAAGGTCCAGGTCCTCAACACCTCCGGCACCGTGCTCGCCACCCTGGCGACCTACTCGAACCTGAACAAGGGCGCGGGCTACACGCAGAAGTCGCTGAGCCTGGCGGCCTACAAGGGCCAGACCGTCCGCCTGCGCTTCTACGCCGTGGAGGACAGCAGCCTCCAGACCTCCTTCGTCGTCGACGATGTGAGTGTCAAGTAGGCTGAGCGAACCAGGAAAAGGGCCGCTTTCGAGCGGCCCTTTTTCATCCCTCCAGCAGCACCTTGGCGTGCTCCAGGGCCTCAGGGCGATCGGGATGGCCGGACAGGAGCCGCGCCAATTCGCGGTTGCGCGCCTCGCCCGCCACCCAGCCCAGGGCGCTGCGGGTGCGGCCGCCTTCGGTCTCCTTGTGCAGCCGGCCATGCCGGTCGGCGCGGGCCGCGACCTGGGCCAGGTGCGTGACGGCCAGCACCTGGTGGGCCCGCCCCAGCTCCGCCACGGCCTTGCCCACGGCCAGGGCCGTTTCGCCCCCCAGCCCCGCATCCACCTCATCCAGCACCAAGGTCAGGGCGTCCTTCACCCCAGCCCCCCGAATGCCGATGCCCGGCGCGAGACCGGCACCCACCAGGGCCAGCATGAGGCGGCTCAGCTCGCCGCCGGAGGCGATCTTGGCCAGGGGCCGGAAACCCTCGCCGGGATTGGGTTCGATCCAGATGGCCAGGGCTGAGAAGCCCTGTGCGGCCACGCGCACGGACCGGCCGCTCTGCTGCACCGGGCTGCCGGCCTCCTCCGCCAGCGACAGCCGCAGCTGAAGGCGCGCCCCCTTCATGCCCAGGCGCCCCAGGCGCTTCTGCACCTCGGCCTCCAGCTTCGGGATGGCTGCGGCCCGCTTCCCGTGCAGAACCTCGGCGGCGGCCCGGTAGGCCTCCACCACCTTGGCCAGGGCGGCCTCCAGCTCCTTCACGGACGCGTCCCCGGCCAGGAGAGCGCGCTGCTCGTCCCTCAGGGCCTGCGCCCGGACCACCAGTTCCTCCGGCTCGCAGCGGTGGCGGCGGGCCAAGCGCTCGTACTGGGCCAGCCGGGCCTCCATGGCCTCGATGCGGTCGGCCCCGGCGCCGGCCCAGCGGATGGCCTGGTCCTGGACCAGTGCCAGCAGATCCTCCAGCTCCAGGGTCACGGAGCGCAGGCGGTCCTGCTCGGCGATGGCGTCCGGCCAGTGGTTCACGGCCCGCACCAGCGCCTTGTGGGCCAGTTCCACCTTGGGCAGTCCGGCGTTCAGGGCCTCGGCGGCCTCGCGGAACGCCTGCTCGAGATGCACGGCATGACGCAGGGGCTCGCGGTCCGCCCGGAGCTGGGCCCACTCGCCCGGCTTCGGTGCCAGCTTGTCCAGGTCGGCCAGGGCTTCGGCCAGCTGCTCCAGGCGCTGCTCCCGCTCGGTCTCACTGCGGCGCCGGGCCTTCAGCGCGGCCTCGGCCGTGCGCACGGCCGCCGCCTCGATCTCCAGACTGGGCTCGATGCCCAGCACCTCGTCCACCAACGCCAGATGGCGCTCCTCGCCCAGCAGGGACTGATGATCATGCTGGCTCGTAAGGCGCATCCAGAGGCGTCCCGCATCCCGCAGATCCGCCAGGGAGCAGCTGGCCCCATTGATCCAGGCCCGGCTGCGGCCCGCTCCCACCTCCCGGCGCAGCACCACGGGCTGTTCCTCCGGCAGGCCCCGCTCGGCAAGAAACCCACGCCAGGCTTCGAAGCGCCCCTCCACCACGGCTTCGACCGTGGCCCGCTCCGCCCCGTGGCGCACTAGTTCACCGTCCCCCCGGGCTCCCACCAGCAGGGAGAGCGCGTCCACCAGCAGAGACTTGCCGGCCCCCGTCTCGCCCGTGAGCACCGTGAAGCCCGGGCCCCAATCCAGGGACAGATCCTCCACCAGGGCCAGGTTCTGGATTCTCAGCGATGACAGCATGGGACCAGTCTAACGGGAGGACGGGAAGAGGCCGGCCCCAGTCAGCTCTGGCCCAGTCGCTGCGGGGCTATTTCGAGGCGTCCTGGTTCCCCAGCTGCTCCAGCCGGCTCCTCGCCTCCCGCTTCCCGATCTTTCTCAATGCCGCAATGGCCGCCAGCTGGGCCTGCCGGGGACGGCTCTTCTCGGCCTCCCAGTGATAGATGGATTGACCGGAGACCCCGAGCAGCAGGCCCATGTCTGCGGCAGAGAGCCCCAGCTTCTTGCGCTGTGCGGCGAACCGCTTCGCACTGAAGCGAATGCGGGAGGTGCTTTCATCGTTTTCGGGGGGGGCCGGCCTTCCCAGAACCTGTTTGGAAACGCGCGCTTGCAGCTTCTCAAGCTGATCCGTCCGCCGCTTCAGCTGAGCGATCTCCGAGCGCGAGTGGCTCAAAGCCTTCTTGAGGCTCTCGAGTTCGTTGCGGATTTCTTTTCGGGCGAGGCGGAGGATCTCGGCCTTCAGCAGTGAGGCGATGTTGGGCATGTGGGCTCCCCTGGGATGGCGTGGTCCCTGCGTCCCATTTTGATCGCAATCCAGGTGAAACAAGACCAGTCATTTAGGTAGCGGCTTGCCAGGGCCCGGGGTCGTGTGGTGCCGGGTCGGCGCTTCTTGCCGATCGTCGATCAGAACAACCGGACGCTTCGGGCCGCCTCGTCGACGGCCAGTTCTCTCCAGGTTGGAGATCCCGGTGCGGGACCATAGCCTGCCAGCAGTTCCTCCAGGCTCAGGCGCTGGCCCTCGAACAGCGGGAAGAGACCCCACTGGGCCGCGTAGGCCAGGCCGTGGGGCATGCCGTCCGAACCGAAGAGCAGGTCCCGGCCCGGCCTGAACCCCACCTCATCGATGAGCATCCGGAAGGGGTTGTTCCGCGCCAGGCGCGGCTCGTCGAGGCGATCCGCATAGTCCGCGCTGTCGCTGGAGAAGTTCGGCTGCATGGAGAGCACCAGGCCCAGGTCCCGGGCCCGCCGCGCCTGCGTCCGGGTGATGAACTGGACATGTTCCAGGCGGACCAAGGGGAAGCGGAGTCCCTGCCGCTCCAGGTCCTCCAGCACATTCAGCGTCTGCCCGATGGCCCGGTCGCCGATGGCGTGGATGGCGACGGCCTTGCCATGGGGATGGGCGGCCGCCAGCATCTGCCTCAGTGCCTCGTCGGCGCGGAGGAGCAGGCCCGGCTCGCCGCCGAGGAACGGTTCGTCCAGGGCCGCCGTACGGGCGCCCAGGGCCCCGTCGGTGAAGAACTTCAGCCCGGCGCACTCGGCTTGGGCCTCGGCGGGCAGGGTCTCGAAGATCGCCGGGACGGTCCACCAGGGCATCCGGTCGGCCCAGCGCGAGGCGCGCATCGTCCGCCAGGCCTCCGTCCCCGTCAACAGCATGTCCTCCACCGCACCGATGCCCACGGCCTCCAGGCCCTGGATCCAGGTCTCCAGCTTGGCGGGCGTGAGCCCGGCGGTGCGCCCGTACAGGCCCAGGAGGCGCCCCAGGTTCCGCTCGCTCCAGTCGGCGTCGGCGCAGCGCTCCACCAGTTCGGGATCCGTGTCCCGGAGCAGCCGGGCCCCCTCCGGGCTGAGCCTCAGCCCGTGCAGGCTGAAGTTCACCAGAAGCACCGGGGGCAGGCCGGCCAGATCCGCCTCTGACAGGGGCAGGCGCCCGCTGTGCCAGCCCATGACCAGGGAGAGCCGGTCCCCCGGGAGCCCCCGCATCAGCTCCAGAGCCGCACCCGAGTCCGCGCAGGCCGAGAGGTCCGGCGTGCCCTTCAGGGCCGCGTAGAGGCTCACATGGGAATGGTGGTCGAAGAGAGTCTGGAATCGATGCGGCATGGAACCCCGGGGCCCCCACCGGAGCACCCTTGCGTGCGGATGGAGGGAACTTGAAGCCCCCATTGTGGCTCGGATCTAAGACCGGCGCAGCGGGCATACTGGTCTCGGGAGGATCCCCATGCTCTACCGGAAGCCCTGCGGAAGTGTGCTGGAGGCCATCGGCAACACGCCCCTGGTCCAGCTGCGCCGCGTCGTCGAGAACCTGCCGGTGGAGGTCTTCGCCAAGCTCGAGTTCCTGAATCCCATGGGGAGCAGCAAGGACCGCATCGCGAAGCACATGATCGAGGCCGCGGAGCGTGACGGCCGCCTGAAGCCCGGCGATCTCATCATCGAGAACTCTTCAGGCAACACGGCCATGGGGCTCGCCCTCATGGCCATCCAGAAGGGCTACCGGCTCAAGGTGGTGGTGCGCGACACCATCTCCCAGGAGAAGCTGAACCAGCTGCTGGCCCTCGGCGCCCAGGTGCACAAGGTGGACACCAGCCTGTCGCCGGAGCATCCGGACAGCTACAACAACATCACCCCCCGCCTGGCCCGGGAGACGCCCGGCTGCTTCTTCCCCGATCAGCACGGCAACCGCGAGAACAACGCGGCCCACTACCAGGGCACGGGCCCTGAAATCTGGGAGCAGATGGAGGGTCGCATCGACTACCTGGTGGCCGGCGCCGGCACCGGCGGCACCATCGGCGGCGTGGGCCGCTACCTGAAAGAGAAGGACCCGAAGATCAAGGTCGTGGCCGTGGATCCCGTGGGTTCGGTGTTCACGCCCCACTTTCGCGGCGAGGAGAACCCCAAGGCCGGCCCCTACCGCATCGAGGGTCTGGGAGACGAATTCCTCATCCCCACCATGGAGTTCGAACTCATCGACGAGATGTACCAGGTGTCCGACCGCGACGCTTTCCAGCAGGCGCGCAGGCTCGTCAGGGAGGAGGGCGTCCTCGGCGGCGGCTCCAGCGGCGCGGCCCTGTGGGCGGTGCTCCAGGTGGCGAAGAGCCTGCCCGCCCTGGGCCGCCCAGCGCGCATCGTGACCGTGTTCCCGGATGGCGCGGGCCGCTACCTCAGCAGCATCTTCAACGACGCCTGGCTCGCGGAGCGCGGCTTGCTGGATGGCGAGCGGGGGTTGCTCGAGGCGGGGGAATGACCGCCTTCTCGGGCACCTACCTCGAGGCCATCCGCCAGGCGCTCTTCGATGCGATGGCGGCCGATGCCCGGGTCTGCTGCCTGGGCGAGGACATCGGCGTCTACGGCGGGGCCTTCCGCGCCACCGAGGGGCTGCTGGAGCGCTTCGGCCCCGACCGCGTCATCGACACACCCATCTCCGAGCAGGCCATCGCCGGGTCGGCCATCGGCGCGGCCCTCATGGGGCAGCGGCCTGTGGCGGAGTTCCAATTCATGGACTTCGCGCTGCTGGCGTCGGACCTCATGGTGAACTTCGCCGCCAAGGCCCACTGGCGGTGGGGGCAGTCGGTACCCGCCGTCTTCCGCGGACCTTCCGGCGGCGGCAACGGCGGTGGCCCCTTCCACAGCCAGAACCCCGAAGGACACTTCCTGGGCAGCCCGGGCCTCAAGGTCGTGGCGCCGGGGACCGTGCGCGACGCCTACGCCCTGCTCCGCGCGGCCATTGACGACCCAGATCCCGTGCTGATCTTCGAGCACAAGCACCTCTACCGCCGCCTCAAGGATCAGTGGAGCGAGGCCCCCACGGCGCGGCTGGGCGAGGCGGCCCTGCGCAAGGACGGCACCCGCGCCTGCGTGATCACCTACGGGGCGGCCCAGCATGCGGCCCTGGAAGCCGCGGCCGACCTCGATGTCGCCGTGCTGGACCTGCGGACCCTCTGGCCCCTGGACGACGCCGCCATCGCGGACCTGGTGAAGCGCACCCACCGGGTTCTGGTGCTCACCGAGGCCAGCCTCACCTACGGCCCCGGCGCCGAGCTGGCCGCCCGCATTGGCGAAGCCTGCTTCAGCTGGCTCGACGCCCCCGTCATGCGCCTGGGCGCGGCGGACACGCCCACCCCCGCCAGTCCGCCCCTGGAGGCGGCCTTCCTGCCGGGCCCGGCCGCCGTGGCCTCGGCGCTCGAGCGGCTGCTGGCCTGGTAGCGAGCTACCAGCGCCAGGGACCGGCCACCCGGAGGCCCCAGCGGAAGCTCTGCTCGCGATAGGTGTTCGGGTCGGTCACGCTCACCGCGTTCAGGCCCGAGGTGCTGTCGGACCAGCCGAGCAGCAGCGTGATGGGACTGCGCCCGAGGCCCCAGCTCAGGTTCGCGGCGTAGCCCTTGCCGGTGGTCCAGGCCTGCTGATCCGTCACCTGGCGCCCCCAGCGCCCCTCCACCGACAAGGCGAAGCGGCCGTGCTCGAAGGCCGCGCTGCCCGTGGCGCCATGGAAGAGGTAGTGCCTCGGGTTCCAGAAGCCGAGCGGCAGCGTTTCCGAATAGCCCATGCCGCGGCTGGTGAGGCCGGCGGACAGGGTGACGGGCGAGAGGCGCCAACGGTGCTCATAGGCGCCGCTCCAGGTGGTCCGGCGGTTCCCCGCGGAGACGGTGGCGGTTCCGCCCTGGAGCCGGAGGACATCCGCGAAGCCGGCCAGGGTGAAGGCCAGGTCCGTGGCCTGGATGCCGACCCGCTGCGCCACCGCCTGGGGCGTGAAGACGATCACGCTCCGGCTCTGGGTCAGGTTCACCTCCGCGCCATGTCCCAGCCGCCAGAGGAGGCCCAGGCGGTGGAATCCGGCGGGATCCCCATCCAGCCCCGTGATGCGGCCCAGGTCGGCCGAGAGGCGCAGCGGCCCCAGGGGGTAGGCCACGGTGGCGGCCGTTTCGCGGGCATCGGATTCCGCGCCGCTCAGTTCCGCATGGTGCAGGGTGTGGCTCAGGCCGATGCTGCCGTCCCCGAGGGGCACCTTGGCGCGCACGAAGCTGTCCAGCATGCGCAGAGGCTCGCTGGTGAGGGTGCGGGACTGGCCGATCTCCGCCGAGGGGCCGTTCGTCTCGGCGGCGGCCCGGATCAGGTCCTCCGCGTCCCGTTGCACGGGGCTGCCCTGCCGGGCCAGCGGCGTCAGCTGCGCCAGCGCCGCGCGCCGGCGGCCTTCCGCCAGGCGGACCTGCCCTTCCAGGAGCTTCCCTTCGGGCGTCTCGCGGGTCTCCTTGGGCAGCCGGTCCACCTCCACCCGGGCCTCTTCGACCCGGCCGCTCCACAGCGACACCTGGGCCAGCCCCAGACGGGCGTCCCCCAGATCGGGATGCTGGGCCACCAGTTGCTGGAAGGCCCCGTGGGCCGCCTTCAGGCGGCCATCCCAGCTCAGCACGCGGGCCTGCATGAGGAGGGCATCCCGATCCTTCGGATGCGCGGTGATCCAGGTCGAGGTGCGGGCCAGCGACTCGCGGTAGCGGCCAGCCCAGCTCAGGTACTTGGCGCTGTCGAGGATGGCCCAGCGCTCGCCCTTCTGGGCATAGGGCTCCAGGGTCGTGAGGGCCACCTCGAACATCCGCCCCCAGCTCGCCATCATGGCCAGGTTCTGGTCCGCTTCCCGGGCCCGCCAGGGCGCGCGTTCCCGGAAGAGGCGCCAGGCCGTCACGCACTCCGGATACCGCTGGGCCCATCCCAGCGTCTGCGCCCGTTCGAAGAGGGCCGTCTCATGCCAGCCATCCTTGGCCAGCAAGGCATCGTAGCCCTTGATCGCCTCGTCCCAGTGGCTCTGGTTCCGCGCCTGTCGGGCCTGAGTGAGCAGCCGGCCCATCTCGGCGTCGCTGGGGGTCGGGGCCGCTTGAAGGGTGGCCGGGAACGGGAAGAAGATCATGGCGCGCTCGGTTTGGGTTGGGCCGGAAGGGCGGCGAAGGCATCCCGGACGGCTTCGAAGGCCTTCTTCCGGAAAGGATGCCAGCGGGGCTGCTCCCAGGTGGGCCAGGTGAAGAGGGGAGGAAGGGGGATGCCGTTCCGGTTCGCGGCGGGCAGGGTCTCGATGACCTCAACTGGCCCCTCGGGCCCTTTCCGGCTCGTCCGCACCAGGCTGGCGCGGAATCCGTCGGTGGTCACCGAGCCGTGGTCCTCCATCGAAAGCAGGTCCGCCGGATCCTGGAGCACCCGCCGTGAGCTCGGATCGGTGACATGGATCAGCGTCCAGGGGATGCGGACTTCCAGGAACCCGGGGCCATCCATCCATTCACCGAGCGAATCGAAGGCGGGATCGCGGCGGTCCTGGGTCCCCCGGTGCAGGGTTCCGATGTCGTAGCGGCGGGCCGGGTAGACCGTCAGGTCCTGCCCCACCCGCAGGCGGTTGGTCTCCGTCTGCATCTGGCGCCAGGGGCCGTCTTCATGGGCGATGGTGCGGGAAGGGCCCGGGTGGCGGTGGGGGGAGAACTCGTAGGGGGCATCCACCCAGACGCCGCAGCCTTTCGCAGACAGTTCCAAAGCGAATTCCATTCCCGCGCCGTTCCGCACGGGGACACCGAAGGGGAAGTGGTGGTTGCCCAGGTCCGGCCCCAGAGTGTCCAGCCCCAGCAGGAAGGCATCGCGGTTCCAGTCGACGGGCCCCTTCCAGAAGAGGCCCACATGGAACCAGCCCTCATCGGCAAAGAGCTTCACCTCCAGGGTCTCGTTCTTGAGGTAGGTGAGGATGTTCTTCCAGTCGTCGGACCGGCCGTCGATGAGGATGTTCGGCCCCTTGGTTCCGGGATGATGTCCGATCAACCCGTAGTTCTCCTCTGCATCCATGGCGTTGAACCAGAGGGGCTTCCGCTCGGGCGGCAATTCGATCGGCGAGACCTGCCAGGTCTTCTTGAACCACTCGTCCATCCAGGCGAAGACGATGCTCCCGGCGTACCCCGTGTCGTAGATGTTCCGGATCAGGCGCTTCATCAGGCGGGCCTGGTCCTTCTCCTCGAGGCCCCCGTGGGTCATGCCCTGGGGCTGCCAATGGGCCGGCATGCGGGAGGAACTGAGCCCGAACTCGGATATCAGCACGGCGTGCTTCTTGTGGTAGGCCCGGAGCTCTTGGAGATATCCCAGGTAGCTGTTGGGCCCCTCCTCATCCCGGGCCTTCGCGTACCCGGCGTCGAGGTTGATGAACTCGGGATAGTTAGGATAGACATGGTAGCTCGCGAACAGCCCCCCCCGGAACGCCGGGAGATCCGAGAACTTTTCCATGTCGATGGACACGCTGTCGTCGTCGAAGACTTCCGACTTCACTTCCTCTGTGTAGGGCAGGCCGAGTTTCTTCAGGATCCGCTGCTCTTCGATGAACGAGGTCTCGCTGGGATGCGTGATGGCATCCAGCGTGGGCCAGTTGGTGAAGGCCACCGGGCGCTGCACATGGTAGGTGTCGTGCTCGAGGCCGATGAAGGCGTCCAGGGCCTTGGCCATGAAGACTTCCGTCGCGTGGGCCCGGCGCACCTCCACGAACCGGCCCTTCCAGTCGGCTTCACCCGGATGCCGCCGGTTGTAGGCGATGACATTGAAGGGCTCCCACTCCCGGCCCAGGATCGTCCCGATCCACCAGCGGCTCACATCCGCACGGTAGTGCCCCCCGGCGGCCCCCGGCCTGGGCGGAAAGCTGGCGCGACCGTGCATCAGGTCCACCACGCGCCGCATGTCCTCGCGGTAGGCCGCAAACCAGGCGGGATCGCCGAAGTCGTCCCCGGGCGGAGGTTCCACCCAGACGCCGTGCAGCACATAGATCGGGTGCGCCGCCTTGAGGTTGTGCTCCCGCAGGGCCTCGTAGAAGGCCGGGGGGTGGATGGTGTAGAGGCGGAGGGCGTTGATCCCGAGCTGCCCCATCTCCGTCAGCCATCCGGCATAGACCTCCTTGCCCGGGAATTCCGTGGGGAACCGCCCCGGCAGAGCCGCGCCCAGGTTCACCCCCTTCAGGTAGACAGCCTTCCAGCCCGCCCCATCGCGGACCTGGAATCCGGCCGGAACGCTGCGGAAGGGCACCCGCAGCTCCGCGGGGAGGGGCGGAAGGGGTGGGATCGAGTCTTCCATCGGGGAGACCCGGACCAGAAGGGCCTGGAAGTCCTCGCGGGCCGGGTCGAGGCGCACCGCCTCCTTCGCCAGGCGCCGGGCCTCGGCGGTTCTGCCCAGGCGTTCCTGGCACAGCGCCAGGCCGTAGGCGGCATCCGCATAGGTGGGTGACAGCGACAGCGCTCTCTGGAAATGGGCCAGGGCTTCCGGAATGCGCTCCTGGCGCAGGGCCGTGAAGCCGGCCCCGACCAGGCCGTCGACATCCTGGGGAGCCTTGGCCAGGACGGCGTCGAAGGCCTTCCGGGCCGCTTCCAGGCGATTCTCCCGGAGCAGCCGGTGGCCCTCGGCGGGATCCTGGAGGAGACCGGCCAGGGCCAGGCAGATGGGCAGCCAGGCCAGGGTCATGGCGCGACCTCCTTGAGGGCCGTCTTCCCACCTTCGAGCAGGGCCTCCAGCCGCTGGACCTCCACCACGAACATGCCGCGCTTCCGCGCCAGGGAGCCGAGGTGGCTTTCGCTGTAGCCCATGGCCGACAGGTCCTCCGCGTAGATGGGATCCCGGTAGGCCTCTTCCGGACCCACCACTTTCCAGCCGTTGGCGTCCAGCATGCGGAGCAGGTCCGGCATGACGAGGGCGTTCAGGAGGTTGTGGTGGAGGAGGAGCGTGTGGACGGGATCTTTGCCGAGGAGCCGGTCACCCAGGTCGCGGTAGCCCTGGAGGACCTCGTCCAGGTGCCGCAGGTAGAGGGCCCGGATGGGCGCGATGTCGGCATCGGGCCGGGCCTGCAGCAGCTGCTGGAGACGCTCATTGAAGAGCCAGTCGTAGGTCGGGATGGTCACCGGCGCGACGCCGTATCCCAGGTCCTTCAGCATGGCCCGGGCGGCTCGCCGCTCCACCCCCGCCCTTCCCTCGCGCAGGTACGGGAACCGCAGCATGGGCCAGTAGCCCGGCACGCCGCGGATCAGGCGATCCAGGCGAACCACATCCTCCTTGAATCGGGCCAGGCCGATCTCCTCGAGGTTGGGGTGGCCGTAAGTGTGATTCCCGATGCGGTGGCCCGCCTTGCCCCAGGCCTCCAGCCACCGGATCCCCTCCGGACTGTCTCCGCCGCGGATGCCGTTGGCGAAGAGGACCACGCGCACGCCCTTCTCCCGGAAGGCCTCCAGCAGGCGCCGGTTCCGTTCATCGCCCGAGAGCCGCGGAGTCGAGCTGAGGTTGGGACCATCGTCCAAGGTGATGGACAGCGACTGGCCGGCCAGGACTGCGCAGCAGAACCCCCAGGCGATCGCTCGGATGGACGACAGGAAGCTCATGGATGGGCGACTCCGTCCCATGGGCGGATGCAGTCCTGGATGGGGGCGTGGAATCCTCGGGTCATGGTGGAACCAGGTGCTCCTAATCCATGGAAATCGACAGGTTTGATTCATATCTTGCTAGACTTTTTTCATGAGCCGACGCTGGCCAGAACATACCACGGTCCTGGTGGTCGAAGATGACCTCACGACCGCCCGGATCATTCAGGCCCGCCTGGAGATGGAGGGGCTGAAGGTGTTCGTGGCCCTCAATGGCGTGGAAGCCCTCGAGATCCTGAACCGCGAAGCCATCGATCTCATCACCACCGACCTCATGATGCCGTCCATGAACGGATTCCGGCTGGTGCAGGAAGTGCGGGACCTCCCGGCCCCCAAAGGGCGCACCCCCATCCTGCTCATCTCCAGCAACCAGAATGAACAGGACATGGTCCGCTGCCTCGCGGCCGGGGCCGACGACTACATGACCAAGCCGATCTCCGTGCAGGTGCTCATGGAACGGCTGTGGCGCCTCTTCGAACGCTCCCGCCGGGCGGGGTGATCCATCTTTCCCCTGTCCCAGGACCTTTTCCTTCCCGCTCTGCATGGGGCCACCGTCATCCTGCTGAGCCTCGTCGCCGGCCTGGTGCTGGTCGGGGCCATTCTGCAGGTGCGCCGGGACCGCCAGAACCGCCATCGCATCGCCTGCTACCAGGCCTGGGAAGTCCAGTTGACGGACTACCTCTTCAAGGGTGGCTACGAGCGCGGCTCCTTCGGGCCCATCCCACACGCCGACCGCTGGCTCTTCCGGAATTTCCTGGCCCGCTACCAGTCCACGCTCGCCGGCCAGGAGTCCGAAGTCCTCCGCCAGCTCTACCTGGGCCTGGACATCCACCTCTCCCTCCCCCGCCGCCTCCGGAGCCGGGACCCCCGGGTCCGGGCCATGGCCGCCCAGGAGATCGGCGCCTTCCGGCTGGACGAACTCACTGGGACCCCGCCCCCGCCCGTCGCCGACCGGCCCTGGCGCTGGAACCCGGGCGTCCGCATCGAGGGCTACCTCAACCTGGTCCTGCCCCTCCTCGACGATCCGGTCCCCTATGTGGCGCATGTGGCGGCCCGGACCCTCACGCACAGCCAGGACCTGCGTTTCGCCAGCCCCGTCCTCGCCTGGGTCATGCGCGAGGAGGTCTACCAGCGCGAGCGCCTGCTGCGGGTCCTGGAGGGTTTCGGCCCCAGCCTGCTGCCCTGGATGAAAGACCACCTCGAGTCCCCGGACCAAAACCCGGAACCCTGGATCCTCTTCGCGCTGCTGGTCGGTTCCCACCGGCACCGGGACTCCCAGCCCCGCCTGCTCTGGCTGCTGGAGGTCCCGCATGTGAATCTCCGGGTCTCGGTCCTGAAGTCGCTCATCATCCTCGCGGACCCGACCATCTATCCCAAGGTGCTGCCCTTCGCCTCCAGCCCCGTCTGGGAGATCCGCACCCAGGCGGCCCGGGCTCTGGGCGTGCTGGGGGGGCCCTCCGCCATTCCGGCCCTCCTCCCCCTGTTGGCCGATCGCGTGTTCGAAGTGCGCCGGAATGCGGCCCAGAGCCTCGTGGATCTCGGCCGGGCCGGGGTCTCGGCACTGACCTGGATCGCCGAGGATTCGTCGGCGGATCGCTTCGCCCGGGACATCGCGCGGGAGCGGCTCGAATGGGCGGATGAGCGGGGTCACCTGTGAGCTTCCGCGTGTTCGTCACCGCCTTCGCCCAGTGGGGCATCCTCGCCTATTTCCTGGCCATGAACCTCACGCACCTGGGGCTGATTCTCCGGGCTTTCTTCTCGATCCGGCGGCACTTGGATGAGGCCGAAACCGATCGCCTCGACACGGCCTTCGAGTCCAGCCACTTCAAACCCATGTCCCTGATCTGTCCGGCCTACAACGAAGAAGCCGGCGTGGTGGCGAGCGTCAACAGCCTCGTCAGCCTTCGCTACCCGGAGTTCCAGGTGGTGGTGGTGAACGACGGGAGCACGGACGCCACCCTCCAACGGCTCATCACCGCCTTCAAGCTCCAGCCCAGCCACCGCGTCATCCGCCAACTGCTCCCCGCGCAAGAGGTGCTCGGCGTCTACGAAAGCGCCTATGTGCCCAACCTGGTGGTGGTGGACAAGGCGAATGGCGGCAAGGCGGACGCCCTGAACTGTGGTGTGAACCTCGCCCGGTATCCCCTGGTGTGCTGCATGGACGGGGACAGCCTCCTGGAGAACGACGCACTGCTCCGCATCGCGCGGCCCTTCATGGACCGGCCGGACCTGATCGCCTCGGGCGGCGTGGTCCGGCCCGTGAACGGCTGCAAGGTCACGCCCATGGGCATCCGCGGCATCTACCTCCCGGACTCCTGGCTGGCCCGGTTCCAGATCGTGGAGTATCTGAGGGCCTTCCTCTTCGCCCGGGTGGGGCTGGCATCGCTGGACTCCCTGTTCATTGTCAGCGGCGCCTTCGGCGTCTTCCGGAAGGACCTGGTCGTGGCCGCGGGTGGGTTCGACACGGCCACCATCGGCGAGGACTTCGAATTGGTGGTGCGCCTCCACCGCTGCCTGAGGGACTGGAAGCGCCCCTACCACATCGCCCTGGTGCCGGATCCCGTGTGCTGGACCGAGGTTCCCGAACATTTCCGGGAATTGGGCCGCCAGCGCAACCGCTGGCAGCGGGGCATGCTCGAGACCATCTGGCGGCACCGGCGCATGTGCTTCAACCCGAAGTACGGCCGCATCGGGATCTTCTCCATGCCCTATTTCCTCGTCTTCGAGGCCCTGGCTCCGGTCATCGAGGTCGCCGGCTACCTCGTGTTCGCCAGCTCCCTCTGGACCCATTCCGTGGGCGGCACCTTCGCCCTCCTGTTCTTCTATGTCGCCCTCCTGCTCGGGGTGTTGAACTCCGTGGTGTCCGTGGTGCTCCACGAAATCAGCAGCCACCGCTACCAGGGCCTCAAGGCCTGGAGCATCTTGCTGCTCCTCGCCGTGGCCGAGAACTTCGGCTACCGCCAGCTGACCCTCTGGTGGCGACTACGGGGCACCCTCGACTGGATCCGCGGGAAGGATCAATGGGGGCACCTGAAGCGCCTGGGCCTCACCACGCACCCGGCCCCGAAGCCCCCCGAAGCTTGACGGTCGCCATCCCCCCAGCGCATGCTGTCCCCTCGATCTTTGGCAGTCCGATAGCGCTATCCAGAAAGGTGGAGGGAAAGGCCCTGTGAAACCTTGGCAACCTGCGAAAGCAAGGTGCCAACTCCTGCCCCCGGCATTGCCCGGGGGGAAGATACCGAACCGTCCCAGACTGACCCGAGACCCCCTGGATGCCGATCAACGGACTGCCCCTCCCAGGCGCAGCCATGACCCATCCCACCTTCCAGCAGGCCCTTGATGCGGGCGAATGCTTCCTCTTCGACGGTAGCACCGCCACGGCCCTGCACGACCGCGGGATCACGCTCCAGCGCAGCTTCGAGGAGTGCAACCTCAAGGCACCGGATCTGCTCCTGGCCATCCACGGGGAGTTCCTCGCAGCGGGCGCCCAGGTGCTCACCACCAACACCTGGGGCGCCGGGTGCCTGAAGCTCGCGGCCCGGGGTCTCGAGGGGCACATGGATGCCATCAACCGCGAAGGCGTGGCCCTGGCGAAACAGGCCATCACCCAGCAGAGCGCCCGCGCCTGGGTGGCTGGCTGCATCGGCCCGCTGGGCGTGCGGATCGAGCCTTGGGGCCCCACCTCCTTCGACGAAGCCCGCGCCCTGTTCCGCGAACAGGCCACGCCCCTGATCGAGGCCGGGGCCGATCTGATCGTCCTCGAGGCCTTCGAGGACCTCAATGAGATCCACCAGGCCATCCTCGCCGTGCAGGAGCTCGATGAGCTCCCCATCGCCGCGTTGATGACAACCAACGACGAGGGCCAGGCCCTCTTCGGGGCCGAACCAGATTGGTTCGTCAAGCAGCTGGACACCTGGGGGGCCCACCTGGTGGGCCTCATCGGCGGCAATGGGCCAGCCCCCCACCTGCGCCTGCTCGAGCGCCTGAAGGCCGTCACCGCCAAGCCCATCGTCCTGCAGCCGAATCCCGGCCTGCCCCACCTGGTGGACGGCCGCCTCATCTATGGCGCCAGTCCCGAATACCTGGGTGGATTCGCCGCCCGGGCCCTCGCCGCCGGCGCCCGGGGCGTGGGCGGGTGCAGCGGCACCACGCCCGCCCACATCCGCGCCATGCGCGGGGCCTTCCGCCAAGAGCGAGCCTTCGTCCAGGCTGGCGGCGGCTTCGAGCTGAAGCCCCACGAGCAGCCCCAGCCCGAGGTTCCCTTCGCCTACCGCAGCCGCTTCAGCCTCAAGCTGGCCCAGGGGGAATTCACCCACACCGTGGAGCTGGTGCCGCCCAAGGGCATGGAATACGAGAAGCTCGTGGCCAAGACCCGCCAGTGCCGGGCCCTGGGCGTGGACGCCATCAATGTGCCGGACGGCCCCCGCGCCATGGCCCGCATGTCCGCCCTGGCCACGGCCCTCATCATCGAGCAGCAGGTGGGGCTCGAGACCATCCTCCACTACGCCTGCCGCGACCGGAACCTGCTGGGCATGCAGAGCGACCTCTTGGGCGCCGCGGGGCTCGGCCTGCGCAACATCCTGGCCGTCACCGGCGATCCCCCGAAGCTGGGGCCCTACCCCCAGGCCACCGCCGTCTTCGATGTGGATGCCATCGGCCTCGTGAACATGCTCAAGCGCCTGAACACGGGGCTCGATCTCGGCGGCGCCGGCATCGGCAAGCCGACTTCCTTCAGCGTGGGCGTGGGGGCCAATCCCGTGGCGGCGGACCTGGAACGCGAGAAGGCCCGCTTCCGCTACAAGGTGGAGGCCGGCGCCCAGTGGGCCATCACCCAGCCCGTCTTCGATGCGGACACCCTGTTCCGCTTCCTAGACTTCACCGAGGCCCTCGACGGCAAGGGCGGAGTGCCGATCATCGCGGGCATCTGGCCCCTCAAGAGCCTGCGCAACGCCGAATTCATGGCCAACGAGGTGCCCGGCGCCTTCGTGCCGCCCTCAGTCCTCACCCGCATGGCGAAGTGGACCCGCGCCGAGGACCAGGTCAAAGAGGGTCTCGCCATCGCCCAGGAAGTCATCGAGATCATCCGTCCCCGCGTCCGGGGCCTCCAGCTCAGCGCCCCCTTCGGCCAGGTCGAGCTCGTGGCCCCGCTGCTGCCCAAGCGAGAGGCCCCATGAAGGAACCGAAAAAATTGTTCACCGCAGAGAACCCAGAGGGCGGACCAGAACCCTTTTTCTCTGCGCCCTCGGAGGTTAACCGTCCTTTTTCGTTTCAGGTCCCGGCATGTCGGTAAAGATTCACTTCCTTCTGGAAGACCTGCTGGTCGAAGCGCCGGCGGGGACGCCGCTCCAGCGCATCGCGGATGCCGCGGGCGCCGACATCACCTTCGGCTGCCGCACAGGCTCCTGCGGCACCTGCCGGGTGCGCATCGCCGAAGGACTCGACCACTGCGGCGAACCGGGCTCTGAGGAACGGGACTTCCTGAAGGGCCTGGACGCCCCCCGCGACCAGCGCCTCGCCTGCCAGGTGGTCATCACCGGCGATGTGGACATCGAGTATTTGGGGCTTTGACATGACGACCCTCGAGACGATCCTTCGCGACAAGGTGCTGCTGCTCGACGGCGGCATGGGCACCCAGATCTTCGCCCGCAAGCCCACGGCGGAGGACTATGGCAGCGCGGCCCTGGAAGGCTGCGTGGATCTGCTCACGGAGCGCCGCCCCCAGTGGATCCGGGAGATCCACGAAAGCTACTTCCGCGCGGGCGCCGACGCCGTGGAGACCAACACCTTCGGCGCCAACCCGCTGGTGCTGGGTGATTTCGGACTGTCGGACCGGGCCTACGACCTCAATGTGCAGGCCGCATCCATCGCCAAGGAGGTGGCCCGCAGCTTCGACCGGCCCCGCTTCGTCATCGGCTCCGTCGGCCCCGGCACCAAGCTCATCACGCTCGGCCATGTGGGGTACGGCGAACTGCTCGCCTCCTACCGCGTGCAGATGGACGGCCTGCTGGACGGCGGCGCCGACGCCATCCTCATCGAGACCTGCCAGGACCTGGGGCAGATCAAGGTGGCCGTCCGCGCCGCCCGAGAAGCCATGACCGCCAAAAGACGGAAGATCCCGCTCTGGGTGCAGGCCACCGTGGAGACCACGGGCACCCTTCTGGTGGGTTCGGACATCTCCGCGGTGCTCACCAGCGTGGAGCCCCTCGGCATCGATGTGCTGGGGCTCAACTGCGCCACGGGCCCCGACGAGATGCACTCGCACCTCCAGACCCTGTCGGAAGCCAGCCCCTTCCGCATCAGCTGCCTGCCCAACGCCGGCCTCCCGGAGAATATGGGGGGCCAGGTGGTCTACCCCCTGGATCCATCGGCCTTCGCGCCGAAGGTTCTGCACGCGGCCTCGGAATTCGGCTTGGCCATCGTCGGCGGGTGCTGCGGCACCACACCCGACCACATCCGGGCCCTGGCTCCGGGCGTCGAGCGGCTGAACCCGCCGAGGCGCACGCCGAAGCTGGAACGGAGCGCCGCCAGCCTCTACCAGAGCGTGACCCTGAGGCAGGAACCAGCCCCCCTCATCGTCGGCGAGCGGACGAATGCCAACGGTTCGAAGAAGTTCCGCGACCTGCTGGCGGCCGAGGACTGGGATGGCATGATCACCCTGGCCAAGGAGCAGCAGCGGGAGGGCGCCCACCTGCTGGATCTCTGCGTGGCCTATGTGGGCCGGGACGAGGTGCGCGATGCCGACGAGCTGCTGAGCCGCCTCGTCTCCCAGATCACCCTGCCCCTCGTCATCGACAGCACGGAGGTGCCCGTCATCGAGCGGGCCCTGCAGCGGTCCCCCGGCAAGTGCGTGGTGAACTCCATCAACTTCGAGGACGGCGACACGAAGGCGCGCAAGATCCTGGACCTCTGCAAGACCTACGGCGCCGCCGTGGTGGCCCTCACCATCGACGAGCGCGGCATGGCCAAGACCCGCGAGCAGAAGCTGGCTGTGGCGAAGCGCCTCCACGCCCTGGCCGTGGGTGAGTACGGCCTCGATCCCGGCGACCTCATCATCGACCCGTTGACCTTCACCCTGGGCAGTGGCGACGAGGAGTTCCGCGGTTCCGCGGTGGAGACCCTGGAGGCCCTGAAGCTCATCAAGGCCGAGCTGCCCGGCGTGATGACCATCCTCGGCGTGAGCAATGTCAGCTTCGGCCTGAATCCCGCCTCCCGCCATGTGCTCAATGCCCTCATGCTCTACCACGGCGTGAAGTTCGGCCTCGACATGGCCATCTTCAACGCCTCCAAGGTGATCCCCGTGGCGAAGATCGACCCCGAGGACCGCCGCATGATCGAGGACCTGATCTTCGACCGCCGCGCGGAAGGCTACGATCCCCTCAAAGCGGTCCTGGCCCGGTTCAGCGATCGCAAGGCGGTCGCGGCGGATGACCACCGCGAGGACCTTCCGGTGCTGGAGCGGCTGCACCGCGGCATCCTCGACGGCGAGAAGCAGGCCATCCTCGCGGATGTGGATGAGGCCCTGAAGGACCACGATCCGCTCGTCCTCATCAACGAGGTGCTGCTGGGGGCCATGAAGGTGGTAGGTGAGCGCTTCGGCGCCGGGGAGATGCAGCTCCCCTTCGTGCTGGAGAGCGCCGAGGCCATGAAGGAGGCCATCAAGCGCATCGAGCCCCATTTGCCCAAGGAATCGAACTACCAGAAGGGCCGCATCCTGCTGGCCACCGTGAAGGGCGATGTCCACGACATCGGCAAGAACCTGGTGGACATCATCCTCAGCAACAACGGCTTCGAGGTGAAGAACCTGGGCATCAAGCAGCCCATCGAGGCCATCCTCAAGGAACTCGAAGCCTGGCCTGCCGATGCCGTCGGGTTGTCGGGCCTGCTGGTGAAATCCACCGTCATCATGAAGGAGAACCTGCACTTCATGGAGGAGCAGGGTCTGAAGGTGCCTGTGATCCTGGGCGGTGCGGCCCTCACCCGGGATTATGTGGAGGGCGACTGCCGGCGTTCGTATGCGGGCCCGGTCTTCTACGCCGAGGACGCCTTCGAGGGCCTGCGGCACATGCAGGCGCTGGTGGCGGGGGAGACCGGCGTCCCGGCTCCTGCCCCATCCGCCTCTGTGGCAGGCGACATCAAGATCCTGAAGCGAGGAGGCGCGGCCGTGCCGCTGACTCCGCTCCAACAGAGCAGCTGGGTGCGGCATGACGGGCCGCCGCCGGAACCGCCGTTCTGGGGCGTGCGCGAGCGGGTGGATGCGCCGGTGGATCTGTTCGAGCACCTCGACGCCTTCGCCTTGATCCGCAACCGCTGGGGTTTCAGCCAGGGCAGCCAGAGCGACGAGGCCTTCGCCGCCGTGCTGCGTGATAAGGCCGTGCCCCAGCTGGTGCGTTGGAAGGAACGGCTGGCCGAGGCCCCGCTCTTCCACCCGAAGGCCCGCTACGGCTATTTCCCCGTGCGCGCCGAGGGGGATGCGCTGCGGGTACTCGATCCCGCCAACCATGCCCGGACGCTCGCGGTGCTCGGCTTCCCGCGCCAGGGCACGGGCAGGAGGCTTTGCATCGCGGACTTCTTCCGCGCCGACCGGACCGATGTGCTGGCCATTCAGCTCGTCACGCTGGGCCAGGCCGCCGCGGACCACGCGGCCAAGCTCTACCGGGAGGATGGCTACGCGGACTACTTCGCCTTCCACGGCCTGGCCACGGAACTGACGGAGGCCTATGCCGAGCGGATCCACGCCCGCATCCGCCGGGAACTGGGCATCGCGGCCAAAGACCTGCCGGGCCGCGCCCTCTTCGCCCAGGGCTACCAGGGATCCCGCTATTCCTACGGCTACCCGGCCTGCCCAGAGCTGGAGGGCAACGGCCCCATCCTGGACCTGCTGCGCGGCCAGGAGATCGGCGTCCACCTCTCTGACAGCCACCAGATGGATCCCGAATACAGCACCAGCGCCCTGGTGGCCTGGCATCCCCAGGCGCGGTACTTCTCGGCGTAGGGTTCTGGGCGCGCCTTACTGAGCGCGGGCCTTATCCATGACCTTCTGGCGGAGTTCCCGGAACTCGACTTCGGTGATGAGCCCATCTTTCTTCAGCTTTTCCAGCTTCTCCAGCTCGACGCGCAGGTCGAACGCCGGCCCGGCAGGGGTGGCCGGCTGCTTCAGGGGAGCCGCTTCCCGCATCTCCGGGTTCACCTTGGCGCGGGCCTCGGGAGAATTCCAGGAAGACCGCCCGGCCTTCAGGTCCTCAAGCGTTCCAAAGGCGTCCACCCGGCCATTCACGAACCGGATGTACTGGGTGCGGCTGTTGACCTTGATGGCCCCGTACCGATCGTAGGCTTCGTATTCATGCACTTCGGTGTCGTTGGTGACCTTCGTCCGGGTTGGATTCCCCACCCGCTCGATCACCTCCTTCTTGGTCATCCCCACCCTGAGCTTGGACACATCCAGATCCGGCTTGGTGCAGCCCAGGGACACAACGGCGGGAATCGCGATCATCAGGGCGGCAAGGCGTCGTTGCATGGCACGGCTCCAATCAGGGCAGGCCATCCATCCCGGGGAGGCGGAGCCTGATAAGAGCAGTGTGCCAGAGGCTGCCGTCCCGGGAGAGGCGCCCCGCTCCGATCCCTTTTGGGCGAAGCCGACGATGGCCCTTGCCAGGGGGCCTCCGCGGCGCTACCTTTTCTGACCGGCCCTTTGGGGCCGTTCTCTTACGAGATCCTTGTCAGTTCCATAGCGAGTTATCCAGAAAGGTGGAGGGACGGGCCCTGTGAAACCTTGGCAACCTGCGAAAGCAAGGTGCCAATTCCTGCCGCGATTGAGCAATCAACCGCGGAGAGATGTCGAGCTGTGTCGAACTGACGCAATCATCGAAGGGGCCCGAGAAATCGGGCCCCTTTTGCTTTTCCTGGACTTGCTTGGACAGACGAGGCCTCGGCCTTCTCACCTTCCTTCTCCAGGAGACGCCATGAGCGCCACCCCCGCCCCCCGCTTCGAAACCATCGCCCTCCACGGGGGCCACAGCCCGGACTCGGATACGAAGAGCCGGGCCGTGCCCATCTACCAGACCACCAGCTATGTGTTCGACAGCACCGAACATGGCGCCCAGCTCTTCAACCTGGAGGTGCCGGGGAACATCTACACACGAATCATGAACCCCACCACGGCCGTGTTGGAACAGCGCGTGGCGCAGCTCGAGGGCGGCATCGGGGCCCTGGCCACGGCCTCGGGCCAGGCGGCCATCACCCTCGCCCTCACCACCCTGCTGCGGGGCGGCGACCATGTGGTCGCCGGGAACAACCTCTACGGGGGCACCTACAACCTGCTGCACCACACCCTGCCCCGCACGGGCATCACCACCACCTTCGTGGACTCGACGAAGCCCGAGGCCTTCCGCGCCGCCCTCCGGCCCGAGACCCGCGCCATCTACATCGAAGCTGTGGGCAATCCCAAGCTGGATGTACCCGAGTTCGAGGTGATCGCCGCCATCGCCCACGCGGCGGGCATCCCGCTCCTCGTGGACAACACCCTGCCCAGCCCCTATCTGCTGAACCCCTTCAAATACGGAGCAGACATCGTGGTGCACAGCGCCACCAAGTATCTGGGCGGGCACGGCACCTCCGTGGCGGGCCTCATCGTCGATGGCGGCACCTTCGACTGGAAGGGTGGCAAGTTTCCCGAGTTCACTGAGCCCTTCGCCGCCTACCATGGCGCCGTGCTGGCGGATCTGGCAGGTCCGGCGGCCTTCATCACCAAGGCCCGCATCGAGGGGCTGCGCGACACCGGGGCGGCCCTGAGCCCCTTCAACGCCTTCCTCATCCTCCAGGGCATCGAGACCTTGCACCTGCGCCTGCAGCGCCACGGCGAGAACGCCCTGGCCCTGGCCCAATGGCTGGCGAAGCATCCCAAGGTGGCCTGGGTGAACTACCCCGGGCTGCCCGGCAACGAGAACCACGCTTCGGCAACCCGCTATTTCCGCAAGGGCGCGGGTTTCGGCGGCATCCTGACCTTCGGCGTGAAGGGAGACCTCCCGGCGGGCGGGAAGGTCATCGATGCCGTGCAGCTCTTCTCGCGCCTGGCCAATCTGGGCGATGCCAAGAGCCTCATCATCCACCCCGCCAGCACCACCCACCAGCAGCTGTCGGCCGAGGAGCGGGCGGCCACGGGCGTCACCGACGACCTGATCCGCCTGTCCGTGGGCCTCGAGCACATCGAGGACCTGATCGGGGATCTCGATCAGGCCCTCGCGAAAGCCTAGCCATGCCCGTCAAAGTCCCCTCCTCCCTGCCCGCCCGGGGTGTTCTTGAGGCGGAAAATGTGTTCCTGATGGAGGAGCCCCGCGCCCTCCATCAGGACATCCGGCCGCTGCGCATCGCCATCCTCAACTTGATGCCCACGAAGATCGCCACGGAGACCCAACTGCTTCGCCTGCTGGGCAACACGCCCCTGCAGGTGGAGGTCACGCTGCTCCACATGGCCTCCCACGAGGCCAGGAACACGCCGGCGGAGCACCTGCTGGAACACTACGCGTCCTTCGCGGAAGTGCGCCACCAGGCCTTTGACGGCCTCATCATCACCGGCGCCCCCGTGGAGCAGCTGCCCTTTGAGGCGGTGGACTACTGGCCCGAGCTCACCGAACTGCTGGACTGGGCCAGGACGCATGTCTTCTCCAGCCTCTTCATCTGCTGGGGCGCCCAGGCCGCGCTCTACCGCTATTACGGCATTCCGAAACAGCCCCTCCCCGAGAAGATGTTCGGCGTCTTCCCCCACCGGCTGAAGGTGCGCCATGAGCGCATCGTGCAGGGGTTCGACGATGTCTTCTTCGCGCCCCACTCGCGCCACACGGAAACCCGCCGGGAGGACATCCTGGCCGAACCCCGGCTGGCGCTCCTCGCCGAGTCGGATGAGGCCGGGGTCTACCTGGTCCAGTCCGCGGACCGGCGCCAGGTCTTCGTCACGGGCCACTCGGAGTACGACTCGGGCACCCTGCAGGGCGAGTACGCGCGGGACCTCGGGAAAGGTCTCCCCATCGGCCTCCCGCGGAACTACTTCCCGGACGACGACCCCGCCCGGGAGCCCCTGGTCCGGTGGCGGGGGCACGCCAATCTTCTCTTCTCCAACTGGCTGAACCACTGCGTCTACCAGGAGGCGCCCTTTGACCTGGGCACGCTCCCCGCGGAAGGAGGGCAGGCATGAGCCTGAAGGTCCTGAAATTCGGCGGCAGTTCCGTGGGCAGCGCCGAGGCGTTCCGTCGCGCGGCGGCCATCGTCTCCGAGGAGTTGCCCACAGGCGGCCTCGTGGTGGTCTCGGCCCTCCGGGGCACCACGGACCGCATCCTCGAGGCGTGCGCCGCCGCAGGCGGAGGTCACCTGCCCAGTGCGCGGGAGCATCTGGTCGCCCTGCGGGACCGGCACCGCCAGGTGGCCTCCGAGCTGGGCCTCTGGACCGAGGTCCGGCCCGCCTGGACGCCCCTCTTCGACCGGCTGGACCGGCTGCTCACGGGCATGGCCATGCTGGGCGAGGCCACGCCCCGAGGCCGGGACGCCGCCCTGGCCGTGGGTGAGACGCTGTCGGCCCACCTCGCCGCCGCCTGCTTCGGCGGCGCCTTCCGCGAGGTCCGCGAGGTGCTGCGGACGGACGCCCGCTTCGGCAAGGCCCGGCCCCAGCTGGCGGCCCTGCGCACGGCGGCGGCCCCCTGGCGCGAGTCCCTGGAGGCCGGGGGCCTCTGGATCACTCAGGGGTTCCTCGGCGCCACGGCGGAAGGCCACACCACCACCCTGGGCCGGGGGGGATCCGACACCAGCGCCACCCTGCTCGGCGAGGCCCTGGGAGCCGAGGAGGTGCAGATCTGGACCGATGTGGATGGCGTGCTGACGGCGGATCCAAGCCTGGTTCCCGGCGCCCGCCCCATCCCCCAGATGAGCCAGGGCGAGGCCGAGGCCCTCAGCGCCTTCGGGGCGAAGGTCCTCCACGCGGACTCCCTGGCCCCCGGCGCGCGGGCGGGGTTCCGCCTTGTGGTCGCCAACACCTTGCGGCCCGGGGCCTCCCGCACGGAGATCCTGCCGGTGCCGCCGCATCGCTCCCCCGGCGCCGTCACCTCCGTGGCCTACAAGGAGGGGATCAGCCTGCTGCGCTTCCCCGCCTCAGCCGGACTCGAGCCACCGCTCAAAGCCGCACGCAGCCTGGAGGAAGCCGGCGCCCTGCGCTTCGGGTTGATCGCCAGCCCCGCAGGCACCCTGCTGGCGGTGCGGCCGGAGACCCCAGCCGCCGCCGAGGTGCTGGGGACCCTCGCGGCTTCCGGCCTCGCCTGCGAATCCGGCTGGGCCGTCGTGGCCCTGGTGGGCGAGGGCCTGCGGGCCGATCCCCTGGCGGCCCTGCGCCACCTCGCAGCCCTGGGTCCAGAGCCCGTAGGTGGCCTGCTGACGGGCAGCAGCACCGTCTCCATCGCCTTCCTCGTGCCCGAATCCCGGTTGGGGGACCTCATCCCCCGCCTGCACGACCGCTGCGTGGATGGCCAACCCCCGCTCCGGATCCCGGAGCGCCAGAAGACCGGCTGATCGGCCTCAGCCCTGCCGCAGCAGCCAGGCCGTCAGGCGCAGGTGGAAATCCTCGGGATGTTCCAAGTCGGTCTCCCGCAGGCGGGCCGGGTGGGCGGGATCGGCCAACACGAGCGGGATCGCATCCACCAGGTTGGGCAGGCGATGGCCATCCGGCAGGGACCAGAGGGCCCCCCGGCCCTCACCTTCCCTCAGCTCCGACGCTTGCCGCCGGTCGCCCTGCGTCTCGCAGCCCATCGCTTTCTCCTGTGAATCCTAAAAGATAGGCCGCCGATCCCCCCGCGCCACCGGGCGGCATCCGGCCGCCTCCAGATCTGGCACCCTCTTGGAAGGGAGGTCCCATGACCCGCACCATCCTCATCACCGGCGGTTCCCGCGGCCTGGGTCGCGCCTGCGCGCTGCACCTGGCCCGCACGGAGTCCGCCCACCTGATCCTCCTCGGGCGGGACGCCGCGGCACTCGCCGAGGCGGCCACAGCCGTCCGGAAGGCCGGCGGCACGGCGGAAACCCACGAGGCGGATGTGACGGATCGCACCCGCCTGGCGGCCGTGGCCAAGGACCTCGGCCCGGTGGACGGGCTGCTGGCTGCGGCCGCCATCTCCGGCATGACGCCCGTGGACGGCGACTCCGACGCCTTTTTCGACCAGATCCTCGCCGCGGATCTGGCGGGGCCCTGGAACACCGTGCGGGCCTTCCTCCCCCACATGGGACCCGGCGGGCGCATCGTGCTGGTGGCCAGCGTCCTGGGCCGCTTCGGCGTGCCGGGTTACGGGGCCTACTGCGCCGCCAAGCACGGCGTCCATGGGCTCGCCAAGGCCCTGGCCCTCGAACTCATCGATCGGGGCATCGTGGTGAATGCCGTGGCCCCGGGGTGGGTGGACACGGACATGGCCCAGACCGGCCTCCGCCAGATCGCCGCCGCCACCGGGCAGACCGAAGCACAGACGCGGGCCCAGGCCGAGGCGGCCGTGCCCGTGAAGCGGTTCTTCCAGCCGGAGGAGATCGCCCACGGCATCGCCTGGCTGCTGGATCCCGCCAACACCATGCAGGTGGGGCAGTGTCTCAACCTCGATGGGGGCGTGATCCAGGTGTGACTTTTTCGGCGGCGCCTCTGACGCGACCGCCCTGCGGAATGTACATTCCCCCTGCGCGGATGCATCCCCGCGAGAACAGGGGAATGCCATGAGATCGCTCTCGGAATGCCCTACCGCCTCCCTGGCCTGGCGGCGGGGAGGCTACTCGCCGCCCGACTTCGCGTTGCAGGCGAACGGCGAGACCTTTGCCACCCTCACCTTCCTCGATGGGGAACGCACGCTGGCCCGCGTCGAAACGGCCGAAGGCGCCTGGACCCTCAAGCACCTGGGTCTCCTGGCGCCCGTCGTGACCCTGCGCGAGGAGGGCGAGAAGACGACTTTGGCCACCTTCCACCCCCACGCCCTCCGGCACGGGAAGCTCGAATTCCTGGACGGGGCTGTCTTCGACTGGACCTGGCATCCCGATGGCGGAGCCTTCCTGGATCCCGGGGGCATCGCCCTGGTCCGGCTCCACGCCTACCCGGGCCGGGACCTCACCTCGCCCGCGGGGCTCGAGCGCTGCGATGTGGACCTGAACCTGACTTCCTTCGCCCGGTTCAGGCACGCGTTGCTCGCCGCCTTCGGCTGGTATCTGGTCCTCTTCGACCACCAGAGGGAACGCGACGCCGTCGCCGCGGAGACTGCGCTGCGGCTGTGAGGGGTGAAGATCAGGCCCTGCCGATCCTCCCCAGGCCGCCCGGAACGGGAGCCTGAGGGAGGGTCGGTCGCGGTGGGAACGGCCTATTTCGTCCGCACCGGATAGGGCGGGCGCTGCAGCTTCTGGGGCGGGTTCTTCTTCAGCTCGGCCTTCATCAGGTCGATGGCCTTCTCCAGCTGGGGATCGCGGCCGGCGATGATGTCCTTGGGCAGCTGCTCCACCTCGATGTCCGGCGCCACGCCCTCGTTCTCCACCACCCAGCCCTTCTCGGTCCAGATGGCCAGGTTGGGGGCGGTGATGGTGCCGCCATCCATGAGGGTGGGGAAGCCCAGGATGCCCACGAGGCCGCCCCAGGTGGGCCGGCCCACCAGGGGGCCCAGGCCGAACTTGCGGAACATCCAGGGCAGCAGGTCGCCGCCGGAGCCGGCGGTCTCATCCACCAGCATGACCTTGGGGCCCTGGATGGAGGCCTGGGGCGACTTCAGGTCCTGGCCGTAGCGCATGGCCCACATGGCGGTGAAGGGCCGGCGGAGCAGGTCGATGTAGTAGTCCGCCACCTGGCCGCCGCCGTTGTAGCGCTCGTCGATGATCACGGCCTCTTTCTGCGCCTGGGGGTAGAAGTAGCGCTTGAAGTAGGTGTGGCCCAGGGTGGTGGTGTTCGGCACATAGACATAGGCCACGCGCCCCTCGGTGGCCGCCTGGACCTTGCGGAGATTCCCCTCCACCCAGTCCCGGTTGCGCAGGCCCGCTTCGCTTCCCACCGGCACCACGCTGACCGTCCGCGCATCCTTCCCCGCGGGATCGCTGCCCACGGTGAGTTCCACCAGCTTGCCGGCGGTGTTCTCGAACCGGGCATAGAGGTTTTCGGGCGCCTTCAGGTCGCGGCCGTTCACCGCCAACAGGTAATCGCCCGGCTTCACATTCACGCCCGGCTCCGTGAGGGGCGAGCGAAGCTCGGGGCTCCAGTTCAGGCCGCCGAAGATTTTCGCGAACCGGTACCGGCCGTTCGCCACCTCCACATCGGCGCCCAGCAGGCCGCCTGGGACGGGTTTGCCGGCATCAGGCAGGTCGCCGCCGCCTCCGCGGTGATGCCCCACGGCCAGCTCGGAACACATCCACTGGATGACCCGGTTCAGGTCGGCCCGGGTGCCCAGGTCGGGCAGGAAGGCCGCGTACTTGGCCTTCATGGCCTTCCAGTCCGCACCGTGCATGTTGGGGGCATAGAAGAAGTCGCGGTTGATGCGCCAGACCTCGTCGAGGATCTGGGCCCATTCCTGCCGGGGTTCCACCTTCACCTGCAGGCCCTCCAGGGCCACCTTGCCCTTGCCGGGCTCGGGCTTGCCGGCGGTGGGGATGATCGTGGCCGCTTCTTTCAACTGGTAGACGAGCTTCTTGCCGTCCGCCGACAGTTTGAAGGCGTCGGCCTTCTCCACCAGCACGGTCTCCTCCCGCTTCTTCAGGTCGAAGCGGCAGAGGGCCATGGGCTCGCTCCGGTTGAAGCGGTTCGCGCCGCCAGTCTGGCGGAGGTAGAAGAGCGTGCCGGCCTCGCCGGCCTGCAGGTCCGTGAAGAAGGCCGTCTTGGCGGCTTCGATGGGCACGATACGCTCGGCCAGGCCATCGAAATCGATGCGGACCTTCACCTCGGTCTTGGCGCCCTTCTTGTCCTCGGGCTTGCCGTTCTTCTCCTCTGCCTTGGCGGCCCCGCCCTCCTCGTCACTCTCCTTGGCCAGGGGCGAAGGGGTGTCCTTGGCCAGCACCATCAGGTAGAGGTTCCCACGCATGAGGGCGTCGGCATTGGACTGGGCGAACCAGTCCCGCACCGGCCCCGCGTCCGTGCTGGCGGTGAAGTAGAGGTACTTGCCGCTGCGGTCGAAGACCGGATCGCTGGCATCGGCCAGGCCGTCCGTCAGGGCCGTGGATTTGTCCTCCTCCACCGCGTACACATGGAGGCGCAGCATCCCGGATTCCGTGTTGCGGGTGTAGGCCAGGAACCGGGAATCCGGCGACCAGTTGTGGTTGAGGGTGGGCGCCGGCGTATAGAGCACCTCACTGGAGACGGCCTTCACCGCGCCAGTGCCCAGGTCGAGGATCCGCAGCGCGAGGGCGTTGTCGGTGTAGGCGATCTTCTTCCCGTCCGGCGACCACTTGAGGTTGTCGTAGAAGCCCGCCCCCTTCAGGGCGAACGACCGCACCTCGCCCTTCCCATCCTGCGCCTGGACCTTGAGGGCGTATTCGCCCCCGGCGTCCGACAGGTAGGCAAGGGCCTTCCCATCCGGAGACCAGGCGGGGTTCCGTTCGTGGGATCCCGGCGCGTTCGTCAGGTTGCGGGCATCCCCCTTCTCCGCGGGAACGCTCAGGATCTCGCCCCGGTATTCCACCGCCACCCGGCTGCCGGAAGGCGAGAGCTCCAGGTTGCTCGCCCACTTCGCCCCCGTGGCCCAGCGGCTCCGGGCCTCGGGCAGGTCTGCCGCCACGGCCACCTTCAGGCGGGTGCTCTGGCCCGTGGCCGGGTCGAACCGGTGAAGCCAGCCCGCCTGCTCATAGACGATCCGGCCCGCACCGTGGCTGGCGGCCAAGATGGGGAAGTCCTTATGCGTCGTCAGCTGCGCGACCACCTTCGTGGCCAGGTCATAGCTGAAGAGGTTGAACTCGCCCGCCCGGTCGGATACGAAGTAGACCTTCCCGCCGATCCACATGGGGTCGATGTCGTTGCAGCGGCCTTGAGGCTGATCTTGGGGCTGAGGGATCTGGACGACCTCGTGATCCTTGACCCGGTAGATCCAGAGCCGCGAGGCCGTGCCGCCACGGTAGTGCTTCCACTGGCGGAAGGCATCACTCAGCGGGTTGTAGACGATGTGGCTGCCGTCCGGCGAGTAGGTGGCCCGGGCCGCGTTGGGGATGGGCAGCTGGGTGGGCATGCCCCCGGCGAGGGGCACCGTGAAGAGCTGGGTGTAGCGCGTCGTGTGTACCGAGCGGCCCGAGGTGAACAGCACGGCCCTGCCATCCGGCGTCCAGTCCTGCACCACATCGGCACCCGGGTGCCAGGTGAGGCGCCGGGGCTCGCCACCGGCCGCGGGAATCACCCAGACATCGGCATTCCCCTCCAGCGCCGCCGTGTAGGCGATCCAGGCCCCATCGGGGCTGAAGCGGGGCGTGCCCACGCAGCCACCGCGGGTGGTGAGGCGCTTCGCGGCCCCGCCATCCGGCGCGCAGGTCCACAGGTCCCCCGCGTAGAGGAAGGCGACCTGCCGGGCGCTCACGGCCGGCTGGGCCACCAGCCGGGTGTCCTGGAGGTCCACCGCGGGGAGCGGCTGGACGAGAGCCGCGGCCATCACCAGGGCCAGGGGGTTCAGGGAGGAAGGTCGACGGGTCATGGGTCCATCCATAAGAAGACGAGGCATGATGGGAAGACCCCTCCACCATGCCTCCCGCCTTCTCCCGGGTCAATGACCCCCGGTTGGCGTCAGCCGGCCCTCAGCCGAGGAACCCCTTCAAGAGGTTCATGACATTCCCCCCCTCGGGCAGGTTGCCCTCGGGGCTGAGCTTGTCCACCACCTGGGGCAGGAGCCCGGCCAGGCCCGAGGCGGCCTCGTCGTGGGAGACGCCCAGCTGGCCCGCCAGCTGCTGCAGCTGGTCAGAGCCCAGCGCGGTCTGGATGTGCTCTGCGCTGATGGGCTGGTTCGCGCCCGTGCCGATCCAGGACGCCACCTGGTCCCCCAGGCCCTTCTCCTGGAGCTGGCCCAGCAAGCCCTGGAGGCCCCCGGGGTGGTTCTGGATGAGGCCCATGACCGCCCCCATGAGGGGGTTGTTGCCCTGTTCCTGGCCGCCCTGCCCCAGCAGGCCACCCACCATGTCCAGCAAACCCATGACGCCCTCCTTGGATGTCGGAGCCAAGGTTCGGTTAGATCGGGGGCCAAGCAAGCCTCCCGGAAACGATGGGGATGATCATCCGCCCATTCATTGACGCAGGCCCCCGCCCGGCGTAGGGTTGCACCGCACTGCCTCAAAGCCGGACGGGAGGTCCCATGCTCCACCTCATCTGGACCTGCATCATCGGTCTCATCGCGGGCGCCGTGGCCAAGCTGCTCATGCCCGGCAAGGATCCCGGCGGGTGGATCATCACCATGGTCCTCGGCATCGCCGGCTCCTTCCTGGGCACCTGGATCGGACGGGCCGTGGGCCACTACCAGGAAGGCCAGGGGGCAGGCTTCCTGATGTCCGTGGTGGGCGCGGTGATCCTGCTGGGCGCCTACCACCTCTACAAGAAATTCACGGCCTGAGATGGGCCCACTGCAGACCCTGGCGGCCATCCTCGGCCTCTCCACCGTCTCCGGCATCAACCTCTACCTCACGGTGCTCCTCGTGGGCGCGGGACAGCGGTTCGGCTGGATCCACGGCCTGCCGGCGGATCTGGCCATCCTCGGCCATCCGGTGGTGCTGGCCGTCGCGGGCCTCCTCTTCCTCCTGGAGTTCCTGGCGGACAAGGTGCCCTTCGTCACGCCCGTTTGGGACGGCCTCCACACCTTCATCCGCCCCCTGGGCGGTGCCCTCCTGGCCCTGGGTGCGGCCGGCGAGCTGCATCCCGTGGCCAAGGTGGTGGCCCTGCTGGCGGGCGGCACCATCGCCCTGGGCACCCACGGCAGCAAGATGGGGGTCCGGCTCCTGGCCCACACCACGCCGGAGCCCACCAGCCACAGCGTCCTCAGCGTGGCGGAGGATGTGGGCGTGGCCGCCCTGCTCGCCCTGGCCTACAGCCACCCCGCCATCGCCCTCCCGGTGCTTGGGGCGCTGCTGGTGGCCACGGCCTTCCTCCTGCCCCTGCTGCTGAGGGCCCTGGCCTTCGTGCTCACGGGTTTCCGCGGGGCGTTGCACGCCTTGTTCGGCGAGGGAGGCCGAGACGAAGTCCCCACCTGGGTCGAGCTGAAGGCCCTGGAACTGGCCCTCGGGGCGGCCGCCGACATCCTGCCCTGCTTCGCCCGCCGGGTGAAGGGGGTGCCGCGGCTCGGGGCCGCCTACCTGGTCTTGACCGAAGGGCGCTGGCACCTCGTCTACCGCCGCTGGTTCCGTGCCCGCAGCCTGGCTTTCGACGCGGCGCCGGGACCCGTGCGCGTCTTCCCTGGCTTGTTCTGGGATGCCGCCGTGTTCCTCCGGGACCGGAAGCCCCAGGTCGTGCTCGTCGGACGCGACTGGCGGCACGCGCTGCCAGCCGCCGCCCCCACCACCTGAAGCCTCGATGGGGTCTTCAGGCGACAGATATCCAACCACCAGGGGGTGAGTATCATTCTCTTCGCCCCCTGACGGGCGCCCTTTGTTCCACCTGCAATCCATCGGGGTTCTTTCACATGCATCGAGCTTTACCTTCCCTCACCTTCTGCCTGGCCGTCCCAGCGCTCGTGGCGGCTCCGCCCAAGGCCAGTCCGGCCCCGGCGGTGCACGGTCTCGACCTGGCGGGCATGGACCGCTCGGTCGCCCCCGGGAACGACTTCTTCGCCTACGCCAACGGGGGCTGGGTGAAGCGGACCGAGATCCCGGCGGACCGGGGCTCCTTCGGTGTCGGGCACGAGGTGGCCGACCTCACGGACCGGCGCACGGCCGCCCTCATCCGGGCCGCGGCGAAGGCCAAGGCCCCGGCTGGGTCGGAGCGCCGCAAGATCGGGGATTACTTCACGAGCTTCATGGACGAGCAGGCCATCGAGGCCAAGGGGCTGACCCCCCTCCAACCTGCGTTCCAGGCCATCAGCGCCATCCGGGACCGGAAGGACCTGGCCCACCACCTCGGCCGCACCTTGCGGGCCGATGTGGATGTGCTGAACGCCACCCACATCGACACCGCCAACCTCTTCGGCCTGTGGGTGGCCCAGGATCTGGATGAGCCCACCCGCTATGCTCCCTTCCTCCTGCAGGGCGGCCTGGGGATGCCCGAACGGAGCTACTACCTCGATCCCGCCGAAGGCATGGCGACCGTCCGCACCCAGTACCGGGCCCATGTGGCGGCCATGCTGAAGCTCGCGGGCCTGTCGGACAGCGAGCGGCGCGCGGCGGCCGTGGTGGACCTGGAAACCCGCATGGCCAAGGTCCACGCCAGCCGGGAGGACTCGGGCGATGTGCTGAAGGGGAACAACCACTGGAAGCGGGCCGATTTCGGCATCAAGGCCCCGGGCCTGGACTGGGAGACCTTCTTCGCCGCCGCGGACCTGAAGCAGCCCGAGGTGTTCGTGGTCTGGCAGCCGGGCGCCTTCACGGGCCTCTCCGCCCTGACCGCAGAAGTCCCTCTCGATACCTGGAAGGACTATCTGACATTCCACGCCCTCCAGCACCGGGCCCGGGTACTGCCCAAGGCCGTGGTGGACCAGTCCTTCGCCTTCTACGGCCGGGTGCTGAGCGGCGCCTCGAAACCCCGGGAGCGCTGGGTCTACGGCGTGGCCCTCACCAATCAGGCCCTGGGCGAGGCCGTCGGCAAAGCCTATGTGGCCAAATACTTCCCGCCCTCCGAGAAGGCCCGGGCCCAAGACATGGTGGCCAAGATCAAGGACGCCTTCCGCGCCCGCATCGAGGCGCTGACCTGGATGTCGCCGGCCACCAAGGCCAAGGCCTCCGCCAAGCTGGATGCCCTCAAGGTGGGCGTGGGCTATCCGGATCGCTGGCAGGACTACCACGAGCTCAAGGTCGTGGCCGGCGATGCCTTCGGGAACGCCGAGCGCGCCGAGCGCTTCGAGTACGCCCGGAACCTGCGCAAGCTGGGCCGGCCCATCGACCGCACCGAGTGGGTGATGACGCCCCAGACCGTGAATGCCGTGAACCTGCCCGTCATGAACGCCCTCAACTTCCCGGCGGCCATCCTGCAGCCCCCCTACTTCGATCCCAAGCGCCCCATGGTCATGGACTACGGCGCCATCGGGGCCGTCATCGGCCACGAGATCAGCCACAGCTTCGACGACTCGGGCTCCCTCTTCGACGCCACCGGCAAGCTGAACAACTGGTGGACGCCGGAGGACCTGAAGCACTTCCAGGCCTCCGCCAACCAGCTGGTGGCGCAGTTCGACGCCTATGAGCCCTTCCCCGGCCTCCACATCAAGGGCCGGCAGACCCTTGGCGAGAACATCGCGGATGTAGCGGGCCTCGCCGCCGCCTATGATGCCTACCGCCTGTCCCTGGGGGGCCGGGAGGCACCAGTGGTGCAGGGCCTGACCGGGGACCAGCAGTTCTTCCTCAGCTACGCCCAGAGCTGGCGCGAGAAGGCCCGCGAGCCCCTGCTCCGCCAGCAGATCCTCACGGATGGTCACGCCCCCGCCCCCTTCCGGCCTGCCACCGCGCGGAACCTCGATGCCTGGTACCCCGCCTTCCAGGTGAAACCCGGCCAGGCCCTCTATCTGGCCCCCGCGGACCGCGTGAAGATCTGGTAGGAGGACCCCATGCCCCTTCTCGATTCCAGCCGCAGCATCCTCGTCGTCATCGACCTGCAGGGCAAGCTCGTCCACATGGTGCAGCGCCCGGCCCCGGTTCTGGAGACCACCCGGCGGCTGCTGAGGCTGGCGGACCTCTTCGCGGTGCCGGTGGTGCTGACGGAGCAATACCCCAAGGGCATCGGCCCCACGGAGGCGAGCATCCGCGAGGCCTATGACGGACTGTCCACCCCGACCTTCTTTCTGGAAAAGACGGCCTTCGGCTGCTGCGGCGACGCAGGCTTCGAGCCCCTCCTCCAGCGGGCCCGGCCCGGACTCCCTCCCGAGAAGCGGCAGATCGTGGTGGCAGGCATCGAAGCCCATGTCTGCGTGATGCAGACTGTGCTCGAGCTCCTGGCCGCAGGTCACGAGGTGCACCTCTGCTGGGATGCCGTGAGCGGCCGGGGCGAGGAATACCGGAAGCACGCCCTGGACCGCATGGCCGCCGCCGGGGCCACGATCACCAACCACGAGTCCGTGGCCTTCGAGTGGGCCCGCGACAAAAACCACCCCCAGTTCAAGGCGCTGTCAGCGCTCATGAAGGAAGGGCAACCGGGTTGATCACGGCTCGCATCCGTGGTCATGCCGTTCCCGCTCTCTTTCCTGAGGCCGGCCCGGTGTCCGTGATGCTCTTCGGCGAGGCCCCGGGCCCGCGGGGGGCGGACCAATCTGGCATTCCCTTCTGGGGCGACGGTGCGGGCATCACCGTCTACCGCGCCCTGGTCGCCACGGGTCGGGCCGAGGTGCCCGAGACGGCCTGGGAGGACTGGGATGGCGCCCGCTTCAAGGCCCTGGGCCTGAGGCCGAGGCTCCTCGGCACCGCCCTCAGCAACGCCTACCCTGCCTGCCCCACCAAGGATGGCGAGCACTTCCATGCGCCTTCCAACAGGGACCTGCTGGCTCCCCCCAACCTCGCTCGGCTGGCGGCGGAGCTGGCCCAGGCCGCGGCAGGTGCCCCGGGCCAGCTCCGCGTCATCGCCTTCGGCAAGCGCGCGGAGTGGGTGCTCAGCCGCCTGCCTGGAGCCCCCGCCTTCGACCTCCAGCCTTTGCCGCATCCCAGTGCCCAGGGCCTGCTGCAGGGGGCACCCAACCGGGGCAAAGGAATGAAATTGGACGACTTGAGAATTGCCTGGCAGATGCAGCTCCAGACCCTGCTGGCCCCTTCTTAACAATTCTTAACAGCCCGGCGGTCGAAGACCCCTCGTATGCTGGGGCCTTCCCCCTGCGGAATCTTTCCCAACCTGGAGGTCTCATGCCCTTCTCCCGTCGACTCATCTTGCCCTTGTGCGGGGCTTTGGCCTTCGCGCTGGTGGCGGGAGACGCCCCCAAGCCCGCCACCCCCGCGGCAAAAGCCACCTCCAGGTCGAAAGCCCCGAAGGCCACCGCGCCCCAGGTGCCCCTGCCCGCCCCCGTCAAGGTGACCGCGGTGGAGGGCATCACCGAATACCGCCTGGCCAACGGCTTGCGCGTGCTGCTCTTCCCTGACGCCAGCAAGGCCACCATCACCACCAACATCACCTACCTGGTGGGCAGCCGCCACGAGAACTACGGCGAGACCGGCATGGCCCACCTGCTGGAGCACCTCGTCTTCAAGCCCAGCAAGCACTTCAGCGGCAAGGACGGCACGATGACGCCCGTGCAGGCCCTGAACAAGGTCGGCGCCCGCTTCAACGGCACCACCTGGCTGGATCGCACCAACTACTTCGTGACCTTCCCCTCCACGGACGAGAACTTGAAGCTGATCCTCGACCTGGAGGCGGACCGCATGGTCCACGCGAACATCGACCAGAACGACCTCTGGGATCCCGTTGAGAAGAAGGGCGAGATGACCGTGGTCCGCAACGAGATGGAGGGCGGCGAGAACAGCCCGTTCCGCATCACCCTCCAGCGCACCATGTCTACCGCCTACGAGTGGCACAACTACGGCAAGTCCACCATCGGCGCCCGCAGCGATGTCGAGCATGTGAACATCGACCGCCTTCGCGCCTTCTACCGGAACTACTACCAGCCGGACAACGCCGTGTTCCTGGTGGCCGGCAAGTTCGACGAGGCCAAGACCCTCGTGGAGATCAACGAACGGCTCGGCCGCATTCCCAAGCCCACCCGCATCCTGGAGCCCACCTACACGCTGGATCCCACCCAGGACGGTGAGCGCAGCGTCATCATCCGCCGGGTCGGCGATGTCCAGATGCTGATGGCGGCCTACCACATCCCGGCGGGCACCGATCCCGACTTCCCCGCGCTGGAGATCCTGGGACAGATCCTGGCGGACACGCCGGGCGGGCGCCTGCACAAGGCGCTCGTGGACACCAAGCGCGCCACCTTCGTCTTCCCCTTCGTCAACGGCACCAAGGAACCCGGCCTGGCCATCTTCGGCACCCAGCTGCCCAAGGACAGCAACGGGGAGGAGGCCAAGGCCATCCTGCTCAAGACGCTGGAGGAATCCGCCGCCCAGCCCTTCACCCAGGAAGAGGTGGATCGAGCCCGGCAGCAGATCCTGAAGCAGGTGGACCTGCACCTGAACGAGAGCGACCGCCTGGGCGTGGCGCTCTCTGAATACATCGCCGAGGGCGACTGGCGGCTCTTCTTCCTCCAGCGGGACCGCTACAAGCAGCTGACCGTGGCCCAGGTCCAGGCGGCGGCCACGAAGTATCTGAAGCGCGAGAACCGCACCCTGGGCCAGTTCATTCCCACGGAGAAGCCCGACCGCGCCGAGATTCCGGCCATGGTGGATGCCGCCGCCCTCGTGAAGGACTACAAGGGCCAGGCCGCCGTGGCGAAGGGCGATGCCTTCGAGGCGTCGCCGGCCAACATCGACGCCAGCACCCGGCGGTTCACCACGGTCGCGGGCATGAAGGTCGCCCTGCTGCCCAAGAAGACCCGCGGCGAGAGCGTCAACCTGCAGCTGGTCCTCCGCCTGGGCAGCGAAGCCAGCCTGAAGGACAAGGATGTCGCCGGCAGCATGGCCGCGCAGATGCTGATGCGCGGCAGCGTCAAGCACACCCGCCAGCAGATCCAGGACACGCTCGACAAGCTGAAGGCCGAGGTCTCCCTCTTCGGCGACGGGGAGAATGTCCGGGCCGTGGTCACCACCACCCGGCCCAACCTGTCGGCGGTGCTGGATCTGCTCGCGGAGATCGTGAAGGAACCCGCCTTCGACAAGGAGGAGTTCTCCAAGCTGGTCAGCGAGACCGCCGCCTCCATCGAATCCAACAAGAAGGAACCCGCCTTCCTCGCCCAGACCGCCCTGCGGATGCACCTGGATCCCTACCCCCAGGGCCACCTCCGCCATGTCATGGGCCTCGAGGAGAGCATCGCCGCGATCAAGGGGGCGAAGCTGGAGGACGCCAAGGCCTTCCACCAGGCCTTCTACGGCACCTCGGCCGGCGAGCTGTCCGTGGTCGGCGACTTCGACGCCGCCGCCGTCCAGGGCCAGGTCCAGGCACTCTTCGGCGCCTGGAAGGCCCATGAGCCCTTCCAGCGCATGCCCCAGCGGCTGAAGGCCGATCTGCGGCCCCTGAGCGCCAAGCTCGAGACCCCGGAGAAGGCCCAGGCCTTCTTCATCGCGGCCCTCCCCATGCCCGTGAAGGACAGCGACCCGGACTACCCTGCCCTGGTGCTGGGCAACCACCTCCTGGGCGGCGGGTCCATCAACAGCCGCATCGCCAACCGCCTCCGCCAGAAGGAAGGCCTGTCCTACGGCGCGGGCTCCCAGTTCCAGGCCAGCGCCCTGGATGCGGTCGGCCAGTGGATGGCCTATGCCATCTACGCCCCCGAGAACCTGGAGCGGCTGGAATCCGCCTTCCGGCAGGAGCTGGCCCTGGCGAACGAGAAGGGCTTCACCGCCGAGGAGATCGCCGCCGCCAAGACCAGCTGGCTCCAGTCCCAGGCCACCGGCCGGGCCCAGGATCGCCAGCTCTGCATGCGGCTCAACGCCGACCTGTTCAACGGCCGCACACAGGCCTTCCAGGCCGACCTCGAGAAGAAGGTCCAGGCCCTCAGCAATGACCAGATCCTGGCCGCCCTCAGGAAGCACCTCGATCCCGCCAAGCTGAATGTGGTCCGCGCAGGCGATTTCGCCAAGGGCGCCAAGAAGTAGCGTCCTCGTTCCGTCAAAAAGGGGGCGGCTATGCCGCTCCCTTTTCGTTAGGCATCAAGGCCTTTCCGTGATCTGCTAGGTGTCCGCTTGGCGTTTGCAAGGATGCTGGGCGATGACGGAGGGCGTCGCCATGGCACGCATCGAACGGGAATGGCAGGCGGAGCACGAAGGCGCGGCCCTGGCTTCAGAACTGCACAAGGTGATGGTGATCAGCCACCGCCAGGCCAAGGGTTTCATTGATGGCCGCTGCGTGACCGTGAACGACCAGCCGGCCGAGAAGCACGGCCAGCGGCTCAAGGTCGGCGACAAGGTCAAGGTGGCCTTCGACCCCGAACAGACCTACGAGGTGCTGCCCCCTGCCCGCAAGCTCCAGGCCGGCCCCTATGAAGCGCTGTGGGAGGACACCCACCTGCTCTTCGTATTCAAGCCCGCGGGCCTGCTCACCGTGCCGGCGGAAAAGCCGGGCGAACCCAGCCTGGCCGAGGCCATCACCGAATCCTATCGCCGCCGCGGCTTCAAGCGCTTCAATCTCTACATCGTGCACCGCCTCGACCGCTTCACCAGCGGTGTGCTGGTCTTCGCCAAGACCCCCGAGGCCCTCCACGGCCTGAAGAAGCATTTCGAGCTGCACCGCCTCCAGCGAGTCTATTTCGCCATCCTCGTGGGCGAACTGCCCGAAAACAGCGGCACCCTGGCGGGACATCTCATCGAGCACGCCAAGTCCCTGAAGATGTCCGTGGCCACGGTCCGCAAGGGCCCCGGAGGCGGCAAGCGCATGCCCGCCGGTGCCAAGGAGGCCGTGACCCACTACCGCGTCATCGAGCGCCTGCCGGGCCATACCGTGGTGGAAGTGAAGCTGGAGACGGGCCGCCGCAACCAGATCCGCGTGCAGTTCGCCGACCGGGGCTATCCCCTGCTGGGCGATCAGGTCTACGGCGTGGAGAGCCCCCTGCTCGACCGCCAGGCCCTGCATGCCGAGCTGCTGGGCTTCAAGCACCCCGTCACCGAGGAGCAGGTCACCGTCACCGCCCCCATGCCCGCGGACATGGAAGCCGCCCTCAAGGCCCTCCGCAACCAGGCCCGCATCGTCCGCGCCAGCAGCGGCGTGAAGGGCGAGGAGGGCATCTTCCAGCCCACGGAGAGCCGCGACCACAAGCTCAAGCGCGTGGCCCGCGCCAAGCGCTACGACGACCAGGAGGGTGCCCCCGCGCGCCCCATGCGCCCCCGGCGTGAGGATGGCGATGCCCGGCCCCGTCGGCCCGCCGGCCTGAGCGACCGCCCCGCCCGGCCCCGCCGCGACGGTGAAGACGAGCGCCCCCGCCGCACCTTCGGCGCCTCGGACCGTCCCGCCCGTCCCCGGCGTGAGGACGGCGATGCCCGGCCCCACCGCCCTTCCGGTCCGAACGATCGTCCCGCTCGACCCCGCCGCGACAGTGAAGACGAGCGCCCCCGCCGCACCTTCGGCGCCGCGGACCGTCCCGCCCGTCCCCGGCGTGAGGATGGCGATGCCCGGCCCCACCGACCCTCCGGCCCGAACGACCGCCCCGCCCGGCCTCGGCGTGAGGGTGAAGACGAGCGTCCCCGCCGCACCTTCGGCGCCGCGGACCGTCCCGCCCGCCCCCGGCGCGAGGATGGGGATGCCCGGCCCCACCGACCCTCCGGCCCGAACGACCGCCCCGCCCGGCCTCGGCGTGAGGGTGAAGACGAGCGTCCCCGCCGCACCTTCGGCGCCGCGGACCGTCCCACCCGTCCCCGGCGTGAGGATGGGGATGCCCGGCCTCGCCGACCCTCCGGCCCGAACGACCGCCCCGCCCGCCCCCGGCGCGAGGATGGCGAAGCCCGGCCCCGCCGGACCTTCGGCGCTGCGGACCGCCCCTCCGGCCCCCGCCGCGAAGGTCCCGCCGACCGCCCCACGCGCAAGCCCGTGCCCCGGATGGGAAAGTCCAAGCCGCGGAAACCCTAGCCTCGAAAGCCCCGCCTCGCCCCGTTCGTGATCTCCTTGATCCCATGAACGCCCTGTCCTGCCTTCTGCTCCCGCTGGCCCTCGCCGCCCAGGAACCGCCGGCCCTCGGCTTGGTCCCCGATGGGCGGCCGGAGCTGGGTGGCGACCCCATTGCGGGGATCCATCTGGCACCGCGGGGTTGCTGGGACGGACTGCTGCTCGGGAGCCCTCCGCGGCCGCTGCCGCCCGTCTCGCGGCGTACGCCCGAAGCCACGGTGGAGGTTTGGGACATCGCCCTCCAGGAGCCCCCTCGTCACCGGGCCTTCCGCCTGTTCCTGGGAGATTTCCGGGCCCGCCTGAACCGGGCCCTGGCGGTCCCCTCGTTCAGCCATGGCGCCATCGAGCTGGGCGAGTTCATGATGAGCGACCCCAGCCAACCTCAGTGGCTGGACTCAGTCAAGGTGCGGTCCCTCCAGGAGCGCTTCAACCGGCAGCTGCCCCACGGATCGCCGGTGCGGTAGCGGGAGAGCGGCCCGGAAAGCAGATCCTAGATATGCTCCTGGTACAGCCGGTCCAGCGCCTCGGCCAGATCCAGGTCCCGCTGGGTGACGCCGAGGCTGACATGGGTGGTGAGGACGGCCACCACCCAGCGGTAGCCGAGGGTGAGGTCAGGATGGTGGTCCACCTTCTCGGCATGTTCAGCGGCCGCCACCACGAACCCGAGGCCGCGGGGATAGGCGGAGAACACATAGCGCCGGCGGAGGGTCAGGCCGTGGGCATCGCCCTGCGCGACCCAATCGGGGTGCGCCTTCAGGAAAGCCTCCATGGCGTCGGGACTCACCAGATCCTTGGACATGCTCCCCCCCCTGCGGCATCCTAATTCGTTGCATCTGGATCTTGCCATGCCCTTCAACCAGCCACCCCTGCTCGGCCGCATCGCCTTCGTCACCGGGTCCTCCCGGGGCATCGGGCGGGCCATCGCCGTGGAGTTCGCCCGCTGGGGGGCCGATGTGGTGGTCCACGCCCACAAGAACCTGGATCTGGCCGAGGCCGTGGCGGAGGAAATCCGAGGTACGGGCCGCCGGGCCATGGCCGTGCTGGCGGATGTGCGCGTGAAGGCGGAGCTGGAAGCCGCCGCCGACCGCGTGAAGGCGGAGCTGGGCCCGGTGGACATCCTCGTGAACAATGCGGGCACCCGCCAGGACGGCCCCTTCATCCTCATGGGCGACGAGAAGTGGGAGGAGGTCATGAATGTGAACCTCCGGGGCACCGTCTACGCCACCAAGGCCTTCGTGCGAGGCATGATGAACCGCAAGTGGGGGCGCATCGTCAACATCGTCAGCCCCACGGGCATCATCGGCAAGGCGGGCCAGACCAACTACGGAGCCAGCAAGGGCGCGGTGATCGCCCTCACCCGCAGCCTCGCCCGGGAGATGGCGCCCTTCGGTGTGCTGGTGAACGCGGTGAACCCCGGCCTCATCCACACCGAGCTGACCCAGGATGTGCCCGAAGAGGCCCGCCGGCAGATGCTCGCCCCGACCATCCTCAAGCGGGAGGGCGAACCGGAGGAGGTGGCGGGCGTGGTGGCCTTCCTCTGTTCTGATTGGGCCAGCTACATGAGCGGGCAGATCATCAATGTGGATGGGGGCCTCTGTCCCTAGAGCCCTCCTCCACCAGCGGGATCTCCACCACGAAGGCCGCTCCCTGGCCAGGTTCGCTTTCGATCCAGACCTGGCCGCCGTGCAGCTCGACCATCTGCTTGACGATGGAAAGACCGAGCCCGGTGCTGTATTCGCCGCCGGTGGGAAGGGCGGAGAGCCGCTGGAAGGGTTCGAAGGCCCTCTCCAGGTCCGCGGGCGTGAAACCAGGCCCCTGGTCGCGCACTTCGATGCGGGCCCGGCGCCCAGCGCCGGTCACCTGGAGGCCCAGCTCCACCCGGACTTCGCGACCACCGGGGGAGTACTTAATGGCGTTGTTCACGAGGTTGTCGATGACCTGGGCCAGCCGGGTGCCGTCCACGGAGCCTTGGCACCTCGCGGCGGGTGCCGGGCCATGGAGGCGGATGTCCTTGCTCGCCGCATAGAGCTCGTTTTCCTGGATCACGCGACGAATCAGGTCGCCCAAGTCGGTCATCTCGAAGCAGGGGCTCACCTCGCCCACCTCCTGGACGGTCGCATCCAGCAGGCCGTTGATGATGTGGACCATCTTCTGGACCACATCGTGGACCCGCCCCGCCTGGGTGGCGATGCGGGCGTAGGAGCCTCCCGCCTCGGCCTCCATGCGGATGCCGTCGGAAAGCAGGACGATGCCGCCGAGTGGGTTCTTCAGGTCGTGGGCCGCGGTGGCGAGGAAACGGCTCTTCAGCTGGTTGGCACGAAGGAGCTGCTCATTGGCCGCCTTCAGCTGGGCGCTGATGGACTCCACCTGCTGGGTGTACTGCAGCTCCAGGTCCTGCAGCCGCTTCTTCTCCAGGCTGGCCGCGATGCGGGCCTTGAGGAGCTGCTGGTTGATGGGTTTCGGCAGGTAGTCCTGGGCCCCCAGCTGGATGCACTTCAGGATCGTCTCCTGTTCGTGGAGGGCGGAGAGCATGATCACGGGAATGCGCTTGAGCCGCTCATCCTCATGCATGACCTGGATCACCTGGATGCCGTCGATGCCCGGCATCATCACATCCAGGAGCACCAGGTCGTAGCTCCCGCTGCGGAGCTTCGCCAGCCCCTCGGCGCCGTCGACGGCCGTGGCCACCTCATGGCCCTCGCGCTCGAGGATGCGGGTCATCACCTCGCGGTTGGAATCCGCGTCATCGACCACGAGCAGGCGGGCTGGATTTCCATGGATCATGGCGCATCACCCTCGCGTCCCAGCAGCTGCCGGATCTTGGCCACCAGCCGGGTCAGATCCACGGGCTTGGTATCGTAATCGTCGCATCCGGCCTCGAAGGCCGCCTCCCGGTCCGAGGTCAGGGCCCGGGCTGTCAGGGCCACGACCGGAATCCCCTGAGTGGCGGGATCGGCCTTGATCCGACGGGTGGCCTCGAACCCGTCGATGCCGGGCAGCCCCAGGTCCATGAGCACCAGATCCGGCAGGGCTTCCCGGCAGAGGCGCACCCCTTCCTCGCCATCCGGCGCCGTCAGCAGGGTGAATCCGCGTCGTTCCAGCAGCCGGGAGATGGCATCCCGGTTCATCTCGTTGTCCTCGACCAGCAGGATCCGGCTCATGCTCGCCCCCCTTCCGGCATCAGGGCAGTACTCCGGCGGATGGTGCGCTGAACTTCCTCAACCAGTTCTCCCTTGGTGTAGAGGCCCTTCTGCATCACGGCCGCCACCTGGCTACGGCGCAGCCGCTCCTGCTCGGCGGTCCCGAGTTCCCGGGCGGTCAGGACCACCACTGGAATACCCGCCCACTCAGGGTTCGCCTGCTTCTCCGCCAGGAAATCGAAGCCGTCCATGCCCGGCATCATCAGGTCCAGGAGGATCAGGTTCGGAACCCCTTCCCGCAGAAGGTCGAGGGCCTCGGCGCCATCGGAGGCTGAACGGGACTCCCAGCCCTCGGCCAGCAGGATCCGCCGCAGGGTGTGCTGGGTCGCCTGGTCGTCCTCGACCACGAGCACCTGGAAGGGGGGCGAGGACGGCTGGAACTTCAGGAGCACCCCCGTGAGCTGGGCCCGGTCGATGGGCTTGAAGAGATACTCCGCCGCCCCCAGGGCCAGGCCCCGCTCGACCTCATCGAGGATCGTGAGCATCACGACCGGGATGGGTTCCAGCACCGGATCCGATTTGAGGGCCTTCAGCACCTCCCAGCCGTCCATCAGGGGCATCATCACATCCAGCACGATGATCCCCGGGTGGAACTCCCGGGCCATGCGCAGCCCCTCGGCGCCGTTCTGGGCCATCCGAACCTCGTAGCCGTCCCGGGCCAGCAGCCGGGACAGGGCCTCCAGGAGCGTCGGGTCGTCGTCGATGAGCAGGACTGGGCCCCTCGGCAAACTGGCCGCCGGCGTGCCCTGCCCGCTCAGCCCGCCAAGGGTGGAAGCCGGCTCAGGGGCCGGCGGCGCCTTCGGGGGCGACAGGGGCAGGAGCATGGTGAAGACCGAGCCCTTGCCCGCCTCGCTCCGGACGCGAATGTCGCCGCCCAGGATCTGACAGAACTTGCGGCTGAGGGCCAAGCCCAGCCCCGTGCCGCCGAACTGGCGGCTGGTGCCTTCCTCCGCCTGGATGAACTCGCTGAAGATCCGCTGCAGCTGATCCGGGCTGATGCCGATGCCCGTGTCCTCCACGGAGAGGTGAAGCCAAGGAGTCTCCGAGCCCGGCAAGGGATCCACGGCGGCCCGCACTTCGATGTGGCCCTCCCGGGTGAACTTGCAGGCATTGCTCAGCAGGTTGAAGAGGGACTGCCGCACCTTGATCGCATCCGAGTGGATCTCCTCCACATCAGGAGCGCAGGTGAAATGGAGCGAGTTTCCGTTCTTGGCGGCCAGGGGCTCCACGGTGGCGAGGACATCGCGGATCATGCCCGGCACATCGAAGGTTTCGCAGGAGACGGTCATCTTCCCGGCTTCGATCTTGGAAAGGTCCAGGATGTCGTTGATGAGGCTCAGCAGGTGGCGCCCGGCGGACTCGATGCGGCGCACATCCGGCAGGATCTCGGCGTGTCCCGCGGCCTCGGAGTCCTCGCGCACCAGCTCGCTGTAGAGCAGGATGGCGTTGAGGGGTGTGCGCAGCTCGTGGCTCATGTTCGCCAGGAAGGTGCTCTTGGCACGATTGGAGACTTCGGCCCGCTCCTTGGCGATGAGCAGTTCGTTGTTGGTCCGGACGAGTTCGCCCGTGCGGGTGGCCACCTGCTCCTCCAGCTGGCCGCGGTGCTCGGCCAGGTGGCGGTCCTGCTCCTGGATGCGCTCCAGCATCCCGTTGAACGCCCCGATCAGGGCCCCCAGCTCATCATCGGAACGGGACTGGGCCCGCAGGCTGTAGTCCCGGCTGGTGGATACCCGCGACGCGACGCCCGCGAGCTCCAGAACCGGCTCCGTGATCACCCGGGCCCAGCGCCGGACGAAGGTCGCGACCACGAGGCCGATCAGGAGCAGCATGCCGGCCAGGAACAGGCTCGCCAGGACCAGGCGTGCGTTCAGGTGGCTCATGTCCGAGGACAGGAAGACGAAGCCGGTGGGCTGCCCTTCCGGGTTGTGGACGAGCTTCGTCAGCTCGATGCGGCCCCCGGAAAACCAGACCCGGTCGCGGGCGGCGTCCAGCGGGTGGATGACCACGGGGCGCCCATCCGCCGGGTACGAGGCCAGCAGTTCCCCCGAAGCCATGTGGACCTGGGCCCGGGCGATGTGGCCGTGCGTCTTCAGGCTCTCGAGAATCTGAGTGGCCGGGCCCCCGTCGTGGAAGGCCACGAAGGGTGCCGTGTTGTAGGCGATGATCTCCCCGAGGGCCTGCAGATCCTGGGCCGCCGCCCGCCGCAGCGCGTAGCCCTCATACCCCAGGAAGGCCAGGGCCGAGAGCAGCAGGGCCGTGGTCGTCGTGGCGAGGACCAGCGTGATCACCTTGCGGCGGATGGATGAGGTCGGTGCGGTCAAAAACGGCTCCGGTGGCGTGGCGCGTCCAGGGGGCAGCGGTCAGGGGTCAGGGGGCAAGGGTCAGGGGATGGGTCGGGCCGGGGGGAGGATCCGAGTGTACGGGAGCAGGCGGGTGAGGGTGATCCCGGCGGCGGCGGCGGCGCTGGGGCTCACGGCCAGGCGGACGAGATGACCTTCCAGGACCAGGTTCACCATCACCCCCCGGCGGGCGAGACCCTCGTCATCGGAGACCGTCAGGACCTGGTGGTTCCTCGCCCAGGCCAGCACCGCATCGGCGCGGCCCGCCTCCGAGCGGCAGATGAAGATCGCGTGGCAGGGCCCCACATCGGCGGTCTTCGCCTGGTAGCGGACGCGGATCGGTCGGCGCTGGATGGTGCGGGCTCGCGCGTAGTCGTCCAGATAGGTCCCGAACGGGGACTTCCCCACCACCACGATGTCGATGGGCCACCCTGCCGGCTCTGGGCCCGTCGGCCACTGCACATAGGAGAGCACCTTGAGGAAGACCTCCGCCTTCAGCGCGTACTCCGGCACGGGGGCCTGGGCCTCGAGCCGGGGGCCTCCGACCGCCACGATCGCCAGCGCCAGACAGGCGGAGGTGCGTCTCATGAAACCGCCCGGGCGCGGTCAGGCTTCATGTTCATGGGGTCGATCCATGGACGCATGGGATGGGCTGCAGAATGGAGGTAGGAAGTGGTCTGAGATCCGGTCGCAGAATTCGTCCCGAAAAGACTTCGGGTGACCTGCATGGAACCGAGATTCCCTCCTGTTTCGGCGGACCCGGACCCGGACTTGATTCCAGCCCCCGGCGTCGGGATTCATGGATTCCATGTTGAACTGCCGAAAGGAACCCATATGAATCCCTTGACCGGAGGTCTGGTGCCGCGCGCCCGCCTGCTCCCCCTGCTCTCGCTGCCGCTCCTGGGACAGGACCCGCTCCTGCCCGGCCAGCAGCCCGACGACATGGCCCGCCTGCTGAACACCCCGGTCATCATCGCCAGTCGGCTCCAGCAGAACCAGGAGGAGGCGCCCTCCGCGGTCTCCGTGGTCACGCGGACGGACATCGAGCGGTACGGGTGGCGCGAACTGGCCGACATCCTCCGCACCCTGCCCGGCTTCGACTTCGGGAACGACGGCACGGCCCTCATCGGGCTGGCCGAGCGCGGCATCTGGGCCCACGAGGGCAAGGCTCTCCTGATGGTCAACGGCATCCAGGTGAGCCCCCTCCACAACGGGAATGTGAACTACTACGGGAGCTATCCCGCGGAGCTCATCGAGCGGGTGGAGGTGATCCGGGGTCCCGGCAGCGCCATCTATGGGCAGTTCGCGGGAGCCGCCGTCATCAACCTCATCACCCGCTCGGCGGAGGATCCCGAGGCCGGCCGGTTCACCCTGCGGGGCAGCAGCCTCGGCGCCGGCAACTTCGGCGGCGGGGGCTTCCTGGTCACCAACGGCCAGTTCTCCAATGGGGCGGCCATTTCCCTGAATGTGGGGTACCAGTCCAGCCCCTTCAGCCGCCAGCCCTATGTGGACACCTTCTTCACCGGCCGGAGCTTCAGCCAGGACCAGGGCAACACCCGCCGGGAGGTCACCAACCTCTTCGGCGAAGTCCGCGCCCTCGGCACCTCGGTGCATCTGGTCCGGGCCGCCTTCCAGGAGGCGCAGGTGGACGGCGGCGGGTCCGGCAACGGCAACCCCGTCTTGCCCGGCCTGCCCCCGGGAACGCTGGGAACGGCCTCGCGGATCGTCCAGGGAATCCGGGTGCAGCGCAGCTTCGCCTTCGACCACGGCCTCAGCCTCGAGACCCGGGGCGAGCTCCTGGAGAACACCGGCGGCTCGGTCTTTCCCCAGGATCGCAACTCCAACGGCGTGAACCATTCGGGAACGGAGCGCAGCCGCTTCGTCCTGGACGCCTCCCTGCATTGGAACCTGCCCTACCCCGGCGTGCTCATCGCCGGGGGCGGCCTGATCCAGGACCGCGAGCGCAGCGTGGATCTCCAGAACCACGGCGCTCCGCGATCCGAAGGATCCGACGGTCCTCCTGCCCCAGCAGACCCTCCAGACCCGGTACGGCTACCTCCAGTACACCCAGCAGGCCGGCGCCTTCGGGCTGACGGCCGGGGGCCGCTACGAGGACAGTGACCTGTCCAATGCCTTCGCCCCCAGGCTGGGACTCACCTTCGTCCAGGGCCGCTTCAACGCGAAGCTGCTCTATGGCGAGGCCTTCCGGAGCCCGACCCTCTTCCAGACCTACAGCACCTTCTTCGCCTTCAAGGGCTACCTGCGGCCCGAGATCATCCGCAGCCGCGAGCTGGAGCTGGGCTGGCGCCTGAACGGCAGCTCCGTCGTCCGCCTGAACCTCTACCGCATGAGCGTGACCCGCTCCATCTCCTTCGGCCTGGACAACTACAACATCTACTATGTGAACGCGGGCTCCACCCACTCGAAGGGGCTCGAGGCCAGCCTGGAAGTCCGGAACCAGACCTGGGGCGGGTTCGCGAACCTCAGCTACACCCGCCCCGATGGGCAGGTGGATCCCTTCTTCCTCGGCAGCGGCGGCAACGCCTTCCTGGGCATCTCCCCCCTGAAGGTGAATGTGGGCACCTACCTTCGCCTCGGGCCCGTGCAGGTGGCCCCGAGCCTGCTCTACGCCTCGGCCCGGGAAGGCCAGACCGCCCGATCGGCCCAGTCCGGCATCGCCCCGGATGACCTCCTGCCCAACCTGGTCGAGAGCGCCCCCCAGCCGGGCCGGATCCTCGTCAACTTGGCCCTGACCTGGAAGGAGTGGCTGGGCACCGGCACCGAGGCGCGGCTGTCCGCCAGCAACCTGGGAGCCGCCAACTACCCCATCCTCCAGCCCTACTATGGCGCCCACGCCCCCCTTCCGGCCAATGACCGGCTGGTGAACCTGGACCTGGTCTGGCGGTTCTAGCCGTTCGCCGCCTGCAGGGTATTGGTCAGGAGCCCGGCGATGGTCAGGGGCCCCACGCCGCCCGGCACCGGCGTCACGGCCGAAGCCACCTGCATGGCCTCGCCGAAGCGTACATCGCCGCAGAGTACCGCACCCTTGACCCGGAGGGTCTCCAGCTTCTTGGGTTCAGCCGCGAAAATCCGGGCGCCCAGGACCTCGTCCTCGATCCGGTTGATGCCCACATCCACCACCACGGCGCCGGGCTTGATCCAGGAGCCTTCCACCAGGCCGGGACGGCCCACGGCGGCCACCAGCAGGTCCGCTTCCCGGCAGACCTCCGGCAGGTCCTTGGTCCGGCTGTGGGCGATGGTCACGGTGGCGTGCTGCTCCAGCAGCATGAGGGCCATGGGCTTGCCCACGATCTCACTGCGACCCAGCACCACGGCCCGCAGGCCCTTGAGCTCCACCCCATGGTGGGCCAGCAGCGACATGCAGGCACTGGGCGTGCAGGGGCGCAGGCCCGGCAGGCCCTCCAGCAGCAGGCCCTGGTTCACGGGATGGAAGCCGTCCACATCCTTGGCCGGACTGATGCGGTGCAGGGCCCGCTTGGAATCCAACCCCTTGGGCAGGGGCAGCTGCACCAGGATGCCATCCACCTCCGGATCGGCATTCAGGCGGTCGATGAGGGCGTCCAGGTCCGCCTGGGGGGTGTCCGCGACCAGCCGGTGCTCGATGGAGATGATCCCCACCCTGCCGCAGGCGGCGGACTTGTTGCGGACATAGACCTGGCTGGCCGGGTCGTCGCCCACCAGCACCACCGCCAGCCCGGGGGCCCGAAGACCTCCCGCCTTCCGGGCCTCGACCCCGAGGCGCACTGCCTCCAGCATGCGGTCCGCGTGCGCCTTGCCGTCCAGGATGGTGGCCATGAGTCCCCCAGCCTCCATTGAAGCCCAGCGCGCCTGTGGTCCTCATCAAGAATTTAGGCAGGGGCACGGCTTGCCGGGGCCGGCGGAAGGTTCGCGCGGCGAGCCCCGAGATCCCCACCATACACGCATGGCTCGGGGCCCCAGAGAGGGATCAAGCATTGGCCCGGCTTTGCCGGGCCAATGCGCGGGGGCCCGGGAGTGTCCGCGCAGCGGGAACCCCCCGGAGAGCGATCAGCAGGAGCGCGGCTTGGCCGCGTTCCTGCGCGGGGGCCCGGGGGTGTCCGCGCAGCGGGGAACCCCCGGAGAGCACAGACCCATTAACTCGCCTTGAGATTCCTGGGAATGAGCGCTAGACTTGCCATTCAATTCGGCCATGGCCTCCCGGTCTCGGGTGCCAAGACTGGGTGGGTTCGGCCCACCTTTTTTGTTGTTCAACCGGAGCCTCAGTGGATCTGAAGAAAGTCCAGCCTCCCCTCGAACGCCAGCTGGCCCTGCTGGGCTACGAGCTGGTGCACCTGGAGACCGCCCGCGAGGGCCGGGACGAAGTGCTGCGGCTCTACATCGACCACCTGGATGCCGAGACCAGCCGGCGCAAGGTCACCCTGGACGACTGCACCACCGCCCACGAAGGCCTGGCCCTCTGGATGGATGTGGAGTTCCCCGACCTGCGCGAGAAGCTCGGCGTGGAAGTCAGCAGCCCCGGCATGGAGCGCCCCCTGGTCAAGGCCGACCACTTCCGCCGCTTTGCCGGGCGGCTCTGCCGCGTGCAGACCGCCGCCCCCATCAATGGCCAGAAGCGGTTCAAGGGCTGGATCGGCCCCGTGGCCGAGGGCAGCGTCACCCTCGAGGAGGACGGCGTCCTGAAGACCATTCCGGTCGAGGCCATCCAGAAGGCCCGGCTGGCACCCTTCGACGAAGAAAAGACCCCGCGGCCCAAGCACCTGGCCGCCCGTTTGACTGAACTACCGGATGCCGATGGCGTAGAGACAAGCGCCGTCGAGGACGAGGAGGCCTGAGATGGCGAATGTGGCAACGACCTTTTTCGACAGCGTGAAGATGATCGCCGCTGAAAAGGGGATCCCTGAAGAAGATGTGTTCGCAGCGGTGGAGGAGGCCCTCGCCAAGGCCGCGGACAAATACTTCAATGCCCAGGATTTCTACGGCAACTTCCAGGCCCAGATGGACCGGGAGACTGGCGAGTTCCATGTCTACGCCCTGAAGCAGGTGGTGGCCGAAGTCGAGGAAGAGGATCTGGAGATCAGCCTGGCCGAAGCCCAGCAGCTGAACCCCGATGCCGCCGAGGGCGACACCCTCTGGCTGCCCCAGGACACCAGCCAGCTGGGCCGTATCGCCGCCCAGGCCGCCAAGCAGGTGCTGGTGCAGAAGGTCCGCGAGGCCGAGCGCGAGCGCATCTTCACCGAATTCGCCGACCGCATCGGTGAGGTGGTGGTCGCCGAGGTCAAGCGCTTCGAGAAGAGCGCCATCATCCTCGAGATCGACCGGGTGGAAGCCATGCTGCGCCGCAGCGAGGCGCTGCGCGGTGACCGCTTCGACAAGGGCCAGCGCATCAAGGTGGTCATCGTCAGCGTGGACCGCAGCGCCAAGGATCCCCAGGTGCAGGTCAGCCGCACCGATCCGCGGCTGCTCATCAAGCTCTTCGAGAATGAAGTCCCCGAGATCCATGACGGCACCGTGGTCATCCGCAACTGCGTGCGCGAGGCCGGCGACCGCGCCAAGGTGGCCGTTCACAGCCTCGATCCCGATGTCGATCCCGTGGGCGCCTGCGTGGGCCTCAAGGGCAGTCGCGTGCAGGCCATCATCCGCGAGCTGAAGAACGAGAAGATCGACATCGTCCGGTATTCCGACGACTCCGCCCAGTTCATCGCCAATGCGCTGAACCCGGCCAAGGCCATCCGCGTGAACCTGGTGGACCCCGAGGGCCGCCGGGTGGAAGTGGTCGTCGACGACGAGCAGCTCAGCGTCGCCATCGGCAAGCGGGGCCAGAATGTGCGCCTGGCCGCCAAGCTCACGGGCTGGAACATCGATGTCCGCAGCGAGGCCGACAAGCGCCGCGAGGCCGAGATCGCCATGGGCCTGGCCTTGCCGGATGCCAGCGACGAAGCCGCCCCGGCCGCGGAGGCCGCCGCGCCCGCCTCCACCCTCCAGGATGCGATCCAGGTCGAGGGTCTGGACGCCGCCCTCGCGGACCGTCTGGCCGCCGCCGGATACCCCGATGTCAAATCCCTCTACACTGTTACTGCCGAGCAGCTGATGCAGGTGGAGGGCATGGATCAGGATCTGGCCTTCCGTCTCATCGATGCCGTGCAGGCTCACTTCGGGGAGTAGGCTGTAGTCCTGCAGCCCTTCCCGTTCCCCACCCCCAGGCCGAGGTAGTCCGCTTACATGCTGCGTATCAACCAACTCGCCAAAGAGCTCGGAGTCGCCAATCAGGAGGTCATCGAGGCCGCCGATAAGCGCCTGGGCCTCCAAGGGAAGAGCCATAGCTCCAACCTCACCGACGACCAGGCGGACCAGATCCGCCGGGCCTTCCAGGGCAAGCACAAGGGAGAGTCCGAGGCCCCGCCGCTCGCCCTCCACAAGCCCTCCGCCGCCGTGAAGGTGGTCAAGGCGCCGAACCTGCCGCCCGCCAAGGTGGAGGCCGAGCCCGCCAAGCCTGCCCCCGCGGTGCTGGTGAAGAAGGCCGAACCCCGCCCCGAGCCCCGACCGGAGCCTCAGGCCGAACCCGCCTCCGCGCCCGCTGCTCCTGCCGCCGTCCCTGCCCCCGCGCCGCAGGCTGAAGCCAAGGACGCAAAAATGGAGTCGACGGCCGCTTCCCCCGTGGCCCCCACGGCCCCGCAGCCTCCGGCTGCTCCGGCCACCGCCGAGCCTGTCCCGGCACCGGCCAAGGCGGAGGCTCCCCAGGAGACCTTCTCCCGCCTGAAGGTGTCCACGGGCACTCCCGCCCCGGCTCCCCGGGATGACAAGCCCGCCCGCTACATCCAGCTGCCTCCCGCGCGTCCCACGGGCCCCGCGGCCCCGCGGCCGGCTCAGGCTGCCCCCGCGGGAACGCCGTCCGGTTCGGGCCCCCGCCCCGAAGCGGGCGCCCGCCCCATGGTGCAGCGGCCCGGCCAGTCCTCCGTGCCTGGCAATGTGCAGCGCTCCGGCATGCCCCAGAAGGAGAAGGCCGTCCTGCCGATGGCCACCAACACAGGCCGTGGCGAAGTGCGCCACGAGGCGCCCGCGCCGGTCTCCCCTTCGCGGCGCCCCTACATCCCCCCCGCCATCACGGAGATGAGGCCCGACCAGGGCTTCAGCCGCATCAAGACATCGGATACTCCGGCCCCGGCACCCCGATCCACGGAGCCCGCCCGCTACATCCAGCTGCCCCAGGCCCGCCCTGCGCCCGGTAGCCGGCCGAGCGGACCCGGCAGCCGCCCCGGCGGCCCCGGTGGACGCCCCGGCGGTCCTGGCGGCCCCGGCCGTCCCGGCATGGGTTCGCGCCCTGGCGGTCCCGGCCGACCCGGCATGGGTTCCCGCCCCGGCGGCCCCGGTCGCGGTCCCTCCATCCCGGCCTCGGGTCCCATCGATCCCAACAGCCAGAAGGGCCCTGGCCGTGGCGCCCATGTGGGTGGCAAGAAGAAGAAGGGCGGCTATGTCCGGAGCAAGGAGGAGGAACTCGACCTCAAGCTCCGCCAGCCCCGCTCCCGTGCCCAGCAGGTGGCCAGCGAGTACATCGAGGAGGAGATCGGCATCGTCATGCTCTCCGAGGGCGTGACGGTCAAGGAACTCGCCGAGAAGTGCAACCGCCCCGCCAAGGATGTGGTGGCCAAGCTGCTCCACCGGGGCATCTTCGCCACCATCAACCAGCCCCTCGACACCGAGATGGCCAAGGACATCGCCCGCGAGTTCGGCTTCCTCGCCGACATCGTGTCCTTCGAGGAGGATGTCCAGATCGCCGCCGACGAGTCCGGCGAGGTGGTGGGCGAGAAGCTGCCCCGGCCCCCGGTCGTCACCATCATGGGTCATGTCGACCACGGCAAGACCTCACTGTTGGACGCCATCCGCAAGACCAAGGTGGCCGCGGGCGAAGCCGGCGGCATCACGCAGCATGTGGGCGCCTACCATGTGAATGTGAAGGACCCGAACACCGGCGAGCTGCGCAAGGTGGTCTTCCTCGACACCCCAGGTCACGAAGCCTTCACGAAGATGCGCGCCCGTGGCGCCAAGGTCACGGACATCGCCGTCCTGGTGGTGGCCGCCGACGACGGCGTCATGCCCCAGACCGTGGAATCCATCAACCACGCCAAGGCCGCGGATGTGCCGCTGGTCGTGGCGATCAACAAGATCGACAAGCCCGGCGCCAACCCGGACAAGGTCCAGCAGGGCCTGCTCCAGCACAGCGTCCAGACCGAGGCCTACGGCGGCGATGTGCCCGCCGTCCTCGTCAGCGCCAAGACCCAGCAGGGTCTCGACGAACTGCTCGAGACGCTCCTCCTCGTGGCGGACCTGAAGGAACTCAAGGCGGTCTACGACTGTCCCGCCGCCGGATCCATCATCGAAGGCCGCCTGGACCGGGGCCGAGGTCCCGTGGCCACCGTGCTCGTACAGCGAGGCACCCTGCGGGCCGGCGACATCTTCGTGGCCGGCGCCACCATGGGCCGTGTCCGTGCCATGTTCGACTACCTGGGCCAGCGCGTCACCGAGGCCGGCCCCTCCAGCGCCGTGCAGATCCTCGGCTTCGAGGAAGTACCCAGCGCCGGCGACAACTTCCAGGTGGTCGAGGATGAACCCAAGGCCCGCACCATCGTGTCGTTCCGCCAGGAGAAGGCCAAGCAGGCGGCCCACCTCAAGCAGCGCGCCACGCTGGAAACCCTGTTCAGCACCATCAAGGACGGCCAGGTCAAGGAGCTCGCGCTCATCATCAAGGCCGACACCCAGGGTTCAGTGGAGTCGCTGGTGGGCCAGCTCGAGCGGCTCAGCACCGACAAGGTCCGGGTGCGCATCATCCACAGCGCCGCCGGCACCGTCACCGAGAACGATGTGCTGCTCGCCGAAGCCTCCAAGGCCACCATCATCGGCTTCCACACCAAGGCCGAGAAGAAGACCGAGGAACTCGCCCGCGAAGAGGGCGTGGACCTGCGCTTCCACGACATCATCTACAAGGTGACCGAGGAGATCGAGCAGGCCATGGTCGGCATGCTGGACGCCACCGAGAAGGAGACCGTGCACGGTCAGGCGGAGGTCCGCCAGCTCTTCAAGATCGGCCGCACCGTCATCGCCGGCTGCTTCGTCACCGAGGGCAAGGTCCAGAAGAACCACAAGGTCCGCGTGAAGCGCGGCGAGGAGACCCTCTTCGAGGGCGCCCTGAAGAGCCTGAAGCGCTTCAAGGAAGATGTGTCCGAAGTGAAGAACGGCCTCGACTGCGGCATCGCCATCGACGGCTTCGACCTGCTGAAGGAAGGGGATCTCCTCGAGTTCTTCAGCAAGGAGAAGGTCATCGCAACCAGCCTCAGCTGACGACGATCCGAGCCCCATGCTGATTTCCAACGGGCCCGCTCTGCGGGCCCGTTTCCATTGATTTCCATATCTGACCCAATGGTGTTTAAACTATTGATTACACTCATGTAAACGATTATGGTGTGATCCCCGTCACGGACCTTCGACGCCAGACTGGGACATCCCCCCCGACGAGGATTCCATGTCCAGCCCCAGCTTCGCCCTCACCTCTCCCACGCCGTCGAAGCCCGCCAGCAATCCCATGGGGCTGCACCGCATCGACCATTTCCAGCTGACCGGCTCCATCGACCGCCTGGAGCCCCTGTACCGGCGCCTGGGCTTCGCCCGGATCGCCAGCGGCCGCCACCCCTGGGGCCGCCTGGTGCACCTGCGGCAGCAGCGCATGGACATCCTCATCTTTGAAGCCGACGCCTCCCACCCGGCCGGGCACTACTTCCAGGCCCACGGCGAGGGGGTCTGCGCGCTCAATTTCCTGGTGGAGGACCTCGACCTCGCCCTCGCCCAGGCCCGGGCCCAGGGCGCCCATGTGATGCTCGAGCCCCAGACCCACGCGCTCGGGGACGGCACCCTCAGCTTCGCCGCCATCCGGGGCGTGGGCGATGTCTGGAACTTCCTGGTGGAGCGCAAGGGTGAGCTGGGCGCCTTCTGGCCCGGCCTCGGGCCGGACCCCGCCGAGGCTCTCTGCGATCCAGGCCTGGTGCGGGTGGATCACCTCACGAACAATGTGGGCCCCGCCGAAATGGAAGCCCTGGTGGACTTCTACGAGCGCGTCTACGGCTTCGTCGTCACCCGCGAGTTCCACATCCGTGGCGCGCTGGGCACCGGCCTCGATTCCAAGGTGGTGCAGAGCGCTAACAACCAGGTGATCATCCCCATCAACCAGCCCACGGATCTGAAGAGCCAGGTCCAGGAATATGTGGATCGGCACAAGGGCCAGGGCGTGCAGCACATCGCCATGTCCACCAACGACATCTTCCACACGCTGCGCACCCTCCAGGCCCAGGGCTTCAAGTTCCTCCGGGTGCCCGACACCTACTACGAGCTGCTGCCGGGCCGCATCGCCAAGAGCGGCTACACCGTGCGGGAAAGCCTCGCCGAGGCCCAGGAGCTGGGCATCCAGATCGATGGCGACGAGAGCGGCTACCTCCTCCAGATCTTCACCGAAGACCAGCTGGGGCCGCTGTTCTTCGAGATCATCCAGCGGCGGGGGAACATGGGCTTCGGCGAGGGCAACTTCCAGGCTCTGTACGACTCCATTGAGCTGGATCAGAAGAAGCGCGGCGTTCTCTAACGCCGCGCCTGTTCCCCCGAAGCCTCCGATGGTCGGTCGCCCCATGGGCTTCGGCGAGGGCAACCTCTTCGCCCTTCGGGCTCAGACCTCTCCCGGAATGACTCGTGCCATTCGTTAGATTCGCCCTCCTGGTGAGGGAGGTTCGGCACCCATCGTCGTTCTCCAGGCTCTGTACGACTCCATTGAGCTGGATCAGAAGAAGCGCGGTGTTCTCTAGCCTTTCTTGCGGAAGTGCTTCACCAAGGCTTCGCCGTAGGCCTTCAGGCTGGCCTGGCGGATTTCGGCCTCGCTTCGGGATTCGGGAGGCAGCGGCTTCATCGTGGACCTCAGGTCCAAATGGGGCGTGTGCCGGCCAAAGAAGACCCCGGGGCTCCCGCTGTGAGCCACCACCTCTTCACCGAAGCGCGGCCTGCGTTCCAGCACATCCCACTCGGCGATGAAATACCAGGGGAGATAGCCCATCTCCTGTTCCAGACTCTGGTTGTCCTTGAACCAGAAGGGGCCGTAGGCGAGCCCCAGGAGACCTCCGGCACCGGTGGCGAGGGCGGCGGAACGAACGGTGGCCCAGGTGGTGAACCCGAAGGCTGGAATGAGCAGCCCCATCAGCGCCCCGCCGCCGGTCGAGACCAGCAGGGTCTTTCCGAGGCCCCGCCCAACATTGGGGTTGGGCCCTCCCTTCAGGGTGAGGCGGAAGATCCGGACGGGACCCGCCCCCTGGTCCGGGGCGTCGACCGGAACCCCCAATCCCTCGGACAGCTGGGCCACCAGGGCCCTTTCCTCGTCCGGGGTCATGCCCGGGACCGTCTGCACCAGCTCGATCCGCTGCACCGGGCGCTCCCATACGGCCGTCTCGGGACGCTTGCAGGCACCGCCCAGGACCATCAGAAGGCCTGCGAGGAGCAGGTTGACCTTGCGGGACATGGCGCCTCCGGAGATGCCCCAAGCATGCCACCTCCTCTGCGGTGGAGCCGCCCGGATCCAGCCGCCCCGGGCCGGAACGCCCACCTTCAACCGCCCGCCGGCCACCTGAGGTAAGGTAATTCCATGCGCCTCACCCCCTCCCGCCAGCGCGGCTTCACGCTCATCGAACTGGTCGCGGTCATGACCATCCTGGCCTTGCTGGCCACGGTGGGCCTGGCGGGTTATCGCCACAAGACGCAGATGGCGCGGGAGGCGGTGCTCAAGGAGAACCTCTTCCAGCTCAACCACGCCCTGGAGCAGTTCCGGGCGGACCGGGGCAAGTACCCCTCGAACCTCGGCGCCCTGCGGGAGCTGCACTACCTGCGGGACATCCCGGTTGATCCCATGACCCGCTCCAAGGACACCTGGCAGACCGAGCTCGAACCCCCCGATCCGGACAACCCCGATGCGGAAGTGGGCATCTTCCGGGTGCGCAGTGGCTCCACGGACAAGAGCGAGGACGGAATCCCCTACAACGAGTGGTAGGGGCCGCTTCGCCCTTCACCCTTCCTCCCCGGGACATCCATGAGCCCCAGCACCCTTCGTCGTCTTGATCAGGTCTCGGTCGCCCTGCTGCTGCTGTGGGCGGGAGCGGCCCTGGGGTTCGGCGCCTTCTCGGCCCCCCTCCTCTTCCAGGAACTGCCCAGCCGGGATGTGGCGGGGCGCCTGGCGGGCCTGACCATCGGGCGCCTGGACTGGGCGGCCTGGGTCGCTTTCGGTCTCGCGGGCCTGAGCTGGGGCGCCCGCTGGATGGCCGAGGTGAAAGAGGAGATCGTCGGTCCCATCCGCCTCTGGAGCGCCGCTTGGCTGGTGGCCCTGCTCATGTGCCTGGCCAGCACCTTCGTGGTCACGCCCAAGGTGCGGGCCATCCGCGCCCGCATTGGCGCCCCCATCGAGACCCTGGCGCCGGACCACGCCGACCGCGTGGCCTACAACAAGGCCCACGGCCTCAGCCGCAACCTGTTCTTCCTGAGGATCCTCCTGGCCATGGGTCTGGCGTCCACCGTGGGCATGCTGCCCCGGAAAGACTCGGCGCCCAAAGCCTGAGCTGCGGCGCCATCAGCCCCGCCCCCCCCTTAGGGAGCGGGAACGGGCTCGGGCAGTTCCCAGGCTTCCAGGGTCCGGGGTTTGGGGGGGCCGGGAATGAGCTCCCGGAGCCAGCCCCGGATCTCCCCGATTCCGGCGCCCTGGAGGGCGCAGGTCTGGATTGCGCCGGGGTGGCGCTTCTTCAGCTCCAGCTTCTGGGGGCGGTGGAGGCGATCCACCTGGTTCAGCACCAGGAGCCGGGGCTGGGCCCCGATGTCCTCGGGCTCGCAGCCGATCTCGCGCAGGGTGGCCCCCACGACCTTGAGGTGATCCTCCAGGTCCGGGTGGGCGGCATCGGCCACCACCAGCAGGGCGTCGGCGGTGCGGACTTCGCCCAGGGTGCTGCGGAAGGCCGCCACCAGCTGGTGGGGCAGCTTGCGGATGAAGCCCACGGTGTCGGCCACCAGGCAGTGCTTGGGCTCGGCGTCGCCCTCGCCGGTCTCGGGGTCGAAGTCCTGGCCCAGCCAGGCCTTGCGGGTGGTGGTGTCCAGGGTGGCGAAGAGCAGGTCCCGGGGCTCGCCCTCCCCGGTCAGGGCTTTCAGCAGGCTGGTCTTCCCGGCGTTGGTGTAGCCCACCAGGGCCACGCGGGGCATGCCCTTGGGCCGCCCCTCCCGCTGGGTCTTCCGCACCTGTTCCAGGTGGGCCAGCTCCCGCTTGAGCTGGCTGATGCGGGTGCGGATCATGCGGCGGTCCACTTCGATCTGGGTCTCGCCGGGGCCGCCGCGCAGACCCACGCCGCCGCCCTGGCGCTCCAGGTGGGTCCAGGCCCCCTTGAGGCGGGGCAGCTCGTATTCGCACCGGGCCAGCTCGACCTGGGCCTTGGCCTCCCGAGTCTGGGCCCGCTGCTCGAAGATGCTGAGAATGAGACCCGTGCGATCCAGACAGATGAGGTTCGTGAGCTTCTCGATGGCGTTGACCTGGCTGCCGCTCAATTCGTCGTCGCAGATGAGGTGGCGCACCCCCTGGCGGGCCGCCTCATCCGCCAGGGCCTCCAGCTGCCCCGAGCCGTAGAAGGTCCTCGAGGCGATCTGGGGGCGCTTCAGCCGCCGCCGGGCCCAGACCTCGAAACCGCAGCTGCGGGCCAGTTCCGCCAGCTCCAGCAGGTGGTCCTCGATGCGGTCCTCCCGGTCCTCGGGGCCCTGGCGGGCGATGAGCAGACAGCGCGGGAGGGATTCGGTCATGAGGCAAAGCTGCCGTGCCGGGCGGCAATAATCAAGCCCCCGCCACTCTGGACGATGCAGAGAAGCGGGAGCCGAGTCTGCATGGCCATGTTCGGGCTGAAAAAATCCAAGCCGTCGGAGGGATCCGAGGTGGTCCTCGCCTACCTGGAAGAAGCCCAGCGGGTGCGGACGGCGATCACCCTGATGGACGGCAATGGGCGGAGCGTGTCGGCCACCCTCGCCTCCGTGTCCGAGGAGCGGGTTGGCCTGAACCTCCAGGGCCCTCTGATGGCCGACAAGGGCGTGAACCTGAACCTTCTCTTCGTGCTGGATGGCCTGCGCTTCAAGGCGGTGGGCCGCCTCCTGGAGATGAAGCCGGGCTCGGCGGCCCTGGAGCTTCCCGCCGCCATCAGCCTGGCCGAGCGGCGGAAGAAGCCCCGGGCCCGCCTGAACGCCCGGGAAGGCGCCACGGCCACCGTGCTCACCGGTCTCTTCGATGGCGTGGGCATCAACGGCAGCGTCGAGAACATCAGCGAGACCGGGGTGTGCGTCCGCGTGGACCGGGCCATGGAGGTCAAGACCCAGCGGAAAATGCACCTGGGACCGAACCTGATGCCCGTGGGCCAGCCCCTCATGCTGGTCAAGCTCTCCAAGCTGCCCAAGTGCCCCACCATCGAGCTGGCCGGCACCGTGGCCTATGTGGACGCCAGCAACCAGGGCCTGCTCGTGGGGATCGCCTTCGAGTCCGGGAAGGAGTCCCTCCTGGCCCCCGTGCGGGCCCTGGTGGCCAGCCGGACCACCGCCATCCCCACCAGCGTCCCCCCCAAGGCCCGCCGCCAGCCCGAGGCCGACCGGGAGGCGGAAGAGCCCATCCACCCCCGGCCCGCCCCGAAGAAGGAGCCTGAAGCGGCTCCCGCGGCCGCCCCAGCGGCTGCCCCAGCGCCCTCCCCTGCGCCGCCCCCGGCAGCCCTCGCCACCCCCGAGCCGCCTCCCCCTGCCGCTCCGGTCGCACCCATCGATGAGCGCTCCCAAGCCCTCCTCCGCGTGAAAAAGCGGACCCGGGGCATCCTCCTGGCCATGCCCGAGGGGCCTGACCGGGACCAGCTGGCGGCCTTCCTCACCGAGGACGGCTACGGCCGTGTCCTCTGCGCGGCCACCCTCACGGACCTCCTGGACCACCTGGACCGCCCCGGCCTGAACCTGGTGCTGGTGGACGGCGGCGTGGCCGAGGTGCAGGGCCTGGGCCTGGCCTCCCTGCTGAAGCACCGCATGGAAGAGGACATGCCCCCCGTGATCCTGGCCGAGGCCTCGGTGGATGCGGACCTGGTGCTGGGCGCCCAGGAGACCGGGGTGGCCCAGATCCTCGTGAAGCCCTACGCCCTGGACCTGGATTTCCGCCGCATGATCGAGGAGCACCTGGGCATCGGCTAGTCTGGTCGCATGGCCTTGTTCGAACGCACCGTCGCTGAGCGCTACCTCAAGACCCACCGCAAGGGGGCCTTCGTGCGCACCATGGTGCGCTTCGCCCGCGGCGGCACGGCCCTGGGCGTCTTCGCCATGGTGGTGACCCTGGCCGTGATGAACGGGTTCCGCGAGGAGATCCAGGCCACGCTCTTCAGCGCCACGGCCCACTTCACCGTGTTCCACCTGGCCGGCGACATCCCGGATACCGAAGGCGCCCTGAAGACCGTCCGCGCCATCCCCGGCGTGCAGGCCGCCTCGCCCATTCGCCTGGAAAAGGGCCTGCTGCGCCGCACGGATAGCGAGGTGCCGCCCGAAGCCGTCGTGGTGAAGGCCGTGGATCCTGCCACGGCCCACGGCACCTCCAGCATCTTCGACTCCATGCAGCCCGTCCCCATCGAGCAGCTGAAGGAGGGCGAGATCGTCGTCGGCAAGGAGCTGGCCCAGCGGCTCGGCCTGAAGGTCGGCGACACCGTGGCCCTGGCCTTCTTCCGCCTGGAGCTGGGGCTGGGCGGCCAACAGCCCAAGGTGGCTGCCTTCCGCGTGGCCGGCACCTTCCACAGCCACAGCTCCGAGTACGACAAGGCCTGGGCCTTCATCCACCTCGGCGATGCCATGCGCATCGCCCGCTCCGAGGGCCGCGCCGAGATGATCGAGGTCCGCGCCCAGAGCATCGACGCCATCGCGGAGGTGAAGCCCCGGGTGTTGGAGACCCTCGGCCCCGCCTATCACGCCACAGACTTGCGCGAATCAAACAAGTCCCTCTTCGCCGCCCTCACGGTGGAGAAATGGGCTTTCGCCGCCATCCTCAGCCTCATCGTGCTGGTGGCCGCCTTCAACATCGTCGCCTCGCTCGTCCTCCTGGTGACCGAGAAGCGCCGCGACCTGGGGGTGCTGCTGGCCCTGGGTGCCACGCCGAAGCAGATCCAGCGGCTCTTCGAGCTGCAGGGGCTGCGCATCGGCGTCGTCGGCACGGCCTGGGGCCTGGGCATCAGCGTGCCACTCTGCCTGATCCTCGACCACTTCCGCCTGCTGAAGCTCCCGGCCGCCGTCTACGACTTCATCACCTACATGCCCTTCCGGCTCAAGCTGGTGGACCTGCTGCTGGTGGCCGTCTTCCCCCTGCTGGTCTCCTGGCTGGCGGCCCGCTACCCGGCCAAGAAGGCCGCCGCCCTGGACCCCGTCGATGCGCTGAGGGCGGAATGATCGGACAGCCCCTTTCCATTCAAGGCCTGCACAAGACCTACCCCGGCAACGCGCATCCGGTCTTCGACGGCTTCGACCTCGAGGTGGAGGCCGGCAGCCTCTGCGCCGTCGTCGGCGTCTCCGGCGTGGGCAAGACCACCCTGCTGAACTGCGTGGCCGGGCTGGATCACTGGGAGGGGGGCAGCATCGTGATCGGCGGGGATCCCGTGCCCGAGGGCGCCGAGACCCGCGCCCTCTACCGCCGCCGCCGCGTGGGCCTGGCCTTCCAGCAACCCCACCTGCTGCCTGAATTCACCGTGCGGGAAAACCTGCGCATGCCCCTGCTCATCGAGGGCGAAGTCTCCGGTGGCGGCGAGGCCTGGATCGGACAACTCCTGGCCACCGTGGGCCTGGGGGATCTCGGCGAGCGCCTGCCCGGCCAGCTTTCCGGCGGCCAGGCCGCCCGCGCCGGCCTGGCCCGCGCCCTGGTGCGCAAGCCCGCCCTCTGGCTGCTGGACGAACCCACCGGAAATCTCGACCCCGCCACCGCCGAGGAGGTCTTCGGCTTCCTCCTGAGCCTCCATGCGGAGCTGCGCCCCACCACCCTGCTGGTCACCCACAACCCGGGCCTTGCCGAGCGATGCATGCGGACCGTGCGGTTGGGGTAGGCTCCAACCCGGATGGTCGGGTCAATAATGTTCGTTTAAATATTTGATAAATAACCATTTGTATAAATATTTTACAAAGTACGGCGATTGCCGTTGACTATCACGGCAATCGCCGTACGATGATCACCGTAGTTCAGGAGCACCCATGCCCACCCATCCTTCCGAAGGCCTTCCCATCCCCACCGATGCCGAGCTATCGGTCCTCCGCCTGCTCTGGGCGAAGGGCCCTTCCACCGTACGCCAGCTGCACGAGGCGTTGTCCCAGGAACGCGACCTGGGCTACACCACGGTCCTCAAAGCCGTGCAGGTGATGTTGGAGAAGGGTTTGGTCAACCGGGACGACTCTGAACGCAGCCATGTGTACCGGGCTGCGGTGGCGGAAGGACAGACCAAGGGGCAGCTGGTATCCGACCTCATGGCGAAGGCCTTCGCCGGGTCGGCCAGCGAATTGCTGGTCCACGCCCTGAAGGCGGGGCAGACCAGCCCCGCTGAACTGGACGCCATCCAGAGCCTGCTGAATGAAGCGCGCCGGAGCCGGTCATGAACGGTCTCCTGCACGCCTCCTGGCTCCCGATGGTGGGATGGGCGATTCTGCATTCCCTTTGGGAAGGAACGCTCGTGGCCCTGGCCGCGGCCCTGGTGTTGCGCCAATTGCGCGGCGCTTCACCCCGCCTGCGCTACGCCGTGGCCGTTCTGGCTCTCCTGCTGATGACGGGGCTTCCTCTCCGCCATCTGGTGCCGCTCCCCTCGAGCACCTCGTCGGTCCTCCTCGTCCAGGGCCATCCAAAGCCTGAGGGGCCGGCCCTCAGCCAAGTCGTTCCCGCCCCGGTTCCCGCCCTGCGGACGCGTATGGCCAGGAGTCTCGAGCGGGCGATGCCTTGGGTGGTGGCGGTTTGGGCCATGGGAGTGTTCGTCAGCCTGCTGCGTTTGGCGGGCGGCTGGGCCTGGCTCCAGCGCTTGCGTTGGCGCCACTCAGAGTTGGCACCGGATGCTCTGCAAGGTCGACTGTTGGATCTTTGCCGCCGTGCGGGTCTGAAGCGGGCTGTGACGCTGCTCATCTGCGAGGGGCTCGTCGGCCCGAGCGTGGTCGGCATTCTCCGTCCAGCCATCCTCGTGCCTGCGGGCTGGTTCCTGAACCTGCCACCGGCCCATTTGGAAGCCCTGCTCGCCCACGAACTGGCCCATGTGCTGCGCCATGACTACGCCGTCAACCTTCTGCAGTCCCTGCTGGAAGTCGTGCTGTTCTATCACCCCGGTGTCTGGTGGCTTTCCCGCAGAATCCGCGCAGAACGGGAACTCGCCTGCGACACCTTCGCCGCTCACCTGGTGGGGGATTCCCTTCCCCTGGCCGAGGCGCTCACAACTTTGGAACTCCGCGGCCTCGGCCGCGTTCCCCTCGAACCCGCACCTGCAGCCCACGGAGGCTCGCTCATGGAACGCATTTCTCATCTTCTTCTACCTCCACGCCGGACATCCAGCGCGCCGGCTTTCGGTGCCATGGCAGTTCTGGCGCTGCTTCTGGTATCCGGTCTCCGATTGGCAGCCCAGGCGCCAGAACCAACACCAACGGTTCCCCTCGCCATTCCCAAATGGCGCATGCTCCCGTCGGGTGGGAAGGTGGGCAACGAAAACGCCGCCCTCTACATCCATTCCAGGAATGCCAAGGATCCCCAGGGAAAAGACATCCCGTACACCCAACTCCTGGACATCAAGGCCGATCAGATGCCCCTGAACCAGGTCTGGAAGGTCTTTGAACAAGTGGCCCGTGCCCGAGGGCCCTACATCGGAAGTGAAACCTGGGACAGCCGCGATGAGAGGGTCGTCGGACCGCGGGTGGACATCGATCTCACGGGAGCCAAACCCGAAGAAGTCCAGATTGCCCTGAATCGCCTGGCGGAAAAATTCGGCGAGGCCCCCTACCAGGCACCGGCTGGCACCGACCTGCAGAACTTCCGGGTGACCAAGCACACGCTGAAGGATGGCCAAATTTGCTTCGACCTTCATGCCCGGCAGGTGAGCCCTGGCTTTCTCGACCAGTTGCTGACGACGGCAAAGAGTGTGGCCACCAGTGTCGATGTGAAAGAAGTCGTGATGGGTTTCGATCGAGCGTCGGATACCTTCGCAGGTCCAAAAGTCGATGCGATCTTCGAAGGGCTCACGCTGCCAGAGCTTGAAGCGCGCATCCGGAAGCTTCAGGCAGAAGCGCAGTAGGACCTTGGAAGGCCAACCGGCGGAGCCAGGAGGAAGGGGATGAAGAGGGCATCTTCCCATCCCTTGCATCCCCTTCCTTCTGGGCGAACGAACCCAAAGGGCTGCTGAGGCGCTGACGGAGCCTGACACACGCCTCCGGTGGCCTCAATCCAATCGATCCGCCGGAATCCCCTTGCCCCGCCGCTCCTCCAGCAGCTCGCTCAAGATCACGGCAGCCGCCGCGGCATCCAGCAGGAGCTTGCGCTTCTCGGCCTTCACACCCCGCTCCCGCAGCAGGCGCTCGGCCTCGGCGCTGCTGAGGTGCTCGTTCACGAAGCGCAGGGGCAGGCCTGTGCGGGCAGCCAGGGCTTCTCCGAAGGCCCGGGCCGCGGGCGCGGTGGCGCTTTCGGCGCCGTCTTTGTGGCGGGGCAGGCCTATACACAGGGCCTGCACGCCCTCCTCCCGGCACAACCGGGCCAGGCGGTCGAGGGTGCGATCCTGCTCCTGGAGCCACACCTCGAAGGGCGAGGACAGAATCTCTAGCTCGTCCGAGAAGGCGAGGCCGATCTTCTTCGTGCCGTGGTCGATGGCGAGCCAGCGCATCCTGCCATCCTAGCCCGATGCCCGTCCGTTCCCTCACCTTCGCCACGGCCCTGGGCCGGCTCCGCCTGGCCTGGACGGCGGAGGGCATCTGCCTGGTGCGCTTCACGGATGCCCTCGACCGCGAAGAGGCCCGGGAGGCCCCGGCCTGGGTCCTGGAGGCCATGCGCCGGCTCATGGTGCATCTGGCGGGGAGCCCACAGGACCTTCCGAACATCCACCTGGACCTCTCGGGTCTCACCCCCTTCCAGCGCCGGGTGGCCGAGGTGCTGCGCGCCACGGCGCCGGGCCAGACGCTCACCTACGGCGAGGTGGCCCTGCTGGCGGGCCGCCCCGGCGCGGCCCGGGCCGTGGGTCAGGCCGTGAAGGCGAACCCTGTGCTGATCCTCGTGCCCTGCCACCGCGTGGTGGCCGCGGACGGCCCCGGCGGTTGGAGCGCCTTCGGGTCGCCGGAGGTCAAGGCGCGGCTGCTGGCCCTGGAACGGCCCCCAGGGCAATGAGGTCAGCGGCCTCGAGAATCGCCGTGGGCGCCCCGTCCCGCACCATGCGGAGCATGGCCCGGCCCAGCTCCTCGGTGGTGATGATGGCCTTCGGAAACAGCCACCGCAGCAGCGGGAAGCAGGGGCCCATTACGGTGTAGATGGCCTGGTACCAGCCCGTCCGAGACCGGATGCCGTGCAGGGGCTGGATGAGACCGGGCCGGGCGAGGTGGACGGCCCGGAAGGGCAGGCGCCGCAGGTCGTTCTCCGTCCGCCCCTTCACCCGGGCCCACATGGTGCGGCCCTGCTCCGTGCTGTCCGTCCCGGCCCCGGACACATAGACGAAGACCATGGACGGGTTGAGCCGGGCCAGCATCGTCGCCGCAGCCAGCGTCAGGTCGTGGGTTAGGCGGCTGTAGTCGGCTTCGCCCAGCCCCGCCGCGGACACGCCCAGGCAGAAGAAGCAGGCGTCGAACCCCGCCAGCTCCCGCTCGATGGGGCCGTAGTCGAAGAAGTCCCCGTGGACGATCTCCCGCAGCTTGGCGTGCATCTGTCCAGAGGGCTTCCGCACGAGGGCCACGACTTCCGCGACCTGCGGGTCCCGCAGGCACTCGCGCAGCACGCCCTGGCCGATCATGCCCGTGGCGCCGAAGAGCAGGATCTTCATGGGAGACCTCCCTGGAATGCGGCCGGTCGACCGTCCAGCGTGGCACGGATGGGAACTTCCGCCCCGGTCTTCCAGGGCAGCGCGGGCCACCAGCGCTGGAGGGGCGGCGCCTCGGGCTCGAAGCCCTCGCCGGGGCGGGGCAGCGCCACCGTGGCACCGACCTGGCCCGCCGCCGCCAGCACCCGCTCCACGGGTTCGGTCCAGCCATGGGCGGCCAGGTCGAAGAGGCCCCAGTGGATGGGCAGGAGCACGCGGCCCCGCACCATCCCGTGGGCCGCCACGGCCTGTTCGGGGCCCAGGTGCCAGTCGGGCCAAGCCGGGTTGTAGGCACCGGCCTCGATCATCGTGAGGTCGAAGGGGCCCAGGCGCTGTCCGATGTCAGCCAGGCCCGGGAACATGCCCGTGTCGCCCGAGAAGTAGACCCGGTGCCGGGCACCCAGGAAGGCGAAGCCGCCCCACAGGGTCCGGTCCTTGTCCCGCAGGCCCCGGCCCGAGGCGTGCCGCGCCGGCACCAGGACGACTTCCAGACCGCCCACCCGTTTCGACTGCCACCAGTCCAGCTCCGTGATGCGGGCCTCCGGCACGCCCCAGCGCACCAGCCGCGCGCCGACACCCAGGGGCACCACGAAGCGCGTGTCCCAGTCCTTCAGGCGGCGCAGGGTACCCTCGTCCAGGTGGTCGTAGTGGTCGTGAGAGATGGCCACCACCTGAGGCACGGGCACCTCCTCCAGGGGGATGAGGGGGGCATAGAAGCGGCGCGGCCCAGCCCAGCCCACGGGCGAGGCCCGTCGACCCCACACGGGATCGGTGAGGACGCGCGTGCCATCCACCTCCAGATACACCGTGGAATGGCCCAGCCAGGTGGCCTGGAGGCCCCCGGGTGACTCTGTCTCCAGGCCGCCCCGGGTGGGATGAATCACTGGAAGGGGTTCCCTGGGGGTCGAGTTCCCATCTCGGCCCAGGAGGCTGCCGAGCGCTCCCCAGGTGTCGTTCCAGAGGGGTTGGGGATTGCGGAAGCGCCCGTCGCGCCACTGTGGGGATCGTTCCATGCGAGGACTCCGGATCTGGTCGAGAGAGGAACCGGCGGCCCACCGGCCGCCGACCGCGAGAGCCGCCAGCAGCAGGGCCCCGGCGAGGCCCGTTCTAGACGGGATAAACCACCCCCGTGCTCTGCTCGGAGCGTCGCCACATCCAGCGCTGAAGCCCTTCGTCGCGGGAGAGGGCGTTGGACTCCACCCGCACGGGTGCCCCCTTCATCTCCCGGAAGCGCGAGGGGCCGAAGTAATCACCGCCCCTCACGGCCGGATCCGTGGCCGCACGCAGCAAGGGCTGGGCCCCGCCGAAGGCATCCTGGCTCAGCAACGCCTCCAGTCCCAGGGCCCGCAGCCCGCGGATCCAGCCTGCGTGGCGTTGAAGCTCGGTGCGGGCCCAGCCTGGATGGGCTGCCACGGAGAGCGTGTTCGATCCCGCCGTCGCCAGCCGGCGTTGCAGCTCGTAGGTGAAGAGCAGGTTGGCCAGTTTCGACTGGCCATAGGCCGCCCAGGCCCGGTAGCCGCCGTCGAAATGCATGTCGTCGGCGTAGATGCGCCCTGCGCGATGGGCGCCGCTGCTCATGGTCACCACGCGGGACCCCGGGCTGGCCATCAGGCGCTCCAAGAGCAGTCCCGTGAAGGCGAAGGGGCCAAAGTGGTTCGTGCCGATCTGGGTCTCGAAACCGTCTTCGGTCCTCCCATAGGGCGGGACCATGACGCCGGCATTGTTGAGGAGCAGGTCCAGCCGGTCGAACCGCTCCAGGATCTCGGTGACCGCCTTCCGCACGGAGGCCAGGGAGGCCAAGTCCAGGGCCTGGATCTCCACCCGGGCACCCGGATGGAGCGCCACGATGTGGCGCGCTGTGGCCTCGGCTTTGGGCAGGTCCCGGCAGGCCAGGATCACTGTGGCCCGGCAGGCCGCCAGCATCCGGGCGGCCTCATAGCCGGTGCCGGAGGTGGCCCCGGTGACCACGGCCACCCGGCCGGTTTGATCAGGGACCTGCGACCAGTTCCAGTCTTCTCGCGCCATGTCGCTCTCCGGGCTTCGTCTGACATTGTGACGAATAGTGTCAATGAGCCATGATTGACATTCGGACAAAATTTGTCAATCCTGTTTTCATGGGAAACGAGAAGAAGACCCGGATCCTGGAAGCCGCTGAATCCGTCTTCCTTCGCTTCGGATTCCGCCGGACCACCATGGGCGACATCGCCTCGGCCGCGGGCGTGTCCCGACCTGCCCTCTACCTGCTCTTCTGCAACAAGGAGGAGCTCTTCGAGGCCGTGCTCCACGCCCATGTCGCCCGGACCCTGGGAGAGATCCGCCAGGGCCTCGCGGCGCACCCCACCCCCGAGGAACAACTCCGCTTCGCCTTCGAGCTCTGGGCCGTGCGGCCCTTCGGCCTGCTCGCCGCATCCCGGGAAGCCGGAGAGCCCATCCATGCCGGCCTGGCCTTCGCCAAGGAGGCCATCGACCAGGCCATTGCCGCCTTCGAGACCGATCTGGTGACCATCCTCGCGCCCCTGGGCGCGACGGCGCCCGCCCGGGCCCTCCCGCCCGAGCAGATCGCACGCGTCCTCACGCGCGCCGTCCACGGCTTCAAGGAATCCGCCACGAGCCCCGAGGAACTCCGCGCCATGATCGACGGATTGCTGGAGATGGTGCTGGCCTCCCTCCGGCCCGTTCCAAAGGCCGGTGCCTGAAGCCGGTCGTCCATACTGAACCTGATGACGCGCCCCCTGCCTGATGACCTGTTGAAAGTCCCGCATCGCCGGGATGTGCCGTTTGCGCGCCTCACCACGCTGGGAGTGGGGGGTCTCTGCCGCTGGCTCTTCGAGCCGACCACGGAAGCCGAGGCCCAGGCCTTTGTCCGCGCCTGCCTCCGGGAGGGCCTGCCCTGGCGCGTGCTCGGCGGCGGCTCGAATCTCGTGGTGCTGGGCGACCTCGACCTGCCGGTGCTCCGATTGGCCTTTCCGAAAGAGATCCGCCGCGAGGGTACGCGCCTCACCGCCCCCGCCAGCCACGGCCACATCGCCCTGGCCGAGGCCGCTGCGGCGGCGGGCCTCTCAGGGCTGGAGTTCGCCAGCGGCATCCCGGGTTCCCTGGGCGGCGCCATCCGCATGAATGCGGGGGCCTACGGCCGCGAATGGGTGGAGGTGCTGTCGTGCTACCGCTTCCTCACGCCCGAAGGCGACCTGGTGGAAAAGGCCCCGGATCCAGGCGAGTTCAGCTACCGCTGGAGCTTCCTCACCGGCGGGCGCGTGGTGCTGTCGGCCACGGCCGCACTCGCGGAGGGCGATCCGACCGCGATCCGCGCCCAGGTGGCGGAGTACCGCGGGAAGCGCGGCACCAGCCAGCCCCTCTCGAAGCGCAACGCCGGCTGCATCTTCAAGAACCCGCCGGGCCTGAGCGCCGGCCGCCTCATCGACCAGGCGGGCCTCAAAGGGCTGCGCATCGGGGATGCCGAGGTGAGCCCCGAGCATGCCAACTTCCTGGTGAACCACGGCCACGCCACCGCCGCCGAGTTCGCGGAACTGATGGCGCAGGTCCGGACGAAGGTACGGGAGGTCCACGGCGTGGATCTGGAACCCGAAGTGGAGATCTGGCGCGGCTGAGTCCAGGGCATCAACCCTGGGCGCCCTCCAGCCCGCGCTGATGAACCCCGGCGCAGGCTGGAGGGTTCCTTCAGGCATGGTCTGTCTACTTGGATGCGGAACGCCGGAGCTCGCTGTCGCGGATCATCTGGGTCAGGTCCGCCGCCGGCCGGATCTCCCAGGGCCCCATCTTCAGGCCCGGGTGGTTCGAGATCAGATGGATGGCGTGGTTGAGGTCCCTGGCCTCCAGCATCAGAAGGCCGCCCAGCAGTTCCTTGGTCTCGGCGTAGGGGCCGTCCGTCACGGACACCTTGCCCTTCTCGTAACGCACCATGGTGGCGGTCTCCGGGCCCTGCAGCCCCTCCCCGCCGGCCCAGTGACCATCTTTTTTCAGGCCCTCATCGTAGGCGCAACACGCGTCGATCATGGCGTTCTGCTCGCTTTGGGAGAGGGTCGTCCAGTGCTGGACATCGAGGTACCCGAAGCAGATGTATTTCATGGTGGCTCCTATGGGGGTCGATCTGACCGCCTTCATTCCCTGGTCGTTCGGGCAGGGGCCCTTTCGACAGGGGGCTTCCATTTATTTTTGAAGCTCGGCCACCCGCCGCTCGAGGAACCGCCGCTCGGGCCCCTGCTGGACCTGCTCAAGGGCCTGGCGGTAGGAGACGAGCGCCTCTTCCATCCTCCCCAGGCGGCGGCAGAGGTCCGCGCGAACGGAGTGCACCAGGTGGTATCCCTCCAACTCGCGGCGCGCCAGAAGGGTGTCGACGAGGTCCAGCCCGGCCTGGGGACCGTCCCGCATGGCCACGGCCACCGCCCGGTTGAGGTCCACCACGGGGGAAGGCGCAACCCGGGCCAAGAGCGTGTACAACCCGATGATCTGGGCCCAGTCCGTGGCCGAGGCTCCGGTGGCCTCGGCGTGGACGGCGGCAATGGCGGCCTGAAGCGTGTAGGAGCCCACTCGATGGGACGCCAAGGCCCGTTCCACCAGGGCCTTCCCTTCGACGATCAAGGCTCGATCCCACAGGGAGCGGTCCTGGTCCTCCAGCAGCACCAAATCCCCCTCCGATGAGACCCGCGCGACCCTGCGGGATTCATGCAGCAGCATGAGGGCGAGGAGGCCCATCACCTCTGCCTCTGGCAGTAATTCAAGGAGCAGCCGTCCCAGGCGGATCGCCTCACCTGAGAGGTCTGGACGCGTCAGCGTCTCCCCCGAGGAGGCGGAGTAACCTTCGTTGAACACCAGGTAGATGACCTTCAGCACCGCGTCCAGCCGGTCCGGCCATTCGGTCCGGCCCGGGATGTCATAGGGAATGCCCGCGTCACGGATCTTCGCCTTGGCCCGGACGATCCGTTGCGCCAGCGTGGATGGGGCGGTGAGGAAGGCCCGCGCGATGGCCTCGGTCGTCAGGCCGCACACTTCCCGGAGGGTCAGCGCGGTACAGGCTTCCGGGGGCAGGGCCGGATGACAGCAGATGAAGATGAGCCGCAGACGGTCATCTTCGACACCTTCCTCCTCCACCCAGTCCGGCGGGCTCTCGTCGGGCGGCTCCGCCAGGGTTTCAAGTGAGGTGTTGAGGCGTGCGGTCCGCCGCAGGCGGTCGATCGCCTTGAAGCGCCCCGTGGACACCAGCCAGGCACGGGGGCGATCGGGCACGCCGTCCCGGGGCCACACTTCCAGTGCGGCCGCGAAGGCATCGTGCATGCCGTCTTCGGCCAGGTCGAAATCCCCGAGCAGTCGGATCAGGGAGGCCAGGATGCGGCGCGACTCCGAACGGAAGATGGAATCGAGAAGATCCGGAATGCCTCCGGGGGCGGTCGAGGCCATGGGGCTCCCTTCTGCTCCGTAGAGGATAAAGGAAGCTTCCCGGCCCTCCGGATCATCGCCTTCAGGCGGTAAACTGACCCTCATGTCCATGCTTCCCCGCACCCGCCCCAAGCGGCCCTGGCTCCCCTGGGCCCGGGCTGGGATCACCGTGGTGGTGCTGGGGGCGGCGGGCTGGGGTCTGCTGGAGCTGGCGACGCGGTACCTGGGGCTCCAGAAGCTCGTCATTGAGCAGGTGAGCGTGAGCGGCTGCCGGGGCGAGCGCCAGGGGGAGGTCCAGAAGCTCGCCGAACAGCTGGTGCTGGGCAAACCCCTCTTCTGGGTGGATGCCGAGGAGCTGCGGTCCCGCATCGAGGCCAAGCGCTGGGTGCGCGGCCTGCAGATCCGCAAGGACCCCCCGGACCGCCTGAGCCTCGTGGTGGAGGAACGCCGGCCCGTCCTCTGGCTGGTGCGGAGCAACGGGGTGTTCCTCGTGTCGGACGATGGAATCCTGCTCGATCGGGTGAATCAAGCCAACTTAAGCCCCATTCCCGTGGTGGTGGATGCCGCCAGCCAGACGGATCAGGGGTTGGCCCGGCTCGTGAGTGCTGCCCGGGCTTTGCGGGAAAAGCAGCAGGGCTTTTATGAACGGGTCATCGAGCTGCGATGGAGCCCCAAGGGGCCTGTGGCCTACATCGAGGGCCTTCCGGCACCGATCTATCTTTCCCGTCAGGATGTGACGAAAAATGTTCCCAATTTCCAGGGACTGTTCGTAGACCGCCTCTCCCAGCGCCCGGATCTGGCCCGCCTCCGGTACATCGATCTTCGCTGGGACGACGAGGTGGCCGTGGGCGAGCCGGAAGAGGCCCCCGCCCCGGCCAAGACCCCGCGCTGACCTGCAGCGGAAGAAAGCGGCGTTTTTTCCGCGCGCAAAGACTCGAACCGGACGCAGAACTGGTGTACACCTAGAGCAAGGAAAAGGATCTTCATGCCTCAGCGTGCCGTTCTTCTCGGGCTCGACCTCGGTGCAAGCAAAGTGGTGGCGGTGGTCGCCGTCCAGGAGGAAGACGGGACCCTCAATGTGACCGGGACCGGCCAGGCCTCGCCCCAGGGCGGCTTCACCCAGGGCCAGATCACCGACATGGATCTCTGCACCCGCGCCATCGTGCGGGCCGTGGAGGAGGCCATGAGCACCGCCGGCCAGACCAAGGTCGACGGCATCCGTGTGGCCGTGGACGGCATCCAGTTCAAGGGCGAGAACCTCCGGGACTCCATCACCATCTCCAGCGGCGACAAGATCATCACCGCCGGGGACCGCGACCGCGTGCTGGAACAGGCCACCAACGGCTGCAAGCTCGCCAAGGAGGAGCTGGTCCTCCACCGCATCCCGCAGATGTTCCACATCAAGGGCCAGCGCGACATCCGCAATCCCGTGAACATGTTCGGCGAATCGCTGGAGGCCGAGGTCCGCATCATCGTGGCCCCGAGCCCCGTGATCATGAACATCCAGCTGGCGCTCAAGAACGCCGGTCTCCACGGTGCCGAGCTGATGTACTCGCCCCTGGCCAGCGCCGAGGCCATCCTGAGCCGCGAGGACCGTGAGAACGGTGCGGTGGTCGTCGACATCGGCGAGCACCTCACCCACCTGGGCATCTTCCTCCACGGCACCCTGTTCCATTCCGCCGTGATCCCCATCGGCGGCATGCACTTCACCCGCGACCTGGAGATCACCAAGCACCTGGGCGGCATCGCCGCTTCCGAGCGCATCAAGATCCGCTTCGGCACCGTGCTGCCGAACCAGGTGCCCGCGGAGGAATCTGTCGAACTCGAGGAGGAGGGCCGCCTGGTCTCCCGCCGCGAGATCGCCGAGGTCCTCCAGGCCCGCGCCGCGGAGCTGCTCAACCTGGTGCTGGCCGAGATGGGCCGCACGGGGCTGATGCACGAGATCCACGGCGGCGTGCACCTGGTGGGCGGCGGTGCGCTGCTGACGCACCTGGCGATCCTGGCCCAGACCCTCCTGGGCCGCCCCCGCGTCGTGCTGGGCCGCATCCTGGGCGTCACCGGCCTGCCCCAGGCCACCGGCAACCCCTATTTCGTGAACGCCCTGGGCGCCGTGAAGGCCCTGGCCCGGGACATGAGCGAAACCCGCGGCAAGCAGGACCGGGGCGATGGTTTCCTCGGCCGATTCAAGAAGATGTTTTGAACCCCGTTTTTGCGATGTCCCATTCGGGAGCCCCGATGTCTGAGACCCCCTTCCTTCCCTGCCCCCACAGCTTGCCCGGCGCCAACATCAAGGTGATCGGCGTGGGCGGCGCGGGCTGCAACGCCATCAACCGCATGATCGACAGCGGTGTCACCGGCGTGCAGTTCATCGCCATGAACACCGACCAGCAGAGCCTCGCCCAGAGCAAGGCCCACCTGAAGCTGCCCCTGGGACCCCAGAGCAGCCGCGGCCTGGGCGCGGGCGGCAGCGCCGAGCGCGGCGGTGTGGCGGCCGAGGAAAGCCGGGAGGAAGTGCTGGCGGCCCTCCAGGGCGCCGACATGATCTTCATCACGGCCGGCATGGGCGGCGGCACGGGCACCGGAGCGGCTCCCGTGCTGGCCAGCTACGCCCGCGAACTGGGCGCCCTCACCGTGGCCGTGGTGCTCACGCCCTTCGCCTGGGAAGGCCGCAAGAAGGGTGACCTGGCCCTCTCCGGCCTGGCCAACCTGCGCGATACGGCCGATACCGTCATCGTCGTCAGCAACGAGCGGCTGAAGAGCGTCTGCGACGCGCGCGTCACCATGAAGGAGGCCTTCCGCGTGGCCGACGGCGTGCTCATCCAGGGCGTGCGGGGCATCGCGGATCTCATCCTCAAGCCCGGCATCATCAACGGCGATTTCGCGGATGTGGAAGCCGTCCTCCGCAACGGAGGTGAGGCCCTCATCGGCACCGGCGCGGGCCGCGGCGAAGAGGCCGTCATGGACGCCCTGCGCAAGGCCCTGGCCTGCCCCCTGCTGGAGCGCGCCCAGAGCGGCGCCGCCGCCAATGTGATGGTCTCCATCACCGCCGACTGGGAAGTGATGGAGGCCTCGGCCATCGAGACGGCCATGCACTACCTGCAGGATCACTACAGCGGCCGGCCCGACATCAAGGCCTGCACCGTGGAAGGCGAGGGCATGGAGGACCGCGTGCTGGTCACCGTGCTGGCCAGCGGGTTCGACCAGGAGGAGCAGCTCCTGGAGGAACGCCGGAACAGCCTGCACCTGAGCGGTACCGCAGAGGGCGTGCCCAGCGCGGCCTACGCCCCCATCGCCTCCGTGGCAGCCATCAGCCAGCCCCTGCCCACGACGGTGGTCAGCGGCCGTGTCTATGGCGAAGTGCCGGCCGGTGAGCAGCAGGGCCCCACCCCCACCCGCCTCCTGCCTCAGGCCCCCACCCCCAGCGGCGAGCTGCCCGGCGGCAACGACGACCTCCATGTCCCCGCCATCATCCGGCTGGGCCAGGGGCGGTTGCCCATCGAGTAGGTCAGGCGGACCAGCTCCCCACGCGGCTCTCCAGGCGCAACGCCTCCGCCAGCTCCGCCAGGAACAGGCTGCGCGGCACCGACTGGAAGCCATAGCCCATCAGCCCCTCGTGGGGCAGCTGGCCATCGATCAGCGTGAAACCCCAGGCCGCGAGCCGCGCCTCCAGGGCCTGGAGGGCCGCCCGGCTGGCCTCGGGCTCGAGGCTGAACATGCTCTCCCCGAAGAACGCGCCACCCAACGACACGCCATAGAGGCCACCCTTCAGTTCGCCGTCCCGCCAGGCCTCCACGCTGTGGGCGTGGCCTGCGCGATGCAAGGCCCCATAGGCTTCGCGCATCTCCGGCGTGATCCAGGTGCCGTCCTGGCCGGGTCGCGGCACCTGGGAGCAGTGGCCGATGACCTGCGCGAAAGCCGCATCGAAGCGGATCTCGAAGGGGCGGTGGCGCAGGCTTCGCCGGGTCCGGGCCGACAGGTGCAGGTGGCCGGGCCGCAGCAGGGCCCGCTCCGGTGGCGACCACCAGAGCAGGGGATCGTCCTCGCCGTACCAGGGGAAGATGCCGCTGCGGTAGGCCAGCAGCAGGCGCTCCGCGCTGAGGTCGCCGCCGATGGCCAGCAGCCCGTCCTCCGCCAGCTCCGGATCTGGGAAGACCAGGGCCTTCGTCAGCCGAAAGACAGGCACAGCCGGCCGTCCTTGAGGTCCACCTTGGCTTTGCCGCCCTTGACCAGAGGCCCGAAGAGGATGGCCTCCGCCAGGGGGCGGCGCAGCTCGCGCTCGATGAGCCGGGCCATGGGGCGGGCGCCGAAGGCCGGGTCGTAGCCCTTCTCCGCCAACCAGACCCGGGCTTTAGGGGTACAGGTGAGGGCGACGCCCTTCTCGGTGAGCTGAGTCTCCAATTCCCGCAGGTGCTTGTCCGCCACACGCTCCATGTCCGGCCGGCCCAGGGGCGCGAACTGGAGGATGGCGTCCAGACGGTTGCGGAACTCGGGGCTGAAGGCTTTTTCGAGGGTGCCGGTGGCCGAGCGCCGTGCGCCCGCCTCGGCGAAGCCCACCTGACGGGCCGACAGCTCGCGGGCGCCGACATTGGTGGTCATCACGATCACTGTATGCCGGAAATCCGCACTGCGGCCATGGCTGTCCGTGAGCGTGGCGTGGTCCATCACCTGCAGCAGCACGCCGAAGAGATCCGGGTGGGCCTTCTCCAGCTCATCCAGCAGCAGCACGGCATGGGGCTGTTTGCGCACGGCGTCCGTGAGCAGGCCGCCCTCCTCGTAGCCCACATAGCCCGGTGGCGCGCCGATGAGCCGGGCCACGGCATGCTTCTCCTGGTACTCGCTCATGTCGAAGCGCAGGAAGGCGATGCCCAGGGCCCTGGCCAGCTGCTTGGAGAGTTCCGTCTTGCCCACGCCCGTGGGGCCGGCGAAGAGGAAGCAACCCATGGGCTTCAGGGGATCGCGCAGGCCTGAGCGCGCGAGCTTGATGGCGCTGGCCACCGTTTCGCAGGCCTGGTCCTGGCCGAAGATCTGGCCCTTGAGGACGGTCTCCAGATTCGCCAGGGCCTCGCGGTCATCGGCACTGACGGATGCCACGGGCACGCGCGCCATGCGGGCCACCACGGCCTCGATCTCAGCCGGGCCCACCTTCTTCACCCGGTCTTTCTTCGGCAGCAGTTTCTGGGCGGCCCCGGCCTCGTCCACCACATCGAGGGCGCTGTCGGGGAGGCGGCGGTCCGGCAGGTGCTTGGAGGCCAGACGCACCGCGGCTTCCAGGGCTTCCTTCGAATACCTCACGCCATGGTGCGCCTCGTAGGAAGCTTTCAGGCCCTGCAGGATGGCCAGGGCATCCGCCGCGGAAGGCTCGTTCACCTCCACCACCTGGAAGCGGCGGGACAGGGCCCTGTCGCGATCCAGGGAGCCCTTCAGGTCCTGGAAGGTGGTGGCGCCGATGCAGCGCAGGTCCCCCGAAGCCAGGGCCGGCTTCAGCAGGTTGGCCGCATCCATGGCGCCCCCGCTGGTGGCGCCCGCGCCCACCAGGGTGTGCAGCTCATCGACGAAGAGGATCGCACCGGGCTCGTTGTCCAGGGCCTTCAGCACGGCCTTGAGCCGCTCTTCGAAATCGCCGCGGTAGCGGCTGCCCGCCAGCAGGGCGCCCAGATCCAGGGAGAAGATGCGCGCGGTCTTGAGGGGGTCGGGGACATCCCCCTCATGGATGCGGCGTGCCAGGCCCTCCACGATGGCTGTCTTGCCCACGCCGGGCTCGCCCACCAGGAGCGGGTTGTTCTTGCGGCGCCGGCAGAGCACCTGGGCCATGCGGGTGATCTCCGCGTCCCGACCCACCAGGGGATCCAGCCGTCCCGCCGCGGCCCGGGCCACGAGGTCCGTGGCATAGGCCTCCAGGGGATTCTCGGCGATGGCGCCCCCCTCCTCTTCCTCCTCTGGAGCCGCCTGCTTCTTGGCTGGAGCCTTCGGCGCCGCAGGCCCATGGCTCAGCACCTTCAGCAGGGCCAGGCGCCGCACGCCGTGCTTTTCCATCAGGTGTCGCGCGGGGCTGGACTCCTCCTCCAGGAAGGCCGGCAACAGCTCACCCCCCTGCACCGTGCGCCGGCCGGAGCTGAAGGCGTGGACCAGGGCCCGCTCCACCACCCGCACGAAGCCCAGGGTGCTGTGGGGTTGGATGGCCTCGTCGCCGGGCACGGACTCGAACTGCCGCTCCAGCACCGATTCCAGGTCCCGGCGCAGGGCGTCCAGCTTCACGCCGCAGCCCTTCAGGGCCTTGGCCGCATGCGCATCGTCCAGCAGGGCCAGGAGCAGGTGCTCCAGAGCCACATCCTCGTGGCGGCGGGCCTTGGCCAGCTCGAAGGCCCGCTGGAAGGCCTGGTTCAGTTCGGCACTCAGTTGCGGGGCGTCAGGCATCTTCCGCCTCCACGGTCAGCAGCAGGGGGAATCCTTCGCGTTCCGCCAGCTGACGGCCCCGCTCGGCGCGGGTCTCGGCCACATCCTTGGTGTAGGTTCCCGCAACCCCCACGCCTGCCTGATGGACCGCCAGCATGATGGCGGTGGCTTCCGGCTCCGCCTTGTGGAAGACCGTCTTCAGCAGCCAGACCACGAACTCCTGGGTGGTGTAGTCGTCGTTGTGGAGCAGCACCTTCCACATCCCCGGCTCGCGCAGCTTCGCTCGCTTGCGGGTGAGGACCTGGCCCTCCTCCTTCACCTGCCTGGCCATGGGGCATGCCTCCAGGGCATCAGGATAGCGGGTCAGGCCGGTGGAACAGGTTCAGGAACTTGCCCCGGGCGAGCTCGCGGATGAAGAGGGCCGTGCGCAAGGTCGTGTCGGGTTCTCCGGGAAAGGCCTCGGCTACGGCCTGGGCGATCTCCGCCACGCTGCGCCGGCCATCGCAGGCCTGCCAGACAGCCGTGCCCCGGGCATCCAGCTTCACGCGGAAGGCGGGCTTCTTCATCATTCGCAGCAGCCAGGCCCATCGAGGGGACAGGATCTTCGGGCGGATCAGGGTCAGGTTGCCGCCCTCGCCGGGCTCGGAGGCCAGGGACGGCACCGGCACGAGGGCCAGGAAGGTCTCATCGGGGAATGGGTTCATGGATCACGCAACGGTGGGTGGCCGGCAATGGCCAGGAAAACATGGAACCGCGGGGGGCGCAGAGCACTCATAGAGAAGATCCGAAGGGGATTTCAGGACTCCGGCCCCATAAGGCTTGGGTTGGTTTGGCCTGCGCTCTCTGTGGTTGAACCGCTCTAAACAAGCGGGGCGCGGTCGCCCGCGCCCCGCTTCGATTCACTTCGACCTAGAAGTTCGCGCTGGGCGGCGCGGGCTCGTCGGCTTCGCCGGCGTTGTCGAGGGGCACCTTCACCAGGTAGATGGCAATGCCCGCCAGGATCAGCAGGCTGATCCAGAACATGCCCGGGTTGGCGAAGATCTTGTACTTCACCTCGAAGAAGGCGAAGGACGCGAAGAGAAGTCCCACGAGGGCCTCGCCCGCGATGAGGCCCGCGGCCAGCAGCACGCCATTGTTCTCCACGCGCACCTTCTGTGCCTCATTCAGGCCGCGCTTGGCGCCGAACATCTCCACGGCGCCCTTGATGAGGCCGCCCAGGAAAATGGCGAAGGTCGTCTCCAGCGGCAGATACATGCCCACCGACACCAGCATGGGGCTCTTCACCTGCATGAGAATGAAGGCGAGGCCCATCATCATGCCGACGATGATGAGTGGCCAGGCCATCTTGCCTTCCACGATGCCGCGGCTGAGGAGGGCCATCAGGCCCGCCTGGGGCGCGGCCAGCTGCTTGGAGCCGAAACCGGCGTCCAGCGAGAGCACGGCTTTCTTCTGGTCCGCGGGCAGCTGCTTGACCTGGTCCAGGGTGTAGGTCTTGCCGTCCGGGGCGGTGACGACCTGCACCTGCTGGGCGGTGAGCTCGGCGATGCGCTTGGTGCCCTGGGCGGTGATGTCGCCTTCGTGCAGCACCATGAGGGGAATGAACAGCACCACGGAGGCCAGCGCCACACCCAGGATGTCGCCCATCTCCATGCGCCAGGGGGTGCCGCCCAGGATGTGACCGGCCTTGAGATCCTGCAGCATTTCGCCGGCGACGGCGGCGCTCACGCACACGATGGCCGCCACGCCCAGCACAGCGGCGACGCCCTCCTGGCCCTTCACGCCCAGCATCACCATCACCAGGGCGGTGACGACCAGGGCCGTGAGCGTCAGACCCGAGATGGGATTGTTGCTCGAACCCATGATGCCGACGAGGTAGCCGCTGATGGCCGCGAAGAAGAAGCCCAGGATCACCATCACCAGCGCGGCGACGAAGGACACCAGGCCACCCACATGGAAGATCTTCCAGGTGACCAGGAAGGTGACGGCCGCAGCGAAGCCGATGCCGCCCAGGACATAGGTGAAGGGCAGGTCCTTGTTGACGCGGTCCACCACATGGTCGCCCGCGGCGGCCTTCTTCACATCAGAGACGGAGCGGGTGAGGCCCGTGGCGAGGCTCTTGCGCATCTTGAAGAGGGTGAAGCCGGCGCCTACGAGCATGCCGCCGATGGCGATGGGGCGGACGATGAACTTCCAGACCGAGTACGAGAGGGCGATCCAGTCGCCTTCGGGGGCACCTTCAGGCAGGACACCCGGGGCCAGGAAGTAGGTGATGATGGGCACCAGCAGGCCCCAGGCGATGATGCCGCCGGAGAAGTTCAGGGCGCCGAGCTTGGGTCCGATGATGTAGCCCACGCCCATGTAGGCGGGGCTGATGCCGGGGGAGCTGAGCAGCATGCCGCCGGCCACCTTGGCCTTCCAGGTGCCCACGAGGTTGATGGTGGTGGTCTTGAAGGCCGCGAACTTCTCCCAGGTGCTGGCGAAGACGGAGATCTGGACCAGGGCCTGGACCGCGGCGCCGATGCCCATGGCGCCGAAGAGGAACTTGGTGCCGCTGCCGCCCCGTGCGCCGGCCTTGTGGATCTCGGCGGCCGCCACGCTCTCGGGATAGGGCAGCTCGGCGTCCTCGACCATCACGCGGCGGAGCAGGGCCACGAACATGATGCCGAGCACGCCGCCCGCAAACATGATGAGCGAGCTGGTGACATAGTTGCCGGCCGTGAAGAACTTCGGCCAGATGCCGCTGATGACGAAGGCGGGCACGGTGAAGATGGCGCCGGCGGCCACGGACTCACCGATGCTGCCCACGGTGCGGGCCATGTTCTCTTCCAGGATGGTGCCCTTCATCAGCTTGATGAGGGCCATGCCGATGACGGCCGCGGGGTAGGTGGCGGCGATGGTCATGCCGGCCTTCAGTCCGAGGTAGGCATTGGCCGAACCGAGCACCACGGCCATGACGAGGCCGATGAGCACCGCCCGCAGGGAGAACTCCCGCAGGTTCTGGTCAGAGGGGACAAAGGGTTGCATCGGTGCTCCTGAAAAGGCGCGAAGAGGAAGAAGAATGCCGGATGTAGCGGATAGTCTAATACCGAATCCGATCCGGTAGGCACCGCCCCGGCCGCACCCATGGCCGGATTCCGGTCACGAAAAGTCCGTTCCTGTTCATGTAAGGAGGCCGCATGCGTCTGGCAAACACCCTTGCGATCGCGGGTCTGACCTTTCTTTTTGCCTGTCAGACCACGCCTCCCATCACCGTTCCCCAGGTCCCCGTCGTCCAGGCGCCCCAGGTACCGCAGGGGCCTCCGCCGAAACCCAAGATCGCCCTGGTCCTGGGCGGGGGCGCGGCCAGGGGCTTCGCCCATGTGGGCGTCATCCGGGCCCTGGAGCAGGAGAAGATCCCCATCGACATGGTGGTCGGCACCAGCGTCGGCGGGCTCATCGGCGCGATCTACGCCTCGGATCTCAGCAGCTTCGATCTTGAGTGGACCGCCTTCCAGCTCGAGAAGGACGACCTCTTCGACTTCGGCGTCCTGAACGCCGTCACCGGCATGGGCTTCGCCAAGGGCGACAAGCTCGAGGCCTGGGTGAAGAGCCACATCAAGACCACGAACATCGAGAACCTGAAGCTGCCCTTCGCCGCCGTGGCGACCGACCTCAACTGGGGCTACAAGGTGGTCCTCGACAAGGGCCCCGTGGCCCGCGCCATCCGGGCCAGCGCGGCCATCCCGGGCGTGTTCCCGCCGGTCCAGCACCAGGGGAAGATCCTGGTGGACGGCGGCGTGGTGGACAACATCCCCATCTCGGTGGCCAAGGCCAAAGGTGCGGATCTCGTGATCGCCGTGGACATCAGCGGGAATGTCGGGAACACGAACATCACCAACCTCCTGGGCGTCTCGCTCCAGGCCACCAACATCATGTTCGCCCTCAATGTCGAGCACGCCAAGCGGGAGGCCGACATCCTCATCGCGCCCGCGGGCATCGGCGATGTCGGAATGCTCGACTTCACGCAGAAGAAGCGCTGCATGCAAGCCGGCATCGAGGCCACGAGGCAGGCCGCGCCGGCCATCCGCAAGGCCATCGACGCCTGGGTCGCGGCACACACGCGGCCAGTGACTCCCGTTCCCTGATCTTCCCGAACCCAGATCCCATGCCCCTCCTCACCAGCAAGGCCAACCCCCGCTTCAGGGCCCTCCAGGCCCGCCTCAAGGCCGGCGGCTCCCGGCGCGAAGCCACCCTACTGCTGGGTGAGAAGCTCATCGAGGCCTGGGCCGAGGCCCGGCAGACCCCCGCGGGAAGTCGGCTGCATCCGGCCCTCTGGCTGCGCCTCGAGCAGGCCGGGCCCCACCCCCTGGCGGCCACCCTCGGCGTGGAGACGCAGGTGCTGGGCGAAGCCCCCATGCGGGAGCTGACCGACGCGGGCAGCCCCCCGGACCACGCCCTGCTGATGGACCTGGGGGCCGAGCCCACGGGACCGCTGGCGCCCCGGATCCTCGGCGCCTGGGGCATCCAAGACCCCGGCAACCTGGGGGCCCTCCTCCGCAGCGCCGCGGCCTTCGGCTTCCACGAAGTCCTGCTGGGCCCCGGCTGCACCGATCCCTTTCACCCCAAGGCCCTGCGGGGCAGCATGGGCGCCGCCTTCCTCCTGCCCTTGCGCCGGATGGAGGTTCTTATCCCCGATCCAGGCCACTGGTACGCCCTGGATGGCGGCCCCGGCGCCGTGGCCCTGGCCGACGCCGACCTGTCCGAGCCGCTGCGCCTCTGGGTCGGCAACGAGGGCCACGGCTGGCGGGGCGTGGCCCTGCCCGAGGGCATCCAGCGCCTCGCCATCCCCATCCAGGGCGTGGAAAGCCTCAATGCCGCCGTCGCCGCCGGCATCGCCTGCTATGAAGTGGCCCGGAGGTCCAGGTGCTGAAGGTCCCCCCCCTGCTCCGCCCCCTCAGCGCCCTCATCCTCTCCGGGGTCTTCGTGCTGGCCTTCCGGTTCCCGGGCGCCCTCGGCGGCGGGCTGGAACCGATCATGGCCCTGCTCTTTCCCCTGCTGCTGCTGGACGGACTGTACAAGGGGCGCCACGCGGCCTGGACCTGGCTGACCCTGCTGGCCGGCCTCCTCCTCCTTTATGTGTGGGTACCCCAGACCCTCGCCAGCAAGGGGGGGCTGCCCTTCGGGCTGGCCCTGCTGGGCACCGTGTTGCTGAGCCTGTGGGAAGCCACGGGGCTCTGGCTGGTGGCCGTGGGTTCCCGTGCGGCGTTCCGGCGCCTCGGTCCCGGGGCCGCCACCTGCTCCGCGGCCCTCCTCCTCCTGGGCTGGGAGACCTGGGGATTCCATGTCTATCCCTGGACCTGGGGGGCGGCCTTCGGCTCCCTGCCCTGGACTGCGCGCGGCGCGGCCTTCCTGGGCGCTTCGGGCCTGTCCGCCCTGGCCTGGGGGGCGGGAGCCTGGGCGGCGGCCACCCTGACTGGAGGCGGCTCGCTCCGCCGGGCCATGGCCGGCCCGGGGCTGGTCCTCGCCTTCTTCGCCCTGGCGGGCGGCGTCTGGTACCTGCTTCCCCGGGACCCGGCGCGGACCGTGGATGTGGCCATGATCCAGCCCAACTTCCCGCCCGGGCAGCGCTGGCTGGGAATGGAAGCCGAGATGTGGCGGCGCAGCGATGCCCTTCTGAAGGCCCAGGGCTGGCCCCGGGCCGGCCGCCCCACGCTGCTGCTCTGGCCCGAAAGCGCCATCCTGGGCCGGGACGACCGCCGCCCGGATCCGCGGCTGGAACGGGAAGCGGCCTCCCGCGGCGTGGCCTGGCTCTTCGGCACGGAGGGCGGGCCCTACAACCTGGTGCGGGGCGAGGCGCCGGGTCGCCCCCCCTTCATTTTCGCCAAGACCGAGCCCATGGCCTTCGGGGAGCGGACGCCGGGGCCCGAGGCCTTCCGGCGCTGGCTGGACCCCCGGCTGGGCTTCATCTCCCAGGAGGCCGGCCGCCTGACGAAGGATTGCGTCTTCGAAGTGCCCTCCGCCCAAGGCGATCTGCGCGTCCACCCCCTCATCTGCAGCGAGGCCCTGATGCCCGAGCGGGCCCGCCGCGGGCTGGCCCTGGGCCGGGCCGACCTGCTGAGCAACCACACCAATGACGGCTGGTTCGACCGCAGCATCGCCACGGACCTGCACGCGGCCCAGATCCGCCTGCGGGCCCCCGAGCTGGGCGTGCCCCTGCTGCGGGCCACCCTCTCTGGCAAGTCGGGACTCTTCCGCGAGGATGGCCGCTTCGAGCTGTGGGGTGAGCCCCTCAGCCAGGGCGCCTATGCGAGGGAGCTCCAGTGGCGGCCCGTGCGCACACCCGCCCGGTCCCCCTGGCTGGTCCCCGTCCTGATGGCCGGACTGGCCCTGGGAACCCTGCTGCTAGGATGGAAAGCCCAACCCAGGAAGGCCTGATGGATCGCGATTTCCTCGTACCGGAGCCCTTGTCGACTGTCCACGGCACCGTGGCCTTCTTCGACGAGACCTGGAGCGTGGACCCCCGCGAACTTCAAATCTTCTTTCAGGCCGAAGAGGTCTACTGGACCGCGGACCGCACCATCGGGCAGTGGCGGCGGTTGCTGGCCTGCTCCCGGATGCTCACCGCCCGGCTGGTGCCGGAAGGGCACCGCGGGGGGCGGCTGGTGGGTGCCACCCGGCTCTGGTCCGATCACGCCTACGAAGCCAAGCTCTACGATGTGGTGACGGCCCGGGACCTGATGGGTCTCGGCATCGCCTCGGAGCTGGTCAAGTGGGCCCTGCGACACCCCTGGGTGGGCGAGGTGCAGCGGTTCGTCCTGGAAACCCGCGACGCGGCCGACTTCTACCCCCGGTTCGGTTTCCGGATGGGCCAGGAGGTCGACAGCTACCACATGCGCGTGGGCCTTCTCGAACTCAGCCAGCGGGGGCTCCGATGACCGAAACGCTGCCCGGCGTGCCCGAGGCCGCCCTGCAACCCCTGATCCTCGCCAGCGGCAGCCCCCGGCGCCGGCACTGGCTGGAGGCCATGCGCATCCCCTTCGAGCTCCAGCCCCCTCAGGTGGACGAGACCCCCCTGCTGGATGAGGAACCTGGCGACCTGGTGCTGCGCCTGGCGGAGCTGAAGGCCGAAGTCGTGGCCCGGCGCAATCCCGGCCGCTGGGTCATGGCCGCGGACACCACAGTGGCCGTGGACCACCACACCTTGAACAAGCCCGTGGATGTGGAGGACGCGGTGCGGATGCTGACCCTGATCCAGGGGCGGGCCCACCAGGTCCACACCGGCTTCTGCCTCCAGAAGAACGACACCACCCACAGCTTCGTCGATACCGCCCAGGTCTTCTTCCGGCCCCTGACCGAAGCGCAGATCCGCTGGTATGTGGGCACCCGTGAGCCCATGGACAAGGCGGGGGCCTACGCCATCCAGGGGGTGGGGGCCCTCTTCATCGAGGCCGTGGAGGGCAGTTTCTCTACGGTGATGGGCCTGCCGGTGGAGCGGATGGGGGCCCTCTTCTTCCACCTGGGCCTGCTCAAGCCGTGGATGGGGTTCCCCCAGGGTTCCTAGGGAACCTGGAGTTCCGGACCTCCTTCCTGGAGGAAATCGCCCCCTCCAAAAAGGAAGAAGATAAACCACCCCAAAATCCCCTTAACGCTTGGAACTTCCTCAGAAAAAATGGGTAAACAATCGTGGTCGCGTGATCTATCATCGTGATCTGCGACACAAACTGCCGATCGTCGCTTCCAGGGGGACACCCTCCTGGTCTATGGGATTGTCGGGTTTTAGATTTGAACACCGTCAATTCCCTTTCGTGAGCCAGCACTTTCATGAGGTTGGGCATGCACCAGTTCGACCGAGCGTTCCGCTTCGTCCTGCCCGTCGCGGCGGTGGCGATCCTCGCCACCGTCCTCTCGGTGGGCTGGCTCACCCAGCCGGACCGGTTCGCCAAGGGCTACGCCCCCGAGCAGCCCATCCCCTTCTCGCACGAACTCCACGCCGGCACCCTCAAGATGCAGTGCCAGTACTGCCATTCGGGCGTGGACAAGTCCCGCCACGCGGGCATCCCGAGCGTGGATCTCTGCATGGGTTGCCACAAGGTCACCCGGACCGACCGCCCCGCCATCCAGAAGCTGGCCAAGATCGCCGCGTCCGGCGAGCCCCTGCCCTGGCAGCGCGTCCACACCCTGCCCGACCATGTCTTCTTCGACCACCGCCCCCATGTGAACGCCGGCATCGCCTGCCAGAGCTGCCACGGCGAAGTGCAGACCATGAAGGTGATCACCCGGGAGATGGGCATGCGCATGGGCAACTGCCTGGCCTGCCACCGGGATCCCCATGCCGCGCTGCCGCCGGGCTCGAAGATCACCAAGGGCGCCGAAAACTGCGCCGCCTGCCACCGCTAGGCCCGGAGGTCTGAACGATGGCCGACCTGAACCGCAAGCCGATCCTCGACCGCCTGACCGCCCTGGTGGCCGGCCCCTTCTTGATGGGGCGCGAGGCTCTGAGCCTGGCCTTCCTGCCCGACAAGGACGCCCCTCCGGAGATGCCGCCGAAGGAAACCCTCCGCCCCATCCCCATCACGCCCCCCGAACACGCCATCAAGCGCCGCGGATGACCCGATGAAGACACGACTTCCCGAACACGGCCCCCTCGAGACCCCGCGCTTCTGGCGGACCCTCGAGGAACGCATCGAAACGCCGGAGGCCCAGGCGGCCGCCCACGACGAGTTCCTCCCGGGCGCCGGACCCACCAGCTACGACGATGTCCACGGCCTGCCCGTCCAGAGCGGCTTCTCCCGCCGCGACTTCCTGGGCCTGGTCACCGCCAGCGCCGCCCTGGCCGCCACCGTCGCCTGCGACCGCAAGGGCCAGGGCACCGTGGTGCCCTACACCAAGCGCCCGGTGGAGGTGGTGCCCGGCGTGGCCAACTACTACGCCAGCGCCCACCAGGAAGGCCGCCGCGTCTATCCCGTGCTGGTGAAGACCCGCGAAGGCCGCCCCATCCACCTCACGGGCAACGACGAGCACCCAGGCGTGAAGGGCAAGACCAGCCCCCGCACCATGGCCGATGTGCTGCGCCTCTACGACCCCGACCGCCTCCGCGCCCCCAAGGCCGAGGGCCGGGTCATCGGCTGGACCGAGGCCGAGACCCGCCTGAACGAGGCGCTGAAGGGTGCCAAGGCCTCGGGCAAGCCCGTGCTCCTGGTGTCCGGCGCCGTGGCCTCGCCCACCCGCAAGGCCCTCCTGGCGGACCTCAAGGCTGCCCTGCCCGTCCTGGAGCACCTGGCCTACGAACCTGCCGCCGGCGATGCCGCCGAGGAAGCCGCCAAAGCCAGCTTCGGGCAGCCCGTGGATCTCCAGCCCCGGCTGGCCAAAGCCAAAGTCATCCTGTCCCTCGGGGCCGACTTCCTGAACGGCGAGGATCCCGAATCCCTGGCCGCCTGGGGCGCCCAGCGCCGCCTGAAGAGCGCCCAGGATCCCATCAACCGGCTCTGGGTCCTGGAAGGCCCCCTCACGCTCACGGGCACCAACGCGGATGTGCGGGTTCCCGTTTCGCCTTCGCGGCTCGGGGCCGTGGCCTTCGCCCTGGCGAAGGAACTGAGCGCCAAGGGTTTGTCCCTGCCGGCCGGCACTGACCTGTCCGGAATGCCCGCGGGCGCGCCCGCGGACATTCCGGCGGCCACCTGGACCAGCCTGGTGAAGGACCTCCAGCATGCCGGGCAGAACGCCGTGGTCCTCTGCGGCGCCCAGATGCCCGTCGAGGTTCACCAGGCCGCCCACCTTCTGAACGCCCTGCTGGGTTCGGAGGCTCTCGCCATCAGCCCCGCCGAGCCCCTGGCCAGCGTCAAGGACCTCGAGGCCGCCGTGCAGGGCATGGCCACCGGTCGCTACGCCGCCGCGATCTTCTGGGATGTGAATCCCGCCTTCACTTACCCCAAGGCCAGCGCCTGGAAGGAGGCCGTGGCCAAGGTGCCCTTCCGCGCCTGGATCGGCCAGGTGGAGGACGAGACCTCCGCCCAGTGCCAGGTACTGTTGCCCGAGAACCACTGGCTGGAAAGCTGGGGCGACTTCAGCACCCCCGGCGCCGCGGTCCTCCAGCAGCCCACCATCGGTACCCTCTACGACACCCGCCAGGGCGAGGACATCCTCCTCGGCGCCCTGAAGGCGCTCGGCGCCTCCACGCCGGACGGCTACCACGCCTACCTGCAGGCCCGCTGGAAGAAGGATCTCCCCCTCGGCACCTCCTTCGAGCAGGCCCTTCACGACGGCCTCGTGAAGACCGACTCGAAAGGCGCTTCGCCAGCCTTCAAGGGCGCTTCGGTGGCCTCTGCCGTCAAGCGGGCCGCGGAATCCAAGGCCGATGGACTGGAGCTGGTGCTCTTCCCGGGCTTCGCCACCCATGATGGCCGCCACGCCAACAACAGCTGGCTGCAGGAGACCCCGGACCCCATCACCAAGATGACCTGGGACAACCCCCTGGCCATGTCCGTGCAGGACGCCCAGGCTCTGGGCATCCAGGAGGGCGACTTCGTCACCCTCGCCGTGGACGGCACCACCCTGCGGCTGCCCGCGGTCATCCAGCCCGGCCAGGCCAAGGGCGTGCTCGCCCTGGCACTGGGCTACGGTCGCAGCACCGGCGGCGTGGCCAAGGGCGTGGGCGCCAACGCCTACCCGCTCCTGGGCCTCGATCCCGCCAGCGCCAATGTCCGCAAGGGCGCGCGCCTCGCCAAGGCCGGGGGGACGAAGGAACTCTCCCGCACCCAGAGCCACCACCGCATGGAGGGCCGCGACATCGTCCGCTCCCTCACCATGGACGAGTTCGCGCACAACCCCCAGGGGCACCACCACATGCCCGAGCTGGTCTCGCTCTACGAGGACCAGAAGTTCCCCGACCACAAGTGGGGCATGGTCATCGACCTGGCCGCCTGCACGGGCTGCTCCGCCTGCGTGGTCGCCTGCCAGTCGGAGAACAATGTCCCGGTGGTGGGCCCCGAACAGGTGGCCCGCGGCCGAGAGATGCACTGGATCCGCATCGACCGGTACTACGAGGGCGAGCTGGAGAACCCGAAGGTCGTGCATCAGCCGATGCTCTGCCAGCACTGCGACAACGCGCCCTGTGAGAATGTCTGCCCGGTGAACGCCACCAACCACAGCCCGGACGGCCTCAACCAGATGGCCTACAACCGCTGCGTGGGCACCCGCTACTGCGCCAACAACTGCCCCTACAAGGTGCGCCGCTTCAACTTCCTCGAGTACACCGCCTACAAGACCGAGCCTGAGACCCTGGCCAACAACCCCGAGGTCACGGTCCGTCCCCGCGGCGTCATGGAGAAGTGCTCCTTCTGCGTGCAGCGCATCAACGATGTGAAGATCCGCGCCAAGGGCGAGAGCCGCGCCATCCTCGACGGCGAGATCACCACCGCCTGCATGGCAGGCTGCCCCTCGGACGCCATCGTCTTCGGCGACCTGAAGGATCCCAAGAGCAAGGTCGCCCAGCTGGTGGCCGCCAGCCGCGCCTACCGCGTGCTGGAGGAAGTGGGTGCCAAGCCCGCCATCTCGTACCTCGCCGACCTGAAGAACCCCGCCGACAAGGCCACCGTGGGAGGTCCCCATGCGCACTGATGCCGCCATTCCCGCCGGCGACATCCCGGCAGGCCTGGTTGAGCCGTCGCTGTATGTGGGCAAGGTCACGCCCGGCAGCCTCGACGACCAGGTGCTGGCCTTCCCCGAGACCAAGCCCCCCAGGAAGTGGTACTTCGCCCTGGCCATCACGCTGACCGCCGCCCTGATCGGTGTCGTCAGCATCGGCTACACCTTCTACCTGGGCATCGGCGCCTGGGGCAACAGCAGCCCCGTGTTCTGGGCCTTCGACATCATCAACTTCGTGTTCTGGGTGGGCATCGGCCACGCCGGCACGCTGATCTCGGCCATCCTCTTCCTCTTCCGCAAGCGCTGGCGCAACGCCATCGCCCGCTTTGCCGAGGCCATGACGATCTTCGCGGTCATCTGCGCCGTGATCTTCCCGCTGATCCATGTGGGCCGCCCCTGGCTGGCCTACTGGCTCTTCCCCTACCCGAACCAGCGCGCCCTCTGGACCAACTTCCGGTCGCCGCTGCTGTGGGATGTCTTCGCGGTGAACACCTACTTCTCCGTGTCCCTGATGTTCTGGTACCTGGGCCTGATCCCCGACATCGCCTCCATGCGCGACCGGACCACCAGCAAGCTGCGGAAGGTCATCTACACCGTGCTGGCCATGGGCTGGCGTGGGGCCGCCTCCCACTGGCAGCACTACGAGAAGGCCTACCTGCTGCTGGCAGGCCTGGCCACGGGCCTGGTGCTGTCCGTGCACTCGGTGGTGAGCTTCGACTTCGCCACCTCCGTGGTGCCTGGCTGGCACATGACCATCTTCCCGCCCTACTTCGTGGCGGGCGCCATCTTCGCCGGCTTCGCCATGGTGGTGATGGTGCTGGTGGTGGTGCGCGAGACCATGGAGCTGAAGAACCTCATCACCATGCGGCACCTGGATGTGATGAACAAGGTGATCCTCTCCATGAGCTGCATCATGGGCTACAGCTACATGATGGAAGGCTTCACGGCCTGGTATTCCATGAACGAGTTCCTCCACCACGGCTTCATGAACATCATCACGGGCACCTACGGCTGGGCCGGCTGGGTGACCATCAGCTGCAACATCCTCATCCCCCAGATCCTCTGGTTCAAGAAGGCCCGGGCCAGCTACTTCTGGATGATCCTGGTGGCCACGGGCGTGACCATCGGCATGTGGTTCGAGCGCTTCGTGATCATCGTGATCTCGCTGCACCAGGACTACCTGCCTTCCGCCTGGCGCATCTACAAGCCCACCATGGTGGACTTCGGCATCCTCCTAGGCACCTTCGGCATCTTCTTCACCCTGGTCCTGCTCTTCGCCCGGGTGCTGCCGGTCATCGCCACGACCGAGGTGAAGGCCATCCTGCCGGACGCGCAACCTTCTCACCATGGAGACGACCACCATGTCTGAGACCTCCTACGCCGTCCTCGGCACCTTCGAGACGCCCGATGCCCTGATGCAGGCCATCCCCAAGGTGCGCGCCAGCAAGCTCGGCACCGTCGAGGCCTACACGCCCTACGCCATCCACGGCATCGAAGAGGCCCTGGGCCTCCGCCGCTCCCCCCTGGGCGGCATGGTGCTGGTCATGGGTGTCCTGGGCGCCCTCACCGCCTTCGGGTTCCAGTACTGGATCAGCGCCATCGACTACCCGATCATCACGGGCGGCAAGGCCCCGGACTCCTGGGAGGCCTTCATCCCCATCATGTTCGAAGTGACGGTGCTCTTCGCCACCTTCACCGCGGGCCTGGGGATGCTGTTCCTCCTGAACAAGCTGCCCTTCTTCGGGCACCCGGTGCTGTCGTCCAAGTCCATCAAGAGCATCACCCGCGATCGGTATGTCCTGGCCCTGGAAGCCGAAAGCGAGGCCTTCGACAGCGCCGCCGCAGCCGCCGCCCTCCAGGCCGCCGGGGCCTCCCAGGTGGAGATCCTGCCGGCACCGGACCGGAGCCCCTTCCTCACGAGCGACTACATCCTGCGGGCGGCTGGGGGCATCTTCACCGCCTGCCTGGGCGCCGGTCTCGTGATGTACTTCGCCATCAAGCTGTTCCCGGTGGTGGCCCCCATGAAATACATGCAGGACCAGCCCCGCCTGAACGCCCAGAAGGCCTCCAGCTTCTTCAAGGATGGCCATGGCATGCAGCGGCCAGTGGCCGGCACCGTGGCGCGGGGACACCTGCCCACCGCCACGGGCACCCAGGAGGAAGCCGCCACCCTGGCGAACCCCCTGCCGCGCACCCGGGAAGTCTTCGCCGCAGGCCGTCAGGCCTACAAGAACCGTTGCGAGGTCTGCCACGGCTCCGTGGGCGACGGCGTGGGCAGCCTGACCGCCGCCTATGGTGGCAAGCCCGCCAACCTGCAGGCCCAGCAGTTCCGCGATTACCCCGACGGCAAGATCTACTGGGCCATCGTGAACGGGAAGAACGCCATGCCGTCGCACGCCGCGGACCTCAGCGAGTCCCAGCGCTGGGCCGTGGTGCATTATGTGCGGGCCCTGCAGCGCGCCCAGAACGCCAAGGACGAGGACCTGAAGGTGGCCATTCCATGAGCCAGAACCCCATGAGTCAGAACAACAACACCTCCAACCTGCTCTGGGGGGCCACGGCCCTCGGGGCCCTGGGCGTGGCCGGCGCCTACTTCGCCGCCGGTCCCGAGCGGTTCTGGGCCAACTGGATCCTCTGGTTCGTGCTCCTGTTCACCCTGGGCCTGGGCTCCCTCTTCATCGTGGCCCTGGAACACCTGGTGAGCGCCAAGTGGAGCGTGCCCGTGCGCCGCATCCCCGAGCGCCTGGCCACCCTCCTGATCCCCGCCATCCCCGTGGGCCTCATCGCCCTGGCCGCCATTCCCGTCCTCTACCCCGGGGCCCGGCCCGAGGCGGCCCACCACCCCATCCTGGCGGGCAAGGCCTTCTGGCTGAGCCTTCCCTTCTTCTCCGTCCGCACCCTCATCGCCTTCGCCCTCGTGCTCCTGGGCCTGGGCGTGCTGGTGGGCGGTTCGCTGAAGCAGGACGCCTCCAAGGACCCGGCTTTCAATGTCCGCGCCCGCAAATTCGCCCCCGCCTTCATGGCGATCTTCGCCCTGGTGATCACCCTGGTGGCCTTCGACTGGATCTCCGGCCTCACGCCCGAGTGGTACAGCGACATCTTCGGCGTCTATGTGTTCGCCGGGGCCTTCCTCAGCGGCCTGGCCGCCACGGCGCTGGCGGTCCTCTACCTCCAGGACCAGGGCCGGCTCGAGGGCGTGCGCGGCGACCACCTCTACAACCTGGGCGGCTTCCTCTTCGCCTTCACGGTGTTCTGGTCCTACATCGGCTTCGCCCAGTACATGCTCATGTGGTACGCCAACCTGCCGGATGAGGTCATCTACTACAAGGTCCGCCTGGCCGGCGCCTGGCGCGCCATCACCATCTCCCTCGCCCTCCTGCATTTCGTGCTGCCCTTCTTCGCCCTGGTGACCCGCGATTCGAAGAAGGACCCCAGGCGTCTGCGCCGGGTGGCCCTGCTCATGCTGGGCGCCCATGTCCTGGACATCTACTGGCTCATCTTCCCCGTGCTCGGCGCCAAGCCGCACTTCTCCTGGCCCGAGCTCAGCTTCGCCCTCTTCTTCCTGGGCGGGATCCTCCTCTGGGTCCGCGGCGCCATGCAGAAGGGCGAGGACATGCCCGTTGGCGATCCCTTCCTGCGCGAGGGCCTGGAGTTCCGCCTATGAAGATCCACGATTACCTCTCCTCCGAGGAGCTGAAGCGCCTGGGCTCCGCCCTGCTGGTGGTGATCTGCTTCATCTTCATCGCCGGCTTCTTCGCCTTCACCGTCCTACCCGGGCTGCGCTACCAGGCCCACACCACGCCGGACGCGCCCATCCAGGCTGTGCAGGGCGAGACGGGCTGGCTGGATCCCACCGACTATCCCGCCACCGCCCGGCAGGTCATCCCACCCATCGATCCGGCGACCGTGATGACGCCGAATCCCGCGCTCATGGCCCGCGGCAAGGCGCTCTACGCCCAGACCTGCGCCACCTGCCATGGTGTGGATGGCAAGGGCGATGGCCCCGGCGGCACGGGGCTCACCCCCAAGCCCCGCAACTTCACGGTCAAGGCGGCCTGGAAGAACGGCACCCGCGTGGAAGACATCTACAAGACCCTGGAGGAGGGCATCAAGGGCAGCTCGATGGTCTCCTACGCCTACCTCTCCAAGAAGGACCGCATGGCCCTGGCCCATGTGGTGCAGTCGCTCGGAGCCTATGACCACGGCGCCAGCGACCCCAAGGCCATCGCCGCACTGGAGAAGCTGTTCGCCAGCGCCGGCGAGGTGATCCCCAACCGCATCCCCGTGTCGCGGGCCGTGGATCTCCTCTGCCGCGAGTATGAATCGGCCCGGGCCGAGGCCAAGCCTGCTGCCCCGGTACAGCGTTGAGGCCCGCCATGTCGAAGCTCCCGACCCGTTCCCCTTGGACCAGCCTGGTGCTGGCCGCGGCCCTCTTGGGGGGCCCCCTCCGGGCCCAGGCACCAGTGCCGGCACCGACATCGGCGCCGACCGATCAGGCCGCCCCGGCCTTCACGCCCCAGGAAGTGGGCGTGGACGAGAAGCTGGGGGCCACGATCCCCCTCGACCTCGTCCTGAAGGCGGAGGATGGCCAGCCCGTCACCCTCCGTTCGCTCATCGACAAGCCCACCATCCTCACCCTGAACTACTTCCGCTGCGCGGGCATCTGCACGCCCCAGCTCAGCGGCGTGGCCGAAGTGCTGAACCGCACCCAGGCCGAGCCCGGGAAGGATTTCCAGGTGCTCACCGTGAGCTTCGATGAGCGGGATGAGCCCGAGATCGCCGCCCAGAAGCGCACCAACTACCTGGGCGAGATCACCCGGCCCTTCCCGCCCGCAGCCTGGCGTTTCCTCACCGGTCCCGCCGCCACCACCAAGGCCCTGGCCGATGCGGTCGGCTTCAAGTTCAAGCGCGTGGGAGATGACTTCGTCCATGCCGGCGCCATCATCTTCATCAGTCCCAAGGGCAAGGTGACCCGCTACATGTATGGCACCACCTATGTGCCGGCCGATCTCCAGATGGCTGCCCAGGAGGCCGCCCGTGGCGAGGCCCAGCCCACCATCAACAAGTTCCTGAAGTTCTGTTTCAGCTATGACCCCGCAGGGCGCAAGTATGTCCTGAACACCACGACCATCGGCGCCACCGTCATCATCCTGGCGGCCCTGGTCTTCGTGGCCACGCTCGTCCGCCGGGGGCGCAAGACCAAGTCAGAGGAGGGCGAATGAGCACCCACGCGTCCACGGCACAGCCCAGTTTCCTGGTGGACACGGGTGAGCGGAAGGGCCTCATGGCCTGGCTCACCACCACCGACCACAAGCGCATCGGCCTGCTCTACCTCTACTCGATGGTCAGCTTCTTCCTGGTGGGCATGGGCATCGGCTTCGTCATGCGCCTGGTGCAGCTCACCACCTTCCAGAAGCTCATCACCGCCCAGACCTACAACGCCCTGTTCACGCTCCACGGCGTGATCATGATCTTCCTGTTCGTGGTGCCGGGCCTGCCGGCGGTCTTCGGGAACTTCTTCCTGCCCATCCTCATCGGCGCCAAGGATGTGTCCTTCCCGCGCCTCAACCTGGCTTCCTGGTACTTCTACATGGCCGGAGCCATCCTCGCCGTGCTGGCCCTCTTCACCGGGGGCGGCGCCCCCGACACGGGCTGGACCTTCTATGCGCCCTTCAGCCTGAAGACCGGCACCAATGTGAGCCTCGCGGTCTTCGCCGCCTTCGTGCTGGGCTTCTCGTCCATGCTCACGGGCATCAACTTCATCACCACCATCCACCGCCTGCGCGCCCCCGGCATGAAATGGTTCCGGATGCCGCTGATGTGCTGGGCGCTGTACTCCACGGCCTGGATCCAGCTCCTCGCCACCCCCATTGTGGCCATCACCCTGCTGCTGGTCATCCTCGAGCGCTTCTTCGGCATCGGCATCTTCGATCCCAGCAAGGGCGGCGATCCGCTGCTCTACCAGCACCTCTTCTGGATCTACTCGCACCCGGCCGTCTACATCATGATCCTGCCCGCCATGGGCGCCATCACCGAGATCATCCCCACCTTCGCCAAGCGCACCATCTTCGGCTACAAGGCCATCGCCTTCTCCAGCATGGCCATCGCCGGCGTGGGCAGCCTGGTCTGGGCCCACCACATGTTCACCAGCGGCATGAGCAGCGTGGCCACCATGGTCTTCTCGCTGCTCACCATGGTCGTGGCCGTGCCCAGCGCCATCAAGGTCTTCAACTGGGTGAGCACCCTCTACAAGGGCTCCATCGACTTCCAGCCCCCCCTCTTCTTCGCGCTCACCTTCATCTTCCTCTTCGCCATCGGCGGCCTCACGGGCGTCATGCAAGGTGCCCTGGCCATCAATGTGCACATCCACGACACCTACTTCATCGTCGGCCACTTCCACTATGTGATGTTCGGCGGTACCGGCTTCGCGTTCTTCGCCGCGCTGACTTACTGGTTCCCCAAGATGGTCGGGCGGATGTATTCCAAGAAGGCCATCTACGCCTCTTGGTTCCCCATGTTCATCGGGTTCAACATGCTTTATTTCGGCATGCTGATCCTCGGCATGATGGGCATGCCCCGCCGCTACTATGTCCACCTGCCCCAGTTCCACACCATGCATGTGGTGGCTACCGTCGGCAGCTGGCTGCTGGTGCTCGGCCTCCTGATGTTCTTCGGAACCCTGCTCTACGCGCTCTTCCGGGGTCCCAAGGCCGAGGACAACCCCTGGGGCGGCGTGACCCTGGAATGGACCATCCCCAGCCCGCCGCCGCTTGAGAATTTCGAGACCATTCCCACCGTCACCCATGGCCCCTACCACTTCGAGCAGGAGACCAAATGAGTGAGCATGTCCACCGCGACGATTTTGGTGCCCGGCTTGGCATGTGGCTGTTCCTCGTCACCGAGATCATCCTCTTCGGCGGCCTTTTCATCGGCTATTCCTACATGCGCTACCGCTACCCGGCGGAGTTCCACCACGGCGGCTCGGAACTGAACGCCACGCTGGGTGTGATCAACACCCTGGTGCTGCTCACCAGCAGCCTCACGGTGGTGCTCGCCATCGTGGCCATCCAGCGTGCGGAAAAGAAGCGGGCCATGGCCTTCCTCGGCACCACTCTGGCCCTGGGCGCCACCTTCCTGGTGATCAAATCCTTCGAATGGGGCGCCAAGTTCCACCACGGCCTCTATCCGAATTCCCCACACCTGGCGACGCTGCCGCCGGGCGAACAGGTCTTCTTCGGCCTCTACTTCACGATGACCGGCCTGCACGGACTGCATGTCATCGTCGGGTTGTCCCTGCTGGGCGTCATGCTCTGGTGGGTGGCCACGGACCGCATCCGCCCGGATCGCTATGTACACCTGGAGAACAGCGGCCTCTACTGGCACCTCGTGGATGTGATCTGGATCTTCCTCCTCCCGCTGTTCTACCTCGCCGCGTAAGGGCACGACCATGAGCGAACACGCCGCACACACCGCCGACCACACCCAGGAACACCCCGGCTACGGCACCTTCATCAAGGTCTGGGTGGCCCTGCTGATCCTCACGGGCTGCCTGGTGGGCGTCAGCCATCTGGGCCAGACCGCCGCCGTCTGGGGCCTGCTCACGCTGACGCCCCTCAAGGCCGGCCTGGTCTTCTACTTCTTCATGCACCTGAGGTATGAAGGGCCGCTCTTCAAGATCGTCATCCTGGTGACCCTGGGCACCCTGCTGATCTTCTTCGCCCTGCTCTTCTCCGACGTCGCTTTCCGCTGAGGCTTCCCATGGATTGGATGAACCAAGCCGCCATTTCGGCCCAGAAGTCCGACGCGGTCTTCTTCTATGTATTCGGCCTCTCGGTGGCGTTCCTGATCTTCATCACGGCGCTGATGATCTACTTCGTGGTGCGCTACAGCAAGAAGCGCCACCCGAAGGCCGAGCAGATCGAGGGCCACCTCGGCCTCGAGATCCTGTGGACCACCATCCCCCTGGTGCTGTTCCTGTCGATCTTCTACTACGGCTGGACCAACTACGAATACATGAACCAGGCGCCCCGGGATGCCATGGCCGTGAAGGTCACCGCCCGCCAGTGGAGCTGGTCCTTCGAGTACCCCAACGGCAAGAAGAGCAAGGTGCTCTTCGCCCCCATCCACAAGCCCATGAAGATGGAGGTCCGCAGCGCCGATGTGGTGCACGGGTTCTTCGTCCCCTCGTTCCGCCTGAAGATCGACGCCGTACCGGCCCGCACCAACACCACCTGGTTCCAGGCCACCAAGCTCGGCTCCTACGACATCGAGTGCACCGTCATCTGCGGCGTGGACCACAGCCTCATGCTGAGCAAGGTCATCGTCGTGCCCGAGGACGAGTTCAAGGCCTGGTACTTCGGCGGCGAGGATGCTCCCGAGCCGGGCAAGAGCATCCGTACCGCCGAGGCCCATCCCGACCTCAAGGACCTGCCCCCGGGCCTCGCCGTGCTGACCGCCAAGGGCTGCCTCGCCTGCCACTCCGTGGACGGCAAGCCCAAGGTGGGCCCCACCCTCAAGGCCCTCTACGGCAAGGAGCAGGAGATCCTCGTCGCCGGATCGTACAAGTCCATCACGGTGGATGAGGCCTACCTGCGACGGGCCATCACCGATCCCATGGATCAGGTGGTGCGCGGCTATCCGCCCGCCATGCCCAAGACCCCGCTCACCGACCAGGAACTCACCGAGGTTGTGCGCTACATCAAGACCCTTTAAGGATCCGGGGGACCGGGCTTGCGCCCTGCACCCCGCCCCCCCGCCCAGCCACGCTGGGTTTTGGCTGAACCAGGAGTGATCATTTGAGCGTGGCCGCCCTTCCCCTGTCCAAGCCCAGTCCGATCTCCACCCTCCTGGAGCTGACCAAGCTGCGTATTTCCGGGGCTTCCACCTTCACCGCCGCCGCCGGCTATGTGGCCTTCCTCCGGGGTGCGAACGCGGGCCTCATCACGACCCTGATCGGCATCCTGCTGCTCGCCATGGGCTCCAGCGCCCTCAACGAAGTCCAGGAATGGCGGCATGATGCGCGGATGCCCCGCACGGCCGGCCGGCCCATCCCCCATGGCGACATCTCCCCCGGCCGGGCCGCCCTCGTCGCTGGGGTCCTCGCCGTGTCGGGCTTCCTGACCCTGCTGTTGGCCCACAACCTGGCTTCCGCGCTGCTGGGGGCCCTGGCCCTGGCCTGGTACAACGGGTTCTACACCCCCCTGAAGCGCATCAGCGCCTTCGCTGTGGTGCCGGGTTCCCTCATCGGGGCGCTGCCCCCCGCCATCGGCTGGACCGCCGCAGGCGGGAGCGTGGCGGATCCCTCCATCCTGGCGCTGGCCTTCGTCTTCTTCATCTGGCAGGTGCCCCACTTCTGGCTGCTGGTGGGCCTCCATGCCGAAGGCTATGAGGGGGCTGGCTTCCCCACCCTGGTGACGGTCTTCGGCCGTCCCCGGCTGTCGCGGCTGACCTTCACCTGGATCTGCGGCACGGCCGCAGCCTGCGCCCTGCTGCCCATCTTCCGGGTGCTGGTCTCACGCCCCGCTGAGATCATGCTGGGCCTCGGCGCCCTCTGGCTCATCGCCGGCTCCCTCCCCCTCCTGCGCCCCGGCCAGGACGCCCCCCTCTACCGCCGCGTCTTCATGAACATCAACCTGTTCGCCCTCATCCTCACCGCGGCCGCGATCCTGGATCCGTACTTCGCGCGTTAGGGCCAAGAGGGGCCTGCGGTAGACTGCGGCCATGCCGCCCATGCCCTTCGTCGCGTCCCCGGGGAACCCTCCGTGGAGGTGACGCGCTTCCTCGGAACCCACCGGTACACCGGGTTGATGGACCTGGGCCAGGGGCCGGGCTGCACCTGGCACCTGGTGCGGCGGGAGATCGATGGATCGCGGTTCCTGGCGCAGGTCTGGTCGCCTTTGCCCCCGGACCGGGATCTGGACCAGATGCGGGATACCTTCCTGGCCCGCTTCCTGGACGCGGGCCCTCTGGACCCGGTTCACGGCCACTTCGGATTCGACGACGAGCGGGCCTGGTATCTCCAGGCCCTCCACGGAACGCCGCTGTCGCGGCTCTGGCCCAGCTGGGGGGAAGTCCAGCGCGAAGCCCTGTTGCGCCACCTGGCCCAGCAGCTCGCCCAGGACCTCCATCCCCGGTTCCTGCACCCCGAAGTCATCACTTTCCGGCCGGGCCTCACCCAGATCCCGCGGGTCCTCGGGGAGCCGCCCTGGGGGCTGGCCGTGGTCCCGACCCTCCTGCCCAGGACGGCCCCGGCCCCGGCGCTATCCGAAGAACAACCCTGGCTGCAGGCTCGGGATCTGTCCGAGCCCATCTCGCGGCCGCTCCGGGGCCGCAGCCAGGAACTCCCCTACCTGAAGTCGCTCATGCTCGGGTTCAGCGCGCCCATCCCCATGGAGCGCATCGTCCTGCTCCAGGGCGAGGAGGGCGTCGGCAAAGCCCATCTGGCCGCCTGGGCCTGCGCCGTGGCCGAAAGCGAGGGCATCTGGGTGCACCGCCTCGAGGCCTCGGCGGATGAATCCGCGGGCCGCTTCCTCACCCGGCTTCTCGAGGCCGTGCTGGCGGGCAGCGAGGTGGACCTCTATGCCGAGCGGCCCGGAGCGGCCAAGGCCCTGGCCCTCCGGCTGCAGGCCTTCTCCTTCCTCACGGGCGGCCGGCACCCGAATCGCCAGGAGGCGGGCCCCGACCCAGAGGAACTGAAGGCGGCCCTGGAGGTCCTGGATTTCGCCAGTCTCCACCACCCCCGCCTGATTCACCTGTCCGACCTCGACCGCGCCACCCCCGAGGTCCTGAGTCTCGTACGGGAGATCGTCCACGCCTCAGGAACCCCCTGGCTCCTTTCCCTCACGACGGGGGCCCAGGGTGCCGGACTCAGGCCCCTCATCGCCGACCTCCGCCAGGAGAGCGCGGCGGCATTGGTGGGCGTGAACCGCCTGGAGGACGAGGATCTCCGCCTCGTCCTCCAGGATCTGCTGGGCCGCCATGCCCTGCCCGGCGATTACCTGGCGGGCCTGGTCATTCAGAGCCTGGGCAACCCGGGGCTGCTGCGGAATCTGCTGGAGCTGGCACAGCAGGAGGGGGCTCTGCTCTGGGAGCAGAACCGCTGGATTCCCGTCCCGGGTCGCCCCCCCACCCTCCAGGCCGAGGACGACCTCATCCGGCAGATCTTTCTGGGCCGCCTTCAGCGCCTCACACCGGCCTCGGCCACCCTCGTCCGTCTGCTGGCCCTGGCCGAGCGCCCCTTGCCGGTGGCTGCCCTGGGACGCCTGTTGGGCCTGGAGGGCGATCCCCTGGAGGACGCCCTCCAGGGCGCCGTGGGCTCCCGGCTGGTGCAGCTCCGACAGGACCAGGTCACGATCCCCGATCCGCGCTGGCGGGAGATGGTGCTGACCCGCACCCCCCTTCCCGAGCTGAAGCGACTGGCCCGGGCCCTGCTCTCGGTGATCCAGGAGCAGGGTGGCGTCGCGGCCCATTCCGTCACCCTCCAGGCCCTGGCTTCCGACGAGGCCACAGCCTTGGCCGGGGCCCTGGAGGCCCTTGACCAGAGGCCGCCCGGCACCCCCTCGGAAACGCTGCGGATGGTGGAGCAGGCCCTGCAGTTGGACCCTCGCCCCTGGGACGAGGCGAGGCTCCGGGAACATCTGGCCGAGGCCTGGGCCCGGGGCACACCCCCGCCTGGCGAAGGTCCTGCCAGACCCTCCGGAGAGTTGGCCCTCGAAGCCCTGGACCGTGCGCTGGAGGCCCTGGGCCGGGCCGCCGCCCACGAAGGCGTGCGGCTGGCGGAGGCCCGCCTCCACCGCAAGCGCGCCATGCTGCAGCTCCAGCTGCGGCGGCCCGCCGAGGCTCAGGAGGCCATCATGGCCGCCGCCGAGCGCCTGGTGGACCACCCGCTCCATCCCGAGCAGCCCCGGTTGCGGCTGGCCCTGGGCGAGCTCCACCTGCTGCAGGGCCACCTCACCAAGGGGATCCGCGCGCTGGAAGAAGGCCTCCATCCTCCGGCCGGCCGACCCCAGCCCCAGGATCAGGCCGCCCTGCTCACGACCCTGGGCCGGGCCCTGGCCGCCCAGGGGCAGTTCCAGCGTTCGGTCACCCACCTCCAGTCGGCCCAGCGGCTGCTGGAGCACGATCAGGATTTCCGTCATCTCGTGCCCGTCCAGATCGCCCTGGCCCAGGTGCACCTCATGCAAGGACAGGCCGAGCCCTGCGTGGCCCTGCTGCGCGAGGCCCTTCAGACAGCCCGCCTGGAGGGCGACCTGGCCCTCCAGGTCCAGGCCCACTTCGCCCTCGGCACGGTCCGCAGCCTCCAGCAGTTCCTGGGGCCGGCTCTCTCCCACCTGGACCGCGCCCTGGAGCGGGCCCAGCGGCTGGGCGAGGGCGCCCGGACGGTCATGATCCAGCTCTGGCGGGCCCGCACCCTGGCCGCCCTGGGCGACCCGGTGGCCGCCGATCATGCTCAATTCGAAGCCACCGCGATTCCGTCTCCCGTGCTCTCCCCCGAGGAACGGGGGGATCACACCCTGCTGCAGGGCGACATCGCCCGGTTCCGCAGCGCCTGGCGCGAGGCGGGCCGGTTCTTCAAGGCCGCGGCGGATCACTTCGAAGCCAACGGAATGCTCTGGCGCCACCGGCTCGCCCAGCTCCGCCTCAGCCAGGCCGTGGCCCGGGAATCGCGCCAGGCGCGCCAGGAGGCTCCCGAGCAAGGCTGGGCCATCCTCGAAAACCTCAAGGGCCCTGTGGAAGGCTCAGGATCGCGCTGGCTGGACCTCGAATGGCACCGTGCCCACGCCCTGCTGCTGTCCACGGTCCCCGCCTCCGAAGCCGTGGCGGAAGAGGCCCTCCGGGCCTGGAGCGAGGTGCTGGCTGCCGCCCGCGAGCTGCAGTTCCCGGCCCAGGTGCTGGAGGCCAGCGCCGAAGGCGCCCTCCTGCTGCTTCAGCGCGGCGAGAAACTGGGCGCGCGGTCCCGCCTGCAGGATGCCTTCCCCAGCTTTCAGCAGCTCTGGGCCCGGCTTCCAGACACCCACGAGACCTCCTTCCTCGGCCGCGAGGACCTGCATCGTTTCCGCCAGACCGTCGAATCCACGGGCCTGCGCTTCATCCTCCCCGAGCGCGCCGACCCCCTCGTGGACTGGACCCCCACCCAGGTCAACCTGCCGGCGTATTCTGATCCCGACTGAACGGCCCGACCCAACCAAGAGGTGCCTCCTGCGGCATGGCCGCGAACGGAACGGACGCGATTGATCGAACAGTAAGAATGGTCAAATCACTTTTTTATAATCATATCGCCCGAGGCCACCATGCAGCATCAAAGCCGGATTCTTGTGGCGGGCTACCGGGGGCTGGTGGGGAGTGCCATCGTCCGCCGCCTTCGGGCGGAGGGGTTTGAAAACCTCATCCTCCGAAGCCATGGCGAATGCGACCTCGAGAATCAGGGCGCCGTCTTCAAGCTGTTTCTGCAAGAAAAGCCGGAATTCGTCTTCATGGCTGCGGCGAAGGTGGGCGGCATTCTGGCGAACTCCAGCTATCCGGTGGATTTCATCCGGTCCAACCTCATGGTCCAGAACAACATCATCGACGCCAGCCACTTCTCCGGTGTTCAGAAACTGCTTTTCCTGGGAAGTTCATGCATCTATCCGAAGCTGGCCCCCCAACCGATCAAAGAGGAATACCTTCTGACCGGTGATCTCGAACCCACCAACGAGTGGTACGCCATCGCCAAGATCGCCGGCATCAAGATGTGCCAGGCCTACCGGGCCCAATACGGTCTAAATGCCATCTCCTTGATGCCAACCAACCTCTACGGCCCGGGGGACAATTTCGATCTGAATGCCTCTCATGTCCTCCCTGCCCTGCTCCGCAAATTCCACGAGGCCAAGCACTCTGGCGCTCACGAAGTGATCATGTGGGGCACCGGCACGCCCAGGCGCGAATTCCTGCATGTGGATGATCTGGCCGATGCCTGCATCCACCTGATGCAGGTCTATGATTCCCCAGAGATCGTCAATGTTGGAACCGGCGAGGACATCACGATTCGCGAACTGGCCGAGCAGGTGAAGGAGGTCGTGGGTTTCGAGGGTCAGATCATCCAGGACCCCACCAAACCCGACGGCACCCCACGCAAATTGCTGGATGTCTCCCGACTTCATCAGTTGGGGTGGCGGCACCGCATCACCTTGGCCGAAGGCATCCGCAGCACCTACCAATGGTTTCTGGAAAACCAGACCACCGTCCGGGCCTGAGGGGCCGCAATGCCGTGAGGTCCCACCCGGTTCGATGGCCTCAGGGCCTTCACAAAAATGACGAGTGGAACCAGGACGGGCCCGCCGAAGCAACGCACGGCCTAGATGGAGTCATTCGCGCCTTTTGAGGTCTGTCTTCGCCTTTTAGTGGTCTCATGGAGGGCACGGCTTCGACCCCCCAGCGGAGACCCCCATGAGCCACCAGCCCGCCGAAACGCGCGCCCGCGTCACCCTTCCCCAGCTCCATACCTGGCACCATGCGGGACGGAAGCTCGTGATGACCACGGCCTACGATGCCGTCACCGCCCGCATCGCGGATGCCGCCGGGGTGGACATGATCCTCGTGGGCGACAGCGTGGGGAATGTGTGCCTGGGCTTCGAGAACACGCTGCCCGTCAGCATGGCCATGATGAACCACCATCTGGAGGCTGTGGCCCGCACTCAGCCCATGGCCATGCTGGTGGCTGACATGCCCTACCTGAGCTTCCACCTGAGCGTGGAGGACACGCTGCGGAACGCCGGGGGCTTCCTCCAGCGAGGGGCCCAGGCCGTGAAGCTCGAGGGCGGGGCCAAGCGCCTGCCCATGATCCACGCCCTGCTGGACGCCGAAATCCCTGTCATGGGGCACCTGGGGCTCACCCCCCAGAGCGTGAACCCCATGGGGGGCTTCAAGGTCCAGGGCAAGCAGAAGGGCGATGCCCTGCGCCTGCTGGAGGATGCCCAGAGGCTCCAGGAGGCCGGCTGCTTCAGCATGGTGCTGGAGGGCATTCCGGCCGACCTGGCGGCCAAGGTGACGGAGACCGTCGAGATCCCCACCATCGGCATCGGGGCCGGTCCCCACTGCTCGGGCCAGGTGCTGGTCTTCCACGATGTGCTGGGCCTGCTGCCTGGGACCTCCCCGAAATTCGTCCGACGCTATGCCGAAGGATTCCAAGACCTGCGTGATGCCCTGGCGGCCTGGGCCGAGGATGTGAGGGGGGGAGGGTTCCCGGATGGGCGGGAATCCTATACTCTTCCAGAAGCTGTTCGTCCGGTTTTGACCCAGTGGCACCCCTGATTGCGCCCTTGGTAAACTGACAGGCGCTTTCTGAAGGATCCCGTTTTTGTCCATGCGAGTTGTCCGTACTATCGCCGATCTGCGCGCCCTTCTGAGACCCTTGCGGGACGAAGGCAAACGCATCGGGTTCGTCCCCACCATGGGCTTCCTGCATGAGGGCCACGGGGCCCTGATCCGCCAGAGCGCCGCCCGTTGTGATGCCACCGTCGTGTCCATCTTCGTGAACCCGACCCAGTTCGGCCCCGGCGAGGATCTGACCAGCTACCCCCGGGACCTGGAGCGGGATCAGAACCTGTGCCTGGAGGCCGATACCACGGTGCTCTTCCTCCCCGAGGTCGCCGAGATCTACCCCACGGGCTTCCAGACCCATGTGGAGCCCGGCCGCCTGGCCGAACCCCTCTGTGGCCGCTTCCGGCCCGGCCACTTCCGCGGCGTCGCCACCGTGGTGGCCAAGCTCTTCAACATCGTGCAGCCGGACCTGGCCTTCTTCGGCCAGAAGGATTTCCAGCAGACCGTCGTCATCCGGCGCATGGCCCGCGACCTGAACCTGCCCGTGGATGTGGTGGTGGTGCCCACCATCCGGGAGGCGGACGGCTTGGCCCTGAGCAGCCGCAACACCTACCTGGATGAGGACGCCCGGCGTCGGGCCCTGGGCCTCAGCCAGGGCCTGCTGTCTGCCAAGGCCGCCTTCGAGGCCGGCGAACGGCAGGTGGCCAAGTTGATGGACCTCGCCCGCGGCCCCTTGTCCGGCGTGGATTCGATCCAGTACCTCGAGTTGGTGGATGTCCAGGCCCTGGAGCCCCTGCAGGGTCAGGTGGATCGCGCGGCGGTCCTCTGCGTGGCGGCCTTCGTGGGTGGCACCCGCCTCATCGACAATGTGGTCCTGGCCCCTTCGCCGGTGGATGCGGGCCTGAACACGAGCCTGAGTCCCCAAAGCGTCTAGAATGGAGCCGTCCCTGGCCGATCCCCGGCCGGGCGACCCATTCCGGGAGGATCCATGCTCGTCCCGATGCTGCTCGTCGCCAGCCTGCTCGCCATGCCCCAGGGGCGCGGCCACGATAAACACGGCCAGGGCGGCCCTCCGGGGCTCGCCAAGAAAGATGGGGTCCCCCCGGGCCTGGCCAAGAAGGGCGGCCTCCCCCCCGGCCTCGCCAAGAAATTCGGCCCCCGGCTTCCCGAGCGGCCCTACATCGCCGTGGACCCCCGCTACCAGGACCGCGCCTGGTTCCTGATCGATGGCCGCTGGGAACTCCGCAAGGGCTTCTCCGTGGGCCTCCAGGCCGAGGTCCGCGACTGTCTGCGCCTGCCGATGGCCCCTCCGCCCGTCCCCCTGCCTCGCGTGGGCGTCGATCTGCATGTCGTGCTGTTCAACTAGCGAGGAGGTTCCATGCTGCGTCCCCTGCTGAGCGCCGCCCTGATCGCCACTTTCTCCCTGGCCGCCCTGCCTGCCAGCGCCCGGCCCGATGACCACCGCCGCGATCAGCGGGAAGATCGCCGCGATGATCGGCGGGAGGATCGCGAAGACCGGAAATACTGGAAGGAACGCGACAAGGCTGAGCGCAAGTATTGGAAGGAAAGGGAGAAGGAAGGCCGGAAGCACGACCGCCACCGCTACGATGATGACGACCAGGGGCGCGGCCACCACCGGCCTCCCGCCTGGATGGACGGGTACTGGCGTCCCGGTGATCAGCGCCGCTATGTGGCCCTGGTGCCTGGCGACCCCTCTCGCATGTATGTCTTCCTCGAAGGGCGGTGGGTGCTGCGTCAGGTCCGCGACCCCCGGGCTCGCCTGGATCTCGAAGGCGCCTTCCGTCTGCCCATGGCCCCGCCTCCGGTCGCCCCACCCCGGATCGGCCTGGATCTGCATGTGGTGCTGTTCAACTAGCGTTGGTCAAAAATCGAGGATGGACCCAGGGTAATCCTGAGCCCATCCTTATGCGTTGGCCGGGACTCCGGACGGAGCCTGGACCGGAGGATGCATGCTGCGCCACTTCCTGCTCGGAAAGATCCATCGCGCCACCGTGACGAGGGCCGATCTGGACTATGTGGGGTCGATCACGCTCGATCCGCTGCTCATCGAAGCCGCCGGCTTCATGGAGAACGAGAAGATCGACATCTACGATGTGACCAACGGGTCGCGCCTGTCCACCTATGTGATCCCGGGAATCCCGGGCTCGGGCGAGGTGGGCATCAACGGGGCCGCCGCCCACCTGGTGCAGAAGGGGGACCTGGTCATCATCGCGGCCTACGGCTGGATGAGCGCGGAGGAGGCCGAAACCGTGGCCCCCAAGGTGGTCTTCGTGGATGAGCGCAACCGCATCACCGAACGCCGCACTCAGGAGCGGACACCCCTCTGCATGAGCGCGTTCACGGACTGACCGGGCCGAGATGGGACCGGCTTCCTTGCCGTGGGCCTTGCCGACCCGCCTGCGTCAGCCTATGCTCCAGGAATGAATGGGATCCCAAGCAATCTTCCCGACACCGACCCCACGGTCCGGCGCGTCCTGGATGCCCTCCGGTCCATCGTGCGCGAACTGCGGCTCGCCTCCGCCTCCACCGCGAAGCACCACGGCCTGAGCAGCGCCCAGATCTTTGTCCTCCATGTCCTGGGGAAGGACGGGCGGCTGTCTCTGGGTGAACTCGCCGACGCCACCTTCACGGATCAAAGCTCGGTCTCGGTGGTGGTTCGGAAGCTGGAAGAGAAGCAGTTGGTGGTGAAGGCCGTCGCGGGCCACGACCGCCGCCGGCTGGACATCAGCCTCTCCCCGGAAGGGCGCGGGATGCTCCTGGCGACTCCTCCGCCGATCCAGGACACCCTCATCCGGCGGATGGAGGCCTTGCCGGCGGCCAAGCTGCTCCAGCTCGCCGGCCTGCTGGAGGCCCTGGCGCCCCCCAGCCCGGAGCCGCCCCCGATGTTCTTCGAGGAGCGTAGCAGCCAGCACGGGAAGGAGGCCGCTCATGGCACGCCCTGAGCCGGTCCCAACCCCTCCGCAGCCGCCCCCGGGCGAGCCGCGGCCAGCCGGGGCCGACCTGCCGCCCCCGCCCGGCGCGACCCGCACGCCCCGCATCACCGCGGTCCTGGACGGCCGGGTGGCGTTCATCGGCCTGCTGGCGACTGCCCTCGGCCTGGCCCTGGGGCTCATCGCCGAGGGCCTGCTGAGGCTGATCGGGCTGGTGACCAACCTGGCCTATTACCACCGCTTCTCCGCAAGCTTCACCTCCCCGGCCGGCCACCATCTGGGCTGGAGTGCCCTCTTCGTTCCCGTGGCGGGAGGTCTGATCGTCGGCCTCATGGCCCGCTACGGCTCCGCAGCGATCCGGGGCCACGGGATCCCGGAGGCGATGGAGCAGATTCTCCTCAACGAGAGCCGGATCCCACCCCGGATCACCCTGCTGAAGCCCCTCTCCGCCGCCGTCGCCATCGGCACCGGTGGACCCTTCGGCGCCGAAGGGCCCATCATTGCCACCGGTGGCGCATTGGGATCGCTGGTGGGCCAGTTCATCGCGATGAGCGCCCTGGAGCGGAAGACCCTCCTCGCGGCCGGCGCGGCCGCCGGCATGGCGGCCACCTTCGGCTCTCCTGTATCAGCCGTGGTGCTGGCCGTCGAGCTGCTGCTCTTCGAGTACCACCCGCGGTCCATCATCCCGGTGGTGCTGGCCAGCGTGGCGGCCACGGCCGTCCGCTATTCACTGGTGGGGTCCGCCCCGGTCTTCTCGATGCCGGCCCTGGCCTCGCCCACGGGAGCGGCCCTCGGCCTCTACATCGCGGTCGGGGCCCTGATGGGCTTGGCTTCCGTGGTTGTGACCAAGGCCGTGTACCACATCGAGGACAGCTTCGAACGCCTCCCCATCCACTGGATGTGGTGGCCCGCCCTCGGCGGCCTAGCCGTCGGGCTGATCGGCCTGTGGGTGCCCCGCACGCTCGGCGTTGGCTACGAGAACATCCAGGGGGTCCTCTCCGCCCAGCTCGTGGGCACCACGCTTCTCACCCTCCTCGTGGCCAAGTTCCTCTCGTGGGCCATCGCCCTGGGCAGCGGCACCTCCGGAGGCACCCTCGCCCCCCTCTTCACCCTCGGGGGGGCCCTGGGGGCCCTCACCGGTGGCCTCCTCGCGACCCTCTTCCCCACCCTCGGAGTGGAGCCTCGGATCTGCGCCCTGGTCGGGATGGCGGCCATCTTCGCCGGCGCTTCCCGGACCATGCTGGCCTCCGCCATCTTCGTGTTCGAGACCACGCTCCAGCCGCTGGGGCTCCTGCCCCTGCTGGGCGGGTGCGCCGCCGCCTACCTGGTGTCGGCCCTGATCATGCGGCGGAGCATCATGACGGAAAAGCTGGCGCGCCGGGGCGTGCGGGTCCCCGAGGAATACGCCTCTGATTTCCTGGATCAGCTGCTGGTGCGGGATTTCGCCTCGCGGGATGTGCTGACCCTGAACGCGGACGACACCCTCCAGGCCGCCCGGACCTGGCTGGAGGCCGACGCCCGCGGAGCGGCCCACCACGGGTTCCCGATCATCGACGGCGCGGGCCGCGCCCTCGGTGTCCTCACCCGCCGCGACCTCCTGGATCCCGCCCGCGCTCCGGACGCGCCGTTGCGGTCGCTCATCGGCCGCCCATTGGCCGTCGCCCTGGAGGGCAACTCCCTGCGGGAGGCGGCGGACCACATGGTCCGGGAGCGGGTCGGCCGCTTGCTGATCCTCGACGACGCCCAACGGGTCGTGGGCATCCTCACCCGGAGCGACCTGCTGGAAGCCCATGCCGAGCGGCTGCGCCACGCAGAGCGGGCCCTGGCCCGGGAAGCCGGGGCGACCAGCGCACCCCACCCGCTTCCCGGAGAGACCGGATGAGCCCGCCCGGGGCGGACCATCAGGACCCCGGCGTGGCCTCAAGTGTGCGGTGGCTCCACTACGCCCTGCCCGTCGCCCTGGGCGGGTCGATCCCCGCCGTCGTCCACCGGGTCACCGGCCAGGCCCTGTTCCTGCCTGGCCTGGCGTTCCTCCTGCTGGGGATCGCCGCGGCCTACGCCCTCGATCGCCTGCTCGACGGCCCGGAAGGCGGGGAGGGTGCCCGCTTTCGGCCCCTGCTCGCGGCCTGTTTCAGACTCTCCGCCATCCTGGGGGTCGGCCTGATTCCCTGGCTCCCTGCACAGAGCCTCGCCCTGGTGCTGCTCCTCGGGGCCTCGGCGCTGGGCTATCGCCGCTGGAAGCGGCTCCCCTTCGCCAAGGCGCTGGGGGTGCCCCTGGCCTGGACCTGGGCGGGCATGACCCTGCCTTTCGCGCCGCATTCCTGGTTCGGGTGGCGCACCCTGCTCGATCCCGTCGCCCTGACCCTGTTCCTGCTGCTGGCCGCGGGTTGCCTGCTCTGCGACCTGAAGGACGAGGAGGCCGATGGCAGGGCCGGCATCCGCAGCTTCCCGGTCATGTTCGGCGCCCGGTGGACCGCGGTCCTCGCGATGATCCTGGCCGCCGGCGCGGTGCTGCGTGCCGGGGCCGCCCATCGCCCGGGCCTGGCGGCCAGCGGGACGGCCCTGATCCTCCTGGGGTGCTTCCCCCGGTGGACCGCCCGGGGCGTTCGGGGAGCCCTGGTGGTGGATGCGGCGTTGATCCTTCCAGGTGTACTCACCCTCACGCATCTTGTCTGATGCAAACAAATGACTCTGCCCCTGAAACAATTGAATCCGACTCCGGAACCTTCGACCGTTGGCGCGGCATCCAAGGGTCATGGTAGAAATGACCTACCCTTCGGCCTGGGACGGCCCTGGGGCCCGCGGTCCGGGCAAGGCGCCCCTCCGCACGGTTCTGAAAGGTTGGTTCCATGGAAGTCCGCAAGTCCCTGGTGGTCAATTCGACCCCGCTGGAGACGCGCATCGCGTTGCTTGAGAACGGCCAGCTCTGTGAGCTGTTCCTCGAGCGGACGATGAACAAGAGCCAAGTCGGGGATGTGTACAAAGGCCGGGTGGCCAAGCTGCTCCCCGGCATGCAGAGCGCCTTCGTGGGCATCGGAGGCGCCAAGGATGGCTTCCTCTACCTGGACGACCCCGTGGCCCAGCGCCTGGGTGCCGACCTGTCCGCCGACGAGGACGGCGAGGAGGCCACCGAGGACCTGCCACCTCCGCCCCCGCCCCTGCCCCCCCTCAAGGAGGGTGAGGAGACCCTGGTCCAGGTGGTGAAGGATCCCATCGGCTCCAAGGGCCCGCGGCTGTCCCGCCATCTGAGCTTCCCCGGCCGCTTCCTGGTGTTCATGCCGGGCATCGACCACATCGGCATCTCCCGCAAGATCACCGATCCCGAGGAGCGGGAGCGCCTCCGCGACCTCATCCGCAGCCACACCCAGCCCGGCGAGGGCTTCATCGTCCGCACCGCTGCCATCGGCGAGAAGGACGAGGATCTGGTGGGGGATGTGACCTTCCTGCGCCAGATGTGGCAGGAGATCCAGGCCAAAGCCGACACCGTGCCGGCGCCCGGTCTGGTATGGCAGGACCTGCGCCTGCTCCAGAAGGTCATGCGCGACATCTTCCGCGAGGAGGTCTCCACCTTCTGGGTGGATGACGCCGAGGCCCACCAGGAGGTCCTGGCCTTCGTGGAGAAGCTCCACCCGGAGTGGGCCAACCGCGTGAAGCAGTTCACCTCGGACCTGCCCATCTTCGACGCGTTCGGCATCGAAGCCGAAATCGACTCGGCCCGGCAGCCCAAGGTCTTCCTCAAGCACGGGGGTTCCATCGTGCTGAACCAGACCGAGGCCCTGGTCAGCGTGGATGTGAACACGGGTAAGTTCGTCGGCAAGAAGGATCTGGAAGAGACCGTCTACCTCACCAACCTTGAGGCCATCCCCGAGATCGTGCGGCAGCTCCGCCTGCGCAACCTGGGCGGCATCGTGGTCATCGACTTCATCGACATGGTGGACCCCACCCACCGCGATGAGGTGCTGGCCCGGCTCCAGGAGGAACTCAAGCGGGACCGCAACCACGCCCGGGCCGGCGGCATCTCCGAATTCGGGCTGGTGGAGCTCACGCGCAAGCGGACCGGGCCTTCCCTCGAGCGGCTGCTCACCCAGCCCTGCCCTGTCTGCAATGGGGCCGGCCGCACCCAGAGTCCCGAGACCTCCCTGCTCAAGGCCTACCGCGAACTCGTGCGGCTGGGGGAGCGGCTGCGCGGCGCCGATGTGCGCCTGACCGTGCACCCGGAGCTCGCAGGAACCCTGCACCAGGAAGCCCGGGAGGGCCTCATGCAGCTGGCCCGGCTCCTCGGTGCCCGCGTCCAGTGGATCGAGCGGCTGGATGCCCCCCGGCACGCCGTGGTCATGGACCTCCAGCTGGCCGGTTCCGACTCGGCGACGGCCTGAGCGGCCGGCCAGCTCCGGCCCCTGCCTGCTACCCGAGACAGGTCGGGCAGCGCATGCCGGCCTGGAGGTTCTCGATGAGCTCCGGCACCCGATCCAGACTCCGCACTTCGTAGAGCGGCGCGTCGGGGTGGTGATCGGGCCGGGGTTTGGCTTCCCGGTTCACCCAGATGGCGGTCCAGCCTGCGGCCAGGGCTCCTTCCACATCGTCCACCCAGCTGTCGCCCACCATGGCGAGGTTGCCGGGGAAGAGGCCCAGGCGCCGCTGCACGGCCTCATAGGCCGCAGCCTCGGGCTTGAGGGCCCCCAGGTCGGCGCTCCGGTGCTGGAGCCGGATCCGGTCGGAGATGCCCAGGCGATCCAGCAGCTCCAGGCCGAAACTCTGCGTATTCGACAGCAGGGCCACCCGGGCCAGGTCGCGCACGGCGCCCACGGCCTCCGGCGCGCCGGCGAAACACTGGGCCTGGTCACCCGCCTCCCGGAAGGCCTGGGCCATCGCCTCCACCTGCGCCTCATCCAGGCCCGCAGGCTCGCGCCAGGCCTCCAGAAAGGCCTCCACCGAATCGTAGGGGCGGATCATCCCATCCCGCATGAGGGGGCCGTGCAGATGGATCTGCTCCGGCCTCATCAGGCCCTTCAGTCGCTGGAAGGGGCTGCCCGCCGGGCTGAAGACCAGCGTATTCCAGAGGTCGAAGACGACGGCGCGGATCATGTCAGGCAGTGCGTCGCGGGCGGTGAATGAGCCTCATCGGCCGCTCTCCTTGCGGGTGCGGAAGGGCACGCCGAACTCGATGCCCAATACCTCAAAGCGGGCCTCACCCACCAGGTTCCAGGTGGCGGGCTCGTGGCGCAGGACCGCTCCGGACAAGGGCCCCCAGGCCGACCTGAGGTCGGCATATCCAAGGACCACATCCACGCGCAGAACGCTGCGGCCCTTCGGGGCGAGGTCGGCGCCTTCAGGGAAGCTCACCGATCCGATGCCATGGTCACCACCCTGGGCCGCCAGTCGGAGATCCCCGCTCACCCGTCGGGTGCGGAGTCGCTGATCGGAGGGGTTGTCCACGCCCACCTCGAGCCTCAGCCGGAGCCGGGACTGCTCAAGTGGAAAGGCCAGCTCCACCTGGGGTTCCACCCGATCCAGGGTGAACCGCAACTGACGGGCGGCTTCCTCATAGCGCAGGGCGGGATTGATGGCGTCGCAGCCGACCAACAGCACCAGCGCGGGAAGGGCCCAGAGGCGTCGCATGTCAGGCTCCGCGGTAGATCACGCAGTTATCGGTCGTTTCAAAGACTTCGATCTGGCAGAGCTGGGGCAGGAACGGCTTGAGCTGCTCCCAGATCCACACCGAGATGTTCTCCGCCGTGGACAGAGGGATCAGGTCGTTGAGGAAGCGGTGGTCCAGCTTCGAGATCACCTTGTCCACCACCACCTTCGAAAGGTCGTCGAAATCGATGATCATGCCCGTGTCGGGGTTCACGGCGCCTTCGAGCAGCACGAAGAGCTTGTAGCTGTGACCATGCAGGTTCCGGCACTTGCCCGGGTGGTTGTAGATGAAATGGGCGGCTTCGAACCAGTACTCTTTGCGCAGGATCATGGCACTCACGATGAAAAGGCCCCGCATGGGCGGGGCCTTTCATTCTACCAGCAGGGCCGGGCCTATTTGACGGCGTTCAGGATCAGGGCCAGCGGCGTCAGGGCCTGGAGGTTCTCCTGCCAGCTGGAGTCGCGGCGGAACCGCTGGGGCACCAACACCGTGTCACCCGGTTCCACGGCCTTGCCCTCCACCCAGGAATCGAGGATGCGACCATCGGCCTTGAGCAGGCGGATGTTCGAGGTGTCGGCATTCCGGGTGGTACCGCCCGCGAGCTTGAGCAGGTCGCCCACCTTCATGCCCTTCCGCACCTTGTAAGTGGCAAAGGGACTGGCGGTTTCGCCCACCACATAGGCCGCCTCGGTGGCCCGGGGGATGATGATCTCATCCCCATCCTGCAACTCCACATCCGAGAGGGCCTCCCCCTTCAGCACCCCGCTGAAATCCACCACCATGCGGTTCAGACTGCCGGCCAAGAGGCCGTGGAGCAGGGGGTTCTTCAGCAGCTGGCCCGAAAGGGGCTGGCGCTTGGTTTCGTTCAGGCGTTCGAGGATCTCGTTGATGCCCTTGGCCGTGGGATCCTTCCCCATGAGGCCGGATTCCTCCGCCGCCCGCTGCAGGGAGGCGTCCTGGGTGCTCATCCGCCGAAGGAAGATGCCCGCCTGGGGCATGGCCTCCGCAGTCAGTCCGCCGGCCCGCTGGATGAGCCCGCTCAGCGAGGGCTTGGCCGAATCCAGCGTGTACGACCCCGGCCGCACCACCTGCCCCGTGATTCGCACAGTGCGATGGATCTTGTAATCGGGCTTCTCGAAGAGGCTCAGCTGATCATCCGATTGGATGCGGGGATTCACGGTCTCATCCAGCAGCGTGATGGGGCTGGCGGTTTCCGTGGAAAGCAGCTTGGCCAGATCGAGTCGGATCACCTCGCTGGGCTTGCCGTCCTTGCTTCGGGCCAGCTCGGCGACCAGGCGGTCTGCCGATTTCGCGGGCACACCGGCGCGGAAGATGAGGTCCGAAGCCCTCATCCCATCATGGAAGGCGTAGGTGCCGGGCCGGGCCACGGGCCCCAGCACCGTGACGAGCTTCGGCAGGCGGAGATCTTCCATGCGGAACAGCTCCACCCGGTCGCGGTCCTCCAGCAGGAGGTTATGCGTGGCATCGCCCGCCAGGGCCTTGTCCACATCGAACGCCAGGAACCGGCTCGTGCCATCCACCGCCGTCCGCACCACCTCTCCCCGGGCCCGATAGGTATCCGGCAACACCTGGGCTTCCCGGCGGAGCAGATCGCCCACTTTCAGCCCCTCGGTGCGGGCGAAGACGCCGGGCACCCGCGCCCAACCGCTGATCTGGACCACGGGCCCCGTGCGCTCCCGGCGGGGGAGGGCCGATAGCACATCTCCGCGCTGCAGGGCCAGATGGTTGGCCGAGTCCAGGGACACATCCTGACCGCTGAGGGTGCCCGCGGCGTCCCGGCGGCGGAGGGTCAGCGTCCCGGGGCCCGCCTCGGGGGCGAACCCGCCCGCAAACCGCAGGGCTTCGGCCACGGTCTCTCCCGCCCGAAGTTCAAACTGCATGCGAGGGGCCGCGCCAGTCGATTCCCAGCGCCGCAGCCACTCCGGCAAGGATTCGCTCGCGTCCTGGGGGAACACGGGGAGTTGGGTCTCGGGGTTGATTCGGACGCGGTGGTCACCCAGGGGCGCTTCCTTGAGGGCCACCAATTGACGCTTCAAAAAGAAAAGCCGATCTTCCAAAGCGGCTCGTTCCGTCAGGCTGAGCACGGGGGCCTGAGCCATTCGGGTCCCCAACGGCGCGGCGGTCCGGGGCTCACGATCTTGGCTCTGGAGGTCTGCACTCTCGCCACCCTCCACGATTCCAGCCCCCTGACCCAGCGACAACTGGGCCTCGATGGCCTTCATTTCACGCTGAGTTCGCTCCCGCTGCTCCTTCAAGGGATCCAGATCCAGGTCCTCAGGCTCGACGGCCTCCCCCTTCTTCTGCTTCATCTCCGCCGGAGCGGCCACCACCCGCTGGAAGGCGCCCTCCAGCAGTACCTGGTTCTGGGCCAGGGGCACGAAGACGGTGTCGCCGTTCTGGAGGGCCACATTGGGGTTCCCCAGGCCTTCGGCCCGGAGCGGATAGAGGTCCAATCCGGCCACCTTGTGCCCGCCCCGCATAACGCGAATGTCGCGGTAGCTGCCGACCGCGGTGGGCCCCCCGGCCAGACTCAGCACATTGACCAACGAACTGAGGCTCGATACCAGATAGCTGCCGGGCCGGTAGACCTCACCCATGACAAAGACCCGCACCTCGCGCAGCTTGATCACCTGCAAGTCCACCGAGGAGCGCGAGAAATTCCGGCTCACCAACCCCTGCACCGCCGCCTTGGCCTTGCCCAGCGTCAGGCCGCCCACCTTGGCCGTGCCTACCTTCGGGATCACGATCTCACCCCGGCCGTCGACCTGCACCGGGAGGTCGAAGGTCGCGCTGCCGAAGACATTGAGGTTCAGCCGGTCGCCCGTGCCCAGCACATAGTCCTCGGCAATGCCCCCTTCCGTGGCGGCCGAACCGCGCTGCCGCACCTGGAACAGATCGGCGCCGAAACGGCGCGGCCCCTTCTCCCGGCGTTTCAGAGTCCGGATCTCCTCATCCAGCTTTTCGTCTTCGCTTCGCTGGCGGGCGGCGTCTTCAGGTGTCGGAGCGTTGGTGGGCAGCGCTGTCGGCCGCCCGGGTACGGCATCTGCCGCGCCCACCCCTTGGGCCCCGGCGGCCTGCTTCAGAGCCTGGAGGTCCAGCCCCTGGGGAAGTTGAGCGAAGAGGGCCGAGGTGAGAATCGCCGCGCCGCCCAGAAGGTTAAATCGCATGACATCTCCAATGAATTCACATGAAATCCAGCATTGACAAGGGTTCAGGTTATCATGAGCCCGCAGCTCTTTCAGCCACCCAAGCACACCCGTGTATTCCTCTATTGATGAGCCGTCTCGAGCCATGAACCCTCCCCCTGCCTACCGGTCCTCACTTCCGCCTCCATCCACCCTGGACCAACCCCTGCTTCGGCAAGGGGTCAAGCTTGTTCTGGACGGCGGGGCGGCCTTGCTGGCTTGGATGCTTTGCGAGCGGGTCTTCGTGGGGGCCCACCTGACGCCGCATGGGGCCTTGAAGTGGACCCTCCTGGCTCTGGCCGTCAACCTCGTCTTCCAGCTGACCCGCCAGCACTACCGCCTCATCGGCTTCCGGGACGCCGTCCGGCTGGCCCTGGCCACCACGACCCTGCTGGTGCTGAGCGCGTTCGTGACGGTCCTGGCCCGCGAACTCCACTCGGTCTTCGATCTGGAAACGGCCCTGGCCTCCGCCCTGACCACCGGCGGATTGTGGCTCACCCTCAGAGGGGCCATCCGAGCCCGCCACGAACGGGACCTGGGCATCGATCAGCTGCCGGATGGGGCCATCCCGCACCGCACCCTCATCGTCGGGGCCGGCCGGGCGGGGCTGATGATTGCCGAGGAACTCAAGCGGCATCCCGAGTTGGGGACTCGAATCGTAGGCTTCATTGATGATGCCCTCGACAAGCAGGGCATCCGCATCCAGGGGACCCGGGTGCTGGGTCCGTCCCGGCTGCTTCACCAGATCATCCGGAAGGAAGAAGCCACTCAGGTGGTGCTGGCCATTCCCAGCGCCCCTGGTTCCGTGATCCGGCAGCTGACGGATGTGGTCCGCTCCGCCGGGATCGAGGTCAAGACCACACCAGGACTCTTCAACCTGCTGGGATCGCGGGTTTGGAAGCCGGAATTGCAAGATGTCTCCATCGAGGACCTCCTGCGGCGGGAGCCCGTGGAGTTGGACCAGAGCTCCCTCAACCTCGTGCTTGAAGATGCCGTGGTGCTCATCACCGGAGGCGGTGGGTCGATCGGGGGCGAAATCGCCCGCCAGGTAGCCGCCTTCCGCCCCGCCCGGATCGTCCTGCTGGGGCGCGGCGAAAACAGCCTGTGGGAAACCGAACGCTCCCTCCGGAGCCTCTTTCCCAACCAGGGGCTCTCCCTGGAGCTTTGCGATGTCCGCAATCCGATTCGCCTCCAGCAGGTGTTCAACCGCTGGAAACCGCAGGTGGTGTTCCACGCCGCGGCCCACAAGCATGTGCCCTACCTGGAGGCTCATCCCGAGGAGGCTGTGGACAACAATGTCTTCGGAACCCTGAATGTGGTGAACGCTGCCTTGGCGGTGGGCACCCACACCTTTGTGAACATCTCCACAGACAAGGCCGTCAACCCCACCAATGTGCTCGGGGCAACCAAGCGGATCGCAGAGTCCCTGGTGCTCCGGGCAGCCCGACGGGCTCCTGAAGGAACGCGCTATGTCAGTGTGCGGTTCGGCAATGTCCTGGGGAGCCGGGGGAGCGTCATTCCCATCTTCAAGGAGCAGATCCGCGTGGGTGGACCCATCACCGTGACCCACCCGGACATGACCCGCTACTTCATGACCATCCCCGAAGCCAGCCAGCTGGTGCTCCAGGCGGGCATCCTGGGTGACACCGCCAAGGTCTATGTCCTGGACATGGGCGACCCCGTCAAGATCGTCGATCTGGCCACGGACATGGCGCGCCTGTCCGGACTGCTGCCCGGGCAGGACATCGAGGTGCAGTTCAGCGGCATCCGGCCCGGCGAGAAGCTGTTCGAAGAACTCTTCACGCAGCAGGAGGAGTCCCGCACGGGGGTCCATCCCAAGGTCTTCAACGCCAATCCGGAAGAACTGGATGACGACCTTCTGGAAGAAGGGGCTGCGGCCCTCCGCCTTTCAATCATGGAGGGGGAGGGCAGGCGCCAGGCCCAGATTCTCCACTGGCTGCGACTACTCGTGCCGACCTATGCCCCTTCGCCCAGTGGCCTGGGACGCTATTCGGAAGAGGTCCGCGACCGCCGCGGTTCGGGCGCCCATGCCATCTATGTGCCCAAGGCCCAGCAGGCCTAAAGCGCCTGAAGGCTCAGCGTGTTATGCTGATCCTGCCGATTTCCACCTGCTCCCCTTCGGCGGCGACCTCTGCAGGAAGCCCACCTCCCCTCCTGGTTCAGGATTTGGCGGACGGGTTTCATGGAGCGATCGCGGGAGACCCGGACGCTGAGCCGGGCTCAGGGGAGCCCATTGGGCCCGAGGGCCCAGGAGCTTGCATGAACGCACTGAAATTCAACCCCACCACGGTATCGGTGGACCTGGGCGACGCGCCCATCAGCCTCGAAACCGGCCGCATCGCCAAGCAGGCCCACGGCGCCGTCGTGGTCCGCCAGGGCGACACCATGGTCCTCGTGGCCGTGTGCTACGGCACCCCCCGGGAAGGCATCGACTTCTTCCCCCTCACCGTGGACTACCGCGAGCCCGTGCTGGCGGCCGGCAAGATCCCCGGCGGCTGGTTCAAGCGCGAGGGCCGTCCCACCACCAAGGAAACCCTCACCAGCCGCCTCATCGACCGCCCCCTGCGCCCCCTCTTCGAGGAGGGCTACAACGGCGACACCATGATCACCGCCCAGGTGCTCAGCTACGACGGCCAGCACGCTCCCGAGACCCTCGCCATGGTGGGCGCCTCCGCGGCCCTCATCATCAGCGAGATCCCCTTCGTGAACCCCGTGGGCGGCGTCCGCGTGGGCCGTGTCAACGGCCAGCTGGTGGTGAACCCCACCGTCGAGCAGCGCGCCGAGAGCGATATCGACCTCCTGGTGGCCGGCACCTCCGATGCCCTCGTGATGGTGGAGTGTGGCGCCAAGGAAGTCCAGGAAGCTGACATGGTGAAGGCTCTGGCCTTCGGCCACGAGCAGATCAAGACCCTCGTGAAGCTGCAGAAGGACCTGCAGGCCAAGGTTGGCAAGCCCAAGGTCGCCGCCGCCAAGGCCGAGCGCAACGAGGCCCTCTACCAGGAAGTCGCCGCCGCCTTCGCCGAGAAGCTCTTCGCCGCGCTGACCATGAAGGTGAAGATCGAGAGCTACAAGGCCATCGACCTCCTCAAGAAGGAAGCCGTCGCCCAGTTCTGCGCCGACAAGCCCGAGCTGAAGAAGGACCTGGTGGCCTGTTTCGACGAGCTGAAGGAAACCCTCTTCCGCAACGCCATCCTCAAGCAGGGCGTCCGCCTGGACGGCCGCAAGTTCGACCAGATCCGCCCCCTCAACATCGAGGTCGGCGTCCTGCCCGCAGCCCATGGCAGCTGCCTCTTCACCCGCGGTGAGACCCAAGCTCTGGTGACCGCCACGCTGGGCACCATCCAGAACACCCAGATCATCGACGGGCTGGAGGAGGAGTACAAGAAGAAGTTCTACCTCCACTACAACTTCCCCGGCTACAGCGTGGGTGAGTGCAAGCCCAACCGCGGGCCCGGCCGCCGCGAGATCGGCCACGGCATGCTGGCCGAGCGCTCGATCTTCGCCGTGTTCCCCACGCCCGAAGAGAACCCTTACACCGTTCGCGTGGTCTCGGACATCACCGAGAGCAACGGTTCGTCCTCCATGGCCACCATCTGCGGCGGCACCCTCGCCCTGATGGATGCCGGCATCAAGCTGAAGTCCCCGGTGGCGGGCGTGGCCATGGGCCTCGTCAGCGATGGTGACAAGTTCGTGGTGCTGTCCGACATCGCCGGCCAGGAAGACCACTACGGCGACATGGATTTCAAGGTCGCCGGCACCGAGAAGGGCATCACCGCCCTCCAGATGGACATCAAGATCGGCGGCATCACCACCGAGATCCTCACCAAGGCCCTCGACCAGGCCAAGGCCGGTCGCCTGCACCTGCTCGATCTGATGGGCAAGGTCCTCGCTGCCCCCCGCGCCGAGTTCGCCAGCAACGCCCCCCAGATGCACAGCATCCAGCTCCCCAAGGAGAAGATCCGCGATGTCATCGGCAAGGGTGGCGCCACCATCCGCAACATCATCGAGGTGAGCGGCTGCGAAGTGAACATCGACGACGACGGCCTCTGCCAGGTCGCCGGCCCCACCCAGGAGAAGCTGCAGGTGGCCCTCAAGATGATCGGCGACCTCATCCAGACCGCCGAAGTTGGCAAGACCTACCTGGGCAAAGTGGCCAAGGTCGTCGAGTTCGGCGCCTTCGTGACCATCCTCCCCGGCCTGGACGGCCTGCTGCATGTCAGCGAACTGGCCCACCACCGTGTCGCCAACCCCGCCGATGAAGTCAGCGAAGGCCAGGAAGTCATGGTCAAGTGCATCGGCATCGACGAGAAGAGCGGCAAGATCAAGCTCAGCCGGAAGGCACTCATCCCAAAGCCTGAAGGCGCCGATGCCGAGCCCGAAGGCGAAACCATTGCTAACGATGAACCTCGTCGCGATCGTCGGCCCAGGCCCCGGCGGAGTTAATTCCCGGGCCCCTGCCAAGGTCCATGAATCGGGGCTCCTATTGGAGCCCCGATTCATGGACCTTGGCAGGGCCAGTCTCTAAGGTCACAATCCCTGTTCCCATTCTCCATGGGCCGCGCAAATGCGTCATTATTACCTATTGTCTGGAGCCCTCCCGGTATGACCAAGCTACCCCACACCCAGCTCCCACTTGGTTCATCTCACGCAGTGCCAGCCTTTGCTCCTTGGCCCTTCTATGCCGAGGATGAGGTTGATGCCGTGGCTCAGGTTCTCCGAAGCGGGAAGGTGAATTACTGGACTGGGGAAGAAGGCCGCCGTTTCGAGGAAGAATACGCTGCAGCCGCCGGCTGCCGATACGCCGTCGCCCTCATGAATGGCACGGTTGCCCTGGAACTGGCTCTGCATGCCCTGGAGATCCCAGCCGGGGCAGAAGTGATCACCAGCCCCCGCACCTTTATCGCCAGCGCTAGCGCAGCCGTAGCCCGCAGGTGCACGCCTGTGCTTGCCGAAGTGGATCCAGACAGCGGGAACATCACAGCCGAATCCATCGCCAAGGTCATAACTCCCAAGACCCGCGCCATCATCGCTGTCCACCTCGCCGGCTGGCCCTGCGACATGGACCCCATCATGGCTTTGGCCAAGAAGCATGGGATCAAGGTGATCGAAGATTGTGCTCAAGCCAATGGCGCAACCTACAAGGGCTGCCCCGTTGGCGGCATCGGCCATGTGGGTTGCTTTTCCTTCTGCCAGGACAAGATCATCACCACGGGTGGCGAAGGCGGAATGCTTACGACCAACGATGAGCAGGTTTGGCGCCGAGCCTGGGAGTACAAAGACCATGGCAAGAGCTACGATGCCGTCTACCATCGCCAACAGGCCCCCGGATTTCGTTGGCTGCACGAGTCCTTCGGAACCAACTGGCGGATGACCGAGTTGCAGTCGGCTGTCGGCAGGATTCAGCTGCGGAAATTGTCCGAGTGGACGCGACTGCGAAAGGCCCATATGAACCAGCTGTTTGATGGGCTTGCAGGTCATCCCGCACTGCATATCCCAAGGGCGGATGGAGACTTTGGCCATGCTGCCTACAAGGCCTATGTCTACCTCAAGCCAGAGACTCTCCACCCCCAATGGACTCGAGACCGGATCATGACCGAGGTGACAGCCACGGGTGTGCCCTGTTTTAGCGGCAGCTGCAGCGAAATCTATCTGGAAAAAGCATTCTCGACGCTCCCCAGTGGCCAAGACTGCTCATTCCCCATTGCGAAACGCCTCGGCGAAACGAGCCTGATGTTCATGGTTCACCCAACCTTGACTGAGGCCTCCATTGCCTCGGCCGTTGAGTCGCTTCGGCACGTGCTTTCTCGTTCCTGCTTCTAGCGCCATTCTCGAGGATCTTAGTGAAATCATTGGTCATCATCGGTGCCGGAGGACTGGGCAAGGAAATCGCTTGGTCCTATGGGCGATCCATGGGGCAGTCCGGGGAATTCAATCTCGTGGGCTATTGTGACGACAACCCGGCGCTGGTCGGTCAAACCCAACTCGGCCTGCCTGTTCTCTCGCTGGAGGCATTGCTAAAGGACCCCCACACAGATGGGATGCACTTCATCTGTGCCATCGGGAACAATGCCGTCCGGAAAACCCTGGTGGATCGTTGCCTGAGCAGCCAGTGGCAGCCGCTTTCCATCATTGACCCCTCGGTGATCCTCGGGCTGGAAACCCAAATCGGAGTCGGGACCTATTTGGCCCCTGGATGCATCATCTCCAATCAAACGGTCCTGAAAGATCATATCATCGTGAACCTCCATGCATCCGTAGGGCATGACTGCCGCGTCGAGATGTTCGCCCAGCTCTGTCCCGGTGCCCGGATCAGTGGCAACTGCATCATCGAGACGGGGGCTTTTCTCGGCACCAATGCGGCCCTGGCTCCAGGGCGACACATGGGCCACAATTCAATCCTGGGCGGCGGCAGTTTCTGTGCGGTGGACATCCCCGATTCCACGACAGCCCTTGGAACACCTGCCCGCCTGGTCCCCGTCAAACCAGCCTGAATCCGTATTCAAGGAGGTCATATGACCAATGCCGAGAACCTGAACAAACTCCAAGTCTGTTTCACAACGGCCCTGGGTGTTCCAGCCGAGGTGGTTACCGAGACGCTTGCCTACAATTCCATTCGCGAATGGGACTCCCTTGGTCACATGAACCTGATGAGTGAACTCGAGTCCGTCTTTGATGTCATGTTGGATACCGACGACATTCTCGGTTTGAGCTCGGTCGGCAAGGCCAAAGAGATCCTCACCAAGCATGGCGTGACCTTCTAATGCTCAATGGGAAAGTCGCCCTCATCACAGGCGCCAGCAGAGGCATTGGTGCGGCGATCGCGTCGGAATTCGCTCGTGCGGGTGCGATCTTGCATCTCTGTGCACGCAGCCAGGAACTGGAAACCCTGGCTCAGCAGTTGGCTCTTGAGACTGGTGCCGAGGTCCATGCCCACATTGGAGATGTCTGTGATGACGCATTCCTCCGGCAAACCATCGTACAGATCAAGAAGCAGCATGGGCAGTTGAATGTCCTCGTCAACAATGCCGGAGTCATCCAGCAGGGGCTGCTGGGAATGATCTCCATGGGCCAGACCCGCCAAACTTTCGATGTCAATGTCATGGCCATGATCAACTGGACTCAATTCGCCCTCAAGATCCTGCCTTCCGGCTCCAGCATCGTGAACATCGCCTCCATTGCCGGCACACGGGGCATGGAGGGCGTTTCCGCCTATGCCGCCTCCAAGGGTGCCGTACTCGGATTCACGCTGGCCATCGCCAAGGACCTCGCGCGAAAGCAGATTCGAGCCAATGCCATCGCCCCAGGTTTCATCGATACCAACATGACCCAGGGCGTCACTGCCGACTGGTACCAGAAACGAATCGATAGCATCGGCATGGGTCGTATCGGTCAGCCGGAAGATATCGCAAAGGTGGCTTTGTTCCTCGCGTCTGACCTCTCCGCCTATGTGACCGGCCAGGTTATCGGTGTTGACGGCGGGATGATCGCCTGAATTCCTCTTCAAATGGACTCACGAATGGATTGCCATGCTTGACCTGATCAAGAGCCAAGACCCTGCCGCAGAGGCACTGGTTGATGTGACTCGAGGCGAGCGGCTGACATATGCAGGACTCATCGCCAAAGTGGTTCAAGCAGCCGAAGTCTTGACGCATCTGAACCCACACCGGGGCGTTGTGTTCCTTGGCGCAAGTCCGACCACTGATTTTGTGGCTCTTTATTTGGCCTGTCTTAAACAAGGCATGCCTGTTTTGTTGAGGGATGCCCGGGCGCCCGCACAAACGCTGCTTGAGACCTACCTTCCCTCGCTCGTTCTTGAACCGTTGAATGAGTTGCCATCCACTCCGGATCCGAAACTCTCCAAATTCAACCTTCTGTCCTACTCCGTCAAATCAGGTGGACCTGCTTACGCCGTGCATCCGAATCTTGCGGTCATGCTGACCACCTCAGGATCCACGGGAAGCCCCAAGCTGGTTAGGTTGACCCAAGGGAATCTAAAGGCCAACGCCAAGTCCATTGCCTCATACCTGCACCTCGGTCCAGGCGAGCGCGCCATCCAAAGTCTTCCGATGCATTATTCCTACGGCCTATCGATCCTGAATTCACATTTGGGCAGTGGCGGGACTGTCGTCCTCACACCAGATTCCTTCCTTCGTCCGGAATTCTGGAAGCAGGTGGATACAGAGGCCTGCACTTCGTTTGCCGGCATCCCCTATATGTATGAAACCCTGCACCGAATTCGGTTCAATCCCAAAAAGCACCCGACCCTTCGTTCGCTGACCCAGGCCGGTGGGGGACTGAAGCGTGAGCTCATCTCTCACTTTCATGGCCTCTCGGTGGCAGCGAATATTGATTTTTATGTCATGTATGGCCAGACCGAGGCATCGGCTCGGATTTCCTACCTCCCTCCAAGTCAGCTCGAGAGGAAACTGGGAAGCATCGGCATTCCCATCCCGGATGGGCGCCTCAGCCTGAGACCTGTGGATGGCCTGGAAGGCCAGCATGAACTGATCTATGAAGGCCCAAATGTGATGATGGGTTATGCAGAATCGATAGCGGACTTGGCCAAGGGGGACGAGCTGCTTGGTTCCCTGGCGACTGGGGATTTGGCCACAGTGGATGAGGACGGCTTTTTCACCTTGGTCGGGCGGCTCAATCGGTTCGCCAAGCTGTTCGGCAACCGAGTAGGGCTCGAAGATCTCGAGCGAATGGTTGAGCGAGACTTCAAGTGTTCTGCCGCAGCCATTGAAGGGGAGAACCAGCTCTTCCTGTTCCTCGAAACACTCCATGATGCGATCCCTGATTCCATAGCCCTTTCCATCTCCAAATCGCTGCAAGTACCTCCGAACAGCATCAAGATCATCCATCTCGATGCCATCCCCAGGAGCAGCAGCGGTAAGATGGATTACTTGGCGCTGAGAGGGCTGAAACCATGCTGAGCCCTGCCGCCGACCTGCTGGAATTGCCACCCTTCGGACTTTCCCAAGCAGAGAAGGTTCAAAGGCTGCTGCCCAAGCTCACTGCGCTGACGGATCACCACATTGATTCTTGCGAGTTATACCGGGACATCATTCGGCGCGTATTCGGGTACACCAAAGGGACTGCCATCACTCGCATGGAAGATGTCCCCTTCCTGCCAGTGAGTCTCTTCAAGGAATACACCCTCAAGAGCATCCCGGATGAGGAGGTTCTGAAAACCCTGACCTCGAGTGGCACGACAGGCCAGCAGGTCAGTCGCATTTTCCTGGATAAGGAAACCGCCCGTATGCAGGCCGCAGTGCTCATCAAGGTGGTGCAGCATTTCCTGGGTCGCGAACGCTTACCCATGATCGTTTTGGATCATCCGGGCGTGGTCAAGGACCGCACTTCCTTTTCCGCCAGGGGCGCCGGGATCCTCGGCATGGCCCAATTCGGTCATCGACCCTTCTACGCCCTGCGTGAGGACCTAAGCCTGGATCTGGAAGGCCTGAAAGACTACATGGCCCACGCCAAAAGCCAGCGCATCCTGCTTTTCGGGTTTACATTCATGGTCTGGCAGGGTTTGGTGCAGGTACTGGAAGCGCTCGGGGAGCGTATCGACCTACCCGAGGCGATCCTGATCCACTCCGGCGGCTGGAAGAAGCTGCAAGATCAGTCCGTCAGTGCAGAAGCATTTAGAAAGCGCGTTCTGGAAACAACCGGAATCCGGAATGTGGTGAACTTCTACGGCATGGTGGAACAGGTTGGTGGGGTCTACTTCGAGAATCCGCTCCACAGCCTTCATGCCCCCATCTATTCCGATGTCATCATTCGCGATCCCGCGACCCTACAGCCCCTCCCTGATGGTGAAGTGGGGCTGATCCAGGTTCTGAGTGCCCTGCCCACCAGCTACCCGGGCCACAGCCTGCTGACCGAAGACCTTGGCGTCATCCGTGGAGTCGATGCACCTTCCTTGCAGATGGGCGGGAAGCACTTTGAGGTCCTTGGTCGTGTTCCGAAGGCGGAAATCCGCGGGTGCAGCGATACCGTCCAATCGCCCTCAGGAGGAGGATGACCATGAGTGTCACCACCACCCACTGGACGCAAAGGGTGCACATACTCGCCCCAACGGTCTCAGCCGACCTCAAGTCCTTTCTCGAGACCAGGGTGCCCCCTGCAGAGCCCTTCGCCGCGCATCGCATTGACGCCCTTGCGGCCTTGTCCGAATACCTTCTCAAGGGCTCCCCAACGCTCCGTCAAGATCCGGCAAGCGTGGCCACCGCGTTCTGGCTCCGGAAATCAAACCTGATTAGACTCCGCGACGCGCACAGAGCCAGGACCGCTGGGAATCTCATCTGGGTTCCAGTGGGCCGAGTCTTTCATGTGGCCCCCTCGAACATCGACACCCTTTTCCTTTACTCGTGGGCCCTTGCCTACCTGGCGGGCAATCAGAATGTCGTTCGGCTTTCTCGCGAGCAACCCTTTCTGGTGGGCGAACTGTTAAAGGCCATCGGGGAGGTGGCCCTGCGCTTCCCGGATCTCGCAACAGCCAATCGTTTCGTGACCTACGAACATGATGCAGCCCTATCCGGTGGCTTTTCGGATTGGTGCGGCCACAGGATCGTCTGGGGTGGGAATGAGACGGTTCAGGCCCTGCGTGGGGTGCCCCTGAATCCCCATGCTAGCGAGCGCAGCTTTGCGAGCAAGTATTCCTACGCCATGATCAAAGCAGCGTCCTACTTGGCTCTGGGGCAGACAGAGCAGGAGAAGCTGGCGAGCGCCTTCTATAACGACTTCTTCTGGTTTAATCAGGCGGCTTGTTCATCGCCCCAAGTCCTCTTCTGGTGTGGTTCAGCCTCAGAAGTGGCAAGTGCTACCCCGGTATTCCTGGAAAAGCTGCAGGTCGAGGCTGCCCGGCGCAATCACTCGACTTCGATCCCCCATGCCTCCAAACGGGCCAATGCTGCCTTTGATCTAGCCGCAAGGGCCGAGGTGAGGATCGATTTCAGTCACCCTTCCTTGGTGGTGGCGACCCTGGAACAGAACCACCTGTTGGACAAGGCCACCTGTGGCGGGGGCTTTCTGCGTATGATTCGCCTGGACTCCCTTGAGGAGCTCACCTGTCACCTGGATGATGGGGACCAGACGCTGACTCATTTCGGGTTCGAACCAGGCGAGCTCACCCATCTGGCTTATCAAGGTGGTTCCTTGGGCCTTGATCGAATCGTGCCCATTGGTGAGGCCTTGGCCTTTGAGCCCATCTGGGATGGCTATGACCTGATCGAGGACTGTCTTCGCCGCGTGACTCTGCGCACCTGAACTTAGTCGGCCCTGAAAAACCCACCGCGCGAGGTCAGAAGGATATGAGAAGCGGCCTGAACCCCGCCTGAGGTTCGAGGAAGGCGATCAGGGCGCTGATGGTCCGCCTCACCTCGCCTATGAGCAGACGCAAAAGGGCCCAGAGGTGGGCCACCCAGCCCTTCGCCACCTGTTCATCCGACAGTCCGTAGGTGTGCTTCAGCAGATGAAGGCCCGCCATCAACCGGACCGGAATGCCAGGACGCCCTAGGTCGAGCACATTCATGCGGCCGAATTCCGCCGTCAGATCCTCCCAGGGGATCACCGCCGCCAGCCGCACCAGCTCGTGGTTCGGGTCCAGCGCCAGGTCCAGCTTCCAGCCGATCACCAGCTGCTCGCTCGTTGTCCGCCTCGGTTTCGGCTTCATCCGTACACCAGAAAATTGGGGGTCCCCCCTCACTTTCTGGTGTACCAGACATGCCTGAAGTTCCCGCAAATTCCTGCCAAATCTATATTTTGGACTTATTCAGGGCCGACGAACTTAGGCCTTGCTGAGTCGGGAAGGCCGCAGGATTTTCAGCTTTTCGGGGGAGGATTGGTCCCTAAGAATTCTGGCATGGTCGCGGAATCAGCGGCACTGATGCCATCCCGGCGGACCACCTTCCACGCGGTCAGAAAGAGGATTCTGAGGTCCAGCCAAAATGTCTGATGGTCAACATACCAAACATCGAGGCGAAATTTTTCCTCCCAACTCAGAGCATTTCGCCCGTTCACCTGGGCCCAGCCCGTAATCCCCGGCCGGACCTCGTGCCGCCGGGCTTGCTCCGGAGAATAGCGCTCTAAGTACTGCATCAGCAGGGGACGTGGTCCAACTAAGCTCATATCCCCGAGGACCACATTAAAGAGTTGTGGCAGTTCATCTAGGCTCAGCCTCCTCATCCACCGTCCCAGGCAGGTGAGGCGGTCGCGGTCAGGGAGCAACAGGCCATCCACATCCCTGGATTCATTCATGGTCCGGAACTTGTAGACCTGAAAGAGGCGTCCCCGATATCCCGGCCGAACCTGCCGGTAGAGAGTTGGCGTCCCCATGCCCCAGCGAATGAGGACCCACAAAAGGACCAGGATGGGCCAGATCAGCAGGAGGAGCAGTGAGCTGACCGTCAGATCCAAGCATCGCTTGACCAGGTTGGACATGTTCAACAGAGACCCATTCATAGCCGCATTCGATCGATGGAGACTACCGGAACTGCAGGGATCCTCAAAGGGCCCTGGCGGCGCGAACGCAATCCAGGGTCTGCAGCAGCGTCTGGATTGCGGGCAGATCCAGGCGCTGCGCGTTATGGGAATGGTATTCCTCTGCTTGGCTCAGACTAAGATCCCCATCTGTGAAATATTTCCCGTAGTTCAGATCTCGGGCATCGGCTGGAACACGGTAGAAACCACCCATGTCCTCCGCACGAACCATTTCTTCCCTCGACACCAGAGATTCGTATAGCTTTTCGCCATGCCGGGTTCCGATAATCTGAATGGGATTCTCCACTTTCAACAATTCTCTAACCGCCTGAGCCAGATCTCCCATGGTCGCCGCAGGTGATTTTCTGATGAACGTATCCCCATTTCGACCGTGCTCAAACGCAAACTCGACCAACTCCACCGCCACATCGAGATGCATCAAGAACCGGGTCATTCTGGGATCCGTCACCGAAAGGGGTTTCCCAGCGCGGATTTGATCCAAAAAGAGTGGTATGACCGAACCTCTCGAGGCCATAACATTGCCGTAGCGGGTTACGACAATGGTGGTTTGCCCTTCTACCAAATTGCGTGATTCCGCAATCGCGACCTTCTCCATGAGGGCCTTGGAGATACCCATAGCATTGATGGGATATACGGCTTTGTCAGTGCTGAGGCAGATGACCTTCTGGATGCCTTCACGGATGCACGCATTCAATAGATTGTGGGTGCCCATGACATTGGTGCGCACAGCTTCGACCGGGTAGAACTCACAGGATGGCACCTGCTTGAGGGCCGCCGCATGAAAGACATAATCCACCCCCCTCAGAGCTGAGGACACGCCGTCCGGCTCCCTGACATCACCAATGTAGTACTTAATCCGGTCATCGTGATACTCATGGCGCATATCATCCTGCTTCTTCTCGTCCCGGCTGAAGATGCGGATCTCGGCGATATCGGATTGAAGGTATTTACGCAGAACCGCATTACCGAATGAACCCGTTCCTCCGGTAATTAGCAGTTTCTTTTTCGATAGGCCGGCAAGAGGTGGCATGCGTGGCTCCGTGGTATCTGAATGGATCATGATTAAAAAGGAAAAAAGGGGGGTATGTCCGCCCCTAACTGAATTGGGACCTGCCACTCAGGGTTCGGTCGAAAAAACGAAGAAAGGCCTTCGTTCCAACGGAAAGAGACAGCCGATCTTTATAGAATTCGCTGCCTCTCCTGCCGATCTCGCGTCGTTCCTCCGTGGACAGGTTCAGGACCGTGAGTACGGCACCCGCCAGGGCTTCTGGACATTCTGGTTCGAAGCAGAAGCCCGCTCCAGCCTCCTTTACCAACTCCGCCCCATCCCCGCGGACTCCGCACAAGAGCGGCCTACCAACCGCCAGGTAGGCTTGAATGCGAGAAGGAATGGTAATCGCGAACAATGGATCATCCTTGAGGTGGACCAGCAATGCGTCCGCACGGTGAAGCAGGGCGCCGATCTCATCCATCGGCCTTCCCGGCAAGAAGAGGATATTCTTCAACCCCAGCGAAGCCATTCGTTTTTCCAGGCGAGGCCGATCCACGCCGCCACCCACCAGCACAAACTGCACCTGTGGTGCAGGGCCTTGAAGGAGCTGGGCCGCTTCCAGGACCACATCCAGACCTTGCATCCGACCCATGTTGCCTGCCATCACCACATTGAAACGACCCTCCAGGAGGCTTTCCTCCTCCGGCCTTGCTGACCCAGGCTGGATCTGGATCTCATCGCACCAGTTCGGGATGACCTCCACCTTTTCCTCGGGTACACCTCGAGCCATGAGGACTCGTTTCAATCCTGGCGACAGCACCACGATCCGAGCGGAACGGCGGTACAGAAACCTGCACCATGCTTCCAAGGCCGGAATCATGGCCTGGAATTTGGCAGGGAGCATGCCTGAGGATGTGACAGAATCCGGCCAAAGGTCCTGAATATCCAGTACGAACGGGACTCGTCGGATCATCCCGATCACCCAAGCCGGCACTCCTATGGTGGCATTGCCGTGGTAGGCGTAAATGACATCAGGTTTCCGGACCACCCAAGGGCCCATCAGCGCTGCGGTGCCCGCAAAACTCAGGTAGGAGGCCATTCTGCGGAACCCGCCCGAATCATGGCTCGGAAACAGAGGCACCCGAGTGACTCTTATTCCACCGAGGTTTTCTCTTTGTAGAAGCTTCATCCTGTAGCCGGGGTACAACTTCCCCAACGGGTAGTTGGGAAAGCCCGTCAGTACCTCAACAACATGCCCTTGCTTCATCAGCTCGTGCGCGAAGAGCAGACCCTTGAACGTAGGTTCCGGGTCGAAATATTGGGATAGGATGAGGATGCGCACGGCTGCGAGGTCTCAATACTGGCGCCACACCACACGGTTGACATAGTCCGCATAGCTGAGGATCACCCGTGCCACCGTCTGGCTGACATGAGGCGCCGTGTAGTCAGAGACTATGCGGGATTGCCTCCTGTCACGCGTGCGCGATTCGAGCATGGCGAGAGCTTGGTCCACCCGCCCCCAGGCCAGCCCCGTCATCATTACAGCCCCCTCTTCCATGCCCTCGGGTCGCTCATGGGCTTCTCGCAGGTTTAGGGCCGGCAGATCAAGGATGGACGATTCCTCGGTAATGGTGCCGCTGTCGGACAGAACGGCGGATGCCGACTGCTGGAGACGGATATAGTCGAGGAACCCCAGAGGCTTGAGGAGATCCACCCGAGGATCCAGGGTCAACCCCAGCGCATCCAGGCGTGCCCGGGTGCGTGGGTGCGTAGAAACGATGATACGCTTTCCACGGCTGAGTGCGAGCTGGTTGAGCGTATCCACAAAACGGACCAAGTTCGGTTCGGCATCGACATTCTCTTCGCGGTGGCAACTCACCACAAAGTAGTTGTCCGGCTGAAGGGCAAGGCGGTTCAGCACATCCGAGGCGCCAATGCGCGCCATGGCGTGATGCAGCACCTCGAACATCGGGCTCCCCGTCTTGATAATGCGATCAGGGGGGAACCCTTCGCGGAGGAGGTTTTCCCGAGCGTGGTCACTATATGGTAGGTTTATATCCGCGGTGTGGTCCACGATCTTGCGATTGGTCTCTTCAGGCACCCGCTGATCGAAGCATCGATTCCCCGCCTCCATGTGGAATATTGGGATCTTGCGTCGCTTGGCAGGAATCACTGCTAGACAGCTGTTGGTATCTCCGAGAACGAGCATCGCTTCGGGCCGGAATTCTTCCAGAACAGGGTCGATGCGGGCGATGATGTTACCAATCGTTTCAGCCAAACCGCCACCCACTGCCCCTAGAAAGTAGTCGGGCTTGCGAAGGGTCAAATCTTCGAAAAAGACCTGATTGAGTTCGAAATCATAGTTCTGACCGGTGTGGGCCAACCGATGATCGAAGTCCTGCTCCAACTGGGCCACGACTCTGGACAATCGTATGATTTCGGGGCGGGTTCCGACAACCGTGAGGACGCGTAATTTGCTCATTGATTCAGAATAACCGGTTCAGGGTACGTATCGGAGTCGGAAGGATTAAAAATTTCGTGGCTCCAAAATAATGTCAGAAGATCTCGGGTGCCTACATTGGTGATTTCATGCGCGTGGAATGTCGGCATATCCACGAAACAGGGCTCGGCTCCGCTGACCCGGAACACCTGAACCTCCATGGAAAACAAGCGCCGAATCCTGATTTCCGCTTCACCGGATACCACAAGGAATCGTTCCACCTTCCGATGATGGTAGTGCCGTCCACGGGTGATCCCTGGATGCGTTGAGGAAAGGAAAGCCTGCCCTCCATGCTGCGTCTTCACGGCTTCGAAAAGCCCGCCACGAGTGTCGGTATGCAGCCGCAGCGGCATTGGGTAGCAGGTCGGGTATAGGTAGGAGCGGAGCGTATTGAAGCAATCCAGATGAAAGGGGTCCGAGAGGTCAGGGATGATACCTTCCGCGTAGGATCCGTATAGTGATTTGAGATGGGCCAAGAGGACGGAGACCTGCATCGGAATACCTTCAATCCGAACGGCACCCGAAGTTTCCGTGTCCAGTGCCAGTTCCATAAATCGTGATGCCGCCCTCTGTGCGTGAATAAGCTCCACTCGGCCATCCTGAAGAATCTGTGGTTCCTCTCCATTGGCAAGCTGGTGGCAAAAAGTCGCGAACGCACTGTTGTAGAAGGGCCGCCCCCCCTCGCCGAAGAGATGCGGAAGGACCACATCCACATAGCGCGCGCCTCGATCCTTTGCCCACATCGCAAGTAGAGCCGAAGCCTCCCGTTTAGATTGTCCGAAGGGGCTGTCACCAAAGCTATGGGTGGAGTTGGCAAACAAGATCACCGGAGCCTCACCGAGGCGATCCAGCGCTCCCGCCAAATTACGGGCCAGTTTCAGATTGGTTTCGTAGACCTCTGCTTCAGGGCCACGGTTCATGCCGGCCAAATGGATGACAACGCCTGCCGAACCGATGGTCTCGCTCAAGGATTCCAGCGAATCAAAGGATTCATCCGGAACTTCGATTACTTCAACGGAAGGCATCTGCTTCGCCCAACACCGGAGATGCCAGCCAAGAAAACCTGACGAGCCCGTTATGGCAATTTTATTCAATGTTTTGGTCATCAACTACTTCCTCATGCGGACAAGATCCCCAAAATTAAGAATAACGCCGACCTAGCTCCCATAATAGCGCTGGCCCGAAGAGAGATGGAATCTCCCGGCTATGAATTGGCGCACTCATCGGTCGACCGAGCCGCGTTCAGTTCCAAGTATTTGGCAACGACCCGCTCTGCCTCCAAACGATAGGACATCTCTCCCGTGGCAAGAGAGATGGCTCGCTCCCGCATACCGTCCAGGATCTGCCCATTCGCCGGGTCGGTCAGGATTCTCAACCACTGTTCGACTTCTTCGACCATGTCTGTGTAGATATACAAACAATTTCCCTGGTTCAAATGTTCATGTCCCGCCCGTTTCCTGAACAGACCTGGCAGCCCCGCCGCGATCGATTGCTGCCATAGAACGGATTGCCCACCGAGAAAAGCAGCCAAGTCCGAGGCAAGGAAGTACCTGTTGATCGCTTCGGTATTGCACCAGCCCACGAAGTGCACCCGGGGCACCCCTGCCCCAAGTTGGGCTGCATACGATTCAAAACCGGGGTCTGGGGTTCCGAAAACAACCAGATGGACCCTCTCCCTGTTAAGCCCCCGGAGGGCTTCTGTGAGAAGTTCAATTTTGCGGACGGGGTTGATTTTCCCTCCAGTAACGATCAAGAAGTCACTCGGAGCCATCCCCAGCTGCGTCCGCACCAATTGTCGGATGTTTTCCCGTTCTGCTTCATTGGTCGATACAACATCCATACCAAGATAGAGATACTCTATTTGTCTAGGATTTATACCATATAATTCTTCACAGAGTTCCTTCACCGATGATGAAATACAATAAACTTGGCTAACAGAAGGCAAGCAATACTGAATGATAGATCTCCATATGGTTTTATGGAGAATCACTCGAGAAAACCAGGAATTGGCCGTGTTATAGTATTCCGAATGAAAATCAATGAACAACTTTGATTTATCATGTTTATCCACATATGACTTAGAAGCCAGTAGGGAAAGCGATTGTCCACCATGATGGTAGACGAGGTCAGGGGCAATTTCCTCTAACAGAGATGGCAATGCAGGATAATAGTTTAGTTTTTGCAAAATTGAAAAACTGCAATTAATTCGAATAATTTTTACTGATCCCACCATATATGGAGTATCACAATTTGTATAATCTATTTTGTTCTTTAAATAGTATGGCAGTTTGTTTCGCGATCCAATAACAATCACTTCGTGACCAAGCTCCGCGTGGTGCCTCGGAAGCATGTTCTCCTGATAATTCCATCCATCAATATAGGGGGCTTCTAAACAGATATGGACGATTTTCACGATCAATCCTCGTTTGAATATTTTGGATAATATTCATGCTGAACAAAAGCAGAAACATTTTTAAAAAAGGGTAATAGGTTCTTCAATTCGTCACAATCTTTACGCCACCAATTCGTCGCTTCGATAGCCTTAATGGTTTCAGCAGAGAATCGATTCCGGATCAATCGAGCCGGCACTCCCCCCACAATGGAATACGGGAGGACATCTTTGGTGACAACGGCTCCTGCCGCGATGACAGCACCATGACCAATTTTGACGCCACTCATCACAATCGCATTTGCGCCAATCCAAACATCATGGCCAATAACGACTTCTTTGTAATCGAATTCGACAGCCTGATCACCTACCCAATCTTCCCTAAAGGCATTAAATTGACTGTAGAAGAGAGGGGAGGTAGAGACCATGTCCACTGGATGACTGCCTAGACCGATTTTCACTCCAGAAGCGATAGAACAGAATCGTCCGATGTTTGCGCCATAAACCGTGGAACCGTACCCAATGTAGGAATACCTCCCCATGCGCATTTTTTGAATATTGCAAAACCTATCTATATAGTTCGGCCCCTCAAAGGAGCAGTCTGAGGACACATATGTGATTGGCGATACACGAATTCCTTTGCGTCGGTTCTTTATTAAAAAAAACCAACCAACTAATAATTGCCAAAATCGCCTCATCTCAATTGACTCCGTGTCGCGTTAAAAAATTCAAACACATTACTACGCCAATTTATGATCCATTTCACCCTTTGCCCAAGCCACATACTCACCGACTCCACGGGCAAGATCCACTGATGGCTTATAGCCAAACGCCATCCGAGCAGAGGAAATATCGGCCAAGCTATCTCTCACATCACCGGAGCGAGTTGGTCCCGTTGTGGGGGAAAACTCCAACCCATTGGCCCTTAGAATTCGAATCAAATCATTTATGGTCACCCTTGTACCGCTTCCAATATTGAAAACCCCTGTTACTTCTGTCGCCAGTGCCGCCTTCACATTGGCCTGGGCCACATCCCTTGCATGCACAAAATCTCTAGTCTGTTGTCCGTCCCCGTAAACCTCGATGTCTCCACCCTTCAACAAGGTGAAAACGAACTTTGGTATGACATTTCCATACGCATCAAACCGTTGCCTGGGTCCATATACATTAAAATAGCGAAGGCAAACGGCTCGAATATCGTATAACTGGGTGTATGCGAGACACATTTTTTCCGCGGCGAGTTTGGTAACGCCGTACGGTGTTTCAGGCACTAGGGGGTGGTCTTCCGCGATGGGCAGGGTTTTCAATTCACCGAAAATACCAGCGGAAGACGAATAAACGATCTTTTCGACCCGAGCGGCCCGACAAGCTTCGAGCACCTGAATGGTCCCAAGGAGATTCACCTGGGCATCTCTGGAGGGATTGTCGAGCGACCGCTTATTCCCGACCGAAGCCGCCAAGTGGAATACGGTATCGACGCCCGCTATGGCATGAATCACCGCACTCGCATCACAAACATCTCCCTGGAGGAACTCCACCCTGCGCAGCCCATCCAGGTTGTCGACGGTTCCCGTCGAAAGGTCATCAAGAACCCTCACAGATACGCCAAGATCTAGCAGCGCGCGCACCACCGTCGAACCGATGAAGCCTGCTCCGCCCGTCACCAGTGCCTTTTTCATATTCTCCTCGAAGATGTACCCGCTGATGCGGTGGGCTATGTTCATTCTCTGCAAAGCCGTAAAACCCCTGTGAGATCCCAGGCTTAAGAATTTTGTAAATAGCTAGACAAAGCCATGGTTACCCTATTCGTTCATCAGTGCAAGCCAGAAAGTAAAGGGCCATCAACTTGGAATAGAAGGCGTCTGCCCCGTAAGATCCTAGGCACTGCTCCTGGATGGCCCTTGGATCATGGCTCTCCTCTCGCATGGCTGACAATCCAGCGGAAAGCGCCTCCACATCAATGTCCACCAGCCGCCCGCAGCCCTCCCCCACGACATCCTGGGGTCCTCCACTCTTCGTAGCAAGCACGGGTTTTCCGAAAGCCATGGCTTCGATCAGAACCACTCCGAAGGTCTCCACCAAGCTCGAGGAGACAAACGCATCGCATTGGGACATTTCTTGGACGACCTGCTCTCGCGTGAGAGGGCCGAGGAACTCGACCTGGGACTGAATCCCTAACTGTCCCGAAAGGGCCCAGAGCTCCGATCCTAGAGGTCCGCCACCCCCCAGCCTAAGGCGGACCGAGACATCTCCCCTGAAAGCCGTGGCGAACGCCCTCAGCAACAGCTGATGATTTTTCACAGGGATGAGCGCTCCGATAGCAAGAACTGTGTATCCAGCTTTGGGCGAGGGCTTGCTCGAAAGCACTTCGCGTCGCGCCTGAACCTCAATAAACGGGTCCAATAGATTACCCAGAACTCGGCACTGCCCGCCCCAGTTGGGAACCGTAGAAGCTACGCGCTCGGCCAGTCTAGAGCCCACCGCACTCACCGCTGCCGCGGCGCCAATGACTTCTTCGATATCGCCTAGGTCCCCGGGGGAGAAGGATTGGGTGAAAAATGTGGAGCTATGCTCGGTCAATACCACCGGAATACCGGCTTCCCGACCAAATCTGGCTGCGACCACCCCCCCGTAAAGGCAATTGTGGGCATGGATCACATCAGGCCTACCGTAGGTGGCCACATAGGACGCCACCAAAGCCTCGGCCCTTTGGATGACTTGCTGCCGGAACAGGTTCTGGGCAAATCGGGCCGGAAGAAGGGGCCAGGAGAACTGCCGAAAAACGGTCAGCCCTGCAGATTGTTCTCGGGCCTCATAGGGGAACCCCTCTAATAGAAAGCGCCATGGTATCTGCCCTGATGACACGATCCCAACCTGCTCGCCTCGTGCAGATAGAAGCTCGGCTTGGTGCCTCTGAAAGATCCCGAGAAGCGGCAATTTGGGCGGGCAGTACAACTCGCTTGGAAGGATGAGAATGTGCATACGAGATGTGCTCCCTGCAACCGATCCTTAACAATGTCAACCAAGAAGCACCTAGATGGAGAGGGACTCGCTCGGTCTGCAGCACTCCCGAAAATCCAGGGTCCCGACACCGGCGGCCATGCACATCGTTACCCGCGGGATGCTCTCTTCAATCTACCCGTTCCGCCCTATTTCAGGAATTTCCTGATCCGCGTAGCCCAATCGGAAAAGAGCAAGGACTTGTATGAAGGGAATTCTGTATGGCGCCGAGGAGGACTGGCAATGATCCGCTCGAGTTCAACAACTTCGATTTCCATCTTATTAGCTACAAAATTAAGCTCTAGGTGCATTCGGTCGTCATCATAGGGAGGTTTTTCCAGAGCTACGAGAGCCTGATCTCGTGTCATTGACCCCGCCAGCACCAGGCTAGAGTAATGAGCAAGTCGCTTATCAAATCCAAATTTTTTCACCAGATAATAGGATTGAAAAAATTTGGTAAAGAGTGACTCATGGTGTTTTCCACCATAGTCCCTCCATCCCAATTCGGCCGTGATCAATTCCTTGGCCTTATCTTTATCGTATTCCAGGTTGTTCAGAATATCGTAGTATGTAATTTTCTTAAAAGCATAATAATAAGCAAGTTCTAGGATGCTACAAGTTGGAAATGTTTTCAGTTTGACTTGGCCGTACTTTTTGTGGATCGCTTTGATGTGGCGAAGATCAATAGCAGAATAGCCCCAAGCCTGAGGAAGAACCGATTCGGTGGCGATATTCAGTCCTCTTACGATGGTCCTCACCCCAAAGGCGTTTGCGGCCTTCAATAACACTGCAATGATCGCGTGATCCTGGGGAATGTCGCAATTCGGTACGCCAGACCTAAAAAAGCTCAATTGAAGATCCCGCATTTCGTCCCATTCCACGACGTTCGTAAATAGGTCGATCCCCAATCGGTCTACGATGTTTTCAATATTGGAAACAGCGAGTTCTGAATTCCAACCACCGTCCATGTGCACCGCCAAGGGTCGCAGTCCAAGTTCCTTGACTTTCAGAGCGATATAAGAACTGTCCACCCCGCCGCTCAAGCCGATGATGCAGTCGTATTTTTTGCCCCGCCCTTCTGCCTTGACCCGTCGGATCCGCTGTTCGAGTGCCTTTTCACGCTCTCCTGCAGGCAGAATGTACCGACTCCGAATTTGATCATGGAAATGGCAGTGATTGCAGACGCCATCAGAATCAAACACGATTTCCGGATCAGAAGTGTCCATTACACAGCGCCTGCAACGCTGAAACGAGGCTGAAGGCATGTCTTAGGCCCTTTTGGAAAGTGCGGCTTGGACCGCTGAGTCCTGCGGGTAATTGATGAGTACCGCACGGAGCGGGCCTTTGTAGACAAACAGGCTTCCGGCTGATACCGCATGCGCCCCACCCGACTGCCAAGCATCGAGCAGGTCGCCCAGGGACCCAGCTCCACCTGAGGCGACCAACGGAACCGCCAGCGCCTGGGACATCGACCGAATCAGGGGCAGATCCATGCCCTTCATTGAGCCTTCGCGATCCACATCATTCAAAATAATCTCGCCAGCTCCCAGGGCGACCATTCTTTGAGCGAAGGCCACGGCGTCTTCTTTCAGCTTTCGCCTGGCGTTGGCATAGAAGACCCGTCGATTCCCCCACAGGTCCGTCTTGACATCCACTGACACGACAATGCTTTGGCTGCCAAATCGTGCGGATGCTTGGGAAACCAACTCAGGTGACTCCACCGCGGCCGTCCCGATGACCACCTTTTCGATTCCGATTTGGAACAAAGTCCGGATATCTTCCAGCCTCTGCACGCCACCGCCATAGGCGATGGGCATGAAGGCTTCGGAGACGATTTTTCGGATGTGCTCGTAATTGATCCCGGCGGTGGCGGCATTAATGTCCAAGAGCGCCAGTTCGTCCACTTCCTTTTCATTGAAGATCCGCACAGCATTGATCGGATCACCGATGTAGCGGGGATTTCGGTAGTGAATCGTCTTGACGAGTCGCCTGTTCTCCAACAGCAGGAAGGGGATGATTCGAAACGGTTTCACAGGCCCCCCTGTGCCTTCGCAAACCGAGAGAGCAGATCCAGCCCGAATCGGTGACTCTTCTCTGGATGGAATTGCACTCCTAGAACATTGCGGTGTCCAATGGCACTCGCGAAGGAATATCCGTAATTGCTGACCCCAATCATGTACTCTGGTGCACAATCCACATGATAGGAATGAACGAAATAGAATCGGAGTTCTTCTTCCGTCAGCGGAAGAATCGGGTTGACCTGTGTGGTCGAGACAAGGTTCCAACCCATGTGCGGGATCTTCATATCCAGCCCCAGGTCTACCTGCCGGAATCGAATGGTTTTTCCGGGAATCCAGCCGAACCCATCACAGTTCCCTTCTTCACTGGTCTCGGTCAGCAATTGCATGCCCAAGCAAACGCCAAGAATTGGCACTTCGTCTTGCTCAACACGCCTCCGGAGCGCATCCGCAAGGCCAGATCGTTTTAGGTTGTCCATAGCTTGATCGAATGCACCAACCCCAGGGAGGATGATTCGGGATGCCCTAAGCACATCCTCTGGTTTTTCGGTGATTAGCGAATCGATCCCTGCCCGCTTGAGCATGTTATGGACCGACCCGAGATTTCCCATTCCATAATTCACAATTATAATCATTTATCGGATACCCTTCCCCAAAATGGGCTAATACATATCCCACGCTTACTCATATCCGAACGATCGCCAACCATCTCCATAGAATATATTAAATGGAACCGGCTTTCGGGTGAAGATGTGCGCAAACGGTTCTCCTTTGTCATTCGCCCAGAATCAGCTTGGATGGGTTTATCATATAAAAAATTCAATAATACCGCAAATTCCCCTCCCTACGAAGAAAAGGCTGATTCATCGTGCATCTCCGGAGGTGTTGGATGCTGCAACCTTAACCTGTCCCTTGGTATGTGCCTCCAACCAACTCCCCATCATCACCCATGTGGCCAGCAGCATCCAATTACACGGTTGGCCGATGAACGCACTATTGCAAGAAGACGCGAACCAGTAACCGATGAGAGAGGTCAACGCGATGTCCGAAGTCAGCTTCATGGAAGGATCGTTTAGATGGATGGCCGTTTTTCGAGATCGCCAAGCAAGCGCACCAAAGCGCAGAACCCATCCCAATAGCAACACCGAAACCACGAGTCCATATTGGCTAAAGATTTCGGTCCAGAAGTTGTGCGGAGAATGCGCTCCAACAGGGAAGGGGACCAAGCGCTGAGAGACATAATACGGAAACGCTCCGGCCCCTACACCCAACCCCCAGGAATGAAGTCCCATCCATATACCATCTACAATCAATAGAAGCCTTGAGGGAGAAGTCCCATCCAGCCCTACTTCTTCTCCTAGTCGAAGGAATTTTTCTACAATAAAAACATCGGTACCCGATAACGAAAGAATCACAGCTAGAATAATAATAAAAAATAGACCTAAATACAGAATGGATCGATGCCCCTTATTCCGCAGAAGCACAAGAAACCCTAGACTCACCAGTTCTCCAAGGACTGCGAGCCTAGAAGATGTAAATATCAGAAATATCAATATCATAATAATAATTATAATAATTACAATTTTTGTTAATATTTTTTTCGCATCGAGATATAACCAAAAAACAAATGAAGAGGCCATTATAATAAAAGCACCGTAATTGTTTGGGTTACCAAATGTGCTCAGACAATGCCCTGTGGCTGCCAGGTAATCCAATGCTTCCCCTTCGATTCCGCCATTTGGGAGATGGTTGAATGTCAGAAGTTCCCATCCAGCAATTAACCCAGTTACCACTGCAGCCCAAACCCACCCTAGCCTAAGGGCATTGAGCCCCTCCATCCGAGGACCTTCCAACCCCAACAGACTTAATACGAGCAAGAACCCAAGAAGTATTGAGAAGAGCTCCTTTACTCCTTCAATGATATTTGGTGACCATAATATACTTACAAGCCCCCATATCATCCAAATGATCCCAAGTTGGATAAACATCCGAGCAGAACGCGAGGGGCGAAGCGCAGCATGCCGATGGCACAACAGAATCAGGAAGCTCCCTAATACTACGAATCGAAATCCATAGAGTGTCGCGAAACCTATATTCAAAGGAAATAAATAAATCCCGACAGCTGCAATTATAGGAAGCGATGTAACAACTCCCCTTGAAAGGGATGGCATAGGCTCAAAGTTAAGTACATCCTCCTTCATCGCTGCTCCAACACCTTGGCCCGCCCTCGGCTAGAAAAGATATATGCCCCCTCTACCCTAAGTACTTGACCGCGGTCACTCGTCACGCGTGCTAAATCGTGAAATCTTTTCACCCCAGGGAAGTTGTGCAGCATCACGGACTTCCTGTCGCAAGATATCCGTGATGCGTGCGCCGGCAAAAATTTTGGCCGCCTTCAAGGCCTTACTCCTTAATCGAACCAGGGCAGCCCGGTCCTTGGTCAGGTCTTGAATGGCTTCGGCCAATATTGCAGGATTGCGGTCGCTCACCACCCAACCACACTGGTGCTCTCGAAAGAACCGAGCCAGGAAATAATGCTCGGGACAATGAACAAGGATGGGTCGACCAGCCACCAGATACTCAATTACCTTGGTCGGAAAGGCTGTTGCAAGTTCTTGCTCTGGCGTGCCGGATTCTTCTGGCCAATTCAAGCATACCCCTAAGACACCCTGATGCTGAAGGGCCTTGAGATACTCGCCTCGGTCTGCGTATTTCACGATCGATAGGCCTTTGCCAACCAGTCCGAGCCGTTCGAGATAAGCTTGGCCTGCCCCGGTTGCGAGTACCAATTCCAAACGGGCCACTCGAGAGGCGTCCAACAGACGTCGAAGGGAGAGATGATTCACATCGTATACGGATCCCCCGACAAAGACGGTGTCGGCGATCATGATGGGCTCTGGTTTCAACTCAAGGGGTTCCGGGTAGATGATCTGCAAGCACCGCGTGGCAAGGCCGAGGGTGGCCTGATAGTGGTCGGCCATCCCTTGCCCCGTCACGAGCACCGAGGCGGCCTCTTTGAATACGGCTTGCTGGAGTCTGCTTGCCGCCTCCGACTGGCTGGTATGGGCCCAGACTTCATCTAGCAGATCGTGGAAGTAAACAAGGAGGGGGGTACGGGTTTCCCTGGCCGCAACCTGAGCCGCCTTGAGCATGTGCATATCCGGGTACACACCCAGAATCAGCTTGGGTGTGAGCCTCTTCGCCAAGCGCACCGCCCATCGCTCCAACCAAGGTTGCCGCAGCCGTCGCCACCAATCGCCACCCCTGGATCGGAAGCGTCGCCCTGAATGGAGGCGAAAGAGACGCACTCCCAGGAGTTTTACATCCAAATGCTTCGAACGCTGTTCATAAGTCACAATAGTATAGCTTGATGGATCAAAGCAGGAGAGGAGGTTGCGCATAACCACGGCACTGCCTTGGGTCGGCAAGAAGAAGGCGGAGGTGAAAACAAGGACATGCCCACCCGGCAGAAGGTCAGGACGCGGAGCAGCTGGAACGGCAAATGGGTCCGACATGCTAAGGCGAGTCCTCATGCGAATTTTCGATGGAGCACTGCTATGTAACCAAGCATATCTTTACGCACTCGTGAATCCAGTAACATGGTGATGGCGAGACCTAGCCCCCAGATAGATATCCCCGCTCCTGTTAACCAGAGCAATCGACTGGTCGCACCCCAGCGAGAGAGGGGAATAGGGACTAACCACGCCACCAGAAGAGCGAGTCCCATCAAGAAAAGCCAAAGGGTGAGAGCGCGCACCGCCCGCCAAGTGCCTGCCAGAGGTAGCAGATTCTCCTGGTGGATTATGAAAAGGAAGTAGACCGCCCCAATCATCCATGAAATTCCCGAGGCATACACCGTAGCGATGGCGCCGAATTTGGCCAACCCGAGAATCGTCATTATCACATTCAGAACAAGGCCAACCGCCACATATTTTGATTCCAATTCAACTCGCCCGATCCCGCGACACATAGAGGCCCCGGCCGCGGTCAACGCGACAACGAAAAGATAAGTACAGGTCATGAATACGATCAACGGCGTTGCTTCGGGTACAGACCGGCCAAGCCAGGCATAGATGAAAGCCCTGTGGACAGTGATAACCCAGAGGGCTAACAATCCTGCAAATAGAGGCACCACTAACATGAGATCCATGTACAACCGCTGGAGCCCCTCCACATCTCCACGCGCGTGCTTGGATCCAGCTGCGGAGATGCTCGGGCCAAAAACGAATGTGCTCGCCTCAGTGACGAGCGCCGCAATCCGACTGGCGATGGCGTATATTCCCACAAATTCTGCGGAGGCAAACACCCCAAGCACCAATTTATCAGTCTGATCTCTTAGTGCCGCAGCTAGATAGCCGAAAGCAAGGAGTAGATAATAATTTTTTAATTCCACGAATTCAGTGTAGGTCGGAAAAACCAAGGTGCATTTTAATTGAGGAAAATATTTTTTTGAAAAAATCATGAATGATATAAAATTTAATACTAACATGGCTAAATGACCAAAGAAGAGAGACCATAAGCCGAATTTTAGGATAATCATCGCTATCGATATGACATAGAATATCAGTTGATTGACCGTGCGAATCATGGTCGTGGTTCCCATTTTCTGATTCGAATCGACAATGGTTGCCAAAACCTCATTAATTCCTCCCACGAGAGCGAGAAAAATCAAACTCGGCATTACTCGAGCAAATATGGTTCTGATGCCAGAGTCTAAATGGAACCGATCAGCGATCCAGTCCCGCCCCCAAATTGCTGGTATAGAAATAATTATAAATATGCAAATAACTATAAAAAAAGCGATCCCTATATATCTATTTGCCCCTTCCCAATCGCCTCGGCCAAAGGCACCCGAAAGCTTCCAAAGAAGAGTTCCAACCAAGGGTCCCGTGAGGATGGTACAACTGGCCACCATTGCAGCCAATATCTCCCAGGTACCATAACCCGAAATCCCCAGATGCTTGACAAGAAGGCGGATGGATAGAAAAGCCGAAGCAAACACCACAAGGCGACTTGCAAATATGATCGCCCCATTATTGATAACCGCTGAAAAGGAATCTCTGGAAGACATCATGCTCGAAGCCCGCAAGGAAATAGGGGGCCGGCTATTGAGAAAATAATTTTAGCCATGTACGGCCCCTTTAGTCGTCTTCCCTGCAGGGGCATGTTTGTCCCTGGTCTAACGACCAAATCGATAGCGCCCATCGAGGTCGCTTCGGCCGAAGAATCGATCATGCATGCGATCCCGCCAACGCCTTGCGTACGACCTCAATGATGCGGTCCTGGTCCTTTTCGTTTAACTCGGGGAAGATCGGAAGGCTGAGAATTTCCGAGGCGACACGCTCGGTTACGGGCAGCGTGCCGGATGGAATCTCGAGGTGAGCGCAGGCCTTCTGCAGATGCAGAGGCACAGGGTAATGGATTCCGGCCTCGATGCCCTCGGCCTTCAAAGTCGCAAGAACCTGATCCCGGTTTGGCACACGCACGACATAAAGGTGGAATACAGGAGTGCACCCAAGCCCGGTAGCGACACGCCGCAGGTTCGGTAGGCCCATCAGCGCAGCGTCGTACCTGGCCGCCACATCTCGACGCTTGGCGTTCCATCGGTCCAGATGGGGCAGCTTCACATTCAAGACTGCGCCCTGAAGGCCGTCCATCCGGGAATTTCGCCCTTCGAAGTCATGGGTGTATTTGGTAGCGCGCCCATGATTTCTCAGGCTTTTCAACCAATCTGCGACTTCTGCATGCCGGGTGGTGATCGCCCCCGCATCACCATAGGCACCTAAGTTTTTGCCAGGGTAGAAGCTGAATGTCGCGGCATCACCCATCGATCCAGCGCGCCGTCCTTTGTACTCGGCTCCGTGCGCTTGGCATGCATCCTCCACGATCTTGAGGTCGTGTTTTTCGGCCAGCGCCAGAAGAGGATCCATATCGACCGTCTGACCATACAAATGCACAGGGAGGATGGCCTTGGTCCGACTGGTAATGGCCGCTTCCACTTTGGAGGCATCCATGAGCAGGGTTCCATCCTGCACATCCACAAAGACCGGTTTCGCGCCCAATTCGCTTATCCCTTCCACGGTAGCGATGAAGGTATGGGAAACCGTGATGACCTCATCACCTGCTCCCACCCCCACAGCCCTGAGGGCCATGCCTGTTGCATCGGTGCCGTTAGCTACGCCGATGGCCTGCACCCCACCACAGAAGGCCCCAAACGATGTTTCAAAAGCCTCCACTTCAGGTCCAAGAATGAAGGATGTGCGATCAATCACCCCGGCCATGGCAGCATCGATTTCAGGCTTGAGGGCGAGGTATTGGGCTTTGAGGTCCACAAGGGGGATCTGGTTACCATGGGCGCTCATTAGATGACTCCGGGATAGACGGCTTCGTGGGTATCAGGATAGTGAAGATCAGCAACAAGGCCACGGACCACAGCTGGATTCCCGGCCACGATGGTGCCTGGAGGCACATTCTTGGTCACCACACTTCCTGCGCCCACCAGGGCTCCCTCACCAATGGTGACGCCCGGTAGGATGGTGGAATTTGCTCCGATCTTAGCCTTTTTCTCTACATGCACACCCGCGAGCATCTCCTTGGTGCGGGCGGATTGAGGAAACCTCGCATTGGTGAGCACCACATTGGGTCCCAACCAGCACCCATCCTCGAGCACACTAAATTCGGGGACGAAACATTGGCTGTGGACGCGCACCCCTCTGCCCATCGTGACCTTGAACTCCAAGACGGTGCCCGAACCAACCGAGCAGTCGTCTCCGATCACACAATCTTCGCGCACCAGGGCCCCGTGGCCGCACTGGAATCGAGCACCGATCGCTGAGCCTGCATATAAAACACTGTGGGAACGTATGACTGAATTCTCTCCGATTGAGAGCTCGAATTGACCAGAAACCGCTCCTTTGGGAGGGCGCCCTAACACCACAAATTCGTCCACTTGGACATCAAGCCCCAACTTAACATTGAGATGAATCCGGGTCTCCATCGTTATCTCCCCAATCGGACAGACTGGGGAACATATCTCAGATGAACTTCTTCTCCGGTGGCTGCGGATTCATAGAGCGCGTTAATGATCTCTAGGGACTTGCGCCCTTCCAGCCCGTCCAGCATGGAGCGCCGGCCCGAAGCGAGACAGTCCAACATGTCTTCATAGAAAGGCTGGTGCCCAAACCCATAGACATTTGGCGGATTGGTTATGGCCTTCTGAGCTGCTTCATCCTCGGGAGTCGGATCTGTAAAGCTCCAAGTCACCATGCGATTGACGCTGAAGCCTCCGACCACCACAGATCCCTTTTCGCCAAGAATAGAAATACTCCCTTCCAAGTCTTTAGGTCGAGTGGCCGTGGTGGCTTCGATCACTCCCAGAGCGCCGCTCTTGAACTTCAACACAGCCACACCGGTATCCTCAGCCTCGATGTTTACGAGTCGCGTCGAGATGTAGGACTTAACGGACTCCACTGGACCTAGTAACCACTGCAGCAAATCGATATGGTGACTGGCCTGGTTGGTAAAGACGCCCCCATCAAGCTTCCAAGTCCCCCGCCAGGGCGCTTGGTCGTAGTAATCCTGCTCACGTGACCACCGGACCCGCACTGTACCCAACACCATCTTTCCGAACCTGTTCTGATCTACGGCACGACGGAGTTGCTGGATGGCTGGATTGAACCGGTTTTGTTTCACGACAAAAAGCCTGGTTCCATGGGCTTCGCATGTTTCGACCAGTTGGTCTGCGTCATCTAGCGTGAGCGCCATTGGCTTTTCGACCACTACCACCTTAACATGAGGCGCCAGCAGGCTGCCCACGAGAGGATGAGTTCCTGACTCTGTGAGAATGCTGACAATGTCAGGCTTCTCGCGGGTGACCATCTCCAGCGCATCTGTATAGTATGGAATGCCGAGCGGCTGCGAAGTCTCCCGGGCCAAGTCTTCTATGAGATCGCAGACCGCAACAAGCCGCAATCCTGGCAGTTGTGTCACCACCTGCACATGCCTTTTGGAGATTCGGCCACAACCCACTAATGCAATCGTCTTCATCACATTTCTCCAGACTCAGCGTTCGATCCATCAAACAATCGATTTTTAATCCACTCCCGATTTGGCCATCCCCAAGCCAAGAGCCCAGAGAAGAGAAATAGCCATGCAACAATTCGGCTTCGCACCGGTCCACTTTTCTCGATAGGCAAGCTTCCCGGATCCAGCACATTGAGAATAGGTATATCGTTTTTCTCTTCCAGTAGTGCTTGTTCGCGATTCATTGCAATGGTGCTAACGAGTTGCTGGCGAAGGCGAAGGTCGGTTTCCAGGCGAGTGCCTCTGAGTCGTACGGCAGGGTCACCGCTGGTCTGGAAGTTCCGGTTTCCCTCAAGGAAGTGGCGTAGGGCATCCTCTGCCACATCCATCTCCCGTCGGGCGTCGGAGAGGCGCGCTTCGGCGAAAGCAGCCTTTGCGCCCCCCCGGGTTCGCCCCTTCTCCTGCAGGAATGCCTCGAGAAGTTTTCCAGCCCGCTGCACAATTAATTGTGAGAGTTCGGGGGACTTGGTCTCAGCAGTGATAGAGATGACTTTCGACTTGAGATCCCGAGAGACAATCAAGACGGCATTTATTCCCAGGACCGCCCGATCCATATTCTCAGCTTTCAGGTAGCCATAGAGGGTGCCCTTCTCGATCCGCTCGGCCCCGAAACGCCAAGACCGAATGTGATACTGGAATTCAGTTTGGAGCAGTTGTTCTTTCAACCAGCGGCTATTCAAGACATCCACGAAATTGGCGTCGCTGCTGTCTCCACCGGGCACACTCACGCCGAAGGCGGCAGCGGCGCTGGCCAGGCCCCCGAGATTTCCAGACAGCCCCTTGGATTCCACGGGCAACAGGCGCGCCTCGGACCGGTAGTAGTTCGGCATGAAGAGGGTGACGATGGCTGTCAGCAAGCCTGCCGCCAATGCCCATTGGAGGGGCTTCTTCAGGCTGGCCTTGAGGTCCAGGGTGGGCGCTTCGGACGGCTGAGACATAAGGGGACAGGCTACCAGAATCTCGACAGGGAATCCCCGGATGCTCTTGTGCTGGATGGCACAAAACAGGGCGGAGCGGGCCGTGCCCCGCTCCGCCAACCTTTCTGTTCCTTGAAGATTATGGGACTCCTACTGCACCGTTCCCACCACGGCCACGGATACGGGGGAGGCCCCAACGGTGTGGAAAGTGGGGCTGAGCAGTACGCCGGTGGCGGGATCGATGGCGCCGACGGCGATCCGGTTGCCCCAGTAGTCGGTCATGAATCCCCACAGGCCGTTGCGGCTGACCATCAGGTTGTCGGAACCGGTGCCGCCGAACAGCGCATAGGTGCTGCCGGTCAAGGGGGAGAGGGCGCCGGTGACCAGGTTCAGGGCGTAGGCTGCGTAATCGTTGTCCGTGGTGGACAGGGTGATGTAGATGACGGGTTGGGTGGGGTTGGCGGAGACTCCATGGAAGGTATCCGCCTGGGTCGTGCCCGTGTCGGTAGCGGCCAGCGGCATGAGGCCGCCGGTCTGCAGATCCAGGTAATAGCCGTAGACAATGCACTCCTGGGCCGCGCCCCCGGCGGCCCCTTCGCTCTTGGTGAAGAGATACTCCCCGCTGTGGCTGAGGGCCAGGGCCAGCGGGCCCGTGCCGGTGGGCAGGGTGGTGCCGCCGTTCAGGCTGAGGGCCCCGGTGGCGGGATTCAGGTCGAAGACCTGCAGCTGGTCGGAAGTGCGGCCCACCGTGAAGAGCAGTCGGCCGGAGGGGTGGATCAGCACCTCGCCCGTGCCTCCGGAGGCGGCGACGGAGCCCAGGGGGGTCAGGGCTCCGCTGACGGCGTTCAGACCATACGAGGAGATCAGGCCATCGCACCGCACATAGACAAACTGACCGGTGGGATCCACGGCCGAGGCCCAAGGATTGGGATCCGTGGGATAGGCGGCCACTTCCGTCAGGTCACCCGTGGCGGAGTCGATCTTGAAGACGGTGAGGGTATTCGGGCGCTGGTTGAGCCCATCCCCGTTGACCGCGAAGAGGAACTTGCCTTCAGGGTCGCTGATCACATGCAGCGCGGGGGTTCCGTCATCGAAGGGCGAATTACCCAGCTCCGCGAGCGCGCCGGTGGTCTCATTCAGGGAGAACCCGGAGATGCCACCGCCGGAGTTCGCGACATACACGAACTTGCCGGTGAAAGCCTTCACCGTGACCGTCATCACGGCCGTGGTGGTGGCGCCGACGGCGTTGGTGGCCGTGAGGGTGTAGGTGGTGGTTGCCGCGGGGAACACGGCGATCTGGCTGCCGCTGGTGACGGGGCCCACACCGTGATCGATGACGCCATCCCCCGTGAAGGTGAAGGTCAGCAGGCTCCCCTGGCCCTGGGTGAGGGTAGCGGGGCCCGCCTTGAAGGTGCTGATGTTCGGCAAGGCGCCCACGGTGACCGTCACCGTATCGGTGGTGGGGTCCCCGGCCGGGTTGGTGACCGTCAAGGTGTAGGTCGTGGTGCTGGTGGGATGGACCACAGAGCTGCCGCCGCTGGTGACAGCCCCCACACCCTGGTTGATGAGACCGGTTCCTCCCGCGAAGGCATAGGACAGGGTGGAAGCGCCGCCCGACGCCACATCGGCGGGGCTGGCCGACAGCTGCGAGATCGTCGGGAACGGCACGATGGCGCTGCTGGCGTTGCCCGTGGCGGAGGCTCCGGCCGCATTGGCGGCCTTGCAGCTCAGGAAGACGGACCCGGTTCCCCCTGCCGAGAAGGTGATGGTCGTGCCCGTGGTTCCAGAGGTGATCGTGCCGCCGGAAATGGTCCAGGTCAGCGTCATCCCCCCTTGGGCGGGCACCGACGCCGCATAGCCGCCCTTGCCGGCGGTCACATAGGCTGGCGTCGAAATGACCGGCGCCGTGGGCGCCGGGACGATGGCGCTGCTGGCGGTTCCCGGAGCGGAGGCGGTTCCGGCCAGGTTGGTGACGGTGCAGCTGAAACCCACGGTGCCGGTGGCCCCCGCGCGGAAGGTGAGACTGTTCGTCCCGTTCCCGGACACGATGCTGCCGTTGGTCAGCGTCCAGGCGTACGAGGAGCCGGACTGGGCGGGAACGGACTGGGCCGTGCCCACCTGATTGGCCGTGATGTTGGCCGGGACGGTGAGGACCGGCGTGGTCGGGGCCGGCGTGATGGTGGAGCTGGCCGCACCGGGGGCGGAAGCCGTGTTCGCCGCATTGGTCACGGTGCAGCTGAAGGTCACAAAGCCCGATCCCCCGGCCGTAAAAGTGATGCTGGCCGTTCCCCCACCCGCCGTGACCGTGCCGTTGGTGACGGTCCAGGCATAGCTGGAGCCCGCCTGGGCCGGGACCGAGGCCGTGTACCCGGTCTGGCCCGCCGTGACATAGGCTGGTGCCGTGACCGTGGGCGTCGCCGGCGCGGCCACGATGGCGCTGCTGGCAGTTCCCGTGGCGGCGGTGGACGCCGCATTGGTGGCCACACAGCTGAGGCCCACGGACCCCGAGGCCCCAGCCGTGAAAGTGACGCTGGCGCCGGTGCTGCCCGAAGTGATCGTGCCGTTGGTGATGGTCCAGGCGAACGACATGCCGCTCTGGGCGGGCGTGGATGCCGTGTAGCCGGCCTGCCCGGCGGTGACATTCGCAGGGGCCGTGATGACCGGGGCCGTCGGGGCGGCGGCGATGGCCGCGCTGGCCGTTCCGGGCGCCGAGGCGGTGTTGGCGGCGTTCGTGACCACGCAGTTCAGACTCACAGAGCCCGAGGCGCCGGCCGTGAAGGTGATGCTGGCTGTTCCCACACCCGCCGTGACCGTGCCGTTGGTGACGGTCCAGGCATAGCTGGAGCCCGCCTGGGCCGGGACCGAGGCCGTGTACCCGGTCTGGCCCGCCGTGACATAGGCTGGTGCCGTGACCGTGGGCGTCGCCGGCGCGGCCACGATGGCGCTGCTGGCAGTTCCCGTGGCGGCGGTGGACGCCGCATTGGTGGCCACACAGCTGAGGCCCACGGACCCCGAGGCCCCAGCCGTGAAAGTGACGCTGGCGCCGGTGCTGCCCGAAGTGATCGTGCCGTTGGTGATGGTCCAGGCGAACGACATGCCGGCCTGGGCAGGCGTGGAGGCGGTGTAGCCCGTCTGCCCCGCCGTGACATACGCCGGGGCGATGACGACCGGGGTGGCCGGGGCGGCCACGATGGCCGCGCTGGCGGTGGCGGCCGTGGAGGGAGTGCCAGCGGCGTTCGTGACCACACAGCTCAATCCAACGGAACCCGAGGCCCCGGCCGTGAAGGTGATGCTGGGGGTGCCCGCACCGGCGGTGATCGTGCCGTTGGTGACAGTCCAGGCGTACGAGGAACCCGCCTGGGCCGGGACCGAGGCCGTGTAACCCGACCGTCCCGCCGTGACATTCGCCGGAGAGGTGATCACCGGCGAGGTGGGGGGGGCCACAATGGCAGCGCTGGCCGCACCGGCCACCGAGGTGGCCCCGATCCCATTGGTCGCCACGCAGCTCAAGGCGACGGAGCCCGCGGTCCCCGCACTAAAGGTCACGGAGGCACCCGTGGGGCTGGAGGTGATCGTGCCATTGGTGATCGTCCAGGCGAGCGTCATGCCCGCCTGGACGGGCGTGGAGGCGGTGTAGCCCCCCTGCCCCGCGGTGACGGTGGCCGGCAGCGTGATTACCGGCGTCGAGGGGGCCGCCACGATGGTCGAGCTGGCGCTGCCGGCCGTGGATGCGGTGCCGGCTGCGTTGGTGACGACGCAGCTCAACCCGACGCTTCCCGCGGTGCCTGCCGTGAAGAGGATGCTGGGGGTCCCCGCGCCGGCGGTGACCGTGCCGTTGGTGAGGGTCCAGGCATAGCTGGACCCGGCCTGGGCCGGAACGGTGGCGGCATAGCCCCCCTGCCCGGCCGTGACCTGGGCCGGAGCCGTGATGGCGGGCGTGGTGGGCGCGGGCACCACGACCACCTGGGCCGTGGCGGTGGCCGGCACGCCGGCGCTGTTCGTCACGGTGAGGGTGTAGGTGGTGTCGGTGGAAGGACTGACCGACACGGCCACTCCGCTGGCGAGGGCGCCGACGCCCTTGTCCACCGTGCCGCTCCCGTTGGCGAACACGCCGGTCAGGGTGGTGGAAGCCCCGGCCGTGATGGGGCTCTTGGCGGCGGCGAAGCTGGTGATGGTCGGAGCCGGAGGGGGCGGAACCACTGTCGTCCCGCCGCCGCCTCCGCCCCCCCCGCAAGCGATCTGCAGAAGCGTCCCCAGCCCTCCCAACGCGATGGCCACGAGGGCCTCCCGAAAGGTGTTCCGCCGGATGAGGGTAGAGGACATGGGCGACTCCCTGGGCCCCGGGCTGCGATCATCCCGAGGGAAATCCATGATTTGAAGGTCGTGATGCAAAAAAATGGGGAAGGAATCGCTCCCTTCCCCATCCGTGGTTTGATGCCATCAAGCAGGTTGGGTACTGGAACCGCAGTCCCCGGGCGGATCGCTCCGCCCGGGGGGAACGGGTTACTGTCCGTTGAACCTCAGCCCGGTCACATTGGTGATCAGGTTGGTGTAGCTGAAGGTCGCGGGCGTCCAGACATGCATGCCGCCATCCGAAGCCGAGAGGCTTCCGGTCCAACCGGTGGGGACCTGGAGCGTGAAGTTGCCATTGGCATCCGTGACCGTGGAGCCACCCGTGCTGAGGGTGATGGTCACGCCGGGAAGTCCGACATTCTGTCCGTTGACCTGGATCCTCGCCCGTCCGGAGATGGACTGGATCGTGGTGAAGTTCTGGCTCAGGGCGGCCGCCAATGGCGTGCTGACGGTCACGGAAGCGGGGCTGAACGAGTAGCCGCGCAGGGTGGGCGTGATGGTGCCCGTCCAACCGGCCCGGACATAGAGGCTGTAGGCACCGGTGGCATCCGTGTTGACTGCGCTACCACCGTTGCTGAGGGCCACTCGCACACCGGCCAGGCCCGTGCCATTGGAAGTGATGGCGCCGGATACCAGGAAGGTCTGGCCTGCGGTGAAGTTCTGGCCCGCAGGGCTGGCAGTGACATTGGTCAGGTTCCGCTGGCCAGGAGAGAAGACCCAGCCCACCAGGGACGGCGTGACGGATCCGCTCCAGCCAGAGGGGACATAGTGCGTGTAGAGGCCGTTGACATCCGTAACGGCTGTGCCGGCGCCGTTGCTGAAGGTCATGGTGACGCCGGCCAGAGGCACGGGCGGCACGGCGTTGGTGGTGACGAGGCCGTAGACCGCGATGGCGTTGACGGCCGTGAAGTTCTGGTTGGGCTGATTCACGGTGCTGCCCACCAGGTTCAGGGACAGCGGAGTCAGGAAGTAGCCCGCCTTGGCGGCCGTGATGGTGCCGGTGTAGGGCGAAGCGACGACCACGGCGTAATTGCCATTGGCATCCGTGGCGACCGTCTGGCCCGTGCTGAAGGTGATGGTCGCACCGGAGAGGCCCACCGCATTGAGGGTGACCTGGCCCGAGACGGTGATTACGGCGGTGGCGGCAAAGTTCTGGGCCGTCTGATCCACCACGGTGGCGGCGTAGGTCCGAGAGGCCGGGGTGAAGATGAAGCCGGCGATCGAGGGTGTCAGCGTCCCGCTGAAGGGGGACGGCAGGGTGAGGGTGTAGCTGCCGGCGGCGTCCGTGATGGCGGTCTGGCCGGTGCTGGCGGTGAGGGTGACCCCGGCGAGGCCGGTGGCGCCGTTGGTGACCGTCCCGGAGAGCGTGACGATGGCGGCGGCGTTGTAGTTCTGGACGGTCTGGTCCACGGTGACCGCGGCATAGGAGCGCGAGGCCGGGGTGAAGGCGAAGTCCAGCTTGGAGGGCGTGATCGTGCCGGTGAAAGGCGAGGGCAGGATCATCGTGTAGTTGCCGGCGGCATCGGTGGTGACGGTGGAGCCGGTGCTGGCCGTGAGGGTGACGCCCGCCACCGGGGTGGCGCCATTGGCGATGGTGCCGGAAATGGCCACCACGGCCGTGGCCGCGTAATCCTGGGCCGCCTGGTCGGTCACGACATTGGTGTAGGTGCGGGAAGCCGGAGCGAAGATGTAGCCGGCCAGGGTGACGGTGGCGGTGCCGGTCCAACCGCTGTTGACGACGGCGGAGTAAGCCCCGAGGGCATTGGTGACGGCGGAGCCGCCCGCGTTGCTGAGGGTGACGGTGGCGCCGGCCAGGGGCAGACCGCCGACGGTCACAGTGCCGCTGAGGGTGGCCACGGCACGGGCCTGGAAGTCCTGGCCCGTCTGGTTGGCGTTGAGGGCAGCGTAGGTGCGGCTGGCGGGGGTGAAGGCGAAGCCCGCGAGCGCCGGCGTGATGGTGCCGGTCCAGGCATAGGGGACGGCCACGGTGTAGGCGCCTGCGGCATCGGTGGTGGCGGTCGTCGTGGTGACGCCGGCACTGGCGAAGGTGAGCAGCACACCAGCCTTGGGCAGGTTGCTGACGCCGTCGAAGGTGAAGACGGTGCCGGAAATCTGGACCGTGCTCGGGGTGTTGACCCCGGCGATGTTGGACGGGGCGGAGTCGCCCGCCTGGTTGTAGGCGATGACCTGGTAGTCGTAGAGCGTGCCGGGCACCACGGTGAGGTCGCTGTAGCTCCTCACATTGGGAACGGCGGTGGCGATGGTGACGAAGGGATCGGTTCCCGAACGGCGCTGGATGGAGAATCCGGTCTCGTCCGTGGCGTTGTCCGTCCAGGCGAGCTCAGCCCGGCTGGGGGCCGACAGGGCGGCCGTGAGTCCGGTGGGGGCCGAGGGCGTGGAAGTGGCGACGGTCAGCACCATGGGGCGCATGAAGTCGTTCTCTTCGTGGCCGAGGATGTGGCAGTGCCACACATATTCCCAGCCGAAGTCCTTGGCAGCGTTGCTCACGCTGATGGGATTGCCATCCACCGGGTTGGTGACGGTGATGTTGACATTGTCCGGCTGGACGACATTGGGCGAGCGCAGGCTGTTGGGCAGGGCGAAGGGCAGCCGGGGGGACAGGGGCCGGAAGGCGACGACGATGTCTTCCAGCGGGTTCATCTTGACGGTTTCCTTCCAACCGATCTCGTTGGCGTCCGGCAGGCGCACAGCGCCGTCCCAGCCCACGCGGTTGACGATCTGCACATCGAAGAGATGGAAGTGCACGGGGTGGGTGTCCACGCCGTTGTGGGTGATCTTCCAGTACTGGGTGGTGCCGTCCACCAGCTGCTCGGTGGCGGGATCCGCATATCCGAGGGGGATGGTGGTCTGGATGTTGAAGTTGGTGAAGGGCATTTCCACGCCGAGGGTGGCGTTCATGCGGCCGTAGTCCAGTTCGAACAGCTCCTGGATGGCCTTGGAACCCATGTAGGGCTGGATGAGGTCGCCGTTCTCCATGGAGGGGAAGGGCGTGCGGAACTGCCAATCCTGGATGCGGGCATAGACATCCTTGGCCACGGCCTTGTTCAGGGCGCTGTTGTAGGCGACCTGGGGCACGATGGGCAGGTGCTGGGACTCGGCGAAGGCGCTGTTGGAGGTCGCAGTGGACTGGAACGCCGCGTTGAGGGCCGCCATGTCGAAGGCCGGATCGGGCGTGGCCGCGGCCACCTCGAACAGCATGAGGGTGCGCGTGTTGGGGCCGAAGCCAGGCAGGGTGGGCGCCGCGCCGCCGGTGTCGGTCTGGTCGGGGCAACCGGTGTAGTAGTCGAAGCGCGTATCGAAGGCGGGCACGGGGGCCGGAGAGTCGTTGTAGAGGATGAGCTTCTGGCCCGCGAAGGCCGAGAAGTCCACGATCACATCAGCGCGCTCCGCGGGGCCGAGGAAGAGGGCCTTGTCCTGCACATTGAGCACCACGATGTCCCGGCGGTTGTAGTTGTAGCCGACGGGCTGCGGGGCGATCACCACGGGCGAGGGAAGGTAGCCGCTCTCGTTACCGATCTGGATGAGGGAGGGGCCTGCGGTGGTGGGATCAGGCACGCCGCCCAGGCGGCCATCCGTGGGCCAGGTGGCCGGCCAGGTGAGGTCGGCCGGATCGTGGGGAACGGCCGGCACCATGGAGACTTCCGTGCCCGAGGCATCCGCCTTGAAGAAGGACAGGTTCCAGAACCGGTCGTTGGCGGCATTCAGGATGCGGAAGCGATAGGCCTTGGGCTGGACGGTGATCTTGGGATAGGGCGTGCCGTTGATCACCGGCGTATCCATGAACGCTTCGGGGACCAGCGAGGGATTGGGCGTGCCGGGGTACTCGGTGCCGTTGGGGTCACCCGGAATGGGCTCGGCGCCGTGCTGCAGGCCGGCGGCGGCGGTCACCGGGGGCCAGAACCACGGACCGTAGTCCCACCGGCCCATGCCGTTGGCGCCGGAGATATCGGCGGGGTTCTGGTTGACCATGTAGACATGGGGATACCAGAGGCTGCCGTCACCGCCGTACTTGGTCACATCCCAGGTGGGATCGGTGCCGCCCATGACACCCACGGTGCCGAGGGTGGCGGTGTTGACGAAAGTCTTGTCCTGGATGATGAGGGGGATGCCATAGCGGTAGACGCCATTGGGATCGCCGTTGCTGGGGATGACGCCCGCGTTGATGAGCTTGTCGTCCACCGGGTCCACGATCATGTACCCGGCTGCCTCGCCGGCATACACATTCAGGCGGGTGAGACCGAAGGAGTGGTCGTGGTAGAACATGAACCGCCCGCTCTGCTGGTTGGTCCAGTAGTAGGTGGCGATGCCGTCCCCGGGGGTGCCGGCGCCCATGTCGGGCACATTCTGGAAGGAGGCGCCCTTCGGGTAGCTGGTGACTTCCCCGGCGGGAGTCACCCACTGGTGGGGCGTGCCGTCGCTGATCCAGGGGTTGAGGCCGCCGTGGAGATGGAACTCGGCGCGGTTCTGGGTGTAGAGCCCGGTACCGATGGCGGCGTTGCCCAGGGGGCCCACGCCGGCGCCCATCATGGTGGTATCCACCGGGATGAACAGGTCACCTGCGGTGCCCGTGGGCAGCTGGTTGAACATCTTCACGCGCACGGGCCGATCGCGCTTGGCGATGATGACGGGCCCGAGGTAGTTCGAGCTGTTGGCCCCGTTCGCCGTGCTTTCGGCGGAGGGATTCAGGTCCCGGTAGCCGCGGAGGCGGGTGGGGTCCAGCTCGGAGTGCAGCTTCTGGGTGTACTGCTCGACGGCGATCTCGTAGTAGTCGGAGCCGTCGTTGAAGACGCCGGGGATGGGCTTGGCCACGGGGATGAAGTTCCCCAGGTTGTTGGCATTGGCGGCGCCCAGGCCCGGCAGCGTATCCACGAACTTGTGGATGGGCTTGGTGTTGTGCCAGTTGCTGGCGGTGCCAAACATGTAGTCGGGCTGCGCCAGCTGGAAGCCGGGGCCGGGAACGGCCAGCTGCTCCGCACCCTTGGGGGCCAGGCCCGCGGTGCCCTTGGACGCCAGCGCGTTGAGCGGATTTTGGCCCAGGGCCAGGGGATCGATCTTCCCGCCCTTGGCCTTGAGGGCAGCCTGGGTGCGGGCCGCGGCGGCCGCCCGGGCGTTGGCCAGGGTGCGCCGGCGGGTGGCCCGCTCGACGATGGCGTTCTTGTCGCCGCCCTTGGTGGGGGCCGCCGTGCGGTTGGCCACCTCGGTCGTGTCAGCCTGCAGGCCGAACCCCGTGAACAGGGCCGCGGCGAGCGCCAGCAGACGGTTGAGCCTCTTCAGCATGGTGCACCTCGCTTGGAAAATGGAACTGAATGGAAGATCGGAGCGGCGAAGACCGGGTAGAGCCGTCAGCCCTCACGGCCCTGAAAACGGGCCGGGTGCGACGATTTGTCGTAGGTGAATGAAAGGTTCAGCTGAAACCGGATTCATACCTATGGGGAGTTCCCCCCATCGGATGGGTAGGAATCATGTAAATGCGGGTCGCCCGACCCGACCTGCCCAGAGTGGGTCTTAGAATTCGCACGGGCCGCGCTGGAAGCGCCGGGCGAGCATGGCTAGGACGGGGGCCCGCAGGCATGGTGGTTCCATGTCGAGGGCCCCGGACGACGCCAGGCGGCGTCCGCCGCCCCAGCCCGGATGGACGGTGGCCAGCCGCGCGCCCAGCCGCGTCACCGCGCTTGGACGATGTCCCGCATCGCCCTGCGTGCGCTTCCTCGCTGGATCACGCGGCTGGCCATCGTCGCGGCTCGCGGGAATTCTAAGACCCACTCTCCGGCTTGGGAAGGCGACCCGCTCATCGTGAAGGTCATTGCGAAGGCCTGGAATGGCCCGGGATCAGTAATAGAGTTCGGCGCTGGCCAGGTAGCCGAAGCCACCGCCACCCGCGACCAGCACCTTCCCGCCCGGAAGGGCCGTGGCCGTATGCGCCTCGCGCAGGGCCGTCAGGTTGCCCGTGGCGATGCAGAGGCCCGTGGCCGGATCGAAGAGTTCGGCAGCGGAGAGCACCGCGCCCGGCGACCCGGCGCCGACGCCGCCTGCGATGTAGACCGCGCCCGTGGGCAGGAGGACGGCCGTGTGCCAGTGGTCCCGGGCCGTGACCAGGTTGCCCGACGCTGCGAAGGCGCCCGTGGCGGGGTCGTACAGCTCGGTGACGAGCGTCGCAGCGCCACCGACGATGAGCACCTTGCCGTTCGGCAGCAGGGTGGCGGTGTGGTACGCCCGGGCCGAAGCCAGGCTGCCCGTGGCTGTGAAGGTCCCGCCGGCGGGGTCGTAGAGCTCGGCCGTCGCCAGTGAGCTGGACCGGAAGCCGCCGGCCAGGAGGACCTTGCCGTTGGCCAGGAGGGTGGCGGTGTGGGTGGCCCGGCTGGCGAGGGGCGCATTGGCCGTGGCCGCGAAGGTACCCACAGCGGGATCATAGAGCTCGGCCGTGGCGAGGTACGAGCCCAGGTTGCGCCCGCAGGCCACCAGCACCCGGCCATCTGTGAGCAGGGTGGCCGTGTGGTCGGATCGGGCCGCCCCCAGGCTGCCCGTGGCCGTGAAGGTCCCGGTGGCCGGGTCGTAGAGCTCGGCGCTGGCCAGGGCCGTGCCGAAGCTGCTGCCCCCGCTGATCAGGACCTTGCCGCTGACGAGCAGGGTCGCCGTATGCGACTGCCGGGGCGTGACGAGGCTCCCGGTGGCCTTGAAGGTCCCCGTGGTGGGGTCGTACAGCTCCGCGCTGGCGAGGCTGAAGGTCCCGTCGTAGCCCCCGACCACCAGGACCTTGCCGTTGGCGAGCAGGGTGGCCGTGTGGAAGGCCCGGGGTGCGACCAGGCTGCCCGTCACGAGGGAAGTCCCCGGGCCGCCCTTGGCCACCACCGTGAGCTTGGCCAAGCTGCTGGTGACGCGGCCGCCAAAGGTGTCGGAGACCTGGACACTGAAGGTGCTGGCATCGTCTGCCAGGACGGCCGCCGGTGTGGTGTAGGAGGCGGAGGTGGCGCCGGAAATGGCGACGGCGTTCCTCAGCCACTGGTAGCTGAGGGTGCCCGTACCCGCGGCCACGACGGTGAAGGTGGCTGTCTGGCCCACCACGATGGACTGGTCCGCCGGCTGGGTGGTGATGGTGATGGGAAGAATGGGGTCGTTGACGGTGATGCTGAGGCTCACCGTAGCGCTGCCGGCGCTGTTGGTCCCCGTCACGGTGTAGCTGGCGATGGCGGTGGCGGCGGTGGGCGTCCCGGTGATCACCCCCGACTTGGCGTCGAGGGCCAGACCCACCGGCAGGGCGGGGCTCACGGAGTAGGCATCAATGGCGCCGCCGCCGTGGGTCGGGGTGTTCGGCGCGATGGCCGTGCCCGTAGTGTAGGTCGCCGGGTTCGTGCCGTAGCTGAGGCCCGTGGGCAGCTCGACGGTTTCACGGCACCCCAGCCCGAGCAAGGCCAGGCCAAGGAACATCGCCCACAACCCGCGCCCGATCGCACGCATGAACACCCCAATCAGAAGAAGGAGAGCACCACGGAAGAAGGATAGATCATACGGGGATTCCGATTAGTGAATCACCCATTCGCTCTTCCGGATGAGTCGCGGCTCGGGGCCGGGGCTGAGCTGCATGATGAAGCAGCCCTTGGAGGCGTAGCGCTGGCCGGGGCCGAAGCTGAGGCGCAGGTAGTCCGGCAGGACCTGGTCCCGCTGCATGCTGAGGCGATCCATGAAGTTGTCCCGGTAGAAGTTCCGGTCCATGTCCATGAGGCCCTGGCGCAGGATCTGGATCATCGAGTAGGTCCGGGTGGAGATCCGCGTCTCCGGGCGGCGCTGGGTCAGGCCCGCCAGCAGGCTATCGGCGTACTTCGAGGCGTTGGGTTCATCCTTCGGATCCCGGTAGGGATAGGTGAACCAGGTGAAGACCCGGGCCTGTTCCGGCAGGGCGTACACCTGGGCGCCGAGCAGGCGGGACGACATGAAGACCGCCCCGGGCCGGTCGGACTGGCCCGCCAGGCTTTCGATCGCCTCGAAGGCGCCCGGGCCGGTCCACAGCAGAACCACGGTGGGCTTCTCCTGTTGGACCAGGCTGCGGAGGACGGCCGGGCTGAGGGTCTCGCCCTTCGCCAGCCGGATCTCCTTGGTGGGCCCCTGCCCCAGCTCATTCCAGGTTTCCCGGAATCCGGTGGCGAGGGCCTTCGCCTCGGGTCCGTCCTGGGTGATCTGCAGGATCCGCGAGGATGACGCAGATTCTGCAAGCCCGTGGAGGTAGCGGGCCGCCGCCTGGCCTTCCTGGTAGTAGCCCTTGGAGAAGTACTGGGTGTACCAGTCGACCTCGGACACCACCGGCAGGTCGGTGAGGGGGAAGAGGCAGGGCAGCTGGTGGCTTTCGCAAAAAGCGTGGATGGGCTTCCAGTCCCCGTAGGAGATTCCGCCCAGGAGGGCGAAGACCGGTTCCTTGGCCAGGTAAGCCTCCAACTGGCGGGTCCAGGTGTCCGGGGCCCCCGTCAGCCGCCAGACGGAGAGGGCGAGCTTGCGGTAGCTGCCGCTCATCTCATTGCCGCCCACGCCCAGGTACATGCGGTTGCCGAAGCCGTTGGAGATCTGGTTGTGCCGGGCCACATAGTTGTTCATGGGCACGAGCATGGCCTGCTGGTCTTCGGGACGGACCTCGTCCGTGATGACCGTGGCGAAGCGGATGGTGGTGGCATCCACCCCCGGCGACAACTGGGCCGAGAGCGAGCGCAGATACTTGATCAGAAGGGCCATGTCAGGGTCCTTCAGGTAGTAGCGGGGCATGATGGGGTGCAGCTCCCGGCCGCCGGGATCGATGCCCGTCCGAAGGACATGGGCCAGCGCCTCGTCCGTGTAGGCGGGCCGGGCGGGCGGGTTCTGCAGCTTCAGTTCCTTCCGCTCCTCCGGGCTCAGGTTCGGGAATTTCCAGTAGCGCGGCTGGGCGAGCCGCGCCCCGTTGGTGGCGAGCGTGACGATGCCGCCCTCCCAGGAGCCGAGCCCCCCCCGCAGGTGGCAGCTCACGCAGGTGAAGGAGGTTCCGGCCACGGGAACATCGCCACTCACCACGGCCTGCATGGGTTCGCCGGAGGGGAGGATGCCCTCGCGGTACATGCGCTCGCCCTGGGCCAGGGCCGTCGTCAGCTTATCCGCCGGTGCGGCCGCAGGAGCCGTCAGGGCGAGCAGGCCCATGGCCAAGGCGAAGGTCCTCTTCAGGATGGGCTTCAACCTCGGCCCGCTCACAGGATCCCCGCCTTGCGGCATTCGGCCACGAATTCCGAGGAGCTCATGAGACCGAAGATGCGGATCCACTTGCCCGTCTTGGGATCCCGGATGTTGGTCAGGGGAAAGTGGGACATCTTGTTCGGGATGTAGGCGTTGAAGGCCCGCATGACCTTGTCGATGTCCTCTCGCTTGCCCGTGAAGAAGTCCCAGCCCGGCCGGGCCCGGTAGCGCTTGAGGTAGTCGCGCATCACCTTGGGCGTGTCGTTCTCGGGGTCGATGGAGATCGAGACCAGGTGCACCTTCGAGCCCGCCGGCAACTTGGTCTGCAGGTTGGCGTAGCCCGCGGACAGGACCGGGCAGATGGTCGTGCAGGTGCCGAAGATGAAATCCACGATGACGGGCTCGCCGGATTCCAGCATGGCCTTGAGGTTCACCTTGGCCCCCTCCTGGTTCACCAGGGTCACCTCGGGCACTGCGTAGCCCTCGAGGGTGCGTGTGTAGGGCGGCGGGGCCTGGGCGGACAGAACCCCGGGCCAGGCGGCCCAGCTCGCGAAGACCAGTCCGGCGATGCGGCCTCTGAGTCGATTCCTGCGTCCGTTCATGCCTCGGTTCTCCCTGGATCCTGCGGCGGCGACACGATGGACCCGGTTCCAGACCGGGCCGTTGGGGTGATTTTTTACATCACACCATGAATCCGCGCAATTGCCTCGGGCCAGATCAGAGCCATACGAGAAACGGCCCGCCGAAGCGGGCCGTTTCCGGGAAGCATCTGGAGCCTACAGGTCTTCGCCGTCGATCTCGGTCATGCCCTGGAGTTCCTCGACATGCTGCGCCATGCGGGCGTATTCGTCGTCGAAGTCCTCGCCGCCCTGGAACTCGTTCAAGGTGGGCTCGGGATACTCGCCCTCCTCGATCTCCAGGTTGCGGTAGTGGGCCATGCCGGTGCCCGCGGGAATCAGGCGGCCCAAGATGACATTTTCCTTGAGACCGCGCAGGTAGTCCACGCGGCCTTCCAGAGCGGCCTCGGTGAGGACGCGGGTGGTCTCCTGGAAGCTGGCGGCGGAGATGAAGCTCTCGGAGGTCAGCGCGGCCTTGGTGATGCCGAGCAGCAGGGGCTCGCAGGTGGCGGGGGTGCCGCCGTCCTTGAGGGCCTGCTCGTTGATCTCCTTGAAGCGGTGCTTGTCCACCTTCTCCTCGACAATGAGCGGGGTGTCGCCCACATCGGTGATCAGGACCCAGCGCATCATCTGGCGGATGATCACCTCGATGTGCTTGTCGTTGATGACCACGCCCTGGGCCCGGTAGACCTCCTGCACTTCGTTGACGAGGAAGGCCTGGAGAGCACGATCGCCCTGGACCTTGAGGAGATCGTGGGGGCTGACGGCGCCCTCAGTGAGCTTCTCGCCGGCGCGGATCTCATCGCCGTCCTGCACCTGGATGTGCTTGCCGCGGGGGATGAGGTACTCGCCCTTCTCGCCGGTCTCCGCCTCAACGACCACCTTCTGGTTGCCGCGGACGCGGTTGCCGTACTTCGCGATGCCGGTGACTTCGCTGATGATGGCGGGTTCCTTGGGCTTGCGGCCCTCGAACAGCTCGGTGACGCGCGGCAGGCCGCCCGTGATGTCGCTGGTCTTGGCCTGCTGGCGGCTGGTCTTGGCGATGACATCGCCGGGCAGCAGTTCCTGGCCCTCTTCCACTTCGACATAGGCGCCGGTGGGAATGTTGTAGCGCTTCAGCACCTTGTGGTTGTCCCCCTTGATGTTGATGTGGGGGTGGATCTTGTCGTCCGTGGGGTCGATGACCTTCTTGCGGAAGTTGCCGGAGATCGGATCCTTCTCTTCCTGGTAGGACACATTGACTTCGAATTCCTTGAAGTCCGCGATGCCACCCACTTCGGTGAGCAGCACATCGTTGTACGGATCCCACTCGGCGAGCACGGTGCGGGGCTCGACCGTCTCCTTGTCCTTGACCTTCAAGATGGCGCCGGAGGTGATCTTGTAGCGCTCGCGCTCGTTGCCGTCCGCATCGGTCACCAGGAGGTAGCCGTTGCGGGTGAGGGCCACGATCTCGCCCTTGCGGTTGACGACGGTCTTGCCCTGCAGGCCTTCGTACTTCACGACGCCCGCGATCTGGGCCTCGTGGGTACTCTTTTCGGAGGTGCGGCTGGCGGCGCCGCCCACATGGAAGGTACGCATCGTGAGCTGGGTTCCGGGCTCACCGATGGACTGGGCCGCGATGACGCCGACGGCCTCACCGAGATCCACCAGACGGCCGGTGCTGAGGTTCAGGCCGTAGCACTTGGCGCAGATGCCGCGACGCGCCTCGCAGGTGAGGGTGGAACGGATCTTGACCTTGGGGATGCCGCTGGTCTCGATCTTGAACGCCAGATCCTCGGAGATGAGGGTTCCCGCAGGGGCCCGGACGATCGTGGGATCGTAGGGATCCACGATGTCCTCAAGGCAGACGCGACCCATGATGCGGTCGCGCAGGCGGGAGCGGATGGTGCCGTCGCTGTTGACAATGGCTTCCACCTCGATGCCGCCGAGGGTTTCGCAATCGTCCTCATTCACGATGACATCCTGGGCCACATCCACCAGCTTGCGGGTGAGGTAGCCGGAGTCGGCCGTCTTCAGCGCGGTGTCCGCGAGTCCCTTGCGGGCGCCGTGGGTCGAGATGAAGTACTGAAGAACCGAGAGGCCTTCCTTGAAGTTCGCGGTGATGGGCGTCTCAATGATGTCGCCGCTGGGCTTGGCCATGAGGCCTCGCATGCCGGCGACCTGGCGGATCTGGGTCTTGGAACCGCGGGCGCCGGAATCGGCCAGGATGTAGATGGAATTGAGGAAGGTGTCGTTCTCGTTCCGCTTTTCCAGTTCCTTCATCATGTCGCTGGCCACCTGGTCGCTGGTCTTGCCCCAGACTTCCAGGATGCGGTTGTAGCGCGTGGAGGAGTCAAGGCGGCCCTCATAGGCCTCCTTCTCGATGGCGCGGACATCCTCGGTGGCCTTCTTGATGAGCTTGCCCTTGGTATCGGGCACGACGAGATCGTCGATGCCCACGGATACGCCGGCGCGCATGGCCCACTGGAAGCCGGAGTCCTTCATCGCGTCCAGCATGCGGATGGTGACTTCGGGCCCGTTGAGCTTGTAGGCGCGGTTCACGAGGGAGAGCAGACCCTCCTTCTTGAGCAGGCCGTTGATGAAGGGCAGCTCGGCGGGCAGCGCGCGGTTGAAGAGCACGCGGCCCACGGTGGTGGTCTTGATGGCGTTCTTCACGGTCTCGGCGGGCGCCTCGAAGACTTCCTGCTCGGAATTCTTCTTGGGATCCTTCGCGTGCCAGGCCTCGGTGTCCACCCACTCGCCGGTGTAGCGGAGCTGGATGATGGTGTGGGTGTCCACCACGCCGGCATCGTAGGCCGCCACCACATCGTTGACATTGCCGAAGACCATGCCCTCGCCCTTGCGGCCGAAGCGCTTCTTGGTCAGGTAGTAGCCGCCCAGCACGATGTCCTGGGAGGGCACCACATTCGGGCGGCCGTTGGCGGGGTTGAGGATGTTCTGCGTGGACATCATCAGCACCTTGGCCTCGATCTGGGCCATGGGGCTGAGGGGCACATGCACGGCCATCTGGTCGCCGTCGAAGTCGGCGTTGAAGGCGGTGCAGACCAGCGGGTGCAGGCGGATGGCCTTGCCTTCCACCAGCACGGGCTGGAAGGCCTGGATGCCGAGGCGGTGCAGGGTCGGGGCGCGGTTCAGCAGGACCGGGTGGTCCTTGATGACCTCTTCCAGGACATCCCAGACCTCCGGACGGCCCTCCTCGACCATTTCCTTGGCCTGGCGAATGGTGGCCGCGTAGCCCTTGTGCTCGAGCCGGTTGAAGATGAAGGGCTTGAAGAGCTCCAGCGCCATCTTCTTGGGCAGGCCGCACTGGTGCAGCTTGAGGTCGGGACCCACCACGATGACGGAACGGCCCGAATAGTCCACGCGCTTGCCGAGCAGGTTCTGACGGAACCGGCCCTGCTTGCCCTTGAGGGCGTCGCTGAGGGACTTGAGGGGGCGGTTGCTGACGCCGCGCAGGAGACGACCGCGCTTGCCGTTCTCGAACAGCGCATCCACGGCTTCCTGCAGCATGCGCTTCTCATTGCGCACGATGACATCGGGAGCCTTCAGCTCCAGGAGCTTCTTCAGGCGGTTGTTGCGGTTGATGACGCGACGGTAGAGGTCGTTCAGGTCGGAGGTGGCGAAGCGGCCGCCATCGAGGGGCACCAGGGGGCGCAGCTCAGGGGGCAGCACGGGCACCACGTCGAGGATCATCCACTCGGGCTTGTTGCCGGAGCGGTGGAAGGACTCGGCCACTTTGAGGCGCTTGGCGATCTTGCTGCGCTTCTGGGTGGAGGTTTCCTTCTTCATCAGGTCGCGGAGCTCAATGGTCAGAGCCTCGATGTCGACCTGCTTGAGCAGCTCCTTGATGGCCTCGGCGCCCATCTGGGCCTTGAAGCCCTCGCCGTGAAGGCTGCGGTACTCGCGGAACTTATCCTCGTTGAGGATCTCGCCTTCCTTCAGACTCGTGCCGCCGGACTCGGTGACGGCATAGGCCTCGAAGTAGAGCACGCGCTCCAGGTCCTTCAGGGGGATGTCCAGCAGGTATCCGATGCGGCTGGGAACACCCTTGAAGAACCAGACATGGCTGACCGGGCTGGCCAGCTGGATGTGGCCCATGCGCTCGCGACGCACCGACTTCTTGGTGACTTCGACGCCGCACTTGTCGCAGGTGACGCCTTTGAACTTCTGCCGCTTGTACTTGCCGCAGAGGCATTCCCAGTCGTTCACGGGTCCGAAGATGCGGGCGCAGAAGAGGCCATCGCGCTCGGGCTTCAGGCTGCGGTAGTTGATGGTCTCGGGCTTGGTGACTTCGCCCTTGGACCAGGAGCGCATCTTGTCCGGGCTGGCCAGGGACACCCGGATGCACTCGTAGGCGTTGATGTTCTGCTGCTCAGGATACATGGGGACCTCTCAGGATTCGTCGGGAAGGAATGCGGAAGGAGATCAGCCTTCGATGGAGAAGGCGACAGGTTCTTCTTCCGTCAGGCCTGGATCCAGCTCTTCGCGCGTGAGCATCTCGACATCGATGCAGAGCGCATTGAGTTCCTTCTTCACGACGTTGAAGCTCTCGGGGAGGCCGGGATCCTTGATGGTCTCGCCCTTGATGATGGCCTGGTAGATCTGGGTGCGGCCGTGCATGTCGTCGGACTTGTAGGTGAGGAGTTCCTGCAGCACATGCGCTGCGCCGTAGGCCTCGAGCGCCCAGACTTCCATCTCGCCGAAGCGCTGGCCACCGAACTGGGCCTTGCCGCCGAGAGGCTGCTGGGTGATGAGGCTGTAGGGTCCAATGCTCCGGGCGTGGATTTTGTTGTCCACGAGGTGGTGCAGCTTGAGCATGTAGACGCAGCCCACATTCACGGGCTGCTCGAAGGCCTCGCCGGTCATGCCGTCGAAGAGCTTGGTCTTGCCGGTGACATCGGGGCCCAGCTTGTGGTTCTTCTCCCAGGCCTGGGTGAGGAAGCCCTTGATGTCGGCTTCGCGGGCGCCGTCGAAGACGGGCGTGGAGAAGTGGACGCCGAGGGTCTTTCCGGCCCAGCCCAGGTGGCACTCGAGCACCTGGCCGATGTTCATTCGGGAAGGCACGCCGAGGGGGTTCAGCACGATGTCCACCGGGCGGCCATCGGGCAGGTAGGGCATGTCCTCCACGGGGAGGATGCGGCTGACCACGCCCTTGTTGCCGTGGCGGCCGGCCATCTTGTCGCCGACCTGCAGCTTGCGCTTCACGGCCACATAGCACTTCACGGTCTTGAGGACGCCGGGCATGAGCTCGTCGCCCTTGAGCAGGCGCTCCATGCGCTCGTTCAGGATGTCGCGCAGGACCTTGAGCTGGCTCTCGGTCTTGTCGAGGATGTCCAGCACCTCGGTCTCGATGCGGTTCTTGCCCGCGGCGACGGACACCTGCCGGAAGCGGTGGTAGGACACGGCCTCGAGCATGTTCTGGGTGAGCTTCTTGCCCTTGGGCAGCAACTCCTTCTGGCCCTTGTCGTCCATGAGGGCCTCGGAGAGCTCCTTGCCCTTGAGCAGGGTCACGATCTTCTTCTTGGCCTCGGCGCGGATGATGCGCTCTTCGTCCGAGAGATCCTTCTCCCACTTGGCGATCTGGTCGCGCTCGATCTGCTGGGTGCGCAGATCCTTCTCCTGGCCCTTGCGGGTGAAGACCTTGATGTCCACCACGGTGCCTTCGATGCCGGGGGGCACGGTCAGGCTGGCGTCCTTCACATCGCTGGCCTTCTCGCCGAAGATGGCGCGGAGCAGCTTCTCCTCGGGGCTGAGGATGGTCTCACCCTTGGGCGTGACCTTGCCCACCAGGATGTCGCCGTGCTTGACGGTGGCGCCGGTGCGGATGATGCCGCTGTCGTCGAGGTTCTTGAGGGCCTCTTCACGGACCTGGGGGATGTCGCGGGTGATCTCTTCGGGGCCCAGCTTGGTGTCGCGGGCGTGGACCTCGAACTCCTCGATGTGAATGGTGGTGTAGAGGTCTTCCTTCACCACGCGCTCGGAGATCAGGATCGCGTCCTCGAAGTTGTAGCCGCGCCAGGGCATGTAGGCCACGACGAGGTTGCGGCCCAGGGCCAGCTCGCCGTGGTCGGTGCAGGGGCCGTCGGCGAGGATCTGATCCTCGGTGACATATTCACCCTTTTTCACGAGCGGGGTCTGGTTGAGGCAGGTGTTCTGGTTGGAGCGGGCGAACTTCACCAGGGTGTAGATGTCCACGCCCGATTCGATGCCCTCGGTCTCGGGATCGTCCTCGACGCGCACCACGATGCGGTTGGCGTCCACGGTTTCGACGATGCCGGAGCGGCGGCACACCACGCAGGCGCCGGAATCCTTGGCGGCGACATACTCCATGCCGGTGCCCACGATGGGGGCCTCGGTGCGGATGAGGGGCACGGCCTGGCGCTGCATGTTGGCGCCCATGAGGGCGCGATTGGCGTCATCGTTCTCGAGGAAGGGAATCAGCGAGGCGGCCACGGAGACCACCTGCTTGGGACTCACATCCATGAGGGTGACCTTGTCGCGGGAGACGATCTTGGTCTCGCCGGCGACACGGACGGTCACATCCTCTTCCGTGATGGCGCCGTCCTTGTCGACGGGCACATTGGCCTGCGCGATGACATGCTCGTCCTCCTCCCAGGCGGAGAGGTAGAAGGCGTGCATCTCGTACTTCGCGGGGCGCTTGCCGCCCTTGGCCAACTTCTTGTTCTCGTCTTCCAGCTCGTCGAGGCGCACCACATCCATGTAGCCGAACTTGGAGTCGCCCACGCTGGTGACCTTGGCGAAGTGGACAATGCGGCCGTTCTCCACCTTGAGGTAGGGGCTCTCGATGAAGCCGAACTCGTTGATGCGGGCATAGCAGGAGAGCGAGCTGATGAGGCCGATGTTCGGGCCTTCAGGCGTCTCGATGGGGCAGATGCGGCCGTAGTGCGAGGTGTGCACATCGCGCACTTCGAAGCCCGCGCGGTCGCGGCTGAGGCCGCCCGGTCCAAGGGCCGAGAGGCGGCGCTTGTGGGTGATCTCGGACAGCGGGTTGGTCTGATCCATGAACTGGGAGAGCTGGCTGCTGCCGAAGAACTCCTTCATGGCCGCGATGACCGGCTTGCTGTTGATCAGGTCATGGGCCTGCAGGGGGCTGTTGGGGTCCTGCGCGATGCTGAACTTCTCCTTGATGGCCCGCTGCACGCGCACGAGGCCCACGCGGAAGCCGTTCTCGAGGAGCTCACCCACGGACCGCACGCGGCGGTTGCCCAGGTGGTCGATGTCGTCGGCGCGCACGGGGGCGATCTCGCCGATGTCCTGGCGGGTGGTGTCGTATTTCTTGAGGCGCAGCAGGTAGTGGACAGTGCGGATGAAATCGTCCGTGCCCAGGGTGCGGAACTCCAGGTCGGTGTTCAGGCCCAGCTTGGCGTTGATCTTGTGCCGGCCCACCTTGCTGAGATCGTACTTCTGGCCATCGAAGAACATGCCGTAAAGCAGCTTCTTGCTGGATTCCAGCGTGGCCGGCTCGCCGGGGCGGATCTTCTTGAAGAGCTCCTTGGCGGCTTCCTCGCTGTCCTCGGTGTGGTCCTTCGCCAGGGTCTCGGAGAAGACCTTGCCCGTGGCATCAGCTTCGGGGAAGAAGACATCGAAGGACTGCACATCATTGGCCAGGAACATCTCGAGGTGCGTCTGGAGGAAGGGCTCGTTGGCCTCCATGAGCACTTCGCCGGTGCCCATGTTCACCACATCCTGCAGCAGCACGGCGCCGTCGAGCATCTCGCGCTCGACCGGCACATCCTTGATGCCGGCCTTCTCCATCTGCTCGAGAACGCGGCGGGTGATCTTCTTGTCCTTGGCGAGGATCTCTTCCTTGGTCTTGGGGTGCTTCACGGCCTCGCCGAGCTTGCGCCCCGCCAGCAGGTCGCTCAGGGCCACGCTCAGCTTGCCCTTCTTGAGGAAGAAGGTGGCCGGCGTGTAGAAGTGCCGAAGCATGGGCTCATTGGAGTTCAGGTCTTCGCTGAACAGGCCGAGGGCGCGCATGAAGGTGGCACCCAGGAACTTGCGCTTGCGGTCGATGCGGGCGTAGAGGAGACCCTTGGAATCCAGCTCGAACTCGATCCAGGAGCCGCGATAGGGAATGATCTGGGCGCTGTAGAGGCTCTTGTCCGGCGCGATGCTGAAGAAGACGCCCGGGCTGCGGTGCAGCTGGCTCACGATCACGCGCTCGGTGCCGTTGATGATGAAGGTGCCGCGGTCGGTCATGATCGGCAGGTCGCCGAAGTAGACTTCCGAATCCTGGCTCTGCTTGAAGCGGCGGTTGCCCTTGTCGTCGCGGTCGAACTGATTGAGACGCACGCGGATCTTCAGGGGCGCGGCCATGGTGGCGCCGCGCTCGACGCACTCGTCCATGCCCATCTTCTGCTTCATCGAAACGGGCTCTTGGCACACATCGCAGATGGTCGCCGCATTCTTGTTGCGGGTGCCGCACTTGGGGCAGTCCACCGTGGGATCCTTCGGGTGGTCCGACACGATGTTGTGGCCGCACTGCTTGCACTGGGTGCGAAGGTGCTCGAGACCCAGGTACTTTTCGCACTTGCAGGCCCAGTGACCCACGGTGTAGTCGAGGAACTCGACTTCCAGCGTGGCATCGCTGCCGTCGGGGTTCTTGCCGTTCTGCACGGGGAACATCGACTCGAACACGGCCTTGAGGCCGCGCGTCTCCCGCTCGCTGTGGAGCAGGTTCATCTGGAGGAACTCGTCGTAGCTGCGCTTCTGGATGTCGATCAGGTTGGGGATGGGAACCAGGGACCGGATCTTCGAGAAGTTGTGGCGCTGGCGGTAGATGTTCTGCTGAACACTCATGGTTCGCTCCAGATGCAGTTGGCGGAACCTTCTATGGACGACACGCGGCGATGTGAGACGATGCTGCGTGCCCTAAGCAAAGACGGTAGAGCCTCCGGAACCTCGGCCCCGGAGAAGGGGATCAGTAAAGGGTCTGAGGACGAACGCCACCCGCAGGCACACCGATGGCCCCTCCCCCACCCATCGGCGGAAGGAGCGGCCCAGCAAGGTGATTGGCGCTGCGGCGGGAGGTTGTTCGCAACCAGGAGCCTTTGAAGAGGCATCGACCACCCGGGATTCGGGCGGAAGGAATAATCGTACCATGTCCAGACAAAATCGCAAAGCGCAAGGTGCGAAACGCACCCTACGCTTTGCGTTAGTGCTGTAAGAAAAACTACTTGACCTCGACCTTGGCGCCGGCGGCCTCGAGCTTTTCCTTGATCTTGCCGGCCTCGTCCTTCGAGATGCCTTCCTTGACGGCCTTGGGGGCGCCGTCGACCAGGTCCTTGGCTTCCTTCAGGCCCAGGCCGGCGACGATCTCGCGGACGGCCTTGATGACATTGAGCTTGTTGGCGCCGGCCTCGGTCAGGATGACATTGAACTCGGTCTGCTCTTCGGCAGCGGCGGCCGGGGCAGCACCGCCAGCGGCGGGAGCGGCCATGGCGGCAGCGGACACGCCGAAGCGGTCCTCGAGGGCCTTGACCAGGTTGGCCAGGTCAAGGACGGTCATGGTTTCGATTTCAGCGATGAGCTGATCGGCAGTGAGAGCCATGATGGCCTCCAAAAATTCGAAAATGGGTTTTGGGTTCGGGGTTGAGCAGCTGGTCCTACTCGCCGGCCTTCTGCTTGCGGATGCCCTCGAGGGCGACCGCCAGACCGGAGATCGGGTAGGTCATGAGATAGAGCAGCTTGGCGATCAGGACATCGCGGCTCGGCAGTTCGGCAAGAACCTGGAGCTGCTGGGCGTTGATCAGCTTGCCATCCATGACGCCGGCCTTGAAGGTCGCGGCGGGGTTGTCCTTCAGGAAGCCGTTGACGGCCTTGGCCAGGGCGACCACATCTTCACTGGTCGTGGCAATGGCGCTGGAGCCCTTGAAGGAATCGCCCAGGGCCTCGAAGGAAGTGTCCTTCACAGCCAGGCGGAGCAGGGTGTTCTTGCTGACACGGTACTGGGCCTTGCTCTCCCGAACGCTCTTGCGGAAGGCAGTGTCCTTGGTGACGACGAGGCCCTTGAATTCGATCACGACGGCCGAGGTGGCGGACGCGAAGGTTTCCTTGAGTTCGGCGACTTCGGCGATCTTCTGATTCTTTTCCATGGTCAGCCTCCTACTTCTCAACGCTTGTGGTGTTGAGGGTGACCGAGGGGCCCATGGTGGAGGCGATATACATCGTCTTCACATATTTACCCTTCGCCGTAGCGGGCTTGGCCTTGTGGACGGCATCAATGAGCGCCTTGGCGTTCTCTTCCAGCTTCTCGACGCCGAAGGAGAGCTTGCCGACCGGTGCGTGGATGATGCCGGTCTTGTCGACGCGGTACTCCACCTTGCCGGCCTTGATCTCCTTGATGGCCTTGACCACATCGAAGGTCACGGTTCCGGTCTTGGGGTTGGGCATGAGGCCACGGGGGCCGAGCACCTTACCAAGCCGGCCGACGCCCTTCATCATGTCAGGGGTTGCGACGAGGGCATCGAAGTCGAGGAATCCGCCGGCGATCTTCTCGACCAGCTCGTCCCCGCCCACAATCTCGGCGCCCGCAGCTTCCGCTTCCTTGATCTTCTCGCCGCCTGCGATGACCGCCACCCGCATCGTCTTGCCCGTTCCGTGGGGCAGTACGATGGTGCCGCGGACCATCTGGTCCGCGTGACGGGGGTCGACGCCGAGCCGCATGTGGACTTCAACCGTCTCGTCGAACTTGGCGTAAGCCGTGTCCTTGACGACGGTGAGGGCGTCCTTCAGCTCGTAGGGGCGATCTTCGATCTTGGCCGCGGCAGCCCGGTACTTCTTTCCAGGTTTTGCCATATTGGCTCCATCCGAACGATCTCCCGCGATGACGGTCGCGGTGGCCGGGATTGCCGCACGACGCAGCTCTCCAACAAAAAATGGCTTGCGCGGGCCGAGACCCGCGCAAGGGAAGGTTAATCGATGACGTCGACGCCCATGGAGCGCGCCGAGCCGGCGATGGAACGGACGGCGGCCTCGAGGCTGCCAGCCGTGAGGTCGGGCATCTTCACCTTGGCGATCTCCGCGAGCTGCGCCTTGGTGATCTTGCCGACCTTCTGCTTGTTGGGCGTGGGGCTGCCCTTCTCAAGGCCGAGCTTCTTCATGATCAGCACGGCGGCCGGAGGGGTCTTCAGGATGAAGCTGAAGCTGCGATCGGCGTAGACGGTGATGACGACGGGGAGGGTGGTGCCCTTCTCGACCGCGCCCACGGACTTCGCGTTGAACTGCTTCACGAACTCCATGATGTTGACGCCGTGCTGGCCCAGCGCGGGACCGACGGGAGGAGCCGGGGTGGCTTCGCCCGCAGGCAGCTGCAGCTTGATGTAGCCAGTGATCTTCTTTGCCATGTCTTGTTCTCCCGCGACTGATTCCGGCACATGCCGGCGACGGCCGCCTTGAAGGGTGGATCAGCTAGCGCTTTTCCACCTGGATGAAGTCGAGCTCCACAGGGGTGCTGCGACCGAACACCGTCACCATCACCTTGATGGTGGAGCGTTCTTCGTGGATCTCATCCACATCCCCTTCGAAATTGGCGAAGGGGCCATCAATGATACGGACCTTTTCGCCCTTCTCAAAGTGGTATTTGGGCTTGGGCTTCTCCTGGGTCTCTTCCGTGTGGTGCATGATCTGGCGGACCTCGTCGTCCGTCAGGGGTGTGGGCCGCTTCTTGTTGGCCCCCACGAAGCTGGTCACCTTGGGGGTGTTCCGCACCAGGTGCCAGTCCGCATCCGCCATCTCGACGGAACCTTCGGGCTTGCTCTCCACCTGGATCTGGACCAGCAGATAGCCCGGGAAGGACTTGCGCTTCTTGACGACGCGCTCCTTCTTGCCGGACTTGGCGTCGACCTTCATTTCCTCATAGGTCTCCTCGGGGATCTGGATGTCCCCGAAGCTGCCTTCGCGCTCTTCCATCTTGATGCGCTGGCGCAGGTGCTCCATCACCTTGGCCTCGTAGCCCGAATAGGTGTGGATGATGAACCACTTCAACTCGCGCCCCTGCGGCTGCGCCGGGGTCGCCGTGTCTTGTGGGGTGCTCACGAGATCGGTCATGGCTGCCTCCGGCTCAACGGGCCTTCAGGAAGAAGTACGCGAAGCCCTTGGAGAGGAACCAGTCCACGGACCACAGGAAGGCCCCGACGAACACCGAGACGATCACCACAGTCCAGGTGGAGGTCAGCACTTTTTCCTTGCTGGGCCAATCCACCCGGTCGAGCTCTGCGAACAGATCTCTGGCCTGTTGTTTGATGGCTCCGATCACGATGGACCCCGTGGAAAGGATTCGGTCTGAAAAACCCGGCCCCGAGCGAGATCGCCGGGGCCGGAATGGCAGGGGAGACAGGGTTCGAACCCGCGACCTGCGGATTTGGAGTCCGCTGCTCTACCAGCTGAGCTACTCCCCTGTGGGACCGCCCGGCTTCTGGTGGGAGCCGGGCGGGAACCCTCGGGACCGGAGGCTACTTCGCCTCGCGGTGAACCCGGTAACCGCCACAGAAACGGCAGAACTTGTTGAATTCAAGCTTGCCTGTGGTGGTCTTCTTGTTCTTGGTGGTGCTGTAGTTCTTGCGCTTGCAGTCTTGGCACTGCAAGTGGATGATGTCGCGCATTGGGACCTCCTAAGTCGGAGGGCGGACTGGTTTTTAGGCCAGGATCTCGCCCACATTGCCGGCGCCCACGGTGCGTCCACCCTCACGGATGGCGAACTTCAGGCCCTTGTCCATGGCGATGGGCTGGATCAGCTCGACCGTCAGGGTGACATTGTCGCCGGGCATCACCATTTCGCGGCCGGCCTCGAGCTCGATGGAACCGGTCACATCGGTGGTGCGGAAGTAGAACTGGGGACGGTACTTGTTGAAGAACGGGGTGTGGCGGCCGCCCTCTTCCTTGGTCAGCACATACACCTGGGCGTTGAACTTGGTGTGGGGGGTGATGCTGCCGGGCTTGGCGAGCACCTGGCCGCGCTCCACATCCTTGCGCTCCACACCGCGGAGCAGGATGCCGGCGTTGTCACCAGCCTGGCCCTGATCCAGGGACTTGCGGAACATCTCGACGCCGGTCACGACCTTCTTGACGGTGTCCTTGAGGCCGATGATTTCGATTTCCTCACCGACCTTCACGATGCCCTGCTCGATGCGGCCGGTCACCACGGTGCCGCGGCCGGTGATGGTGAACACATCCTCGACGGGCATGATGAAGGGCTTGTCGATGGCGCGGACGGGATCGGGGATGTAGGCGTCCACGGCATCCATGAGCTCGAGGATGCAGGCGCAGTCAGCGTGCTCGGGGGTGTCGGCGTGATCCAGAGCCAGACGGGCGGAACCCTTGATGATGGGGATCTCGTCGCCGGGGTACTGGTAGGAGGACAGCAGGTCGCGGATTTCCATCTCGACCAGCTCGGCGAGCTCGGGATCGGCGATGTCGATCTTGTTCATGAAGACCACGATGTAGGGCACGCCGACCTGACGGGCGAGCAGGATGTGCTCACGGGTCTGGGGCATGGGGCCGTCGGTGGCGGCGACCACGAGGATCGCGCCGTCCATCTGGGCCGCGCCGGTGATCATGTTCTTCACATAGTCGGCGTGACCAGGGCAGTCCACATGGGCATAGTGGCGCTTCTCGGTCTGGTACTCGACATGGGCGGTGTTAATCGTGATCCCGCGGGCCTTCTCTTCGGGCGCGGAGTCGATCTGATCGTAGGACTTCGTCTCGCCGCCGAACTTCTTCGCAAGGATGAAGGTGATGGCCGCGGTCAGCGTGGTTTTGCCGTGGTCCACGTGGCCAATGGTGCCGATGTTGACATGGGGCTTGGAACGATCGAATTTCTCTTTGGCCACGAGTGCCTCCTGAAAGGTGGGAGAGAAGATGAAGGGGAACTGTGCGAAAGGGTGGAGCCCACAACCGGGCTTGAACCGGTGACCTCTTCCTTACCAAGGAAGTGCTCTACCACTGAGCTATGTGGGCTTTGAACCTTCCCGCCGCGAGGCGGGGGGCCTTGCCGTCAGCCGGGGTTCGGCGGACGGGGAGGGTGGAGCGGGAAACGGGGTTCGAACCCGCGACATTCAGCTTGGAAGGCTGACGCTCTACCAACTGAGCTATTCCCGCGGTGGAATCCCGAGAACAGGATCCAGCGATCTGGAACGGGTTCCAGTTGGACTGGTGCCGAGAGAAGGATTCGAACCTCCGTAACGCGTTGCGTGGCAGATTTACAGTCTGCTGCCATTAACCACTCGGCCATCTCGGCATGTTTGTCCGGCGCCCCTCCCGGGGCTTGTCAATCATCCCTGGAGCGCCCCTGGAGGCGTCCCTCGAAGCTCCTTGCGAAGCCGCGTGTCAGGGTCACTGCGAGGCAGGGCTTTCCTGACAGGGAACTCGAAAGATATCACGCCCCCAGAGCCCCCTCAAGGGGAAACTTCGGGACTGGCCTGCCCGCGGCGCGCGATCACGCGGAAGAGCGTGACCGCAGCGGCGGCCGAGACATTGAGGCTCTCGATGCCGCCGGGCATGGGGATGTGCAGCAGCCCATCGCAGCGCTCGCGGATCTTCTGGTGGAGGCCCTCACCCTCGGCCCCCATCACCAGCACCGTCGCGCGGTCGAAGGATTCCTTCAAATAGTCGCGGCTGCCCTCGCCTGCGGCCAGGCCGTAGATCCAGCCCCCGGCCTCCTTCAGGTCGTCCAGGGCGCGGCCCAGGTTCACCACCCGGCAGACCGGCACGCGGCCCGCCGTACCGGCACTGGCGCGCACCACGGTGTCGTTCACCGCCGCCGAGCGCCGCTCGGGAAGGATCACACCGTCCACCGCGGCGGCGGCGGCGGAGCGCAGGATGGCGCCCAGGTTGTGGGGATCGGTGACGCCGTCCAGGGCGAGGATCAGCGCGGCGTCGCCCTTCTCCTTCACGGCGGCCAGCACATCCTCGAACTCCGCGTAGGCGAAGGCGCCGCCCTCGCCCAGGACGCCCTGGTGGCGCTGCCCCTGGCTACGCCGGTCGATGCCCTCCATGGGTTCGCGGTGCACCACCACCCCTGCGGCGCGGGCCTCGCCCACGAACTTCGCCAGCCGCCCGAAGGCCGCGGGCGCAATCCAGACCGTGTGCAGCTCCCCACGGACCAGGGCCTCCTCGCAGGCGTGGGGACCGAGATAGCGCATGGCTAGAAGGTCTTCTTGAAACCGAGGGCCAGGAGATGCCCCATGCCCTCCATGCGCACGCGGGTGCCCGTGGCGCGGAAACCTGCGGCACTCCACACGCCGTCGAGGCGGCGGGTGTCCTGGTCCTCGCTCTGGCGGTACTGATAGCCGAGGCTCAGTTCGCCGCTCCAGATCCGGTACCCGGCACCGATGGAAAAGGCGGCCGTGCGCGAGCCCCCCAGCAGGGGTTCCGCGGCTGATTCTTCCACCGAGCGCTGGTCGAGGGAGAGGCCCCCTCGGACAGTCCAGAACTTGCCAAGTTCCACTTCCACGGAGGCGCCGAGGCCCAGGTGGCTCTTGCCCTGGGGCAGTTCCGACGAGGCCGACGCGGGTCCGCTGGGGGTGGAGACCACCGCGAAGGCCGGCATGCGCAGGCTGGCGGAGGTCCAGCGGAGGTCCGCTTCCCAGGTGATCATGGGCGTAGCGCGATGCCGGAAGCCCACCGAGGTCTGCGACGGCAGCTCGAGCGTCCGGCTGCCGGCCTGCACGGGGGTCGAGGCGCCCAGCAGCGCGGTGGCCCGCGGGGCGGTGCCCAGGGGCGCGAGGCTCAGGCCGTCGTTGGCGTAGAGACCCAGGCTGGCATCGCGGAAGCCCGCGCTGAGCTTCAGGTCGCCCTTCAGCCCGGACTGGTGCGCCGCACCCAGGGTCCAGCGGGGATTGATGGCCCAGCGCAACCCGAGTGAATAGCTGGGGACCGTCTTGTTCCCCGACTGGGCGACCCGCTGCTCGACCAGCCCCTGCACGGGATTGATTCCAGAGGTGGGCTGCGAGGGATCGAGCGGCACGCCGAACCGCATGACGCTGCTGGATTCAAAGCTCAGGCGAGCGGCTCCGAGCCCCAGGCCGAAGGACAGATTCGGGCTGAGGGCCCAGGCCATCTGCCCTTCCAGGCGGCGGGCCGACAGGTCGAGGCCATCTCCGAGAAAGCGGCTGGGCGCATCGTTCCGGAGGCGCCCATGGCGCATGAAGGGTTCATCCAGCTTCAGTCCGAGGCTGAAGGAGGGCGAGAGGCGGAAGGCCGCGCCGAAGGCGCCGATGCCCCGGTTGCGGTCCGTGCTGAAGGTGGTGCGCTGATTGGATTCCAGACTCTGCTGGGTGGAGGCGAGGTCGAGCCCGGCCGCGAGATAGAAGCCCCGGTTCTCCCGCAGGGAGGCCAGCAGCGCGGGATTGGTCGAGGCCGCTTCCAGGCTGTAGCCGTAGGCCACCTGGGCGCCGCTGCGGGCGATGCCCACGGGATCCGCGGCTGGCAGGGCCAGGCTTTGCGCCGCCATGGGCAGGGCGGCCGCGCCCAGCATCAGTCCCGCCCCGATCACACCACGAACCGCCTGCGCCATATCGCCACGCCTCCGAGACACGCTATTTGAATGGCCCGAACCCCGAAAGGGTTCAAGCCCAAGGTTCCAGGATCACCAAAAGCACCCGATTCACCAAGAGGCGTTTCCGGCCGGGGCCGGTCCAAAACGGAACCCTACCGCTCCGATTCCCCCATGAAGCGCACCAGCACCCGATCCACCAGCTCCCAGACCTCCAGCAGGGCGGCCAGGCACATGACCAGGCCGAAACCCAGCGCCAGGGCCCGGCCCCAGGGGCCCATGAGCGCCCGGCACAACTCGGGCCAGTGCCAGAACGCGGGCGGCAGCTTCAGGCGGCCATAGAACGCCAGGGTCGACAACAGCATCCCGCCCCAGAGCAGGTAGAAGAATCGCAGCGCTCGGAAGAGGATGTCCCAGGCGAAGGGACGAGGGCGAGAGGCGGGCATGGAGGGACCAGCATAACCTGGGTCGGGGCTCATCCACCCGGAAGCATGATGAAGAAGCGCGTCCCGTCCTCCCAGCCGGTGGTGAAGCCCACCTTCCCGCCCAGCACCGTCTCGCCCAGCACCTTCATCCCGTAGGTGCCCAGCCCCCGCCCGCGGGCCGCCTTGGTGCTGAAGGACCGCTGGAACACCCGGTCCGCCACCTCCGGCGGCAGGTACCCGGGGTTCTGGACCACGAAGGTGGGCTGCCCCGACCGCAGCTCGAACCAGAGCCGCGCCTGCCCTCCCGTCGGCATCGCCTCCAGGGCGTTCCGCACCATGTTCGTGAGGATCCGGTTCAGGATCGCCGGGTCCGTCCGCAGGACCGGGGCGTCCGACGCCGGCGTCAGGCAGATCAGGCGCGCCTGGGACTCCGCATCCAGCGATCCCGCGAGGTCTTCGATCAGCTTCCCGGGCGTCGTCTCGCGGAGGTCCGGCACCAGCTCGTTCCGCTCGGCCAGCAGCAGGCGCCGCTGCGACTCCACCTCCTCCGTGAGGCAATCGGTCATCTCGAGGATCCGCGTGGCGATGGCGGTCGCGTCGGAACCGCTTCCCTGAAGCATCTCCGTCCATCCCTGAAGCCCGTGCAGGGAGTTCACGAGGTCGTGGATGAAGATGTGTTCGAGGGACTCCCGCCGCTTCTGGGCACTGATGTCCTTGAGCGTGAGCAGGAGGAGCCGGTGTCCTGCCACCACCAGCGGGCGGGCCCGCACCGAGAATTCCCGGGCCTCCCAGCGGCCCTCCCGCTGGAGGCTGAGGAGGCATTCCCCCGAGGAAGGCTGCTGCGAGTCCTGGGCGGCCAGCACCGCGAGGAGGGCCCCGCAGCCCTGGCAGGCCCGGGAGGAACCGCAGCCATCCGATCCCTCGGCCCGGTGGACGCAGTGGAAGGCCTCACCCACCCTCAGGCCGAGGAAATCACCGGGGTTCTCCTTCGCGATCCCCTCCAGCAGAAGGGGGTTCGCAGCGAGAATCTGGCGCTGCGCATTGAGCACCACCGCGTAGCTGTCCACGGCCTCGAGCATCGCGTGGACCAGGGGTTCGTCCAGACAGAAGCTCGCCTGATCCTGCAGCTCCAGGGGTGCGGCCCGTCCGGAAGGGACGAAAAAGCTCGCCTTCCCCTGCCCTTCCTCTCCTTTTTTCACGGTGGCCTCGTGCCGGGAGTATGCCCTGCGCTCCAGCCCCTTTCAAAGCTGCAATATCTTCCCCACGGTCAGGAGAACAGGACCTGCCAGCCCAGGCGGAGGATGAGGGCCCCCACCACCGCGATGAAGAGGCCGCGGACCCAGCCGCTGCCCCGGTTCAGCGCCATATGGGCACCGAAGTAGCCCCCCACCCCGTTGGCCGCGGCCATGCCGAGGGCCACCGAGGGAATCCAGCTGCCGTGCCACACGAAGAGGCCCATGGAGGTGATGTTGGAGGCCCAGTTCACGCTCTTGGCCAGGGCAGAGGCCCGCAGGAAGTCGAAGCCCAGCACCGCCACGAAGAGGAAGATCAGCAGGGAGCCGGTGCCCGGGCCGAAAAATCCGTCGTAGAAGCCCAGCGCCAGCGCGATGGCCGCCGCCAGGCCCCGCTGATGGGTGAGGCCATAGCGGGGCGCGTGCAGGCTGCCCAGTTCGGGCTTCAGCAGGGTGAAGGCCAGCATGGCCACCAGCAGGATCAGCAGCAGCGGCCGCAGGAAGTCCCCGTGCATCCGGTAGGTGAGCCACACCCCCGCCGAGGCCCCCACGGCCGAGGCCAGGACCGGCCCCACCATCTCGCGCCAGGCCAGCGTCCCCGAGCGCAGGAACTTGCCCGCGGCCATGGTGGTGCCCGTGACGGCCACCACCTTGTTGGTGCCCAGCAGCGTGGGCAGCGGCGTGCCCGCCGGCAGCCCCAGCATGAGGGCCGGCACGGTGATCAGTCCGCCTCCGCCCACGACCGCGTCGATGAAGCCTGCCAGCAGGGCGGCAAGCATGAGGAGGAGGAGTTTGGGAAGGCTCAGCACCGGCTCAGACTTTGAGGATCTCCGCTTCCTTGTGCTTCATGGCCTCATCGACCTCCTTGATGTGGGCGTCCGTGAGCTTCTGGATGTCGTCCAGGGCCTTCTTCGCGGCGTCCTCGGAGATGTGGCCCTCCTTGAGCTTCTCGAGCTTCTTCACATCCTCGTTGGCATCCCGGCGGATGTTGCGCACGCCGGTCTTGATCTCCTCGCCCAGGCGGTGAAGCACCTTCACCAGCTCCTTGCGGCGCTCCTCCGTGAGCATGGGGATGGGCAGGCGGATCACATTGCCGTCATTGCCGGGATTGATGCCCAGCTCGGACTTGAGGATGGCCGTCTCCACGGCCTTGATGGCGCTCTTGTCGAAGGGGGTCACCACCAGCATTCCCGCCTCGGGCACGGACACGGTGCCCATCTGGTTCAGGGGCACCATGGAGCCGTAGTACTCCACATGCACATTATCCAGGAGGCTGGCGTTGGCCCGGCCGGTCCGGATGGTCGCCATCTCCTTCTTCAGCGCCTCCACAGACGCATGCATGCGGCGCTTCGTCTCCTGCAGGATGGCATCGGGGGTCTGGGCGGTCATGAGCACCTCGAAAGAACGGGAAGCCTTCCTTTATACCCCATGAATCGCCGGGTTCCACGCGTGCTAGAGTGGGGCACTTTCCCGAGGTACCCATGCGCATGCTCCGCCTGCTGGCCCCCTTGGCATCCCTGGCCCTGACATTGGCCGCCGCCCCTGCCACCACGGAGATGGCCCTCACGAGCGCCGATGGCTTCGCCCTCAAGGGCACCCTCACCCTGCCCGCCGCGAAGGGCAAGGCCCCTGTGGTGATCCTGGCCCACCAGTTCGGCGCGGCCCGCTCGGGCTGGGCGCCCCTGACCGAGCGCCTGGCCGCCCGCGGCATCGGCACCCTGGCCCTGGACCTGCGCGGCCACGGCGCCAGCACCCTCAAGGACGGCGCTGAGGTGAAGGTCACCGGCGACTTCATGGCCTCCGCCAAGGCCGTGGGCTTCGACAAGATCCCCGCTGATCTGGCCCAGGCCGCCGCCTGGCTGCGGAAGCAGCCCGGCGTGGACGGTCGCCGCATCGGCCTCGCCGGCTCCAGCGTCGGCGCCTTCTCGGCGCTCCTGGCCGCGCCCGAGGTCAAGCCCGTCGCCATCCTCAGCCTCAGCCCCGCGGGCACCGGCGCCTTCGGCGAAGGCTCCCGGGAAAGGCTGAAGGCCGCCCTGCTGCGGGGCCGGGCCTCCACCCTGGTGCTGGCCTCCGCCGGCGATAAGGACGCCTTCGAGAACGCCCAGGCCGTGAAGGACCTGCCGGGCGTGGCCGTGAACATCAAGGACGGCGACGAGCACGGCTTCGCCTACTTCAAGGAGCGGGCCGACCTCATGGCCGTCTTCTTCGGCGAATACCTCATCTACCACCACACGGGGCAGGCCTATGCCGCCGCCGGCGCGAAGCCCGCCGCTCCGGCGGGGACCGTCATCAACGACAAGACTGTCGCCGACAAGAAGGCCGCGGACGCCTCGAAATAGCGCGTCCACGGCCCTTCCAGCCAAACGGATTCCTCGCCTAGTGGAACTGCTGGGCCTCCGTGGAACCCGCCAATGCCAGGGTGGAGGCCAGGCCGCCGCTGATGGCCTGGGCCACCTCGTCGAAGTAGCCAGTGCCCACTTCGCGCTGGTGCTTGGTGGCGGTGTAGCCCTTCTCCTCTGAAGCGAACTCGGCCTCCTGCAGCCGGGAGTAAGCGGTCATGTGCTCGGTGCGGTAGGCGTTGGCCAGCTCGAACATGCCGTGGTTGAGGCTGTGGAAGCCCGCCAGGGTGATGAACTGGAACTTGTAGCCCATGGCCCCGAGTTCACGCTGGAAGGCGGCGATCTCATCGTCCGACAGCTTCTTCTTCCAGTTGAAGGAGGGCGAGCAGTTGTAGGCCAGCAGCTTGCCGGGGAACTCGGCGTGGACGCCCTCGGCGAACGCGCGGGCCTCCTTCAGGTCCGGCGTGGAGGTTTCGCACCAGATCAGGTCCGCGTAGGGCGCGTAGGCCTTGGCCCGGGCGATGGCCATGGCCAGCCCGCCCGTGATGCGGTGGAAGCCCTCGGGCGTGCGCTCCCCCGTGAGGAAGGGCTGGTCCCGCTCGTCGATGTCCGATGTGATCAGGCGCGCGGAGTCCGCATCCGTGCGGGCGATGATGAGGCTGGGCACATCCATGACATCGGCCGCCAGGCGGGCCGCCACCAGGGTGCGGATGAAGTGGCCCGTGGGAATGAGCACCTTGCCGCCCAGGTGGCCGCACTTCTTCTCGCTGGAGAGCTGGTCCTCGAAGTGGACGCCCGCGGCGCCCGCTTCGATCATGCCCTTCATGAGCTCGTAGGCGTTGAGGGGGCCGCCGAAGCCCGCTTCGGCGTCGGCCACGATGGGCAGGAACCAGTCGCGGCTGATGCCGCCCTCGCCGTGCTCGACCTGGTCGGTGCGCTGGAGCGCGTTGTTCAGCCGCTTGACCAGGGCCGGGACCGAGTTGGCCGGATACAGGCTCTGGTCCGGGTAGGACTGGCCCGAGAGATTGGCGTCCGCCGCCACCTGCCAGCCGGAGCAGTAGATGGCCTTGAGCCCGGCCCGGGCCATCTGCACGGCCTGGCCGCCGCTGAGGGCGCCCAGGGCCCGGGTGGGCTCATCGTTCTGGAGGAGCTTCCAGAGCTTGCGGGCACCCAGCCGGGCGAGCGTGTGCTCGATGCGGAGGCTGCCGCGAAGCTTCTTCACCGTTTCGGCGGTGTAGGGCCGGGTGATGCCCTCCCAGCGGTGAGCGGAGAAGTCGTCCTCGATGGGGGGGACAGGGAACTTAGGGGTCATGAATCACCTCGGAAAAGTTGGGGAGTGGCGTTGTGTCAAAGATTGACTTATTCTTTGACCAGTCAATGAACAGCTGATTTGATAGGGGTTGAACTGAAAATTTCAGTCAATCGTTTCTTTGGATTTTGTAAATTTATGTAAACGAGGTCCCATGCCCTCTGCCGCTCCCACCAAGCCCGCCGCCCGCCTCGGTGCCAAGATCCGCCTGCTCCGCCGCCAGGAGGGCCTCAGCCAGGTCCAGCTGGCCGAGGCCCTGGGCATCAGCCCCAGCTACCTCAACCTCATTGAGGGCAACAAGCGCCCCCTCACGGCCCCCCTGCTCATCCGGCTGGCCCAGCAGTTCAAGCTGGACCTCAAGGCCCTGGCGCCGGAGGAGGACCAGCGCCTGTCCGATGACCTCATGGAGGCCTTCGGGGATCCCCTCTTCGAGCCCCTGGGCCTCCAGGCGCAGGATGTTCGCGAGCTCGTCCAGAACAACCCCCAGCTGGCCCGGGGGGTCTTCGAGCTGTACCGCGCCTACCAGCACGCCCAGGACGGTCTCGGCACCCTGGCCGCCAAGCTCAGCGATGGCCAGGGCTTCGACCCGGAGGCCACGCGGCTGCCTTCCGAGGAGGTCGGCGACTTCATCCAGCAGGCCATGAACCACTTCCCGGAGCTGGAGCTGGCCGCCGAGGCCCTGTGGATCAACGCCGGCCTGGAGGCCGATGCCCCCTACCCTGGCTTGGCGGCCTGCTTCGAGGCTCGAGGCATCGCCGTCCGCATCCACCGGGTGTCGGAAGGTCCCGGCCTGTTGCGCCACTTCGACCCGGACCGCCGCACCCTCAGCCTGTCCGAGCTGCTGCCCCAGCGCAGCCGCACCTTCCAGCTGGCCCACCAGCTCGCCCTGCTCGACCACAGCGACCTGCTGGACCGCCTCACCGCCCACCCGCTGCTCCGCACGGGCGCCTCCCGCGCCCTGGCCCGGGTGGCGCTGGCCAACTACTTCGCCAGCGCCGTGCTCATGCCCTATGACCGCTTCCTGAAAGCGGCCCGGACCGAGCGCTACGACATCGAGATCCTGGCCCGCCGCTTCCAGGCCAGCTTCGAGCAGGTCTGCCACCGCCTCACCACGCTGCGCAGGCCCGGCGCCGAGGGCGTGCCCTTCCACTTCCTGCGCATCGACATCGCCGGCAACATCTCGAAGAGCTTCTCCGCCTCGGGCATCCGCTTCGCGCGCTTCTCCGGTGCCTGCCCCCGCTGGAACGCCCATGCGGCCTTCCTCACGCCGGGCCTGATCCGCACCCAGATCAGCGAATTTCCCGATGGCCGCCGCTACTTCTGCATCGCCCGCACTCTGCAGAAGGACACCGGCGGCTACCGGGGCCAGCACGCCATGCAGGCCGTGGGGCTGGGCTGCGAGATGGGTCACGCCAAGGATCTCATCTACGCCGACGGCCTGCGCCTGGATCAACCTCCGGTCCCCGTGGGCGTCACCTGCCGGCTCTGCGAGCGCACCGACTGCGAGCAGCGCGCCTTCCCGCCCCTGCAGCAGGCCTTCAAGGTCGAGGAGAACCTGCGCCGCACCAGCTTTTATGCGCGAATCGAGGGGGAGGGGCGAACTCGCAACTAAGGGCTCGAAACCGAGGGCCCGTGACGCCCCTCCCACCACCGGCATCCCATTTCGGACCCCTCTCCCGGAGCCAGCCATGAGCGATGCCCCCTCCACCGTCCGCTTCCATCGGGTGCTCCGCGCCACGCCCGACAAGATCTACCGGGCCTTCCTCGACCCGGATGCCATGGCGAAGTGGCTGCCCCCCTATGGCTTCACGGGAAAGGTCCACCAGATGGACGCCCGGGTGGGCGGCGGGTACCGCATGTCCTTCACCAACTTCGGCACCGGCAGCACCCATGCCTTCGGAGGCACCTACCTGGAGCTGGTGCCCTCCCAGCGGCTGCGCTACGCCGATCGCTTCGACGATCCCAACCTCCCCGGGGACATGCAGGTCACCGTCAACCTGCGCCCCGTGAGCTGCGGCACGGAGGTGGACATCGTCCAGGAGGGCATCCCCGCCGTCATCCCCCCGGAGCTCTGCGTCCTCGGCTGGCAGGAATCCCTGGCCCAGCTGGCCCTGCTGGTGGAGCCGGTCATCCCCGACGGGGCCTGAGAGGTTGCCCCCGGCGTTCCGACCCGCCGGCCCTTTTGACCCCGGTCAAGACCTGCCCGCTGCATCTAAACCCGGGCCAGGGCCAACCGATCTCCCAGGTATGCGCCGCGTACGGCGCCCACCGGAGATGCCATGCATCCAAGCAAGTTGATCGTCCTTCTCGCCGCCCCGGCCCTGGTCTCCACCCTTGGCGCCCAGACGCTCAAGCACGAAGATGCCGTGGCGTTCCTGAAGGAAGCCGTCGCCTACTACCAGACCCACGGGCGGGCGGCGGCCCTGCGTGAGTTCACCCTCCCCAGCGGCAAGTTCCGGCGCGCCGGTGGCGAGCTGTACATCACGGTCTACGATCAGAACGGGAAGTGCCTGGCCCATGGCCAGGAGCCCGGCAAGGTGGGCGTGGACGCCCTGAACTCCAAGGATCCCGACGGCAAGCCCTTCATCCGGGAGCGCATCGAGACGGCCAAGGCCAAGGGCAAGGGCTGGCAGGACATCCAGTACAAGGATCCCAGGACCGGCCGCCCCGCCCCGAAGGCTATGTACTTCGAGCTGCACGACGGCCTGGTGTTCGGCACCGGCATCTACAAGAAGGGGTGAGGGCCACGGGCCCTGCCGGAAAGCGCTGACCTGCGGATCAGTTTGCGGGTCAGCGCTTTTCCTTGGGCCGCCCCAGGCGCCCCAGGGGTTCTTCGATCCAGCGGTGCGCCGCCCAGGCGGCGAGGATGGCCAGCGCCAGGGCCAGGCTGAATCCCAGGCGGCCCGTCCCGTGCGGCGCCACCAGCTTCATGGTGAAAGGGTGCAGCAGGTAGAGGCCGTAGCTCCAGGCGCCGAGCCGGGCGAGGCCCTTCCCGAACCACCCCGGTTCGCCGTCGCGCGTGAAGGCCGCCAGGGCCACGAGGCCGGTCACCACCAGCAGGTAGCGGTAGCGGAGCCAGCCGGTGAGCACCGCCAGGTGGTCGAAGAACTGGGGGGTCGGCTTGATCAGCACCCACACCAGCGGCAGGGCCAGCAGCAGGGTCATCTTGGGGTCGAGCCGCTGCTCCGTGCGGGCGTGCAGCCCCGCCAGCAGGGCCCCCCAGGCCAGGAGGAAGAGCTGGTTGGGGGCCATGACATAGGTGTGGAAGCGGTTCCACGGCTCCTGCGCCATGACGCCGTGGAGGGTCGAGGGCAGGCTCCAGGCCCAGAGGCCCAGGGCCAGCGCCACCAGGAAGGCGAGCCCGCCCTTCTCCCGCAGCCACGCCAGCGCCGGATAGGCGAAGTAGAGCAGGGCCACCAGGCCCACATACCAGCCGCCCGTCACCAGCGCATGGTTCGGGTGGATGGCGCCGAAGGTCAACGACAGGTTCTCGGCGATGAACCGCCCGGACGGCTCCGGTCCCATGCCCAGGTGGAACGCCACATTCAGGGCGCAGACGACATAGAACACCGGCGCCAGGCGCAGGAAGCGGCGCAGCCAGAAGCGCGTGGGGCCCTCCTTCTGGAGGCGGGGCCAGGGCGTGGTGCGGAACAGCACGAAGCCGCTCAGCACGAAGAAGGCCGACACGCTGTAGTTGCCCAGGCGCGCCATGGCGATGTTCGCGCCGCCGCCCGACTGCGAGATGTCGAACCACACCCCCAGGTGGTACACCGCCACGCAGAGGGCCAGGATGCCGCGCAGGGGATCCAGCAGGCCGAGGCGGGGAGGCACTTTCACAGGCACTTCGGCCAAAGATCCTCCACCGTCATGGGCACTCAAAGCAGAACACCGATCAAAAGCTGATGAACACCGATCAGGATAGGGCCCAAAACCGCAGCTCAGCCCATTCATTCTCGGTGTTCAGCCTTCCTTTCGCGGTGCCTGTCGGTGTTCCGCTTGGGTGTGGCTAGCGGTAGGCCACCACGCCCGAACCCTTCACCAGGCGACCCAGCACCCAGGCGGGTTCCTCGGCGGCGTGGAGGTCCGCCAGCACTTCCTCCGCCTGGTCGGCCTTGGCCACCAGCACCATGCCCACGCCCAGGTTCAGGGCCTGGCGGGCATCGTCGATCCCCAGGCCGCCCTTCGCCATCAGGAAGCGGAAGAGGGCCGGGATCTCCCAGCTGGCGGTGTCGATCTCGGCATCGAGGGTCTTGGGCAGCACGCGGGGGAGGTTGTCGGTCAGGCCGCCGCCGGTGATGTGCGCCATGGCCACGAGCTTGTGGGCCTTCACCAGCGGCATCACCGGGGCCAGGTAGCTGCGGTGGATGGCCAGCAGGGCGTCCGCCACCGTGCGGTCGGTGCCAGGCAGCAGATCGGTCACCTGGAGCTTCTCCAGCTCGAAGCAGACCTTGCGGGCCAGGGAGTAGCCGTTGGTGTGCAGGCCCGAGCTGGGCAGGCCGATCAGCACATCGCCCTCGCCCATGGCGTCGAGGCGCGGCAGCAGGTCGGCCTCATCGACCACGCCCACGATGGTGCCGGCCACATCGACCTCGCCCTCGGCATAGACGCCGGGCATCTCCGCCAGCTCGCCGCCGATGAGGGCCGAACCCGAATCCTTGCAGGCCGTGGCCATGCCCTTGACGATCTGCTCGATGACTTCCGGTTCCAGCTGCTGGGCCGCGATGTAGTCCAGGAAGAAGAGGGGCCGCGCACCCTGCACCAGGATGTCGTTGATGCAGTGGTTCACCAGATCCTGGCCCACCGTATCCCAGGTGCCGGCCCGCCGGGCCACCTTCATCTTGGTGCCCACGCCATCCATGCTGCTGACGAGGATGGGTTTGGCCTCGGGGAACCGGGCGTCGAAAAGGCCGCCGAACAGGCCGATGTCGCTGCGGACACCGGGGGTCTTGGTGGCCCTCACGAGGGGCTTGATGCGCTTCAGCGCCTCGTCCTGGCGGTTGATGTCCACGCCGCTGGACGCGTAACTGACCTTCTCGCTCATGACCCCTCCGCAATCGACCATGATCCCACAGGGTTCTTTCCCGGCCGACGCCAAACCTCCCCGCGGAAAAGGCCTATGTTGGGGGTGCCATGGATGCCCTCACGGTCAGTGCCCTCGGCCCCGCCACCCTCGGTGCGCTGGGTGCCCTGCGGCCCGTGCAGCCCCTGGCGACTCCTCCCGCTCAGGATGGAAGTGCTTCCGCAGCCACCCTTTCCGTTCAGGACCTGGCCCAGGCCCTGTTCCAGCGGGCCCTCCAGACCGCCGTCCTGTCCCCCCTGGCGGAGCCCACCGGGGGCAGCCTCGGCCTGGTGCAGGAAACGGCTGCCCCCCTGCTGGCGGCCCTGACCGCCCCCCAGGCGGCTGCGCCCGCCACCGCTGCACCGGATGCCACCACTCAACCGGCGGCCGTGGCGGCCACCGACACGGCCCCTGCGGCCACCACCGCCCCGCCTGCCAACCCGCCCGCGGCCGTTCCCGCGGAAGTCCCGGCCACCCAGGATGCCTTCGCCCAGGGCTCGAGCCTGGAGTTCGCCCTCCAGACCGCGCTGCGCTTCGGAGCCGGGGTCGGCGCCCCCGCGGCGCCCGCCTTGGCCGCCACGCCGGGCGCTGAACTGGTGCGCGATGCCACGGCGGTGCTGCGCACGGGGAATCTGCAGCCCCACGCCGGCGGACCCGGTCCCGAAGCCTTCGCACGGCCCCAGGCCCCCCTCCACCAGGTGCTGCGGAGCTACCAGGTGGTCCCGGCCACCGAGGCCTCGGTGGGTTTGGATCTCACGGCCTGACCCGGCTGTATTTACCGATCTTGTTCCGGCCCCCCGGGCGCCTCATCCTTGCGGGTGGACCGGCCGATGAGGCGGTGGGAAGGGGAAGGCATGGACATGAGCGTCACGGGCGTCCTCAGCGCCTACGCCTACCAGAACACCCTCGCCCGGACCGGAAGCGCCAGTCAGGCCCTCAGCCAGGGCATGGCCACGAGCCAGTCCCAGGTCGCCCAGGCCGCGACCCTGCTGAGCAGCGCCGGGCCAGTGGATCCCGCCTCCGCCCTGAGCGGAGGGTCCAGCAGCTCGGCCCTGGTGTCCCTCGCCTATGGCGCCTCGGCTTCGTCCGGGAACGGCCCCGGGGCCGTGCAGGCCATGCTGGCCTCCCTGGGCGGCGGCACCTCCGCCCTGCTGGCCCCCTCGACGGACGGCCTGCCGGTGTCGGCGGCGGCTCTCACGCCTGCCTCCACCACGGCCGCCCTGGTGCGCTACGCCTACGACCAGAGCCAGGACCCCAAGGCCGCCGAGCAGCAGGCCATCACCGCCGGCCAGCAGGCGCTGCTGAGTTCCGGCCTAAACCTGCTGGGGTGAAGGTCCCTGGCTGAATCTCGCTGGGTCCGGTCGGGTCTGGCGGAGCCCGGCTAGGCGTAGACTGACCGGACCATGTCCGACCCGATGCCCCCATCTTTCGACCGTGCCGCCGCCGAGGCCGCCGTCCGCGCGCTGTTGCGGAGCTTCGGACAGGATTCGGACGCGCCGGAGCTGAAGGACACGCCCGCCCGGGTGGCCGAATTCTGGACCGAGCGGCTGGCGGGCTACGGCATCAACTTGGCCACCGAGCTGAAACCCCTGCCCGGTGACCTCTCCCCCGTGCCCGTCATCCTCGAGCGCGTCCCCTTCGTGAGCACCTGCGAGCACCACCTGGCGCCCTTCGAGGGCCACGCCACCATCGGCTACTTGCCCGGAGAAGGCGGCACCGTGGGCCTCAGCAAGCTCGTGCGCGTGGTGCAGGCCTATGCCTGGCGCCTGCAGGTGCAGGAGCGCATGGCCCAGCAGATCGCCGACGCCCTTCGCACCCACCTGCGCCCCGCCGCCTGGGGCGTGCAGCTCGTGGCCGTGCACACCTGCATGGGCCATCGCGGCGTGAAGACCCCGGGCGTGCCCGTGCGCACCACCCTCATGGGCGGCGCCTGGGAGCAGCAGCCCCCCGTCCCCTTCCGCCTCTGAGTGCCGCCATGTTCCGCGTGACCTCCGATCCCCACCGGAACCGGCTCTACATCACGCTGTCGGGCCATCTCGAAGGCACCGAGCGCCAGGAGAGCCTGAAGGCCATCCTTGCCGAGGCCAGCCGTCTGGACCCGGGCTTCGGCGTGGTCACCGACATCTCCGCCCTCCACCCCTCCGACCAGGAGGGCTTCAAGGACTTCCTCCGCGCCAAGTCCGCCCTGAAGCTCCGGGGTGTCGGCCCCATTGTCCGCGTGGTGAAGATCCCCCTCAGCCGGATGCAGGTGACCCGCGTCTCTGAGGCCGCCGGGTACGAAGCCCACAGCTTGGACAGCCTCGAGGCCGCCGACCGGCACCTGGATGCCCTGCAGGCCGGATCGGGCCCCAACGCTTGATCCCCGGCCGTCGGGGGATTGGGCGCATCATGGTGTCCAAACGATCCTCGATTCATGGGTGGGCGCGCGCATGAAAGCATTCCTGCGATCTCTGGGGGCGGTGGCGGCCGGTCTGACGCTGGCCTTCGTCCTGGTCCTCGGCGTCGAGCTGTTCAGCTCGGTGGTCCATCCCTTTCCCGTCCCCTTTGATGGCGACATCCCCGCCCATGTGCGGCGCTACCCGGGCTGGGTGCTGGGTGTGGTGGTCTTCGCCTGGGGGGCGACCTTCCTCCTCGCCACCGGGGTCGCCTCCCGGATCGGGAGCCGGAGGACGGGGACGGTCGTCGGGGGCCTGCTGGCCTGCGCGTTGCTGTTCAACCTGGCCATGCTGCCGTATGCGCCCTGGTTCAAGGTCGCCATGATCCTGGCGTGTCCCTTCGCCTGCTGGGCGGGCCTCCGGCTGGGCCAGGCGCGCGTCCCAGCGGACGGAGCATGAGGGTCCGATGAGGATCAGCCCCACCCCCGCGGGCCGACCCCCCGGCTCCTGTCCCCTGGAGGCCCACCATGGCCAAGGTTCTTCGCCTGCTCCTCGCGGTGCTGCTCGGGTTCGTCGTCGGCAGCCTCGTCAACGGGGGCCTCATCCTCATCAGCGGCAAGGTCATCCCCCCGCCGGCCGGGGCTGATGTGACAACCACCGAAGGGTTGAAGGCTTCGCTACACCTCTTCGAGGCGAAGCACTTCATCTTCCCCTTTCTGGCGCACGCGCTGGGAACGCTCTCCGGCGCCTTCGTGGCGGGCCTGCTGGCGCCCAACCGATCCGCCCTTCCCGCCTATGGGGTGGGCGGACTCTTCCTGCTGGGCGGCGTGGCCAGCGTCCTCATGCTCCCGGCCCCGGCCTGGTTCAGCACCCTCGACCTCGTGCTGGCCTACCTGCCCGCCGCGTGGCTTGGGCAAGCCTGGGTGGTCCGCGTTCATAGTGACGAAAATAGCGACCTTTAATTTATTGTTAATTCTATTTTATTTAGGACGCTCACACCATGAAACAATTAGAAAACAAGAATCCTGATATCGAACGCGAGTTCCGCCAGTTCGAGCATGTCTACAACACCTACTTCAATGCGAAGATCACCGAGTCAAACAGATACCCATTGGATGATCCGAGAAGAGTTGAGGCAGATCTAAGCGAACTAGAAAAAGCTCATTTGAATCTTCTACAAAGCAAGCTCAGCGCGACAATCGCGCAAGAAAAATTGAAAGGGATGGCTAGGTCTGCCTCGGAAAATGCAAGTTTCAGTAATAAATTGTTATTTCTTAACATCCTCATTGTCATTGCGACAATAACATACACATGGATTACATGGTGGTCGGCATCTGCAGTGCGAGAGGGTAATGAGATTCAACGACAAATTTATTTGTTTCAAAAACCTAAATGAAACATTTTCTTAACTCTCAACTCTGACCCTACCTACATTACCGCCTTTCTCTCTCATGCCCTTATCTCTCTACTTAGGTCAATACTTTCAAGCCAGGCCAGTTCCCTTCACTTCCTCGTCAGATCGACCATAATTCACTCATTTGGCACTAATCATGTTCATAAGCCCACAACGGCATGATTTCATCCTCTAATCGCCCTCATTCCCTCTTCCGCCGTTGCAAGTCGCCCTTCAACCATGGCTTTCTGCATCGTTCTCTTCTTCTGCAGGTCTGGAGGTCACATGAGAGGGATCGCTTCGGTACTGAGCCTGGGGCTGGGCTTGGGGTTGACGGTGGGCTGTTCGGTCACGGGGAAGCTCTACCCGGTCCAGACTGCGCCGGTGCCTGCACCGGGCGCGTCCAGCCAGCCCCTGATCGCCAAGGTGGCGTTCGTCGGGCTCGGCAAGTCGGGCACGATCTCGGTGCCGCTGGCGACGGGCGAGGTATGCATGGGCCCCTATTCCTTCATCGAACCCAACCCCGCGACGCTAGACAAGAACACCCTTTCGGCGGCCTGGGATCAGGTCTACGGGCCGGGCTACTATGTGGCGCATGTCCTCGGCATGTACCACGCGGTCACGGAGCTGAGGGGCAGCCAGGGCACCATCCTGTGGATGGATTTCTACCGGACGCCCGGCGAGGGGCGGGGTTCCCAGATCCTGGGCGTGGCCAAGGACAATCGGTCGAACCTCTACAAGCTCGTGTTCTGATCTCCCAGCCCGAGCCGCGGCGCCCGGCCCGACCCCCCGCCTTCACCGAGTTCCTGGAGCCCTCATGCTGACCCGCCTCTCCCCCGGGACCGCCGCCCGCGCCCTGACCGAGTTCTGGTCTCCCCGCGTGATCGGCGAGCTTGATGATGCCTATGTGAAGGTGGCCAAGCTGCACGGCTCCCTGACCTGGCACAGCCACGAGCACGAGGACGAGCTGTTCTTCATCCTCATGGGGCACTTGCGGATTGAGCTGGAGGACGGGGCCGTGGAGCTTGGCGAGGGCGATCTGTTCATCGTGCCCAAGGGCACGCGCCACAACCCGGTTGCCGAGGAGGAGTGCCATGTCCTGCTCATCGAGCGGAAGACGACCCTGCACACCGGGGAGGTGACGATGGAGAAGACCCGCACCCTCGCCGAGCAGCTGCGCCCCCTGCCGCTTCCGGGCGCCGTCGGAGGTGACGAATCTTGAGGCGGGCCGCCTGGGGTGCCGCGGGCTGGAGCTGGGCGCTCCTCCAGAGGCTCCGGGCGCTCCGGCCTGAGGTGGCACGACCGGAAACCCCGCCAGCGGCGGACCTGGGGGAGGGCTTCCTCCTGGGCGCGAACCTCCCGTGGCTCTCCTGCGGCAACGATTTTGGAAGCAACGCCTGGCATCCCGAGGGGGGCATCGCGGCGCCGGGAAACCTCGCGCGGACCCGGCAGGCTTTCGCCGCGCTGAAGCAGGACGGGATCACCTGCCTCCGCTGGTTCCTGTTCGCGGATGGGCGCTCGGGCATCGCCACGGATCCGGCCGGACGGCCCCTGGGCCTGGATTCCCGCGTCTTCCCCGACCTCGACCTGGCCTTCGCCCTGGCCGCGGACCACGGCCTTCGGCTCCTGCCCGTCTGCTTCGATTTCCTCCTCTGCGCGCCGGCCCAGTGGACCCAGGGGGTGCAGCTGGGGGGCCGAAGCGCTTGGCTCCGCGACCCGGACCAATGGCAGGCCCTGGAGGACCGGGTGCTGGCGCCCGTGTTCCAGCGGTACGGACGGCACCCCGCCCTCCTCGCCTGGGATCTCTTCAACGAACCGGAGTGGGCCGCGTTCGGAATGGGGTGGGAGGGGACCGGCGTCCCGCCCTGGACGCTCCGGGCCCGCCTGCGGCGGATGGCGGAGCTGGCCCATCGCCACGGAGACCGGCCCGTGACCGTGGGGCTCGGCACTGCCCGGGGGCTGCCTCTGGTGCGCGGCATCGGCCTGGACCTCTATCAGATCCACTGGTACGACCTGCACGATGCGGTCTCTCCCCTGGACCGCCCGGTGGCGCACCTGGGCCTGGACCGGCCCCTGCTGCTGGGGGAGTACCCCACCCGGAATTCCCGCCTGAACCCGGCCCAGATCGTGGCGCTGGCCCGCCAGCATGGCTACTGCGGGGCCCTGGCCTGGTCGGTCCTGGCGGAGGACGCGTCTTCCGGGTTGCCCTCGACGGTCCGGCTCTCCGGCGCGCCGCCCTCCTGAAGGCCCGAGTGGACACGCCCTGGCGCATCGCTTCCGGTAGCATGGCCCCATGTCCCTCCCCACCCCGGAACTCAGGCTCGGCTACGAGCTGTTCTCCAAGCTGCTGACCTGGGCGGCGGGCAAGCGCCAGTCCAAGCGGCTGGAGGCACTGAAATCGGCGGCCTTCCAGGAGCTGCTAAAAGGCGAGGGCGCGGATCTGGAGCTGGTGGCCTCGGTGCTGAAGGAGATCCACAAGGCGGCGGACACCTCGGCCAAGGCCATCCGCCTGGAGAGCCTGTACGACAGCGCCACCCAGCCCCCCGCCAAGGCCAAGAAGCCCGAGCGGCGCCGCAAGCCCCCCAAGAAGGAGCCCGGCTCCAAAGGCTGAAGATCTGAGCCCGCCTAAGCCGACTCGGGGTGCCAGGGCTCCGGCACGGCGCCGATGGGAGCCGCGCCGCGGCCTTTCCAGCACCAAAGCAGGGCGATGCCCACCAGGACGGCGATCACGCCGAAGACGCTGGCTTCCAGCCCGAAGGCCCCGCCGCTCATCCACTCCGGCCGGCCCTGGAAGACCGGCCGCACCCAGCCGTGCGGGGCTGTGGTGCCGCTGACCCCGAAGCCGAGGACCGTGCCTTGAGTCCAGTTCCAGCCCAGGTGGATGCCGATGGGCAAGGCCAGGCTGCGGGTGCGGAGATAGCCCAGGCCCACGAACACGGCGGCAAGGGCGATGTCGAGGGTGGCCCAGAGCTTCGTCGCGCCGTGCATGCCGGGGTTGCCCCAGTGGGCGAGCCCGAAGAAGAGGGCGAGGATCACCTGCGCGGGCCAGGCGCCCACGCCGTCCAGCAGGCGCTGGAAGACGAAGCCCCGGAACAGGTTCTCCTCCCAGCAGGCCACCAGCGCGAACACCACGAACCCCCGGCTGAGGGCCCGAAAGCTGCGGGCGGGATCCAACTCCCAGGTCACGCCACCCACGCTCCAGAGCAGGCCGGCCGCCAACACCATCACGCCGATGCCCAGCAGGGTGCCCCAGGCGAATTCCCTGGCCCACCGGCCGTCCAGCCGCCACCCGGTGCTGGCGAGGGACTCCTTGCGCAACCGCGTGCAGATCCAGGCCGCCAGCAGGGACAGCCCGAAGAGCAGCCCCACCACCCAGTCCCCGCTGCGGAGGCCGAGCCGCTTGAGCCCGGGGACCAGAAGCAGCTGGAAGCCGGCGAGGCAACCCGCCAGGAGGGCGAGGTAGATGAGCGCCCACCAGCCGTTTCGAAGGCCCTTGTCTTCATTGAAAAAGAGGGGCTTCATGCGGGTCTCCGGGCTGAAGTTGAGCTACGCCCGGAAGCTGGGATCGTTTACGGGCGCTCGACGAAGACCCGGAGGCGATCCAGGGCGTCGTCCCACTGCCGCGAGATGCGCTCGAGGTACCGGTGCGCATCATCGAGGCGTCTGGGTTCGAGCTCCCAGATGCACTCGCGCCCCTGGCGTCGGCTTCGTACCAGGCCGGCTTCGGACAGCACGCCGAGGTGCTTGGTGATGGCCTGTCGGGACACGGCGGCGGAGCGGCTCAGACCCGAGATCGAGAGGGGTCCACCGGAGCAGAGGCGGGCCACCAGCTGCAGCCGCGTCCGATCGCCCAGGGCCGCGAAGAGCGGGGCGGCCTCCCGGACGGGGATGTGGACGGGGATCGGGACGGGGACATGCATGCCGCCCTCACCCGGCGACATGGCGCTGGAGGTTGCCCAGCTGCTCGGCCCACCCCCCGCTGTTCATCCGGAAGGCCGCCTCACGCCGGGTCGCGGGGATCTGGTCGAAGCCCGATTCGACCACCGTGAGCCGCGTCCCCTCGGGCACCGCTTCGAGCCGGAACTCGACGAGCGTGGTGGGCTCGCCCGAGTAGTCCACCCCCGGATCGACCGCGGCGGGGTGCCAGCGGAACGAGAACAGCCTCTGGGCCACCATCTGCTCCACCCATACCTCCATGGTGAGGTGCTCGTAGCCCGGGTAGGTGATGGGGCCCCTGGTGTGCTGGCCGGGCAGGAAGGGGCGCTCCAGCTTCACCCGGAACCAGGCGCCGAAGGCCTCGGCATCCACGAGCGCCTGCCAGACGCGCGCCTGCGGCGCCCGCAGGAGGATCTCCTTCTCGATGCGATCGAGGCTCGATGGGCTCACGGGCCACCTCCGAAGGGCAAGTTAGCCCGCGCCCGATCAAGTACAACCATTGAGTTGCGCTATTTCATTCTTTTCTTTTTTTGTTTCAATCAAGATATTTAAAGTCAATTATTTATATAAACAAAACACCCTCTCCTTGGCAGAATTTACAGGCGAGATCGCGCCGCGGCCTTATGGTTCATTCCACCCAGGGAGGACCCATGCTCGAGGCCCCGAGGATCCTGCACATCGTGGCCCAGTCCGCCGCCATCATCCGCTTCACCATCCCCCGGGCGGAGATCCAGGCCGTCATGGGCCCCGGCCTCGCCGAACTGATGGCCACCGTGGCCGACCAGGGCCTCGCCCCCACCGGGCCCTTCTTCTCGCACCACCTGCGGATGGATCCCGAGCGCTTCGACTTCGAACTCGGGGTGCCCATCAAGGGAACGGTGGTTCCAGCGGGCCGCGTCATGCCCGGGCACCTGCCCACGGCGACGGTGGCCCGGACGACCTACCAGGGCGGCTACGAAGGCCTGGGATCCGCCTGGCGGGAGTTCGAGGTCTGGATCGCCGCCGAAGGCCACACGCCCGCGCCGGACCTCTGGGAATGCTATGTCGCCGGCCCGGAATCGGGGCCCGATCCGGCCACCTGGCGCACGGAACTCAACCGCCCCCTGGTCCGCTGAGGGGGCGCATTTCAGGGCGACCCGGAAAAATCCTTCCTCTCCCCGGGCACCAAGACGCTCCTGGCCCCATCTTTATCGGCTAGCAGTCGCCCATTCCGGGATCGGTCTTTCTCCCCCGAGGTCCATCATGCATTTCCTTCTGGTCTACGAGGTCGGCGCGGAATACCTGGAACGGCGGGCGGAGTTCCGGGACGAGCACCTCGCCCTCGCGTGGGAGGCCCACGCCCGGGGTGAGCTGCTGCTGGGCGGAGCCCTGGCCGAGCCCGTCGATTCGGCCCTCCTCCTCTTCCAGGGGGATTCGGCCGCGGCAGCCCAGAAGTTCGCGGCGGCGGATCCCTATGTGCTGCACGGCCTGGTGCGCCACTGGCGGGTGCGCCCCTGGATCACAGTGGTGGGGACCGAGGCCGGCGCCCCGGTGCACCCAGGCCTCTGACGACCGAGAAGCGCCTCTGACCCGTCAACCGGCCGCTGCGGCCGCCCAGATTTCCGACGGCGCGGGGCGAGGGGGAGGAAGGTGCAAGAATGTCCTCACAACCTCTCCGGGAGATCCTCATGAAGTGGCTCGGCAAGTATTCGGATGAAACCTATGCGCTGCTGCGGATCGTCTCGGGCCTGCTGTTCGCCTTCCACGGCGCCCAGAAGGTCCTGGGCCTGCTGGCCGAGCACCAGCCGCCGGTGGGATCGCAGATCTGGATCGGCGGTGTCCTCGAGCTCGTGGGCGGCCTCGCCATCCTGGTGGGCTTCCAGACCCGCCTGGCGGCCTTCCTCTGCAGCGGCATGATGGCCGTGGCCTACATGCAGTTCCACTGGAAGTTCCAGTTCGGCGCCGCATTCTGGCCAGCCGTGAACAAGGGCGAGCTGGCGGTGGTGTTCTGCTTCCTCTTCCTCTTCATGGCCTGCCGGGGCGCCGGGAAGTGGAGCCTGGACAAGGCGGAGTGAGCCCATGCGGCTGAAGCCCCTTGCCGGCCTGATCCTCCTGCTCCTCGGCGCGGCGTCGCTCGCCTGGCCGGAGTTCAGCTACACGAAGGACAGCCATGACGCCAAGTTGGGCCCCCTGGAGTTCACGGTGAAGGAGAAGGAAACCGTGCGGATCCCCGTCTGGGTCGGCCTGGCGGCCGTGGCCGTCGGCGCGGGCCTCATCTGGCGCCGGAAGGATTGAGCCGGTGCGCATCCTCGCCCTGTCCGGAAGCCTCCGGCCCCAGTCCCTCAACACGCTGCTGCTGCAGGAGGCGGCCCGCCTGGCGCCCCCCGATCTGGAGATCCGGCGCTGGGAAGGCCTGGACGACCTACCCCACTACAGCCCGGAGCGGGATGTGGAGCCCCTGCCGGCGTCCGTGGCGGACCTGCGGGAGCGCCTGCGCGAGGCGGACGGCCTGCTGATCTGCACGCCGGAGTACATCCACGCCATGCCCGCGGTACTGAAGAATCTGCTGGAGTGGGTGGTCTCCTCGGGCGACTGCGTGGGCAAGCCCACCGCTGCCTGGAGCGCCTCACCCTCTCTCGAAGGCGGGGCCCGGGCCCATGCGTCCCTGGTGCACACCCTGGAGGTGATGTCAGCCCAGGTCGTGCCCGAGGCCTCGCTCTCCCTGCCCCTGGCCCGCTCGGGGCTGGATGCCCAGGGTCGGCTGCTCGATCCGGTGCAGGTCGCCCGGCTGCAGGCCTCCCTGGCGGCCTTGGCGGCCGCGGGGCGGCAGCCATGAGCGGAATTCAGATAGAGCCTCCCGACATCCGCATCTTCGTGGATGCGGATGCCTGCCCCGTGAAGGAGGAAGTCTTCCGCGTGGCCACGCGGTGCGGGCTGAAGGTGCTGCTCGTCTCCAACTCGCCCCTGCGGGTGCCGCGCAATCCGCTGTTCGAGTCGGTGGTGGTGGCGAAGGGCCAGTTCGACGGCGCCGACGACTGGATCGTCGAGCAGATCACGGCCTCGGACATCGCCGTGACGGCCGACATCCCCCTGGCGGCCCGCTGTCTGGAGAAGGGCGCCCGGGCCCTGGATGCCAAGGGCAAGGTGTATTCGCCCGAGTCCATCGGCGATGCCCTGGCCAGCCGCGAGCTGATGACCCACCTGCGGGCCATGGGCGAGATGGGAACGGGCCCCGCCCCGTTCACGGCGCGGGACCGCTCCACCTTCCTGCAGCGGCTGGACGACCTCATCCAGGCGCTTCGGCGGACGAGGCGGTAGACTAAGGCCTCAGGCTGGATCAGCTTCAACCTCTTTCGTGATCGGACTCGCCATGGCCAGAAAGCCCAACTACAACTTCGAGAAGCGGCAGAAGGACCTGGCCCGGCAGAAGAAGAAGGAAGAAAAGCTGCAGAAGAAGGCGCTGAAGAAGGATGCCCTCGGCAACGACATCCCGGAATCGGAGGGGGATGAGGACGGCGGCACCGAGGGCGGTTCCGGCGAAGGCCAGCCTGCCTCCGAGTAAGAGGTCATCGCCAAACCCGCGGCCCCATGCACCCGATCTTCCCTCTAGCCACCGCCGTGATCCTGCTGGGTCTGTCCCTTCAGGGCGCGCCGCCGGCCTCCAACCTCGTGAAGCGCACGGATCCAGCCCGCCCGGCCGCGGCGCTGGCCGCCCTGGAGACGCGGAGCGGGGGACGCCTCGGCGTGGCCGCCCTGGACACGGGCTCTGGGCGCTGGCTCGACTACCGGGCCGGTGAGCGGTTCCCCCTCTGCAGCACCTTCAAGGTGCTGCTGGCAGGGGCGGTGCTGGCCCAGGTGGACGCGGGCCGCGAGACCCTCGACCGGACCCTCCCCTACGGCCCGGCAGACCTGCTCGACCATGCGCCCGTGACGCGGGCGCGGGTGGCCGAGGGGAAGCTGAGCGTGGAGGAACTCTGCGCCGCCGCCGTGGTGGTCAGCGACAACACCGCGGCCAACCTGCTGCTCCGGCGCCTCGGGGGGCCCGCAGCCCTCACCGCCTTCACGCGCAGCCTGGGGGACTCCGACACGCGCCTGGATCGCTTCGAGCCAGAGCTGAACGAGGCCTGCCCCGGGGACCCCCGGGACACGACCACGCCCGCCGCCATGGTGAGGGACCTGCAGGCCCTGCTGGTGGGCTCTGCGCTCAGGCCCGACACCCGCCAGCGCCTGGAGGCCTGGATGGGGGCCAGCACCACGGGCCGGAACCGGCTCCGCGCGGGACTGCCCGCAGGCTGGCAGGCCGGGGACAAGAGCGGCTCCGGAGCCCGCGGCACCACGAACGATGTGGCCATCCTGCGGCCACCAGGCCGGGCACCCATCCTGGTGGCCGCCTACACCACCGGCTCGTCCGCCTCCCCGCAGCACCGGGAGGCGACGCTGGCCGAGGTGGGCCGGATCGTCGCGCAGGCCTTCGGGAACTGAATCCCGCCAAAGCCCCCCCACCGGCCCCCGAAAGGGGCATGATGGCAATCGCACGGAGGCCCCATGGAACCCACCACGGAAGCCATGCTCGAAGCCCTGCTGGCCATGCCCATCGCCTCCCTGGGCACCCTGCACGAGGGGGCGCCCTTCGTGTCCATGGTGCCGGTGGTCGCGGCGCCGGACGGCTCAGGGTTTCTCATCCATGTGAGCCGCCTGGCCCAGCACACCCGCGACCTGGTGGCCGATGCCCGGATGAGCCTGCTGTTCACCGCCCCCCTGGAGGAGAACCCGGATCCCCTGGCCCTGCCCCGGGTGACGCTGCAGGGCGCGGCCGAGGCGATCTCAGCGGATTCGGGCGAGTACGATTCGGCGGCAGAGGCCTACCTGGCCCGGTTTCCGCAAGCGGAGCTGACCCTCGGCCTGGGGGATTTCTCCTTCTTCCGCCTCCGGCCCGCCACCGGACGCCTTGTCCTGGGCTTCGGCCGGGCCCTCAGCCTGGACGCCGCCCAGATCCGGGCCGCCCTGTCCCCGGCCCGCTGACCCGGCGCGCTCACACCCATTCTCGACATCTCGCGAATCCGGCTCCCGGCCGGTCGGGAATCGTCCTGGGCCGCGGCCCTTGGGCTTAGCTGAATCCATTCAATGATTTGACTTATTGCATTGGCACGGAGATGGCTCTACCTTGATGCCGCCGTTGACGGCCACAGGAGACACCATGTCCTTCCCCGAATCCAAGACCCACCAGAACCTCAAAGCTGCCTTCGCCGGCGAGAGCCAGGCGAACCGCCGCTACACCTGGATGGCCCAGGTCGCGGAGAAGGAAGGCCTCCCGGAAGTGGCCGCGCTCTTCAAGCACAGCGCCGACGGCGAGACGGGCCACGCCCTGAAGCACCTCATGTTCCTGGCGGCGCAGGCCGGCGACCCGGCGACCGGCATGCCCCTGGGCGACACCCTGACCAACCTGAAATCCGCCGTCGCCGGTGAGACCTACGAATACACCGACATGTATCCCGAGTTCGCCCGCCTGGCCCGGGAAGAGGGCTACGCCGAGATCGCCGCCTGGTTCGAGACCCTGGCCAAGGTGGAGCGTTTCCATGCCGGCCGCTTCCAGGACGCGCTGACGAAGCTGCAGTCCGGCGGCATGGCCGCCCCCGACGCCGACATCGCCAAGCACATCTGAGGTGGCCATGCACCTCGCCTTCGACCCCGCCTCCGAACGCGCCCGCTTTGAGGCCCGCCAGGCTTTCCTGGCCCGCCAGGCCGCCCTGCGGCTGGATCTGGCGGAAGGGATCACCTTCCAGCCCGAGACCGCCGAGAGCGTCGAGGACCAGGTGGTGGAAACGCTCTGGGCCGAGGGCATGACCCTGGAAACCGCACCCGCGGAGGATGTGGCCGAGTCCCGCGCCTCCTTCGCGGTGCTGGCGCCGCGCCGCGAAGCCGGCGGCCTGAGCCTCGTTGCCACCCTGTTCCTGGGTTTCCCCGACGAGGTGCGTGATGCCCGCCTGAGCGCCCTCCAGCGTTTCCCGGATCAGCTCCGGCTGGAACTGATCGATGGCTCCTTCGCTCTGCCCGCGGTGGACCGCGGCGCTGCCGGGCCCGATGATCGCCTGCCCTCCGTGCTGGCGCTGCGCTACCTCATTCCGGACGGCCGCACCATCGCCGCCCTCGTCTCCAACCACGCCGAGGTGTCCGGCCGCTGGCCCGCGCCCGCCGCATGGACCGCCTGGCCTTCCTGAGGAGAGATCATGAACCGAACCGTCATCGACCACCTGAACGCCGAACTCGCCACCGCCTTCGTGCTGGCCCTCAACGCCAAGCGCTATCACTGGACCGTCACCGGCCCCCACTTCCGCGACTACCACCTGCGCTTCGAGGATCTCTACACCGCCGCCGACGGCACGGTGGATGAGCTGGCGGAGCGGATCCGCATGCTGGGCGGCGTCCCCCTCCATGCCCCGGCCCAGATCGAGGCCCAGACCAAGGCGGCCATCTCCAATCCCGCCGTCCGCCTGGATCCTGAAAGCATGCTGAAGGAGGCCCTGGCCAACGAGGAGGCCACCGTCGCCCTCATGCACGAGGGCATCGAACTGGCCAACGGCGCCGGCGATCCCGGCACTGCGGACCTGCTCACGCGCTTCGTGCAGGTCCACCAGAAGGAAGCCTGGTTCCTGCGGGAGATGCTGGGCTGAAGCCAGCCCACAGCCCCTCGCGCCGCGCTTGATTGCGGATAGAGACCTGAACAATTAGCCTGTTTTCTCTAATTTCCGACTTTATTGGTAAACTAATAGTCCGCGCTTCGCGCAGCCAAGGAGATGACCATGGCTTACACCGCCAAGAACTACGACCACCTGAAGGGTGGCGCCCTCAAGGGGCTCAGCGATTCCCAGCTGGACCAGCACTTCGGCCTCTACAAGGGCTATGTCACCAAGCTGAACGAGATCGAGGAGCGGTTGGCGACGGTCGACAACACCAAGCCCAACTACTCCTACAACGAATACAGCGAGCTGAAGCGCCGCGAGGCCGTGGCCTTCAACGGCTCCTTCCTCCACGAGCTCTACTTCGAGAACCTGGGCGCCGACAACCAGATCAGCGCCGGCCTGAAGGCCGCCCTGGATGCCGCCGGCGGCCAGGAGAAAGTGCTCGCCGACCTCAAGGCCTGCGCCCTGGGCGGTCCCGGTTGGGCCCTGCTCACCCGAAACCGCCGCGACGGCAAGCTGCACACCTACTTCGTCGCCGAGCACCACCTGGGCATGCCCATCGAGCAGGACCTGCTCCTGGTCGTCGACAGCTGGGAGCACGCCTACATGGTGGACTACGGCACCGCCCGCCCGAAGTACCTCGACATCATTCCCGAGAACATCAAGTGGAGCGAAGTCAGCAAGCGCTTCGGCAAGTAAGGCGCACGGGCGATTCATCGCCTGCGAACGGGCCCCCGCACGGGGGCCCGACTCGTTTTGGGCGTACCCTGGTGGCGCTCTCCAGGAGGCACCGTGGCCCCGAAAGAAACCCTCTCCGGATCTGAGAACCCGCTGGGACCCGCCTCCTTCCGGTTCCTGAAGGATCTGAAGGCGCACAACGAGCGCGCGTGGTTCCAGGAGAACAAGGCGCGCTACGAGGCCGAGGCCCGCGACCCCATGCTGCGGCTCATTGCCGCCTTCAGCGGCCCGCTGGCCTCCATCAGTCGCCACTTCATCGCCGACCCGCGGCCCTCCGGCGGCTCCATGTTCCGGATCTACCGCGACACGCGGTTCTCGAAGGACAAGACGCCCTACAAAACGCATGTCGCGGCCCACTTCCCCCACCGGGCCATGCAGGCCGGCGGTGTCCACGGCCCGGGCTTCTACCTCCACCTGGAGCCCGGCGGCAGCTTCGCCGGTGGCGGCCTGTGGCATCCGGATCCCGATTCGCTGTTCAAGGTCCGCCAGGCCATCGCCGCCAAGCCTGCGGCCTGGAAGGCCCTACGGAAGTCGGGGCTGGAGATCGAAGGGGAGGCACTGAAGCGGGTGCCCCAGGGTTTCGACCCCGCCCATCCCTGCGCGGAGGATCTCAAGCTCAAGGACTTCTACACCTCCACCGGGTTCACGAATGCCGAAGTGGCGGCGCCCGATTTCGTCGACCAGGTGGCCGCCGCCTGCCGACAGGCCTCTCCGCTCGTCTCCTTCCTGTGCAAGGCGCTGGACCTGCCCTACTGATCTGCTAGCGCCCCTGGGCCGAACGGGAGGCCCGCAGCACGGCGCGGAAGACCTCTTCGACGCCCTGGGCGTCCAGCCCTGCGGCGTCGGCCCAGGCGCGCCGGGCTTGAAGCTGCGAGGCCTCGCGCTCGGGGTCGTGCACCGGCAGGCCCAGCTCGGCCTTCGCGCGGCCCGCGCGGAGCCCCAACTCTGTGCGGCGGGCCAGCAGGGCCACCAGCTCCTGGTCCAGAGCGTCGATGTGGTCGCGGGCCTCCTGCAGCACCGGGGACCGCGTGCCCAGGTCCGGGATGGACAGCTGTTCGCCACCCCCGGTTTCCGCCGCCTCCGCCAGGCTCCGGTGGATGGCGGAAAGCGCCTCCAGCAGGCCCTCCCGGGCCCCGGCGGCGAAGGGATTCTCGTTCTGCAGCGCGGCGAAGAGGTGGCCTGCATCCTCACGCACGGACTCCAGCGTGCGGGCGATGGCGTGGAAGGAGGGCGGCGTGAAGGGCAGCTCGGCACCCGCGCCCACGGCCAGCAGCCCCTTGGCCACGAAGAAGGTCAGGGCGTGGGTGGTGGCCATCACGCGGTCATGGTCTTCGGGGCTCTGGCGCAGCACCTCGCAGCCGAGGCTGCGGAACAGCCATTCCACCCGATCCGCCGCCGCCGGATGCTTCGCCGAGGGGCAGAGCACCACGCGCAGGGGCCGTTCGGCCCGGGCCAGGCTGACGGGTCCGAAGAGCGGGTGGGTACCCGCATGGGGGATCTCCTCACCCAGTTGCGCGTCCAGCAGGGCGCAGGGTCCCGCCTTCACGCTGCCCACATCGAAGACCACTTGGCCCGGCTGCAGGTGGGGCCGGAGACTCGCCAGCGCAGCGGCCTGGGCGGCGATGGGCACCGCCAGCACCAGGGCCTCGGAGGCCTCCGCCAGCTCCCGCAGGCCGGCCCCCCGGCATTCCACGGGAACTCCGCCCCCGGGATCCCAGGCCCGATAGGCATGGCCGGCCTCGTGGAGCAGCTCGCCCAGAGCCCTCCCGAAGCGGCCATAACCCAGGATGCCGATGCGCATGGGGAGTCCCTCGTGGTGTGCGGAGATGCTACCGCAGCAGATCCCGGATGGCCGCCACCGTGGGCACATGGCCCTGGCTCTTCACGACGCCATCCACCACGAGGCCAGGCGTGGACATCACGCCCCGGGCCACGATGTCCGGGTACTCAGTGACCTTCACCAGCGTGAAGTCCACACCCAGCCCCTTCGCAGCCTCCTCGGCCCGTTCCGCCAGCAGCTTGCACTTGGCACAGCCGCTGCCCAGCACTTCGATCTTCATGGAACCTCCTATAGCAGCGCGTTGAACAGAAACCCCACCAGCACGATGCCCGCGGCGACGATGCCCAGGAAAACCCCCAGCAGCCGCGGTTTCAGGACCTTCCGCAGGATGACGGTCTCCGGGAGCGAAAGACCCGTGACGGCCATCATGAAGGCCAGGGCCGTGCCCAGGGCGGCGCCCTTGGCCAGCAGCACCTGCACGATGGGGATGATGCCGGCGGCGTTGGCATAGAGGGGCACGCCGATGAGCACGGCCAGGGGCACGCTCCACCAGGCGGACTTGCCCATGAACCGGGCCAGCAGCTCCGCCGGCGCGTAGCCGTGCAGGAAGGCGCCCACGGCGATGCCCGCCAGGACGAAGGGCCACACCTTCCCGACGATGTCCTTCGTCCCCTGGAGTGCCAGATCGAGACGGTTGGAGAAGCCCAGGGCGGCCGCCGAGGCTTGAGAGGCTTCGAAGGGGATCTCCATCACCCATGGCTCCAGGTGGCGCTCCAGGCGCAGCTTGCCGATGATCCAGCCCGAGAGGAAGGCCACGGCCACGCCCGTCGCCGCGTAGAGCAGCGCGATGCGCCAGCCGAAGAGGCTCAGCAGCAGGAACAGCGACACTTCGTTCACCATGGGCGCCGAGACCAGGAAGCTGAAGGTGGCCCCCAGGGGGACGCCCACCCGCACGAAGCCAATAAACAGCGGCACCGCCGAGCAGGAGCAGAAGGGCGTGGCGATGCCCAGCAGGGCCGCCAGCAGGTTGCTCCAGGCCCCGGTGCGCCGCGCCAGCAGGTCGCGGGTACGCTCCGGGCTGATGAAGGTCTGCACGAAGGTCACGCCCAGCACCACGGCACCCAGAAGCATCAGGACCTTGGGCGCGTCGTAGACAAAGAAGGCCACGGCCTCGCCCAGGCGGCTGCCGGCCTGCAGGCCCAGGACCCGGAAGGCCAGCCCATCGGCCATGGGCTTGAGCGCGAGATAGAGGGCGATCCAAGCCGGGAGGGCGGCCAGCAGCCACCCTCCCGATTTCCAGAAACCGCCCCCGGGAGCCGGGGTGGGCGCGGCACAGGCACAGCCTTTCGAGTCCACGGTCATCCCCCATCATCCGCAGCAGCTGGGCGCGCAGCAGGCCCGGTCTGTCGTCTTCCCCACCTGGGCCGTCTTGGTGGCCTCCACCTGGATGCTGAGCACCGAACTGGCCAGGAGCTCCAGCTCCTCGGGGCTCATGCCGGGGTAGCGGCGCCTGGCCAGTTCCATGAACTCGGGCGACAGCTCCGCGAGGCCGAAGCAGCGTTCGGCAGCCACGGTCACGCCTTCGAAGCCCGCGGCACGGATGGCGGCCAGATAGTCGCCCTTGAGCATGGCGCCGGACACGCAGGCCGCGTAGGCATCCATGTCCGACCGCAGGGCCTCTGGCAGGGGTCGGGCCAGCACCAGGTCGGACACCTGGAGGCGGCCGCCGGGCTTCAGCACCCGGAAGGCCTCGCGAAACGCCTTCGCCTTGTCCGTGGTGAGGTTCACGACGCAGTTGGAGAGGATGACATCCACGCTGGCATCGGCCACGGGCAGGGCTTCGATGTCGCCCAGGCGGAACTCCACATTCGCGTAGCCGTGCGTCTTTGCCAGGGTCGTGGCGCGGGCGATCATCTCCGGCGTCATGTCCACGCCAAGGACACGGCCCTCGGGGCCCACGCGCCGGGCGGCCAGGAAGGCATCGAAGCCCGCGCCGGAGCCCAGGTCCAGCACGGTCTCGCCGGGTTTCAGCGCCGCCAGGGCCACGGGATTGCCGCAGCCCAGGCCCAGGTTGGCGCCCTCGGGCACGGCGGCGAGGTCTTTCGCGTCGTAGCCCAGGTCCAGGCTCGCGTCGCCGGGCCCGCAGCCGCAGGAGGTGGATGGACCACAGCAGCTCTGGTTCTTGGTGACGAAGCCGGCGTAGCGGTCACGCACGGCGGATTTGATGGTTTCGGGTTCCATGGTCGGGCCTTTCGGATGAACGGTCCCCGGGACGCCGGCGGCATCCAGATCCCAGGGAAGTGGAAGGTCAGTCCCTGCGGCAGCAGGGCGAAGGTTGGGGGTCGTCCGCGGCGCCACCGGCGCAGCAGTCCTGCCAGAGGTATTCGGTCAGCGCCCGCAGCACACCGTAGTCGGCGCGGTAGCGGAGCGTGGTGCCTTCCCGGGCCACCCGCACCAGGCCGGCGTCGGCGAGGGTGGCCAGGTGATGGCTGAGGGTGGAGCCCGGAATGTCCAGGCGCGACTGCAGCTCTCCGGCGGGCGTCCCCGCCTCGGGGCCCTGCACCAGGCGGCGCAGGATGGTCAGGCGGACGGGGTGTCCGAGGGCCTTCAGCCGCTCTGCCGCCTGCTCCACCCGCCCGGTCATGGTCTCCTCCTGACTTAATTCTAGATTTGTCGAAATAGGGCGCAAGATCTAATTTCGATTTTTTTCGAAATTCATGAACTCCAGCCCCGTTCGCGGCCCAAGATCTCCAGCCGGCGGGCGATCTCATCGCGGGCGGCGCGGAAGCGGGCCCGCAGGTCCTCGGGTGTGAGCGCCGGATCCCCCGATGCGGAATCGGCGGCCGGGTCGGGGATGGGCCAGTGCAGGCGCTCGGCCTTTCCCAGGAAGGCCGGACACACCTCCTCAGCGCAGAGGGTGATGACCAGGTCCACGGTCGCGGGGTCGATGTCCGACACGGGCTTCGAGGTGTGCCCCGAGGCATCGATGCCCTTCTCCGCCAGAGCCTCGATGGCATGGGGGTTCACGCGGCTGGGCCGGCTGCCGGCGCTCTGGATGCGGAAGCCGGGGAACATCTGGCGCGCCAGGCCTTCGCCCAGCTGGGACCGGGCGCTGTTGGCCACGCAGAGGAAGAGGATCGAGGTCACCGCGGCTCCTTCACAGCATCCGTTCCCAGAAGCCCACATCCACCCAGGCGCCGAACTTCCAGCCCGCCTCGGTCATGTGACCCACCTTCCGGAAGCCGAGCTTTTCATGCAGGTGCACGCTGGGATCATTGGGCAGGCCCAGGCAGCCCAGGGCCGAGTGGAAGCCGCGCTGCTTGAGTTCCGCCAGCAGGGCCCCATAGAGCGCGGCCCCGCGGCCCCGGCCGTGATGGTCCGCTGCCAGGTAGATGGTGGTCTCCACGGCGAAGCGGTAGGCATGCCGGGTCCGCCAGGTCGAAGCGTAGGCGTAGCCCAGGACCGCGCCGTCCTCCTCCCACACGAGCCAGGGATAGGTCGCTGTCACCTTGGCCATGCGCGCCCCCATCTCCGCCACCGAGACGGGCTCCTCCTCGAAGGTGATGATGGTGTCCCGCACATAGGGGTTGTAGATGTCAGCCAGGGCCGGGGCATCGGTGGGCAGGACGGGGCGGATCATCGGTGGCCTTTCCGGGGGCGCAGGACGCAGGGACACTCGCCGTGGAGGAGGGCCGCGGCATCGGTCGCGACGGGCAGGCCCTCCTGATCCCAGAGGAGCATGCCGCCGTTGAGGCAGGCCACCTGGGTGAACCCGTGCTCCAGCAGCCGGTGCGCGGCTTCCTTGGTGTAGACGCCGGCGCTGTCGGCCAGCAGCAGGGGCCGGCCTGCGGGCAGCTCCGCGAGCAGGCCGGGGAGTTCCTCGTGGGGGATGCGGATCGTCTCGGGCACCTTGAAGGCTTTCATTTCCGCCAGCTCATCCAGGCGGAGGTCCACCAAGAGGGCGCCCTCGTTCAGCGCAGCCAGCGCCTCCTTCGGCGCCAGGAACCGCAGCCCCTGGATCACCATGCCTCTGCCATCGAAGGTGCCCATGCCTCACCTCTTGTCGGATTCCGCCGAGGGTTCGACGGCCGGGCAGCAGGTGACGCCGGAGATCATCTCCGCGCTGGCCGGGTACCACTTCTTCTTCAGCCAGAAGGCCACGCCCACCAGGCTGATGAGCACGGGCACCTCCACCAGCGGCCCGATGACGGCGGCGAAGGCCGCGCCGTGGGCGATGCCGAAGGTGGCCACGGCTACGGCGATGGCCAGCTCGAAGTTGTTGCTGGCGGCCGTGAAGCTCAGCGTGGCGCTCTGCGGATAGGTGGCCCCGGCCTTCTTGGACAGCCAGAAGCTGACCAGGAACATCACCACGAAGTAGATCAGCAGCGGGATGGCGATGCGGATGACATCGAAGGGCAGCTTCACGATGGTGTCGCCCTTGAGGCTGAACATCACCACGATGGTGAACAGCAGCGCCACAAGCGTCAGCGGGCTGATCTTCGGTACGAAGACCCGGTGATACCAGTCGAGTCCCTTGAGCTTCCCGAGGATGAAGCGCGTGAGGAAGCCGGCGATGAAGGGAATGCCCAGATAGATGAAGACGCTCTCGGCGATCTGGCCGATGGTGATGTTCACCACGGCGCCCTGAAGGCCCAGCTTCGCGGGCAGCACCGTCGCGAAGAACCAGGCGTACACGCTGAAGAAGAGCACCTGGAAGATGGAGTTGAAGGCCACCAGACCCGCGCAGTACTCGGTGTCGCCTTTGGCCAGGTCGTTCCACACGATGACCATGGCGATGCAGCGGGCCAGGCCGATGAGGATGAGGCCCAGCATGTACTCGGGCCGGTCGCGCAGGAAGAGCACGGCCAGCCCGAACATGAGCAGGGGCCCGATGATCCAGTTCTGAAGGAGCGACAGGCCCAGCACCTTCTTGTTCCGGAAGACGAGATGCAGTTCCTCGTACTTCACCTTGGCCAGGGGCGGATACATCATCAGGATCAGGCCCGCGGCCAGCGGCAGGCTGATGGTGCCCACATTCCAGGCATTGATGGCGCGGTTGAAGCCGGGCGCGGCGAAGCCCAGGAGCACACCGAGGCCCATGGCCAGGAAGATCCACAAGGTGAGGAACCGATCCAGGAAGGACAGCCGGCCCGTGGACATGGACACCTCCTTGCTTGCTGTCGCCTACTTGCAGTCGCAGTCGTCGCCGCAGTCGCCCTTCTGGCCGCCGGCCTCTTCGCAGGCGCAGGCGCCGCCGCAGCAGCCGCCGCCCTCGCCGACCAGCGCGGTCTGGGCCAGGGCCATGATCTGCGAATGGGGATCGCCCTTCACGCGGAGGGCCATGTTCACCGCTTCGATCATGTCGTCGTTGGACACGCCGAGCTCCGTCAACCGGGCATGGTGGGCACGGAAGGCCCGCTCGGCGTTGGCGCCGATGGCCGCCCCCAGGGCGATGAGGTTGAGGGTGGTCTCGCCGAGGCCGGCCTGGGTGGCGGCTTCGGTCTGGGGCTGGGCGGTCATGCAGGCTCCTTGGGGGTTCGTGAGGGGGGACAGGCGGAGGGATCGCAGGTCTCGCAGCGCAGGGCGAGGGCCTGGGCCCGGTCGCGGGCCAGGTCGGCTTCGGCCCCGGCCATGAGGGGCCAGAGGGCCTCCAGCAGGGGGGTCGTGGCGGCGGCATCGGCCAGGGCCACATGGACCCAGCGGCCCACCTTCCACTCGCGTACCAGGCCCGTGCGGCGCAGGCCGGTCAGGTGTTCGGAGACGGTGGACGGCGCCAGGCCCAGCACTTCGGCTACCTCGCAGACACAGAGCTCCCCGGCATGGAGCAGCGCCAGGATGCGCAGGCGCACGGGGTGGGCGAGGGTCTTGAGGGTGTCCACGAGGGGACGGAGAGGGTCCGAGTTCATTTCGCTATTTCCCGAAACATCGTCATCATACCGCCCGAGACAGGCCTTGCCATACCTCGTTTTTTGATGTTTGCTGGCACGAGTCCTTCCCTTTTCCAATCTGGAGTTCCCATGCCGCGGACCCCCTTCGTCCTGCTCGCCCTGTCCCTGGGCGCCCTCCTCCAGGCCCAGGCCCCCTTTCCGCCGGCCGCTCCCGTCCCCTCTCCCGTGCCGGTGATGAAGGACTACCCGGATACGCCGGCCGGGAAGCTGCTGCGGGAGATCAAGGAACACGCCGGGGTGGTGGCGCGGGTGGAATACCTCTCGGATCTGATCGGCCCCCGCCTCACCGGCTCGGACAAGCTCCGCCAGGCCCAGGCCTGGGCCAAGGCTGAGATGACCCGGCTCGGGGCGGTGAATGTCCACGAGGAGGCCTACGACTTCGGCCTGGCCTGGACCCGCGGCGTGGACAGCGCGCGGCTGCTCACCCACAACGGCCTGCGCTTCCGGGTGGACCAGCTGGCCTGGACCCCCGCCACCAAGGGGGCCGTGAAGGGTGAGCTGGTCCTGGTGGATGCCCGAAACCTGGAGGAGCTCAAGGCCTTCAAAGGCCAGCTCAAGGGCCGGATCCTGCTGCGGACCAACCCCGACGACAAGCGTCCCCCCCTGGACCGCCGGGGCCGCGACATGGAGGCCTTCCAGGCGGAGCAGGCGGCCATGACCCAGTTCCTCCTCGACGAGGGCGCCCTGGCCACCCTGTCCATGTCAGGCCGGAAGAACGGGCTGGGCTTCACCAGCGGCGGCGCCGGGCGCGATTCCAAAAAGCCCGCCCTCCCCGCAGCCTATGTGCCCCAGGAACCCTACAAGATGCTGGTCCGCCTGCTGGCCCGGAAGGAGCCCGTGAAGCTGGAACTGTCCCTGGGCGGCACTTTCTCCGCGGCGCCGGTCCAGGCCTACAACCTCGTCGGCGAGATCCCGGGCCGCGAGAAGCCCGGCGAAGTGGTCATCGTGGGCGGACACCTGGACAGCTGGGACCTCGGCACGGGCGCCACGGACAACGCCACGGGCAGCTCCGTCGCCCTGGAGGTGCTGCGGGCCCTGCAGGCCACGGGCCTGAAGCCCCGCCGGACCCTGCGGGTGGTCCTGTGGAGCGGCGAGGAGCAGGGCCTCCTGGGTTCCCGCGCCTACGCCGAGGCGCACAAGGCGGACCTGGACGCCATCCAGGCCGTGCTGGTCCACGACATGGGCACGGGCATGGTGAAGGGCTTCACGCTGCAGGGCCGCGAGAACTGCCGCGGCCTCATGGCCCAGGCCATCGCGCCCCTCAACGACCTGGGCGTGAAGGAGCTGTCCCTCCGCACCATGAACAGCACCGACCACGCGCCCTTCGACCGGGCCGGCGTGCCCGCCTTCGCCGCCATCCAGGAGCCCGTGGACTACTTCCTGGGCACCCACCACAGCCAGATGGATTTCCCGGATCATGTGGTGCCCGAGCAGCTCGTGCAGGGCGCCCAGGCCATGGCCGTCACCGCCTGGGAACTGGCGGAGATGGAGGCCCGCCTGCCTCACGGGCGCCCGTCCCGGCCGGTTGTCCCCGCGGCCGGCCCCGTGGCTCCTTCCGGACGCCCCTGACGGGCTTGATCCGCCTGGTCAGCTCGACCGGGGATCTCAGGCGGGTCCGGCCGTCGACTCCCGCCCCAGCAGCGCCTCCGCCTCGTCCAGGGCGGAGGCGCTGCCGCTGAGGGCCAGCAGGTCGCCGGGCTGGAGCAGGGCCTCGGGCTTGGGTTCCAGCAGGTGGCCTTCCCTCAACAGGGCCACCAGGGCCACTCCGGCGCTGCCGGGCAGATCCAGCTCGCCCAGGCTGCGGCCCAGAGAGGGACAGCGGGCCCCGATGCGCAGCGTGCGCCAGCCCCCCGGGACGGGCGGGGCCGGGGCCTCTTCATCCGCATCCCAGGGGTCCCGCGCATCGGCACCCATCCACCCGGAGTCCGAGGCCAGGTCCCTCTGAAGGCGCTGGGCCCGTCGCCAGAGCAGCAGGGGGATGGCCAGGGCCGTGGCGGCGCCGAGGGCGCCGAGAGAAGCCAGGGGCACCAGCGCCAGCACGGCCGCCAGGACCGGAAGGCCCGCCAGCAGCAGCACCGCCAGCCGCAGACCCGTGCGGAAGGCCCGTCGGATGTCGGGCCGGGTACCCAGGTCGCCGGGGCCGGGCAGGTCCAGCAGGCCCTCGGCCAGGATCCGGCTGCGGCGCACCATCCGGCTCACCACGAAGACCACCACGACCGCCGCCGCCAGCAGGACCGCACCCTGGGCCAGGGTGTGCCCCAGGGTTCCCCGGCCTTCGAGCCAGGCCGTGCCCATCCGCATCACCCGGGGCGCCAGCGAGGCCACCAGGCCGATGAGCACGCTGTCCAGCAGCAGGAACAGGAAGGTCCGCCGGACGGCGGCGCCCGGGGCCTTCCGGATGGCCGGGGCGCGCAGGGTCGCGGCCCAGGATTGGTAGAGGCCCAGGTAGGTCTTGAGGGCCGGGGAGAGTCGCCGCTCCAGCAGCCGGGCCGCGGGTTCCCCGGCGGTCAGCAGGGCCGGGGTGGCCAGGGCCGTGGCCACGCAGATGGCGGCCAGCAGGGCGTAGCGGGAAGGGTCGACCACACCGAGCCCGATGCCGGCACCCAAGAGGATGAACCCGAACTCACCGACCTGCCCAAGGGCCAGGCCCGCCCGCACGCCCAGGGCCAGGGGAAGCCCCGCCAGGGTGGCCCCCACGGTGACGGAGAGGGCGTTCACGGCGATGACCAGGGCCGTGAAGAGCAGCACCAGATGCCAATCCCGCATCAGGACCGCGGGCTCCATCATCATGCCCACCGCCACGAAGAACATGGCCGCGAAGAGATCCCTCAGGGGATGGACCAGGTGCTCCACCTTGCGCCCCCGGCCGGATTCGCAGATCAGCATGCCGGCCACGAAGGCACCCATGGCCACGGAGAAACCGGCCCAGGCGGCCAACTGGGCCAACCCGAAGCAGAGCCCGGCCGCCACCACCAGCAGCACTTCGTCCCGGGCATGGTCGGCCACCCATCGCAGGGCCCGGGGAACCACCAGCCGCCCGGCGCCCACGAGGAGGACCAGGAAGAGCATCAGTTTGAGCAGGGTGCCTGCAATGGCCCCGGCACTGGGCCCGCCGAGGGAGGCCGCGGCGGTGAGGGCCGCCAGCAGCAGCACGGCATGGAGATCCTCCACCAGCAGAACGCCCAGGACCGTGTCCTTCAGCGCGCCGCGGAGCCCCCGCTCCTCAAACAGCTTGGCCAGGATCATGGTGGAGGCGATGGAGAGGCTGGCTCCGAAGAAGGCGCTCTCCAGCGGCGCCCACCCCAGGAGCCGCGCCACCAGAAAACCCGCCACCAGCTGGGTGCCCACCTGGAGGGTGCCCGTGAGCAGGGCCGGTGGTCCTGCGTGGAGCAGCTTCGGGAGGCTGAACTCCAACCCGATGGTGAACATCAGGAGGATGACGCCCAGCTCGCCCATGATCCGGACATTGCCGAGGTCCGCCACCAGCGGCACCGGCACATGGGGCCCCACGATCATGCCCGCCAGCAGGTACCCCAGCACCGCCGGCTGTTTCAGCTTCTGGAACAGGACGGAGGTCAGCGCCGCGACACCCAGCACCATGGCCAGGTCGAGCAGAAGGCGGTGGTGGGCCTCCATCCCTTCAGCCCTTGGCCAGCTGGGTGAGGTTTTCCAGGGCCTCGGCGGGGCCCATCACCAGCAGCTCGTCCCCGGCCTGGAACCGCTCGTCGCCGGAGGGGTTGAAGCGCAGGCCGGCGCCGGGATGCACCAGGCCCACGAGCAGGGAGCCCGTGGCGTGACGCAGCCGGGCCTCTCGCAGGGTCTGGCCCACCAGGGCCGACTGCGGGGCGATGGCGATGCGCTCCAGGCCCAGCTCCAGCTGCTCCTGCTGGAGCACGATGTCGAAGAAGTTCATCATTTCCGGCTTGAGCAGCAGCCCCGCCATGCGGCGTCCGCCGATCTCGTAGGGGCTCACGATGTGGTCGGCACCCGCGGCCCTCAGCTGGCGCTCGGTACCGAGCTTGGCGCTGCGGGCCACCACGGGCAGGTCGGGGCGGATCTGCTTGACCGTGAGCGTCACCAGGACATTGTCAGCGTCGGTGGTGAGAGCCGTGATGAGGCCCCGTGCCTGGCGGATGCCGGCGCGCTCCAGCATCAGCTCGTCCATGGCGTTGCCGTAGAGGATCAGCTCCCCGGCGAAGCGGGGGCTGCGACCCTTGGAATCGTCCTGTTCGATGATGACGAAGGGGATGCCGGCCTTCTTTAGCTCCCAGGCGGCCTGGAAGCCCATCTTCCCGAAGCCGCAGACGATGATGTGGTCCTTCAGGTCGTCCAGGCGTTTCTGCATGCGGCGCTCCATGATGTAGCCCTTGAGGTCACCCTCCAGGAGCAGGGCGGTCAGGTTCGACAGGGCGTAGGTGGCGACGCCCAGACCGACGATGAGGTAGAAGAGCGTGAAGATTTTCGTCCGGGCGTTCACCTCGCCCAGTTCCCGGAAGCCCACCGTGAAGAGGGTCGTGATGGCCATGTAAAGGCTGTCGAGGGGATCAAGGTGGGACAGCCAGTGGTACCCGAGCCCCCCGCAGGCGATGACGGCCACCAGCAGTGCCAGGGTGTAGCGCAGGCGCTTCACCGGCCCATTCTGCTGGTCGTCCGGCCTCATGGGAAACGGTGTGCTGGCCCTCATCTCAGCCTCCGAGCCCAGGCTTGATGGCGAAGTTGGCCGTGCTGAGGGCCACCAGGTGGTCGCCGCAGGTGAGCCGGCATTCCAGGATGCCGCTGCGACCGGAGATCCTCATCACCTGGGCCTCCCCGCGCACCTCGCCGCGGGCCGGCTCCAGGTAGCGGATGTGCAGGTCGGAGGTGGCGAAGGGCATGGCCCCGTCGAAGGCGGTGCTGAGGGCCAGGGCGCTCGCCATGTCCGCCATGGTGGCCAGCACGCCCCCGTTGACATTGCCGCGGCCGCCGTTGATCACGGCCTTGGTGGGCACGAGCACCATGACGGCCAGGCCGGGGTCGATGGATTCGATGGTGAGGCCCCACCCGCTGATGAGCGGCCAGGGGTGGAACCTTGCGCGCAGACGCTCCAGGAGATCCGGAGCGAGGGTCTCGGGGATCTGCGGCTTAGGCATGGTCCAGGATAGCCCATGTCCTGCCTTGCGGCGCCCCGCGGAGGGTTACGACGAAGATCCCGGGCCTTCATCGCCTCGTCATCGCCCCGTGGGGGAATGAAGCCGGAGGCTCCCCCATGTCCCTTCGTACGACCTTTCGTGCCTGTGCGCTCAGCGCCCCGCTTCTGCTGGGCCTGGGCTGCCAGCCTCCCGAGGAGACGCCCGCCAAGCCAGTCCACGAGGTTCCCACGGTCCCGCGGGAAACCACCCTCCAGGCCTATGCGCCCGAACATCCTGTCGCCGGCGAGCTGAAGAGCGTGGGATCGGATTCCATGGAGCCCCTGATGGTGCTCTGGGGGGAGGACTTCAAGCGGTTCCATCCGCGGATCTCCACGCGCTTCGTCTGCAAGGGCTCGGGCACCGCACCCAAGGCGCTGATCGAGGGCAGCACCCTGATGGGCCAGATGAGCCGCGAGATGACCGACCAGGAACTGGCGGCCTTCCAGGCCCAGTTCGGCTACGCCCCCACACGCATCCCCGTGGCGGTGGATGCCCTGGTGGTCTATGTGAACGCCAACAATCCCATCAAGCAGCTCCGCATGCAGGAGGTTGATGCCATCTTCTCCACCACCCGCAAGGGCGGGGCGAAGAGCGACATCCAGCGGTGGGGCGACCTCGGCCTCGGCGGCGACTGGAAGCAGCGGGAGATCCAGACCTACGGCCGCGACGAGAACTCCGGCACGCGGGCCTTCTTCCGGGAGCATGTGATGAAGAAGGGCGACTTCAAGCCCACCCTGAAGGCCTTCATGGATCAGTTCGCCGTGGTGGAGGCACCGGCGGTGGACGGGGGCGGCATCAGCTACGGCCCCCTGCAGTACGCCAACCGCATGGTGAAGGGCGTTCCCATCGCCTCCTTCAGCAGCGACCGGTTCATCGAACCGACTCTGGAGAACATCCAGAAAGCCACCTATCCGCTGACGCGGTTCCTCTACATCTATGTGAACAAGGCGCCGGGGCGCGCCCTGGATCCCACAGTGAAAGAATTCCTCCGCTTCGTGCTCTCGAAGGAGGGGCAGGCCGGCGTGGCGAGTTTCGGCGCCGTCGCCATCCCCGGGGACTTCGCCGCCCTGAGCGTCGGCAAGCTCAACTAGGAGCCTGTCCAGGGATTCTTGGACCGATTCCTAGAGCTTCAGCACGCCCTTGAGGGTGTCCGCCATGTCCTGGAACACCTTGGTCTGGGGGCTCTGCGGGTGCTCCGCCACGAAGGGCTTGCCGCTGTCCCCACCCTCGCGGATGGCGAGGTCGATGGGCACCTCGCCCAGGAAGGGCAGCTCCATGCGGACCGCCGCGGCCTTCACGCCACCATGGCCGAAGATCTGGGTCTCCTGACCGCAGCCCGGGCAGATGAAGCTGCTCATGTTCTCGATGATCCCGAGCACGGGCACCTTCACGGTGCCGAACATGCCGATGGCCTTCTTGGCGTCGAGGAAGGCCACATCCTGCGGGGTGCTGACGATGACGGCGCCGTCGACCTGGGCGTTCTGGATGAGCGTGAGCTGGACATCGCCCGTGCCGGGCGGCAGGTCGATGAGCAGGACATCGAGGTCGCCCCAGGCCACATCCTTCAGGAACTGCTGGAGGGCCTTGTTGAGCATGGCGCCGCGCCAGATGACCGGCCGGTCCTCCTCGATGAGCAGACCCATGGACATGATCTTGATGCCGAACTTCTCGATGGGCAGGATCTGGCCGTCCGGCGTGCCCAGCGGCGAGTCCTTCAGGCCCAGCATCATGGGAATGGAAGGGCCGTAGATGTCGGAATCCAGCAGGCCCACCTTGAGGCCCAGCTGGGACAGGGCGATGGCGAGGTTCACCGTGACGGTGCTCTTGCCGACGCCGCCCTTGCCCGAGCCCACCACCACGCAGCGCTTGATGCCCGGGATGAGGTTCTTGAATTCCACCTGGGCGGTCTTCTCCCAGCCGATCTCGATGTCCACGCCCGTCACGCCGGGCTGCTGGCGGATCAGGCCCTCCAGAGCCTCCTTGATGACGGCCACCCGGTCCCGGTAGGCCTCCATGAGCTGGAGCAGCACCGTCACCTTGCCCTCGGTGACATCGATCCCCTTCACGGCCTTGAGCGTGGTCAGGGTGGCATTGGTCCCGGGGACCGTGTAGGCGTTCAGGGCTTCGAACAGGGCGGCGCGGCTGATCTTCGTCATGCGGATCTCCAGCCCATTAGTCTGCCACGGGGAATGAATGCCCGACACGTCACAGCACCGATCGGCCCGTCCCAGCGCCGATTGGGACACAAGCCAGGGCGAGGTCCCCTCGCCCTGCGCGGCGTCAGGTGGAGGCGCGCAGCGCGGAACCCCCGGAGAACATCAGATGTCTGGATCCAGCGGCCCCAGCTTCTGGGTGAGGGCGCCCACGCCGCTGGCGAGCAGGGTGTGCTCATAGATGCGGAGCTGGCTTCGGAGGGGCGGATCCTGGTCATCGAATCCCCGCCGGAGGACATCCCCTTCGGGGCCCAGGACGCGGCCCTTCAGGGTGTCGTGCAGCTGCATCTCGACCATCTCCATGACCTGGGCCGCCAGGATCGGATCCACCAGGGGGAAGGCCAGCTCCACGCGGCGGTCCAGGTTGCGGGGCATGAGGTCGGCGCTGGAGAGGAGGGTCTCCGGCTGGCCATCATTGGCGAAATGGTAGATCCGGGTGTGCTCCAGAAAGCGGTCCAGGATCGACAGGGTGCGGATGTTCTCCGACAGTCCGGGCACGCCTGGCCGCAGACAGCAGGTGCCCCGCACGATGAGATCCACCTTCACGCCCTCGCGGCTGGCCTCGTAGAGCATCTGGATGATCTGGGGGTCCACCAGGGCATTCATCTTCAGCACCATGCGGGCCGGCCGCCCATCCTGCGCGTGGCCGATCTCCCGCTGGATGCGGGCCTTGAGGGCCTTCTTCAGGTGCTGGGGCGCCAGCAGGATCCGATGGAAGCGGGGCGGCCGGGTGTAGCCCGTGAGCATGTTGAAGAGGTTCGACAGGTCCTCGCCGAACTCGGGCCGGGCCGTGAGCAGGCCCAGATCCGAGTACAGGCGGCTGGTGCGCTCGTTGTAGTTGCCCGTGCCCAGGTGGCAGTACCGCTTGATGCCCCCGGCCTCCTGGCGCACCACGAGACAGGCCTTGCAGTGGATCTTGTGATTGGGCAGGCCGTAGACCACATGCACGCCGGTCTTCTCGAGGCGGCGTGCCCAGGCGATGTTGGCCGCCTCATCGAAGCGCGCCCGCAGCTCCACGATGGCCGCCACCTGCTTGCCGCGCTCGGCGGCTCGCTCCAGGGCCGCCGCCACGGGGCTGTTGGCCGTCACGCGGTAGAGGGTCATCTTGATGGCCAGGACCTTGGGATCCTCCGCCGCTTCGCGCACGAAGCGAACTACGCTGTCGTCGAAGCTCTGGTAGGGATGGTGCAGCAGGATGTCGTTGCGGGAGATGGCGTCGAAGACGCTGCCCATCTGGTCGAGCTGGGGTACCGGAAGGGGTGGCAGCGGGGTGTCCTTGAGGCTCGGCAGGTCCAGCTGGCCGTAGAGCTGCATCAGGTCCGAGAAGGCTGTGAGGCCCGAGCAGGGGTAGAGGTCCTCGGGGCTCAGCTCCATCTCCTCGATGATGAGGTCCAGCACCTTGGACGACAGGCCGTGCTCGTACTGGAGGCGGACGACGGCGCCGCGGCGGCGGTCGCGGAGGCTCTCCTCCACGGTCTTGAGCAGGTCCTCGGAGGGATCCTCCTCCACCGGCAGGTCGGAATCCCGGGTGACGCGGATGGCGTGGCAGCACTTCACCGTGTAGCCCAGGAAGAGCCGCGACAGGTGGTGCCGCACCACATCCTCGAGCATGACGAAGGCGTGGGTGCCCGGCGCCGACGGCACCCGCAGGAACCGGGAGGCCAGGCCCGTGGGCACATGGATGAAGGAGAGCTCCGAGGCCGGCAGATCCCCATCCAGCAGGTCCTCGTCCGGCTCCAGTTCAACCACCAGCACCAGAGCGCGGTTCCCCAGACGGGGGAACGGGTGGCCGGTGTCCACCGCCAGGGGCGTGATGAGCGGCAGGAGGCTCCGCTCGAAGTAGTCGAGGGTGAAGGCGCTCTGCGCCTCGTCCAGCTTTCTCGGATCCAGGATGGCGATGCCCGCCGCCTCCAGCTGCGGCTCCAGGATGGCGTGGAAGAGCTCGTGCTGGCGGGCGGAGTAGGCGTGGATCCGCGATGACACCCGCTCCAGCAGCTGCCGGGGGGTCAGGCCATCGGGCCCGGGCTGGGTGATGCCGGCGTCGATCTGCCGCCAGATGCCCGCCACCCGCACCATGAAGAACTCATCCCAGTTGCTGGAGACGATGCTGAGGAACTTCACCCGTTCCAACAGCGGCACCGTGGGATCCTCCGCCTCCTCCATGACCCGGGCGTTGAAATCCAGCCAACTGAGCTCGCGGTTGAGCAGTTCCTCGGGGCGGGGGATGGGGTGGAACACAGGGGACCTCTGATCCAGGAGGGTACAGCCTGGGTGTAACGGCCTGATGGTACAGGCGATGGATCGTCCCGCCCGAACAACTTCCTTTGTTTTCGGGGCTTTTTCGGGCAGAATCGATGGTTCGGCCCTCCACTGGGAGGATCCGTACGGTCCGCCCGGACCCATCACCAACGAGAGGGCAGCCAGGCCCATGCCGGGGCTGCCAGGTAGGAGGAACCCATGTCCCAGGAAGTCCTGATCGTCCCCAAGCGCGAAACCTTCGGCAAGGCCGCCATCCGCGACCTGAAGAAGAGCGGCATGATCCCGGCCGTGGTCTACGGTCTGAATGAGCCCCCCATCGCCATCGCCATCAGCCCCAAGGCCGTGGCCCGCGTGCTGGCCAGCGACGCCGGCATGAACTCGGTCATGTTCCTCCAGCGCGAAGGCACCGACATCAAGCGCCATGTGATCATCAAGGATCTGCAGCGCGACCCCATCACCAGCCGCCTCCGCCATGTCGACTTCATGCGCGTGGACATGACCCACAAGGTGCGCGTGAAGGTGCCCGTGCGCCTGGCCGGCACCTCCATCGGTGTGAAGAGCATGGGCGGCGTCCTCGACTTCACCCACCGCGAGATCGAGATCGAGTGCCTCCCCAGCATCATCCCCGGCCACATCGATGTGGATGTGAGCAACCTCAACATCGGTGATAGCATCCGCTTCGAGCAGATCACCCTCGTGCCGAACATCGTCCTCATCGGCGATGCCCACCAGACGGTCTGCTCCGTCCGCGGCAAGGCCCCCGAGGAGGAAGTCGCCGCCGCCCCCGCCGCCGCCGCCGAGCCCGAAGTGGCCAAGAAGGGCAAGAAGGAAGAGAAGAAGTAGTTCCGGACTCCCCAAAAACGGGCACCTCACGGTGCCCGTTTTTATGGGCTTGACCAAAAGTAATTACTTACTTACATTCGAACCATGGCCCGATCGCCCCTGGAACTCACCCCCAAGCGCACCGAAATCGCGGATGCCGCCCTTCGCATCATCGGCGAGCGGGGCATCGCCGCCCTGACCACGAATGCCCTGGCCCAGGAACTGGGCGTGAGCAGCGGCGCCCCCTTCCGCCACTTCGCGGATCGCAACGAGATCCTGGAGGCCGTGGCCCTCCGGGTGGAGGAACTGATCCTCGAGACTTTCCCCCCCGACACGGACCCGCCCCTCCAGCGACTGCTGGCCCTGCTCCGGGCCCGGGCGCAGGTGATCGGAGGCCGCCAGGGCATCGGACGCCTCATGCTCTCAGAACAGTTCGCCATGGCGCTGCCGGATCCGGCCGCCCGGCGCCTCCGGGGCCTCGTCACCCGGACCCGGACCTTCCTCCTCGCGGCCCTGGAGGCCGCCCAGGCCCAGGGGGCCATCCGGTCGGATCTCACCCCCAAGGCCCTGCTCCCCGTGGTCTTCGCGTCCTCATGAACCTGGTCTTCTCCCAGGCCACGGGGGGAGCCCGCAGCGCCGAAGCGGACGAAGCCTGCGACACCCTCCTCGTCCTCCTGGATCCCCCACCCGTCCCTTGACCCCCGCGGTCCTCCACCTGAAAGGAACGCCATGCGACTGTCCGCTCTCCCCACACTATGGGTCACCGCCCTGCTCGCCCTCTCCGCCTGGCCGCTCCAGGCCCATTGCGACGCCCTCGACGGCCCCGTGGTCGTGGCCGCCCGGAAAGCCCTCGCCAAGGGCGATGCGGGCCCGGTCCTGGTCTGGGTGAAACCGGATGACGAGCCCCAGATCCGCGCCGCCTTCGCACGCACCCTCGCGGTCCGCGCCCTCGGGACCGAGGCCAAGGACCTGGCGGACGCTTACTTCTTCGAGACCCTCGTCCGGGTGCACCGCGCGGGCGAAGGCGCCCCCTACACGGGCCTCAAGCCCGCGGGCCTGGACCTCGGCCCTGCCATCCCCGCCGCCGACAAGGCCCTGGCCTCCGGCGACCTCAAGCCCGTGTTCGACCTCATGCACGGCGTCCTCAAGCCCGGGCTCGAGGCCCGCTTCAAGCAGGCCCGCGCGGCCCAGGGCACGCAATCCGTGGACCTGGCGGCGGGCCGCCGGGCCGTGGCCGCCTATGTGGACTTCCTCCACTATGTGGAGGGCGCCTACCGCGCGGCGGCCGGCGGTGTCCATGCCGTGACTGCCGAGACGCCCAGGGCTGAATCCCACCACCAGCACTGAGCCTGGGGCCCCCTCCCCGGTGGGCGCCTTGCGGCGCCCACCGCGTTTGCTGAAGACTGGGACCTCACGACTCGGGATGCATCAGCTCATGTGGACCTTGGTACCCCTCGGAAATCCGGGCCCTGACTACCAGGACACCCGTCACAACCTCGGCCGCCTGCTGCTTCAGCGCTGGATGGCGGACCGGAATCTGGCTCCGGTGCCCTCGAGACGGTTTCCCTCCGGAGCCCTCTATCCCCTGACGGACCACCTGCAGGCCCTGGTCCCCAACACCTACATGAACCTCTCGGGAGAGGCCTGCGCCCAGGCGGAGAGCGCCGGAATCTATCCCCGCCGCCTGATCCTGCTCTACGACGACAAGGACCTGCCCCTGGGGACAGGGCGGTTCCGCCTGAACGGCTCGGATGGCGGCCACAACGGTCTGCGTTCGGTCTTCGAGTGCCTGGGCACCCAGGACATCGCCCGCCTGCGCCTCGGCATCGGGCCCTTTCAGCGGCCCCTCGTGGATTTCGTGTTGGGCCACTGGACCGACCCTGAATGGGAGCGCCTGGAACGCCAGGACGCGCCCTTCGCCCGCTTCCTGGAACGGCTGGGTGCCGCGGAGGACCTGGGCAGCCTGGCGAACCAGGTGAATCCGGCGGAGTTCTGGGAGGCCTGACTCCAGACTTTCCATTGATTTCCAAGCCTTTCCACGCGAAACTGTTCCTTCGCGTCCTCCGCTGGAGGGCTCTTCCTTGCTCCCTGGAATCCATAGGGGGCTTCACATCCACAAGGAGGACAGATGCGTCATTACGAGACCATCTTCATCGCCTCCCCCACGCTGACGGACGAGCAGAGCGATGAGCTCGTCAAGCAGTTCGAGGGGATCATTGCCGAGCAGGGTGGCGAGCTGCTCAAGACCGACAAGTGGGGCCGCAAGAAGCTGGCCTACGAAGTCCAGAAGTTCAGCGAGGGCTATTACACGCTCTTCGAGATGAACGCCGGACCCGACCTCATCGCCGAGCTGGAGCGCCGCTTCCGCAACCACGATTCGGTCATCAAGTACCTGAGCGTCCGCATGGACGAGGCTGAAAAGGCCGCGGGTCGCGCCAAGCAGCGCATCGAGCGCGAAGCGAAGCGCAAGGCCCAGGCCGGCATCAAGGAACGCTCCGCTGAAGAGGTGATGGGATGAAGCGCCGCAGCGACGCCAAGAAGGGCAAGCCCAAGAAGAAGAAGGCTTTTGGGGGCCGACGCGCCAAGTTCTGCAAGTTCTGCGTCGAGAAGTCCCTCATGATCGACTACAAGGATGTGAAGACCCTCCAGGCCTTCACCCCCGAGCGCGGCAAGGTGCTGCCCCGCCGCACCAGCGGCGTGTGTGCGGTTCATCAGCGCGCCCTCGTGGAAGCCATCAAGCGCGCGCGCAACATCGCGCTGCTGCCGTTCGCCACGGATTAGTCGTTCTTTCCTTACCTGTTCGAAGTCGAAGGCCGCCCCTGGGCGGCCTTCGTGCTGTTGCGGGCACGCTTCGCGACTCGCTTCGTCCTTCGCATCGCGCTGCTGCCGTTCACAACAGACGAGTCTGAGGCACTGCATGACGAAAAAGCGGGGGCCGGAGCCCCCGCGTCTCCTCCAGGCCAGAGGCCTACTCCATCTCGTTGGCCAGGACCGGGATCTCGGCTGCGGGAACGGCCGCCTCGGCGGGCTTGCCGAGGGTGGCGTGGAACTTGTCCCAGTCCAGTTCCTTCTCCCAGCTGGCCATCACGACGGCGGCAATGCAGTTGCCGATGTGGTTGGTGATGGCGCGGGCCTCGGACATGAACTTGTCGATGCCGAGGATGAGCGCCATGCCGGCCACGGGGATGCCGGGGACCACCGCCAGGGTGGCCGCCAGGGTGATGAACCCGGAGCCGGTGACGCCGGCGGCTCCCTTGCTGGTGATCATCGCCACCACGAGGATGCCCATCTGCTGGCCCAGCGTGAGCTCGATGCCCAGCGCCTGGGCGATGAAGAGCGACGCCAGCGTCATGTAGATGTTCGTGCCGTCCAGGTTGAACGAGTAGCCGGTGGGGATCACCAGCCCGACGATGGACTTGGAGAGGCCGAGCTTCTCCATCTTCTCCATCAGGGGGATCAGCGCGGACTCGGAAGAGCTGGTGGCCATGACCAGCAGGAGCTCATCCTTGATGTAGCCCACCACCTTGAAGATGTTGAAACCCGCCAACCGCGCGATGAGCCCGAGCACCACGAAAATGAAGACGGCGCAGGTCGCGTAGAAGAGGAAGATGAGCTGCGCCATGGGGATCAGCGACTTCAGGCCGAACTTGCCGATGGTGTAGGCGATGGCCGCACCGGCGCCGATGGGGGCGAGGTAGAGGATCTGGTGCATGACGCCGAAGAACATCTTGCTCACATTCTCCAGGAAGCCGATGAGGGGCGCCTTGTGCTTCTCGCTGAGGGCCGCGACGGAGAACCCGAGCAGCACGGAGATCAGCAGCACCTGGAGGATGTCGCCATCGGTAAAGGCGCTGAACATCGTCTTGGGGATCATCTTCAAGAGGTGATCCGTGATGGTCAGGTGCTGCGCCTGGGCGACATATCCGGCCACCAGCTTGGGGTCGAGCTTGGAGGGGTCGGCATGGAAGCTCCGTCCGGGCCCGAACACATTGGCCATGACGAGGCCGATCACCAGCGCCAGCGTGCTGACGATCTCGAAGTACAGGATGGCCTTCCCACCGACGCGCCCGGCCTTCTTGATGCTGCCGGAGCCTGCGATGCCCAGCACCACGCTGCAGAGGATCACCGGCGGGATGAGCATCTTGATGAGGGCGATGAAGCCGTCGGCCAGGGGTTGCATTTTCACGGCCACGCCAGGGTAGAAGTGCCCCAGCAGCGCACCGAGAACGATCATGAGCGCGACCCAGTTGTACAGTTTTGATGCCGCTCGCTTGAACATGGATGGTCCTTTCAGAAGATCCAGGCATGAGTGAAAGGCGGCCCCGATGGGGGCCGGATGGAAACGCGGTGGGAAAGATGCCGGAGGTCGAGGCGAAAACCGGGGGATGCCCCGATTGCCGAGCAGGCGCACTGCTCACATGACCGACGGGTAGGTTTCCCAATTCTGAATGGCCCGGACGCGGCACGGCCGTTCTGGAAGTTGATTCCGGGAATTGGAACTTTTGAAAGCGAAGCCTGGCAAGCGGTTCACAAGAACCGCTGGGCCTCCCGCAGGTAGGCCTTCTGAAGCTGGAAGCGGTGGACCGGGCGACCGCCGGTGCCGTACCCGGGTTCCATGCGCAGCACTTTCAGCGTGCTCAGGAACTCGAAGTACTTCCGCACGGAGACCCGGGAGATGCCCACCAGCTGGCCGATCTCCTCGGCGGTGAACCAGGGGGTCGGCTCCGGCCAGGCGCCGATGGCCTTCAACACTTTGTCCAGGGTGTTCCGGTCGAGCCCCTTCGGAAGGCCCTCCGCCTTCCGGTCCTCCATGGGCCGCCGACCCAGGCGCCGGTCCAACGCGCTCTGGTCGAGGCTCTCTCCGCGCCGGATCATGTGCCGGGTCTCGCGGTAGTCTTCGAGCGCCTGCTTGAGACGCTCGAACTCGAAGGGCTTGATGAGGTAGTCCACCGCGCCCAGCTTCAGGGCCCGGTCGATGGTCGCCGTGTCCCGGGCGGCGGTCACGAAGATCACATCCGCATCCAGGGCCTGCTTCCGGATCTCGCGCATGAGGTCGATGCCGCTCTGCCCGGGCATGAAGATGTCCAGCAGCAGCAGGTCCACCGGGCGCTCCTGGAGCAGCGCCAGCGCCTCGGGGGCGCTCCGCACGGACGCCACGATCTCGAAGCCGCCCATCCGGCTCAGGTACATCCGGTTCAGTTCCGCCACCATGGGATCGTCTTCGACCAGCAGCACCCGGATCATGGCTCCTCCCCCGGAAACAGGTTCAGCGAGGCGGTGAAGACCGCGCCCCCCTCCTCCCGGTTCCGGCCCACCAGCCGGCCGCCCCGGGCCTCGATGGTCCGGGCCGCCTGCCACAGCCCGAAGCCGCGGTTCTCGCCCTTGGTGGAGAATCCCAGCGTGAAGGCCCGGGCCAGGATTTCCTCGGGCAAGCCCGGGCCGCTGTCCTGGACGGACAGGTGCAGCTGGGTGCCCTCGGGACGGAGGGAGACCTGGATCTCCCGGCGGGGTCCCTCCCCGATCGCCTCGACCGCGTTCTCCAACAGGTTGCCGAGGACCGTGACGAGGTCATGGGAGACCGAATCGTCCGGGCAGGGGGGCAGTGAAGCGTCCTGATCCAAGGTCATGAGGATGTTCTGTTCCCGCGTCGACGAGAAGCGGGCGAGCAGGAAGCCCGCGACGACGGGATCCTTGATCCGCTGGACCACGAAGCCCACCTCATCGTCCAGGCGGCCCGCCACTCCGGTGATGAAGGTCTTGAGCCGCTCGTACTCCTCCAGCCGCACCAGGCCGAGGATCACATGCAGCTTGTTCATGAACTCGTGGGTCTGGGCCCGAAGGGCGTCGGCATAGAAGCGGACTCCCGTCAGCTGCTCCGCCAGCCGGTTCATCTCTGTGATGTCGCGGAAGGTGGCCAGGGCCCCGGTGATGCGCCCCTCGACCACCACCGGGACCCGGTTCGTCAGGATCTTCAATCCCAGGATGTCCCCCTCCTGGTCGTATTCCGCCTGCCCCGTCTCGATCACGGTGCGGAGCCTCGAACTGGGGAGGACCTCCTCCACCGGATGGCCCACCAGCTCGCCGTGGCTCCCCGCCATCGCAAAGAGACGCAACGCCTCCTCATTGACGATGGTGACCACCAGGTCCCGGTTCACCCCGATGATGCCCTCCCGCACCGAATGCAGCATGGCGCTGCGCTGCTGGAGCAGGGTCGAGATTTCCTGGGGCTCCATCCCCAGGAGGATCTTCTTGATCCGGCCCGCGAGGTACATGGCCCCCAGGATTCCCGCCGCGAAACCGATGATCCCCCCCAGGACGATGCGCTTCCGCAGGCTCACCACCGTACGGTCCACGCCCGACTGGAGAATGCCCACGGCCACGGCCCCCACCTGCCGATCCCCCTTCCACACGGGCGTGAAGGCCCGCAGGGAGATGCCCAGCGTGCCCTTGGCGACAGACAGGTAGGAGCGCCCCTGGTAGACGCCCGCATCATCCCCGCCGGCGAACCGGGCCCCGAGGAGGGCGCGGTTGGGGTGCGAGAGCCGCAGGCCGTTCATGTCGATGACCACGACATAGTCCACGCCGGCTTCGGTGCGGATGCGTTCGGCGTAGTCCTGCACCTCGCCCAGGGGACGGAGGCCCACCAGGCCATCGCGCACCACCTCGGCCTCGGCTGTGATGCGGGACAGCAGGACGACCTTGTCGCCCAGGGTCTCCCGGGTCTGACGGGCCATCCGCCAGTCCACCATGGCGGCGGTGACGACGAGGGCCAAGCCCAGGATCAGGGTGACCAGGAGCGTGATCCTGGCCCTGAGCGGGAGAATGGGACGGAGTCGCGGCATGGTCAATCACCATCCTAGGGCGGAAGGTGCCCGGGAGGTGAGCTTCCGGGTGGGCGGGAAGCCGTCCGATTCTGGGGTAATCTGGGGCCATGACCGACGAAAAGCCCGTCCTGCGACTGCCCATGCCCCTCCGCAAGCAGAAGGCGCTGAAGGCCGCCTGGAAGCCGCTGCTGATGCAATGGCTGGTGCCGGGGGCCGGCTACTGGATGATCGGAGAGAAGGGCCGGGCCAAGGCCTTCTTCGGGGTCTGGCTGCTCTTCTGCGTCCTGGGCGCCCTCCAGATGCAGTACGGGGCCGTGGATGGCGTGAAGGGCGGCGTCTTCGTGCCCGTGGCCGGGGCCTGGCTGCCCACCCTGGGGGCTCTCGCCACGGGGGGCATCGGCCCCATCTACGGCGCCTTCGCCTGGGCCTTCGGCGGCGCGGGCACCGAGCCCGTGCGCACCCTCACGCAGGAATACGGCGCCACCTATGTGATGATCGCCGGCCTCCTGAACTGGCTCTGCTGCTTCGACCTCTGGGACCGCGTCACCGGCCGCTGGGTCTTCCGGCTGCCGAAGGACGAGCAGACCCGGATCGCCAAGGGCGAGTAGTCCCGGTCCTCAGCCCTCGGCCTTCAGGCTCTTGGCCAGCAGCTGGGTGCGGATGAAGGCATCGATGTCCCCGTCCAGCACCTTCTGGGTCTGGCTGGTCTCCTCGCCGGTGCGGTGGTCCTTCACCATCTGGTAGGGCTGCAGCACATAGCTTCGGATCTGGCTGCCCCAGGCCACATCGGCCTTGTCGCCGCTGGCCGCGGCCACCTTGTCCAGGAACTTCCGCTGCTCGAGTTCGTACAGCCGGCCCTGCAGCACCTTCAGGGCCGTCGCGCGGTTCTTGATCTGGCTGCGCTCGTTCTGGCAGCTCACGACGATGCCCGTGGGCAGGTGGGTGAAGCGCACGGCGGATTCGGTGCGGTTCACATGCTGGCCGCCGGCGCCACTGGCGCGGAAGACATCGATCTTCAGATCCTTCTCGGGGATGTCCACATTGATGGTGTCGTCCAGCTCGGGGCTCACATACACCGCCGCGAAGCTGGTGTGGCGGCGCTTGGCGGAATCGAAGGGGCTGATGCGCACCAGGCGGTGGACGCCAGCCTCGGCCCGCAGGTAGCCGTACGAGAATGGCGCATCGACGATGAAGGTGGCGCCCTTGATGCCGGCCTCCTCCCCGTCCTGGTAGTCGATCATCTCCGTGGCCCAGCCCTTGGATTCGCAGAAGCGAAGGTACATGCGCAGGAGCATGGCGGCCCAGTCCTGGCTCTCGGTGCCGCCGGCCCCGGGCGCGATGGCCACGATGGCGTGGTTGCTGTCCAGGTCGCCGCTGAGCATCATGCGCAGCTCGGCATCCTCCACCGCCTTGCGGAGGTCGGCCTCGACGGTCTCGACTTCCGCCAGCATGTCCGCGTCTTCCCGGGCGAGCTCCAACCCGGTGTCCAGGTCCTCGATCCCGCCCGACAGGCGCTTCGCCAGGGCGATGTCGTTGGTGATGGAGCCCCGCTTCTGGAGGAGGGGCTTGGCGGCGTCGGGATCATCCCAGAACCCCGGAGCCGTGGTGCGCTCCTCGATCTGTTCCAGCTCCAGGGCCTTGCGCTCCGGATCAAGGTGGGCGACCAACTGCTGGACGCGGGGCTCCAGCTCGTTCTTGGCTCGCACCAGGGTCTCGAAATCCATCATCCGCCTCTCCGGCCCCAGGTTCGGCGCCGGGGAACCTTCAACTTTAATGCAATCCGTGGGATTCCAGGCTCACGGTATTCTGGGGGGATGCCTGAGTTCATCCCCGTGATCCCTGCCGACCTGGAGCCCACCTTGCGTGGGGTCCTGACCGGCCACGGCGGCCTGCCCCTGGCCTGGGCGCGCTGGGAGCACCCCGAGCCCAAGGGCCGGGTCGTGATTTCCCATGGTTATGGCGAACACGGCGAGCGGTACCGGCACACGGCCCACTGGCTGCACGGCCTCGGCTGGTCCGTCTCCAGCCTGGATCACAGTGGCTTCGGCCGCTCCGGCGGCATCCGGGGCGACGCCGCCGGTGGCATCCGCGCCTTCGTGGACGACTTCGCCCTCTTTCTGCGCCAGGAGCGCCGCCACGATGCGGAGCGCACCGGGGCCACGGCCCGGGTGGTGGACGGCGTCCCCATGCCGCCCCTGCCGGTCTGCCCCCAGGTGGTCCTGGGCCACAGCTTCGGGGGTCTGGTGGCCCTGTTGACCCTGCTCTGGCATGCCGACACCCTCGACGGCCTGATCCTCTCCAGCCCCAGCGTGGCCGTGAGGTCCAATTCCAAGGCGCTGATCCTGCTCTCCCGGGTGCTGCGCTGGGTGATGCCCCACCGCCCCATCCAGCTCCACGGGGACAAGAGTCAGGTCTGCTCCGACCCGGTCATCGTCCAGCGCTACGAAACCGACCCCCTCTGCCACCGCTGGGCCACCGCCGCCTTCGGCGCCGCCCTGGAGGAGGGCCGGGCCGAGCTGCTGCCCCTGGGGCACGAGCTGGACCGGCCCATCCTGCTGCTGGAGTCCGGCACGGACACCGTGGTGGATCCCGACGCCTCGGAGGAACTCTGGTCCGCCGTGAAGCCCGGGCTGCTGGAACGCCACCGCCTGCCCGCCTTCTACCACGAAGTGTTCCACGACCGGCACCGGACCCAAGCCCAGGCCCTGGCCGAACCCTGGCTCGAGAAGCTGCACCAGGCCTGGAATCCTTCCCACCGCCCCTGGAACCCTTCCCATCGTCCCGCCATGTCTGAAGTGTTGTCCCCGGAGTCCGCATGAAGCGCATCCTCATCGCCCTCACCCTGACCGCCGCCTTGGCGGGCCTGGGCCTGGGCTGCCGCAAGCCGAAGGGCATCGACAAGACCATCCAGTCCTCGGAACTGCTGGCCACGGCGGACAAGCAGCTGAAGCAGGGGAAGTTCAATGACGCCCGGCTCACCCTCCGCCACCTGGAGCAGTACCTGCCCGGCTCCCCCGAGTTCCCCAAGGCCAAGCTCATGCTGGGCGACAGCTACTTCTTCCAGCCGAGTCCCAGCTACCCCGAGGCCGAAGTCGAGTACGCGAGCTTCCTGAACTACTTCCCCCGCCATGAGCTGCGGGACTACGCCCTCTACCATCGCGCCCTCTGCCACTTCTCCTCCATCGAGGGGGCCGAGCGCGACCAGGCGGAGACCCGCAAGGCCCTGGACGGCTTCCAGGTGCTGCTGGCGGAGGCCCCCGGCAGCCCCTACGCCGGCGAGGCCCGGGCCAAGATCCTGCAGTGCTGGCGGCGCATCGCCGAGCACGAGCTGATCGTGGGCGTGTTCTATGTGAACACCTACTACTACCCGGGTGCCGAGCGGCGGCTGAAGTCCCTGCTGGAGACCTACCCCGACTATGTGGACCGCGAGCGCGCCTACTTCTACCTGGGCGAGGCCCTGCGCCAGCGCCTGCTGACCCCGGAGGAGCTGACCCAGTTCAACAAGGACTACGCCGTCAAGCTCCAGAAGGAGGATCTGAAGGACCTCACCAAGGAGCAGATCAAGCAGTACTCCAAGGACTCCGAGGAATTCAGCAACGAGCGCATCAAGGTCTTCCGTGCCGAGGCCAAGAGCTACTACCAGAAGCTGGTGGAGAGCTATCCCGGCTCCGAGTGGGCCCGCCGCGCGGCCGATCGCCTGGTGACCATGGGCACCGCCGGCGTGAAAGAGGAGCTGGACAGCTAGCCATCGGAGACGGCGGCCGGGGAGTCCGGGGATGGTTTACCATGCGGGTGGAAGTCCCTGCTTAGGATGCCCGCCATGACGCTCCTCCTCCGCGCCCTGTTCCTGCTCGCGCTCCTGGGGAGCCTCGCCTGCGGCGGCGGCGGTTCCTCCAACGGCGGGGGCGGCCTCCACCTCAGCCAGACCGGGACGATCATGCTCACGGAGGACGGCTTCCAGTTCTCCGCGACGAACGACGCCGGGCAGCCCCTCACCGTCAGCTGGGCCGTGGTCGAGGGCGCCTCCGGGGGCACCATCGATGCGCAGGGCTACTACACGGCCCCCGCCACCGTCGGCACCTACCATGTGACCGCGCGTCGAGGGGAGAACCAGGCCACGGCGACCATCCAGGTGGTGGCCGGCACGCCGGAGATCTTCATTACCCCGGGCGGCCCCCTGCACCTGGCCGTGGGCGGCTCCCAGCTGTTCAGGGCCCCCCTCAACAACCTGGGCAACCACGCGGTCGCCTGGAGCCTGAGCGGCGCCGGCCAGCTGGACGCGGACGGCTTCTTCACGGCGCCATCCCTCCCCGGCACCAGCACGATCACCGCCACCAGCCTGGCGGACCCGAGCCTTCAAAAGACCGTCCAGGTGATCGTGGAGGCCCCGAGCCAGCCGGCTTTCCATGTGTCGTTCGGAGGGGGCAGATTCCCCGGCGCCACCACGGTGGCCCTCACCCAGGGGCTCTCGGGCATCTCCGATACGCGGCTCGCCTGGACGATCACGGGCGGGGGGAGCGTCAACCCCGATGGCGTGGTGACCCTTCCCGACCAGCCCGCCACGGTCCAGGTCCAGATGCGCAGCGTCGCGGTCCCGACCCTGGTCCAGACCTCCTCCATCGAGGTGTTCGCCGCCACGACCCCCGTGAAGGCCACCGTCCAGATCAGCCCCGCCACCCTTTCGCTCGCACCCGGCGCCACCGCGACCTTCACGGCCACCGTGGGGGGCCTACCGCCCCGCCAGCGGCCCGTGGAGTGGTGGATCCTCGAGGGCCGGGGCATGGGCGGCATCCTCACCAGCGACGGTCGCTACACGGCCCCGACCACGCCGGGAACCTACCATGTGGTGGCCACCCCCCTGGCGGAGATGCGGATCCGGGCCATCGCCACGGTGGTGGTGGGCCCCTGATCCGACGCTGCCAGACTGGAGCCGGAGGTTCCTTCATGCAGCTGAGCACCCTCGGCCTCGGCACCTACCTGGGCCCGTCCACGGACGCCGCCGATGCCGCCTACGCCGAGGCCGCCCAGGCCTTCCATGCCGCGGGGGGCACGGTCTTCGACACGGCCGCCAACTACCGCGGCGGTCGGTCGGAGCGGGCCCTGGGCGCGGCCTTCCGGCACCTTCCCCGCGATGCGTTCTTCATCTCCACCAAGGCGGGCTACCTCCCCATGCCGGAAGGGGGAACGGAGGAGGGCCCCCGGGCCTGGTTCCACCGGGTGCTGGAGGGGCCGGGCATCCTTTCCGTGGACGACCTGGTGGACGGTTGCCACGCCCTGACGCCGAAGTATCTGGGTCATCAGCTGGACATCAGCCGGAACGCCCTGGGTCTCGAGACGCTGGACCTGTTCCATCTGCACAATCCCGAGCAGCAGTTGCCCCACCTGGGTCCGGAGGCCTTCTACGCCATGATCGACCGGGCCTTCGAGGCCTGCGAGGGCTTCGTGGCCGCTGGGAAGATCCGCGCCTACGGCGTGGCCACCTGGAACGGCTTCCGGGTGCCGCCCGGGCAGGACGGGCACCTGAGTCTCGCCCGCCTGCTGGCGGCCGCCCAGGCCGCCGGGGGCCGGGACCATCACTTCCGCTGGATCCAGCTGCCCCTCAACCTGGCCCTGCCGGAGGCCTTCCTGGCCCCCACGCAGGTGATGGACGGCACGGCCATGACGCCCCTGGCGGCCGCCCAGGCCTGCGGCCTCTCCGTCCAGACCTCGGCCTCCATCATGCAGGCCCGCATCCTGCGCCAGCTGCCGGACGGGTTTGCCGAAGCCCTGGGGGTCCGCACACCCGCCCAGGCGGCCCTGCAGTTCACCCGCTCCTGCCCCGGCGTCACCACGGCCCTTTGCGGCATGGGGCGGGCGGAGCATGTGGTCGAGAACGCGGCGGTCATGGCCATCCCCAAGCTCGATCGCGCCGCGCTGGAGAGCCTCTTCGGATGATCCTCCTCGCCATCACCCCGGGCCTGGGCTTCGACCGCGACCGCTGGACGGCCGTGCTGCGCTCCGGGGTCGACGCCTTCCTCCTCCGCGAGAAGCAACTGGAGGCCCGTGCCTTGCTGGACGCGACGCGGTGGTGCCAGGATCAGGCGCCCGGCGTCGAACTCTGGGTGGCCGGCCGGCTGGATGTGGCCTTCGCCGCGGGGTGCGGGCTCCACGCCCCCGAGGCCCATCCCGAGGTGGAGCCGGGGCTGGTGCCCCTCTCGCGCCCCCTTCATCACGAGGATCAGTGGGACACCCGGCGCGGCGCCGACCAGCTGCTGGTGTCGCCGATCTTCCCCAGCCCCGGCAAGGGTGAGCCCTGGGGCCTGGAGCGGCTGCGCCGGTTTCTCGATCGGCTTCCCCCGGGAGGGCCCCGGCTGTTGGCCCTGGGCGGCGTGGATCCACGGAACACCCCGGCTCTCGATCACCCCCGGCTGGCGGGCATCGCCGCCATCCGGCCCTTCTGGGAGGGCGATCCCGCGCGGGCCGTGGCGCGTTTCCGGGAGCGATGAGCGTATCCTCTTCCCCATGTTTCGCGACTTGAGGGAGAAGGTCAGCGCCCCGCGCCGGATCGCGGCCTGGGTGCTGCTCGGCCTGCTGCTGCTGGCGGCGGCCTTCGTCCTGCCCCGCACGAGCTCCCATCCCATCATTCACCGCGCGGCCGATGTGATCCTCTGGTCCGTCCTGGCCTACGGGGCCATCCGGCTGGTCTCCTTCCTGCTGCTCGACCCCCTGTTGAGCCAGCGGAAGACGGCCACGCCGGGTTTCGCGCGGGATCTCCTCGTGGTGGTGCTCTACCTCGTGGCGGCGGGCGGCATCCTGCGCCAGGTGCTCCAGGTGAGCCTGGGCCAGCTGCTGGGCACCGGCGCCATCGCCGCGGCCGTGGTGGGCCTCAGCCTCCAGGAGGTGCTGGGCAACCTTTTCGCCGGCATCTCCCTCCACCTGGATCCCGCCTTCCAGGTCGGCGACTGGGTGGAGATCACGGGCACCCTGCGGGGCGGCCCCGGCCGGGAGACCCTCATCGGGCAGGTGGAGAGCATGACCTGGCGCACGGTGCAGCTCCGCACCGAGAACGGCGACATGGACATCCTGCCCAACCGCGCCATCGCCCAGGCCGTGGTGACGAACCTCTATGTGCCCTCGGGCCTGCACCGCCGCACGGCCAAGGTCATCGTCGAGCCCCGCCCGGACCTCCATGCCGCCCTGGAGCACCTCACCCGGGCCCTCGGGGGCCTGCCGCACCCGGCCCAGCACCGGCCCGAGGTGGTGGTCCACAGCTCGGACTTGGGCGGTGCCGTGCTGGAGATGCGCTTCTGGGCCCTGGGATTCCGCCACGGGCGCCAGGCCGCGTTCCAGGCCACGCGCCTGGCCGCCACCGTGCTGCCGCGGGAGGGCTTCCGGCTCATGGGCCCCCACGGCCCGACTCCCCTGGTGGCGCGGCCGGAGCCACTGCCGGAACCGGCCCTGATGCACGACCTCGTCCGCCAGCTGGGCCTGCCGGACCACTGGGCCGAGGATCTCCGCGGCCACCTCCGCCTGCGGGTGCTGGCCCCGGGAGAGGGCGTCATCCGGGAGGGCGATCCCGGCCATTCGCTCTTCGCCGTGCACCGTGGCACCCTCCAGGTGGTGCGGGCCGAGGAGCGCCTGGAGCCCTACACCGGGATCTTCTGGAAACCCCTGGCGGAACTCGGGCCGGGTCAGTGGTTCGGCGAAGCCAGCCTGCTCACGGGCGCCCCGCGGAACGCCACCGTGGTCGCCCTCACGGAAGCCGAGGTCGCCGAGCTCCCGAAAGAGGCCTTCGAGGCCTCCCTCAAGCGGGAGCCGGAGCTGCTGGAACGGCTACTGGACCTCATCGAACACCGGGCCCTCTACGCGTCCGGGGCCTCGGCGCCGAAGGAATCCCGACGGGCCCAGTGGTCGCGACAGATCCGGGCCTGGTTCGGCCTGTAGGGTCTGCCCGGAACGACTGGTATCCTGGAGGGGCGGAGGTCCCATGGAATTGCCGGAGCACCTTCACCATCTGGTGAGCGAGCTGGGGGATTCCTTGGTCAAGGCCCTGGCGGAAGACGACCACTGCCGGGATCTCACCTTCCAGATCCAGGCCCAGGGCTATGGCCTGATGCTCATCCTCGAGGCCTCGCCGATGGGAACCCGGTCGCGGGAGATCGTGGCCCCGGGGGACGAGGACGCCGACCTGCCCTTCTCGGAAGACGACAAGCGCCTGATGAAGTCCTTCAAGATCCGGATGGACTAGCGATGGCTCAGCCCTGGGATCTCCCGGCCCCCGAAGCCGGCTCGGCTCCGCGTCCCAACGCCGCGGGCCTGGACTTGGCGGCCCTGAAGGCCCTGGTCGCGAGCTTCGGCGAGCCCGCATGGCGGGGCGCGCAGCTGTTCGAGGGGCTCTACCGGCAGCGCTGGACCCGCTGGGAGCAGTTCACCCACCTGCCGCAGGCCCTCCGGACCCGGCTGACGGCCGAGGTGGACCTCGCCTGGCCCGCCATCGTGCAGAGCCTGCCGTCGTCCGATGGTTCGACCAAGCATGTGTTCGAGCTCGCCGACGGGAAGCAGGTCGAAGGCGTCCACATGCCCTATGTCGTCCGGGGGTCCGGTCTGCGACCTACACCCCCGGAGCCCCCGCGCCCGGGCCAGGCCGAGCCTGACCCCGGGCTTTCCGTCCGGGGGTCCGGTCTGCGACCTACACCCCCGGAGCCCCCGCGCCCGGGCCAGGCCGAGCCTGACCCCGGGCTTTCCGTCCGGGGGTCCGGTCTGCGACCTACACCCCCGGAGCCGGGCTCTGAAGACCTCGACCGCGTCACCCTCTGCCTCTCCAGCCAAGTGGGCTGCGCCATGGGGTGCACCTTCTGCGCCACGGGCCAGATGGGCATCATCCGCAACCTCAGCGCGGCGGAGATCGTGGGCCAGGTCGTGGCCATGCTGAATCATCACGGCCACTCCGCGGAGCGCCCGGTCAATCTCGTGTTCATGGGCATGGGGGAGCCCCTGCACAACCTCGATCATGTGATGACCGCCTTCGGACCACTGACGGATCCCAAGGGCCTGGCCATCCCGCCGAGGCGCATCACCCTCTCCACCTCGGGCCTGGTGAGCGGCATCGAGCGCCTGGGCGCCTTTGCCCGCCGACCCCGGCTGGCCCTGAGCCTGAATGCCACCACCGACATCCACCGCTCCTTGATCATGCCCGTGAACCGGGTATGGAACCTGGAGGCCCTGGCGACGGCGCTCGCGGCCTTCCCTCTGCAGTCCGGCGAGCGCATCACCCTCGAATATGTGCTGCTGAAGGGCGTCACCGACAGCCTGGAGGATGGCCGCCGTCTGGCCGCCTTCGCGCGCCGCTTCCCCGCCAAGATCAACCTGATCCCGTTCAATCCGCACGAGGGCAGCGGCTTCGAGCCCCCGGAGGAATCCCGCATCGGCGCCCTCTGCCGGCTGCTCTCGGATGCCGGGCTGCCCGTCAGCGTCCGCCGCAGCCGCGGGCAGGATGTGGCTGGAGCCTGCGGCCAGCTGGTACGGGAAGGCCAAGGCCGGCACCCGAAACCACGCTGACTTCGGTCATGCTGGACAGGTGCAGTCCGCGCCGAAACCCTTCTTCGAGACCCTCCACGCCCTGCTTGACGCGGAGGGCGAGATCACGCTGGGTGAACTGCTGGATGCCGCGGGCGAGCAGACCTACGGCCTCCTGACGCTGCTGCTCTCCCTGCCGAGCCTGGTCCCGGGCCTGAACATCGGGCTGGCCCCGGTGGGTGGCATCGGCCTCATCGCCCTGGGCTCCCAGCTGGCCTGGGGGACCGCCCATCCCTGGGTGCCCCGCCGGGTGCAGGACCAGGCCATCCACAAGGGCCGCATCAAGAACGCCCTCGCCAAGCTCGAGGCGCAGCTGGACCGCTTCCGCTGGCGCGGCGCCGAACGGCGCCCCCTCAACCACCGCTGGGTGGGCGCCTGCATCGCCTGGACCGGCTTCCTGCTGGCCATCCCCGTGCCCCTGCCCTTCGGCAACCAGCTTCCCGCGGCCATCCTCTGCCTCCTGGGCGCCGCCCTCCTGGAGGAACGACCCACCTGGGCCTGGATCGGCGCGGCGGCCTCCCTCGGCAACACGGTCTACTTCGCCTCCAGCTTCGGCCTCATCGCCCGGGGCTTCCTGAAGGCCTTCCACGCCCTGGTGCATTGATGCGCGTCGATGCCCTCACCCTCTTCCCCGAGTTCTTCGAGGCCGCCCGCCTCGGCATCACCGGCCGGGCCTTCCGGGAGCTGGGACATGGACTGCACACCCACAGCTACCGGCCCTTCGCCGGCAACCCCTTCGGCCATGTGGACGACACTCCCTTCGGCGGCGGTCCGGGCATGGTGCTGCGGCCGGAGGTGCTTCGGGACACCCTGGCGTCCGTGCCCCGGGAGGGCGCGGGGCGCATCATCCACTTCAGCCCCGCGGCCCCGCCCCTCACCCACGCGAAGGTGCTGGAGCTGGCCCGGCTCGACCAGCTGATCCTGGTCTGCACCCGGTACGAGGGTCTGGACCAGCGGGCGGTGGAGGCCCTCGTGGACGAGGAGCTCAGCATCGGCGAGGCCGTCCTCAGCGGCGGCGAGCTGCCGGCCCTCTTCCTCATCGATGCCGTCTGCCGCTGGCTGCCGGGCGTGCTGGGGAACGGGGCCTCCGCCGAGGAGGACAGCTTTGCCACCGGCCTGCTGGACCATCCCCACTTCACGCGCCCGGCCACCTTCGAAGGGGCGGAGGTGCCGGCCGTCCTCCAGGGAGGCGATCACGGGGCCATCCGGCTCTGGCGCCTGCGGGAGGCCATGGTCCGGACGAAGCGCCTGCGGCCCGACCTGTGGACCCTCTACCTGAGGGACCGCCTGCGGGATCTGGACCGCCCCGCCCAGTGGTGCGCCTGGCAGGTGGAGCATCCGGAGGACTGGGAGCGACCCAAACCGAAGGGCTGGAAGGGCTATCGCCTTGAATGACCCCTTCCCTTTTCCGGCCTATCGGATACACTGACTGACTCCCCATCCGGGGACTTTCGAGCCATGTCCGCCTGATCGTAGGCTTGGGACCGCTGGCCCAGGAGCCCACATGAGCCACATCATCGATCAACTCGAAGCCAGCCTGCTTCGCAGCGACCTTCCCCGCATCGCCCCCGGCGACACCGTCAAGGTGCATGTCAAGGTGAAGGAAGGTGAGAAGGAGCGCATCCAGCTCTTCCAGGGCATCGTCATCGGCATCAAGGGCGGCGGCATGCGCACCTCCTTCACCGTCCGCAAGGTCGCGAGCGGCGTGGGCGTGGAGCGCATCTTCCCCCTGAACAGCCCCACCATCGACAAGCTGGAAGTCGTGCGCCACGGCAAGGTCCGCCGCGCCAAGCTCTACTTCCTGCGCGAGAAGCTCGGCAAGGCCGGTCGCCTCAAGGAGCGCCGCGCGGACAGCGCCCAGTAAGTCGAATCTCCCCTTTGGAAAGGCGCCCACCCGGGCGCCTTTTTCATGGAAAGAATAGAGCTATCACGAACGATCTAACCCAAGCTGGTCCTTTAATTCTAACTCTTCTTTTGGATTCGGAGCAGGGTGCGGCAAAGCCGTGGCCATGCGAACATGGTCCCGCGCCATGGCCGATCCCCCGGGTCGGCCAGCCCCCGGGAGGAACCATGCTGACCCTGCCCCGTCTGACCCTGGCCACGCTGGCCGCTGCCGCCCTGTCCCTCGGGGCCGAGGCCCCGCGCTACGGCGTGCAGGGCCTGGTGAACCTCCCCCTGGGCGACCTGAAGGACTTCGTCGACAACAAGCCGGGCCCCGGCATCGGCGTCCACGGCACCTTCGATCTGGGCGATGGCCACATGGTGCGGCCCCGGCTGGACTACAGCATCTACCCCGAGGCCACCTTCGGCTCCGTGAAGCAGACCGCCTCCAACCTGAGCCTGGGCGGCGACTATCTCTACTTCGTCGCCGGCAAGCCGGAGGGGCTCTACCTTACGGGCGGCCTCGCGGTCGTTCGCTGGTCCTTTGAATCCAAGCTCGGCCCCCTCAAGGAGACCAGCGACACCACCAAGTTCGGGCTGGCCGCCGGGGTGGGCTACCAGTGGAATGCCACTGTGGGTACCGAGGCCCGCTTCCTCCATTCCCGCATCGCCAAGGGCTTCCAGGCCAACGCCCTGCAGGCGGGCGTGACCGTCCGGTTTTAATGTTCTCCGGGGGTTCCGCGCTTCGCGCACACCCCCGGACCCCCGCGCGACGCCCGGCACAGCCGGGCTTCGCTTTACTCTCCGGGGTTCCCCCGGCCACGCATGCGTGGCCGGGATCTAGGGGCGCTTCGCGCCTCCACCTGACGCCACACGGGGCGTGGCTCCCACTCGCTCTTTGAGCTCGCGGAGGTGGAGCCTCCCCCCGGGCCCCCGCGCGACGCCCGGCACAGCCGGGCCTCGCTTTAGCCCTCCGGGGGCTCTGACCTGATGCGGGTCAGAGCCCGTATTCCTTCCATCGCTTGCCGATGCGGTCCAGGATCTCGTCGGGGAACACCAGATCCCGCGGCCACTCGCGGGTGAAGCCGTCCCAGGGGCGGTTCTTGCGGGTGGCGTCGATGCCCACCTTGGAGCCGAAGGCGAAGCGGTCGGCGGAGTGATCCAGGACATCCAGGGGCCCTTCGGTGAAGAGCATGTCGCGCTTGGGATCCACATTGCTGGTGAGGCGGAAGAGCACCTCGTTCAGGTCATGGGGATCGATGTCCTCGTCCACCACCACGATGCCCTTGGTGAACATGATCTGGCCCGTGCCCCAGATGGCGTTCATGACCTTCTGCGCGTGGCCGGGGTATTCCTTCTTGATGGAGAGAATCACCAGGTTGTGGAAGGCGCCAGCGGCGGGCAGGTGCATGTCCCGGATCTCCGGCAGCACCATGCGGAGCAGGGGCAGGAAGATGCGCTCCGTGGCCAGGCCCAGGTAGGCATCCTCTTGGGGCGGGCGGCCCACGATGGTGGCGGGGAAGACCGGGTTCTTCCGCATCGTGATGGCTTCCACATGCAGCACGGGGTAGTCGTCGGCCAGGGAGTAATAGCCCGTGTGGTCGCCGAAGGGGCCCTCCCGGCGCAGCTCGCCGGGATTCACGAAGCCCTCGATGACGATCTCGGAATCGGCGGGCACCTCCAGGTCGTTCGTCACGCAGGGCACCATCTCGATGCCCTCGCCCCGCAGGAAGCCAGCGAACATCACCTCGCTGAGGAAGGGCGGCAGGGGCGCCGTGGCCGCGTAGGTGAGGGCCGGATCCCCGCCGAAGCTCACGGCCACGGGCATGCGCTCGTCCTTCGAATAGCCGTGGCGGTTCCTCGCGCCATCGTGGTGCAGCTGAGTGTGGAAGCCCAGCGTGCGGTCATCAAAGACCTGCAGGCGGTAGAGGCCCGTGTTGCGGTGGCCCGTCTGCTTGTTCCGGGTGTGGCTCATGCCCAGCGTGATGAAGGGGCCGCCATCCTCGGGCCAGGTGGTGAGCACGGGCAGATCGGTGAGTTTCACCTGATCACCCTTCAGCACGATCTCCTGGCAGATCCCCTTCCGCACGGTCTTGGGCATCCAGTTGGAGACCTCGGCCAGCACCGGCAGCTTGGCCAGCTTCTCGAAGAACCCCGTGCCGGGCTTGGGCATGGCCTCCTGCACCAGCTTCTCGATGCGGTCGGCGATGGCATCGAGGCCACGGGGCTCCCGGTCCACGCCCAGGGCCATCTCCATGCGCTTCAGGCTCCCGAAGGCGTTCATGGCCACGGGCATGGCCTTGCCCTTGGGTCGATCGAAGATCAGAGCCCTGCCCCCCCCGGGTTCCTTGGAAACCCGGTCGGCGATGGCGCCCATCTCCAGGAATGGATCGACTTCGGAAGCCACGCGGCTCAGCTCGCCGGCGGCCTCGAGCTGCTTCAGGAAGGTCTGGAAATCACGGCCCATGGGAATCTCCGGATCCCGATCATCCCATCCCCGGGCCGGTCCCCGGAACCCAATGTCCCCGGGCGGTAGGCCAACCGCCCCTGGCTTCAGGAATTTCCCTTGAGCTGACAGGGCTTTCCCCGCATACTGATGGGCCTTGCCCTGGCCGTGGGCTCCCAAGCGCGTCCGATGGACTGCCGCCCACACGCCCCAACTGAAGAGGTTTTCATGTTCGCAATCATCAAGACCGGCGGGAAGCAGTACCGCGTCGCCGAGGGCGATATCCTCCGCGTGGAGCTGCTCGAAAAGGATCCCAAGCAGGCCGTGACCTTTGAGGAAGTCCTCCTCATCGACAACGACGGCGACCTGAAGGTGGGCAAGCCCACCGTGGCGGGCGCCAAGGTCGAGGCCGAGGTCATCACCCATGATCGCGCCAAGAAGGTGATCATCTTCAAGAAGAAGAAGACCACCACCTACCAGCGCACCCAGGGCCACCGCCAGGGCTACACGGAAGTTCGGATCAAGAGCATTAAGGCCTAGTCCAGCCGTGTTCGCCGCAGGCGAACGCAGGTAGAGAAAAGCCTTTTCATTCCATTCGACATCAAGCTTAAGAGGTACTTCCATGGCTCATAAAAAAGGCGTCGGTTCCAGCCGCAACGGTCGTGATTCCCATTCCCAGCGCCTCGGCGTGAAGGAGTTCGGCGGCGAAGTCGTCCCCGGCGGCTCCATCCTCGTCCGTCAGCGCGGCACCAAGTTCAAGGCCGGCATCAATGTCGGCATGGGCAAGGACCACACCCTGTTCGCCCTCATCGACGGCAAGGTGCGCTTCCAGGACAAGGGCCAGAGCGGCCGCTTCATCCACATCGACCCCATCGAGGGCTGATGTTGTCCGGGGGTTCCGCGCTGCGCGCACACCCCCCGGAGCCCCCTCGCACAGGCCGGGCAAAGCCCGGCCTGTGCTTATTCCACACCTCACAGGAAGTGAAGACCCGCCATGTTCCTTGACCACATCCAGCTCCGCGTCGCCGCCGGCCACGGCGGTTCCGGCGCCATGAGCTTCCGTCGCGAGAAGTTCGCCCCCGAGGGCGGTCCCGATGGCGGGGATGGCGGCAAGGGCGGCTCGGTGTTCCTGCGCGCCAACCGGGCCCTGAACACCCTCAACCCCTACCGCAACAAGCGCGAGTTCACCGCCGAGCGCGGCCGCCAGGGCGAAGGCTGCATGCGCCACGGCAAGGACGGACTGGATGTCCTCTTGGAGGTGCCCCTCGGCACCCTCGTGAAGGACGGCGACACCGGCGAGGTGCTGGCAGAGCTGCTCGAGCACGGCCAGGATGTCTGCGTGGCCCGCGGTGGCCGCGGCGGCCTGGGCAACACGAACTTCAAGAGCTCCACCAACCGCACTCCCCGCCATCATCAGCCCGGCGAGGACGGCGAGGAACGCACCCTCGACCTGGAGCTCAAGCTCATCGCGGATGTGGGCCTGGTGGGCTTCCCCAACGCGGGCAAGAGCACCCTGGTGAGCCGCCTCAGCGCGGCCCGGCCCAAGATCGCCGACTATCCCTTCACCACCCTGGAGCCCCAGCTCGGCGTTGTGAGCCTCGACCGCTTCGGGGGGGACCTCCTCGACAGCTGGGTCATCGCCGACATCCCCGGCCTCATCGAAGGCGCCGCGGACGGTGCGGGCCTGGGCATCCAGTTCCTGCGCCATGTGGAGCGCACCCGCATGCTGCTGCACCTCGTGGACCTGTCGGATCCCATCACGGAACCCGCCGAAGCCATCCGCGTGATCGACGGCGAGGTGCAGGCCTTCAGCCCCGTGCTGGCCGCCAAGCCTCGCTGGCTGGTGGGCACCAAGCTCGACGCCCTGCAGGACGAGGACCGGCGGAAGGCCTTCGAGGCCCTCTGCGCCGAGCGGGGCCAGAAGCCCGTCTTCATCTCGGGCGTCACCGGCGAGGGTCTGCGTGAGCTCGCCTTCGCGGTGGACGCCGCCCTCAAGGAACTCAAAGAGCTCAAGGAAGAGGCCCGGTAGTGCGCGTCGGCCTGCTCGGGGGGGCGTTCAATCCCCCACATGAGGGTCATCTGAAACTTGCCCGGCTCGCGCTGAATCACCTCGAGCTGGATGAGCTGCGCTTCGTGCCCACCTTCGTCAGCCCCCACAAGCCCGACCCCGGCGGTCCCGGCGGCGAGGCCCGCCTGCACCTGTTGACCGAGGCCCTCCGGGCCTTCGACTCGCGCTGTCGGGTGGAGCGCCTCGAGCTGGATCGCGGCGGCACCAGCTACACCGTGGACACCCTCGAGACCCTGGCGGTCCGGGAGCCCGACGCTGCCTGGATCCTCGTCATGGGCAGCGATCAGCTGCCGGGCCTGCCCCGTTGGCGGCGGCCCGAGCGGGTGTTCCAGCTCGCCTCCGCCGCGGTGGCTCTCCGGCCCGGCGCGCCCGGCGCGATCCCCGAAGTCCCCGGCCTGCATCCCGCCGCGTCCTGGTCCGGCCACCCCGGGGAGCTGGTCTGGCTTCCCGCCACCGAATTGGACCTGGCCTCGACCGATCTCCGCCTTCGTCTGGCGGCGGATCCTGCCCAGGATCCGGGGGGCATTCCGCCCCAAGTTATGGCTGCCATCCGCACCGAAAACCTGTATCGTTAGCCTGCTCTGGAGCCCGCATGACCCTTGATTCCCGGCTTGCGACCGTCGTCGACGCCGCCCGGTCCAAGAAAGCCTTCCGCATCCGCCTCCTCGATGTGAAGGACATCGCCAGCTTCACCGACACCTTCGCCTTCATGAGCGGCGGCAGCGACCGCCAGAATCGCGCCATCGCCGAGGCCATCGAGGACGCCCTGAAGCTGGCGGATGGAGAGCGCCCCATCTCCCGCGAAGGCGAGGCCAACGGCAACTGGGTGCTGCTCGACTTCGGCAACCTGGTCGTCCATGTCATGGACGAGGAAACCCGCCGCCACTACAACCTCGAGGAACTCTGGAACGCCGGCCGCGAGTTGGAATTGCCCGCCGAGCTCCACCCCGCCTCCGATGCCCGCCCGTAGGAGATGACCTCCATGCCCATCGACCAGACCAACGCCTTTGAGGCCATGCAGGCCCGTCTGCGGGTCGCCTCCCAGCTCTACGGACTGGACGATGCGCTCTTCAAGGTGTTCATGGCGCCCAGCCGCTCCATGATCGTCAGCCTGCCCGTGCTCATGGACAACGGGCACTGGGAGGTCTTCACCGGCTACCGCGTTCAGCACAATGTGGCACGCGGGCCGGCCAAGGGCGGCATCCGCTACGACCTCAATGTCACCCTCGACGAAGTCAAGGCCCTCGCGGCCTGGATGACCTGGAAGTGCGCCGTGGTGGATGTGCCCTTCGGCGGCGGCAAGGGCGGCATCGTCTGCGATCCCACCCGCCTGAGCCTGGGCGAGAAGGAGCGGCTCACCCGCCGCTACATCGCCGAGATCATGGACATCATCGGCCCCGACCGCGATGTGCCGGCCCCGGACATGGGCACCGATGCCCAGACCATGGCCTGGGTCCTCGACACCTATTCCATGCATGTCCGCCGCACCGAGAACGCCGTCGTCACCGGCAAGCCCCTGGGTCTGGGCGGCAGCCTGGGCCGCGCCGAAGCCACGGGCCGCGGCATCCTCATCACCGCCCGCGAGGCCATGCAGCGCCTGGGCAAGCCCCTGGCCGGGGCCACCGTGGCCGTGCAGGGCTTCGGCAATGTGGGCAGCCAGGCCGCGCGGCTGCTGCATGAGGCCGGGGCCCGCGTCGTGGCCATCAGCGATATCCAGGGCGCTGTCAAGAACGACCGGGGCCTGGATATCCACGCCCTGCTCAAGCATGTGGCCGAGACCCGCACCGTCGCCGGGTTCCGGGGTGCCGAGCCCCTGGATCCCAAGACCCTCCTGACCCACCCGGTGGACATCCTCGTACCCGCCGCGTCGGAGAACCAGATCACCGAGGCCAACGCCGCCCAGGTGCGCGCCAAGGTCATCGTGGAGGGCGCCAACGGCCCGACCACCCCCGAGGCTGACCCCATCCTGCTGGAGCACGGCGTCCTCGTGGTGCCCGACATCCTGGCCAATGTCGGCGGCGTCACCGTCAGCTACTTCGAGTGGGTGCAGAACCGCCAGGGCTTCTACTGGCGGGAGCGCGAAGTCAACGAGCGCCTGGTGGACTACATGACCCACGCCTTCCAGGCCACCTTCGCCACCACCGACAAGTACAAGACCAATCCCCGCATCGGCGCCTACATCCTGGCCCTCGATCGCGTGGCGCAGGCCATGCGATACCGCGGATTCTACGCGTGATCCAAAGCTACATCAGGGTCTCCCGGAAGGCTTGGCACTACAGCACCCAAGCCTACGAGACCGGCCCCGACGAGCGGAAGAAGGTCAAGCGGCACCTGCGCTGGGCCGCCCTGGCCGTCCTCCGGGAGGCCTCCGTCCAGGGCTGGTTCGCCTTCCTGGATGCCCCGGTCATCCGCCCCTTTGTGGAGGCCAATCCCCGCCTGGCCTTCCGCCCCATGGGCACCTACATGTCCCGCCGGTGGAACTGGTCCAGGCGCTTCACGGTCATCCGCGATACCTACCTGTTCGTGAATGCCAAAGGAGGCGAATTCCAGGCGGCCATGCTCCGGGAGGAGGGCCTCCTGCTGGCTCGGATACCCCTGGACAAGGCGGGAACCATGAGCTTGCGGATGCGCGCCGACGCCCAGTTCCGCAAGGAGGGCGAGATCGGCGTCTTCCTCGAGATCGAAGGCATCGCCGGAGCCATCAGTTCCTTCGCTTTTTCCCTCGAGCGGCTGCCGGCCGGCTGGTCCTGCTGCATCGGCGCCCTCCAGGGACGGAAGGGCGGCGACGAGGACACGATCAAGCTCGCGACCAAGGCCATGCATGGCCTCCGACCCAAGGCCCTGATGGTCTTCGTGGCCCAGGAGATCGCCCGATCCCTGCGCGTGGCCAGCCTGAAGGGTGTGGGGAACGACATCCATGTGGCCCGGGCCCGCGTCCTGGGACCCGCCAAGAAGATCCTCTTCGACTACGACGAGCTGTGGCTGGAGGCCGGGGGTGAGCGCCAGCCAGATGGCTGGTACGAGCTGCCCCTGAAGCTCCCCCGGAGACCCGCCGAGGAGATCAAGCCCAACAAGCGGTCCATGTACACCAAACGCTACGCCTTGATGGACGGCCTCTCCCGGCAGATCCGGACCGTGCTCACGGCCTCGGGGTCTCATTAGCAGCCTCCGACTTCGCGATTCCCGGCCCGCCGGGATCGCAGGCATCATGGGAGCGTGAGCCCCTTCCGTCGCTATCCGTCTCTGAGCCTGCTCGGGTGCCTCCTTGCCAGTGCGGGAGGGGCCATGCTGTCGGCCCAGACCCCCATCGGGACCTTGATTTCGGAGCAATCCCGTACCAACTTCACCGTCCAGGGCGCCGGCGCCCGCGCCATGGGCCTGGGTGGGGCCTTCATTGCGGTGGCCGATGACGCCACCGCCGTCTCCTTCAACCCCGCCGGCCTGGCCCAGCTCCTCCATCCCGAGGTGAGCTTCGTGGCGCGCGGAACCCAGCGGTCCGTGGGCTACGAGGACTTCGAGACCTCGAGCCGGAGCCGCGTCCTGGCCGTGAGCGATGCCCTCGTCAGTTCCACGCGCTTCGATCCCCTGTTCATCTCCGCAACCGCCCCGCTGCAGGTGGGCGGCCGGAACCTGGTCCTCCAGCTGTCCATCCAGCGCGCCTTCGCCCTGACCGACCACACCCAGCGGACCCTCACGGAATCGCCCCTCACCACCGCTTCCGGATTGCCGGTCCAGCTGGCCCAGGACATCACCCAGACCGGGCAGATCGATCTCTACTCCCTGGCCATGGCCTACGAAGTGTCCCAGCGCATCCTGCTGGGCCTCTCCTACAACCAGTGGCGCGGACGCTGGGATCTCGCCTCAGCCAGCCTCCGCACCACCGGGACGACCCAGGCGGCCGTGGCCTTCCGCCAGACGAATGCCATGGATGGCGAGAACCTCAACCTGGGGCTCATCTGGCGCTGGCCCACCTGGAGCTTCGGGATTGTCCACCGCACGGGGTTCCACGCCGACTACACCTTCGCCACGCAGCTCTCCACCAGCTCCGGCTCGGGGGGCTTCACCGGCGCGCCCATGACCACGGGGCTCCACTGGCCCGCAGGGACCGGCCTCGGTTTCGCCTACCGCCCCTCGGACCTGTGGCTGATCACCGCGGACCTGTCCCACACCCTCTGGTCCACCACCCGGTACATGTCCACCTCCCCGCGGCTCAACGGCCAGAGCTTCTTCGATTTCGACAAGGGGGACCGGACCCCGAACGCCACGGATGTCCACCTGGGCGTCGAATTTCTGAAGATCACCCAGGACGGCACCGTGATCCCCCTCCGGGTCGGACTGAGCCGGGAACCCCAGCCGGTGGTCGATGCGATCACCGGCACCCAGAGGGTGATGAACCATGTCTCCCTGGGCAGCGGCTTCAAGCGGGGAGCCGTCGGCGTGGATGTGGCCTACCGGTACGGCTGGTCCAGCCGGCGCGCCTCGCAGTCCCTGGAGGTGGATCAGATCCTGACGCGGACCGGAACTCCGTCCGTGGGGACGGAACACATCCGGGAGCACCGGCTTGATGTCTCCACCATCGTCCAATTCGACCGGCACCCGCTCGAGCGGGTTCTCCGCCATCTCTTCGTGGGGGACTGAGCGTGGGTTCCCGGATTCGTGCCGTGCTGGGGCTGGGGATGGCGCCCCTGCTGCTGGCGCAGGCGTACTCCACCTTCTATTCGGCCTACCAGGATGGGCTCGAGGCCGAGCGCCAGGGGCAATGGAAGACGGCTGCCGCGGCCTACCGCCGGGCCATCGAGCTCAGGCCCGCCTCGGCGGCGCGCGTGGTCATCTACGGAAACAACCTGCTCACCGACTATTCGCCCCACACCCACCTGGCCCGCTGCCTCCTCGAATCCGGAGACTCGGCCGGCGCCCGGACAGCCCTTGAGAAGGCCGCTTTTTACGGAGAGCCGAAAGCGGAACGGGAGACCTTGGCCCGCGCCATCGGCCAGAGGGATCAGGCTGTCGCGCCCCCCAAGGCCCTCTCCCCAGCCCAACCCACAGAGCCCGTTCCCGGCCCCCGCCATCCGGCCCCGGCCCCAGCTGCGGAGCCCCCGCCGATGCCGGCCCCGTCGCCATTGCCAGCCCAGGCACCCATCCCGACCTCCCCCACACCCGCCGCGGTCTCGCCCGCTCCCGCCAAATCCCAGGCGGCTCCCCGGACCCCGGCCGAAGCAGCTGCCCCCCCCTCCGCACCGGGTCCGGCACCCACCACCACGCCCACTCCTCCGGCGCCCTCCGGGGTGCTCAGTGAAACGGGCCCGGCCTGGAAGTGGATCTGGCCCCTCGGGGCCTTCCTGGCCCTGGTCGGGGCGGTCCTGATCAACCGGCGGCGGCACCGCACCCTCCACGACTCCTCCTTCCGGGATCCGGAGCAGCTTGGCCCCTACCGGATCGAACGCCTGCTGGGGCGGGGCGGGTTCGCCAGCACCTACCTCGCCCACCACACCGCGACCAAGGCGCCCGTGGCCCTCAAGCTGCTCCACCCCTATCGCCACGATGATCCCGAGTTCCTCCGCCGCTTCCGGCAGGAGGCGAAACTGGGCGCCATGCTGAGCCATCCCAACCTGGTGCGGATGCTGGACCCCGGACCTGAGACGGGCCCCCCCTGGCTCGCCATGGAATACATCGCCGGGCGGCGCCTCGACCAGGTGCTCAGGGAGGATGGACCTCCCACCCTGCCCTGGTTCCTCCGCATCGCGCTCCAGATCGCCGGCGCCATGGCCCATGCCCACCGCCTGGGCATCGTCCACCGCGACCTGAAGCCCGGCAATGTGATCTTCGATGGGGATCAGGCCAAGGTGATGGATTTCGGCATCTCCCGCATCGTGGATTCCAATACCCTGACCACCACCTATGCCTTCCTCGGAACGCCCCGGTACGCCGCGCCCGAGGCCCAGCTCAAGGCCCAGGTGACCTCAGCGGCCGATCGCTACGCCTTCGGGATCATCCTCTTCGAGATGCTGGCCGGGCACCCGCCCTTCGATGGCGAAACCCCCTTCGAGATCCTCGAGCAGCACCAGCGGGCCCCCCTGCCGGACCTGGCGGCCCTCCGCCCGGATCTCCCCGCCGAACTCGTGGACCTCATCGAACGGCTCTGCCGGAAAGATCCAGACGAGCGCCCCGACGACCCGGAGGTGATCGAGGTCCTCGAACGCCTCCAGCTGGAGTCTTTATCACAAGGATGAGCCATGGCCCGAACGCGGTTCCAGGATGCAGGTGACGGTCTCCCGCTGAAGGCCCTTCCCGCTGCCGCGCTGCGCGCTGTTCTGAGCGAGGGCTACTCGGGGCGGCAGTTCCGGCAGGACCTCACCGCGGGTTTCCTGGTGGGCATCGTGGCCCTGCCCCTGGCCATGGCCCTGGCCATCGCCGTGGGCGTGCCGCCCCAGCAGGGGCTCTACACCGCCATCGTCGCCGGGTTCTTCACGGCGCTGCTGGGCGGATCGCGCATCCAGGTGGCGGGGCCCACCGCGGCCTTCATCGTCGTGCTCGCCCCGCTCTATGCCCGCTTCGGGCTGGCCGGGCTGCTCATGTCCGGCCTCATGGCGGGCCTGATCCTCATCGGCATGGGTGCCATGCGCCTGGGCCGCCTCATCGAGTACATCCCCTTCCCCGTGACCACCGGCTTCACCACGGGCATCGCCACCGTGATCGCCGCCCTGCAGCTCAAGGATCTTTTCGGCCTGAAGCTCGAAGGGAACCCCGACCACTTCTTCGAGCGGCTCGGTGCCATGATCCAGGCCCGGGGCACCGCCTCACCCTGGGAGTTCCTGGTGGGCCTGGGCACCCTGGCGATCCTCCTCCTCCCAAGGCTGCCCAAGCGCTGGCTGGTGCGGCTGCCCCGCCCCCTGCGCAAAATCCCGGCGCCCCTCATCGCCCTGCCCCTGGCGGCGGTGGTCGGCTGGGGCCTTCCCCACCTCATCCCTGGATTTTCAGTGGATACCATCGGCACCCGGTTCCACACCCTGATCGGCGGACGGATGGTGGACGGCATCCCCCAGGTCCCCCCCCTGCCCATGTGGCCCTGGCACGCGCCGGGCCCCGGCGGTCAGCCCCTGGGGATGAACCTGGGCACCCTGCGGATGCTGCTGCCCAGCGCCTTCGCCGTCGCCATGCTCGGCGCCATCGAGTCGCTGCTGTCGGCCGTGGTGGCCGACGGCATGGCCCGCACCCGCCACGATCCCGATGCCGAGTTGATGGCCCTCGGCGTGGGCAATGTGCTGGCGCCCTTCTTCGGCGGCATTCCCGCCACGGGCGCCATCGCACGGACGGCCACGAATTTCCGTTACGGCGGGCGCACGCCCATCGCCGCCATGACCCATGCCCTGACGATCCTCCTGGCCATCCTCCTGCTGGCCCCCCTCATCCGCTTCCTGCCCATGGCCAGCCTGGCCGCGCTCCTGTTGCTGGTGGCCTGGAACATGTCGGAGGCCGAGCACTTCCTCCACACCCTCAAGGTCGCCCCCAAGAGCGATGTGGCGGTCCTTCTGACCTGCTATTTCCTCACCGTCGTCTTCGACATGGTGATCGCCGTGACCGTGGGCATCATGCTGGCCTCACTGCTCTTCATGCGCCGCATGGCCGGCCTGTCCGGCGGCCAGGTCACCCATCCGGACCACCGCGCCCTGCCGGGTCCCCTGCCTGAAGGCGTGGTGATCTACGACCTGGCCGGCCCCCTCTTCTTCGGGGCAGCGGAGCGCGCCATGGGCGCCATGCGGGCCATCGGCGCGGATGTCCGCGTCATCATCTTCCGCATGGAGCAGGTTCCCAGCGCCGATGTGACGGGCCTGGTGGCCATGGAGGGCGTGCTCCGAGAAATGGCGCGGCAGGGGATCAAGGCCATCATCGTGGGGCTCCACGGCCAGGCCAGGGAGGTCTTCGCGCGCGGCGGCATCCAGGGGAAGGCCGATGAGCTCGCCATCTGCGACACCATGACCGATGCCTTCCGGATCATGAAAGCCAAGCTCCACACCTACCGGCGCCTGGAGCTCGGACCCATCCGTTTCCAGGTGCTGCACCGTGAGAAAGCCAAGATCCGGAAGGCCCCGAAGTAGCGGCCTTCCGGATCCGGGGCGGACGGCCTCAGAACCCCAGGTTCACGGTCGCGGTCGCGCTCGAAGTGACCGTGGCGGTCTGGACCGCCGAGGTGGACTGGGTGGTGGTTCCGTCGGGATTGGCGGTGAAGCGAAGGGCCTGAACGCTGTAGGCGCCCACCGGAATGGTCGTGAAGCCATAGGTCTCCGTGGTCGTGCCCACGGTGGCCATCGTCGTCTGCACGATGAAGGTGTGGCTTCCCGAAGGCGTGGTCAGCGACTGGAGCAGGTTCACGCGGTCGCTCTGGCTGCTGGTGGCGACCGGCGTGAGACCGCCCCCCACGCCGCCCAGGGCGGCGTTGGCCGTGAAGGCCGCGCTGTAGGTGAACATCGGGGCCGTCGCCGTGAGGGCGAAACCGTCGCTGGCCTTGGCATCATAGGCCTTGAGGGTGAGTGCCGACCCCGTCACGGGTTGGCTCACCACGAAGTAGGTCGCGCCCACGGGAAGCAGATCCAGGGTGTAGGCACCGGCGGCATCCGTCACCGTGCTGCGCGCAAGAACCGCATTCCCCGAACCATCGAGGGTCTCGGCATGAACCATGACTCCAGCCAGAGCCGCCGAGGTCGCGGCGTCGGTCAGCGTCCCGCGGATGGAGCCCGTGACGAGCTTGTCGTAGGCCCAGACCGTGGGACGGAGGAGATACTGGCCCGACATCCCCGCCTGCACCACCTGGATGGAGTGGGCCGCATCGAAGTCGATCCACACATCCTTCGTGGTACCCGCGGCCACCTCGAAGTTCACGATGAGCTTGATGCCCGTCTGCAGGCCTGAGGGCACGGTGAGGTCATGGACGGTGCCATCCGCCAGCTTCACGGTGTTGCCGGGCCCCAGGATCAGGCGCATCTGCCCATAGTGGCCCGCAGGCAGGGTCGCGCCCGCCGCCAGCGTCTCATCCACGCCACCCACGAGGTTGAGCAGGTTCAGGGTCTTGTTGGGCGCACCGAGGGTGATCCAGCCGCCATTGCCGGCGATCTGCACGGTCTGGATGTTGACATTGATCTCCTGGTAGCCCGAGATGGGCCCGTCGACCAGGTGCACAGTCATGGTTCCACTGCCGGAACCCGAGGAAGAGCCGCCGCAACCCAGGATGAGCATCCCTCCGAGCGTGACGACGAGCGTGGCTGCGAGTAGAAGGGTGGTGCGCCATCGAAGCATGGGACCTCCTTGGCAAGAGGACGAAACCATAGCTTCCCGACCACCGCCCGCAACTGCCGGGCCCAACCGCAGCCATGCTTGCAGTAGCGCCCGCCCCCGATCAATCAGGAGATCAGTTGAACCGCCAAGTGTTTATTTTTTATATAGATCCATCGGATTAAGGCCGTTCAGAACACCCTGAGCAGCGCGATGAAGCCGTTCACGGTCTTGACCCCCGCGATGTCGCTCTGGACGCCGAGGCCCAGGTCCACGCGCACGGCGGTGAAAAGCCAGAACCCCGGCAGGTCCCCGGCGAGTCCCACGCCGCTCATGCCATAGGTCTTCTGGTCATCCAGGCTGCGGGCCCGGGCGTGCTCGAGGCTCACCGAGAGGCGCAGGTTCGGCCCCGTGGGGATGGCCAGGGCCGTCTTCGCATAGACCAGCCGATCCGCGGTGATGGCGTTGGCCCGGATGCCCGCGATGCGCACGGCCCCCCCGAGACCGCCCACATCCAGGGCCTTGAAGCGGTCGAAGGCGCGGCCCGAGGCCCAGCCGGCCTCGCCGTGGAACCAGTACCCCGGCCGCACCTCGCGATCCAGGCCGAGGCTGCCGCCCCAGCGCCGGAAGTCACCCCCCTCCGGAACCGACTGGGGATCGGCCGCCAGGCCATAGGTGCCATCGGGACGGCGGCCCCACCCATGAAAGGCCCGCACCTGGAAACCCCGGTAGAGCCAGGAGCCCTGGAGGGTGCCCACGCGCGTCAGACCCGAAGACGGCAGGAGGTAGCCCGGGGTGCGGTACTTGCTGTCACCTTCGCTGAAGTCGTCGTACTCGAAGTCCCCCCGCCCTTCCAGGCGGAAGCCCAGCCCCAGGTCGCGTCCCAGCTCCAGGCCCACCTTGCCGAAGCGCCGGCCCACGCCATCCTTGTCGGCCAGCCGCCCCTTCTCCACCGGGCGCTCGGTGCCCTTGATCAGCAGGGCCGTGGCGTCGGCGCTCACATCGAAGCTGCCCAGGCCCCGCGGAATGGCCAGGCTCGCGGTGTTGAAGAGGATCGCCGTGAGGGCGTTGAGCTGGATGCCCTTGCCGAAGGCGTTGTAGTCGAAGTAGAGGAAGCCCCCCAGGGGTGCCACGGGCGGCGTCAGGCCCGGATCCACGAGCACCACCGCCGCCAGGGCCCGGCCGCTGCTCTTGGGCTTCTCCTCGATCTTCCGCGTGCCGTCGCCCTGCCGCGTGAAGTAGCGGGCCCCCTCCGGCGTCACCTTCAGCATGGTGGAACCGGAGGTCCGCGCCGCCGTGCGGGCGGTCTCGAAGCCGTCGCCATTCACCTCGAAATCGCGGTAGGTGAAGCGCCGCTGGACCTGCACCACGCCATCGGCGCTCACCCAGCGCTCGAAAGTCTGCACCGAGGTCGGCCGCCAGGCATCCGGCGCCACCTGGCCATAAGTCAGGATCTCCCGCTCGCTCTTCACCGTGCCCGGCAGGTTGGTCCGCTCGCGCCGCTCGATCAGGATCCGCCCCGTGGCCTCGTCCACTTCCAGCTCGCCCGAGTACAGCAGGGGGTCCGCCCCCACGGGCTCGAAGCGCAATCGGCGGCGTCCGGGGCTCGCCGGGCCGCCGTCGCGGTAACGGTAGCGCTCCGTCAGGCCCAGCGCCACGGGCAGGGACATGGACTGGCGGCTTTCGATGAGGGGCAGCTGCACCTCGCCGTCGAGCTTCGCGGTGACACCATTGAAGCGCACCTCCTTCTGCAGCAGCTCGGGCCATTCCCCGGCCGTCTCGAAGTAGGCGAAGCGGAAACCCAGGTCTCCGCCCGGCCCCCGGCCCCCCTGCAGGTGCAGGTCCAGATCGGCCTTCGCCTGCACGGTCCTCACCGCGGCCCGGGACCGCAGTTGGGTCGCCCGCACCTTCGCCAGCAGAGCGCCCACATCGTAGGCTTCGGCGGCCGTCACGGCCACTTCATGGCGATCCTTCGGCAGGGGGGCCGGAGACCAGGCCCCCTCTGCGAACACCCAGCGCCGGGATTCGCCTTTGCGGCTCCGGAGGGTCAGGTCACCCGGTCCCCCTTCCACCTCGGTGAACCCTGGCGGCAGGGCCTCCGCCAGCCGGGCGGCCGGGCCCCCCGCGGGCACCACCACCCGCCCGCCATCGCCCATGAGGACGGAGAGCAGGGGCCCGGGGTCCGAGGGCAGCCACAAGGTCCAGGGGCGCCCGGGGAAGGTGTCCTGGGCCCGGGTGAGCTGGCCCCGCCAGGCCTCCGGATCCGGATTCAGGTCCGCGGCCACCAGGGCGCCACCGTCCACGGCGCCCCAGGCCGTCTCCTCCAGCAGGGGCATCGCCTGGGGATCGAACGCGACATAGATCCGCTGGGTCGGGGCCTGGGCCTTCAGGGCCTGGGCCGCGGCCAGCAGCAGGGGGAGCCGCCCCTCGCCCGTCGGCAGCAGCAGGCGCACCGCCGGGGCCCCCTTCAGCCCCGCGACCAGGGGCACCCAGCGTTGGCGGACGATCTCAGCCTGGGCGGCATCCCGGTTGTCCTTCGGTACCAGCTGGGTGCCGTCCACCCCGCGGAGGTCGAGGGAAACGGGCTCTGGAACCGCGCTGCGAAGGGGGGCCCCGGGTGCGCCCTGAGGAAGCGCCTGGGCCACGAGGGGCAATGGCAGGGTCAGGGGCAGGGTCAGGGGCAGGGTGATGGCGAGAACGGGGAGCAAGGCGAACGAACGGCGCGGCACGCGGCCTCCAGGTGATGACCAAGACTACTTTCCCAGGGAACTGGGCTTAGGGGGGCGGGCGGAGTTCCAGCTATCCTCAAAGTCTGTCCAGGTGCCCATGCGATTCACGGTCCGGCTCACCCATTCCAACGGCGAGGTCCTGACCCGGGACTTCGAGGCCGATAGCGCCGAAGCCCTGCGGGCCCGCGTGCTGGCCGAAGGCGGCTTCCCGCTGGACATCACCCGCACGGACACGGCCTTCCGAAGCCGCGCCCAGCTGAAGACCGAGTCGTTGGTGCTGTTCAACCAGGAACTGCTGGCCCTGCTGAAGGCGGGCATCCCCCTGCTCCAGTCCCTGGAATTGCTGGTGGGCCACGGCAAGGATCCCCTGCTGCGCCGCAGCCTGACCCAGGTGGTGGAACTGGTCCGGGAGGGCATGTCCTTCTCCGACGCCCTGGAGCAGGCCGGCACCTTCCCGGCGGTCTACCGAAGCAATGTGGTGGCCGGCGAGCGCAGCGGCACCATGCCCGAGGTCCTGGCCCGGTGGCTGGCCTTCCAGAAGTTCGCGCAGACCAGCCGCCGCCGCATCATCGAGGCCCTCTTCTACCCGGCCTTCCTGGTGATGGTGCTGATCCTCGCCATGGGCGTGATTTTCAATGTGGTGCTGCCCCGCTTCGCCGAGTTCTACGCCGGCGGCGACATCGAGATGCCCCTGTTCACCCGCGTGCTGCTCGGCATGGGCAAGGTGATCAGCTCCACCCTGTGGCTCCAGGGCCTGGCCGTGATCGGGCTCGTCGTGCTCATCCGCTGGATGGTGGCCTCCGAGGCCGGCCGCAAGCTGGCGGAGCGGCTGCTGCTGATGCTGCCCAAGATCGGCACCCTGTACCGCATGTACAGCTCCAGCGTCTTTTCCCGCACGCTGGGCGTGCTGCTCGCCGGCGGCATGCCCGCCGTGCAGGCCCTGGAGGTGGTGCAGCGCACCAGCCCCAGCGAACGCATGAAGACCGGCCTGCGCCTGGTCACCGACAAGGTCCGCGCAGGCAGCAGCCTGCACCAGGCTCTGGAGCAGGCGAAGCTGCTGGATCCCCTGGCCGTCGAGATGGTCCGGGTGGGCGAGCAGAGCAGCGCCCTTCCCGAGATGCTCGACCATGTGGCCGACTTCTTCGATCAGGAGGTCGAGAAGGCCACCACGGTGGTCACCAGCCTCATCGGTCCCGTGCTCATCCTCTTCATGGGCGTCATCGTCCTCGCCCTGCTGCTCGCCATCTATGTGCCGCTCTTCAACGCCAGCAGCGTGGTGCGATAAGGCCCCCGGCCAAGTCGCGCTGGGTGAATCCTTCAGAGGAATGAAAGCAAGGCGCGGCTGAGCCGCGTCGAGCACGGAACCCCCGGACTAACTACCGGTACCGCTTCTTCAGCCACTTCTGCGGATCCTGGGGCTGGGCCTGGTGGCGGATCTCGAATCCGAGGCGGGGGCCGTCCACGGTGTCGCCCACGGCGCCCACGGCCTCGCCGCCCTTCAGCACCTGGCCCTTGGCGACCTGGAGGCCCAGGAGGTGGGTGTAGAGGCTGAACCAGCCGCCGCCGTGGTCGAGGATCACCATGGGCCCGTAGCTCTGGTAGTAGTCGGCGAAGGCCACCTTGCCATCGGCCACCGCGTTCACCGGGGCGCCGCCGTTGGCCGCGATGAGCAGGCCGCTCTGCAGGGTCTTGGTGCGGAACCGGGGATGCAGGTGCTCGCCGAACCCCTGGGCCAGGGTCCCTTCCACGGGCTGCGGCAACTCCCCGCGAAGGTTGGCGAAGGCCACGGCCGCCTCGAAGGCCTCGCCCTTGGGCTTGGCCAGCAGGCCGGCCAGCAGGCGCTCCAGCTGCACGGCCTCTTCCGCCAGCTCGGCCTGGGCCTGTTTCTGGGCGACCTCGTCCTTCTGCAGGCCGTCGAGAAAACCGTTGAGCTTCTCCTCCTGGAGCCGCAGGGCGGCCTGGAGCTGGGCGGCCTCGCGCTCCTCGCTGGCCAGGCGCGTCAGGACCTCCTTAAGGGCCTTTTCCTTGGCGCTGAGGTCACCCTGCAGGCGATGGATGTGGTCCAGACGCTTGCGCTCCTGCAGGCGCACCCAGGCCAGCATGCGGCCTTCCACCAGCCACGCCTCCAGGTCCCGGAAGGTCGAATAGAACCCCAGGTCCCCCATGGGTCCCAGGGCCTGCATCCACCGCACCTGTTTGCGCAGGTCACCCTGGAGCTTCAGCACCTCGCCCTGGATGCGCGTCTGTTCCCGGCTGATGGTCTGGACTTCGCTCTGGGCCTGGTCCCGGCGCAGCCGGGCGCCCTCCACCTGGGCTTTGGCCCGGTCCCGCTGCAGGGAGATGCCCTGGATCTCCACCAGCACGCCCTTGCGTCGCTTCTTCAGGACCTCCAGCTGCCGGTCCACCTGTCCCAGCCGGCCCTGGATCGCCGCCAGCTTCTGGCGCAGCTCCGCCGGATCCTGGGCGCTCTGCGCCACGAGGAGCGCCGGGAGAAGGAGCCCGAGGCTGCGGCGCACCGAGCTACTTCCGCCCACCGCCCACGGGAAGCATCATGGCCAGCGCCCCCAGCACCAGCGGGCCACCGATGGAAAGGGGCAGGGCCAGCGGGGAGAAGGGATCCGACGGCAGCTGGGCCATGGGCAGCAGGCGGACGAAGACCTCCAGCACCTTCACCTGGCCGGTGCTCCAGCCCAGATCCTGGCCGAAATCCAGGAAGAAGCTCAGCTTCGGTCCCAGCTCGCGGAGCAGCAGCGTGAGCAGCAGGGCCAAGCCCGCGCTGGACTTCAGCAGCCGCGAGAGCAGCACCGCCCACAGCAGCATCTGGAGACCCAGCAGCAGGCCGTGCAGGTCCGCCCGCAGCAACTCCGGCGGCCAGGCTTCGCCGATGAGGCGCCAGCTCAGGACCCACACCGGGATCAGCGCCACCTGGGACAGGAACAGCCCGTGGACGAACCCCAGGCCCGTGCCCGCAAAGAAGCCCTTGAGGCGCTCCCCCCGCGCCGCGGCCGCCGTCCACTGGCTCACGGGGCCGAAGGCGCCCAGCAGCACCACCAGCGACACCACCCAGTACATCACGCCCTGGAGGTTGCCCAGAACATAGGACCTCAGCGAGTCCGCGCCCAGGGGCACCTGCGTCCCGAAGGCGATGATCTGCGAGCCTTCCGGCCCCTGCTGTCCCCGGACGCCCATGGCCACCAGCCCCGCGAGGAACAGGCAGACCAGCGTCCAGCCGATGCGCAGCTTCGAACTCCCGAACCGATCCATGAAAGCTCCCGAGGAGCGTCCAGTCTACGGCAGGCGCCCGGGAGCCGTGAAAGGCCGGGGGAGGCAGGCGGGCATCGTTGCCAGTTCCCGGGCCGGGTTCAATCCTGTTAACCGGTCCACCCCTCCGGATGTCTGCATGGGGACGGGCCAATTCCCGGGAAGGATCCCCATGCTGCACCTGCTCTACGAAACCCTCCAGATCGTCGCAACCCTCTGCTTCATGGGCTTTCTGGCCTGGCTCTGGGCCCAGCGCGCCCAGCGCCAGATGGAGCTGCACCGGCTCCACCTCCTGGGCCGCAACCATCTTCTGGAGAGCTTCGAATCGCACCAGGCCCTTCTGGACTTCGCCGCCACCGAGGTGGGCCAGACCCTTCTCGGCCCGCCAGCGCCCGCCCCGCTCCTGGCCCCCCGGCCCCGGCGGGAAGGGCTCCTGCTCATCCAGACGGGCCTGGCCTCCCTCTTCTTGGGCCTCGGGCTCCGGTCGACCTACTACATCGCCATGAACTGGAGGGCGGCCAACCTGACCCTCAACGAGACGGAGGCCTGGAGGCGGGCCCTGACCTTCGCCCAGTGGGGCCAGATCGGCATCTGGCTGGGATCGGCCCTCATCCTCGGCGGTGCCCTCGCCGCCCTCCTGGCCCACCGGGGCGCGAGGCCGGAACCCAAACCCTGATCCCGGATGGACCCCTCTGCCTTCAAGACCTGTTTCGAGACCTCCCGTGCGCCCCTTCTGGCGTACCTGGTACGGGTCTCGGGAAATCCGGACCTGGCGGAAGAGGTGCTTCAGGAGGCCTATGTGCGCTTGCTGAATGCCTCCCCCCGGGATCTCCGCCCCGAGGCCCTGCGCGGCTGGCTCCTCACGACCGCCACGCGCCTGCTGCGGGACCACTGGAGGCGGCACCGCTGCCTCCAGTGGTGGCCTTGGGGCCCCGACGAAGGTGACGAGGCAGGGCCTGCGGAACCAGCCTCCCTGGAGCCCCCCGCGGACCTTCAAGCCCAGGAAAGGCAACTGGTGGCCCGTGGCTTCTCAGGCCTCAGCCCACGCCAGCGCAGCCTCCTCTGGCTGGCCTATGTGGAAGGCCTGGACCACGCTGAACTCGCCCGGGCCTTGGGCTTGCGCCAGGGCAGCGTGAAGGTGCTGCTCCACCGGGCCCGCCAGCGCATGCAGGGAATCCTCGTGGCACTCGAAAGCCCCTTCATGGGAGGTGGAGCATGAATCGACCTACATCCGATCCGCTGGCCCAGCGAGTGGAGGCCTGGGGCCGTGAGGAGATCCAGCTCACGGCTGTCCGTTGGACCCCCGAGTTCCTGCAGTTGAGGGCTTGGCTGGCCCGGCGCCAGGACCATGTGAATCTGGTGCGCCGCATCGAGCGGGGGACCTGGATGCTGGCTGCTGCCGCAGGAGCCGCAGGCCTTGGGTCCGGTTGGCCTCCCGGGGGCTGGGCCACGGTCCTCCAGGCCCCGCTCCTGGTGCTCCCGCCCTTGTTCAGCCTCGGCCTGCTGGGCCGGAGCCTCTGGATCCTGATGGAGGCCGAAGCCTAGCGCGCCGCCAGCACCTGCGCCAGATGCGCCTTCACCTCGGCCAGGCGCTCCGGCAGGACCGCCACGAACACCGTGTCGTCGCCGGCGAGGGTGCCCATCTGCCCGGGAACAGGTTCGGCATCGAGGGTGAGCCCCAGGGCCTGGGCGAAGCCGGGGGCCGTGCGCAGCACCAGCAGGTTGGGCGGCACCTCGGTGAGGGTGACCTCCGGCAGGATCTGGGCGGAGCCCTCCACCCGGCGGTAGCGGCCCTGGACCTTGAGGATCCCCAGCCGCTTCAGGCGGCGGGACAGGGTGGACTGCGTGAGGTCGTGGCCCTCGGCGGACAGCCGCAGCAGCAGGTCCGTCTGATCCGCGATGGGGTGGGCCTCCAGGAGCCGGAGGATGAGCTGGTCCAAGTCCATGCATGAAGATTGCATGAAATTGCATGGATTTGCAAGCTCTTCACAAACATGTTTCTGAAATTCATGGAAATAATGCTTGATTCAAATTTGCGAATCTTGCATATTATGCATTCGAGTGTTTGGATATGCACACCCCATGCGCGCATATGCACAGGATTCCCGCATGACCACCCCCGTTTCAGTCCCCGCCCTGCTCCCCACCTACGCCCCCTATCCCTTCCTCCTGATCCGGGGCGAGGGCGACCGGGTCTTCGACGACCAGGGGCAGGCCTGGTGGGACTTCTACGGCGGCCACTGCGTCTGCGCCACGGGTCACAGCCACCCCGCCGTCGTGAAGGCCGTGGCCGATCAGGCCGCCTCACTGCTCTTCTATTCAGCCGCGGCGGCCCTGCCGGTGCGGGACGCGGCCGCCGCGCAGATCACCGCGTTCGCCGGCATGGATTCCGTCTTCTTCTGCAACAGCGGCGCCGAGGCCAACGAGAACGCCCTGAAGATGGCGCTGCTCCTCACGGGCCGGAAGAAGCTGGCGGCCTTCGAGGGCGGCTGGCATGGGCGCACCCTCCTGGCCCTGTCCGTCACGGACGATCCGAAGATCACCGCGCCCTTTGCCGATCAGCTTGTGCCCTGCCTGCGCCTGCCCTTCGGGGATCTCGCCGCGCTCGAAGCGGCCGATTTCTCGGACATCGCCGGCGTCATCCTCGAGCCCATCCAGAGCATGGCGGGCGTGAAGACCGCGGCCGCTGACTGGTTCTGGGCCCTCCGGGCCAAGTGCGATGCGGCCGGCACCCTGCTCATCTTCGACGAAGTGCAGACCGGCATGGGTCGCCTCGGCACCCCATTCGCCGCCCAGTTCTACGGCGCCCGCCCCGACCTCATCACCTCTGCCAAAGGCCTCGCGTCCGGCGTGCCCATGGGTGCCCTGCTCATGACGGCCGCCGTGGCATCGAGGCTCAAGGGCGGAGATCTGGGCAGCACCTTCGGTGGAGGCCCCCTGGCCTGCGCCGCCCTGATCGCCACGCTGAGCGTGATCGAGGACGAGGGCCTGATGAAGAACGCCACGGCCGCCGCCGCGCGCCTGCGGCAGGAGCTGAAGGGCTCCGTGGTGACAGAGGTGCTCGGAGAAGGCCTGCTGCTGGGCCTCCGCAGCCCCCACGCCGCCGCCCTCAAGAAGCACCTGCTGGCCCGCCGCATCCTCGTGGGCGGCTCGGGCGACCCCACGGTGCTGCGCCTCATGCCGCCCCTCAACATCAGCGGAGAAGCCCTCATCGCCCTCATCACCGCCATCCATGCCTTCGCCAAGCCCTGAACCCTGGGAGCAACCATGAAGCACTTCACCCGCATCTCGGACCTCGGGCCTGAAGGGGTCCAGCAGATCCTCGCCAAGGCCGCGACCTGGAAGCGCGAGCGGCCCGGCGCCATCTTCACGGACCGCATCCTGGGCATGGTCTTCTTCAACCCCAGCCTGCGCACCCGGGCCAGTTTCGAGGCCGCCATGCTGCGCCACGGCGGCCACGCCATCGTGCTGGAAGTGGGCGCGGGCACCTGGAAGCTGGAGGACCGCGACGGCGCCATCATGAATGGGGACCGGGCGGAACATGTGCGCGAGGGCGTGCCCGTGCTGGGCCGCTACGCCGACCTGCTGGCCGTGCGCACCTTCAGCGGCGGCGAGGGCGATGCGGTGGATGAGACCGATCCCGTCATCAACGCCTTCCGGCGCTTCTCCACGGTGCCCGTGCTGAGCATGGAGAGCGCCCGGGAACATCCCCATCAGGGCCTGGCGGACCTGCTCACCATCCAGGAGACCCACGGCAGCACGAAGGTGCCCGTCACCCTCACCTGGGCGCCCCACATCAAGCCCCTGCCCAAGGCGGTGCCCAACTCCTTCCTCCTGACGGCCGCGGCCTGCGGGGCCGAGATCCGCGTGGCCCACCCCAAGGGCTACGAGCTGGCGCCGGAGGTCCGCGCCGAGGCCGAGGCCTATGCCGCGGTCACCGGCGGGAAGATCACCTACACGAACGACCAGGATGCCGCCCTGGAGGGCAGCGCCGCCGTCTATGCCAAGGCCTGGGGCCCCTCCACCAGCTCCGGAATCGAGGCGGCCCCCATGGCCGATCTGGCGGCCTGGATGCCCACCGCTGCCCACCTGCGGAAGGCCTCGAAGGAGGCCATCTTCATCCACTGCCTGCCCGTGCGCCGCAACCTGGAAGTCCACGACAGCGTCCTCGACGGGCCCTGGAGCCGCGTCGTGGATGAGGCCGAGAACCGCTTCCATGTGCAGCGGGCCACCATCCACTCCCTGCTGTCGCAGTCCTGAGTCTTCAGTCTTCAGTCATCGATTCCCGAGGTTGTGATGCCCCTTTCCCCCAATCCCTACGCCGCCCTCAAGGAAGCCTCCCGATATGTCCGCCTGTTCCGCGGCAAGACCTTCGTGGTGAAGGTGGGCGGCGAGGTGCTGACGGAACCCAAGATCCGCAAGGCCCTCTGTGAGCAGATCGCCCTGCTCTGGTCCTTCTCCATCCGCGTGGTGGTGGTGCACGGGGGCGGGGCCGAGCTGGATGCCGTCTGCAAGGCCATGCACATCCCCGTGCAGAAGGTGGCGGGGCGCCGCGTGACGAGCCCCGAGGTGCTGGATGCCGCCAAGATGGTCTTTGCGGGCCAGGTCCACATGGACCTCCTGGCGGATCTGCAGGCCGCGGGCGTGCCCGCCGTGGGCCTCACGGGTCTTGACGCCGGTCTGCTGAAAGCCAGCAAGCGGCCCCCGGTGGCCGTGGTGCCGGACGGCGCCACCGAGCCCCAGCTGGTGGACTTCGGCCTGGTGGGTGACATCGACGCCGTGGATCCCCATGTCCTCAGCCATCTGCTGGACGGCGGGTTCGTGCCCGTGGTGGCGCCCCTGTCCGGCGGCGAAGACGGCGCCATCTACAACACCAATGCCGACACCATCGCATCGAGCCTGGCCTCGGCTCTGGGCGCCGAGAAGCTCTTCTTCCTGCTTTCCGTGCCGGGCCTGCTGAAGGATGTCGCCAAGGCCTCCTCCCTCATTCCCCATGCCACGCTGGACCAGCTCGCCGCCTTCGAGGCCAAGGGCATCATCAGCGGCGGCATGCGCCCCAAGGCGGCGGCGGTGAAGGCGGCCATCCAGGGCGGCGTCCCCAGCGTCCACCTGGTCAGCGGCCTCGCGCCGGACGCCCTGCTGGCGGAAGTCTTCACCAACGAGGGCAGCGGGACGATGATCGTCGCCGCCCAGCCTGCCACTGGATCTTTGGCGGCGCCTGCCGCCGGCGGAGCCAAGCCATGAGCCCCGCCGAACTGCTGACGCTCCTGGTCGGCACGCCCAGCGTGTCCGGCGAGGAGGGCCCCCTGGCCGACCTGGTGCAGAGCCTGGTCGCGGCGCAGGGTTTCGAGGTCCACCGGCAGGGGAACAACCTCTGGTTCACTTTCGGAAAGCCGGGCGGGTCGCGCCTGCTGCTCAACTCGCACCTCGACACGGTGCCCCCCAGCGCCGGCTGGGAGGGTGATCCCTTCACGCCCGTCTGGCACGGCCCACGGCTCCAGGGCCTGGGCGCCAACGATGCCAAGGGCTGCGTGGCGGCCATCCTGCTGGCGGCCTTCGAACTTGCGAAACAGCCGCTGGAGGGCGAAGTCGTGGTGGCCCTCAGCGCCGAAGAGGAAACCGGCGGCCAGGGCATCGCCACCATCCTCGATCAGCTGGGCCCCCTCGACGGTGCCGTGGTGGGCGAACCCACGGGTCTGCGCATCTGCGCCGCCCAGCGGGGCCTGCTGGTGCTGAAGTGCACGGCCCGGGGCCAGAGCGGCCATGTGGCCCACGCCCAGATGCTGGGCGCCGAAAACGCCATCCACAAGGCGGCCCGGGACATCTCCAGGATCGCCGCCATGGACTTCCCGCCCCACCCGCTGCTGGGATCCCAGAAGGCCCAGGTCACGCAGATCCAGGGCGGGTTGCGGCGCAACCAGGTGCCGGACGCCTGCGAGTTCTTCATCGACCTTCGCACGGGCCCCGACCAGGACCACGACGAGCTGGCCGCCGACTTCCAGCGGCAGCTGGAAAGCGAAGTGACCCTGCACTCCAAGCGCTACCTCCCCAAGGGCACCGACCCCAACCACCCCATCGTCCGCGCGGCCCTGCAAGCCGCCGGCAAAGCGGGGCCCGTGGGCTCGGGCACGACCTCGGACTGGGCCTTCCTCGGCCACATCCCAGCCGTGAAGGCGGGGCCCGGCGACACCTTCCGCAGCCACCGACCCAACGAATACTTGACCCTTCCCGAACTCGAGTCCGGCGCGGCCTTCTACACCGCGCTGGTGCCCGCCTTCTTCAAGATGCACATGACCAACCCTGAGGCAGGTGCCCATGAGGCCTGAAGCCACCACCCTCTGGGCCAAGGACCTGCCCCTGGACGCGGCCATCCACCGCTTCACCGTCGGTGAAGATCCCGACACGGACCTGTCCCTCCTGGCCTGGGATGCCCTGGGCAGCGCCGCGCACGCGAAGATGCTGGCGGCCCAGGGACTCATCCCCGAGGCCGATGCCGTCTCCCTGGTGCGGGGCCTGCGGCGCATCGCCAACCTGGCCCGCCAGGGGGCCTTCCCCATCCCGCCCCACATGGAGGACGGCCACACGGCCATCGAGGCCGACCTCACGCGCAACCTGGGACTCGCGGGCGCCCGCATCCACCTGGGCCGGTCCCGGAACGACCAGGTGATCCTGGCCCTGCGCCTCTACTTGCGGAACGCTCTGGTGACCCTCGGCCTCCGCGTGGCCGATCTGGCCGAGGGCTTCCTCGCCTTCGCCCGCGCCCACCAGGACACGCCCCTGCCGGGCTACACCCACCTGCGGCGGGCCATGCCCAGCACCTTCGGTCTCTGGGGCGCGGCCTTCGCCGAGGGTCTCCTGGAGGAACTCGAGGCCCTGCAGGGCGTCTACGGCCGCCTGGACCGCTGCCCGCTGGGATCGGCCGCCGGGTTCGGCGTGCCCCTGCCCATCGACCGCGAACTCACCGCCCGCCTGCTGGGCTTCTCGAAGGTCCAGCGCAGCCCCATCGATGTCCAGAACAGCCGGGGCCGCCATGAGACCGCCGTGCTCCAATGGGCGGCCTCCGTCGGCGGTGTGCTCGAGAAGTTCCTGTGGGATGTCTCGCTCTTCAGCACCGAGGAGTTCGGCTTCCTCAAGCTGCCGGACGCCTTCACCACCGGGTCCAGCATCATGCCCCAGAAGAAGAACCCCGATGTGGTGGAGCTGGCCCGGGGCCGCTGTCGGGAGCTGCGCGGCACCGCCGGCCTCATCGACCAGATCGCCGCGGGGCTGCCCTCCAGCTACCACCGCGACCTGCAGCTGCTGAAGAAGCCCCTCGTCCACGGGCTGCGCAGCGCCGACGACCTCTTCGCCGTGCTCAAGCCCCTCCTGCCCGCCCTCCAGGTGCAGGCCGAGGCCGCCGCAGCAGCCTCCAGCGATGACCTCTACGCCGCCCACCAGGCCTATGTCTTCGTGCAGGAGGGCCTGCCCTTCCGGGAGGCCTATCGCAAGGTGGCCCAGCAGCTCCAGGACGGCACCTTCGCACCCGACCGCGCCGCCCTCACCGCCACCCATCTCGGCGGCGCCGGCAACCTGGCCCTGGATGACCTGGCCGCCGACCTCGCCACCGCCCGCGGCTGGATCGAGGCCAAGCGGCAGGCCCACGCCCAGGCCGAGGCTGCGCTATGGGCGAACTGAAAAACATTCACCACCAAAGTATTGGCGGTGAATCCTTTCGCATTTCCCTTGAAGGATCTCCCATGAGCAAGCTCGCCGTTCTCGCCTTCTCCGGCGGCCTCGACACCTCCTTCTGCGTCCTCTACCTCAAGGAGCAGGGCTACGAGGTGGCCACGGTCACCGTCAACACCGGCGGCTTCTCGCCCGAGGAGCTGGCCCGCATCGAGGCCGCCTCGCCCCGCTTGGGCGCCGTGAGCCACACCACGGTGGACGCCCGCGCCGGTCTCTTCGAGGGCTACCTGCGCTACCTGGTCTACGGCAATGTGCTGCGCGGCCAGATGTACCCGCTGTCCGTCTCGGCCGAGCGGGTCTGCCAGGCCCGGGCCGTGGCGGAACTGGCCAAGGAGATGGGGGCGGCCGCCATCACCCATGGCTCCACGGGCGCGGGCAACGACCAGGTGCGGTTCGATGTGGCCTTCCGGGCTCTGGCACCGGAGCTCGAGATCCTGACCCCCATCCGTGATCTGGGGCTGTCCCGCGCCGAGGAGATGGCCTATTGCGCCGAGCGTGGCGTGGTGTTCCCGGAAAAGACCAAGGACTACTCCATCAATGAGGGCATGTGGGGCACCAGCGTGGGCGGCCGCGAGACCCTGGATGCCTGGACCACCCTGCCCGAAGCGGCCTTCCCGGGCGGTGTCATCGGATCCCTCGTTCCGAAGACATTGACCATCAGCTTTGATGGCGGCGTGCCCGTGGCCCTGGACGGCAACGCCATGGACCCCGTCACCCTCATCGCCCAGCTCAACGCCATGGGCCGGCCCTACGGCATCGGGCGCGGCGTGCATCTCGGCGACACCATCCTCGGCATCAAGGGCCGGGTGGGCTTTGAGGCCCCGGCCGCGCACCTGCTCATCGGCGCGCACCGGGAGCTGGAGAAGCTGGTCCTCAGCGGCAAGCAGCTCTTCTGGAAGGAAAGCCTGGGTAACCTCTACGGCAGCCTGCTCCATGAAGGGCACTTCTTCGATCCCCTGGCCCGCGACCTGGAGGCCTTCCTGGAATCCAGCCAGGACCGCGTCCGCGGCGAGGTGCGCCTCACCCTGCACCCCCGGACCTTCGTGGTGGAGGGCGTGCAGTCGCCCTACTCGCTGATGGATCCCCGCATCGCCACCTACGGCGAAGCCAACAAGCTCTGGACCGGCGCCGAGGCCGCGGGCTTCGCCAAGGTCTTCGGCGTCCAGCAGACCCTCACCCTCAAAGCCAAGTCCAACTGACCCGAGGTTCCCATGATGCGCATCCATGTCGACAAGCTGGCCTCGGTCACCCGCAACCTGCGGCTGGGCCGCACGCTGACCCTCTCTCCCGAGATCCTGCTGGAGGAGGGCTCCGTCCTCGCCTGCCGGGTGAAGGGCGAGAAGAGCACCTACAACCAGCTGGAGGATCCCCACGGCCGCATGAGCACCCTGCACGACGGCGACATCCTCGTGGGGGCCCTGGGCCACCGCAACGCGCTGCAGGGCTACGAGGGCGTCATGCCCAAGGCCCTGAAACCCGGCGACACCGTGAACCTGCTTAATATGGGCGGCGTCATCGGCCAGTGCCTCTCGCACAATCCCGATGTGGGCAAGCCCTTCGACCTCGAGGTGCTGGGCCAGGTGCTGGTCTTCCCGGAATTCCAGTCGCGCGCTGGCCAGCCCGCCCACATCCGCATGGGTGCGCTCAAGGGTACGGGCCTCTCGGCCCACTGCCCCGTGGTCTATGTCGCGGGCACCTGCATGAACGCGGGCAAGACCGCCGCCGCCTGCGCCGTCATCCGTCAGCTGAGCCGCGCGGGCTACCGGGTGGGCGCCTGCAAGCTCACGGGGGTATCGCTCATGCGCGACGCCCTGGCCATGCGCGACTATGGCGCGGAAGTGGCCCTGGACTTCACGGACGCGGGCATCGTGTGCACGGACGCGGGCAGCGCCGCGGGCGTGTCCCGGATCATCTTCTCGGAGCTGGCGGCCCACGGCGTGGATGTCATCGTGGCCGAGACCGGCGACGGCATCATGGGGGAATACGGTGTCCAGGCCATCCTCCAGGACCCGGACCTGAAGGCGCTGAGCGGCACCTTCATCCTCTGCGCCAACGATCCCGTCGGGGCCGCGGGCGGTGTGGCCAACCTGAAGGCCGCCTTCGGCATCCAGGCCGATCTCATCGCCGGCCCCGCCACGGACAACCGGGTGGGCGAACGGTTCGTGGCCACGCTGGGCCTGCCCGCCCGCAACGCCCGCGCCGACGCGGATGCCCTCGGCAAGTTCGTGCTCGGCCTCGTCGAACCCAAGATATCGGCCAAGGTCTAACTGGTTCTAACCCCAGAGCCCACAAAGACCGCAGAGGAGATCATCAAGGCGCCTTTTGCCAGTCTCTGCGCCCTCTCCGTTCTCGGTGGTTGGACCCCTTTCCCGGAACTTCCCATGACCCCAGTTGATGTCCTCATTCTCGGCGCATCGGGCTACGGCGGGGGGGAGCTGCTGCGTTGGCTCTCCCTCCACCCGGCCGTGATGACGATCCGGGGCACGGCCCGCAGCCATGCGGGCAAACCCTTCCATGCCCAGCACCCGAACCTGCGGGGGCTCGTCGAAGGCACCTTCGAGGCCGCGCCGGACTGGGCGGCCTTGGCCGAGAGCCCGCATCCGGTGCTCTTTTCCGCCCTGCCCCACGGCGAACTGCGCAAGCAATGGTCCGAATTCGAAGCGGCGTGGGAAGCTCACGGACTGGCGGACCGGCTCACGGTCATCGACCTCTCGGCGGATTTCCGCCTGGATCCCGCCTGGATCTATGGGCTGGTGGACTGGAAGCCGGAGCGCATGACGGGTGCCACCCGCATCGCCAACCCCGGCTGCTTCGCCACGGCCCTCCAGCTGGCCCTGCTGCCGCTGGCGCAGTGGAAGCCCGCCTTCATCGCCGTCACCGCGGCCACCGGATCAAGCGGGTCTGGCGCGGCGCCTTCGGACACCGCCCACCACCCCACCCGCGCCAACGACTTCCGCGCCTACAAGATGCTCGGCCACCAGCACGAGGCCGAGGTCCTGCGCACCCTCGCGGCGGAAGGCTGGGAGGCTCCTCTCAGCTTCGTCCCCCAGAGCGCGCCCATGGTGCGCGGCATCTTCGCCACGGCTCAGTTCCCCCTGCCTGCAGGCATGGATGAAGCTGCCCTCAAAGCCCATTACGAAACCTTCTACCGGGACCGTTTCTTCGTGCGCACCGTGGAGGGCTCTCCCCGCGTGGCCGCCACCACCGGCAGTGCCTTCGCCGACCTTGGCGTCGCCGCCCGCCATGGCCACGGCGCCGTGATGGTCGCCCTGGACAACCTCGGCAAGGGCATGGCCGCCCAGGCCGTGCAGAACCTGAACCTGGCCCTGGGCCTGCCGGAATGGACCGGGCTGAAGGCCGCGGGAGGCTGGCCGGTCTAGGGGGCTAGGCGGGGGATGGGCGACCCGTAGGTCCATTTATAGACAACACTTCGGGCCGTGGGATGATGGGATCCCTAATCTCCGGAGCATCCATGAATCCTTCCCTTCTCACCCGCGAGGCCCTGGGCCAGTTCGCCAGCGAAAGCCGTGCGGCTTTCGAGGCGGAGCTGAAAACCCTGGTGGAGATCCCCTCCATCAGCGCGGACCCGGCCCGCCAGGGCGATGTGCGGCGCTGCGCCGAGGCCGCCCGCGCCCTCTTCGAGCGGCACGGCGGCAAGGCCGAGATCCTTGAGACCAGCGGCAATCCGCTCATCCACGGCTGGTTCGGCGAGGACCCCAGCCAGTCCACCATCACCGTCTACAATCACATGGATGTCCAGCCCGCCAACGAGCCCGAGTGGACGGCGGAGCCCTTCACCTTCGTGGTGGACGGGGACACCTACCGGGGCCGCGGCAGCACGGACGACAAGGGTCCTGCGGTGACGGCCCTCTTCGGCGCCCTGGCGGCCCGACGGGCGGGCGTGCCCCTCAACATCCACTTCCTGTGGGAACTGGAAGAGGAAATCGGATCCCCCAGTTTCGAGGGCGGCCTGAACCGTCATAAGGACCGCTTGAAGACCGATGCCATCGTGGTGAGCGACACGGTCTGGATCACCCGCGGCAAGCCCAGCACCCCCGCGGGCCTGCGGGGCCTCAAAGGCTTCCGCCTGACCCTGGAGACCGCCGACCACGATCTGCACAGCGGCGTGGTGGGCGGTGCGGCCCGCAACCCCCTGGCCGAGCTCATCAAGGTGGTGGCCACCATGATGGACGGCGAGACGGGCAAGGTGCTGATCCCCGGCTTCTACGACGATGTGGTGAAGCCCTCCAAGCAGGAGCTGGAAGAGTGGGCCCATGCAGGCTTCAGCGTGGAGACCTTCAAGAAGGACCACATGATCACCGGCATGCGCACGGAGGATCCCATCAAGGTCATGAAGCGCGTGTGGGGCCGGCCCACGATGGAAGTCCACGGCGTGGTGGGCGGCTACACGGGCCCCGGCATCAAGAGCGCCGTGCCGCCCCGCGCCGAGGTGAAGCTGAGCTGCCGGCTGGTGCCGGACATGGATGAGCACAAGACCATCGACCTGATCCGCGCCTTCGTGACCAAACACTTCCCCGATGTGCAGTTCCACGAGGAGCACGGCTTGGCCCCCTTCAAGGGCCATGTCACGGGCCCCTACGCCGAGGCCATCAAGGACGCCTACCGCTTCGCCTTCGACGCGCCCTGTTCCTTCACCCGCGAAGGCGGCAGCATCGGCGCCGTGAAGACCATGGAGGACATCCTGGGCTGCGAGGTGTTCTTCCTGGGCCTCAGCCTGCCCAGCCACGGCTACCACGCCCCCAACGAGAACTACGACTGGGAGCAGGCCTCCGGCGGCATGGCGGCCTTCGCCCACTACTTCGAGACGGTGAGCGGAATCAAGCGCTGAGCTGTTTCCTTCCTAAGAACGCCGGCCTTCAGGCCGGCGTTCTCGCGTCAGAAGGTCCCTTGCACCAGCCCGCCGTCCACCAGCAGGCTCTGACCCGTGACATAGCTCGCGGGGCCGCTGCACAGGAAGGCGATGACGGCTCCGATCTCGGCGGGTTCCCCGATGCGCTTCGCGGGGATGGCGGCCGCCTGGCGGGCGAAGTGCTCGGACACGGTGATGCCCTCGGCCTTGGATTTCACCTCGGCCAGATGATGCTGCCGATCCGTCATGATGTGGCCCGGGAGCAGGGCGTTGACGGTGATGCCGTCGGCGGCGGTTTCCATGGCGAGGGTGCGCGTCAGGCCGGACAGCCCAGCCCGCAGGGTGGAGCTGATGGTGAGCAGGGGATAGGGCTGCTTGGCCACCAGGCTGGTGATGTGGATGATGCGCCCCCACTTCCGGGCCTTCATCCCGGGCAGCACCAGGCGGGTCATGCGCACCGCGTTCAGGAGGGTGGATTCCACCCCATCGGCCCAGTCTGCATCGGTAAGCCCCTCGAAGGTGGCCGCCTTGGGACCGCCCGTGTTGGTGACCAGGATGTCCACGGCGCCCAGGACCGAAGCCGTGGCCTGATGCCACCGGGCCAGGTCCTCCGCCTTGGCGACATCCGCCACCACCGCCAGGGCAGGCACCCCCAGCGCCTCCAGCTCGGTCTTCGCCGCCTGCAGCGCCTCGGCACTGCGTCCGCAGATCGACACGGCGCAGCCCTCGGCCCCCAGGGCCAGGGCTGCGGCCCGGCCCAATCCCTTGCTGCCCGCCGCCACCATGGCCACCTTGCCGCGAATGCCCAGATCCATGTCGTCCTCCTGACCCCCCAGCATAGGCGGAGGGATCCGCCCCGGGGTCCGGGCAGGGCTTGACACGATACCAATGTGATATCACATTGAGATCTCTTGGAGGATCCCATGCTCAAGGAACGCCCGGCGTTTGCCTTTCCCGGCCTGCCCATCCTGCTGCTGGATCTGCTGGTGGTCCTGGGGGCCTTGGCCCTGACGATCCAGGGCGGTCTGCAGAACGACTCCGGTCGCTTTTTCTACACCGTGCCCGTACTGGTGCTCGGCCTCTTCGTACTGACGGGCTTGTTCGTGGTGAACCCCAACGATGCAGCCGCCCTGCAGCTGTTCGGGGCCTACCGCGGCACCGTGCGCTCGGCGGGCATGGCCTGGGCCAACCCGTTCCTCACCAAACGGAAGATCAGCACCAAGGTGCGCAGCTTCGAGAGCCAGCGTCTGAAGGTGAACGACTTGGACGGCAACCCCGTGGAGATCGCCGCCATCGTCGTCTGGCGGGTGGTGGACACGGCGGAGGCCCTGTTCGAGGTGGAGGACTGCGAGAAGTATGTGACGGTCCAGAGCGAGGCGGCGTTGCGGGCCCTGGCCTCCCACTTCCCCTACGATGCCCACGAGGAGGGGCAGCGCTCCCTGCGCGGCAGCATGGACGAGGTGGCTGCCAAGCTGAAGCAGGAACTCCAGCGCGTCCTTTCGCAGGCCGGCGTCGAGGTGCAGGACGCCCGCATCAGCCACCTGGCCTACGCGCCGGAGATCGCCCAGGCCATGCTGCAGCGCCAGCAGGCCTCGGCCATCATCGCCGCCCGCCAGAAGATCGTGGAGGGGGCTGTGGGCATGGTCGAGATGGCCCTGGAACTGCTCGAGCAGAAGGGCACCGTGCGCCTCGACGAGGAGCGCAAGGCCGCCATGGTGTCCAACCTGCTGGTGGTGCTCTGCAGCGAGCGCGCGGCCAATCCCGTGGTGAATGCGGGCACTCTGTACCATTGAGGTTCCGAAGTGGCTGAACGCAAACCCTTCCTCCTCCGGATGGATCCGGAGCTGCTGGCCAAGCTGCAGAGCTGGGCCAGCGAGGATCTGCGCAGCCTCAACGGGCACATCGAATTCCTGCTGCGGCAGGCCCTCCAGCGGGAGGGGCGCCTCGGCCCCGAGAAGCCTCCCCGAAAGGCCCCCGAATGAACCCCCAGGCCCTGCAGCTTGCCGCCGACCTAGGGGGGTCCCTGCTCACCGCCCCAGGAGGGAGTCTCGTCTTGGCGGAACGGATCCAGGGCCACGGCCTGCCCCAGGTCCTGGTGCTGGGGCGGACGGCGGCCGACCTGCGGGAGCCGCTGGAGGCGGCGGACGCCGTCCAGGCCCGGGGCGTGGCCCTGAATGTCCTCGGCCTGCTCCCGCTGTCGGACTCGGACATGGCGGATCCGGACCTGGCGGCAGCCCTGGCCCTCCACCGCCGCCGCCTGGGCGCCCTGGTCTGCGCCCTCGACGCGGGCCTGCCCTGGCTGGCGGGGAAGCCCATGCTCGTACGGCGCCTGCCGGGCCGTCTGGCGCGGCCCGTCCCCGTGGCCCTGGAGAAGGCCCCCATGGGACCCCTCGAGAAGACGGATCTGAAGCGCTTCCTGCCGGACTGGGACAAGGCCCGCCGCAAGATGACCTTCCGGCGGCCGGAGTGGCGCGAGACGCCGGATCACGCCGAGCGCGGCGGCTTCGAAGTGGACCTTTGGCCCGGCGTGCCCGTGCCCGCCGGAGCGGAGCTGCGCGTACCGCCCCTGGTGCTGCCGGAATCCACGCCGCTCACCGAAGCCCTCCGATCAGCGCTGCGGACAGCCCTGGGCCAGCCCATCCCCGTCCTGCCCATGCCCGGAGATCCCACGCCGCTGCATGCGCTGCGGACCCTCACGCGGGAGGCCGCCGCCTTCCGCGGGCCTGTGGGGGCCTGGGAGCTGGCCTTCGAGCGGCTGGCACAGCTGCCCGCGCCGCCCCATTTCTGTGCGCGCTGCTGAGGATCCAATCGGCGGAAGGGTCCCTGGGGCCCGACACCCTCCGAACGGCCGGAAGGCCGCTGGTGCGGCCTTCCGGTCCAGGGCTTCGAGCTCTCAGAAGGTGATCTCGAACGGCCGCATCATGTCGTTCTCCTCGTGCTCGAGGATGTGGCAGTGGTACACATAGGTGCCGAAGGACCGGGTCCTGAAATCCATGTCCAGCGCCGAAGTCCAGGGGAGCTCGAACTTGGCCCGGACCCTCGTGACGAAACCCGGGTAGGCCTTCACGGTGTCCTTGCCGCCCATCTCCTCGGGGGCCGGAGGGACGGGCGGGCCCAGGGTGAGGAAGGTGCTGAGGACCGGCTTCAGGGCGGGCAGGCGCCCCGACGCCAGATAGGCGTTCCAGGCGGCTTCGTAGCCATCCACATCGAAGGGCTGCCGGTCCAGGACCTGGAAGGACACCAGGTGGATGTGCATGGGGTGCGCGTCCCCGGTGAGGTTGATCCACTCCCAGGTCTCCGTCGATCCGGCCTTGATGAAATCGGTGGTCGGATCCATGGAGCCGTAGCCGTTGAACTTCACCCCGATCGGCGTGTCCGTGGCAGGGTCGGCGGTCTCCTGGCCCACCACTTCCCGGTGCGCCAGGTGGGGGGTGGGGATCAGGCGGGGCACCGCCGGCAGCTTCAGGGCGGCCCCGGGCACGCTGAGATCGGCGCCCGCCAGCGGGGTGTTGACCGCGATCTGCATCAGCTCCGGGATGTCGGACATCCCGCCGTCGGGATAGGGCGCCAGGGCCGAGTTCTTCACCGTGATCTTGGTGCCCAGCGGAAGACCTGTGAAGTCCACGATGACATCGAAGCGCTCCCCGGGCGCGATCAGCAGGTTCGTCTTCTGGACCGCCGCGGGCAGCAGACCCTGCTCGGAGCCGATCACATGGAAGGGCAGCGCGGTTCCGTCATGGTCGAAGGTCAGGTCGTAGAACCGGGCCTGGGAGCCGTTCAGGAGCCGGAGCCGGTAGCGCCGCGGCTCGGCATCCAGGCGCGGATAGGCCTTGCCGTTGATCACGGGGGTATCACCGAAGAATTCGGGCACCCAGATCGGGTGGACGGCGTTGTTGCCCTGGGTGGGGTAGAACAGCGTGCCGTCCGGGTTGAAGACCTTGTCCTGGAGGACGATCGGGAGGTGGTAGTTGCCGGAGGGCACCTTCTGGCCGTTGATGGTCGTCCCCGTATCGATCTTGTCGAAGATCAGGTACGCCGCCGCAAGCCCCAGGTAGGGGTTGAACCGGGTGGCGCCCATGGAATGGTCGTGGTACCAGAGAAGGGCCGCGGGCTGCTCGTTCGTGTAGGTGAAGGTGTCCGTGACGAAATCCGGTCCCTTTTGTCCCGTGGCGGTCCACCACTGGCCGGGGGTGCCGTCGAAGCGGGCCGCGGTCTTGCCGCCGTGGAGATGGGGGATGGCGCGGCCGGTCGGCAGGTCCGCGCCCATGATCGTCGGGTCGATGGAGTCTTTGAGCGGGAAGGTGTCCGGGTCGTTGGGAAGCTGGTTGATCCACTTCACGATCACCGGACGGTCCCGGTGGGCCACGATCGTGGGTCCCAGGTAGATGCCGGGCTGGCCCTTCATGCCATAGGTCCACACCGTCGCCGGCCCGAGTTCCGAGTGGAACTGGTGCTGGTGCTGGGTCATGGCGATCTCGTAGAAGTCCGCCCGTTCCGAGAACCCGCGCACGAATCGGGGTGTCGCGGCGGGGGGAACCGGCAGCGGATCCACATACTTGGTCAGGGCGGGACTGACGCCCAGCATGGGGGGCTCCGCCCCCAGGGGGACCGTCGAGGGTCCCGCGGCAAGGCCTGCCGCAAGCAGGGCGGTCCGGAGGATGGATTGGGGTCGAGGCCTATTCACGGCAGCCTCCTCGGGGGGATGGAGCCTTAAGTTACGGGCCCATCCCTCCCCAGCCCATGGGGAGTCCCACCCATTGATGCAGGGAGTTCTAGGTATAAAGGACTACCTGGCCGACCAATCTCCGGCAGGGAGCCGACAGAAGCCCGGCAGGCCAGTCCTCCGGGCTTCGCCCCTACATGTTCAGGGCGCGCCCGTAGACGGCCCGCGCCGCCTCGGGGAACACCTCGTTGAGGCTGGGGTGGGGGTACATGGTGTTGATCAGCTCGTTCACGGTGAACTCGCCGCCCATGAGGGCCACGCTGGAGGCCACCAGCTCCGTGGCCTTGGGGCCCAGGATGTGGATGCCGAGGATCTCGCCGTACTTCTTGTCGGCCACGATCTTGATGAAGCCGTGGGGCTCGCCCACGATGTTGGCCTTGGCCATGGGCGCGAAGGGGAAGGTGCCCACCTGCACCTCATGGCCCTTGGCCTTGGCGGCCTTCTCGCTGAGCCCCACGGTGCCCACCTCGGGATCGCAGTAGGTGCAGGCGGGGAAGCGGTCGTAGCGCACCGGATGGGGATGCGCGTCCTTGCCCAGGCTCTGGGCCGCATGCTCGGCGGCCACGATGCCCTCGTCGCTGGCCACATGGGCCAGCCAGGGGGTGCGCACGATGTCGCCGATGGCGTAGAGGCCGGGCTCGCCGGTCTGCATGAACTTGTCGATCACGACGCAGCCGCGGTCCACCTGGGCCTTGGTCTTCTCCAGACCGATGCCCTCCACGCGGGGGGCGCGGCCCACGGCCACCAGCAGGTGGCTGCCCACCACCTCGCCCGGCGTCTCGCCCTCCAGGTGGCACACCACGCCGTCCGCCCGCTTCTCGATGCGGGTGATCTTGGTCTTGGTGCGCACATCGATCTTGTAGGTCTTGCGGAAGATCTTGGTCAGCTCGAGGCCGATGTCCTCGTCTTCGAGGGGCAGGATCGTGTCCATGAACTCCACCAGCGTCACCTTGGAGCCCAGGCGGCTGAACACCGAGGCGAACTCCACGCCGATGGCGCCCGCGCCCAGGATCACGAGGTGGCTCGGCAGCTCGGTCATATCCAGGATGTGATCGCTGTTGAGCACTCGAACGCCATCCGTTTCCAGGCCGGGGATGTCCTTGGGGGCCGAACCCGTGGCCAGGATGATGCGCTTGGCCTCGTGGACCTCGCCCGCCACCTCCACCTTGCCGCCGCCCAGCAGCTTCCCGAGGCCCTTGAGCACGGTCACCTTGTTCTTCTTCATGAGGAACTCGATGCCCTTGGCGTTCTTCAGGACGATGCGGCCCTTGCGCTTCACGATGGTCGAGAGGTTGGGCTTCAGCGCCTTGGTGTCCACACCGTCGATGCCATAGTCATCGGCCACCTGCATCTGCTCGAAACGGTGGGCGCTTTCCAGCCAGGTCTTGGCCGGGATGCAGCCGCGGTGCAGGCAGGTGCCCCCCAGCGCGGGATCCTTCTCCACCAAGGCCGTGTTCAGGCCCAGCTGCGCCGCGCGGATGGCGGCGATGTACCCGCCGGGGCCGGAACCGATGACGATGAGATCGAAGGAAGCCATGCTGCGCTCCAAAGAACGGGGAATTCATGATCCCACAGCCCGGGGGGGCCTGTCGGGCCTAGGCGTACACCAGCGCAGACCGCACTTCGAGCCGGGCCGCCCGCCACTCCGCCCAGGCGGCCTTCAGCTCTGCCCGATGGGTGGCCATGGAATCCCGCCATTCCGCCTTGGCCTCGCGCCAGACTTCGGCCTTGGCCAGTCCCTTCGCCCGCCATTCCACCTTCTTCTGGTTCCAGGCCTCGTGGCGGTCGTGCAGGGCGGCCAGGGCGGCATCCAGCTTCAGGCGGGCCGCCACCAGGCGGGCCTGCATGGGGGTGGCGCTGCCGGGGCTGGCCAGGCTGAGCCGCTCGTGGAGGCGCTTCTCCTCCATGTGGAGCCGGGCCCGGGTCATGGCCGCCGCGGAAACGCGCCGGAACTGTCCCACCAGGCCGAACCAGGCCAGGACATTGAGCAGCCACTTGGTGCTGTCCCACTGGTACCAGAGGGCCCCGTTGCGGTAGTCCCACTGCCAGAGATGGTGGAAGTTGTGGTAGCCCTCGCCGTAGGTGAGGGGCGCCAGCAGCCAGTTGTCCCGGGCGGTGTTGGCATCGGTGTAGGGCCGGCTCCCGAACATGTGGGCCGCGCTGTTGATGAAGAAGGTGGTGTGGTGCGTCATGACGATGCGCAGCGCCACGCCGAAGACCAGGTGGCCGAGGAGGTTGCCGGTGGCCAGTCCGATGGCCAGCGGGATCGAAGCCACCACGGCCCCGATGAGGAAGTGGTTCCGGTGCTGCCAGCGCACCAGGGGATCCTTCTCCAGGTCCGCCACCCCGGCCAACGGCAGGCTCTTGGCCTCCATCACCCAGGTCCAGTGGGCGTACCAGAAGCCCTTGCCAATCTGGTAGGGGTCTCTCTCGGTGTCCACATGCTGGTGGTGCACCCGGTGATCGCTGGCCCACTTCAGGGCCGAGTTCTCGAAAGCGGCGGCGCCGAAGCACAGGAAGAGGAAGCGCACGGGCCAGGAGGCCTTGTAGGCCCGGTGGCTGAAGAGCCGGTGGTAGCCCCCGCTGATGGAGGTGCCCACGAGGAAGATCATGGCCAGGAAGACCAGAGCCTCGCTCCACGCCAGGCCGGAGGTGGCCAGCCGCCAGGGCACCAGCACCAGCGCCGCGGCCAGCGTGCCCGTCAGGAAAAGCGTGTTGAGCAGATTCCATTGCTTGGGTTGGGGCATTCCATTGACTCCAAAATGAAGCTCAATTCTACCGGAGGTTAGGAAGGGATGTCCCATGCCAAACTTGCCCCATTCCCATGAGGTTTCTGTGACCGTCAAGCGCCCCTGGTACCGCTCCAGCACCTTCTGGATCTTCGTGGGTCTGCTCATGGGCGTGGTGCTGGGCGGGTTCCTGCCCCAGGACCAGTACCCCTGGGCCTACGACGCGTTCCGCTTCCTGTCGAAGGCCTTCATCAGCCTCATCAAGGGCCTGATCGTGCCCCTGCTGCTCTCCACCATCATCGTGGGCATCGCACAAACCGGTGACATCCGGGCCGTGGGCCGCATGGGCGCGAAGGCCCTCCTCTATTTCGAAGTCGTCACCACCCTGGCCCTGTTCATCGGCCTGGGCGTGGCCAACTGGCTGAAGCCCGGCGCCCATCTGCCCATGGACATGGGCGCCCACGCGGCCGTGGCGGCGACCAAGGCGAAAACGGGCTGGGAGATCGCCCTCCACATGTTCCCGTCGAACCTCATCCAGCATGCGGCGGAGGGGGACATCCTCCCCGTGGTGATCTTCGCGACGATCTTCGGCATCGCCCTCACCAAGGTGGGCGAACGCGGCAAGCCGGTGCTGGCCTTCTTCGATGGCGTGGCGCAGACCATGTTCAAGTACACGGACTTCGTCATGAAACTCACGCCCCTGGGTGTCTTCGGCGCCATGGCCTACAATGTGAGCCATATGGCGGCAGGCCACACCGTCAACGGCGCCCTGATCAAGGGCTGGCCTGCCGTGTTCCACCTCCTCAAGCAGTACAGCCTCCTGGTGGGGAGCCTCTACCTGGCCCTGACCCTGCTGTTCGTCCTGGTCTTCGTGCCCGTGGCCTGGCTGGCGGGCATCCGGGTGCTCGGCTTCGTGAAGGCCATCAAGGACCCGGCGCTGACCGCCTTCAGCACCGCCAGCAGCGAGGCCGCCCTGCCCAAGCTCCTGGAGGAGGTGGTGCGCTTCGGAGTCCCGCGCCAGGTGGCCAGCTTCGTCATCCCCACGGGCTACAGCTTCAACCTGGACGGCTCCACCCTCTACCTGGTGCTGGCCAGCCTCACCATCGCCCAGGCGGCCGGCATCCACATGAGCCTGGGCCAACAATTACTGATGGTCTTCACCTTCATGCTCACCAGCAAGGGCGTGGCCGGCGTGCCCCGGGCCACCCTCGTCATCATCGCGGCCACCTGCGGCAGCTTCGGCCTGCCCGGCGAGGCGGGCATCGCCATGCTGCTGGCCGTGGACGAGATCATGGACATGGCCCGCACCACGGTGAATGTCATCGGCAACGGCCTCGCCAGCGTGGTCGTGGCCCGGTGGGAAGGTGTGTTCGGTACGGACCCCGAGCCCCTCCCCGACCAGGAGACCTAGGCGCCACAATCAAGATTCAGCGGAATCGACCGAAAGGAATCGCATCCTTCCAAGGAGCAGTCATGAACCGTCGCTTCCTCTCTGCCCTCCTTCTCCCCGCCCTCTGCCTGACCCTGGCCGCCCAGGAGGCCACCCCGGCCGAAACGGAAAGCCTCGTGAAGGAGGCCATCGCCTTCGCCAAGGCCAACGGCCGGGAGGCGGCCTTCAAGGAGATCACCCGGGTCGGCGGCCGGTTCCACAAGCACGGCGGCGAACTCTATGTCTTCGTCTACGACATGGACGGGAAGGTGCTCGCCCACGGCCAGGGGGCCTCGAAGGTCGGGGTCAACCAGATGAAGGCCAAGGACCCGGACGGCGTGGCCTTCGTCGAGGACCGCGTCAAGCTGGCCAAGACCAAGGGCAAGGGCTGGCACGACTACAAATACATGAATCCCAAGGATGGGAAGAAGGAGCCCAAGACCAGCTATATCGAGGTCTGGGACGGCCTGATCTTCGGCGCCGGCATCTACAAGAAATAGGCCCGGTCCCTTTTCGATCTGGCCCCGCCGCACCTGGGCGGGTAGCCCCTCCCGGGGGGGGCGCCGACATCCTTAAACTTCCATAGAATCCTGCCGAAAGATGAATCTCATCCAAGGAGGTCCCATGCGACCAAACCTCGCCGCCCTGCTCTGCCTGCCCGTGATGTGCATGCCCATGGTCGCCCAGAACGCCACTCCCGCCGAGGCGGAAGCCCTGGTGAAGGAGGCCATCGCCTACGCCAAGGCTCACGGCAAGGACGCCGCCTGCAAGGAGATCACCCGACCCGACGGCTCGTTGCGCAAACATGGCGGTGAGCTCTATGTCTTTGTCAACACCATGGATGGGAAGAACCTTGCTCACGGCATGGGGGCGAGGTTCGTGGGCGCCGACCAGTCGAAGGCGAAGGATCCCGATGGCGTGGAGTACATGCAGGAACGGATCAAGCTGGCCAAGACCAAGGGCAAGGGTTGGCACGAATACAAGTACCTGAATCCCAAGACGGGCAAGAAGGAAACCAAGGCCAGCTACATCGAGGTCTGGGACGGCCTGATCTTCGGCGCCGGCATCTACAAGAAATAGGCCCGGCCTCCCCCGAACCGTCCTTGTCCCGTGGGGCCCTCACCGCTATGGTGAGGGATTCCCTTTACGCCGACTTGGATCCGAACCCGACGGGGGACGCCATGAAGATCATCGTGACCGACGAGGTGACCGGCGAGGGTCTAGCCCTCCTGAGGGAGGACCCGCGCATCAGCCTCGATGTCCGCCTGGGCCTGTCCGTCGAGGCCCTCCATGCCTGCATCGGCGGGTACGACGCCATCATCACCCGCAGCGGCACCACCGTGGACAAGGCCCTGCTGGACGCCGCCACGAACCTGAAGATCGTGGCCCGGGCCGGCGTCGGCATCGACAATGTGGATGTGGACTACGCCAGCTCCAAGGGCGTGATCGTGGTGAATGCCCCCTTCGGCAACACCAACAGCGCAGCCGAGCACACCCTGGCCCTCCTCCTCTCCGCCTGCCGGCATGTGCCTGCGGCCAACGCCAGCCTGAAGGGCGGCGAGTGGAAGCGGGCGAAGTTCACCGGCGTCGAATTGAAGGGCAAGGTCGCGGGCGTCATCGGCCTGGGCAAGGTGGGCGGCCGGGTGGCCACGCGGCTCAAGGCCTTCGAGTGCGAGGTGCTGGGCTGCGATCCCTACATCAGCGCCAAGCGGGCCCATGACCTGGGGGTGCGCCTGGTGGACCTGGCCGACCTCTGCCGCAGCTGCGACATCCTCACCGTGCACACGCCCCTGAACGAGGAGACCAGGGGCATGATCGGCCCCGACCAGCTGGCCCTCATGAAGGACGGCGTCATCCTCCTCAATGTGGCCCGGGGCGGCATCCTGGACGAGCCGGCCCTGCTGGCGGCCCTCCAGTCCGGCAAGGTGAGCCTGGCGGCCGTGGATGTGTGGTCCGAGGAGCCCCCCAAGTCCGAGGTGCTCAAGGCCCTCATCGCCCAGGAGCGCCTGGTGGTGACGCCGCACCTCGGCGCCAACACCCAGGAGGCCCAGGTCAATGTGGCCATCGATGTGTCGAAGGAGATCCTCGCCTACCTGGACCGCGCCCCCCTGGAGAACGCCGTGAACCTGCCGCGCTTCGATCCGGCCGTCATGGACCAGATGCGCCCCTACTTCAAGCTCATGGCTGTCCTCGGCGAGTTCGGCCTCCAGCTCATGAAGGGCAACCTGGACCGGGTCACCTTCGGGTTCAGCGGGGCCATCGCCCACCTCGACTGCTCCCCGCTCACGGTGAGCGGCCTGGCCGCCCTGCTGGGCCGCGTGGCGGACCAGCCCGTGAACATGGTCAACGCGGGCCTGGTGGCCGAGCGCATGGGCCTGGTCGTGGAAGAGCGCAAGTCCACCCTGGGCGGGGCCTTCTCCAACCTGGTGACCCTGACCCTGGAGGGCCCGGACGGCGCCCGGACCGTGTCCGGCACACTCTTCGAAGGCACCCCCCGCATCGTGGGGCTCCGGGATTACGCCATGGACTTCATGCCCGAGGAGCACATGCTCCTGCTGAGCTACACGGACCGCCCCGGCATGATCGGACGGATCGGCACCGTTCTGGGCCAGCACGACATCAATATCGCTTTCATGAACCTGGGTCGCCGCGAGCGGAAGGGCGAGGCCATGGTGGTGCTCTCGGTGGACTCCCCCGTGCCAGCCCCCGTGCTGACCGAACTCCAGAAGGCGACGGAAGCCACCTTCATCCAGGCCCTGCACCTGCCTTCCGCCTGATGCCAGACCGGGTGGCAGGGCCAAGCCCTGCCACCCGGTCTGGCATCATGGAGCCTGGGAGGTTTCTTTGAAACTCATCGCCTGGGACTTCGACGGCACGCTGGTGGACAGCCGCCCCCTCATCGAGGCCGGCATGGCCCACGCCCTGGACGCCCTGGGTCAGCCCCGGTCGGTCATGGCCGAGTGGCTGAAGTATGTCGGCCTGCCCGTGGAGGCCGGCATCCGGAACACCTTCGGTCCCCTGGGACTGGACAACGAGACCGTCCTGAAGGCCTATCGCAGCTTCGGCCACCTCGAGCACGAGCATCTGCTCCAGCCCTTCGAGGGCATTCCCGAGCTGCTGGACGAGCTCCGGGCCCGGGGCCAGCGCATGGGCGTGGCCACCTCCAAGCGGACGGTTCCTCTTCTGCGCCAGATGGGCCGGTGGGGCTGGGAGGCCTACTTCGACCCCATCATCACCCCCGACGATGTCACCCACGGTAAACCCCATCCTGAGTCCCTGCAGCTGATGCAGACTCGGACGGGCCTCGCCGCCGAGGACATTCTCATGGTGGGCGACACCCCCTTCGACCTGGACATGGCCAAGGCCGCCGGGGTGCCGAGCCTGGCCGTGGGCCACGGCTTCTACCCCGAGGAGGCGCTGGCCGCCTGTGGTCCCCGGGCCTTCGCACCGGACACGGCTGCCTTGAGGGACATCCTCCTGGCCTGGGTGGAGGATTGACGATGGCTGACCTCACGCACCTCGATCCCGAAGGCCGCCCCCAGATGGTGGATGTCTCCGCCAAGGCCGTGACCCGGCGGATGGCGGTGGCGGCCGGCTACCTGGAGCTGGATGCCCCGGCTGCCGAAGCCTTGTCCAGGGGCGGTGGCCCCAAGGGCGACCCCTGGTCCGTGGCCCGCATGGGTGCGGTGGGGGGGGTCAAGCGCACCTCGGACCTGATCCCCCTGGCCCACCCCCTGGCCATCGAGGCGGTGGAGGTGACTCACCACTGGGACCCCGCCACCCGCCGCGCCTGGCTCCGGGTGTCCGTGAGCTGCGAGGGCCGGACGGGCATCGAGATGGAAGCCCTGGCCGGCGTCACCGTGGGCCTGTTGGTGCTCTACGACATGCTCAAGGCCGTGAGCCACGGCATGGCCGTCGGCCCGGCCCGGCTCCTCCGGAAAGAGGGGGGACGCCGGGGCACCGTCACCCTGCCCTGGGAGGGGTGCCCCTGGGCGCCCTGAACCGGGCCTGCCAGGTCGGGCATTCCAGGTCCCTCCCCCCTCGACCCTCCCCATATCGGGCCTGGCACCCGAGCCAGTTGGAAAACATTTGCATGTTCAAGGCCGCCTCGACCCGGTAGGATGAGTCTTGACTGTTCCTATTCATCACTGACCCGGGGTCACGACCCCCCCAAGGAGGCCTAGCGAAGCAGGCTTTTCCGTTCCAGCCGGGAGTTACCCCCATGCGTCTTGCCGCCCTGACCCTCGTTCTCGCGTCCCTCAGCCTCGGCCTTCAGGCCGCACCGAAGCGGACCTCCAAGAAGACTTCTCCGCGACCCCCCGCCCGCCAGGCAGCCCGCCTGGAAGAGGGTTCGGTGCATGTGATGCGCAAGGGTGAGACCGCCGCCGCGGTCGCCCGGGCCACGGGCTTGAGCCTGGCGGAGTTGAAGGCCCTGAACCCCGGCCGGAACCTCGGCAAGCTTGCCGTCGGGGACCGCCTGAAGGTGCCGGCCGCCCGGCCGGCGACGCCGACCCTGGCGGAAGCCGGGCCCTCAGAGGTCCCGGTGGCTCCCGCGCTCGTGTCCCGGCCAGCTCTGGCGGCCCTGCCCCTCTCCCCGGTGGTCCCCCCCGCCCCCATGCCGCACCTTGAGCGGCTTCTGCCCTATCAGGTGCGGGCTGCGGTCCCGGCCCCGGGACCCGTGGCCTCCGTCCACGACGAGACCCATCAGACCCCCGGAACGCCCTCCCAGCTCCTCGCCCGCATGCAGTCCGTCCTCCCCCCGGTCAGCGAGGCCGAGCTGAAGGCCCTGCTGCCCACCTTCGCCCCGGCCGATCCGGAGCGCCTGGACCTGCTCTGGCCCGTGGAGACCCGGACAATCAGCTCCGCCTGGGGTCCCCGGATGCGCACCAAGACCGTGCGGGTGAAGAACCAGCGCAAGAAGCGGGTCCGCTACAAGGGCCGCCACCGGGGCATCGACCTGACCGCCCCCGTCGGCGCCGCCGTCTTCGCCGCCCTCGACGGGCAGGTGATCATGGCCGGCCGGCACAAGCAGTACGGCAACTATGTGGTGGTCGATCACGGCAACGGCGTCGCCACCCTGTATGCCCACCACAAGCTGAACCTGGTCCAGGAAGGCGACATCGTCCGTCGGGGCCAGAAGATCGCGGAAGTCGGCCGGACCGGGAACGCCACGGGTCCCCACCTCCACTTCGAGCTCAAGGTGGACGGCCTCCAGCGGAACCCCCTGCCGGTCCTCAACGATGAAGAGGAGATCTCCTCCGAACTCGCCGCCCAGAACACGCTGATCGGAGCCGGCGCACGGCGCTGAACTTCCATCCCGCCTGCGGCACTGGAAGGAAGCGCCCGCCCCCATCCCGGCGCGGGATCGGCTCTGGGCGCCATGCTAGACTTGATCCTTTCGCCGTTTTGAGGTGGTCATGCCGCTGTACCGAGCTTCCCTCCGGGCCCTGGGGGCCGTTGCCCTTCTGGCCGTGGCGCTGGCCTGTGGAGGAAAGAAGAAGGAGGACGCTGCATCGGCCAATAGCGTGAACATCGCCGGCACCGTCACCTATGTGAGGGTGCCCCTGGCCAACGACGCCAACGGCGTCCCCACCGGCCTGGTGGACAGTTCCGTGGCGGCCAACCTGCAGACGAAGCCCGCCCGGGGCGTGTTGATCCGCGTCTACCAGCTCAATGACCAGCTCGGGCCGGACGGCGTCACCAAGACTCCGGTCTGGCTCCTTAAGAGCTCCGGCTTCACGGATGCCAACGGACTCTACCTCCTGGCAGTCCCCAAGGACAAGCCCCTGATGGTCGAGCTGATGAGCACCTTCGATGGCGGAGGCGGCCATTCCGTCAACCTCATCGGGGACCCCGCCGGCATCGCCAGCACCGTCCCCCAGTCCGACCGGTACCGCTACGCCATGCGGAAGGCCTTCGATGGCACCGCCCCCGCGGGCAACCCCACCCCCGCCTCCCTCCCCGCCGGGGACGGCATCGTCAATTTCACCGTGGGCCTCTCGGACAAGTGGTGGCTGGTCAATCCGACCTACGACCGCGGCAGCCTCGTGGCCACCGCCGCCGCCAGTCCGGTGGACGAGACCACCCTGGCCGGCCGCACCACCGGCACGGGCAGCCGCGTCCTTGCCATCGGCGATACCGTCGCCAGCTTCAAGGGCGTGTATGGAACGGCCACCCCCGGCGCCACGCTGGATCTCCACTATGTCCCGGGTGTCTCGTCGACGCGCGGCTCCTTCATCGAGTACGACCGCACGGTCTACCCCCTGGCCTTTGATGCCTACCTCTCGAGCCTCCATTACTTCGGATCGATCCAGGGCGGGCCAGCCAACGATGATGCCTTCGACGAAGGGGTGATCCTGCCCCTCCTCGCCCGGAACCTGCTCTGGGCCGGCAACAACGCCCGCACCTTCTCCACCCCCCTCGCGCCCCTGTTCCCCGTGGCCGCCGCCCTCACGGACCTGAGCCCCGACATGGCCCGCATCGAAGGGCTGGCCGAGGCCATGGCCGCCAATGTCCTGAAGACCCCCTATTTGGCGGATACCCAGGGCACCGCCCTGGCCGCGCCCGCGGTCGACATCCGGAACATCACCGGCCTCAGCGCCGCGCAGCTCTCGCCCTATTCCGCGCCGGCCATCCGCGCCCTCGCCTGGGAGATCATCCTCAAGGCCAGCAGCGTGGCCAGCCCCGGCAATCCCACCACCTGGACCAACAGCATCAACCCCCTCGCGGCCGCCCGGTTCTTTCAGGCCCCCGTCGGGTTCACCAACGGCGCCACCGATGCCACAGGCCGCGATACCGAGCCCCTCAACATCTACAGCCAGCTCGCCCGGCTCAAGGAATCCAAGAACCTCGGGGAGCCCGCGGACCTCGTCACCATCTTCACCGATGCCACCCTCACGAGCCTGACCACGCCCTTCGGCGTGCCCTGGCCGCGGCCCACCACCGGCGCCACCGCGGTGTTCGTCTCCAGCTGGGGCACCGATCCCAACGCCCTGACCACCCCGCTGGCCCCCTTCACCCTCAGCATGGCCAAGGCCGTGCAGGTGCGCGGAAGCTACCCGAACGCCTCCGAGGGTGAGGTGTTCTACAGCGGCTTCAGCCTGAGCGCCGATAAACGCTACATCCTCTCCGTGGCCGTCTCGCCCGCCCTGGATGCGACCAGCCAGATCGACCTGGACCTGCCTCAGCTCAGCCGGACCTTCTCCTTCACGGGAGCCGGTGGCTCGACGGCGGCCCTCACGCTTCCCGTCGCCAACACGGCGCCCTTCTACCACCCGGTCCGAGTGCGGTTGAAGAGCCCCACGGCCATCCAGCCGGATGTGTCCGTGACCGTGAGTTTCACGCCGAGCCTCTAGCCCCGATCCAGGAGCCGCCATGACCGCCTCCGCCGCCCTCCAGGCCCTTCAGGCCCGGGCGCCCTTCGTGCCTGACCTCGCCATCGTCCTCGGCTCCGGCCTCGGGGCCCTGGCCGACAGCGCCGAGGCCCGGGCTGGCGTGAGCATTTCCTTCACGGACCTGCCCGGCTTCCCGGCGCCCACCGTGGCCGGCCACGGCGGCAAGCTCGTCTTCTGCGAATTCGAAGGCCGGAAGGTGGTGCTCCAGGCGGGCCGCTTCCACTTCTACGAGGGCCATCCCATGTCCCTCGTCGTTACGCCCATGCGCCTCTACGGGCGACTGGGTGCGAAGGCGGTGCTGCTGACGAACGCCGCGGGAGCCCTCAATCCCGAATTCGGCGTGGGCGAGCTCATGGCCCTCACCGACCACATCAACCTCTTCGGCACCAATCCCCTCATCGGGCCCAATGTGGAGCCCGGCCCCCGCTTCCCGGACATGACGGCGGTCTACGACCCGGCCTTCCGCCAGCGCCTCGCGGCCTGCGCTGCCGCCCTCGGCCAGACCCTCCGTCAGGGCGTCTACCTGGGATTGACGGGCCCCAGCTATGAAACGCCCGCCGAGATCCGTGCCTTCCGCGTCCTGGGCGCGGACGCGGTGGGCATGAGCACCGTGCCCGAGGCCATTGTGGCCCGGCACGAGGGAATGCGCGTGGCGGGGATCTCCTGCCTGTGCAACATGGCTGCCGGCATCCTGCCCCAGGCCCTCACCCACCAGGAAGTGCTCGAGGCCGGGGCCGCCGCCGCCGGCCGCTTCGAGGCCCTGGTCCGGGCCTTCGTGCGGGACCTTTCGCTGTAGCTCCCCCCTTTCCGATACGCAGAAGAGCCCGGTGTTGCCGGGCTCTTCTGCGCATCGGGGAAAGCCTAATGCTGGCTTTTTTGGTGCTCCTCGATGAGCTTGTTGACCACATCCGGTTCGGCCAAGGTGGAGATGTCGCCCATGCCGTCGTACTCGGCCGAGGCGATCTTGCGCAGGATGCGGCGCATGATCTTCCCACTGCGGGTCTTGGGCAGGCCCGCCGCGATGTGGATGACATCCGGGGCGGCGAAGGCGCCGATGGCCTGCCGCACCTGCTCCTTGAGGGCGCCGATGAGCTGATCCTGGTTGCCCTCGGAGAAGCCCGAGTTCAAAAGGACATAGCAGTAGATGCCCTGACCCTTGATGGGGTGCGGGTAGCCCACCACCGCCGCCTCGGCCACGGCCTCGTGGGCCACGAGGGCGCTTTCCACCTCGGCCGTGCCCAATCGATGGCCGGACACATTGATCACATCGTCGATGCGGCCCGTGATCCAGTAGTAGCCGTCCTCGTCGCGGCGGGCGCCATCGCCCGTGAAGTAGTAGCCCGGGTACTGGGTGAAATAGGTCTCCCGGAACCGCTTGTGATCCCCATGCACCGTGCGGGCCTGGCCCGGCCACGGGGCCCCGAGGCAGAGGGCACCGGAGACATCGTTGCCCTCGATGGGAATGCCCGTGGCCGGATCCACGATGACCGGCTTCACGCCGAAGAAGGGCAGCGTCGCCGAGCCCGGCTTGGTGGGCGTCACGCCGGGCAGGGGCGTGATGAGGATGCCGCCGGTCTCCGTCTGCCACCAGGTATCGACGATGGTGCAGCGGGCCTCACCCACCACATCGTGATACCAGCGCCAAACCTCGGGGTTGATGGGTTCACCCACGGTGCCGAGGATGCGGAGCGACTTGCGGCTGTATTTCTTGATCCAGTCGTCACCCGCCTGGGCCAGGGCCCGCAGGGCCGTGGGCGCGGTGTAGAAGATGCTCACGCCCAGGTCGTCGATGATCTGCCAGTAGCGCCCCGGATCGGGGTAGAGGGGTGTGGATTCGAAGATGACGGTGGTGGCTCCGTTGGCCAGGGGCCCATAGACAATGTAGCTGTGCCCCGTCACCCAGCCGATGTCGGCCGCGCAGAAGTAGATGTCATCGGGGTGGTAGTCGAAGACCAGCTTGTGCGTGAAGGCCGCGTAGGTCAGATAGCCGCCCGTGGTGTGCAGCAGGCCTTTGGGTTTCCCGGTACTGCCGGAGGTGTAGAGGATGAAGAGCGGATCCTCCGCGCCCATCCACTCGTTGGTGCAGGTGGAGCGCTGCTTGGCCGTCTCCTCATCCAGCCACAGGTCACGGCCCGGCTGCATAGGCACCTCGCTGTCGGTCCGGCGGGCCACCAGCACGCATTCCACCAGGGACATGCCTTCGATGGCGCGGTCCACGGTGCGTTTGAGGGGCACCTTCTTGCCGCCGCGCAGCCCCTCGTTGGCCGTCACCACCACCTTGCAGCGGGCGTCCACGATGCGGTCGCGCAGGGACTCCGCAGAGAAGCCGCCGAACACCACCGAGTGGACGGCGCCGATCCGGGCGCAGGCCAGCATGGTGTAGACGAGCTCCGGGATCATCGTGAGGTAGATGCAGACCCGATCGCCCTTCTTCACGCCGTTATGCAGCAGGACATTGGCCACGCGGGCGACATTATGCTTGAGGTCGCGGTAGGTGATGTGGGTGTAGACGCCCGGCTCGTCCTGCGCCCAGATGAGGGCGGTCTTGTCCCCCAGGTGGGGCAGGTGCCGGTCGATGCAGTTGAAGGAGGCGTTGATGCGCCCGCCCATGAACCAGGAGAAATCCACTTCCTTGTAGTCGGCGTCGAAGACGGACTGCCAGGGGTGGAACCAGGTGAGCATCTTCGCCTGCTCGCCCCAGAACCATTCCGGATTGTCCAGGGACAGGCGGTAGAGGCGCTGGTACTCCTCCATGGTTTTGATGTGCGCCCGCTCCCGGATGTCGGGCTTCACGGGAAAGAGGTCCTGGGACATCAAAGGACTCCTTGGCGAAAGAGCTTGGGTGGTGAGTGGGAAAACCCGGCGGATGGGATGCCATCCGCCGGGTGAACAGGCCTGCTCGACCTCAGATCGAGCGGGCAGCGGACCTTCAGTGCTGATAGGTGCTGATATCCCGGTCCTTGGTTTCCTTGAGGAAGAGGAAGCCGATCACCACCGTCATGAGGGCGACGATGACGGGATACCAGAGTCCGTAGTAGATGTTGCCCTTCAGGGCCACGATGGCCGTGGCGATAAGGGGCAGCATGCCGCCGAACCAGCCGTTGCCGATGTGGTAGGGCAGCGACATGGAGGTGTAGCGGATGTTCGTGGGGAAAAGCTCCACCAGGAACGCCGCGATGGGCCCGTAGACCATCGTCACATAGATGAGCATGACGAACAGGATCAGGAGGGTCATCGGATAGTTGACCTTGGACTTGTCCGCTTCCTTGGGATAGCCGAGGTCCGTCAGGGCCTTCTTTAGAGCCCCTTCCGAAGTGGCGCTCCAGCCCTCGACGCGGGTGGTGGTGACTTCCCCGGTGCTGGGATTCTTGCCCTGGATGCTGGCGACAACCTTCTTCCCGGGCTCAGGGGCGACCTTGGTGAAGTTGAGGCCCTGCTTGCCGAAGAAGTCGTTCACCCGGTCCAGCTCGGAGAACTTGCTCCAGGGCCCGACGAAGAGGTTGAAGGTCTCGTCCTTGGGATCGCCGGCCACGGTGATGACGGTGGTGTTCTGGAAGGTCTCCAGGGCCGGGTTCACATAGTGGGTGAGGGCCTTGAACAGGGGGAAGAAGGTGAGCGCACCGATGAGGCAGCCCGCCAGGATGATCTTCAGGCGGCCGATCTTGTCCGACAACCAGCCGAAGAAGATGAAGAAGGGCGTTCCCAGGGCCAGCGACGCGCCGATGAGGAGGTAGGTCGTGGCGAAGTCCAGCTTCAGGGTGATCTGCATGAAGAACAGCGCGTAGAACTGGCCGGTGTACCACACCACACCCTGGCCCGCGGTGGCGCCGAGAAGGGCCAGCAGCGCGTACTTGTTGTTGGGGTACTTCAGGAAGCTGTCGCTCAGGGGTGCCTTGGAGGTCTTGCCTTCGGCCTTCATCTTGGTGAAGACGGGGGACTCGTGCAGCTTCAGGCGGATCCAGACGGACACGCCGAGGAGGAAGATGGACATCCAGAAGGGGATGCGCCAGCCCCAGGAAGCGAAGGCCTCCTTGGCCATGGACATGCGGCAGGCGAGGATGATCCCGAGGCAGAGGAAGAAGCCCACGGTGGCCGTGGTCTGGATCCAGCTGGTGTTGTAGCCACGGCGGTCGTGAGCGGAGTGTTCCGCCACATAGGTGGCCGCGCCCCCGTATTCCCCCCCCAGGGCCAGGCCCTGCAGCAGGCGCAGGGTGACCATGATGATGGGAGCCAGCCAACCGATGCTCGCGAAGGTCGGCAGGAGGCCGACGCCGAAGGTGGAGAGGCCCATCACGACGATGGTCACGAGGAAGGTGTACTTGCGGCCGATCAGATCACCGATGCGCCCGAATACCAGCGCGCCGAAGGGACGCACCAGGAAGCCCGCGGCGTAGGCCGCAAAGGCCGAGAGCAGGGCCGCCGTATCGTTTCCCTTGGGGAAGAAGAGGGTCGCGAAGAAGGGGGCCAGGGTTGCATAGAGGTAGAAGTCGTACCACTCGAACACCGTCCCCACGGACGATGCCACGATCACCATGCGTTCTTCCTTGGTGAGTGGGGTCCTCGTTGCGACTTGTTCAGTTGCGATTGCCATGTCGTGTTGCCTCCTTGGAAGTTCCTTTCGTTGAACCTGGATGCTCAGGAATCCTGCGCAGTCGAGCCGTGCGACACATCGAATGCGGAACCTTCATCTCCCCCTTCTGGATGCCGGCTCGGCGAGGGCCGGACGAGTTGGACGACTTGCCTGGAGGATTCCAGACCGGATACGGCGAAGCTGATGCGTTATGGAAACCGCGATGGACGGACCATCGTGCGGAACTGGTTGGATGGATTGGCTGCACCTAGCTAACGCCTTCCGACTCGGCGGGTCAAGCAGCTTCCTACCGGGAGTGAAGCTTTCTCTTCGACCGGCAAGAACCGCTCGGTTGCTGATTCTTCATGACCTTCAACTCGTCTTTGAGGGTCGATTTTTATCCATTCGCTCCTACTCCCGGGTCCGCCGTGCCGCTCATAGCATATTTCCGGCGAGTCGCCTTCAAACGACCCCGACGGCCCTCGAGCGGATCTCCCTGTCGGGGACCTTCGCCCCCTCCCACCGGGTCCTGCCCCCGGGGCCCCGCAACCCCCTATCATGGGATCCAGCCCCACCCCCCCAGCCCCCGGAACGCCCATGCGCATCGCCCTCCTGGCCGACATCCACGCCAACCGGCGCGCGCTCGAGGCCTGCCTGGTTCACGCCCGCTCGGCTGGCGCGGATCGCCTCGTGTTTCTGGGCGACTATGTGGGTTACGGTGCCGAACCGAACGCGGTCCTGGATCGGCTCATGGTGGAAACGGCGCGCGGGGCCATCGCCGTGGCGGGCAATCACGACCAGGCCGTGGCGGAGGAGCGCGAATCCATGGTCCCGGATGCCGAGACGGCCATGGCCTGGACCCGCGGCCAGCTGGGCCCCGAGGCGCGGGAGTTCCTGTCGAGCCTGCCGCTGCGCTTCGAGGACGAATCCCGCCTCTATGTCCACGCCAGCCCCCAGACCTACCCGCCCTGGATCTACATCCGTGAGGGGCGGGATGCCCGGCGCGCCCTGGAGGCCAGCCGCTCTCAAACCGTTTTCTGCGGCCACACCCATCTGCCCGCCCTTCATGGGATCACCGCCACCGGTCAACTGGTCTCCTTCGATCCCGTTCCCGGCGTTCCCATTCCCCTGCCCCGCCACCGCCGCTGGCTGACCGTGGTGGGCGCGGTGGGCCAGTCGCGGGATGGCAATCCGGCCGCTGCCTATGCCCTGCTGGACACCACCCGGTCCGAGATCACGCATCTGCGCGTGCCCTACGATGTCCAGGCCGCCGCGACCGCCATCCTGGACGCCGGCCTCCCGCCGGCCCTCGCGACCCGCCTCCTGAAGGGACACTGAACCATGGCGCCCATGCGGATCCGGCCTGGCCTCATCCTGGATGGCTTCCACATCGGGGAGCGCCTCCACCGGGGCGGCATGGCGGAACTCTGGACCGCGTCCCGGCCTGACCTGGACTTCCCCTTGCTGGTGAAGCTGCCGGTGCTCAGCGAAGGCGTGGATCCCGCCGCCATCGTCGGCTTCGAGATGGAGCGGATGATCCTTCCGCGGCTGTCGGGCCTCCATGTGCCCCGCTTCATCGCCCAGGGCGATGCGGGGCTCCAGCCCTACCTCGTCATGGAGCGGATTCCCGGCCCTTCGCTGCTGCCCATGCTGGAGCACCTTCCCCTGCCCTGGGAAGAGGTCGCGGCCCTGGGCATCCGCATCGCCGTGGCCCTCGACGACCTCCATCGGCAGCATGTCATCCACCTCGATGTGAAGCCCTCCAACCTGCTCACCCGCCCCACGGGCGACCTGGTGTTGGTGGACTTCGGCCTCTCCCACCACGATGAGCTGCCGGACCTGATGGGCGAGGAGTTCCGCCTCCCGTACGGCACCGCCCCCTACATGGCCCCGGAACAGGTGCTGGGCCTGCGCCGGGATCCCCGGAGCGACCAGTTCGCCCTGGGGGTGTTGCTGTATTTCTTCCTGACCGGCGTGCGCCCCTTCGGAGATCCGCAGCGCCTCTCCGGCCTGAAGCGGCGGCTGTGGCGCGATCCCGTCCCGCCCCGCCGGCTGCGCCCGGATTGCCCCGCCTGGCTGCAGGAGGTCATCCTGCGCTGCCTCGAAGTGCACCCGGCCTGGCGCTACCCCACGGCCGCCCACCTCGCCCTGGCCCTGCAGCACCCCGATCAGATCACCCTGACCGCCCGCTCGGAAAAACGGAGGCAGGATCCCTTCGCCACCGTCCTCCGGCGCCGTTTCGCCGACCACCAACTCGCCATCCCCAAGGCCAAGACGCCGGTGCGGCATGACGGGGACGCCCCGATCCTCGCCGTGGCCATCGACCTGTCCCCCGAGGCCGCCCCCATCGCTGAGACGCTCCGCACCATGGTGGCCCGCATGCTTCCCGCCCTGCCCGGCGCGCGCGTGGCCTGCGTGAATGTGCTCAAGCAGGGCCGGATCACCCTGGACCAGACCCTGGATGACCAGGGCCGCAACATCCACCTCCAGCGCCTGGCCGAGCTCCGGGGCTGGGCCACGCCCCTGGAGCTGGAGGACGGCCGAATCAGCTTCCATGTGCTGGAATCGACGGATCCGGCGGCCGCCATCCTGCAGTATGTGAGCGCCAACCTCGTGGATCACCTGCTGATCGGCGCCCGGGCCAGCTCCCTGCGGCGCACGCTGCTCGGCAGCGTCTCCAGCCAGGTGGCAGCCCAGGCGCCCTGCACCGTGACCGTGGCCCGCTCCCGCCGCCTGCGGAGGGCGGATCCCGGTCAGGAAGCCGAAGAGAAGCCCGATGTCCCCTGGACCGTGGGCTGAGGCTCCCGTCCGTACATGACGACGCCCCGGCAGTCCGGGGCGTCGTCATGGGTTGAGCAGCAAGCTACTCGCCGTCCTCGGCCTTGGGCTCGGGGAGGGTGTAGTCCACGAACTCGATGAGGGCCATGTCAGCCGCATCGCCGAGGCGATGGGCCATCTTGAGGATGCGGGTGTAGCCGCCGGGGCGGCTTTCGAAACGCTTGCGGAAGTCGGCGCCGAAGAGCTTCTGGACGGCGTCCTTGCTTCCGAGACGGGCCATCGCCAGACGACGGTTGGCCACGGAGTCCGTCTTCGCGAGGGTGATGAAGGGCTCCACATAGCTGCGGAGTTCCTTCGCCTTCACGAGGGTGGTTTCGATGCGCTCGCTCTCGATGAGAGCGGTCGCGAGGTTCTTCATGAGGGCCTTGCGCTGGTTGGTGGTGCGGCCCAGGCGCTTGCCGGAAACGTTGTGACGCATGGGGGCTCCTTACACTTCCTGCTCGAGCCGCATGCCGAGGGAGAGGCCGATACGAGCGAGCTCGTCCTTGATCTCCTGGAGCGACTTCTTGCCGAAGTTCTTGGTTTTCATCAGCTCAGCCTCGGTCCGCTGGACCAGCTCGCCGATGGTGGTGATGTTCGCGTTGCGGAGGCAGTTGTTCGCCCGGACGGAGAGCTCGAGCTCCTCGACGGACTTGCCCAGCCAGGTGTTGGCGGCTTCGGCACCCAGGGTCGCGGTGCCCATCTCCATCTCGGTGAAGTCCTCGTCCTGGCGGGCGAACACGAGGAAGTGGTCGCGCAGGATGAGGGCCGCGTCGGAAACGGCTTCCTTGGGGTTGACGGCGCCGTTGGTCCACACCTGGAGCGTGAGCTTCTCGTAGTCGGTGCTCTGGCCCACGCGGGCGGGTTCGACGATGTAGTTCACCCGGATGATGGGGCTGTGGTTGGCATCCATGGGGATGAACCCGAGGCCCAGGCTCTCATCGTGGTTGCGGTCCGCAGTGACGAAACCGCGGCCCAGGCGGACCACCATCTCGATCTCCAGCTCGCCTTCCTCGCCCAGGGTGGCGATGTGGATGTTGGGATCCACGACCTCCACATTCTGGTTGCAGCGGATGGCGGCGGAAGTCACCGCGCCCTCACCCTTGGCGGAGATGGTCACCGTCTGGGGCTCGCTGCTGTGCAGCTTGAAGGGCACTTCCTTGAGGTTCAGAAGGACATGAGTGATGTCCTCCCAGACCCCGGGAAGGGTCGTGAACTCGTGCATGACGCCCTTGATCCGGACATTCGTCACGGCCGCGCCCTGGATGCTGCTGAGCAGCACCCGACGCAGGCTGTGCCCGACGGTCGTGGCGAAGCCACGCTCGAAGGGGTAGGCCACGAACTCCCCGTAGGAGTCGGTGAGGGACCCGGGGGTCACCTCCGCGAATCGCGGCCTCTGGAAATCGCTGAGGTTCAGCATCCTGCCCCCTTACTTGGAATACAGTTCAACGATCAGCTGCTCGTTGATGTCCAGAGTGATGTCCTCGCGGGTCGGCGCGGCAAGCACCTGGCCCTTGAAGGCGGTGGCGTCCAGGGAAAGCCACTTCGGAATGCCGCGGCCGGCGGAGGTTTCGACGGAGGACTTGACGCCGTCGTTCTCCTTGGCGCGGGTGCCCAGCTCCACCGCCTGGCCAGGCTTCACCTGGAAGGAGGGGATGTCCACCCGCTTGCCGCCGACCAGCACATGACCGTGCATGACCATCTGGCGCGCGGCAGACCGGCTGGACGCGAAGCCCAGGCGATAGACCACATTGTCCAGGCGGCACTCGAGGAACCCGAGCAGGTTGTGGCCGGTGACGCCCTTCTTGGCATCGGCCTTCTCGAAGTAGTGACGGAACTGCTTCTCGAGCACCCCGTAGATGCGCTTCACCTTCTGCTTCTCGCGAAGCTGGAGGGCGTAGCCGGTGGGCTTCTTGATCTTCCCCGCGCCGTGCTGGCCGGGGAGCTTGCCCTTGCGGGTTTCGAACGAGCACTTCTCCTTGAAGCAGCGCTCGCCCTTGAGATAAAGCTTCATGCCCTCGCGGCGGCAGAGGCGGCAAACGGCGTCTGTGTAACGTGCCATGTCTCTCCTCCTCTCTTAAACCCGGCGCCGCTTGGGCGGCCGGCAGCCGTTGTGGGGGATGGGGGTGACGTCGCGGATGCTGGTCACCTGGATGCCTGCGGCGTTGAGGGCGCGGATCGCGCTCTCACGGCCGGCACCGGGGCCCTTGACGCGGACATCGACCGAACGGACGCCCTGCTCCTTGGCGGCCTCGGCAGCGATGCCGGCGGCCACCTGGGCGGCGAAGGGCGTGCCCTTGCGGGTCCCGCGGAAGTTCTGGTTGCCGCTGGAAGCCCAGCAGAGCATGTTCCCCATCGGATCGGAGATGGAGATGATCGTGTTGTTGAAGGACGCCTGGACGTGAGCCACGCCATGGGGAACGTTCTTCTTTTCCTTCTTCTTGACCACCTTTTTACCGGCGGTCCGGGTCTGAGTCTTGGCCATGTGCTCCTCGCCTTACTTCTTCTTGCCGGCTACGGTGCGTCGCTTGCCCTTGCGGGTGCGGGCGTTGGTATGCGTGCGCTGACCACGGACGGGGAGGCCCTTCCGGTGGCGCAGGCCGCGATAGCAGCCGATGTCCATGAGCCGCTTGATGTCGAGGGAGATGTTCTTGCGGAGGTCGCCCTCCACCGTCTCCTCGGCGGTGATGACGCGGCGGATGCGGCCGACCTCGTCCTCGGTCAGATCGCGCACCTTGGTGCCGAAATCGACCTTGGCGCGGGTCAGGATGCTGTGCGCCTTGGCGCGCCCGATGCCGAAAATGTAGGTGAGCGCGATCTCGATGCGCTTGCCGATGGGCAGATCAATACCTGAGATGCGTGCCATCGTGTCTCCTTAACCCTGACGCTGCTTGTGCTTGGGGTTCTTCTTGCAGATGATCCGGTTGATGCCTTCGCGCCGGACCACTTTGCAGTGCTCGCACAGCTTCTTGATGGAGGGCCGTACTTTCATGGTGTCCTCTCGTTTACTTGAATCGGTAGATGATGCGGCCACGGGTGAGGTCGTAAGGGGTCACCTCGACGAGAACCCGGTCACCGGGAAGGATGCGGATGAAGTTCTTGCGCATCTTTCCGCTGATGTGCGCCAGCACCTGGTGTTTGTTCTCCAGTTCGACCCGGAACACCGCGTTCGGCAAGGCCTCGACCACTGTGGCTTCGAGCTCAATGGCTTCTTCTTTGCTCAAGCGCGTTCTCCGAAGACGTGACGCAGCGATTCAAACACCAGCTCCGGCGCGCGATTGCCATCCACGCTCCGGAAGTTCGGCCGATGCTTGTAGAAGCCCAGAAGGGGCTGGAAGGTCGAGTGGAACTCGCCCATCCGGCTCTGGAAGGCCTCGGAGGTGTCGTCGGAACGGTGCTTCAGGGGACTTCCGCACAGGTCGCAGACACCGGCTTGCTTGGGGGGCTTGGATTCCAGGTGGTAGATGGCGCCGCAGGCATTGTTGCTGCATACGCGTCGGCCCACCACACGGGCTTCCAAGACCTCCTGGGGGACATCGACCAGCACCACGGAGCCCAGCGCCATGCCCTTGGAGGAGAGGAAGTCTTCCAGAGCTTGAGCTTGTTGCAAGGTTCGTGGGTAGCCGTCGAACAACACATCAGAGGTCTCGTCCAGCAGCCGCGCGAAGACAAGGCCGTTGACGGTGTCGTCGTCCACCAGTTTTCCTTCGGCCATGATGGCTTTCGCCCTCAGGCCGATCTCCGTCCCTTTCGAGACGGCATCTCTCAGAATGTCACCGGTTGACAGGTGAGTCAAAGAGAATGTTTCCACCAGGCGTTTGGCCTGGGTGCCCTTCCCGGAGCCGGGGGCCCCGAGGAGGATGTTCGCGGTGAGGCTCATGCCTCACCCCGGCGAGTGGAGCGGCCGCGAATGCGGCCCTTCTCGAGGAATCCGTCGTAGCGGCGCATGACCAGCAGGCTTTCCAACTGGGCCGCGCTGTCCATGGCCACACCCACCACGATCAGCAGGCTGGTGCCGCCAAAGTAGAAGTTGAGGCCCTGGATGTTGTTGGTGATGAGCAGGGGCACCAGGGAGACGAGGGCGAGGTAGATGGCGCCCACGAAGGTCAGCTTCGACAGGATGCTATCCATGAAGATGCTGGTTTCCTTGCCCGGTCGGATGCCGGGGATGTAACCCCCGGACCGCTTCATGTTCTCGGCGGTCTCATCGGGATTGAAGACGATGCTGGTGTAGAAGAAGGCGAAGAAGATCACCACGCCCACGAAGACCGGCGTGTAGATCCAGAAGTGGGTCTGCGGGCTGAGGTAGGCCGCGACCTTGGCCAGCCACTCCCAGCGGGTGAACTGGGCGATGGTGGCGGGGAAGAAGATCACCGAACTGGCGAAGATGACGGGCATCACGCCCGCGGTGTTCAGCTTCAGGGGCATGTAGGAACTGCGCTGGCTGGACATGCCGGCCGAATCGGCCCGGCGGGCGTAGTGGATGGGGATGCGCCGGTAGGCGTTTTCCACCAGCACCACGGCCAGCAGCACCACGATCATCGCCGCGATGAGCAGGATGAAGATGCCCGGGGGCGGGACATTCGGGGCGTTCCTCAGGGACTGGGAGATCATCACGGTCAGGGTGGTGACGGCCTGGGGTAGACCCGCCACGATGCCGGCGAAGATCAGCAGGGAGATGCCGTTGCCGATGCCGCGCTCGGTGATCTGCTCGCCGATCCACATGACGAAGAGCGTGCCGACAGAGAGCGTGAAGGCCGCCAGCAGCCGGAAGGCCGTCGGGGACATCGAGGAGGTCACGACTTCGAGGCCGGGGGCGTTCTGGCTCTGGGCTAGGGAGGCGATGCCCATGCCCTGGACGAAGGCCAGGAATACCGTCAGGTAGCGGGTCCACTGGTTGATCTTCTGGCGGCCGGCTTCGCCTTCCTTCTTCTGGAGGTTCTCCAGATAGGGCACCACGGCCCCCATCAACTGCAGCACGATGCTGGCCGTGATGTAGGGAGCGATGCCGAGGGCAAAGACCGAGAACTTCTTGAACGCACCACCGGAGAACAGGTCAACGACGTCGAAGAGCCCGCCACCGCCGCGCTTCAGCGCGGCGGACAGGTTCTCGGCGTTCACCCCGGGCACGCTGACGTGCACCCCCAGGCGGTAGATGGCCAGGAGGATCAGGGTGAAGAGGAGCCGCTTGCGCAGCTCCGGGATGGCGAAGAGGTTCCTGAGGCGGTTCATCGGCCGTTACTCGGCAGACTTCGCGACGGGCTCCTGAATGGTGCCGCCCTTGGCCAGGATGGCTTCCCGGGCGCCCTTGGTGATGCGATCGGCGACGACATTCACCTTGGCGGTGAGCTCGCCACTGGCCAGCACCACGATCTTCTCCACGCGGGAGTTGACGAGCTTCCTCTCGCGGAGGGCCTCGAGCGTGACCGTCTCGCCATCCTTGAAGTGGATGGAGATGAGACTGAGGGTGATCTCCTTGGTTTCGGGAGCGAAGATGTTGGTGAAGCCGCGCTTGGGCAGACGGCGGACGAGGGGCATCTGGCCACCCTCGAAGCCGCGCTTGCTGCGGTAGCCGGACCGGGACTTCTGGCCCTTTTCACCGCGACCGGAGGTCTTGCCCAGGCCGGAGCCCTTGCCGCGGCCGAGGCGCTTGCGGGACTTGGTGGCGCCCTCTGCGGGCCGGAGTTCGTTGAGCTTCATGATCTACCCCTTCACCTGAACGCCGATGAGATGGGGGACCAGCTTGACCATCCCATGGACATTGGGGGTGTATTCGCATTCGCGGGTATCGCCGGGCCGCTTCAGACCGAGGGTCTGCATGAAGGCACGGTGCTTGGGAGTGGTGCAGATGATGGAGCGCTTGAGGGTCAGCACCACCTGCTTGCCGATGAACTGCGACATGTTAAACCTCCGCCTGATCCAGGCCCCGATTGGTCAGGACCGTGTAGGGATCCATGAGGTCCTTCAGACCCTCGAATGTGGCGCGAACCACATTGTGGGGGTTGGAGGAGCCCAGGCTCTTCGTCATCACATTGTGGACGCCGGCCGCTTCCATGATGGCGCGCACCGCGGCGCCGGCGATGATGCCGGTGCCCTCGGGAGCCGGCTTCAGCAGCACGCTGCCGGAGCCGAAGATGCCCGTCACCGGGTGCGGCAGGCTGCCGTTCGGGGTGAGGGGAACCTTGATCATGTTGCGCTTGGCGCTCTCGATGCCCTTCTTGATGGCCGAAGGCACTTCGAGGGCCTTGCCGAGGCCGAAGCCGACCTTGCCGTTGCCGTCGCCGACGACCACCAGCGCGGAGAAGGAGAAGTTCTTGCCCCCCTTCACCACCTTGGTGACGCGGCCGACATAAATGACCTGGTCCTTGAATTCCCCGGATTCGGAGTTGCGGGTTTCCTTGTTGTCTTTGAGCTCTGCAGTCGCCATGGTCATCCCCTAGAACTGGAGCCCGGCTTCGCGGGCGCTGTCAGCCAGCGCCTTGACGCGGCCGTGGTAAACGTAGCCGTTCCGGTCGAACACCACCGAGGTGATGCCCTTCTCCTTGAGACGGGCGGCGATGCTGGCACCGACGGCCTTGGCGGCCTCGATGTTGGCGCCATTCTTCAGGGAACCGCGGAGGTCCTTCTCCAGGCTGCTGGCGGCAGCCAGGGTGATGCCCTGGGTGTCGTCCACCGCCTGCACATAGATCCGCTTCAGGCTCTTGTAGATGGTGAGGCGGGGCCGCTCGGGGGTCCCGCTCACGCGGCCGCGGATGCGGGCCTTGGTCTTGTCGCGTCGAATGTTGATGTCGTTCGCCATGGGTTCCCCTTACTTCCCGGTCTTGCCGGCCTTGCGGCGGATGACTTCGCCGGTGTACATGACGCCCTTGCCCTTGTAAGGCTCAGGCTTGCGGAACTTCCGGATGTCGGCGGCGACCTGGCCCACCAGCTGCCGGTCGATGCCGCTCACGACGATGTGCGTGGCCTTTTCGACGGCCATCTGGATGCCCGCAGGGGCCTCGTAGTTGATGGGGTGGCTGTAGCCCAGCTCCAGGCGGAGCTTGGCGCCGTCCATGGCGGCCTTGTAGCCCACGCCGACGATGTCCAGTTCCTTCTTCCAGCCCTCGGTGACGCCGGTGACGGCGTTGCCAAGAAGGGCACGGGTGAGGCCGTGGTAGGCCCGGTTCTGGGCCTCATCGTTGATGCGGGTGAGGGTGACGGAGTCGGCCTGGACATCGAGCGTGATCCCGGCGGGGATCGGGCAGCTGAGCTTGCCCTTGGCGCCCTCGACGACGGCCTCGGACCCGGTGACTGTGACCTTCACGCCCTTGGGCAGCGTCACGGGCTTCTTTCCGATTCGAGACATGGTTGATTCCTTAGATGAGGGCGGGGACTCCGCCCATTTCAGGATGGGTTACCAGATGTGGGCGAGGACTTCGCCGCCGACATTCTGCTTCTTGGCGTCCTTGCCCGTCAGGAGACCCTTCGGAGTGGACAGGATGGCAATGCCCAGGCCGCCGTGGACCTCGGGAATCTCCTGCGCGCCGGAGTAGATGCGGAGGCCGGGACGGGACACGCGGCGCAGGCCGTGGATCACATTCTCCTTATCCTTCACATACTTCAGGTTGACGATGAGGTAGACGCGGTTCTCGTGCTCCACCTGCTTGAAGGAGTGGATGTAGCCCTCCTGCTTCAAGATGCCGCAGAGACCGGCCTTGACCTTGGAGGCGGGCACCACCACGGCATCGTGACCGGCCATGATGCCGTTACGGATGCGGGTGAGGTAGTCAGCGATGGGATCGGTATGCATGGTCCCCTCTCCTTACCAGCTGGACTTCTGGACGCCCGGGAGCTCGCCGTTGAGGGCGAACTTGCGGAAGCACAGACGGCAGAGTTCAAACTTGCGCATGTAGCCCCGGGGACGGCCGCAGCACTTGCAACGATTGCGGTGCTGGGTCGAGAACTTCGGCTTGCGCGAATCCTTGACGATTTTGGAAATCTTGGCCATCGGTATGATCTCCTTGGCTATTTGCGGAAGGGCATACCGAGGTGGGCGAGCAGGGCCCGCGCTTCGGCGTCGTTGGCAGCGGTGGTCACGAAGGTGATGTTCATGCCCTTCATCTTGTCCACCCGCGAGTAGTCGATCTCCTGGAAGATCAGCTGATCCTTCAGGCCCAGCGTGTAATTGCCGCGGCCGTCGAAGGACTTGGTGGGCACGCCGCGGAAATCGCGGACGCGGGGAAGGGACAGGGTCACCAGGCGGTCGAAGAACTCCCACATGCGGGGACCGCGCAGGGTCACCATGCAGGCGATGGGCATGCCGGCGCGCAGCTTGAACTGGGCGACGCTCTTCTTGGCCTTGCGCACAATGGCCTTCTGGCCGGCGATGGCGGTCAGCTCGTCCACGGCCACATCCAGGACCTTGATGTTCTGGATGGCGTCGCCGACGCCCATGTTGATGACGATCTTCTGCAGGCGGGGCACCTGCATGGCGGAAGAGAAGGCGAACTCTTCCTTGAGCTTCGACACCACCTCCTGGTGGTAGCGAGCCTTGACGCGGGGCTCCGCGTGGCCTTGCGTGGCAGTCATGGATTCCTCCATTTCCGTGAGGCGGCTATGCCCCAGGGGTTCGGGAGAGCGAGGGGGCTTGGGACGGCGGTCCGGCCCGTTTCCCCCCAACCTCTAGTTGTCATGGCGCAGGATGCGCCGTGGATCTCCACCCCGCGCACGGGGCAGAACGACCATCCTCCCACGGAAGCGGGAGGATGGGAAGCGGCTTACTTGGAACGGTGGCGGGTGCCCTTGCCGGTTTTGGGGTCGAGGAGCATGACATTGGAGGCGTGGATGGGGGCCTCCTTCTCCACAATCCCGCCGCCCTCGCCCGTCTGGGCGTTCGGCTTGGTGGCCTTCTTGATCATGTTCAGACCGGCGACGACCACATGGTTGGTGGCGGGGCTGACCTTGGAAATGGTCCCGGTCTTGCCCTTCTCCTTGCCGGCGATGACGACGATCTGATCGCCCTTCTTGAGCTTCATCTTGGTGGTGGTGGCTTCCATTACAGCACCTCAGGGGCGAGGGAGACGATCTTCATGTACTTCCGCTCACGCAGTTCGCGGGCCACAGGGCCGAACACGCGGGTGCCGACGGGCTCGCCATCCTTCTTGATGATGACGGCGGCGTTCTCGTCGAAGCGGATGTAGGAGCCGTCCTTGCGGCGGTAGGCCTTGCGCTGGCGGACGATCACGGCCTGGACGACGGCCTTCTTCTTGACGGTGCCACCGGGGATCGCTTCCTTGACGGAGGCGGTGATGACATCGCCAAGCTGGGCGATCTTGCCCACACCACCGCCCAGGGGCAGGATGCAGCAGATCTTCTTGGCGCCGGAGTTGTCGGCGACGGTGAGCATGGTTCCCATCTGGATCATGTGAGCTCCTTACTCGCCGGCCTTCTGGAGGATCTCGAGGACCATCCAGCGCTTGCGCTTGGAAAGGGGGCGGGTCTCCACGATCTTGACCACATCGCCGATGGCGCAGGCGTTGGTCTCATCGTGGGCCATGAACTTGGCAGTCTGCTTGACCGTGCGGTGGTAGAGCGGGTGCTGGAACTTGCGCTCCACCTTCACCACCACCGTCTTGTCGGCCTTGTTGGAGACCACCACGCCGTTACGAATCATCTTGTTTTCGAGGCTCATGGGATCTCCTAGGCCAGCTTCGTGGCCAGGGCCGTCTTGACGCGGGCGAGTTCACGGCGAGTCTTGCGGATCTCGGCGGTGTTCTCGACCTGGCCCACGGCGTGCTGGAAGCGGAGGGTGAAGCGCTTGGCGGCCAGTTCGGCCTCCAGTTGCGCCAGCTCCTCGACGCTCTTGCCGGTCAAATCGGAAAAGGGGTTCTTCTTGGTCATGGCTCTCACTCCTCCGGCGGCGTGCGGCTGACGAACTCGGACGCCACGGACAGCTTCATCTGGGCCAGGCGCAGGGCCTCGCGTGCGATTTCCTCGGTCACGCCCTCCATCTCGAAGAGGATGCGTCCGGGGCGGATCACCGCCACCCAGCCGTCCGGAGCCCCCTTGCCGGAGCCCATGCGGGTTTCCGCGGGCTTCGAGGTGGTGGGACGATCGGGGAAGATGCGGATCCAGATCTTGCCGCCGCGCTTGATGTGGCGGGTCATGGCGATACGGGCAGCTTCGATCTCACGGTTGGTGAGCCAGCAATGCTCCATCGCCTTGAGGCCGAAATCGCCGAAAGCGAGATCGTTGCCACGGGTGGCGACGCCGCGGGTGCGGCCCTTCTGGGTTTTACGGTTCTTGACCTTCTTGGGCATCAGCATGGATTCACCTCAGCGCTTCACGGTCTCGGCAACCTGGTCGCCCAGATTCACCCAAACCTTGATGCCGATGATCCCGTAGGTCGTATGGGCCTCGGCAAAACCGTAGTCAACGCCCGCGCGGATGGTCTGCAGGGGCATCTGGCCGGAGAGGTAATCCTCGGTCCGGGCGATCTCCGCGCCATTCAGGCGGCCGGCGACCTTGATCTTGAAACCCTTGGCGCCGAAGCGGATCGCAGCCTCTTCCGCCTTGCGCATGGCGCGACGGAAGGCAATGCGGCGCTCGAGCTGCTGGGCGACGCCCTCGGCCACGAGCTGGGCATCCACTTCGGGCTTCTTGATCTCCTGGATGTCCACGGACACGGGACGGTTCAGGCGCTTCTGCAGGTCCTCGCGGAGCTTGTCGATCTCAGCACCCTTGCGGCCGATGACAATGCCGGGGCGGGCGGTGTAGATGCGAACGGTGACCTTGTCGGCCGCGCGCTCGATGTCGATCTTCGAAACCATCGCGTTGAGGCTGTGCAGCTGCTTCTTCAGTTCGCGGCGGAGCTTGATGTCCTCGTGGAGCAGCGTGGCGTAGTCGCGCTTGGAGAACCACTTGCTGTGCCAGTTCTTCTGGTAGATGAGGCGGAACCCGTACGGGTGGACCTTCTGACCCATGACTACTCCTCCCCGGCCGCGGACGCGAGCTGGATGGTGATATGGCAGGTGCGCTTCTGGACCCGGTAGGCGCGGCCCATGGGGGCGGGGCGGACGCGCTTCATGCGGAAGCCCTCGTCCACGAAGGCGGTCTTCACCAGAAGCTCGTCCGGGTTGACGGAGGGATTCTTGTCGATGGCGTTGGCCACGGCGGAATCGAGAAGCTTGCGGATGGGGGCGGCAGCGTACTTCTTGGCCTGCGCGAGCACCCACTGGGCCTCGCCGACATGCTTGCCGCGGATCAGGTCCACCACGAGGCGGGCCTTCTGGGCCGAGCCGCGCAGGTGGCGAACGGTGGCGGTGGAAACGATCTCAGCCATCGCTACTTCCCCTTCGCCTTGGAATCGGACTTGCCGGCGTGACCCTTGAAGGTGCGGGTCAGCGAAAATTCGCCGAGCTTGTGGCCGATCATGTTCTCAGTGACATACACGGGAATGAACTTGTTGCCGTTGTGCACGGCGAGGGTCAGTCCGATCATCTGCGGGACGACCGTCGACCGGCGGGACCAGGTCTTGATCACGCGCTTGTCGTTGGCCGCCTGGGCAACTTCCACCTTCTTCTGGAGGTGGGCGTCAATGAACGGGCCTTTTTTCAGGGATCGTGCCATTGTCGTGTCTCCTAGTTGATCCGCTTGACGATGAACTTGTCCGTGCGACGGTTGCCACGGGTCTTGTAGCCACGAGTCGGCTGGCCCCAGGGCGTCACGGGGTGACGGCCACCGGAGGTGCGGCCCTCGCCACCACCGTGCGGGTGGTCGACGGGGTTCATGACCACGCCGCGGACGGTCGGGCGGATGCCCTTCCAGCGGGTGCGGCCGGCCTTGCCGATCTGGATGTTCTCGTGCTGCAGGTTGCCGACGGTGCCGATGGTCGCGTAGCACTCGAGGTGGATCTTGCGGATCTCACCAGAGGGCATGCGGAGCTGGGCGTAGTCGTCTTCCTTGGCCACGAGCTGGGCGAATGTGCCGGCGGCGCGGGCGATCTGGCCGCCCTTGCCGGGCTTCATCTCGATGTTGTGAACGGTGTTGCCCACGGGAATGTTCCGCAGGGGAAGCGCGTTGCCCACCAGGATGTCGGCGTTCTTGCCGGCCACCACGGTGCGGCCCACTTCCAGGCCATCGGGGGCCAGGATGTAGCGCTTCTCGCCATCCGCATAGACCAGCAGGGCGATGCGGGCGGTGCGGTTGGGATCGTACTCGATGGTGGCCACCTTGGCGGGCACCTCGAGCTTGTTGCGCTTGAAGTCGATGATGCGGTACTGGCGCTTGTGGCCACCGCCGATGTGGCGAGTGGTGATCCGGCCGGTGTTGGAACGGCCGCCAGTGCGGTTCTTCTTGGCAATCAACGAACGCTCAGGCGTGTCCGTGGTGATTTCCTCGAAGCCGAACTTGGACATGCCGCGCTGACCGGGGGTCGTGGGCTTGAGCTGCTTGATGCTCATGGTTGTCCTCTTGCCTCAGGGTTGAAAGGGGCGGGCGATAGTGGGCAAAGCTTTTCCGTCCGCCATGAAGTCGCCTTATTCGGACGCGGGCGCGCCCTCGACGAGTTCGACATAGGCCTTCTTGCGGGGGCTGGAAGTCCCCACGAAACGGCCCAGACGCTTGGTCCGGCTGGGGATCCGCACGGTGCGGATGCCCTTCACCTTGGACTGGAGCAGGAGCTCCACGGCTTCCTTGATCTGGTGCTTGGTGGCCCAGGTGGCCACTTCGAACACCTGGATGTTCTTCTCCCGGAGGATCTGGCCCTTTTCAGTGAGAAGGGGCTTGCGGATCACATCGAAGATCTTGGTCATGGCTTCACCACTTCCTGGAGGGCCAGGACGGCTTCCTTGGAGAAGATCACCTGGTCGTACTTGAGGAGCTCATAGACATTGACGCCCAGGCTCTCGATCGTCTGCAGCTTGGGGTTGTTGCCGGCGGCCATGGAGAGCTTCTCGCTGGCCTCGGTGCCCACGAGGAGCGCCGAACCGGTCACGCCGAGCTTGCCGAGGGTCTGGATCAGGGACTTGGTCTTGTGGGATGTCACATCCCAGTTCTCGACCACCACGATCTGGCCGCTCGCCAACTTGGCGGACAGCGCGTTGCGCAGGGCGGCGCGACGGGCCTTCTTGGGGAAGGCGTAGTCATAGGAGCGGGGGTGCGGACCGTGGGTGGTGCCGCCGCCCTTCCACAGCGGGCTGCGGATGGAGCCCACGCGGGCGCGGCCGGTGCCCTTCTGCTTCCAGAGCTTCTTGCCGGAGCCGCTCACTTCCCACTTGTCCTTGGTCTTGGCGGTGCCGGCGCGGCGCTTGGCCAGGAAGTGGCGGACCGCTTCCCAGATCAGGTGCTGGTTCACATCCTCGAGCTTGAAGACTTCGGCCAACAACTCAACAGTGCCCGCGGGCTTGTTCTCGAGATTGACGACGGGGTGCTGGAACGCTGCCATCCTAGGCCTCCTGCTTGATGACGATGTACCCACCCTTGGGGCCGGGGACGGCGCCCTTGATGAGCAGCAGGTTGTTCTCGACATCCACCTTCGCGATCTCCAGGTTGCGGACGGTCACCTGGGCATCGCCCATGTGGCCGGCCATGCGCATCCCGGGGAACACGCGGCTGGGATAGCTGGACTGGCCGATGGAGCCAGGCGCGCGGTGGAACATGGAGCCGTGGGTCGCACGGCCACCGGCGAAGTGGTGCCGCTTGATGACGCCGGCGAAACCCTTGCCCTTGCTGATGCCGGTGACATTGACCTTGGTCTTCGCCTCGAAGGCGCTGGCCAGGACGCTGTCGCCGGGCTTGGCGGCGTCGGAGGCATCAACCTTGATCTCGCGGAGCACGCGGACCGGGGCGACGCCCAGCTTCTCGCAGTGGCCCTTCTCGGCCTTGGAGGCGCGCTTGCCGCCATTGGGGTCGACGAATCCGATCTGGACGGCCTCGTAGCCATCCTTCGCGGAGGTCTTGCGCTGCACGACCACGCAGGGGCCGGCCTGGATGACCGTCACGGGGACGATCTGGCCCTGCTCATTGAAGATCTGGGTCATCCCCAGCTTCTTTCCGATGATTCCTTTGGACATGTTTTCTCCCCCCTCTACCGGTTGCCCTGACGGCTGAAGACCTTGATCTCCACGTCGACGCCAGCGGGCAGGTCCAGGCGCATGAGAGTGTCCACGGTGTTCTGAGTCGGGTTCAGGATGTCGAGCAGCCGCTTGTGCGTGCGGATCTCGAACTGGTCCCGGCTCTTCTTGTCCACGTGGGGGGAACGGTTGACGGTGTACTTGTTCGTCCGGGTGGGGAGGGGAATCGGTCCCGCCACCTGGGCGCCCGTGCGCTTGGCGGTGTCCACGATCTCGCGGGTGCTCTGATCGAGCAGACGGTGGTCGAAGGCACGCAAACGGATGCGGATGTTGTCTTTCATGCTCACTCCATTGGGACGGCGACCGTCCATAGACGTGGGGCGCTGACCGCCCATGTAAATCCGTCCCAACGACAGGGACAGGGCTGATCAGCATAACAAAAGCCGCTGGAAATACAACGGCTATTTGAGAGAACGCACGACCTCCCGGGGGAGGAAGCGGTGGATCAAGAGGCCCGGCAACCTTGCGGTTCGATGGATGACCTCACCCCCGGAGGGGCTTAAACTATAGGTAAAACAAGAAATGACTGCTATTGCTTGCCACGGGGCCGGCTTCGCCGGGCCGTGTCGCGGGGGCTCGGACACCCCCGGGGTATTACTTGGAACCCTTCACCTTGGCCACGATTTCTTCGGCCACATTCCGGGGTGCTTCCTCATAGTGCGAGAACTGCATGGTGTAGTTGCCGCGGCCCTGGGTCATGCCGCGCAGGGTGGTGGAGTAGGCAAACATCTCGGCCAGGGGCACCTTGGCGGTGACCACCTTGACGCCAGCCCGGTCTTCCATGTTCTCGATGCGGCCACGGCGGCTGTTCAGGTTGCCGATGACATCGCCCATGTAGTCCTCGGGGACCACGACCTCGACGGCCATGATGGGCTCGAGGATCACCGGAGAGGCCTTCTCGCAACCATTCTTGAAGCCCATCGAGCCGGCGATCTTGAACGCCATTTCGTTGGAGTCCACATCGTGGTAGCTGCCGTCGTAGATGGTGATCTTGATGTCGACGCAGGGGTAGCCCGCGAGGACGCCGGACTGCATGGCCTCCTGGATGCCCTGGTCGATGGGCTTGATGTATTCCTTGGGAATCACGCCGCCCTTGATGTCGTTGATGAACTCGTAACCCTTGCCGGCCTCGTTGGGCTCGACATACATCTTCACATGACCGTACTGGCCGCGGCCGCCGGACTGACGGACGAACTTGCCCTCGGCATCCACGCGCTTCCGGATGGTCTCGCGGTAGGCCACCATGGGCTTGCCCACATTGGCTTCCACCTTGAACTCGCGCATCATGCGATCGACGATGATCTCAAGGTGCAGCTCGCCCATGCCGGCGATGATCGTCTGGTTGGTCTCGGGGTCGGACTTGACCTTGAAGGTGGGGTCCTCCTGGGCCAAGCGGCTCAGGGCCACGCCCATCTTCTCCTGGTCGGCCTTGGTCTTGGGCTCGATGGCCACCTGGATCACGGGATCCGGGAAGTCCATGGACTCGAGGATCACGGGGTGGTTCTCGTCGCAGATGGTCTGGCCGGTGAGCACTTCCTTGAGACCCACCGCGGCGGCGATGTCGCCGGTACGGACCTCTTCGATGTCCTCACGCTTGTTGGCATGCATCTGCAGCAGGCGGCCGATGCGCTCGCGGCGGCCCTTGGCGGCGTTGAAGACACCGGAGCCCGCGGCGAGGACGCCGGAATAGACGCGGATGAAGGCGAGCGAGCCCACGAAGGGATCGGCCATGATCTTGAAGATGAGGGCGGAGAACGGCTCCTTGTCCTCGGCCTTGCGCTCGACTTCCTTGCCCTCGGAATCGACGCCCTTGATGGCGGGGATGTCCAGGGGCGAAGGCATGTAGCTCACCACCGCGTCGAGCATGGGCTGCACGCCCTTGTTCTTGAAGGCGGAGCCGCACATCATCGGCGTGAAGGTCAGATCGATGCAGCCCTTGCGGATGCCGCTGCGGAGTTCGTCCTCGGTCAGCTCGACGCCGCCGAGATACTTGTCCATGAGCGAGTCGTCGGTCTCGGCGACCATCTCGACCATCTTCTCGCGCCACTCCTTGGCGGTGTCCACCAGCTCGGCGGGGATCTCGCTGTAGAGGACCTTGAAGCCCTTGTCGCCCTCGTCGAAGGTCAGGGCCTTCATCAACACCAGGTCGACCACGCCCTTGAAGTCCTCCTCGGCGCCGATGGGGATCTGGATCGGCATGGGACGGGCCTTCAGGCGGGTCTTCATCATCTCGACCACGCGGAAGAAATCCGCACCGGGACGGTCCATCTTGTTCACGAAGGCCATGCGGGGCACGCCGTACTTGTCGGCCTGGCGCCACACGGTCTCGGACTGGGGCTCGACGCCGCCCACCGCGCAAAACACGGCGCAGGCACCGTCCAGCACGCGAAGGGAACGCTCCACCTCGGCCGTGAAGTCCACATGGCCGGGGGTGTCGATGATGTTGATGCGATGCTCCACGCCCTTCAGCTGGCCCGTCTGGGGAGTCCAGGCGGCGGTGATGGCGGCGGAGGTGATGGTGATGCCCCGCTCCTGCTCCTGCACCATCCAGTCGGTGGTCGCCGCACCCTCATGCACCTCGCCGATCTTGTGGATCTTGCCGGTGTAGAAGAGGATGCGCTCCGTCGTGGTGGTCTTGCCGGCATCGATGTGCGCCATGATGCCGATGTTCCGGTAGCGCTCGAGGGGGGTCTGACGGGCCACAGCGGCCTCCTGAAAGGATCAATACGGAATCGGAGTCGGGGGTGCTTCAAAGACCTTCGCGGAAGGAGCCGCCGGAGGGGCGGCTCCTTCCGATCGGGTGGACTGCTACCAGCGGAAGTGGGCGAAGGCCTTGTTGGCTTCGGCCATCTTGTGGACATCGTCCTTCTTCTTGATCGCGGCGCCACGGAAGTTCATGGCGTCGAGGATCTCGCCGGCCAGCTTGTCGCGCATGGTGCGCTCGCCGCGGGAGGCGGAGTAGGTCTTGAGCCAGCGCATGGCCAGGGACTGGCGGCGGTTCTGGGGAACCTCCACGGGCACCTGGTAGGTGGCGCCGCCCACGCGGCGGGATTTGACTTCCACCGAGGGCTTGATGTTGTTCAGGGCCTTCTGGAAGGCCTCAAGGGCCTCCTCGCCGGACTTCTTGGCGACGATTTCCAGTGCTCCGTAGAGGATGCGCTCGGCGGTGGCCTTCTTGCCGCGCTCCATGAGGATGTTCACGAACTTGGAAACAGTGAGGCTGTTGTAGACGGGATCCGGCAGGATCTCACGCTTGGCGGGGGCGGAACGACGGGCCATGTTTTACCTCCCCTACTTCTTCTTGGCCGGCGCAGCGCCAGCCTTGGGGCGCTTGGCGCCGTACTTGGAACGGGACTGGTTGCGGCCAGCGACGCCGGTGGCGTCCAGGGTGCCGCGGACCACGTGATAGCGCACGCCCGGCAGATCCTTCACGCGGCCACCGCGGATGAGCACGATGCTGTGCTCCTGCAGGTTGTGGCCGACGCCCGGGATGTAGGTCGTGCATTCGATGCCGTTGGTGAGGCGCACGCGGGCCACCTTGCGGAGAGCCGAGTTCGGCTTCTTCGGCGTGGTGGTGAACACGCGGGTGCACACGCCGCGCTTCTGCGGGCAGGCGTCGAGCGCGGGGCTCTTGGTCTTGTTCTGGAAGGTCTTCCGCCCGAGGCGGATCAACTGATTGATGGTAGGCACACCATCCTCCAAGGAAGGCTCCGGGTTGTCCGGGCCTGGGCCCGAGAGGTTCACCGGGATGCTGGCTTCGGGGAACATCGGACGGATGAAATCTTGCGCCGACCCACGGGGCCGGAACCATCTAGGCTATCGGAACGGCCTGGAAAGTCAACGCATCAACGGAAAAACGAGGCCAGGATCACCGGGCCCTCACCCCGCGAGGGGACATCCGCACCCACCCGCCGCACAGCCATGGCCACTCTTGGGGGCCCCGGTTGCCGGAGCGGAGGGGGTCGGATCGGAGGCTGCGCCCTTGTACCAACCGCTCCCGGCCAGGGCGAAGGCGGATACGGATACCTGACGCTTCATCCCCGCCGCCGCGCCGCAGGCCGGGCACGCATGGGTCTCGGGTGCGGACAGGCTTTCCAGCTTCTCTTCAGGCTGGCCGCAAGCTTCACAACGGTATTCATAGAGGGGCATGGCAGACTTCTCCCGGGACTTCTCCCTGAACCGATCATTTTATCCCGATTTCTGAGATGCCGACATCGACCCGTTTCTTCCAGAGCCCTGAGGCCTTTCTCGCGGTCGTTCCGCGGCCAGGAACCCTCTGCTTCACCAACGGCTGCTTCGACCTGATCCATCCCGGCCATGTGCAATACCTCGCCGAGGCACGGGCCCTGGGCGACTTCCTGGTGGTGGGCCTCAACAGCGATGCCTCGGTGGCGCGACTCAAGGGCCCCAGCCGCCCCCTCCAGGACGAGGCGGCCCGCGCCGCCATCCTGCTGGGCCTCCGCAGCGTGGATGCGGTCGTCCGCTTCGACGAAGACACCCCGCTGGAGCTCATCCGCGCCCTCCAGCCCGATGTGCTGGTGAAGGGTGGCGACTACACACCTGACACCGTGGTGGGACGCGATGTTGTGGAGGCTCGAGGCGGGAAGCTGGTCCTCCTGCCCTTCCTCCCCGGCCACAGCACCTCGCGCATCGAGCAGCGGATCCGCAGCGGGCGTGGTGTCACGCTGGAGCAGCGGCCCGGGTAGTCCCTTCGGATGACGCCGCGATGACGAATCCTCGCTAGGCTGGGATCGGCCTCGTTCTGGGGCCCGCATTTGTCGGAGGTTTCATGCGTCACCGCGTTGCCCTCACCCTCGCCCTTCTGGGCCTGCCTCTCGCCGCCCAGGACATCAATGGTGGCCTGCAGACCGGCCTCTCCCTGCCCGTCGGGGACCTGAAGGATAAGTCCGGCCTGGGCACCAACCAGTTCTTCGGTGCCCATGTGGGCGGTCATCTCGACTTCAATCTCACTTCGCACCACCAGATCCGCGGCCAGCTGACCTACCACAGCCTCCCGGGCTCCGGCTGGGGCGGCTTCGTGGACAACCAGAACGACTACAAAGTGCTGCAGGTCGGCGCTGACTGGGTCTACAACTTCCAGAGCCCCAATCAGGGCTGGTACACCATCGCCGGTGCTTCCATCAACAGCATCAAGGATGACTGGGAATTCACCAACGGAGCCGGCTTCCGCGTCAGCGGCAGCGCCAGTCAGAGCGGCAAGCTCGGCATTCGCGGAGGTGGCGGCTACACCTTCAACCGGAACTTCTCCCTCGAAGGCACCCTCAACCAGGTTTTCGTGGACAAGAACGGCAGCGACGGTTTCGGCTTCGATACCGCCACCTGGGCCCAGGTGAGCGCCGTGTTCCGCTTCGGACGCTAGGCTTTCTTCCACTCATAGAAACGGGCCGCCCATGCGGCCCGTTTCTATGAGTGACGGAACAACGCCTAGAGGAGCGGGGACAGGAGCTGCCAGTACTTCGGCAGGGGCCAGAGGTCGGCGTCGCAGGCCTCCTCCAGGTGGTCCAGCACCTCGCGGAGGGCATGCTTGGCCTCGTTGACCTTCTTTCCGAAGGCTTCGGTGCGGGCGTGGTTGTCCTCGATGGCCTCGGCGGCGACCAAGGCGGCCTTCATGGCCGTGAGCCGGGCCTGGGCCTCACCCGCCAGCGTCGCCTGGGCCTGGAGGGCGGCCTTCAGCGTCTCGGGCACGGTGATGCCGGCCGCGGCCAGGCGGCCCAGGCTCTTGGCGCGGGCGCCGAGATCCGCCGTGATGGAGGGCAGGATCTGGGTCTCCGCCATTTCGCGCAGAACCTGGGTCTCGATGGCGATGGCCTTCTGGTACTGCTCGTGACGGATGTGGACGCGTGACTCCAGCTCGCCCTCGGAGAGGATGCCGGGCTTGGAGAACACCGCTTTGGAGGCGGGGTTCTCCCAGATGTGGAGGGCGGCCACGGTGTCCTTGGCATGGGGCAAGCCGCGACGCTCGGCCTCGACCTTCCATTCCTCCGCATAGCCGTTGCCTTCGAAGCGGATGGCCTTGGTCTCGATGATGGCCTGGCGCACCACCGTCAGCACGGCGGCCCGGTGGTCCTTGCCGGCCTTGATCTCGGCGTCCAGCTTGCCGTTCAGGTCGTCCAGGGCCTCGGCCACGGCGGCATTGATCACCGTCAGGGACAGCGCGATGGGCTGGCTGGAGCCCACGGCGCGGAACTCGAACTTGTTGCCCGTGAACGCGAAGGGGCTGGTGCGGTTGCGATCCGTGGCGTCCTTCTCGATGCGCGGCAGGTTGCCGATGCCCAGGTCGAGGATGCGCTGGGTGGAGGCATCCGCCGCATCGCCCTTCTCGATGGCGTTCAGGATATGGCTGAGCTGGGCGCCGAGGAAGGCCGACATGATGGCCGGCGGCGCCTCGTTGGCACCCAGGCGGTGGTCGTTGCCGGCGCTGGCGATGGCGGCGCGCAGGAGGCCGCCGTGGGTGTGGATGGCCTTCAGCGTGGCGCTCAGGAAGTAGAGGAACTGCAGGTTTTCCTCGGGGGTCTTCCCGGGCTCCAGCAAGTTGTGGCCCTCATCGGTGGCGAGGCTCCAGTTCACATGCTTGCCGCTGCCGTTGACGCCGGCGAAGGGCTTCTCGTGCAGGAGGATGGCCAGGCCGTGCCGCTCGCCCACGGACTTCAGGAGCTCCATCAGCAGCTGATTGTGGTCGCTGGCGATGTTGGCGGCCTCGTAGATGGGCGCGATCTCGAACTGGTTGGGGGCGACCTCGTTGTGTCGGGTCTTGGCGGGGATGCCGAGCTTGAAGCACTCCAGCTCCACCTCCTGCATGAAGCCCAGCACGCGCTCCTTGATGCTGCCGAAGTAGTGGTCCTCCAGCTCCTGGCCCTTGGGCGGCTTGGCGCCCTGCAGGGTGCGGTTGGCGAACATGAGGTCGGGCCGCTGCTGGGCCAGGTCCAGATCCACCGCAAAGTACTCCTGCTCGGGACCGCACTGGGCGATGACCGCCTCGGCCTTGACGCCGAAGTGGGCGAGGCCCTCGACGGCGCGACGGGACACCACCTCCATGGAGCGCAGCAGCGGCACTTTGTGGTCCAGCGCCTCCCCGTGGTACCCGACGAAGGCCGTGGGGATGCAGAGCGTCTTGCCCAGGGGCCCTTCCATCAGGAAGGCCGGGCTGGCGGGGTCCCAGGCGGTGTAGCCGCGGGCTTCGAAGGTGGCGCGCAGGCCGCCGCTGGGGAACGAACTGGCATCCGGCTCGCCCTGGATGAGCTGGCTGCCGCTGAAGCGCTCGATGACCTGGCCCGGCTCGTCCCAGGTGATGAAGGCGTCGTGCTTCTCGGCGGTGGCGCCGGTCATGGGGAGGAACCAGTGGGTGAAGTGCGTGCACCCCTGTTCCAGGGCCCACTCCTTCATGGCGAGGGCGACGCTCTTGGCCACCTCCGGCGACAGGGCCTCACCTCGCTTCAGCGCCTGGCGGTAGGCTTTGTAGACATCCTTCTGGAGCCGCTCGCGCATGGTGCGCTCACTGAAGGTGTTGCAGCCGAAATACTGGCTGATCTTGACCTGATCCAGCCGTGAGATGCTGGATGTCTCCGACGCCTGCGCCTTGGCCATGTGTCCCCCCCTTGGACGATGAGGCATGAATCCAAATAAACCTGGACCGATGTCCATCCCCGGGGGGCGGTCATCGGATTCCCACATCCACCTGGACCCTGCGATCCAAGCCCAGGATAGCCCAAACCCGCTTGTGGCGACAGGCTTTCCTGTCCAGGAACGGGCCCTGGCCCTCCTGGGGGCCCTCCGGCACCGCCAGGCGGGGACAGCCCGGGCCGCCGCCCTGGCCTGGGAACGGGCGGCCTTCACCGAGGTGTTCGACCACCCGGAGCCCGGTCAGCGGATCCGCCGGTTCCTTGAGAAGGCCTAGAATGGAAGGCATGGACCTGACCGCCCCCTATGTCCCCGACCTCGAAAGCATCCCCGCGGGGATCGATCTGCCCGCCGAGATCCGGCGGCTGAAGGCCGAGCGCCGGGCCGTGCTCCTGGCCCACTACTACCAGGAGCCCGAGATCCAGGACCTGGCCGACTTCGTGGGCGACAGCCTCCAGCTCAGCCAGCAGGCCGCCAAGGCCGACGCCGAGGTCATCGCCTTCTGTGGCGTCCACTTCATGGCCGAGACCGCCAAGATCCTCAACCCCACCAAGACCGTGGTGATCCCCGACATGGATGCCGGCTGCAGCCTGGCGGACCGCTGCCCGGCGGACCACTTCGCCGAGTGGCTGAAGCAGTACCCGGGCCACGATGTGGTGAGCTACATCAACTGCTCGGCCGGCGTGAAGGCCCTCAGCACCGTCATCTGCACCAGCAGCAACGCTGTGCGCGTGGTGGAGAGCCTGCCGAAGGATCGCAAGATCGTCTTCGCCCCGGACCGCCACCTGGGCAAGTGGGTCATGAAGCAGACGGGCCGCGACATGGCCCTGTTCCCGGGCTTCTGCATCGTGCACGAGCAGTTCACGGCCAAGCGCCTGGCGGCCCTCAAAGCCCAGCACCCCGAGGCCAAGCTCATCGCCCACCCCGAGTGCGACGCCACGGTCAGCCAGCTGGCGGATTTTGTGGGTAGCACGGCGGCCCTGCTCAACTTCGTGGCCAAGGACAGCGCCCGGGCCTTCATCGTGGCCACGGAGGCCGGCATCCTCCACCAGATGCGCCAGCGGCGCCCCGACGCAGAATTGATCCCCGCCCCGGCGGACAGCGGCTGCAACTGCAGCCTCTGCCCCTACATGAAGCTCAACAGCCTTGAGAAGCTCTACCTCTGCCTGCGCGACCTCAAGCCCGAGATCCGCCTGGACGAGGCCGTGCGGGTGAAGGCCCTGAAGCCCCTGGAGCGGATGCTGGCCCTCGGCTGATCGCCGGACGGGCCCGCGGCCGTTAAGCTGGCAGGAATCCTTCCTGTCGAGCCCCCATGCACCACCACCGCACCTCCCGCTACCGCGCCCTCCACCCCAGCCTGGGGCCCTCCCGTTGGCAGCGCCTCCAGCAGCGCAGCGGCATCGCCCTGCTCGTCCTGGCGGGGCTGGTCCTGGGGGCCCTGCTGATCGCCGTGCCCCGGTACTACCGCCTGGACCAGGTCGACAAGGGCCGCCAAGCCTACATGGAGGCCCACTGGGTGGATTTCGAGGCCGTTGAACGCCACTGGAAGAGCCTGCCGGTGCTCCAGAGCATCCGGACGGGCGACGAACCGGATGTACGGCAGTTCCTGGCGGACCAGCCCCTGGTCGTGGCCCTCCTGGATCGCTTCGAGGAGCGCAACCTCTGGATCCGCGATGGGCAGCGGCTCGCCCGCCCCAAGGATCCCGCCCTGGTGCAGCAGTACCTCGGCTGGATGGCCCACGCGGAAACGGCGCAGCGCTTCGAGTGGAATCCCCCCCGCGAGCAGGATCCGGACTTCGGGAAGGTGGCCACGGTGATCCTGCTCTCGGACCGCTGGCTCGTCATCAAGCGCTGGCGGCCCGGGTCGCCGGAAGTGGAGCGGGAACTCGGCATCGCCCTGGCGCCCCACCAAACCCTGCGCATGGGTCTGGCCCGGGAAAGCGACCTCGAGCGGGGCGACTTGAAGCTCCAGCCCTGGGGCGCGGAGCCCAACCTCCAGGTCGATCCCCAGCGCATCGCCACCCTGCCCCTGGGCACCGCCACCAAGACCAACGCCTTCGGCGACGGCTGGAACCTGGGGGGCGTCGGCTTCGATGCCGAGCAGAAGGCCTTCCGGAAGAAGCTGAAGCAGCAGTACTGGATGATCTCGGGGATCTCCGCCCTGGTGGGCGTGGCCATCCTCCTGGGGCTCTGGCTGCGCCACCGCACCCGGCGCAAGGCCGTGCTGGATGCGGACCGCCTCGCTTCCATGACCCACAGCCTCAAGACGCCCCTCGCCATCCTCAAGTTCCGCTGCGACTCGCTGCGTCTGGGCCGGCTCAGCCCGGACCGCGCCGACGAGGAGCTGCTGAAGATCGGCGAAGAAGTGGACCACCTCACCACCATCATCGAAACCGGCCTGCGGGTGATCCGGGGCGGGGGGGCCTCCGGCCCCCCGGGGCAGGCCACCCCCGCCTGGTTCGAGGAGGTCGTCGATGACCTGCGGCCCGGGTTCGAGATGGAGGGGCGCCTCCTCGACCTTCGGCTGGCGGAGGCCACCGGCCGGGCCCCCCTCCCCTCCCTGCGCTCGGCGGTGCTCACCCTGGTGGAGAACGCCCTGGGCCATGGCAAGGGCCGCGTCACCCTGGAGACCTGGCGAGCCCGGCGCCGCTTCTGCATCCGCGTAACCGACGAGGGCGAAGGCCTGGAACCCCATCAGCTGAAGGCCCTCGGCAAGCCCTTCCAGCGCCTCCGCACCCAGGGCAGAGAGGGCTTTCTGCGGGAAGGCCAGGGGTTGGGCCTGAGCCTGCTGGTCCAGGTGGCCGAACAGGAAGGTTGGGGCCTCACCTTCTCCTCGGGGCCGGGCGAGGGGTTCTCGGCCCTCCTGGAGATCCGGGCCAGCTGAAGGCCTTTCGAGGATTGGGAATTTTATTGGACTTGAAACTTGTATTCCCAAGAAAAGGGCGCGATCTTGATCCCAACGATCCTTGAGCGAGACGCCGTGACCCACATCCTCGTGGTGGAGGACGAGCCCTCCCTCTGCCAGCTCCTCGTCAACAACCTGGGCTTCGAAGGCTATTCCGTCGAGGCGGTGGGCGATGGTCTGCCCGCTCTCGCGGCCCACGCAGCGCACCGGGCCGACCTCATCGTGCTGGACCTGATGCTGCCCCAGCTCGATGGCTTTGAGGTCCTCCGGATCCTGCGGGAGGGCAAGGATGAGGTGCCGGTCCTCATGCTCACGGCCCGGGGAGAGGAGACGGACCGGGTGCAAGGTCTGAGCCTGGGGGCCGACGACTACCTGGTGAAGCCCTTCTCGGTGCTCGAGCTCATGGCTCGCGTGAAGGCCATCCTCCGCCGGACCCGCCCACTGGATCGCCCCCCCCTGCTGCGGTCGGGGCCCTTCCGCTTCGACCTGCCGCGCCTGGACGCCCGGCGGGACGGGAAGCCGCTGGAGCTCACTCCCCGGGAATTCCGCCTGCTGGAGATCCTCATCACCCACGCCGGCCGGACCCACAGCCGCAAGGAGCTGCTGCAGCTGGCCTGGGAGCGGGACGCCCGGCCCAGCGCCCGCACCGTGGATGTCCACATCGCCAACCTGCGGCGCAAGCTGGGTGAGGAGCAGGGCGCCCCTTGGATCGCCACCGTGGGCGGCGAGGGATACCGCTGGGTCACTCCGGTAGCCACGGACCCGGGCGAAGGTTTGCCCGGCAAGTAGGAAGGCCGGGCCCAGGCAGGGCGCAGGTAGACTGGTCCCTCGCCACCGAGGCCCGATGACCCCCTGGAACCCCCATAGCTGGCAGCGCTTCCCCGCGATGCAGCAGCCGACCTACACCGATCCTTCGGAGCTCGAAGGCGTGCTCGCGCGCCTTCGCCGCATGCCCCCCCTCGTGGTACCCCAGGAGGTGGATCGGCTCCGCGGCCTTCTGGCCGAAGCCGCGGCGGGCCGGCGCTTCCTGCTCCAGGGCGGCGACTGCGCCGAGCAGTTCAAGGACTGCCTCCCCGAGGCCATCGAAGGCAAGCTGCGGGTGCTCCTCCAGATGTCCGTCGCCCTCACCCATGGCGGACGGAAACCCGTGGTGCGGGTGGGCCGCATCGCCGGCCAGTTCGCCAAGCCCCGCAGCAAGCCCACCGAGCTGGTGCGCGGCCGCGAGCTGCCCAGCTACCGGGGCGACCTCATCAACGGCCTGGAGGCCGACGAGGCCACCCGGCGGCCCGACCCGGGCCGCATGCTCGAGGCCTATTTCCACGCCTCCGCCACGCTGAACCATCTGCGGGCCCTCACGGCGGGGGGCTTTGCGGACCTGCACCACCCCGAGCGCTGGGAGCTGCCGGGCGGCACCGGGGAGGTGCCTGCCTACCGCCGCACCCTCGACCAGGTGCGCGAGTCCCTCGATTTCTTGGAGGCCCTGGGCGGCGTGCAGCGGGAGGTGCTGGAGCGCATCGACTTCTTCACCAGCCACGAGGCCCTGCTGCTGCCCTATGAAGAGGCCCTCACCCGCTGGATCGGGGAAACCTCCGCCTACTACAACCTCGGCGCCCACACGCTCTGGGTGGGTGAGCGCACCCGCCAGCTGGACGGCGCACACCTGGAATACCTACGGGGCATCCGCAACCCCATCGGCGTGAAAGTGGGACCCAGCGCCACGCCGGACCATCTGGTGGCGTTGCTGGACCACCTGGACCCTCAGCGGGAACCCGGTCGCATCACGCTCATTTCGCGCTTCGGCGCGACGAAGATCCAGGCGGCCCTCCCCCCCCTGCTGAAGGCGGTCCAGGGTACGGACCGCCCCGTGCTCTGGAGCTGCGATCCCATGCACGGCAACGGCGCCGAGAGCGCCACGGGATTGAAGACGAGGGACTTCGGCGCCATTCTCTCGGAGCTTCGTCAGGCCTTCGAGATCCACCGGACCGCCGGCTCGCACCTGGGCGGGGTCCACATCGAGCTCACGGGCGAGGCCGTCACCGAGTGCACCGGCGGCAGCGAGGGGCTGTCCGAAGCCGACCTCGCCAAGGCCTACGAAACGGGCTGCGATCCCCGCCTCAACGGCACGCAGAGCCTCGAGATGGCCTTCCTCATCGCCGCGATGATGCGGGGCTGATCCAGGTCGATGCGCCTCAACCCCCGAAGCGCCCGCAGGGTCCAACGGTCATCCTGGAGCCTCCATGCGGCACGCCCTGATCAGTCTTTGCCTCTTGGCATTCGCCGCTTGCGGCGGTGGCGGAGCCACCGCTCCGACCCTGGCCCCCGCCTCGGCGGGGGATCCTTGGGGAGCCGTCACCGCAGCCATTCAGGCCGCCCAATCCCAATTTCCCGCCGGACTCTGCGTGGAGGTCGCGACTCCTTCGGGCGTCGTGTACTCCCGCAGCTTCGGCGGGTTCACCAACCAGGACTCGGTGCTGGTCGCCTCCGGTTCCAAGTGGGTCAGCAGCACCGTCATCCTGCGCCTAGTGAATGCCGGCGCCTTCGCCCATGGCCTTGACACCCAAGCCAAGGAGCTCCTGGTCGACGCCAACGGGAAGCCCTGGACTGGAAACATGGGCGACATCACCCTGCGGCAACTGCTCAGCTTCACCTCCGGCATCAGTGGGGACGACGCGGCTTCCGACAGCCTGTTCATCACTCTCGACGAGGCCGTGAGGCAGATCTATGCCGATTTCGCCGCCACCGCCTCCCGGCCGGGCAGCTATTTCTACTACGGCAGCACTCACCTGCGCATCGCCGCGCGCATGGCCGAAGTCGCCACTGGCAAATCCTGGTCGCAACTCTTCGCCGAGCAGCTCCACGACCCCATGGGCTGGGCGGGGACCAGCATCTACAGCAACAACGGCCCCAACCCGAATCCGGCGGGCGGGCTGAAGTGCACGGGCCTGGAATACATGCGGTTCCTGATGATGCAACTGCGCCATGGGATGGACGGAACGCAGCTCTTCCTTCCCTCGCCGCTGATCGTGGCCCAGCGCACCGACGGGTACGGCCCCGCCACCACGCTGGCCTACAGTCCCTTCCAGGAGGCGGCGGGATGGACCTACCACTACGCCCTCGGCAACTGGCTGGAGACCAGCGATGGCACCGGCACTGGCACCGTCGTCCGCTACTCCAGCACCGGCACCTTCGGTTGGGGCCCCTGGGTGGCTGCGGACGGGAAGTACGGCGCAATCATCATGACCAAGCAGGCTCAGGGGCTCATCCTCCCCACCGAGCACCTCAAGGCCCAGCTGGACCCGCTCATCCGCACAGCCCTGGCGCAGAATCCACCTGTGATCCGCGCCGTGCCCTGACCATCTTGCCTCGACTACTGGACCGTCGGGTGGAGGCCGTCGGGTCCGCAGTGAAGAACCAGCACCTCATGGGCGACCGTGATCTGGATGGGGCTTCCCGCCATCAGGTTCGGCAGCGGCTTCAGCCGAGGCAGGGGGAGCAGCAGGGCTTCGCCGGCATGCAGCGCGGGCAGTTCCAGGTTCTCCCAGGCCTTCAGCGGGGCGCTGCGGCGGAGCCCTTCGGCCTTCACCTCCAGGCTTCCCCCGGGCCATTCGTCCGACATCCAGGCCCCCAGGACCGCGCTCCCCGCCTCCTCCAGGGCCAGACAGAATCCGGCGATCCCGCCTCCGGCCAGGCCCACGGCCGCCAGGCCCGGCTGGGGCGGGCCCGACAGTTCCGCGCCCGGTCCCTTCACGCCGAAGCGGTCGAGACCCAGGCCGTCGAATCGGCGCAGGGCCGAGGGCCGGGGCAGGCAGGGCAGCAGGTCCGCTGATTCCGGAAGCGGCGCCAGGGTTTCGGGCAGCGTGCCGCGGCGCTCCCATTTCTCGGCGTAGGCCAGAGTCTGGCGCACCCGGGTCAGGGCGCGCGGCCCCCCCTCCAGCAGGCGGCGGAGGAACGAGGGGACGAGCGCCTCCGCCAGGCGTTCGGGATCGGTCTCGCCCAGCTTGCGCAGGCGGATGGCCTCGATGCGGTTCAGATCCGCCAGGCGGCCCGAGGCCAGCCGCGCCACGAGGGCCCGGCGTTCGACGGGCCCCTCGGCCCAGGCGGCGGTGCCAAGCAGCATCGGTCAATCCTGGGCTGCGAGCCACTCGCGGGTGGCGGGCGCCAGGGGCTTGGGGCGGTGGGTGGCGAAGTCCAGCATCACCTGAACGGTCTTCCCTTCGGCGAACAGCTCGCCATCCAGCCCCTTGGTGAGGCGGTAGCTCAACTCGAAGGAGCTGTTTCCCACCTTGGTGCAATGCAGCTCCACCCGGACATCGTCGCCCAGCAGGATGGGCATGCGGTAGTCCACCTCGGCCCGGGCGATGAGGAAGCCCTCGTCCTGGAACTTGCGCCCCCCCAGGAAGGTGCGCCACCACTGGAACCGCGCCTGCTCCATGAAGCTCACCACCACGGCATTGTTCACATGCCCCATGGCGTCCAGGTCACTGAACCGCACCTCGATGGGATGGGAAAAGGGCATGGGACCTCCAGTTCCTCCAACATAGCCGGATCCCGTGGCATCATGCGTCCCGATGCCCGCCCCCCTGCTCCTCGCCTACGATCCCGCCTGCACCCTCTGCTGCCGCATGGCCCTGTGGCTGGCCCGGCGGGACCAGCGGGGAACCCTGCTGGTGGTTTCGCTGAGGGACCCCGAGCTGCGGACCCTGGGACCCGAACTGGCCGGGCGCCCCCTGGAACGGGAGATTCACGGCCTCGACCTGGGCACGCGGCAGGTCTGGGCCGGGGCCGACCTGCTCCGCCCCATCGCCCAGCGCCTGCCAGGCTGGCGCTGGATCGCCCCGGTGTTCGCCCTCCCCGGCCTGCCCCGGCTGCTGAACCGGATCTACCTGCGCTGGGCCGCCTGGCGCTTCCGCCGAACGGGAAGACCGCCCTTCGCGTAGCCTTTTCCCATGACCTTCGACCGCACCCCCTGGGATCCCGACCGCCGCTGGGCCGATCCCCTGATCGCCCTCCTGGCCCTCCTCGCCGTGCTGGCGGTGGGATTCACGCTGCGGGCGCGGGCGGGCGCCCTGCGCCGGCCCGCGGAACGGGCCAGCCTCCAGGGCCGGATGCTGGAGGCGGTTCTGGCGGGCCCCCACCTGGTGACCGGCGCCAAGATCGCCCCCAAGGCCTGGACCCAAGCCGAGCACCAGCTCAAGGAGCCCTGGGACCGGGCTCTGCTCGCGGTGCTCATGGCCGAGCTGGGCGAGGCGGACCAGTTGGACCAGGCCCGCCGGCTGGCCGACGCCCCCACCGGCGAAGCGGCCAAACCCTTTCATCGGGCCTTTGCCGCCGCCTACGGGAACGGTCCCCTGCCGGACCGGGCCAGCCGCGAGGGGATCCGGCACCGCCTGGGAAGCGGCCATGCGGCCGCACTGCTGGAAGCGAGGCTGCTGGATCGGGAAGCACCCGGCACGGGCGCCGCCCTGCGGGCCGAGGCCCGCGGCGCCCTGCTGGTCCGGTTGGGGGCGTTGGGAGCCCTGGGGCTGGTGGTCTTTCTCCTCGGGGCCGGGGGGCTGGCCATGGGGCTCTACCTGTGGGCCCTGCGCAAACAGCCGCCGAAGCGGCCCCTGCCCGCCTGGGGGCTCTCCGACCGCGCCGCGATCCTGGTCCTGCTGGTCTGGTTCCTGGCCTTCTTCGTGGCAGGCAACCTAGCGGCCCTCCTGCTCCTGCCCTGGCCCAGCCTGCGCTGGGCGGCCGTGCCCCTGGGAACCCTCCTCCACGCCGGGGTCGGTGTGCGCCTCCTCTGCGCGGCCGAGGGCCTCTCCTTCCGCGAGCTGTGGCAGCGCGTGGCGCCGGGCCCCGTCCTGAAGAACCTGGCCTGGGCCGCGGCCTTCCTGGCCCTGGCCGTGGCCATGGTGCTGGCGGTGACGCTTCTCTCGGCCTCGATCCTGAAGCCGGACCAGAACCCTCAGCGGGACCTTCAGGAGCTGCTGCGGGGGCTTTCGGGCTGGGGCCCCACCCTGGCCATGTTCGCGGTGGTGGCCGGGCTGGCGCCCCTCTTCGAGGAGCTTCTCTTCCGGGGCTTCCTCCTGCCCGTGCTGGCCCGCCGGGGACGCGTCGGCCTGGCCCTGCTGGTCTCCGCCCTGGTGTTCGGGGCCATCCACCTCCAGCCCGCCGGCCTACCCACCCTCGCCACCCTGGGTCTCGTGCTGGGCCTCGCCCTGCGCCATACGGGCAGCCTCTGGCCGCCCATCCTCGTCCACGCCTGCTGGAACGGGGGAATCTTCCTGCTGATGCGTGCCCTGGCCTAGAACCCGAATCCAGCCCGTCTCAGGGCTTGAACTGTAGCCTCGACAAGGCCGGCGCCAGCCACCAGAAGACCTGGAGCAGCAGGAAGACCAGGGCGGCCCATTTCAGGACCCCGAGCCAATCCACCTCGTCGGGTTGGGGCTCGATCCGCGATCGCCGGCTGGAGAGGTAGGTCTCCACGGGATCTTCCGCCAGGGTGATCTTCACGGGCTGAGTACCCCGGGGGGAGGCCTCGATGGGGTGCGCGCCGGTGTCCCCCATGCCCAGCTCGGCGATGCGGAACCGGGCCGTGGAGACGCTGCTGGTGCTGTCCTCCTCGTGGCCCAGCAAGGCGAAGAGCCGCGCCCGCAGGCTGACGGGGCCGGGCAGCGTGTCGATCAGCTCTTCCATGAACTCGGGCAGCGAGGTATAGCGATCCTCGGGATCCACGGACAGGGCGCGCTGGAACACACCGGCCATGCGGGAGGACATGTCCGGCGGAATGGCCACGGGCTCCTGGAGGATGTGGATGATGATGGCGGTCAAGCCTTCGCCGGGATGGGGCAGCTGGCCCGTGAGCAGTTCGAAGGCTGTGGCGGCGAAGCTGTAGCGGTCCGAAGCCGGGGTGCCTTCGCTCCCCTTGAGGACTTCGGGGGGCGCATAGGCCGGGGATCCCAGGAAGTCCCCGCTGGCGGTGAGGCGCAGGGCCAGCGTCTGGGCCAGGGCCTCGGTGCCCACGCCCAGCAGGAGGGTGTCCTCCATCGGGCCCTCGGGATCCATGCTCATGTGGCCCATGCTGCGGGCGATGCCGAAGTCCATGAGCTTGGCGCGCCCCTCCTCGCTGAGCAGGATGTTGTCGGGTTTCACATCGCGGTGGACGATGGCCCGGCGGTGGGCGGCCCGCAGGGCGCGCATGGCCTGGATGAGCACCCTCACGCTGGTTTCCAGGTCCAGGTCCTTGTCCTTGATGTGCCGGCCGAGGCTCTTCCCCTCCACATACTCCATGGTCAAGAAGGGTCCCAGGTCCTCCTCGACCCCCACATCGAACACGGTCACCAGGTTCGGGTGGTTCAGCTGGGCGCTGATCTCGGCTTCGCGCCGGAAGCGCAGCATGGCCTGGTGCCGGGCCGCCCCGGTGACGCGGACCACCTTGATGGCCACCCGGCGCTTCAGCAGGGGATCCTCGGCCAGGTAGACGGTCCCCATGCCACCCTGGCCGATGGGTCGCAGAATCTGGTACCGCCCGATGGTTCGTGGATCCGCCATGGAAGAGCCATTCTAACCGCGGGACCTCCTCCCGAAGGCGAGGTAGAATGGAGGATTCGACCATCCGGAGTCCCCATGGCCGCCCTTCTCGAAGCCATTGCCATCAAGCGGAAGATGTTCTTTGAACTCGAGGACACGCCCTTCCACTGCCTCGATGTGGAAATCTCCACCCCCACGGCCCGGGGCGGCCAGACCCTCGTTCGCATCAAAATGCGGAACCTGCTCACCCGCGCCGTCTTCGACAAGACCTTCAAGGCCGGGGACAAGTTCAAGGAACCCGACCTCGCCCTGGCCCCCGCCAGCTACCTCTACAGCGACGGCGACGGCTCCCACTTCATGGACCAGGAGACCTACGAGACCCACACCCTGGGTCCCGACCTCCTGGGGGATGCCCTCGACTACCTCACCGAGGGCCTCATCGTGCAGATCCAGAAGTTCAACGGGAACCCCATCGGCCTCCAGATGCCCACCCAGGTGGAGCTGGCCGTCACCTACACGGAACCCGGCGCCCGCGGCGACACGGCCAGCGGCAATGTCACCAAGCCCGCCAAGCTGGAGACCGGCATCGAGATCAAGGTGCCCCTCTTCATCAAGGAGGGCGAGAAGGTGAAGGTGAGTACCGAGACCGGCGAGTTTGCAGGCAGGGCATGAACCGCAAGTTCCGCCTCGGCCAGAGCCGTGAGGCTCAGGACATGGACCACCGGGAGGTCTACTCCCATGAGCGGGGGGGCGAGAGCAAGCGCCGTCAGCGCCAGGCCGAGCGGCTGGAAACCGGCATCGAGGCCCATGATGCCGATGCCCTGCTGCGGCTTCCGGACCCCGGCCCCTGGATGCACCTGCCCGAAGCCACCCTGATCCAGCGCCACAGCCAATGGGTCGATCTGGAGCTGGGGGACCGCACCGTGATGCGCGCCACTCTGGGCGGCAAGCTCAAGGGCGTGCGCCTCGTCTGCGGCGACCGGGTGCGCTATTCAACCATTCCAGTGGAACCGGACGACCCTCGGCTTCCCGCGCCCACCCTCCCCCGGGGCGAGGGGGGATCTCCCGCCGCCCAGGTGGTGGCGGTGATGCCCCGGAAAACGCTGCTCCGGCGCGGCGGGATCGATGACCGCGAACCCTGGCAGCTCATCTGCGCCAACGCCGAGGAGCTCTGGATCTGCGCGGCCGTGGTGGATCCTCCGCTGCGGCCGGGTCTCCTGGAGCGGGCTCAGCTGCTCGCCCTCGACGCCGGACTCACCTTCCGCGTGCTCGTCACCAAGCGGGACCGGGCCTCGAAAAAAGACACTCTGCCGGAGCTGGACCCCCTGCGCGAACAGGGTGTGGCCATCCACGAGACCTCGGCCCTCAAAGGCGAGGGGATCGAGCCATTGCGGGACCTCCTCCAACACAAGGTCGTGGTGCTGCTGGGCCACAGCGGGGTGGGCAAGAGCACCCTGGTGAACGCCCTCCACCCTGAGATGGCGCTGAAAACCGGCGGGCTCACCAAGTTCGGCACGGGCAAACAGACCACCACCTCCACCCGCTGGCTCCCGCTGCAGTCGGGGGGGACGCTGGTGGACACCCCCGGGGTGCGCACCCTCAGCGTCCGGGGCCTCGACCGGACCCTCCTGGCCCAGGTCTTCACCGAATTCCCGCCCGAGGTGCTGGAGGATCCCCTGGCCTTCGAGGCCGGTGACGATGCCACCCTCGAGGCCCTGGGTCTGGATTATCCCGAGCGTCTCCAGAGCCTCCAACGGCTTTGGCAGGAGATGGACGACCGGAACCCCAACCAGAATGTCTGGCGGTAGCCCGGCGGCCCCTCCCGCGCTCCGCACATGGGGGCTGTGACACTCATTACAACTGTAGGGATCCCGGGGAGGTCCGGATTGCCAGCGTTCCAAGACCCGGGAACACTCGACAGATGACGGATCCATCAGGCGTGCGAGCTCCCCTGTCCGCCTCCTGGCGATCTCACCGTGGCGTACTGATCTGCCTGATCCTGCTGCTGGCGGGGAACGCGGTCCTGCCCATGATCAACACCACCCATCCCGTGGCACGGGTCCTGGACTATCTGGTGGCCTACGCCCTCGCCTTCGTGGCGGCAGGGCTCGCCTGGGCCAGGGCGCGGCGCGAAGGCCCGACCGCCTTCGGTCTGCTGGGGCTGGGCGCCGCCCTGGGCGGCCTGCACTACCTGCCGACCCAGCTGCACCTCCCCCAGGCCGCCCTCGCAGGCCCGGCGATCTCCATCCTCGGCCTGCTGGCGCTGGGGGCGGGGTTCCTGTGCTGGCCCCAGCAGATCCGCATGAAGCGGGACCGGGCCCGGACCGTTCTCGACGGAGTGGCCATCGCCTTGTCGATGTTCACCGCCGCCTGGCTGGCCATGGGCTCCATGGATTGGGTCGGCCGGCTGCCCCAGCGGGTGATGCTGATGTACGCCCTGCAGATCAGCGCCTCGCTCGGTGTCCTGGCGCTGTGGCTCCTGCAGGAAATCCGCCTCATGCTGCCCGAGCAGTCCCAGGCCAAGGGCTATGTGCGGGCCGCCCTGATCGCCCTCTTGTGCCACGGTTCGATCTCGGCGCTGCTGCGGGTCACGGGACACTACCAGGGCTACACGGCCCATGGGTCCGAAGTCCTCCACCAGGCCGCCAACTTCCTCTTGGCCTTGGCGGCTCTCAGCCCGTCCTCCCCTGCCAAAACCGAGGCAGCCAAGCGGGCGCCGTCGACCCTGCAGGCACTCATCCCCTCCGCCGTATCGCTGGCGGTGCTGCTCCTGGCGGCCTTCCAGATCCTCCGGCCCCATGCGGAACCCCAACGGGCCCTACTGGGCCTGGGCGTGGCCCTGCTCAGCGTCCTGATGCTGCGGCACGGGCTCCTGATCCTGGACCTCGAGCGGCTTTCGCAGGACCTGGAAGGCCGCGTCGAAGAGCGCACCCGGAAACTCGAGGCCCACCACCACGAAGCCATGGGTGACCTGCGGATGCGCATGATGGCGGGGCTGGCGGCAGGACTCGCCCACGACCTGAACAACATCCTTGGCATCATCAGGCTCCGGGTGGATCTCCTGGAGGAGACCAGCACCCCGCCGCAGCGGGAGAATCTGGCCGTGCTGCGGGAGACCACGGAACGGGCCGCCACCATGACGCGGCGCATCCTCGCCTCCGGACGGGCCCAGGACATCGCGCCCACGGCCTTCGATTTCACCGACTGGATGGAATCCCGCGGGGCCCTGTTCCAGGCCCTCCTGCGACCGGACCAGACGCAGAATCTCCAGGTGGCGCGCGACCTGCATGTGTTCGCCGATCCCCAGTCCCTGGACCAGGTCTTCCAGAATCTGGTGACCAATGCCCGGGATGCCATGGGCCCGACCGGGAACCTCTGCATCCGCGCCCAGGCGGGGCCAGGCTCGGTGCTGGTAGAGGTGCGGGACGACGGCCCGGGCATTCCACCCGAGCACCTGGCTCGGATGTTCGAACCCTTCTTCACCACCAAGGCGAAGGGTACGGGCCTCGGCCTCGCCACCGTCCGCAACCTGGTGATCCAGAACCGCGGCAGCATCCGGATCGAAAGCCAGGTCGGTCAAGGCACCGCCTTCCTCCTCGAGCTGCCCGCCCCGGAACGGCTCCTGCTAGCCTGACCCCATGCAAGACCGCATGCAGAGCGAATCCAGGGCCCTCGGGCTCGTCTACGGGGCCGTCTTCGGCTCCCTGTTTCCCCTGTTCCACTTCGCGGCGCGATCCTTCGCCCGGCGCGAAGCCGGCCATGCGACCGCTGACCAGATCGCCAACGCCTTCATGGAGCTGCGCCCCAAATACCTGGAGGCGATTCTCGGCAACACCGCGCAAGTATTGGGCTTGCGGGCCACGCATCCGGCGGTGGAACGCACCGCACGGGAGATGGTCCGCCAGCACGCGCGGGCCTGGGTGGACTTCTTCTTCTACGGGCAGAGGCCCGTGGAAGAAGCCCTGGCCCAGTTCGCCAGCATCGAGGGCGCGGACCGACTCGATACGGCCATGGCGGAAGGCCGAGGGGTCATCCTGCTTACGGCCCACGCGGGCAACTACGAACTGGGCGGGGTGCTTCTGCGGGCCCGGAATCTGAAGGTGCACGCGGTCTACAAGCCCGATCGCTTCGAGGCCGTGGAGCGCCTGCGGGAGAGCCTGCGCGCCCAGGGCGGCGTGGTGGGCATCCCCGTGGATGGCGTGGGCTTCTCCACCCTGCCCCTGGTGAAGCTCCTGCGGGAGGGGGCCCTGGTGGGCATGCAGGGGGACCGCGACTTCAGCCTGAACGGTGTGCCCATGCCCTTCTTCGGCCGGACGGTGCCTTTCCCCCGGGGGCCCTGGGAACTGGCCGCCATGACGGGCGCGCCCATCATCACCAGCTTCTTCTTCACCGACGAAGCCCGGCGCTTCCATGCCCGCTTCGGGGAACCCATCCACATCCGGGGCGGTCGCGGCGAGCGCATGATGGAAATCGAAACGGGGATGCGGACTTATGTGGCCGGGCTGGAGGCCTTGATCCGCCAGCACCCGAGCCAGTGGTACTGCTTCTACCCCTTCTGGGATGATCCGGCCCGGGAAAAATCCCGGACCTGACGGCGTGTCACCGGTCATAGGGGTTTAGACTTAATCTTTTGGCTGCCGGGATGCCCCGGTTCCCACAGGAGTCTCCCCCATGCGCGGCATTCTCACCATGTCCCTTGTGGCCGCAGCCACGCTCGCCTGCAATTCGAACAAGGGCTCGGCCCCCGTGGTGGCCGCCCCGACCCAGCCCCAGGCCGCAGCGCCCGCCGCCCCCACCGGCCCCTCCATCACGGGCAAGCTGCTCGAGCGCATCGAGGCGTCCCCCTACTGCTACCTGCGCATCCAGACCGCCCAGGGCGAGGTGTGGGCCGCGGTGCCCGAAGCCAAGATCGAAAAGGGCGCCGAGGTCACCGTCGTCAACGCCATGGTCATGAGGGACTTCGAATCCAAGACCCTGAAGAAGACCTTCACCGAGATCTTCTTCGGCACCCTGGCGCCGGCCGGTGGCGCGGCTCCGGCAGCCGCCCCCGCCCCCATGCCGGGCCAGGCCCAGGGCCAGCCCAATCCCCACGGCCAGCTGGCCCAGCCCGTCGAAGTGGGCAAAGTCGAGAAGGCCACCGGAGCGGACGCCCGCACCGTGGCCGAAGCCTGGGCCCAGAAGGCCAGCCTCAAAGAGAAGACCGTCACCATCCGCGGCAAGGTCGTGAAGTACAACGCCGGCGTCATGGGCAAGAACTGGATCCACCTCCAGGACGGCAGCGGCGAGGCCGCCAAGGGCACCCATGACATCACCTTCACCTCGGCGGAACAGGTGGCCAAGGGTGAAACGGTCACGCTGCGCGGCACCCTCCGCACGGACAAGGACTTCGGCTCCGGCTACGCCTACGCCGTCATCGTGGAAGACGCGAAGGTTGTGAAGAAGTAAGACCGGTCTTCGGCCTTCAGAAAAGAGCGGGCGTCTTCGGACGCCCGCTCTTTATCTGAATTTCGCTCTTGGGTTAGACGGCCGCGGGAACGGCGGCCAGGTCCTTGATCCAGGCGGGCACGGTGCGGACGCCCTTGGGGGCCTGCAGGGCCTTCTGGTAGCGACGCAGTTCCCCATCGTGGTTGACGATGAAGTCGCTCTCCTCGGCGTAGTTGGTGATGGGCAGCCAGGCCGTGGCCGCGCGGCCCAGGTCGGAGGCCTCCACCTCCAGCGCCAGGCTGAAGGCCGCGGCCTTGAGGATCTGGCCCAGCAGGTCGGCTTCCTTGGTGCTGGTGAAGGCGGCGTCGTGCAACAACACCACGGCCTTGACCTCGCCCCTCTGCACTTTGGCCAGGAGGTCCTCAAGGGCGCCGAAGCGGAATCCCCGCTCGGTGAAGCCCCGGCGGTTCAGGATGCCGTCGGCGCTGGTCTGGTACTTGGGCAGCACCACGGAAATGGTCTTGTCGCCGCTGCCGTACCGGAGGTCGGCGGAGGTGGCCAGTTCGCCCAGGCGCTGGGCCGCGTCGCAGCCGAAGGTGCCCTGGCCGATGACGGCCACGGGACCGGCGGCCTGGAGGCTCTCGCGGATGGCGTCGAGGCTGGCGGGCGCGCCCTTCAGCAGGGGCGATGGGGCCTGGCCCGTGCGGTTGTAGTGGGCGTAGGCGTAGCGCTCTTCATCGCTGATGAAGTGGGTGGTGTCCTTCCCCTCCAGGGGCCGGGGCCGGAAGCGGTGGATCTGGTTGCCCTCGTGGTCGATCCAGATGGGGTTGCCCAAGGCCGAGTGACGGCTGATGGATGGCGCGCTCTTGAGGTACCAGACCCGCTTTCGGAAGCGGAAGTCGCGGCTGGTGAGGGCGCCCACGGGGCACAGGTCCACCACATTGCCGGCGTAGGGGTTCTGGTCCATGGATTTGCCGGTGTAGGTGGTGACTTCAAGGTGCGCGCCGCGCTGGGCCACGATGAGCTCGCCGCCGCCGCTGATCTCGCGGGTGAAGCGCACGCAGCGGGTGCAGTGGATGCAGCGGTTCTTGTCGATGACGATCTTGGCGCCCAGATCCTCGTAGCGGTAGCGCCGCTTCACTTCGGCCATGCGGGAATCGCCGCTGCCGTAGTGGTACGAGTAGTCCTGGAGCTTGCACTCGCCGGCCTGATCGCAGATGGGGCAGTCGAGCGGGTGGTTGATGAGCAGGAACTCCATCACGCCGGCCCGGGCATCGGCCACGGCGGGCGAGTTGGTGAGCACCTCCATCACCACGGCGTCGGGATTGTCCTTGGGCGCGGGGGGCACCGTGGTGGTGCAGCTCGTGGCGAGCTTGGGCTGGCCCTTGATCTCGACGAGGCACATGCGGCAGGTGGCCACGGGGGTAAGGGCCGGGTGGTAGCAATAGTGCGGGATGTCGATGCCCACCTTTCGGCAGGCATCCAGCACCAGGGTGCCGGGGTTCACGCTCAGTTCGACATCGTTGATCTTGATCGTCGGCATGGGCCCACTCCAGGCCTTCCAGAATGGGGCCTGCGGCCCGACAGGTAAAGAAGGAGCGGCTCAGTCCCCCCCGATCGCACCCACCATGCAGCGTCGGCAGAAGTCCAAGAAGTCCTCCAGATCCGCGATGTCCAGGTTCACTGTGGCGGGGATCACATTCGGGATGATGACCCGCTTCCGGAGCTCACCGGTGGCCTCCAGGGAGAACACGAACCAGGCCTGCCGGTCCTTTTCCGAGGACAGGGTGAGACTCACGACCTTGGTCTCGAAAAACAGGTCCGGCGCCCCGCCTCCCTCCGGCGTGCGCCAGGCCGGGATGTGGCCCCGCTGGACGAACTCTGCCTTCAGCTGGGCCAGGGTGTGCTGGACCGTGAACTGGACCTCGACCTGGACATCCATGGCCGCCTCCTGTCCCCTCTCTTCGGCCGGATCCCGTCCAACCCAAGCCTGGGCATCCAAACCCTTCCGAAAGCAGCCTGGGCGTGGAAAAATCAAGGGTTCAGGGGGCGGGCATGCCGACGGCATTGATCTCGGTGTACGACAAGGTGGGGCTCATCCCCCTCGCGGAGGGCCTGCTGGCCCAGGGCTGGCGCCTCCTGGCCACCGGGGGGACCCTGCGCACCCTGCAGGAGGCGAAGCTCGAGGCCCTCGAAGTGGCGGCCTACACGGGCGCCCCGGAGTGCTTCGACGGCCGCGTGAAGACCCTCCACCCCCGCATCCACGGGGGCCTGCTCTACCGCCGGGACCTGGCCGACCATGTGGCCGACGCCAAGTCCCAGGACATCGACCCCATCGACCTGGTGGTGATCAACCTCTATCCCTTCGAGGCCACCATCGCCCGGGAGGGCGTCACCCCCGCCGAGGCCATCGAGCAGATCGACATCGGCGGCCCCAGCATGATCCGCAGCGCCTCGAAGAACCATGCCTCGGTCACGGTGCTGACCGATCCGGCCCAGTACGGTCCCTTTCTCGACAAGCTCAAGGCGGGTACCTGGAACCTCGAGGACCGGCGTCGCTGCGCCCTGGAGGCCTTCCGCCGCACGGCGGCCTACGACACGGCCATCTCGGGATGGATGGAGCGGGAGTTGACCCAGGACCAGTCCACGGACCTCCCCCACCACCTCGGCCTGAACCTGGTCCAGAAGCAGGGCCTGCGCTACGGCGAGAACCCCCACCAGCCCGCGGCCTTCTATGTGGAGCCCGGCCGCAAGGCCGAGGGCATGGCCGCCTGCCAGCAGCACCAGGGGAAGGAGCTGAGCTTCAACAACCTGCTGGATGCCGATGCCTGCGCCCGCCTGGTCTGGCAGTTCCCCGCGCCCGCCTGCGTCATCGTCAAGCACAACAACCCCTGTGGCGTGGGCCAGGGCCCGCACGCGCTGGAGGCCTTCATGCGTGCCCAGGCCGGCGACCCCGTCAGCGCCTTCGGCGGCATCGTGGCCTTCAACCGGCCCGTGGGCATCGAGGTGGCCCATGTCATGGCCCAGAACTTCTGGGAAGTCATCCTGGCCCCCTCCTTCACCGGGGAGGCCCTGGAGGTCTTCGCGGCCAAGAAGCAGCTGCGCATCCTCCAGACGCCGGACCGCTGGCCCCAGAGCGCCGAGGGACTGGACACCCGCTCCATCGGCGGCGGCTACCTGGTGCAGCGGGCCGACCAGGCCTTCGTGCCCTTCGAGGATTGGGAAGTGAAATCCAGCGGCCGCGGCGCCAAACCCCGGGCCGAGGACCTGATGCTGGCCCAGCGGGTGGCCAAGGCCGTGAAGTCCAACGCCATCGTGCTGGTGAAGGACGGCGCCACCGTGGGCATCGGCGCGGGCCAGATGAGCCGCGTGGATTCCGTGGAGATCGCCTGCCGCAAGGCCGGCGACCGCACCCGCGGCGCCGTGCTGGGCAGCGATGCCTTCTTCCCCTTCGCGGATGGCCTTGAAGTCGCCGCCAGCCATGGCGTCACCGCCTTCGTGGAACCCGGCGGCAGCCTCCGTGACAGCGAGGTCATCGCCGCCGCCCAGAAGCTCGGCGTCTGGCTCTTCTTCACCGGGATGAGACACTTCCGACATTAGAATTGATTCACCACCAAGGCCCCAAGACACCAAGAACCACTTGGCTTTTCTCTTCTTGGTGTCTTGGTGCCTTGGTGGTCCGCTTTTCTAGCAGGTACGCAAAATGAAAACTTCTGAACTCCGTCAGCGATTCCTGCAGTATTTCGAGCGCCAGGGCCACCGCCGGGTGGCCTCCAGCGCCGTCATCGGCCCCGCGGACGACCCCACGGTGATGTGGACGAACTCCGGCATGATCCAGTTCAAGGATGTGTTCCTGGGCAAGGAGAAGCGCGACTACAGCCGCGCCACCACCAGCCAGAAGTGCCTGCGTGCCGGCGGCAAGCACAACGACCTGGACCAGGTGGGGTTCACGGCCCGCCACCACACCTTCTTCGAGATGCTGGGCAACTTCAGCTTCGGCGACTACTTCAAGGCCGATGCCATCCGCTTCGCCTGGGAGTTCGTCACCGGCCCCGTGGACCAGGGCTGCCTGGGACTGGACCCCGCGAGGTTGTGGATCACCGTGTTCGAAGGCGCCGAGGGCGTGCCCGCCGATGCCGAGGCCGAGGAGATGTGGAAGGCCGCCGGAGCGCGGCCAGACCGCATCATGCGCTTCGGCAAGAAGGACAACTTCTGGCAGATGGGCGATACCGGCCCCTGCGGCCCATGCTCCGAGATGCACTTCGACCGGGGCGCCCACATTCCCGGCGATGCCACGCCCAACGGCGAGGGCGACCGGGTCATGGAGATCTGGAACCTCGTGTTCATGCAGTACGAGCGCGATGCCCAGGGCGTCCTCTCGCCACTGCCCAAGCCCAGCATCGACACCGGCATGGGCCTGGAGCGCACCGCCAGCATCCTCCAGGGCGTCGATACCAACTACGAGATCGACCTGTTCTCGCCCATCTTCGAGGCCATCTGGAAGGCCGCGAAGGTGAACCCCGAAGACCGGCTGGAGCATGCCAACCGCACCGCCTCCCAGGTGGTCGCCGACCACATCCGCGCGGCCACCTTCATGTGCTTCGACGGCGTCGTCCCCAGCAACGAGGGCCGCGGCTATGTGCTGCGAAAGATCATCCGCCGGGCCCTGCGTTTCGGGCGGAAGCTCGGCATCGAGGGCCTCTTCTTCGCGGATCTGGCCCCGGCGGTCTACGAGGCCATGGGCGATCAGTACCCGGAGCTGCTCGGCGAGCTGGGTCGCATCCAGAAGTCCCTCCACCGCGAGGAGCAGCAGTTCAGCCAGACCCTCTCCACCGGCCTGAAGATCCTCGAGTCGAGCGATGTCTCGAGCGGAACCTTGGCGGGCTCCGACATCTTCCGCCTCTACGATACCTACGGCTTCCCTGTGGACCTGGTGGAAGATTGGTGCCGGGAGCGCGGCATCGCCGCCGACCTGGCCGGCTTCCAGCAGGAGCTGGGCGCCCAGCGCACCCGGGCCCGCGCCGCCATGAAGGCCCACGACCTGAGGCTGGCCGGCGACCTGGCCGTGCTGGCGGAGCTCCCCCCCACGCGCTTCACCGGCTACGACCACCTCGAGAGCCAGGCCCATGTGGTGGCCCTCTTCGACGCCGATCATCGGCGGGTGAAGCAGCTCACCGGCGAGGGCTTCGTCCTCCTGGACCGCACGCCCTTCTATGCCCAGTCCGGCGGCCAGGTGGGCGACACGGGCCAACTCCGCTTCGAGGGCGGCCACGCCGAAGTGCTGGACTGCACGGCCCCCGCCCAGAAGCGGCACCTCCACAAGGTCGTCGTCACGGGCGCGCTGCTCGAGAACACCGCGGTCAACGCCCTGGTCCACCCCATCCGGCGCCGGCGGGTCCGCGCCCACCACACCGCCACCCACCTGCTGCACGCCGCCCTGCGCGAGGTGCTCGGCACCCATGTGAAGCAGGCGGGCAGCGTGGTGGATGAACACCGGCTGCGCTTCGACTTCACCCACTTCGCCCCCCTGGAGCCGGAGCAGATCGCGGAAATCGAGCGCCTCGCCTCCCGCCAGGCCCTGAGGTCTGTGCCCACCCGCGTGAACGAGATGGACATCGAGGAGGCCCTGGCCTCCGGCGCCATGGCCCTCTTCGGCGAGAAGTACGGGGAAGTGGTCCGCGTGGTGCAGGTCCCGGGATTTTCCACCGAGCTCTGCGGTGGCACCCATGTGGCGAACACCGGCGAGATCGGCGTGGTGAAGATCCTTTCCGAAGGCGCCGTCGCCGCCGGCGTGCGCCGCATCGAGGCCGTGGCCGGAGAGATGGCCCTGGAGCTGCTCCAGGCGGACGAGGCCATGATCCACGGCCTGTCCCGCCAGGCCAACGCGGCCCGGGAAGCCCTGCCTGAGCTGCTGTCGGCCAAGGACCATCGCATCGCCCAGCTGGAGCGCGATCTCAAGGAAGCCAAGCTCAAGGCCGCCAGCGGCGGCAGCGGGGCCGAGCAGGTCGAGCAGATCAAGGGCATCACCCTCGTGACGGCCTCGGTGGAGGGCCTGGAAGGCAACGCCCTGCGGGAGCTCATGGACCAGGTCCGGACCCGGCACGCCAACGCCGTCATCGTGCTGGCCTCCAAGGTTGCCGAAGACAAGGTGGCGGCTCTGGTCTCGGTCTCCCCGGGCTTGTCCTACGATGCCGGGGCCCTGTTCAAAGTCATGTTGCCGGCCCTGAACGGCCGGGGCGGCGGCAAGAAGGATCTGGCCCAGGGGGGTGGCACGCAGCCCGCCGGCCTGCCCGAGGCCTTCGCCGCCCTGCGCGCGGCACTTTAGAACCGCACCAAGATCAGATTCCCGCCGGCCCGGCCGATGAGAAGCCAGTGAACCGCCCCGAGGGGCCTCGCCCCCTGCTTCCCATTCGCCGCCTGCTGCTGACGGATCTGCTGATCCTCATGGCCGGCGTTTCGGCGCTTCTCCTCGGGCTGTCCTGGTGGAGCCAACAGCAGGCCCTGGAGCGCCAGGCCCGGGCCCGGGCCGAAACCGCGCTGGTCCAGCTCGAGGAGGCGGTCAGGAACGACCTCGAGGCCTCCCAGTCCCTGGGGCTCGTGATCCGCGAGTGGTGGCTCCAGGGTGTGCTCGACCCGGCTCGCCCGGCGGAGGCCGCCCGCCTGATCACGCCCTTGCTGGCCGCCCAGCACGGGATCACCAGCGTCAACCTGGCGCGGACCGATGGGCACTCCCTGCTTCTCCTCCGCGTCGGCGGGGCCTGGTCCTTCCGCGAGCTGGACAACGCCGGGACCGAAGCCCGGATCCGCTGGCATCGACTGGATTCAGCCGGACAACTGCTGTCCGAGCCCTGGACGCCCATGGCCTACGATCCCCGGTCCCGCCCCTGGTACCAAGCGGGAGCCCTGGCCGACGCGCCCATCTGGACGGATCCCTATGCCTTTTACACCACCCAGGATCCCGGCATCACCTATGCGCTGCCCATCCGGGATGCCGCGGGCCTGCGGGGCGTGGCCGCGCTGGATTTCCTGCTGGACGACCTCACCCAGCGGGTCTGGGCGGCGCAGCCCACCGCCGGGAGCCGCTGCCTGATCGTGGATCCCGAGGGACAGGCCCTGATCCTGCCCCGGGAGCCGGCGTTCGAGACCAAGGAAAGCCGCCGTCAGGCCTTCCTCAAACCCCTGCCGACGCTCCTCCCCACCTTCCATGCAGCATTGGCCATGGCTGGCTCCGGGGCCCAGGGGGCCCGCCTGATCTCATCCGAGGGGCGCGCGACCATGGGCCTGCTCCGGCCCTTCGAGGGGCTCCCGGGCATCCACTGGCAGCTCATGCTGACCGTGCCCATCGAAGACCTGCTCGGACCGGCCCACTTCCGGGTGCTGAGCATGCTGGGGCTGGCCCTCCTGGGCCTGGGCCTGGCGGCCTGGCGCATCGAGCGCATCGCCCGGCGGGTGGTGGAACCCATCGCGGAGCTCAGCGCCCTGGCCGAGGTCCTGGGGCAGGGCCAGATGCCCCCGGCCAGCACCTCCCACATCCAGGAGATCCAAAGCCTGGACCGGGCCCTCCGCCAGGCCAGTGAAAGCCTGGCCGATCAGGCCCGCCTGCAGCGGCAGCTGGAGCACAGCCAGCGCATGGAGACCGTGGGCACCCTCGCGGGGGGCATCGCCCACGATGTGAACAACCAGCTCGCGGCGATCCTGGGCCAGCTGCACCTCAGCCGGGAGCTGCTTCCCGAGGGCCATCCCGTCATGAACCGGATCCTCCGGGCCGAGGAAGCCACCAAGCGCTGCGCCCAGACCACCAAGGCCCTGCTCTCCTTCAGCCACCAGTCCCGGCCCGAGCTGCGCCCGCTGGACCTGAACGCCCTCGTCAGCGAGACGGCCAATATCCTCGACCGCCTGCTGGGCGGGCGCATCCGCCTCCAGCTCGCCCTGGAGCCGGACCTGCCTCCGGTTTCCGGCGACGCCGTCCAGCTGGAGCAGGTCCTCATGAACCTGGCCGTGAACGCGCGGGACGCCATGCCCACGGGCGGCAGCCTCGGCCTGCGCACCTTCCTGGACGAAGCGGGCCAGGTCGGCCTGGAGGTCCGGGACTCGGGCACCGGCATCCCCGAAGAGCTCCTCCCGCATATCTTCGAGCCCTTCGTCACCACCAAGGACCTGGGCAAGGGCACGGGCTTGGGGCTGGCCATGGTCTTCGGCATCGTGAAGGCCCATCACGGGCAGATCCGCGCCGAGAACATCCCGACCGGGGGCGCCTGCTTCCGGGTCGTCCTCCCCCAGGCCCGCGTGAAGGGCCCGCACGAGCCCTCCTCCACTCCCTCGAACCCCTCCGTGGCCCGGAACAGCCTGGTGGGCTGCCGAATCCTGGTGGTGGAGGATGAAGTGCTGCTGCGCGACATGCTGGCGGATGCCCTGACCCTGGCCCGGGCCCAGGTCACGGCCGCGCCCGACGGCGGCGTCGCCTGGCGGGCCTGGCAGGCGGGCACCTTCGATCTGGTGCTGAGTGATCACCGCATGCCGGACTGCACGGGCCTGGAACTGCTGGAGCGGATCCGGGCCACGGGTTCGGCCGTCCCCTTCATCCTCATCAGCGGTCAAGGACTGGAAGGCATGGAGGCGGCCCTGGCCAAGGTCCCCCGGGTCCGCCTCCTGCCCAAGCCCTTCGAACTGCCCCGGCTCACGGCCCTCATGGCCGAGATGCTGGCAGAGCAGCCCGTCGAGCCTCCCGACATCAAGGTCAGCGCTTTCCCGGACCCCCAGCACTACCTGCCGTAAGTGGCTGGGCCGGCGCCGATTTCTTCTCGTGGCAGCCGAGACAGACCGCGAGATGGGAATCGGGACTCCGCCAGTAGACGCTGTCCTGGTTCTCCATGTCCTTGCGCAGCGCCTCGGGCACCCGGGGCCAGTAGAACGCGAAGGCCGTGCTGCCATCAGCCTTCGTCTCCTTCATGTAGAGGGGGCCCGGCTCATGGCTGGGCTTGCCCTTGTCGTCCTCAAAGGTCGACATCACGGCATAGGCCCCCGGGGGCAGGGGCTTGCCCGCCTGGTAGGCATCGGCGCCGGAGGCCGTGACCCAGATGCGCCGCCAGCGGTTTCCATGGGCCTTGCTCCGCACCGGCTCCGGAGTGATGGGCTCGAGGCTCGCGTAATCCAGGGCCCGGATGGGCAGGTCGGCCTCGGCGTCCGCATGCTTGGCGGCGTCCGCCTCGGCTGCGGCCCGGTTGGTCTCCTCGCTTCCGAAGACCATCACGCCCCCCAGCTTGCCGCTGAGCCCCCAACAGGCCAGCCAGAGAACGCCCACCAGGAGGGGCGCGGCCCCCACGCCGCGTTCCCAGAAACGGCGGCCTCCGTGCCTCCGGTGGGTGGCGCCGTCGTGGGCCTCCACCTGGCGCCAGGAGCCCCAGAGAAGCCAGACGCAGAAGCCGCCGATGAGGAAGCCGCTCAGGGCCGCCATCTCATGGACCTGGAGGATGCGCTGCAGCACCTGCTTCTCGGTGGCCACGACCGGGAAGAACCCCTTCGGCGGGATGAGGGCGATCTGGCGGCCCCAGATCAGGCCGCTAAACAGGGCTGCCGTGCTGCCCAGCCAGCCCACGAGGGCGAGGAAGAATGAAGTGCCCGTCCACAGACGGACATGCTTGGGATGAAAGGAGGCCAGCATCGCCAGGGGCAGCACCGCCACCAGCCCGAGGGGGATGTGGACGAAGGCCGGATGCTCGCGGGCGACGAATTCCAGAAGGGGTGAAGCGGACATGAATCGCTGACCTCAGAAGACGCGGGTGACATTGAAGCCGATGGACCACTGGGAGGAGGGCCGGGGCCCACCACCGTAGTCCCCGCTCAGGACCTGGTTCGCCGTGGTGCCGGGGACATTGGTGCCCACAAGGGTGAAGCGGTGCTTGAAGGTCTTGTAGGAGACACCGGCCGCGAAGCCCCGCTGGTAGGTGGTTCCATCGGTGATGCCGCCGGGCGCGGCCTTGGAGAACTTGGAGGGCCGGGGGTAGTACTCGCTCACGAAGGAGAACTTCTCCGTGAAGCTGACGCGCAGCCCCAGGCCCACATTGAAGACTCCGCCGGTGTTGGGCGTGGTGTTGGGCGTGGCCCCGGGGGGCACCGCCAGGATCGTATCGGTGGTGGTGGTCTTCGTGATGTAGGCCGGCACGATCGAGAAGATGATGTCGTCCGTGATGAAGATCTCCGTGGGCACCTGGAGGACGGCCCCGGAGAGGCCCACCCGGCCGATGGGCGTCACGGTTTCCTTCACCACCTCGTCGAAGCGCTCGGCCCGGACGGCCAGACGGACGCGTTCCCGATCCAGCACCTGCTGCTGCAAGCCGAAGGTGAAGGTCTTGTTGTCGGCCGTGCGGTAGATGAAGGCGTTCAGCCCCGGGATCGGCTTGATGCCGAAGGCGAAGCCGAGTCCCGCGTAGGTGTAGCCGTCCAGACCGTAGACATCCTTCCCGTGATCCTTCACGGGCTGGATGAACCGGTGGGTGAAGGCAACGCCGATGTCCCAGTACTGCATCCGCTCCGCCGAGGGCAGGTTCACCACCAGCGGGTATTCGGAGGACTCGGCGTGAAGCGCTCCCCCGGCCAGGAGGGAGCAGGCGAGCAGGGGAGCGAGCTTCCGTGTCATCGGATCTCCAGGATCAGCGCTTGGCGGCGAACTTGCGGACGATCTCCGTGATCATCTTCTGGGCATCGGCCTCGGACATTTTGTCCTTGAAGGCCGGCATCTTGTCCTTGCCCTCGAGGGTGACCTTCACCCAGTCGCCGTCCTTCTTCTTGTTGGCCTTGCGACTGTCGGTGAAGTCGAAGCCCGCATCGGGCAGGGGTTTGCCGCTGTTGTCGCGGCCGTTGCCATTCACGCCGTGGCAGCGGGCGCAGGCGTCCGTCCAGTACTTCTGGAGATCGCCACCCTGGAACTTCGGCAGGTCCTTGGCCGGATCACCGGCGGACAGGGTCGCTCCGGCAAGCAGCAGAGCGGTGAGGATGGCGCGTCGCATGGGACCTCCTATGGGGTGGTGGAAAAGGCGAGGGGTGGATCAGTTCCAGGTGTTGCCCGCCGTGGTGTGCGATTGCCCGTGGCAGGTGAGGGCACAGCCCCCGCGGCCCTGCGTGGCCGAGGTGACGGTGTAGGTGAGCGCGCCCGTGGCCGGGGTGGCGCCGCCGCCGAACTTCACGGTGTCGCTGGGGTACTGATCGGAAGGCGTGCCACTGACGCCGCTGACGGCGGAGGTGTCGAGGTACTTGAAGTGGTTCAGGGCCCCGGGTGTGGCCTGCGTCATGACATGGCAGTAGTCGCAGGTCTGGTTGTGCTGGCTCGGGTTGTTGTGACGGCCCGTGGCGTCGTTGAACTGCGTGGCCGTGGAAGCCACCTTGTGGCAGGCGATGCAGTAGGTGGTGGCGTTCACGGTCAGGGTGCCGGTCTGCCATCCGGGCGTGGTCTGGCCGCCGTGGCAGCTCACATTGGAGCAGGTGAAGGCTGAGGCGCTGGCGGTGGTGCCGGCCGTCCCGCTCTTGGCATTGAACGCCGGATCGATCGCCACCGAGGCGGGGCCGGCCGTGATCGGCGAGGCCAGACGCTTGTTGGCATTGCTGTAGTGCGTCTGGGCCGGATCTCCGGGCACGGAACCCGCGTGGCAGGCCGCGCAATCCGGATAGGCCGAGGCCGTCATCGACGCGGGCAGGGCCGGTGAGGTGCGGGTGAAAGTGAGCAGGGAGAGGTGCTTGGGGTGGGAGCCCTGCAGGTTCGGCCAGGCGGTGCCGGTCGGGCCCTGGGTGGTGAAGCTGGCGCCCACATGGCAGGAGAGGCAGGTGCCCGCCGTCATGCCCGCGGCCACGGGGGAACCAAGGGTGTGGCAGACCGTGCACACGGGTCCGCTCTTGGTGGTGGTCCCGCTCTGATCGTGGCAGTTGATGCATTCGCCGTTGAACTGGGCGAGTGTCAGGGTCTGGTGGTGGTTGCCTGCGCTGCTGACATCGGTGCTCAGGAAGGGCACGGGGTGGGCGATCCCGGAGCCCTTGGGGGCGTTCCAGTGGTTATCGACGGCATTGTGGACTTGGCTGTGGCAGGTGAGGGCGCAGCCACCGTCCCCTTCGGGGGTCGTGGCGTTGATGGTGTAGGTCGCGGCCCCGGTGATCGGATAGGTGGTGTTGGTGAGCTTGAACTTGATCGTGCCGCTGGGCAGCTTGTTCGTGCTGCTGACGGCGGGGGTGTTGAGCTCGGCGAAGTGGTTGACCGCGCCACCGCTAGTGTTGGCGGAGGTCATGTCGTGGCAGAGGGTGCAGTCCAGCGTGGCGGCGGTGGCGTGCGTGCCCCAGGCGTGGCGCCCGACGGCGTCGTTGTACTGGGAGGTCGCGGTGCCGCCGTTGATCGCGTGGCAGAGCGAGCACTGGGAGGTGGAGGTGATGGTGCCAGTGCGCCAGTTGGGCGTCACCTGGCCGCCATGGCAGCTCGAGGCGGAGCAGGTGAGCGCGGTGGGATTGAAGGAGGCCGATCCGCCGCTCTGCGCGTTGAAGGTGGCATCCATGCTCACCGGGGCCGGGCCTACCGGGGCCGTGACCCGGGCGTTGGCGTTGTTGTAGTGGGTCGTCGTGCCCGTCCCGCTGCCGGCGTGGCAGGTGTCGCACTTCAGCACGGTGGGCAGCCCCATGTGCTTGGCATGGGCGCCGGCGATGTTGGGGAAGGCGGTGCCGGTGGGACCGGCCGGAATCCCCGAGGGGCCCACATGGCAGGACAGACAGGTGCCCGTCCCGGTCGCGGCCACGGTGGGATCGGCCAGGGTGTGACAGGTGGCGCAGAGGGGGCTGCCCGCCACGGGCGAGGTGCCGGAAACGGCATGGCAGGTGCCGCAATCCGCCGCAAAGGTGGCCTGGGTGGCCGTCAGGTGGCCGTTGTTCTGCGTATCGACCTGGTTGCCCAGGAAGGGCACGGGATGCGGTGCCCCGCTGGCGGTCCAGGTATCGAACGACACCGTGTGGATGTGGCTGTGGCAGGTGAGGGCGCAGCCGCCGTTGCCCTGGGTGGCGCTCGTGACCGTGTAGGTCCCGGGGGCCGAGACGATGGCGGGGTCGAAGACGATGGTGCCGCTGGGCAGCTGATCCGCCGGGGTGCCGGTGGAGAGACCGTCCACGGCCCCCGTGTTGAGATACTTGAAGTGGGCCAGGGCTCCGGGCGAACCGTTCCCCATGTTGTGGCAGGTGGTGCAGGCGATGGCGTTGGCGGGCACCGTGGCATTGTGGGTGCCGATGCTGTGCCGGCCGAAGGCGTCATTGAACTGGGTCGCCGTCCCGGCACTGGTGGCCACCGCGTGGCAGGCGGTGCACTGGGTTGCGGAGTTGATGGTTCCGTTCTGCCAGCCCGGCGTGACCTGGCCGCCGTGGCAGCTCACATTGGAGCAGGTGAGCGCAGATGGATTGAAGGACGGGTTGCCCCCGGTCTTGGCCATGAAGATCGGATCCATCGAGACGCTGGCGGGGCTTGTCGGCACGCCGATGCGCGCGTTGGCATTCGTGTAGTGGGTGGTGGTTCCCGTCCCGCTGCCCGCATGGCAGGTGTCGCAGCTCAGCGCAGTGGCCAGTGCCATGTGCTTGGCGTGGGCCCCGGCGATGCTGGGGAAGCCCGTGCCGCCGGGCCCCTTGGGCAGGCCCGCCGTGCCGGCGTGGCAGGAGAGGCAGGTTCCGGCATTGGTGCCGGCCGCGGTGGGATCCGCCAGCTGGTGGCAGGTGTTGCAGAGCGGCGCGGAAGCCGTGGGGGAAGTGCCCGAATAGGCGTGGCAGCTGGCGCAGTCCGCGGCGAAGGCTGCCGCCGTGACGGTCATGTGTCCGTTCAGCTGGGAGTCGGTCTGACCCACCAGGAACGGAACCGGGTGCGGCGCGGCGTTGGCGCCGTGGCAGAGGGTCGCGTTGTAGCAGCCGGGCTGGGTGCCGGCGGGCGCGGGCGTGGCGGGATGCCCGATGGGATTGCTGGGCGATCCGGCGAAATGGCACTGGGCGCAGACGGCGGCATTGGACGGATCGGTGGTGATGTGGGTGAAGACGGTGCCGCCCGTGGTGCGCCAGGGCTTCGGCGGATGCGGCGCGCTGACACCGTGGCAGGTGACGCAGGCATTGGCGGAGCCTCCGCCGGCAAACGCCTTCCCGTGGCAGATCTGGCAGGAGACGAGGCTTCCGCCGGTCACGGTGCTCGCGGCCATCTTGGCGCGCACCCCGTGGATGGCCGGATCGGCCCATCCGGAAACGGTCTGGTGGTGGCAGCCCGTGGTCATGCAGGTGGGCACCCCGCTGCCGACCTTGAGGACGGAGATCTCATGACACTTGGTGCAGGCATCCACCCCCGCCACGGCCTGTCCGGCGTGGTTGCCGATCCAGCCGGCCGGGTGGTAGTTCCCATAGTATTGAGTGACCCCGGCGGCCCCCTTGCCGCTCCCGCAGCCCACCAGGACCAGGAGCAAGGCGAAGGCCAGACCACCCAGAAGCCCCATCGTCCGGTTCCAATTCCAAGTCCTGTTCATGGCGACACCCAGGGAATGCGACTCGTGGCGGAGGAGGTTGGCGGTGGAGCTCGGAAGGGGATGGAGGATCCAAATATATGCCACCGATTTGCAACGGGAAGATCAGGGCAAGGGGAATCCCCGAGAAGTGCGAAGCTTCGGTCGAGACATCGGGACCGCGGGTGGATTGAATCACTATCTCCCCACGGCTTCCTGGCGCCCATATCCCGATTGGATCCTTACTTTTAGATCGAACGATCTACCGCCTTCTCCGTTGATCCGGTCGGCCCGATGGCCTAATCTTCAGCTTCCATGTGCCCGCAGATTGCAGGAAACCGACCTTCCCCTCGGGGGGCCTTGCGGCGCCTTGTCATCGTCCTGCCATGCCTCTGGGCCAGCGTCACGGGCTTCGCCCTGGACCCCGCCCGGCCCCTCTCCACCCACGCCAGCCACCTCTGGCGCAGCGAGGATGGCCTCCTCCAGGACACGGCCACCGCCCTCCTCGAGTCCCGGGACGGCTTCCTGTGGATCGGCACGGAGGCGGGCCTGGTCCGCTTCGACGGCGCCACCTTCGATCACTACTCCCGCCTCAATGTGCCGGGGTTCGCACACAACGAGATCCACTGCCTGGCGGAAGGTCCCGGTGGCAGCATCTGGATCGGCACCTCAGAGGCTGGGCTCTACCGGTTCCAGGACGGCGCGGTCCGGGCCTTCGGCGCCGCAGAGGGCCTGCCCGACCAGCCCATCCTGCGCCTGCTCCAGGATCGCAGCGGCACACTCTGGGCAGCCCCCCAGGAGGGACCCCTGCTCCGGTTCGACGGCACCCGGTTCCAGACCGTACCCTCGGATGCGGCCCGGCTGACCATCCGCGCCATCGTCGAAGACCCGAACGGGACACTCTGGGTGGGCACCGCAGGATCGGGCTTGTGGCGCCTCCAGGGAGGACGGCTGGTCCTGGCCGCGCTGGCCTCCACGGACATTACGGCCCTCGGTGCGGGCGTCGAAGGGGAGATCTGGGTGGGAACCCGCTCCCAGGGCCTGCTGACGCTCACCGAAGGCCGGCTCGAAGCGGCGGCCTGGGCGAAGGGCCTGCCGCCCCGGGCCATCAGTGCCCTGCTCGTGGACCGACAGGGCAGCCTGTGGGTCGGGCTCGAACAGACCGGCCTCTTCCGCCGGACGCCAGCCGGTTCCCTGGAGACCGCCCCCGCGCCTGCCGGCTCCCGCTGGACACCCCTCGCCCTGCTTGAGGACAGCTCCGGTGCCCTGTGGTCCGGCACCGAAGGCCGTGGCCTGCGTGTGCTCTACCCCGTGCCGTTCCAGACGCTGCCCGTGGTCGGCGCGGATCTCGAAGAGCCCGCCCTCATGGTCTGCCAGGACGCCCAGGGCACCGTCTGGTGCGTCACGGGAGACCAGTCCCTGGGGGAGATCCGCCAGGGGCGCGTCCATCGTGTGGGCCCGGGAAACCCCGGTGGCCCCATCACCGCCATCTGGCCCCGCCGGGCCGGGGGACTGTGGGTGGGCACCCGCAACGGCGAGCTGTATGAACGGTACGAAGGCCAGTTCCGCCGGGTCCGCCGGCCTGAGGGACCCTCGCCGGACGCCATCATGTCGCTGTACGAGGATCCGCAGAACATCCTGTGGGTCGCCACCTCCCGCCAGGGCCTGCTCAAGCTCGCACCAGGCGCCGCCCCCGTTCTGTTCCCCGCCGTCCAGGGTGCCCTCGCCATGACGGGAGGCGGATCAGCCCCCTTGTATCTGGTGAGCCGCACGCAGGGGCTGGGCATTCTCGACTCCAGCACGGTGCGCTGGTTGGGCCGTGCGGAAGGGCTGGGCTCAAGTGGCGCCCTGTCCCTGCACCTGGATGCCGAGGGATTCCTCTGGATCGGCACCCCGGAGGGCCTGCGGCGGTACCGGGACGGCATCTTCCAGACTTTCGGGGAACGCCCCGGCCCCCTGCTCCTCGCCATCCACGGCATCCTGGAGGATGGCGCGCACCGGATGTGGCTGAGCACCGGGCAGGGCGTCTTCCGGATCGCCCGCGCGGCCCTGATCAAGAGCCTCAATGAAGCAGGCTCCATTCCGGCCGTGGTCTTCGACCACCACGATGGCATGCCCTCCCGGGAGACCCGTAACGGCCCGCAGCCTGTGGCTTGGCTCACCCGCGAAGGCGACCTGTACTTCCCCACCAGCCGCGGGCTTGCGCGGCTGGACGGCCGGGCTTCCTCCCCGCCCCCGCCCAAGGCCGGCCCCGCGCTGCGCCTCCACATCCTGAAGGCCGAAAGCGACGAGACGGTTCTGCCCGACACCGTCCCCATCCAGGTCCCCCCGGGCACCCATCGGTTCGAGGTGTACTACACCGCCACCTCGCTCACGAGGGCGGACAAAGTCCGCTTCCGCTACCGCCTCGAGGGCCTGGAGCACATCTGGAACGAGGTGGGCGACCGCCGGTTCTCGGCCTACTCCAATGTGCCGCCGGGGACCTACCGGTTCGTCCTCCAGGCCTGGCGGCTCGATGAGGATAGCCCCCCGCAGGAGCAGTCCATCGAGGTCCATGTCCAGCCCTACCTGTACCAGCGGCCGGTCTTCTGGGTGGTGTGCGCACTGGGCGCGGGGGCGTTCGCCTGGTGGCTCCTCCGCCTGCGCCTTCAGCAGCTGGAGGCGAAGTCGGCCGTGCTGGGCGAGCGCAACCGCATGGCCCGTGAGATCCACGACCACCTGGCCCAGGGCTTCACCGGCGTGCTGCTGCAGATCGAGGCCGCCGAAGCCAAGCTGGCCCGGCTGCAAGGCGACCCGGAGCCCGTGCTGACCCGCCTCGATCATGCCCGCAAGCTGGCCGTAGCCAGCCTGCAGGAGGCCCGAAGGTCCGTCATGGCCCTCCGCCCCCACCGGCCCGAGGGCACGAACCTCCTGGGCGCCCTGCGCGTGCTGTCAGACCGCCTGCTGGCCGGCACGGAGATCCAGGTGGAGTTGGCCCAGACCGGCGAACCCCGCCCCCTGGGCCGGCGGGTGGAGGAGGAGCTGCTCCGCATGGCCCAGGAGGCGCTCACGAATGCCCTGCGCCACGGCAAGGCCCGCTGGGTGCGGGTGGTGCTGCAGTACGAAGGGCGCCAGGTCCGCCTCAACATCGAGGATGATGGGCAGGGCTTCGACCCTTCCGCCGACGCGGCGGGCTACGGCATGCGCAGCATCCGGGAAAGCGTCCGCCAGCTGCGGGGGCGCATCGACATCGACAGCAGTCCGGGGCTCGGCACCCGCATCACCATCACCCTTCCCACCCAAAGGTGGCACCTATGACCGCGACCCCCATCACGCTGCTCATCGTGGATGACCACCCCGTCGTGCGGGATGGGCTCGTCGCCATCCTCCATCAGGGGGAACCCGATCTGGAAGTGGTCGGCGAGGCCGGGGACGGCCGCGAGGCCGTGACGGCCTGGCGCACCCTGAAGCCCACGGTCACCATCATGGACCTTCAGCTGCCGGGCCAGTCGGGCGTGGAAGCCATCATCGCCATCCGGCGCGAAGATCCCGAAGCCCGGGTGCTGGTGCTCACCACCTTCGACGGGGACGCGGACATCCAGCGCGCCCTCGAGGCCGGGGCCCGGGGTTACCTGCTGAAGAGCGTCCGGCGCGCCACGCTCATCGAGGCCGTGCGGGCCGTGGCGTCCGGCCAGCGCTACCTGCCGCCCGCCACCGCCGCCCGGCTGGTGGAGGCCATGGAGGCCGAACGCCTGACGCCGCGGGAGCTCGATGTGCTGCGCCTCCTGGCCCTGGGACAGCGGAATCGGGAAATCGCCGAGAACCTGGGGTTGGCCGAGCCCACCGTGAAGATCCATGTGAACAACCTGCTCCGCAAGCTCCAGGTGAAGGATCGCACCGAAGCCGCCGTGGTGGCCCTCCGCCGCGGCCTCATCCACCTGGAACCCTGAACCCCCGGCCGGCCTATTTGCGGAAGGTGAAGAACACCGCACCCACCAGACAGAGCCCCGCCCAGAGGTGGTTGAGGTGCAGGCGCTCCCGCATCCACGCCACCGCGAACACTGCGAAGACGAGGAGGGTCACCACCTCCTGGATCACCTTCAGCTGAGGCAGGCTGAAGCGGTCGTAGCCCGCGCGGTTGGCGGGCACCATCAGGCAGTACTCGAAGAAGGCGATGCCCCAGCTCGCCAGGATCGCCACCCAGAGGGGGCTGTCCCGGTGCTGCTTCAGGTGGCCGTACCACGCGAAGGTCATAAAGATGTTGCTGAGGACGAGCAGAAGGACGGTTCTCAACGGCCACCCCCTGGGGCCACCCCAGCCAGAGATGAGGCCTGAGCCCGCAGGGCGAAGAAGATGTTGCTGAGCGCGAGCAGCAAGACGGTCCGCATGGCTCAAGCCTCCAGGGCGCCCTGGATCTTCGCCAGCAGGTCCTTCGGACCGTAGGGCTTCTGGATGAATCCCTTGAGCCCCTTCCCCATGAAGCGGCTCATGGCCTCCACCTCGTTGTAGCCCGAGCTCAGGATCACGCGGAGGTCCGGCTGGAGGATGCGCATCTCGCGATAGGCCTCCTCCCCGCCCATGTGGGGCATGGTCATGTCCAGGAGCACCAGCCCGATGGCCGGGCCCTGCTCCCGCACCAGATCCACGGCCATCCGGCCATCCTCCGCCTCCAGCACCTGGAACCCCCTCAGCTCAAGGGCCTGCCGGGCCACGGTCCGCACGGTCTCGTCGTCGTCCACCACCAGGATGAGCCCGGTCCCCTCCCAGGCGGCCTCGCGGCCTGGGACGGCATGGGCGTCCGCCATGGCCCCCTGGGCGGGGAACAGCACTTTGAAGGTCGTCCCCTGACCCACTTCCGAATACACGCGCAGGGCCCCCTTGTGGCCGCGGACGATGCCCATGATGGCCGAGAGGCCGAGGCCCCGCCCGGTGAACTTGGTCGTGAAGAAGGGCTCGAAGATGCGGCTCATGGTGTCGACATCCATGCCGCAGCCAGTGTCGGTGACCTCCAGATAGACATAGATGCCCGGCGGCACATCCTGGCCCACGAGCATGGTGCGGATCCCCGGTTCCTCCAGGCGCTGGGCCCCCGTGGCGAGGGTGATCGCGCCCGAGGTCTCGCCGATGGCCTCGGCGGCATTGATCACCAGGTTCATGATCACCTGCTGGATCTGGGAGGCATCCGCCGAGACCGCCGGCAGGCCCTTCTTCAGGTCCAGGTTGAGCACCACAGTCTTGGGGAGGCTCACCTCCAGGAGGTGCAGCATCTCCTCCACCTGGGTGGTGAGGTCCAGGTGACGGACCACGAACTGGCCGCGACCCGAGTAGGCCAGCATCTGGCGGGTCAGATCCGCGGCGCGCTGTCCCGCCTTCTGGATGGCCTCCAGGTTGCGGCGGATGGGATGGAGCGGATTCAGCTGTTCCAGGGCCAGGCCGGCGTGGCCGAGCACACCCATGAGCAGGTTGTTGAAGTCGTGGGCGATCCCGCCCGCCAGGACGCCCAGGCTCTCCATCTTCTGGGCCTGGAACAGCTGGCGCTCCAGCGCCACGCGTTCGGATTCCGCCCGCTTCTGCGCCGTGATGTCCCGCACGATCGCGTGCAGCAGAGGCCGATCCTCAGGGTCGAGGCGCGTCAGATTCACTTGGCAGATGGCCTCCCGTCCGCCCTCGCAGCGGAAGACCCACTCAAACTGCTCGCAGGTGCCGCGCATGGCGGCCTCCATGTGGCGGCGGCCCAGGTCCTCGCTCGATCCGCCCTCGGGCTGCCACTCCGGGCAGAAGGCCAGCATCGGCTGTCCGAGCATGACCTCGCGGTCCAGCCCGAAGAGCCGGGAGGCCGCCGCATTGACATCCGCGACCTGCCCTCCGGAGAGCAGCACGATGGGATCGGGCGTCTGCTCGAACAGCATGCGGAAGCGGGTTTCCTGCGCCTCGAGCGCACGCCGGGCGTGGAGCCGCTTCATCACCAGGCCGGCGGCTTCGGCCAAACTCTTCAGCGCCTCGAAGCGCTCATCGGACAGCGAGACTTCGCCCTGCTCCCCGAACGATCCGCCATGGAGGATGCCAACCACAGCCCCTTCGTGGGCCAAGGGCAGACCCACCACGGACCGGAAGGGCCAGGTCGCCAGGTCGAACGACTCCGCCCTCGTGCGGCACTGGGGAATGTGGACCGCCTCCTGTTGGAGGTGGATGGCCTCCAGGAAGGCGTTGCCCGCCACTGGGACCGGCTGGCGGATGGCCTCCGGCGAGCCCAGGGCTTCCAGGCCTGGCGTCCAGTGGGTGGTGATGCTGCCCTTCGTCTCGGGATCGTAGCGGTTGAACCACCACTCCGGGAACGGCGCGAGCTTCGCCGCCCAGCGAAACAGGCGGCCAATGAGCGCCTCTTCGTCCACGGCCTCCGCCAGGTCCCGGACGGCCTGGGCCAGCCCCCTGGAAAGGCGGGCCGCCTCCTCCAGGCGGTCTTCGCTTTCGAGGCGCTCCAGGGCCAAAGCGGCAATCCGCGCCAGGCTCTGAAGGACGGGGAACATGGTCTCGCGCGGCGGCGTCGGCGGCTCACCCTGGAAGGTGGCCCCGAACAGCACCCCGGCAATGCGGCCCTCGAAGACCAGGGGCACACCCAGGAGGCTCCGGAGGCCGTAGGTCGCCACGATGGCGGGTTGGATCATCGAAGGCGAGGTGGAGGCCTCCTCCACGAAGCACATGCGGCGGTGCTCACAGACTTCCCGGGCGAAGCCGGAGTCCGCCAGGGGAAACTCGAGTCCCTTGAGGGAAGGCCCCAGCCGAGCCGCCAGCGAGGGCGACCAGGCCGCCAGGATGACCTTGGGGTGTCCCTCCCGGATCTCGATCCGCCCCAGGGACCAGTGCGGCCCCGTCAGGATCGCGGTGGCCTGGCCCAGAAGCACCCGATAGGCCTCCTCGCGGGTCCGGACCAGGCTCAAGGCGTAGATGCCCTCGGCCAGGTGACGCTGGAGTCCCGCGCTTTCCGCCAGTCTCGCGCCGATCAGCTGCTCTTCCGACTGATCCCGTCCCCACACGAAGAGGTGCCCTCCCTCCTCTGTGGTGAGGCCCACCACCGTCAGGCGGACCGGCAACACGGTTCCGTCGAGGCGCAGCCAGGTTCCCAGCTCGGAACGATCCACCCGGGACTCAAAGGCCGCCTCAAACCAGGCTTGGGCGAGGCTGGGAGGCAGGTCGTGCCGAAGCCGCTCAAGGCCGACCTGCGGCAGGTCCTCCTCGCCGGCCCCCAGCATGACGAGGGCCCGGGGATTCGCATGCAGGAGACGGCCCGCCCGGTCCAGGACCAGGAAGGCCAGGGAAGCCCCCTGGAACAGGTGCCGGAGGGCCCGTTCTGCGACCGTGCTGAGACGACCGGACGCAGGGGGCTGGGAAGGAGATGCGTCCAAGGGGATACCAGACCGAAGGGGGGTTGAGACCTTTCAGGACTGTATCAGACGCACCCCTTAGCGGGCGATCTCGACCGCGCGCAGTTCTCGCATGACCGTGACCTTGATCTGGCCGGGGTACTGCATCTCGGATTCGATGCGCCGGGAGACATCCTTGGCGATCCAGTAGGCCTGGTCGTCGTTGACGGAACCGGCGTCCACCAGGATGCGGATCTCGCGGCCCGCCTGCATGGCGTAGCTCTTCTGCACGCCCTTGTAGCTCCCAGCGATCTCCTCGAGCTTCTCAAGGCGCTTGACATAGGTCTCCAGCATCTCGCGCCGGGCCCCGGGACGGGCGGCGGAGAGGGCGTCCGCGGCCGTGATGAGCATGGCCTCCACCGTGCGGGGTTCGAAATCCCCGTGGTGGCAGCTCATGGCGTGGATGACCTCGTCCTTCTCCCCATAGCGCTGCATGAGCTGCATGCCGATCTCGATGTGGGTACCTTCCACCTCGCGGTCGATGGCCTTGCCGATGTCATGGAAGAGCCCCGCCCGGCGGCAGAGCCGCGCATCGGCGCCCATCTCGCCGGCCATGTACTCGGCGATGCGGGCCACTTCTTTGGTGTGCTCCAGCACATTCTGGCCGTACGAGGTGCGGTAGTTCAGACGGCCCACCAGCTTGTGCAGCTTGGGATGGACATCGGGGAAGCCCAGCTCGATGCAGGCGGCCTCGCCGATCTCCTTGAGGTGCTGATCCATGTCCACCTTGACCTTCTCCACCACCTCCTCGATGCGGGCGGGGTGGATGCGGCCGTCGGCCAGGAGCTTGAGGATGGCCTGGCGGGCGACCTCGCGGCGGATGGGATCGAAGCTCGACACGACGATGCTCTCCGGCGTGTCATCCACGATGAGGTCGCAGCCCGTGGCCTTTTCCAGGGCCCGGATGTTGCGGCCTTCCCGACCGATGATGCGGCCCTTCAGATCGTCGCTGGGCAGCTGGACGGAACTCACGGCCTGCTCGGCCACCACATCCGAGGCCACCCGCTGGATGGCGGCGCCAATGGTCCACCGGGCCTTCTTGGCCGCCTCCTCCTGGGCTTCCTCGTCGATGCGCCGTACCAGCTTCGCCGCGTCCATCTTCGCGGAATACTCGAGCTGTCCGATCAGCTCCTTCTTCGCGTCCTCGCGGGTGAGGCCGGCGACTTCCTCCAGGCGCTTGGCCTGAGCTTCCACCAGCTGCCGGACTTCCGCCTGCTGGGCCTCGAGCTTTTCCAGCTCGGCCTTGCGGCGCTCGGTGAGGGCATCCATGTCCTTGGTCTTCTGCTCGACCTGGTGGAGCTTCTTGTCGAGTCCCTCCTCCTTGGTCTGCAGGCCTTCCTCCTTCAGCTGGAGCCGCTGTTCCTGCTTCTCCAGGTTCTTCTGGCGCTCGGCCAGCAGCTTCTCGGCTTCCTGACGGGCCTGGAGGGCCTGTTCCTTCACCTTGAGTTCGGATTCCTTGCGGAGGGCTTCCGCCTCCTGCTCTCCGGCCTTACGGAGGCGCTGGGCTTCCGCCTTGGCCTCCTCCAGCAGCTTCTCCCGCTGGGACTTGGTGTCGGCCTCGGCCTTGGCCTGGGCCTGGGAGCTCTCCAGGGTGGCCTTTTGGGCCTTGATGGCCATCAGCAACGCCACCCCGCCGGAGGCGATGGCGAGGCAGAGAAAAATCCAATCGATCAAGGTCATCAGCGACTCCTGGGAAAGAGGTCCAGAAGCCACCAGCACCCGAATTGAAAATCCCCGCTCAGTCGTGGAGGCTTGCCGAGTTCCCTAATTTATAGGGGGGAAACCAGAGTCCCTGGCTAAGGCGCGCCGACGCGCGGAACGCACAGGACAGGGGGAAGGTCTCCCTAGTCGACTTACGGAACAAGAGCTTGGCCATGATCACGGGCCTCGCAGGGAAATCAGTCTCCGTCCTCGTCGAGGAAAGGCACGGGGGCGGAAGGTTCGTCCGGAACATCGTTCAACAGCTTCGAAAGGGTCTGTTCCAGGTTTTGGGTGTGCTGGTTGGCTTCCTGCTCCAGGCGCGCCACGCGGTGCGCCAGGTTCAGGGCGCCCAGGAGGTACCACGACGGGGTGTCGAGGCCCTTCGGGACGCTTCCCCATCTTACCTGGCATTGCGAGTCCATGTCGCGGAAGGTCTCCTCGAGGACCCGGACCGCCGCGGCCAAGGACTCGGGGTGGTCCGTCTGGACCTGGAGCTCCCGCCCCAGGACCGCCACCGTGGCCGCCCGGACCCCAGGAAGGGGCGGCAGGGATCTCATCCCAGGGCCTCCAGGGCCCGCAGGATGGAGGCCACCTGTTCCTTCACCGCCTCCCGGTCCTTCTCCAGGGCCAGCTTGTCCGAGAGGGCTTCTTCCAGCCGGGCCCGGAGGGACTGCAGTTCCTGGTCCCCGACCGCTCCGGCGGCCTTCAGTGCATCCAGCTCTTCTTTCAGCTGGTTGCGCTGCTGGACCAAGGCCTGCATCTTCGATTCGAGTTGTTTCAGAAGGTCCATGGATGCCTCTCAGAGCTCATCTTACGCCCGGAGCTTCGCCCCGAGGGCTTCGGCCGCGGCCAACGCCGAGGCCACCCAGCCGTCCACCTCGTCGCCCACCAGAGTGCGATCGGCCTGAAAGCGCAGGCGCATGAGCCAGGCCTGGCGTCCCTCCGGCAGGCTCTTGTGGCGGAACACATCCACGCAGCGCAGGTCCTGGAGGATGCCCGCCGGCAGCACCGCCCGCATGGCCACTGTCAGGGTTTCGTGGGACTGACCGAGGTCCACCAGCAGGGACAGGTCGCGCTCCACCGAGGGGAAGCGGCTGAAGGCGCGGAAGGTCGGGATGATCCGGGCCCCCGCCTGTGGCAGGTCCGCCACCGGAAGCTCGAACCCGAACAGGCCCTCGCCCAGGGCGCGGATCTCCGGCAGGCGGGCCAGGCCGAGATCCCGGGCCATGCCCGACAGGTCGGCCTCCCGCACGGGACGGGCGGGGCTCAGGTAGTCCTCCCCCCCCAGGGTGCCGCCCCAGATCAGGCCCAGCGTGAACTGCTCGGCCGGACCCTGCGGGCCGCTGGTGTAGGTGGGCGCCAGCTCGAAGAGCCGGATCTCTCGGGCTCCCTGGCGGAGGTTCTGCTCGGCAGCGGACCGCAAGCTCGACAGCAGGGTGCCGCGCATCACTGAGTACTCCTGGCCCAGCGGATTGACCAGGGTGCGGCCCTCGGCGGGATTCCCCGCCACGGCGAAGGCGGCGTCCGCATCGAGGCTGATGAACCCGTAGGTCACGGTCTGGTGGAAGCCCAGGTGGGCCAGCCGGCGGGCCACGGCCTGGCGCTGCAGGTACTCTGCAGCGAGGGGCAGAGGCGGACCTTCCAGGGGCGGGAGGACCGAGGGGATGTGCTCGTAACCCCGGAGCCGCAGCACCTCCTCGGCCAGGTCTTCCGGAATCGCCAGGTCATGGCGCCAGGAGGGCGGTTGGACGACCAGCGTGCCCGGCTGGGTCTCCACGGTGCAGCCCAGCCGGCGCAGGGCCTCGACCCCCTCGGCCAGGGGCCGGGCCTCGCCGGCGACCCGCGTCAGCAGCGCCTCGGGCACCGAGACGGGCGCCGGAGCCGGAGGCAGGCCGCCCACGGTCCAGGCGCTTTCCAGTGTGGCGCCGGCCCAGGACTGCAGCCGATGCACCAGCAGGTCCCGCGCCACGGCGGCCATGGCGGGGTCGGCGCCGCGGCCGAAGCGATGGGATGCGTCCGTGTGCAGGCTGTGGCGGCGAGCCGTGGCCTTCACGGACTTCGGATCGAACCAGGCGCTTTCCAGCAGCACGCGGCGGGTGGATTCCGTCACCTTCGTGCCCTCGCCGCCCATGACGCCCGCAAGGGCGATGGGGCCAGCCTCATCGGCGATGACGAGGTCCCCGGCAGCCAGCGTCCGGGCAACGCCATCCAGCGTCACCAGGGTTTCCCCGGCCTTCGCCTGGCGGATCGACACCGCACCGCGGATGCGGTCCGCGTCGAAGGCGTGGGTGGGATGACCGTATCGGTGCAGCAGATCGTTGGAGGCATCCACGGCGGGCAGGTGCTTCGGCAAAGCTTCCAGGGCCCGCAGGAAGGCCTGGGTCTCCGGCGGCGTGGCCCCTTCGCCCAGGCTGAGCAGGGCCGTGGCATAGAGGGGGCAGGCGGGGCTCTCCAGGCGCACCTGAATCCTGGGCGCGCCTTCGGTCACCGACGGAGGGGCCAGGGGTGCGAGAGGCTGCTGCAGCTTGGCGGCCACTTCCCGGGCCATGCCGCGGTGGGACATGGCGTCGCCGCGGTTGGCGGTGATGTCCACATCCAGCACCTCCGACCCTTCACGGACGGCCACGCCATCCACGGGAAAACCGAGGGAGGCGAGCAGCTCACAGAGCTGGCGGGTCTCCAAGGCAGCGGCGGCGGGGATTTCGGCGGCGAGGGCCTTGCGGTCGATCCACATCAGTCGAGCCCTCCCATGGTGTTGAGGAAGCGCTGGTCGTTCTCGAAGAACAAGCGCAGATCGGGAGTCTGGCTCAGCATCATGGCCATGCGCTCCACGCCCATGCCGAAGGCCCATCCGGACCATTCCGCCGGATCGATGCCCGCGTAGCGGAGCACATTCGGATGGATGAGACCCGCGCCCAGGATCTCCACCCAGCCGGAGCCTTTGCACACGCGGCAGCCCTTGGCGTCACACAGCGGGCAGCTCACATCCACCTCGCAGCCCGGCTCCACGAAGGGGAAGTACGAGGGCCGCAGGCGGATCTCCGTGTGCGGGCCGAACAGCGCCCGCAGCGCATATTCCAGCGTGCCTTTGAGGTGCTGCATGCCGATGCCGCGGCCCACGAGCATGCCCTCCACTTGGTGGAACATGGGGCTGTGGGTGGGATCGATCTCGTCTTTTCGGTAGACGCGGCCCGGTGCGAGAAAGCGGATGCCGCCGCTCGCCGCGAGCTGCGGCGCCACGCGGAGCAGGGTGCGGACCTGCACAGGGCTGGTGTGCGTGCGAAGCAGCAGCTCCGGATGGGCCGCCAGATAGAAGGTGTCCGAGGAAGCCTTCGCCGGGTGGTCCTCCGGGATGTTCAGGCCGTCGAAGTTGTGGGCTTCCGTCTCGACCTCGGGGCCTTCCTCCACATGGAAGCCGAGGGGCCGGAAGACCTCCACCAGGCGGTCCATGAGCCGGTTCAGGGGATGAAGCGCGCCACGGGCCGGGACCGGCGGCGGCAGTGAAGGATCCCAGCGATCAGCCAGCGCGTTCAGCTGCTTCTTCGCCGCCTCCAGCTCGGTCTGGCGGGCTTTGAGGCCCTCCTCCCACTGCTGCTTGAGGCCGTTGATCACGGCGCCCAGGTCGCGTTTCTGCTCCTTCGGCGCCGCCTTGAGCAGCTCCATCAGCCGCGCGGCATGGCTGCCGTCGCGCCCCACATACTCGCCCTTGAGGCGCAACAGCGCGTCCAGGTCGCCACAGGCGGCCAGCGCCTCCGGAAAGGCCCGGCCCGCCTCGATGATCTCCGCTGGCAGCAGATGCTCCATGGTGCCCTCAACACAAAGAAAGGCCGCTTGCGCGGCCTTTCGGGTGTCTGCGATTTGCTGCGTTCGCGATCAGCCCTTGGCCACGGCCACGAGCTTGGTAAACGCTTCGGGATTGCGCACGGCGAGATCCGCGAGGATCTTCCGGTCCAGGTCCACGGAAGCCTTCTTCAGGCCGCCCATGAACTTGGAGTAGCTGGTGCCGTTCTGTCCGCAGGCGGCGCTGATGCGCACCACCCAGAGGCGGCGGAAGTCGCGCTTCTTGACCTTGCGGTCGCGGTAGGCATAGCCGAGGGCCTTCTCGACGGCTTCCTTGGCGGACCGGTACAGGCGGGACTTGGCGCCGTAGAAGCCCTTGGCGAACTTCATCATGCGCTTGCGGCGCTGGGCGCGCTTAAAACCTCGTTTGACGCGAGTCATGTTACTTCCTTTCCTCGAGGCAGCTCGGAAGAGCGTTTGAAGGCCTCATCGGGGGTGGCCTCAGCCACCGGGTTGAACCACCGATTTTAGATCCATCGGCGGGGGGGAACAAGTTCCAAGCAGGCACTGCCTGCGTGGAACTCCGGATGATATTCAGGCGTAGGGCAGCATCGCGGCCACGGCCTTGGTATCGGCCTTGGAGACCATCCGGCCCATGTCCAGCTGGCGCTTCCGCTTGGCTGTCTTCTTGGTCAGGATGTGGCGCTGGTGCGAGCAGCCGCGCTTGAACTTGCCGCCGGCGGTCTTCTTGAACCGCTTCTGGGCGCCCTTGTGGGTCTTGATCTTGTAACCGCTCATGGCTTCCTCACTGGATCTGGGCTTCGGTTGCGGGGGTTTCGGGACTGGCTGGCTTGGGCTTCTTCGGCGGTTTGGGCGCCTCGATGATCCGGGGGGCGAGGATGGCGTGCATGTCGCGGCCATCAATGCCGGCGCCCTTTTCGACGATGGCCTTGTCGCCGACCCGTTGAATGACTTCTTCGATGATCCGGTAGCCGATGTCGCGATGGACCACTTCGCGTCCGCGGAACATGACCACCACCTTGACTTTGTCTTCTTCCTCCAGGAACCGCAGGATGTGCTTCACCTTGAAGTCGAAGTCGTGGTCATCGGTCTTGGGGCGGAACTTCACTTCCTTGACCACGATGTTCTTCTGTTTCGCCCGGGCTGCGTGTTCCCGCTTGGCTTCCATGAACTTGTACTTGCCGTAGTCCATGATTCGGCAAACAGGCGGCTGTGCGTTTCCGGCGACTTCCACCAGATCAAGACCGCGCTCTTCTGCAATCCGGATGGCCTGGTGGGGAGGCATCACGCCAAGCTGTTCGCCATCTTCGGAGATGACGCGGACCTCTTGGGCCCGGATGCCGTCGTTGATGCGGGTCTCGTTCGGACGAATGGTTCCTCCCCTAGTTACACAAGGACAAAAAGTCTAACACTTGGCCCGGCCTTCGCCAAGCACGGAAAACCAAATCAGCGTTGGCGGTCCCGCACCTCGAGGGCAAGGGCCTCCAGGAAAGCGTCCAGGGGCTGCACGCCCAGGTCGCCCCGGTGGCGGTGGCGCACGGAAACCGTGCCCGCCTCGGCCTCGCGGTCCCCGATCACCAGCATGTAGGGGACCTTGGCCAGCTGGGCCTCGCGGATCTTGGCCTTCAGGCTCTCGTTGCGGGAATCCAGCTCTGCCCGGATTCCCAGGGCCTTCGCCCGGGCCGCGGCTTCCGTGGAGAAGGCATTGGCCCGGTCCGTGATGGGCAGGATCGCCACCTGCACCGGCGCCAGCCAGGCGGGGAAGGCGCCGGCGGTGTGCTCCACGAGGATCCCCATGAAGCGCTCGAGGCTGCCCAGGATGGCGCGATGCAGCATGATGGGGCGACCCTCGGCGCCGTCCGCCTGGGTGTACTTCAGGTCGAAGCGCTCCGGGAGCATGTAGTCCACCTGCAGGGTGCCCAGCTGCCAGGGCCGCTTGAGGGCATCCAGGATCTGGAACTCGATCTTGGGTCCGTAGAAGGCGCCCTCGCCCGGATTCAGGGTGTAGGGCATCCCGGCCTCGTCCAGGGCCTCGCCCAGGGCCCGTTCAGCGGCGTCCCAGATCTCGTCGGAGCCCAGGCGCTTCTCGGGCCGGGTGCTCAGAGCCACGCGCATCCCGTCGAAGCCGAAGGTGTCATAGACCTCCTTCAGCAGCGCCAGGAAGGCAGCCATTTCGGTCTTGATCTGCTCGGGCGTGCAGTAGATGTGGGCGTCGTCCTGGCAGAAGGTGCGCACCCGGGTCAGGCCGTGGGTGACGCCGCTGCGCTCATAGCGGTGCAGGCGGCCGAAGTCCGCGTAGCGGATGGGCAGGTCGCGGTAGCTGTGTTTTTGGCTGCCGAACATGATGCAGTGGCCCGGGCAGTTCATGGGCTTCAACGCGTACTCCCGCTCCTCGGCGGTGGTGAAGTACATGTTCTCGGCGTAATTCTCGTAATGGCCGCTGGTCTTCCAGAGGGCCACATCCAGCACCTGCGGTGTGATCACCTCGCTATAGCCGTATTTGAAGTACAGCTCGCGCATGTAGGTCACCAGCTCGTTGTAGACCTGGGTGCCCTTGGGATGGAAGAAGGGCGAGGCCGGCGCCTCCGGGTGGAAGGAGTAGAGACCCAGTTCTTTGCCCAGCTTCCGGTGGTCGCGCGCCTTGGCCTCCTCCAGCCGCTTCAGGTGCTCGTCGAGCTCCTTCTGAGTATGGAAGGCGGTACCGTAGATGCGGCTGAGCATCGGATTCTTCTCGTCGCCCTTCCAGTAGGCTCCGGCGATGCTGAGCAGCTTGAAGGCCTTCAGCTTCGCCGTGTTGGGTACATGGGGTCCCCGGCAGAGGTCGTAGAAGTCGCCCTGGCGGTAGCCGCTGATGATGTCGCTGGCCGGAATGCTGGAGACGATTTCCACCTTGAGGGGCTCGCCCATGGCCTGGAACCGCGCCACGGCGGCGTCCCGGCCGAGGTCCTCACGAACCACTTCGACGCCCTCGGCCACGATCTTCCGCATCTCGGCCTCGATGACTGGCAGGTCCTCGGGCGTGAAGGGCTTGTCCATCCAGAAGTCATAATAGAAGCCATCTTCGATGACCGGGCCGATGCCCACCCGCGCATTCGGATAGAGGCGCTTCACGGCGTGGGCCAGCAGGTGGGCCGTGGAATGGCGGATCAGCTCCAGGCTTTCGGGGGCCTTGCTGGTCACGATCTCGACCTTGGCCCCATCCACCAGGGGGGTCTTCAGATCCGCCAGGCGCCCATCCACCTTGACGGCCAAGGCCGCCTCCAAGAGGCGCGCTCCGATGCCACCTGCCAGATCGGCTCCAGTGGCGCCCTCGGCCAACTGCCGGAGAGAGTCGTCTGGAAGGCGGACCTCGATGCCCATGGATTCCTCGAAATAGGTGAAGAATTTTATCAGTAAAACAGCTCTGGGCCATCATTTGTGATGGCCCAGAGGGGATTTTAACGTCGCAGCGACCTACTTTTCCACGCCTGTCCGGCGCAGTATCATCG